>NZ_CP025197.1:1201515-2403031 GCF_002844395.1 Acetivibrio saccincola | reverse complement strand
ATAATTCAAATGTGGAACTGCATTTATATGTATCGGCAGGTGCTGTGGTTGCCGCAGTACTGATAGGGTTTATTACAGTGCTGATATCTGCGTATATTCCTGCAAGACGCGCCGTAAAGTTATCTGCCATTGATGCCGTCAGGCAAAATAATGACGTTAAGATTAAGGCAGGAAAGGTGAAAACCTCAAAGCTTACTTACAAGCTGTTTGGATTTGAAGGTATGATTGCTAGGAAGAATTTTAAACGCAACAAGAAAAAGTATCGTGCTACAGTAGTTTCCCTTTTTATGAGTGTGGTTTTGTTTATATCTGCCAGTAGTTTTTGTGCATATCTTACAAAGGGCACCAATTCTGTTATAGATGAGAAAGAATATGATATTATTTATACCTTTACGCCTGACATTAGTGAAAAGTGTTCATTAGAGGAGTTGTTTGAAGAATTATCCGGGGTAAAAGGAGTTAAAGACAGCAGTTATGCATATTTTGAGCATAAAAATATTGAAGTTCCAGTAAATAGTCTAAGTAAAGAATATATAAATTACCGCAAAAAAATATACGGGGAAAACTATCCTTACTACAAGTCAGGACATGAAGAATTTAGTGCTTCAATATATTTTATTGATAATGGCTCGTATGAAAAGTTTCTGAATAAAAATTCATATGATAAAGAATTATATTTAAATTCTGATGAGCCGTTAGCTGTTATTAGGGATTTTACAAAACATAGTAATGAAAGTAAATATTATACATTCCATATATTAGAGGAAGAAATTGGAGAAATTAAATTGAGACAGATTAAAAAAATAGAAGGGTATTATTACAACGGAAAATATACTGATGATGCAGGAGAGACAATTTACTTTTTTAGCAGTGAAAATGCTGAAAATGGGGAAGAGGAGATGAAATTAACCTTTGATGAGGCAACTGAGGAATTAAATTTAAAAATTGGTGTTGTTTCAGATGAAAAACCATTTTGTGTGGATAACAACTTTGGAGATACAATAACATTTATGTACCCCTACAGTGCTATTTCAGCTTACACCGACAGAAATATTGAAAGTGTGGAAGCAATATTGTATTTTAAGGCGGATGATCACAAGTCTGTATATAATAAAATGTGCAGCATTTTAGAGGAAAAGGAATTACCGGTTTCAAGGCTGTATGATGCTGCTGAAAACGGGGAATCTATGAGAGCATTGGTAACCGTTGTTAATGTTTTTTCCTACGGATTTATAATTTTAATATCACTGATAGCACTGGCAAATGTGTTTAATACAATTTCAACAAACATTGCCCTCCGCCGCCGGGAGTTTGCAATGCTAAGGTCTATAGGAATGACCCAAAAGGGATTTAATAAAATGATGAATTATGAATGCCTGCTCTATGGAATTAAGGGGTTGATGTATGGTATTCCTGTATCCTTTGGTGTAACCTATCTTATTTACCGGAGTATCATTGAAGGATGGGAGACGGGATTCTTTGTCCCTTGGTATAGCGTTGTTATTGCCATAGGCAGTGTTTTTGCAGTAGTTTTTGCAACAATGATTTATTCCATGAGAAAAATAAAAGATGATAATCCTATAGATGCTTTAAGAAATGAAAATATATGATTTTTAATGAATTTAACTAATGAGATTTATAAAAGGCCGGTCAATAAAATGACTGGTCTTTTTAAAAAGTTTACAAATGCGTATTATTCTATCTTTCATAATGGCAGGTTTTAAAGTAATTGTTGAAATAGTTAAAAGAAAAATATAGAATAGGTTTAGGCACTTATAAAATACTATATTAATAAATAAAGGAGAGATTATAATTATTTTTTAAGTAAGTATAGTGTATTATACAAAAAAAACATCTTAAGTTCTGGATGTATATGAGCGTTATTTAAATGCAAAACAAAGAAAAGAAAATATTGATATCATGGGCAGACATTGAAGAGAGGTGTTTTATAGTACAAATGAATTTAGAAGAATTATTATTTAATTTTGATTGTTTATCTGTATATAGAAAATTTTTAGAAGACAAGATAATTGAAAAATTATATAAACTCATTGATTATATTAATAATGACCAACCACAATTTAATGTATTTACAAGATTATACAATGAGTTTTTTATTGAACTTATTGCATCAAATTCAACTGCTACACTTAAAGAATATGTAATTGAAAAAATTATATTTGATGAAAATCCCTTTTCTATGCTGGCAGAAAAAGAATGTTTTGAGGATATTGATAAACAATTGGTAAAGGCAGTTTCAAGGGATTTAGACAGTCTTTATGCCATATCTTCTATAACTTCCGGTGAAATTAAAGAATTTGCCTTAAAGAAAATTTCCGGTAGCAGGTTACAAAGAGATGCAATAAATGGCCTTGCTTCTTGGGAGTTTGAGAAGAAAAGTAAGTGCAGCAAAAAAACATTTTCAGTCCAATGCAATGATGTATTTAATGAATTTTATCTGAATAGCACATGGGGAGAAAAGGTGAAAAAACTTGCGGACTTTTATTATAAAAACGGCTGTGGGATATTTGCCAGATACAGTGCTTTTGTATGGGAGCGCAAGGAAAATGGTGGATACCTAAGAGGAATTGAATCCCCTGACCCTATCCGTTTATCAGATTTTATAGGTTATGAGGAGCAGCGCCTTGATGTGATAAAAAACACAGAAAAGTTTGTTAATGGGCTTCCTGCAAACAATGTTTTGTTATATGGGGACAGGGGTACGGGAAAATCATCAACTGTAAAGGCTATAGGAAATGAATATAGTGAATCAGGACTAAGAATTATCGAAGTTTCAAAAAAGCATCTTACGGATTTTCCTGCAATAATAAGACAGGTAAAAAACAGAAAGTGCAAATTTATCATTTTTGTTGATGATCTATCCTTTGAAGATACCGAAGAGAGTTATACCGTTTTAAAGTCAGTCCTTGAGGGAGGGGTAGAGAACAGACCGGACAATGTATTAATTTATGCCACTTCCAACAGAAGGCATCTTATTAAGGAGAAATTCAGTGAGAGAGCGGGCTTAAAGTCTGACAGCCTTGATGATGAAGTAAGGGCCAGAGATACCATACAAGAGAAGCTTTCACTTTCAGAGAGGTTTGGAATTACTGTGATTTTTTCATCACCGGACAAGAAGGAGTTTTTGGAGATTGTGGAGGGTCTTGCAGAAAAAAGGGGCATTAATGTAGACAAAGACTGGCTTCAAAAAGAAGCAATAAAATGGGAACTTATGTACAACGGTAGGTCTGCAAGGACAGCAAAGCAGTTTATTGATTGGTTAGAGGGAAGTGAATTTTTAAATAATTAGATGTGTATTAAGACATAAAAAAACTATGTATTAAAAAAGGAGCTGTGTACAAGCAGTTTTTCAGCTGCTTATACAACAAGCTCCCTTTTTATTTACTTATAAATCCTTATTAGTCTTCTTGCTTATAAAGCTCAACTAATCTCTGTAAGTGCTCATAACGCTCTTTAGCTAAAGCTTCAGATTTATTAAAGAGTTTTTCAGCACGTTCTGGGAATGTGCGTGTCAATCGTGTGAAACGTATTTCGTTGTTTAAGAACTCCTGGTAAGTTCCATCACCCGGTTTGGATGAAAGCGTAAACGGATTTTTGCCTTCAGCCTTAAGAGCAGGGTTGAATGAGAACAGATTCCAGTAACCACTTTGCACAGCTTTCTTCATTGCTGTCTGACAGTGGTTCATTCCACCCTTAATTCCATGAAGTTCACATGGAGCATAGGCAATTATTAATGAAGGTCCGTTGTAAGCTTCAGCTTCAGCAATTACTTTAATAGCCTGAGCTGGGTTCGCTCCAAGAGCAATTTGTGCCACATACACGTATCCGTAAGTCATAGCTATTTCTGCTAGGTTTTTCTTTGGAGTTTCTTTACCTGCAGCAGCAAATTGACAAACTTCACCTATTGTAGATGCTTTAGATGTCTGACCTCCTGTATTTGAATACATTTCTGTATCAAATACCATAACATTTACGTCTTCACCTGTAGCAAGTACATGGTCAAGTCCGCCAAATCCAATGTCATATGCCCAGCCGTCTCCACCAAAGATCCATATGGATTTCTTGGACAGATATTGCTTTTTCTCAAGAACTTCTTTAGCAAGGTTACATCCTGCATTTGCAGCCTTTTCAAGCTCAACAATTAATGCATCTGCTGCAGGCGCGTTATCCCTTGTGTTGTCCTTAGTTTCTAAGAACTTAGCAATAGCAGCTTTAAGTTCATCAGAAGCTTTATCTGAAGCAGCTATTTTTTCCACTTTGGCAATTAATTCTTCACGTATAACTTTTTGTCCAAGGTACATACCAAATCCATGCTCAGCATTATCTTCAAATAATGAGTTTGCCCAAGCCGGACCTTTTTTAGAGTCTTTATTTACTGTATACGGGCTGGTAGCAGCAGGACCTCCCCATATGGAAGAACAACCTGTAGCATTGGATATATACATTTGTTCACCAAATAATTGAGTAACTAAGCGAGCATAGGATGTTTCTGCACAGCCTGCACAGCTTCCTGAGAACTCAAGAAGTGGCTGGTTAAACTGTGATCCTTTAACGGTAGTTGCCGCCGGTACTCCAGGCTTTTTGCTTACATTTGCTACTAAATAATCAAATACTGGCTGTTCATGGGATTGAGATTCCCTAGGTACCATCCTGATAGCATCCTTAGGACAAACAGTGATACACTCGCCGCATCCCATACAGTCCATAGGACTTACACTCATTGTAAATTTATATTCGCTTGCCTTTGGTCTTGTATCAGCAAGTTTTATATTAGATGGGGCAGCTTTTATTTCTTCCTCGTCTAACATAAACGGACGGATTGTAGCGTGTGAACATACATATGCACAGCTGTTACACTGGATACATTTTTCAGGATCCCACTCAGGCACGCTTACTGCAACAGCACGTTTTTCGTATGCAGAAGCGCCAAGTTCAAATTCTCCGTTTGCATAATCCACAAAGGCAGATACCGGTAAATCGTCACCTTTCATCAATGAAATTGGTATCATTAGGTTTTTAACCATCTTAACTGTTTCAGGACGTCCTGTAATTTCAGGAGCAGGAGCGTCTGATTCAGGATTTGACCAGGAAGCCGGTACTTCTACTTTGTGAAGTGCATCTACACCGGCATCAATTGCCTTGTAGTTCATTTCAACAACTGCGTCACCTTTTTTACCATAAGATGCTTTAGCTGCTTCTTTCATGTATCTTACAGCATCCTCGATAGGCAATATATTTGCCAGTTTAAAGAATGCAGATTGAAGGATTGTATTGGTACGTTTACCCATTCCAATTTCAATTGCCTTGTCAATGGCATTTATTGTGTATACCTGAATGTTATTGTCTGCAATGTATTTTTTAGAATCAGCATCTAATTTTTCACCTAATTCTTCATCAGTCCACTGACAGTTAATCAAGAAAGTTCCGCCTGGTTTAACTTCTTGAACCATTCTGAATCCTTTCAATATATATGAAGGATTGTGACAAGCCACAAAGTCAGCCTGATTTATATAGTAAGGACTCTTAATTGGTTTATCTCCAAATCTTAGGTGGGAGATAGTTACACCGCCGGTTTTCTTGGAGTCATACTGGAAGTATGCCTGAACATACTTATCTGTGTGGTCACCAATAATTTTAATGGAGTTGGTGTTTGCACCCACAGTCCCGTCTCCTCCAAGACCCCAGAATTTACACTCAACTGTGCCTTTTGCCGCTGTAATAGGAGCAGGTTTAACTTCCGGTAAACTCAAGTGTGTAACATCGTCTACTATTCCCACTGTAAAGCGTGGTTTAGGTTCATCTTTATTAAGTTCTGTGAAAATGGCAAATACAGAAGATGGTGGAGTATCTTTAGAGCCAAGTCCATAACGTCCGTTTGTAACAACTATGTCATTAAGTCCTGCTTCACGAAGTGTTGTAGCAACGTCAAGGAATAAAGGCTCACCTAATGCTCCGGGTTCTTTTGTACGGTCAAGTACTGCAATCTTTTTAACCGTCTTAGGAAGAACTTTAAGGAAACTATTAGAAACCCAAGGACGGTATAGACGTACCTTTATCAGTCCAACTTTTTCTCCAGCAGCATTTAGATAATCTACCACTTCTTCAACTACATCACAGAAAGAGCCCATTGCAACGATAACACGGTCAGCATCCGGTGCTCCGTAGTAGTTAAATAAATCATAGTTTGTACCAAGTTTTTCATTTACTTTTGCCATGTATTTTTCAACAATAGCAGGTAAATTATTGTAGTAAGGGTTGCATGCTTCACGGTGCTGGAAGAATATATCCCCGTTCTCGTGTGAACCACGCATTTTTGGATTTTCAGGATTTAATGCACTGTTGCGGAAAGCCTTTACAGCTTCCATATTGCACATTTCTTTTAAATCTGAATAATCCCATACTTCAATTTTTTGAATTTCATGGGATGTACGGAAACCGTCAAAGAAGTTGAGGAACGGAACCCTGCTCTCAATTGCAGCTAAGTGTGCAACAGCACTTAAGTCCATAACTTCTTGAGGATTTGATTCAGCAAGCATTGCAAATCCTGTCTGACGGCAAGCATAAACGTCACTGTGGTCGCCAAATATACTCAAAGCATGTGTAGCTACAGCACGTGCTGACACGTGGAATACGCCAGGAAGTAATTCGCCGGCTATTTTGTACATATTTGGAATCATCAACAGAAGCCCCTGTGAAGCTGTAAATGTTGTAGTCAGTGCACCTGCAGCTAAAGAACCGTGAACTGTTCCAGCAGCGCCTGCTTCAGATTGAAGTTCAACAACTTTTACCTGGTTACCGAAAATATTTTCCCTTCCTGCAGCAGACCATTGGTCGACATAATCAGCCATTGGACTTGAAGGTGTGATTGGGTAGATGGCAGCAACTTCAGTAAATGCATAGGCTACGTGTGCAGCAGCGGTGTTGCCATCCATTGTTTGTTTTTTTCTTGCCATTTTTTATTCCCCCTTTTAATAGTTTTACATTTCATACTAAAGATTTTGCTTAAATATTTACTGTAAATTTTGCATACATGATAATGTATACAAAATACATTGTTAAGAATAAAGGTGTGTTTGTTTTTTATTATACCTTCCTTTAAGTATAAAGTTTTTAGGAGATATTTTTAAAGAACATATCAGTACGGCATAATCATATAATGTTATCTTATAAATAAATCATATATGCCCTATATGTTAAATTATAAACAAACCTTTTCTTAACTCATTCTATTTTAGCACTTTTTTAAAAAAAAACAAAGTCTTAATTTGTTGAAAATGAAAAGTACTGTCTTAATTTACCGCAATCTGTCATTAATATTTTATGCACCATTATTTCCCTTATTAACATTGACAATAAAAATGAAAAAAGTATAATTATAATATGCTTTTATTCAATTTTACCATAAATCAATAAAACAATAAAAGCGAAATTTTAAGTAAAGCGAGGGGATAAAAAATGGGTGAAAGCTCTTATAATCCGTATGTAGTTGCACAGACACAGTTTGACACTGTGGCAGATTTAATCGGACTTGATGAACCCACCCGTGAATTGCTGCGCCAGCCAAGCAGGGAATTTCACTTTACAATTCCTGTGAAAATGGATGATGGTTCATGTAAAGTTTTTAAAGGTTACAGGGTACAGCATAATGATGCAAGGGGACCTGCTAAAGGCGGGATACGTTTCCATCCTGATGAGACAATTGATACTGTCCGTGCATTATCTATGTGGATGACATGGAAGTGTGCTGTTGTTGATATACCACTTGGCGGGGGCAAGGGCGGAGTGGTTTGCGATCCGCGTAATTTATCTGAAAGTGAGCAGGAAAGACTCTGCCGTGGATATATAAGACAGCTTGCTAAAAATATAGGTCCAAATAAAGATGTACCTGCTCCTGATGTTATGACAAATGCCCAGCATATGCTTTGGATGATGGACGAATATGAGACACTAACCGGTGCCCATTATCCTGGAGTAATTACCGGAAAACCTGTGGGCATGGGCGGTTCACTAGGACGCAGGGAAGCTACCGGATATGGTGTGATTTATACATTGAGGGAAGCATTAAAAGTCCTTAATATTGATATAACAAAAACAACTGCCAGCATCCAGGGTTTTGGTAATGTTGCAGAGCATGCTGCCCGCCTGTATTCAAAAATGGGTGGAAAAGTTATTGCCATATCATCATGGGACAATGTTGACAAAAAAGCTTATACTTTCCGTAAACTTGATGGATTAGACATTGAAAAGATGGCAGAAATTAAAGATGCTTTTGGTACTATTGATAAAGAAAAAGCAAAAGATTTAGGGTGTGAAGTTTTAGACGGTGGGGAATGGATATCCCAGGATGTTGACATATTGCTTCCATGTGCATTAGAAAACCAGATAATACCAGAGACGGTTGCTAAAATAAGTAGCCAGGTAAAGGTTATTTGTGAAGGTGCTAACGGTCCTACTACACCTGATGCGGATGCATTAATTAAGGAAAGAAATATTTATCTGATCCCTGACTTTTTATGCAATGCCGGTGGTGTTACATGCAGTTATTTTGAACAGGTACAGTGCAATATGAATTATTTCTGGCCAAAGGAAGAAGTTTTAGAAAAGCTTGACCAAAAGATGACATCTGCTTTCCATGCTGTACATAACCTTGCACAGGAAAAAGGTTTGTACATGCGTGATGCAGCATATGTAATTGCCATTAACCGTGTTGCTGAAGCTGTAAAACTCCGCGGATGGGTATAATTAAAACTAGGACGTGTATATTTAAACTTTAAAAAAACAAGGCTTGGATGATCTTAAAAATCATTCAAGCCTTATATTTTAATAAAACCGGCTATACTTTTTAATTGTTTATGGGTTATCTATATATTTGTAGGTTGTGCCATTCCGCCTGCTGCGCTTCCTGCATTATCAAGGATTTGTCTAAACTTGCTGGATGCATTGGAGACTTTTTCGTATAAGTCTACAGCTGGTACCGGGTTTTGTTCTATAGCGGCAAAATACGCTTTTGCCATATTTACAGTTGCCAGAGGATCTATTATTGCTTTATTTAAAGCCCATACAACAAGGGCGATAAACAGCACACCAAAAAAGCCCATATTCAAAGAACTTGCAAACAAGGCAAAAGAAACTATATATAAAATAGCTTTTAATACCCACAGCATAAGAACTGTTTTAACTGCACCAACACCTATAGCTTTCCAGTTTTGAGCATATAAGACAATTCCATCTGCCGAGGTTTTCCATATGTTGGCCTCTGGATTGTTTTCCCTGCTAACAAAAATATATCCTAAAATGCACTCATCAATGTAATTGCATGCTGTTTCTACAACTAAATTAAAAAGACGTATTATAAATGCGGCTCCAGGAATTATAGACAGAAAAGAACCAATAGTGTTAAATATCCGGATTACCTGTCGTACTGCTCCTCTTATTAGAATATCCAAAACTGCAACGGATGCAGCAGCACCGATATTTGATTTAACTTTTTCTATTCCGTATTTAACCTGTCCCTTTTCAGGCATATTGCCTGTTGTTAAGTATTCAGTTATAACTGCAATATGTGCTGCCTTTAAAAAGTATAATACAAAGTGTCCCGCCGCTTTTGTCCCGCCGCTTTTACAATTCCAAAAATACCTGCAATGCCTAGTAAAAATAAAATAGCCGCCACTTGGGGAGAGCCAATTGCGCCGGAGATAAAAATCAATATTCCCAGCCACAGCATTGCAGCTATTGCAGTCACCACATAAATGCCAAATCTAATTCCCAAAAACGGCAAAGTTTTTAGTAAAATACCTACAGTTCCTTTTTTCATAAACAGACCTCCTTGTCTTTTTTCAAAGGAAAGTTTTTGGAATTTGAGATAAAAAAGATAAGTAGTAACTTTAAGACTTGTGCAGTTTAGATTTAGTTAAAAAATGAACTTTCATAAATAATTATATAATAAGTGGAAAGAATTTTCAAGAAAAATTTTCAAAAATAACATTTTATAAGCACAAAAAATACACAGGCTGTAGCCTGTGAGAAATCTTAAGTTTTAGCCTGTGTGAAATTTTAAAGGATTAAAGTATATATCTATAATTAAAGTATATATCTATATATATAATTTATATTATAAACAGCAAGTGTTTATAAAGTTAATTTACAGGCAATTTACTGATTTCTTCTAAAATATATCTTTGTATCAGATTATAATCTATTGAATTAATTTCCCCATCGCAGTTTACATCTGCATTTATTAATCCTTCGGGATAGGGGAAACTGTCTATTATCTCTAAAATATATCTTTTTAAAATGGTCAAATCGCTGGAATTAACAATGTTATCCCCGTTTACGTCTCCATACAGGGTTTCTTTAGATGAATTTTTAAAGAAATCATATACTAAAGTAGTCAATGTATCCCCGCCTTCTTTAGGATGGTCCCCGCTTAACTCCCATATCATAATGCCTCCTAAATTTTTTTCTTCCACATAGTCTAATCTTATTTGAAGAGCTTCTTCATCAATATAGCTGTACATGGTGGAAGAGATGCTGTTCCATATATAAGGAGCTTTGGCATATTCATCCCAAAGTCTTAAAAATGATGAATCAGGTAAATTTAATAAATCTTTTATGTAGTGAAATGGTTTTGTCCCTAAAGGTTCATGAGAGGTACCAAAAAGCCCGTCTGAACTTCCGGTTATATTTGTCCAGCCTGTGGCATAGAAGGGTATTCCTAAGTTTAGTTTGTGTTCAGGAACTCCTAGTTTTAAATATTCATTTACCGTCCAGTCAATATTCCCCCTCTCTTTCCTGTAAGGGGAAGAAGGGTCAGAAGGATTTGTGTAAAGGGGGGACAAATGGTTTGTTGTATTTTCCCAGGAACCGCTGTAGTCATATGTCATAAGGTTTATAAAGTCAAGGTACTGATGAAATTTATCAGGTTCCATATTTCCAATTGCCGAACTTCCGGCAGGTGCTGCTATTGTAAGAAGATAATGCTTTCCATCCTCTTTACCCGCATCGTCAAGTTTTTCCCTTAAAGTTTTTAAAAGAAGGGTAAAATTTTCCTTGTCCTCAGGTCTTGTTATATTTGTAGACATACCTCCGCCTACAGGGTATTCCCAATCAATATCCACTCCGTCAAATTGATACTTTCGTATAAAATCAACACAGCTTTGGGCAAATAGTTCCCTTGATTCATTTGTAAGAGCCACATCTGAAAAATATGTAGAAAGTGTCCAGCCGCCTACTGATATTAAGGTTTTTACGTGGGGGTATTGCTCTTTATATTTCATAAGCTGTCCAAAATGCCCTCTTACAGGGGTTTCCCATGTGTCATCTCCAAAAGGCTTTTCAATGGCAGCCCATGTATCATGTATGGCTATTTTTCCGTCTTCAATTTTGGCAAAGGCATAATTTATATGGGTTATTTTGTCCCACGGGATATGTGAAACTTCGTAATAATTGTCTTCAAGGTATATACCCCATTCAGAAAAATATCCTACTATGTTTTTGGACTGGGCATAAGTTTTAACAGAAAAGAAACTTAAAATTATTAAAGATATAAATAAAACACATAGAAAAAAGTTTTTGTTACCAATAGCTCTCATTTTTATCCTCCCTAAAAAAATGATAAAATCAAAATACCAAAAATTAGGCAGTTTAAACTGATGAGAAATTAAAGTAAATAGAAATGGTGAGAATTGTGCTGCTACCTAAAATAATTATATCATATCCAATGTTTTGAAACAAACAGGATTGTTTTTAAATTTTCATATGTAAAGATTCACATGTACAGATTTTAGCTGCTATATGGTATAATTCTATAGAAAAAATAAGATATTGCTTTTTAAAAATTAAACTTCTGTTTTTTTAAAACTATTTTTTTGAGGTGAAAGAATGCTTGAAGTTTATGCCGTGGAATTAAAAAATGAAGTGGATAAAAATTTATATGAAAAGGCTTTATGCTATATTCCTGAAAAAAAAGAAAAGAAAATAAAGAGATTTTTAAGATATGAAGACTCATTAAAAACCCTGATTGGGGAAGTGTTGATAAGAAAAATAATTATGACAAAGCTTAAATTAGCAAATGATGAAATAATTTTAAAAACCAACGAATTTGGTAAGCCCTACCTTGAGAATTATGATGAGTTTCATTTTAATATATCCCATTCAGGAAAATGGGTTGTATGTGCTGTAAGTGACAAACCTGTAGGAATTGATGTGGAGAAAATAAAGGATATAAATATTAAAATTGCAGACAGGTTTTTTTCAAAGGAAGAGGCGGAAGATTTATACAAAAAAGAAGAGAGTGAAAGGCTTAAATATTTTTTTGATCTCTGGACTTTGAAGGAAAGCTATATAAAGGCAGACGGAAGGGGATTAAACATCCCCCTTGATTCATTTTCCTTTAAAATAAAAGATGAAGAGATAATTTTTGAGACTCAAAATAATTTGAAAAACTGTTTTTTTAAAAGATATAAAATTGACCACCACTATAGATTGTCTATATGTTCTTTAACACCTAAATTTCCTAAAACCATTCAAATGGATGAAGGGGAATATTTACTGTCTGAATTTTTAAGCCTTTGTGAAGATTTTTCTAAAAAGGGTGAAAAACAAAACTATAAAAGCTATCAACGAAATAATGGAAATTGATGCTAAAACATTAAAGAGAGAGATAATAAAGTGCTGATGCCAGGAAAGGGTGCTGCCCGGGTATAAAAAATTAAATACAGGAACGGCGGAAGAAGAAAGACTTATAAATTTTGCCCCAAAGAAAGTATAAATGGCAGCAAAAACTCCTTGAAGAAGTTTTCCAAAGAGGTACGGCTTTAAGCTGATACCTGCTTTACTTATCATGCTGTAAACCTGGAAATGAATAGAAATACCTGCCCAGCCCATAATGAAACTTACACAGATTAATTTCTGGATAAAAGGGCTGCCGGCTTTACTTGCTAAATGCGCCCCGGTTGTAATTTCAAAAAAACCGCTTAAAAGGGCTGTTATTATTTCCTTATTTATACCTGTTGAATACAAAATGGAAAATATAATATTTGATAAATAAGAAATAAAACCCGTTTCAATTAAAATATTTATAAAAACTGAAAAAAAAGTAATAAATCCTCCCACAGTTAAGATAGTCTTAAGTGAGTTTTGGATTGAATCCCCTAAAATTTTAGGAAGGCTTAGGTTGCTTCCGTTTAAAGAATTATTTAATTCTATTTTAAATCTTTGAATTAAATTTTTATTATTTTTATCCCTGTACTTTATCCTTTTGCACTCTAAATCTTTACCATAAAATCTAAACAATATTCCCACAGTAAGGCTTGCTAAAATGTGGCATACAAGAAGGAGGGAGCCAAGACTTTGCATTTTAAACATTCCTACAGCCACAGCACCTGTAATAAAAAGAGGACCTAAATTATTTGTAAATGCCAGAAGTCTTTCAGATTCAACTTTAGTTAAAAGTCTTTCATTCCTTAAACCTGCAGTAAGTTTGGCACCAACAGGAGCGCCGCAGCTAAGTCCCATGGCAAGGGTAAAAGATGCGCATCCGGGGATATTAAAAAGAGGGCGCATTATAGGTTCTAAAAGAATACCTAAACATTTTACAAAACCTGTCTTACTCAAAATATCCGATGCAACTAAAAAGGGAAAAAGGGATGGAAATACAGTTTTAAGCCAAAGGTTCAAACCTTCGCCCGCTGACTCTACAGCTGTATTTGGAAAAACAATAAGAAGAAGTATAAATAAAATACATGCTGCCGGGAGAAAAAAAGATTTAATATA
Source organism: Acetivibrio saccincola (assembly GCF_002844395.1). Lineage (NCBI taxonomy): Bacteria > Bacillati > Bacillota > Clostridia > Acetivibrionales > Acetivibrionaceae > Acetivibrio > Acetivibrio saccincola. The sequence goes on along the minus strand of NZ_CP025197.1, from coordinate 2,389,237 downwards.
TATTATATATGAATTTTTCTTAATAAAAGATAATAAATTCATGAAACACCTGAATTTTAAAATAATCCCTGTATAAGTTTATTTTATTTATTGCAAAATATGCCATATGGTAAGCTTTAAATTTTAAATTAAAATTTATATTTAAAAATAAGGTAAGATTTTAGTGCAAAGAAATGAAGGATTTTTAAAAAATATATAGAAGTATTAATATAAGTAATGCATAAATAATGCCAAAATCCAATGTTTTTCACTCAAAGATTAGTTAATTTTTTGAAGTCTTTATTTAAGCCAATAACCTAACAGCTGATTCTCTAAATTTTAAAATTTTCTAACAAATGTATATTATTACAACAATACATAGCGGGGTATTGAAGTGTCCAATTTTAAATCAGATATTGCAAATTTAGACAGGATAATTAAAAAAACCGTCAGAGCTATAAACAAAAGCAAATCCCAGATATATGATATTGCAGAAGGGGCACGGAAAGAGTGCGGGCGCTTAGAAAATGAGCTTGACGAATTGAAAAAACTTGTATCAGAAACCATGTCAAAAGTAAGCTTTTTAGAAGGTGAATTGCGGGAAAGCAAAAAAAAATTAATGTTTTTAAGCAAAAATCACGATAAATATCCAAAGGAAGAAATCAAAAAGGCATATGAGAAAGCTGATGATTTGAGAGTACAGCTTATTATATTAAAAGAAACCGAGCGCCACTACATTAACAGGAGAAACGAGCTGGAAATAAGACTTAAAGATGCTTACAGGACAGTGAAAAAAGCAGATGGTCTTATTTCTAATATAAGTGTTTCTTTAGAGTGCCTTACAGGGGATTTGCAGAATGTAAGTGTAAAGCTTGAGGATATACGCCAAAGACAGCTGATGGCACTTAAAATAGTAAAGGCCCAGGAAGAAGAAAGACAAAGGATTGCCAGGGACATTCATGACGGGCCGGCACAGCTCATGTCAAACGTGGTTATGAAAGCAGAAATTTGTGAACGCCTGGTGGAAACAGATCCGGTTAAGGCAAAGGACGAAATAAGAGGGCTAAAGTCTGTGGTGAGAAATTCACTTCAAGATATAAGAAGGATAATATATGATTTAAGACCAATGTCATTGGACGATTTAGGTCTTATACCAACACTGCAAAGACATATAGCGGCATATCAGGAAGAATCAAATACCGTTGTGATGTTTAATACCAAAGGTGTCTGTAAAGATTTAAAGCCTGTAATTTCTCTGACGATATTCAGGATTGTCCAGGAGGCAATAAACAATATAAAAAAGCATTCTGATGCTAAAAATGTAGAAATAGATTTGGAATTTTCCGAAAAAGAACTGATGCTTAATATCTCTGATGACGGAAAAGGTTTTGACATATCTTTGATAGATATGAAAAACCATAATATAAATGGCGGCTTTGGTCTTTTAAGTATGAGAGAAAGAGTGGAATTATTGGGAGGGATGTTTGAAATTTCTTCTGGCATCGGAAAGGGAACTGTCCTTAAAATTACTGTACCTTTAATTTCAAAAGAGGAGGTCTCAAATGAATAAAACATTGGAGAAAATACATGTTGCCATAGCAGATGATCATGCCATGGTGAGGGAAGGGCTAAAACAAATATTAGAGCTGGAAGATGATATTGAAGTTATAGCACAGGCATCAAATGGAGAAGAAGCATTGGACATTGCAAGGGAAAAACAGCCAGATGTTATATTAATGGATATTAACATGCCGGGGATGAATGGGTTGCAGGCAATAAAGGAGATAAAAAATGAAAAGGTGCCGTCAAAAATTATTGTTTTAACTATACATGAGGACAGGGAGTATTTGTTTAAAACCCTGCATATGGGTGCAGAGGGGTATGTTTTAAAAGATGCGGATCCTAATATTTTAATAGAGGCTATCCGGAGTGTAAATTCGGGAGAGGCTTATATACAAGGGAATATGACAAAAGAACTGATTAAAGAGTTTAAGAGGATTACTTCAAATACCAAAGAGAAAAGTGAAGACAGCAACTTAACTTCAAGGGAAAAAGAAGTTTTGGCGCTGATAGCAGAAGGACTGATTAACAGGGAAATTGCAAAAAGACTTTATATCAGTGAAAAAACCGTTAAAAACCATGTTTCAAATATATTTAAAAAGCTTAATGTGACAGACAGGACACAGGCTGCAATATATGCTTATAAAAATAACATTACAAGCCAGACAACCCAGGATCACCTTTAGTATTAAAATAAATTTTGTGTAAAACTTCACTATGAAAAATTAAATTTTTTAAAAAAGACCAATATACACCCTTTAAAATCAGGCCATATTGGTCTTTTTTTTGTAAAATATACAGAAACGGTATAGGACAGCCTACTTTAAAATAATGTACGCAACATTATTGTAATATGAATAAAATATGGTATACTAATTATTACTGACAAAAATTCTGATAAAAAAAATTTAAATATGAATATAATATTATTGGTGTGATAGATAGGAGAGATATAGTATGAGAGATAGTGCAAAAATAAATGAAATTTACAAATTCTGGATTGAAAGTGACTACTTTGACCAGGAGACAAAAGAAGAATTACTTGCTATTAAAGACAATCCGGAAGAAATTGAAGAAAGATTTTATAAAGATTTGGAGTTTGGAACCGGCGGACTTAGGGGAATTATAGGTGCTGGAACTAACAGGATTAATATATACACCATAAGAAAGGCTTCCCAAGGTCTGGCAAATTATGCAAAGGATCTTGGAGGAGAAGACAAGGGAATTGTAATTGCATATGACTCCCGCTACAAATCATCAGAATTTGCCATGGAGGCAGCTAAAGTTTTTGCCGGAAACGGCATTAAAGTATATCTTTTTGATGAGTTAAGACCAACACCTGAACTCTCTTTTGCAGTGAGGTACTTAAAGGCTGCCGGCGGGATTGTGATAACTGCCAGCCACAACCCAAAGGAGTATAATGGTTATAAAGTGTATAGTGAAGATGGCGGACAGCTGGCAGTGGAAGGTGCCAACAAAGTTTTTTCTTATATTGAAGAAATTAAAGACATTACAAAAGTAAATATTATGGATGAAAAAGAAGCAATTAAAGAAGGCTTAATTAAAATCATTGGAAAAGAAGTGGATGATGCATATATAAACAGCCTTAAAACCCTTTGCGTTAATGCACAATTGGCAAAGGAAACAGGAAAAGACTTTAAGATAATTTATACTCCTTTGCATGGAGCAGGAAATAAACTTGTAAGAAGAGTTTTAGATGAAATAGGATTTAAGAAAGTGCTGATTGTAAAAGAACAGGAACTTCCTGATCCTCAGTTTTCTACAGTTAAGTATCCAAATCCGGAAGAAATAGACGCTTTTGAGCTGGCTATTGAAATGGCAAAAAAAGAAAATGTAGATATGATTTTTGGAACAGACCCTGATGCTGACAGGGTGGGTGTAATAGTGAGAAACAAAGACGGGGAGTATGTACCCCTTACAGGCAATCAGGTGGGGTGTTTGATGCTTGAATACATACTTTCTCAGAAAAAAGAAAAGGGCGAGCTTCCTGAAAATGCATTTGTGGTTAAAACCATTGTTACCACAGAGCTTGCAAAAGAAATAGCAAAGCATTATGGAGTGGAATTGATAGAAGTTTTAACTGGATTTAAATTTATTGGTGAAAAGATTAAACAGTTAGATGAATATGGTGATAAAAAGTTCATATTTGGCTTTGAAGAAAGCTATGGATATTTAGCAGGTACTTTTGTAAGGGATAAAGATGCGGTTTTAGCATCCATGCTCATTGCTGAAATGGCAGCTTACTATAAATCCAGGGATATGTCATTATATGAAGGACTTTTAGAAGTTTTAGACAAGTATGGTTATACCCTTGAAGGAATTAAATATTTTACCTTGAAAGGTAAAGAAGGGTTGGAGAGAATTAATTCTGCAATGCAGAAATTAAGAGAAGAAAAGGTTACAGAGTTTGGAAAGTACAAAGCTTTAGCTGTAAGAGATTATGAAGTTGGGGAGAGAGTTGAAGTTGAAAGTGGGGTAAGTGAAAAAATCCTACTTCCCCAGTCAAATGTATTGTACTATGAAATGGAAGATAACGCATGGTTCTGCATAAGACCATCGGGTACCGAACCTAAAATAAAAGTATACTTTGGGGTAACAGGAAGCAGTATGGATGAATCTAAAGAAAAGCTGGAAGATTTACAGAATGATGTGCTTTCCGTTATTGAAAAGATGCTTTTTGTTCCCTGTTGTTAATAAAAAGTGCTTTTAGATTAGAAGGAATGATTATCTGTGGGAAAATTTGTGCATTTGCATACGCATACTGAATACAGCCTTCTTGACGGGGCAAATAGAATAAAAGACCTTATACTCCGTACAAAAGAACTTGGTATGGACAGCATTGCAATTACAGACCATGGCGTAATGTACGGAGTTGTAGACTTTTATAAAGAGGCCGTCAAAAACGGTGTAAAGCCTGTTTTAGGCTGCGAAGTTTATACAGCAAGGAGGTCCAGGTTTGACAAAGAAGCAGGTTTAGACTCAGAGCCGGGGCATATGATTCTTCTTGCTAAAAATAATTCAGGATATAAAAATTTAATGAAAATTGTGTCTATAGGGTTTATTGAAGGTTTTTATTACAAGCCCAGAATTGATATGGAAGTTTTAGAAAAGTACGGGGAAGGTCTTATAGCATTAAGCGGGTGTCTTTCAGGGGACATACCCAGGGCACTTTTAAACAATAATTATGAAAGGGCAAAAGAAATTGCCCTAAAGTATAAAAGTATATTTGGAGAGGACAGTTTTTATCTAGAGATTCAAAGTAACGGTATAGAAGAGCAAAGAATTGTAAACTCACAGCTTGTAAAACTAAGCAGGGATACCGGTATTCCCCTAATTGCTACAAATGACGTGCATTATTTAAGAAGGCAGGATGCAAAGGCACATGAAATACTTTTATGTATACAGACGGGAAAGAGTATAAATGATGAAGACCGTATGAGATTTTCCACAGATGATTTTTATCTAAAGTCTCCTGAAGAAATGGCGGAGGAATTTAAAAACATTCCCGAGGCAATTTCAAATACAGTGAAAGTTGCAGATATGTGTAATGTGGAACTGGAATTTGGGAAATTACACCTTCCACATTTTCAGGTTCCGGAAGAACAGGATTCTTTTGAGTACCTGAGAAACCTTTGTTATGACGGTTTAAAGAAATTATATAAAGATGAATGGAATAAAGAAGAAATTATAAAAAGGCTTGAATATGAACTGTCTGTAATAAAACAGATGGGATATGTGGATTATTTCCTTATTGTGGGAGATTTTATAAAATACGCAAAGGACAACAATATAATGGTAGGACCGGGAAGGGGTTCTGCAGCAGGAAGCCTTGTTTCCTACTCTTTAGGCATAACAACCATTGACCCTTTAAAATACAATCTTATTTTTGAAAGGTTTTTAAATCCGGAAAGAATAAGTATGCCGGATATTGACATCGATTTTTGTTATGAGAGAAGGCAGGAAGTTATAGACTATGTTGTAAAAAAGTATGGGGAAGACCGGGTTGCCCAGATAATTACATTTGGAACTATGGCAGCCAGGGCTGTAATAAGAGACGTGGGAAGGGCTTTGGACATTCCATATGGTGATGTGGATAAAATTGCAAAAATGATACCTTTCCAAATAGGAATGAGTATAGAAAAGGCTTTAGAATTAAACCCTGAGCTTAAGAACCACTATAATAATGATGAAAGAACCAAGGAATTAATTGACACTGCAAAACTTTTAGAAGGTATGCCGAGGCATGCCTCTACTCATGCTGCAGGTGTTGTCATATCAAAGGAACCTATCACAGAGTATGTACCCCTTCAAAAAAATGATGAGTGTATCACTACTCAATTCAGCATGGGTCTTTTAGAGGAATTGGGGCTTTTAAAAATGGATTTTTTAGGTCTCAGGACTCTTACGGTAATAAGGGATGCAGTGAACTTAATATATGAAAATTATAATAAAAAAATAGATATAGATAATTTGGACATGAATGATCCCAATGTATATAAACTAATTGGGGAAGGAAGGACATCGGGGGTTTTCCAGCTTGAGAGTTCCGGAATGATCCAGTTTATGAAAGAGCTTAAACCAGCCTCCCTAGAGGATGTTATAGCAGGTATATCCCTTTACAGGCCGGGGCCTATGGATCAAATTCCAAGATATATAAGGAACAAGAATAATCCCGGGGAAATAAAGTACCACCACCCCCTTTTGGAGAATATACTCAATGTTACTTACGGATGCATGGTTTATCAGGAGCAGGTTATGCAAATAGTGCGGGATTTAGCCGGATACTCCATGGGAAGGTCAGACTTGGTGCGTCGTGCAATGGCCAAGAAAAAGGCTGATATAATGGAACAGGAGAGAAAGAATTTTATATACGGGATAAAAGATGAGGACGGGAATGTAATAGTAAAAGGTGCAGTTGCAAACGGGGTTGATGAAGATACCGCCAATAAAATATTTGATGAAATGATGGATTTTGCAAGTTATGCCTTTAATAAATCCCATGCTGCAGCCTATGCAGTCATTGCATATCAGACAGCATGGCTAAAGTGCTATTATCCTGTTGAATTTATGGCTGCACTTTTAAACAGCTTTTTAGGAAGCAGTGATAAAATAGCCCAATATGTCCATGAATGTAAAAATTTAAAAATAGATATTTTACCCCCTGATATTAATGAGAGTAATTTAAAATTTACCGTTGTAAACGGAAAAATCAGATTTGGTCTTACAGCAGTTAAGAATGTAGGGGAAAACCCTGCAAAGGCTATAATTGAAGAGAGAAAAAGAGGGGGAAATTTTAAAAGCCTTATAGATTTTTTAGAAAGAATTGATGGAAAAGACGTAAATAAGAGATGTATAGAGAGTTTAATTAAAAGCGGGGCTTTTGACTGTACTAAAGTCTACAGATCAAAACTTTTGGCTGTTTATGAAAAAACAATGGACGGGATAGCACAAAGAAAGAGAAAAAATATAGAAGGACAGCTTTCCCTCTTTGATTTTTCAAAAGAAAATCCGGATAAAAATAATATTTTAGAGGGCACATTAAAAGATAAAGATATATATCCTGATATAGAGGAGTTTTCAACAAAGGATTTACTTTCCATGGAAAAGGAGATGTTAGGGCTCTATATTTCAGGTCATCCTTTAAAGGATTTTGAAAAGGAAATAAAAGAAAGGGTTACTCTTTTTAGCTCAGATCTTATTGTTAATACTGAAGAGAGTAATGCCGATATACCTTTGAGGGATTGCAAAAAAATAACCGATGGAAAAAATGTATATGTAGGAGGAATAATTACATCAAAGGTTACCAAAACCACTAAAAACGGCAATTTAATGGCCTTTATTACATTGGAAGATTTATTTGGCACCATGGAAATAATTGTTTTCCCAACAACCTTAGAAAGATACATGGGTTTAATAGATGAGGAAAATATTGTCCTTATAAAAGGACGGATAAGCATGAAGGAAGAAGAACAACCTAAGATAATATGTGAAGAAGTAAGTACATTGAGAAAAAAGAAAGTAAAAAAACTGTATTTAAGGATAAAGAATGGCATAGATGATGAGATTATTAACTCTACTTTGAGTTTATTAAAATTTTTCAGTGGCAAGGTTCCGGTGATTTTATACAATGAAGATGAGAAAAAAACAAAAGTTTTAGAAAGAGATTGCTGGATAAATTTAAGCGACACAGTTATATCTGAGCTAAAAGAAAGACTTGGGGATGAAAATGTTAAGCTGGTAAATTGACAGATGTAAAAAACTTTACTTAAAAATTAATATTGATTTTTAATTCAAATTAATATATAGTTATGACGAGGTGGTTCTATTTGGATAGGGAATTAGATAAAATATTAGGAGATTATGTTGTGATAAAAGCTGAAGAAGACGGAGTCAGCATTATCGGTCTTACAAGAGGCAAGGATACAAAGTTTCACCATACAGAAAAGTTGGATAAGGGTGAGTTGCTTATAGCCCAGTTTACCGAGAATACTTCTGCGATAAAAATAAGAGGAAAAGCTAAAGTATTATGTCGGCATGGAGAAATTAGTTCCGGTGAATAATGAAAAAGGGGCGTGTTTATATGTGGACAGTGGTATATATGGCTCAAAGTAAGGAAGTAGCTGATAATATGCAGGACTTGTTGTCAAAGGAAGGTATTTTGGTGAAATTGAGACCTATAAACAAAAACCGTGAGACCAGTGATGACTACTATGAGGTGCTAGTGCCTGAATCGGAGGTAGAAGAGGCACATAGCGTGATTATTGAAAAGGGATATTAAAATTTTATAAATATTTCTTTGCTGTACCCCGTGTTATTAAATTTTATTAACACGGGTTAAATATTTTATGGAGGTGCCGTTATGAGTCAGGTAAGGAAAATAGGAGTACTAACCAGTGGCGGGGACGCACCTGGTATGAATGCAGCAATAAGGTCTGTTGTAAGGGCCGGGCTTTATTACGGTTTCAGGGTTTATGGTATAAGAAAAGGATATGAAGGGCTTATTAACGGTGATGTTGAAGAGTTAAATGCCAGGTCAGTGGGAGACATACTGCATAAAGGTGGTACCATTTTACAAACTGCCAGATCCCCCCGGTTTACAACTGAAGAGGGACAAAAAAAAGCTGTTTCCATGGCCAATGTTTTTGATTTAGACGCCGTTGTTGTGATTGGAGGAGACGGCTCCCATAGGGGTGCGAGGGATCTAAGCAGGCATGGTGTAAATGTAATAGGTATTCCGGGGACAATTGACAATGATATTGGTTCAACGGATTATACCATTGGGTTTGATACTGCCTTAAACACTGTACAGGATGCATTGGACAAGATTCGTGATACTGCATATTCCCATGAAAGATGCAGTATTTTGGAGGTTATGGGAAGGCATGCAGGATATATTGCACTAAATGTTGGAATATCCGGCGGGGCAGAAGCTGTTATTTTGCCGGAAATAGCAGGTTCCCTTGATATTGATAAAGATGTAATAAAACCTATAATTGAAGCCAGGAACAGAGGCAAAAAGCACTATATAGTTATTGTGGCTGAAGGGGCTGAAGGAAAGGCCATTGAAATAGAAAGGGCAGTAACGGAAAAAACAGGATTAGAAGCCAGGGCAACAATATTAGGACATATTCAAAGAGGAGGAAGCCCTACGGTACACGACAGAGTAACTGCCAGCGTTATGGGTGTAAAAGCAGTGGAGGTTTTAATGAATGGCGGGAAAAACAGAGTAATAGCCATAAAGAATGGAAAACTAGTGGATATTGATATAGACGAAGCTTTAGAGATGAAAAAATCCTTAGATGAGGAAATGATTAAAATATGCAAAATCTTATCTTTATAACAAGGATTTACAATATAGTTGATTTTTTACATCATAGTAAATTTTACATTTACAGGACGGTGAAATTTGTTGATTACTGAAACTAATTTAATTGTTAGGTATGCAGAGACAGACCAGATGGGAATAGTGCATCATTCCAACTATCCCATTTGGTTTGAGGCAGCCAGGACAGATTACATAAAAAAAATGGGTCTTCCCTATTCCAAAATAGAGGAAAGGGGATTTTTGCTTCCTTTAATTGAGCTGAATTGTAAGTACAAAAGTGCTGCTAAATATGAAGATGAAATAGTGGTAAAAACCCAATTAAAAAAAATTACATATACAAGAGTTACCTTTTATTATGAAGTGATAAGAAAAAGAGACGGGGAATTGTTGACTACCGGTGAAACCATGCATGTATGGACTGACAAAAATTTAAAACCGGTAAATATAAAAAAGCATGCTTTAGACATATATGAACTCTTGAGCAAAAACAATCAGTGATTGCTTAAAAAAGATGGTTTTGGCACAATATGGATTGACATATTGGTGTTTCTTGACTTTTACATAGAAAATCATGTATAATAATTATATAAGTATACTCCTTGGGACTTCGACACACGATGACTTTTTCTATGTACTATAACGATGCCGTAAGCAATGTTGATTTTCTACAAACCAATCTATTTATATGAAGCTTGAGGAGGTAATTTTATGCGTAAAAAAATATATTTTTGCATTGCAATACAGTTTGTATTATACATTATTCTACAGTCATTTCTGGGGGTTTCTTTGTTCTATGGAGGAAAAGTTTATGCAGCACCGGGAGATCCGGGAATTGAGCTTGTAAAAAATGGGAATTTTGATTTTTATTTTAACCATTGGCGCTTTAAATATAACAGTGTATTAGGTGCAAAAGCATATAATATAATTAGCCCTAAAAACTTTACCAGATCGGCAGTTACAGGTATTTATAATACCGGGCATACAGATTGGGCAATTCAATTTTTTCAGAATGATATTCCTTTAAAAAAATCTTATAAATATGTTCTTACTTTTGATGCTTTTTCTACAATTCCAAGAAAAATAGCAGTTGAATTAAAAAACCCTGTAACCGGTGAAAAATATTTTAGTAAAATTGAAAGTCTTGGTACTAAAAACAAAAAGTATAGAATGGAATTCATAATGGCAAGTACTGATAATCCTGAGGCACAACTGGTATTTAATATGGGAAGTATAGAAGACCAAATAATAAATGAATTTCATGAAGTTACAATTACCCAAATTAGTTTAAAAGAAGAGGAGATGAAAAAGAAAGAAGATATGGATACAGAAGTCCAGTCTAGCCTGGCTTTGTCCCGGACTGTAAAAGAAGAGGTGGAATTTGGGGATACAGAAAACATGAAAATTGCTCAGGAAGGTAGTTTTTTGATACCATTATCCACCAAGACAGAAAATTCAAAAGAAATTGTACTGGCATTGGATAATTCCGGAGCTTTTAACTCATATTATGAAGAAATTAATTCACCTTTTAACTATGGTATTTATGCAAGTGAAAAGCTTAATTTTCAAGGGCTTTTTGCATATGTAAATGGAAATACTTATTCTAAGGATTTTGTTGACCTGACAAATGAAATTACCATTACCGGTACTTGTGCTTCTTTTACTCACTATATAGAAGGAGAATATGATATAAATGAAATAAAAACCATTTCAGAACCTGTTGAAATGCCGCATTTTTTTGGAAGTTTAGTTGAGGAAGCATTAGAAAACGCCCAGGTATTTGATCCTGAGGATTTTCCGGATGATGCAGCTGTGCCGATGCCAGGGCAGCCAGAGGTACATATAAGGTATGAGCCGTCACAAAATAATTTTAGAATAGTGGCAAATAATAAGGCTACGTTTTATATAGATTCCTCAATGTACTTTAAAGCTAATCTTATAATTTCTTTAGATGAGGTTGTTATAAAAAATATCAGTGGTAGTTTCTTAGTTGCTGACGGTGACATTTCCATACAAGGTAATAATCTTTTACCTGCAGGGCCTGATGAGAGGGTATTTGTGTATTCCATAGGAGGAAATATAAGGTTTCAAACATCTTTTTCAACATTATATGGCATTGCATATGCACCCGGAATTGCAGAAAACCCTAATAGTGGAAATGTTATTCTCCAGGGAATTAATAATGATATATATGGTAGTTTGGCAGCTAAAAACATTAGTTTTGAAGGACAAAATACCCAATTTAATTATGGCCTTGAAGGGATAGCTGAAATTATAGAAAGGCATTTTCAAAGTCCTAATAATGCCAATTTAATTAAAAAAGCAGCCAAAGAACTTGTAGACAAGTTTACAGGTACAAAAACAAAGATGGGAATTATTCAGTATACCGGTTCTGCCAATGATAACGATTTTAAACTGTATGATTTAAGTGAAGAATCCAATGCCATGCTTTTAAAAGATAAAATTGACGGATTTGATTTGGGGGCATCAGGAGAAAGCAATATGGGCGATGCTTTAAGAAGGGCCAACTATATGCTGGCTGGTTCAGGAAGTGGAGAAAATAGTTCAAAACAAATAATAGTACTTACAGGTTCAGCACCAAATAAGTGGACCAGCAGTAATGGGGAAAAAACAATACCTAAGCTTGATGACGGACCTGCAGTCCACCTGGCAGGAGACGGGACTTCGGACAGTGACGGAAGTTCGTTGGAATATGCAAAGACTGTTGGAGAAATTGTGAATGAAAATGATATAGAAGCTGTTTTTGTAAACTTTTCACAAGACAGAATTGAAGAAAAAATAGAAAAAATTGCTGTATCAAGTGGGGCAAAAAAGGTATTAAATACAGACAAGCATTTTTATACTGCTGACTCAATAACTGAATTAGGAGACATTTTTGATATAGTATCGTCTTACTTTTCAGAGAATGCAGCAACAGCATTGATATTGGCAGATATTGAATATGAAGCTCTTTTACCTGAAGGAGTTTTTGTAGTGGAAGTACCTGAGAATATGGAAGTTTCCACTGTAAATGTAGACGGGGTTCAAAGAAGCAAAGTAAAAGGAATAATCAAAGATGTTAATCTATCATCTACTGATGGAATAGAGTATAAAATTCCGGAACACTCATTTGATATAAAAGTAAGATTTTTAAAACCTGGTGAAGTTGTATTTTCCGGAGAAGATGAATTGATAAGGTACATATTTAAGTTAGAAGGCGCCGGTGGGGAAGATATGACCAAAACCATTGAAGAGAATTTTGGCGGACTGACTGTATATGTAAAAATGACTATAGATATAAGCTGATTTACATAAAAACAGTAAAAACAAAATAAAGTGAGGGTGGATTATGAAAAAAACGGTAGCAATAGCAACAATAATTGCAGTAGTATTTTTAATTGGTGTAGTAAAGCCGGATACATATGCAAAAAGTGAAATAGGAGTGTATTTAAATCAGGAAGTTCTTGAATTTGATGTAGCCCCCTATATAAAAAACGGAAGGACAATGGTGCCTTTCAGGGTGATATTTGAGGCCATGGAACTGGAAGTCAGCTGGAATGCTGCAACTAAAACAGTTTATGCAAAAAATGACACAACAGAAATTATTTTAGGGATTGGGCAGGATTATTCCTATGTAAACGGGTTTAAAAGAAAATTAGATGTACCTGCTGAGATTATTAATGGAAGAACCTTTGTACCATTGAGATTTGTTGCGGAAAATTCCGGGGCAGAAGTTAAATGGGATGGCGAAACAAGAACAGTTTATATTACTAATGTGTTTAAAAGATACAACTTAGGAGACATGGTGCATTTTGAAGATTTGGAGTTTTCTTTAGAAAGTGTGGATACATCCAAAGAAGGAGGGATCATAACCGTCAGAGGAAAAAGTAACCAGCCTAAAAGAATGATGATAATTGAGGCTTATGACAAGTCAAAAAGAATAGCCAGCGGTATTACCAGTGAGATAAAGGAGGGGGATGCGGGGGAATTTAAAGCAGTTATATATACATCACAGGATTTTAAGCCGGAGTTAATTGTTGTGAAGACATTAAATAAGGACAGGAATGTTGTAAGAATTGCCAAATACAATTTATAACTTATGGTATTACAATTAATAAATTACAACAAATTACAACCAATAAAGCATAATCAATAAAATATAACCGGCAGAACACAATCTATATACTTTAATCTGTAAACTTATATATATAAACTATATATACAAACCATATATAAACTACAATATATAAACAATTAAAAGAATAAATAATGTTTTAAAAAGGGAGTTGTGCTTTAAATGAATAAAAAATTTACAAAAATATGTCTGCTTTATTTAGTGATGGTTGTAGCGCTTACTCAATTAAGTTTTGATTTAGGTGGTATGTCTCTAAATAAAGTTTATGCTGGTGCAGAAAATGAAATTATAAGAAACGGGGATTTTAGCAGTGGCTCTTCCCAGTGGTCACTTTTTGTAGACTGGGCTGCTAGTGCTAATGCATACAGTATTGTTACTGGAGACGGGGGAGGTAACAGTATTTCACGGACAGGGGTGTCAGGTTTAGGAGATTATGACTGGTCAGTTAAGTTATACCAAAACAATATTACCATTGAAAACTCAAATAAGTATTTGCTGTCTTTTGAGGCTTGGGCTTCAGTAAACAGAGAAATAAAAGTCAAGATAGAGAATAGTAGTAACTATACTTCTTATTTTGAAAGAATCATCTACCTGGAGACTTCAAAAAGAGAGTATTCATTTGAGTTTACCATGAATCACCCTACAGACCCGGCAAGCCAGTTGGCATTTAATTTGGGCTATACAAATAGCTTAGAAAATCAATATCATGATATCTATATTGACAATGTCAGCTTAATATTATTAGAAAGTGTACCATCACCAACGCCAACACCGTCATCAACACCAAAACCAACACCAAAACCAAAGCCAAAACCTGTGCCTACACAGCCTTCTGAATCAGATGATATACAGTCTAATATTAATCTTTCAAGGGATACATTAAATAAGGTTGACCTTGGGAGAATAGTGGATGTGGAGTTTGTACAGGAAGGAAGCTTAGTGGTGGAGGGAGTAATTGAGGCACCCAAGGAAATAGTTATGGTTTTGGATAATTCAGGTACATTTAATTCCTACATAAAAAATGTTCCATGGCCGTTGGATTATGGTATATATGCCCATGATACATTATCAGTGGAAGGATACGATGTAAATATAAACGGAAGTACTTATTCAAAAGACTTTGTATGTACATCACACAGCATCAGGATTACCGAAAAATGCTCATCATTTTCCACCTTTATTACAAGCCCGGAAATTGATGTGGGGGAATTTGAAAACCTTACTGTTCCTGTGGACATGCCCCACTTTGATGCCAGATTAACGGAGGATGCCATAGTATTTGATTCCAGTTATTTTGAAGACGGTGTCAGAGAAATACCTATGCCGGGGCAGGAAGGTATTTTATTAAGATATGAAGCAAGTGAAAACAGGTTTGACATTGTTTCAAATGGAAGTAATACTTTTATAATTGACTCTACTATGTATTTTAAAGGGTCACTTAGAATATCTTTAATGGAAACAAAGAATTTAAATGACTGTTTCCTCCTTGCAGACGGGGATATAGTTATTCAAGGAGCTAACTTCAGGCCTTCTGGTCCTGATGATAAATTATTTATATATTCAAGAGAGGGAAATATAAATATTGAAACCATCAACTCAGAAATAAACGGAATAGTTTATGCTCCTGGAAAATCTGACGACCCGGAAACAGGAAGAATTACTTTTTTAGGAGATAACAATATTATAAACGGAAGTTTGGCTGCTAAAAACTTTAATTTCACCGCCCATAACCTGAAGGTTAATAATCCCGGCAATAAATACGAAGAAATTAAAGAAGAATATTTTCAGGGCGTAAACTACCTGTATGCAATAAAAAATGCAGCAAAAAGTTTTGTAGACAGGTTTACAGGAACCAGGACAAAAATAGGAATAATACAGTACTCTGACTCTGCCAATAACAATGACTTTATATTATATGACCTATCTAAACCAGAAAATGCAGAAGTATTAAAGAACAAAATTGACAGCATCGAATCTCCTGTTACAGGGGAAAGCAATATGGGAGACGGTATAAGGAGAGCTAAATATCTATTAAAAGACCCACGCCAGACACTTAAATATGCTTCAAAACATATGGTTGTTTTGGTAGGTTCGGCACCAAATAAATGGACCAGCAAGCATTTACACAATGAAGAATTTATGCTGCAAGATGGAAATGCATCATTCTTAAAAGGAGACGGGACAAAAGATAGTGACGGAAAATCTTTAGAATATGCAAAAAAGGTGGCGGAAGATTTAGCAGATGAAAACATTACTCCTACATTTATTGACTTTTCACCTGAAGACAAGGATATAGAAAGTCAATTAGATGAAATTGCAGCTTCCAGTGGTGCAAAATTTGTAAGTTCAACAGGAAAGCATTTTTATAAAGCTGACTCAATATCTAAGCTTTCAGGGGTATATGACAACATTTATATGAAGACAATATTTGATACAAGTTTAAACAGCGTTATTTTTGAGATGGTGTTTCCAAGTGGTGTTGAAATTATAGATATACCTGAAAGTATGGTTTTAGAGGAAGTAATGGTTGGCGGGAAAGCCAGACAGAAGCTTACCGGAGCAATTAACAATATTTCATTTAATTTTGATGGCTCTAAGTATATTTTAAGCAATATGGGATTTAAGTTGAGAGTAAGATACACTGAAGTTGGAGAAATAATTTACAAAGGTTCAGATGCGAAAATGACTTATATGATTAATTACATTGACGGAAAAGGAAAAGAACAACTAGAAATTCTTGAGGAGTATTTTGAAGATATGATTGTAAATTCTGTATTTGAAATAGACATAAACTAATAATTTAAGAAGTAGTACTAAAAAATAATATTTAAATTAAACTGTTAAAAATGCCCGGCTTTTTTGGGAGCTAGGGCTTTTTTTCTATTTGACACAGAATAGCAAAAGCCTTAGAATTTAAATATAATTAGGCTAGCAATAAAAACAACTAATTGTAGCTAATAAAAAAGTATAAGTTAAAGAAAGGATGGGAAAATATGCAGCAGTACGATTTACCCCTTAGTGAGTTAAAAAAATACAAGCCGGATTTGACAAGGCAAGAGGATTTTGAAGAATTTTGGAAAGACAGTTTAAAAGAACTTCAAAAAACTAAATTAAGTTACCAGCTTTTAGAGTACAAATATCCTGTTAAGGGGATAAAAGTTTATAAAATATTATATAAAGGATTTAATAATGCAGATATAGACGGATGGTTTGTAATTCCGGAAGGAGATGGGAAACACCCGGGTGTTGTAACCTATCATGGATACAACTGGGCTTTTGACGGTAATCTCCACAGGACAGTTGATTTGGCGTTAAAAGGATATGCGGTGCTGCACATGCTTACAAGGGGTCAACAGGGAATGAGTGCCGACAATGTAGTATCAAGTTCCGGATTTCCTGCCGGATGGCTTACAAAGGGCATATTAGATAAAAATGAGTACTACTACAGAGGGGTTTATTTAGATGCAGTGAGGGCTGTGGAAGTATTAGCATCAATGGATGGTGTTGACAGCACAAGGATAGGAGTTATGGGTTCTAGCCAGGGAGGGGCAATAACTTTAGCTGTATCAGCTCTTTCAGATATACCAAAAGTAGCTTTGGCAGAATACCCTTTTCTTTCAAATTTTGAAAGGGCAGTTGAAATTACCCCTACAGGACCTTATTTAGAAATACCGGAGTTCTTTAGAAGAAACAGCGCCCCTGAAATAGAGGAAAAGGCAATGAAAACTTTGACATACTTTGATGTTATGAATTTAGCCCCCTGGATTAAATGTCATACATGGATGTGCATAGGCTTAGTTGATCAAATTACACCTCCTTCTACAGTATTTGCAGCATATAATCATCTTAATTGTAAGAAAGATATTTCTATATTTAAATATTTCGGGCACGAGTACATTCCGGGAGCCGTGGAACCTCAATTAAAACTCTTAATGGATATTTTACAAAAGTAGAGAATTTTCTTTAAATTGAAGTGTTATAACACCACCATTTTTATAAAATGGTGGTTCTTTATTAGTTAATGTTAACAAATTTGAAACATCTATAGTATAAAATTAATTTATACCCTAGAGGAAATACAATTAAACCAGTAAAGTTTTATAACTATAATAAAGAAAAAGCGTTATTGTACCATATACAAAAATTGTTGATAAAGTTACAGGATTTAATTTTGGTGCAGATGACTATATTACAAAGCCCTTTGATGTCCGGGAAGTAATTGCAAGGGTAAAGGCCTCTTTCAGACGGATTAAAGAAATCCAGGGAAAAATGCAGCACCAGGACAAATATACGATAAAAAAAGATACATATATTAATGTTGATGGACGTGAAATAATAAGAAATGACAAAACCATACCTTTAACGACAAAGGAATTTGATTTAATATATTTACTTTTACAAAATAAAGGCAGAGTGTTTTCCAGAGATGAACTTTTAGACAGGGTGTGGGGGTATGATTATGCCATAGGCACCCGGTCTGTAGACATTCATATTCTAAGGCTGAGAAAAAAATAGGGGACTCTGACGGCTCAATAATTAAGACTGTTTTCGGTGTGGGTTATAAGATGGAGTGAGAGGGCTTTAATGAGGTTTTCTATAAGGGATAAGATTCTTTTAAGTTATATATGTATTTTTGGCATTGCATTTTTAATTATGATTTTTTTTATAAACAGTAGAATAATTAAGAGTAATGAAAATGTGATTTTGACTGATTTAGAGAAGGGGGAAAATGATGTTAACATATATTCACGTCAATTTATCCTTATAAAGGATATTTCTGATCCAATAAGTAAATTTCCGCTAATTTCCATGGACTTACTTAAGGATTTAAATGAAAAAATGAATACAGAAGGTGTAATGTACTATAGAGACGGGAGCATTGCCGGTGATGACTGTCATATGAGCATATTGTCAGATGACACCCAAGACATTAAATTTGCACTAAAAGAACAAAGTGCAGTTACAATTTTAGATAATGGGGGAAGAAAGGTAGCGGTATTTTCAATTCCCATTATAATCGAAAACACTTTAATAGGTGTATACAGATTCTCTAAAGATTATTCAGGCTTATATCAGTATGGGTATTCACTTATAAAGTCAATCAGCATCTTTGCTGTTTTTATAGGCGGCGGAATTGTTGTTGTTTCTCTTTTAATTTCCCGTAGTATATTAAATCCTCTTTTAAAACTGAGGGATTATTCAAAGGTTATTGGAAAAGGGGAGTTTCAAGTAAAAGTGGATATCAAATCTAATGATGAAATTGGGGAACTGGCTGAGCAGTTCGTGAAAATGAAAGACCGGATTTACTCTCAAATTCAAGAAATAAAAGAAAGGCACGAAAAATTAAAGGAGATAGAAAGCTATAGAAAACAATTTTTTGACAATGTTACTCACGAATTAAAGACTCCTCTTACAATAATATCCGGTTATGCCCAGATGATAGAGGAATCAAATTTAATTGACAGCCTTCCAAACAAAGGTACCTGTGTAGAAATAACATTGCCCATAAAAAATTAACATCTTTGAAACAACTATATAATATACTCTCTTTAAAGTATGAATTATAAAAAAGGAGAGGTGTAAAATGAATTCAAAAAGAAAATAGCAGAAAACCATAATTTTAATGGCTGTTACATTAATATGTACAACTATTGGAACCTTATTTTTTTGGAATTTGACAAAGGCAGAAGAGAGTAAGACTTTAGTACTGCCGCCAAAAGAGAATGAGCTTTGGAATCCGGTGCTGTCTAAGACTGTTGTAACAGGAGTAAAGACTTTTAAAATGATTCCTAACAAAATATTAGGTTATTTAGAGGAAAACAATATTTTGCTGCGTAATCCAATGGATAAAAGAATTCCGGAACCTATAAGAAATAGAAAGCTCTGTATATATGATGCTTACAATGACGGCTATAAAGATTTATTTTTAAGTGATGACAGTAGAATAGAAGGTGCCGCTGTAGTGGGGATATCTCCGGACCGGACAAAACTTTTAATTTCGGATAAAATTCTCGGTATTCTTTTAAGTGACAAGGATTATATATTTGAGCCCAGTGAAAAAGAAAATAATTGTGAGTTGTATATTTATGATTTAGCCACAGACAGCAGTTATAAAATAACCGAATTTTTGCTAAGATATGCTAAGACATTTAACGGAGTTGGATGGTCAGATGACGGAGGCTATATTACATATTGTTTAAAAAGAGATGAAGAAAAAACATATGATTTTTTTGTTTATGATATAGCTGAGAAAAAAACGGAAAAATATACTTTGTCAGAAGAAGCGGATAAATATAGCTACATTGATTTACCTAAATATTCCAAAGAGGGGCAGTGTATATTTTTTATAGGCGGTGGTAACTCAGGTTCAAAATTATATAAAATTGATTTAACTGAAGAAATACCAAAAGTGGAATGGCTGGCTGATGATGTTGCGTTTTATAACGTATTAAAAGATGAAAAAAACATAGTTTTTCTAAATTCTTTAAGGGAACCCCGTACTTTAAAAAGAGGTGTGTATTTTTTAGATATAGAAACAAAAGAAATAAAAACTTTATCAGAATATCAGACCAAAAACCATTCCGGATATGATATTTCCCCGGACGGCAACAGAATAGTTTACTTTTATGACTGTGAAGGCAGCATTGATGTTAAAGTTGCAACTCTTTCCGGCAAAGGAATAAAGGACAGCACTACCATATATAAAATGGTAAATAATCCAAGTGACATATGGTGGAGGGTTCTTTGGAACGGTAACGGCACTAAGGTTTTGTTGTCATCTAATAAATCCATGGAATCTTCTGATGAATTAGAAAATTATATTATAGAGTTAGAGTATAAGTAGAAGCAATGATATTTAATATTTAGGATAAGGTGTACGAATAGGATAAGGTGACGAAAACGTATAAATTTCCGGTAATATTTTATGGAGAGCTGCTACACTAATAGATAAGTGGGCAGCTTTTTTTAGTTTTTTAATTCTTGACACGGGGTATAATTGCTAGTATAATATTCACTGTTGGTTTATGAGGTGAAGATATGATATTTGATATAAGCGGTATATTAAAAACTGATGGCGGTGAGTTGCCAATTGAAATAAATCAATTGATGGAGGGTTTAAACGCCATCGCAGATGATTTAAGTTTTGAATCACCTGTTAAATTTAAAGGCAGCATTTTGAACAGTGGAGGGGTTTTAAAGCTTAAAGGTAAATTAAGTACTTTGTATAAATCAAAGTGTTCAAGATGCTTAAATGATGTGGAAGCTGAAATAAATACAGACATTAAGGAAGATTTTTTTGAAGAGGGAAAAGGTGAAGAAGAAGCTTATACATATAGGGGTAAATATGTTGAGCTTGAAAAAGTCTTTAAGGACAATATAATATTAAATCTTCCGGCAAAGCAGGTATGCAGAAAAGAGTGCAGGGGGCTTTGTCCTTACTGCGGGGCTAATCTTAATGAAGAAACTTGCAATTGTAAAAACGAAGAAATAGACTTGCGTTTGGAAGCTTTGGGAGATTTTTTTAAGAATCAGGAAAATAATTAATTTTATGTACAAGTGCCTATTGTATGAATATGAGGAGGTGTAATAAATGGCAGTTCAAAAGCGAAAATGGTCTAAGGCAAGGACAGGGAAGAGAAGATCCCAGTGGAAATTATCTGCACCTAATTTAGTAGAATGCCCACATTGCCACGAATTAAAAATGCTTCACAGAGTATGTAAAGAGTGTGGACACTATACAGTAAAACATAAAGGTGAAAAGAAATCAATTGAGGTAATAAGTGTTGAATAGAAAAAAGGCAGCAGGTAAAAACTGCTGCTTTTTTCTTAAGGTAAAAGGATTGGAATTGTTTTTGTAGTATTATAATTTGTAGTATTGTAAAATAAAAAATGATTTTTGTGGACAAAATGTAACTATAACAGGATTTGTACAGCATAGTGTGTTATTTGAGGGAGGTAAGTAAGTTGGCAAAACCTATTGTTGCAATTATTGGAAGACCCAATGTAGGTAAATCTACTTTTTTTAATTATTTAGCAGGAAAAAGAATTTCCATAGTTGAAGATACCCCAGGGGTTACCAGGGACAGGATATACACAGAGGTGGAGTGGAGAGGCAGAAAGTTTACCCTTATTGACACCGGGGGGATAGAGCCTTATGCTCAGGATAAGATAATGCTTGAGATGAGAAATCAGGCTGAAATAGCTATTGAAACAGCTGATGTAATTGTATTTTTAGTTGATTTAAAAGATGGTGTTACCCCTTCAGATAAGGAAGTGGCATCTATGCTAAGGAAAACAAAAAAACCTGTAATTTTAGCAGTAAATAAAGTTGACAATATAGGGGAGCCCCCGGCTGAAATTTATGAGTTTTATAATTTAGGACTTGGGGAATTTATAGCAGTATCTTCAATTCATGGACTGGGTATGGGAGATTTATTGGATGAAATACACAAAAATTTTCCTGAGGAAAAAGAAGAAGAAGCTGATGACGATGTTATTAAAGTTGCTATAGTTGGAAAGCCCAATGTGGGCAAATCCTCCCTTTTAAATAAAATAACAGGGGAAAACAGAGTTATTGTAAGTGATGTTCCGGGAACTACAAGGGATGCTATAGATGTGCATGTGGAAAATGAGAAAGGAAAATTTACCTTCATTGATACTGCAGGAATAAGAAGAAAAAGCAAAATACGCGAAAATATAGAAAAGTATAGTGTTATAAGATCATGGACTGCGGTGGAAAGGTCAGATGTATGTGTTATTATGATAGATGCCCAGGAGGGGGTTGCAGAACAGGATACAAAGATAGCGGGTTTTGCCCATGAACAGGGTAAAGCATCAATAATTGTGGTTAATAAGTGGGATTTAATTGAAAAAGAAACCGGCACTTTAGAAGAATATACAGAGAAAATCCGCAACAAGCTAAGTTTTATGACATATGCACCTGTTTTATTTATATCAGCAAAAACAGGTTTGAGAATTAATAAATTATATGATTTAATTGAATATGTCCACAGTCAGGCATCAGTAAGAATAGCGACGGGAGTTTTAAACGATGTTTTAAATGAAGCTATTGCAATGGTACAACCACCTTCAGATAAAGGCAGGAGGCTTAAAGTATACTACATAACCCAATCTTCTGTAAAACCGCCAACCTTTATTCTTTTTGTAAACAGAGCAGAGCTTATGCACTATTCCTATGAAAGGTATTTAGAAAATCAGCTTAGGAAAAGTTTTGGATTTGAAGGAACTCCCATAAGATTTAAATTAAAACAAAAGGGTGAGGGATAATTTTATGGTTATAAAGGCTGTTTTAACTTTTTTAATAGGTTATCTCCTTGGAAGTGTAAATACGTCTTTAATTGTAGGCAAGTTTTATAAAGTGGATGTAAGGCAGCATGGAAGCGGAAATGCCGGTATGACAAATACATTAAGAACCCTTGGGAAGCTTCCGGCTATCTTTGTTATAATAGGGGATGTATTAAAAGGTGTTTTGGCATGCATAATTGGCAATATTATACTGACTGATGCGGTAGAAATACATGATAGTTTTGGGGCTATGGTAGGAGGAATAGGAGCAATATTAGGACATAACTGGCCGGTGTATTTTGGTTTTAAAGGGGGGAAGGGGGTTCTTACAGCCTTTGCAGTTATAATGACCACAAAGCCTCTCATTGGACTTATACTTTTGGCGTTTTTTATTTTAATAGTGCTTATAACCAGGTATGTTTCTTTAGGCTCAATAGTTGCAGCAATGCTTTTTCCGGCAGTTTCGTTTTTTATGGAGAAGGAATTTATTTATATCATATTTGCAGGTTTGATAGGTTTACTTGTTATTACAAGGCATAAATCAAATATTGAAAGGCTTATAAACGGGAAAGAGTCAAAACTGGGTGCAAAAAAAACATAAGGATTTTTGGCAGGGAGGTTTTTATAAATGAATAAAAATATATCCATGATAGGTGCGGGGAGCTGGGGAACTGCACTTGCAATTCTTCTTGCAAAGTCAGGTTATAAAGTAAAAATGTGGTCTTGCTTTGAAGATGAAATAGATATGATAAATAATTTAAGAGAGCACAAGGAAAAACTTCCAGGAATAAAAATCCCTGAAGGAGTATTTTGTACAGGTGATATAGAAGAGTCTTTGCATGATTCTAAAATAGTGGTGATGGTTGTGCCATCTCATACTATACGGGAAAATGCAAAAAACATATCAAGTTACATAAAAAAAGATACCATCATTGTAAACTGCTCTAAAGGAATTGAAACAGAAACGGGATTGAGATTATCACAGGTAATATGTGAAGAGATACCTGATGCCAATGTAGTTACTTTATCAGGACCAAGTCATGCAGAAGAAGTTGCAAATGGTATTCCTACTACGGTGGTGGCAGCATCTGAGGATATAGGAGCGGCGGAATTTATACAAGATATCTTTATGACCCCTTTATTCAGGGTATATACAAATTCTGATATTGTGGGGGTGGAAATCGGCGGGGCGCTAAAAAATGTTATAGCCCTGTGTGCCGGTATTTCTGATGGATTAGGATTTGGGGATAATACAAAGGCAGCTTTGATGACAAGGGGATTGGCAGAAATATCAAGGCTGGGAATTTCCATGGGGGCAAATCCCCGGACATTTGCAGGGCTTTCAGGAATAGGTGACCTTATTGTTACATGTACCAGTATGCACAGCAGAAACAGAAGAGCCGGGATACTTATAGGACAGGGGAAAACTCCGGAAGAGGCCATGAAAGAAGTTAAAATGGTGGTGGAAGGGGTTACTACCACAAAAGCTGCATACAATCTTGCTAAAAAAAGAAATGTAACCATGCCCATAACCTTTGAGGCATATGAAGTTTTGTTTAACGGAAAAGACCCTGGAAGTACTGTAAATGCCCTTATGATGAGAAATAAAAAAGATGAGATGTTTTAAATTAATAAAAAATAATATTGGTTGTAAATAAGAGATATTTAAAAGAAGGCAGAGAAAATCTGTCTTTTTTTTTTATCCTTTTTGTAATAATAAATGGATATGCACAATATATTTATATTGATAAAGGTACTAGTACTTAAACCTTAAGTTGTTTTTTGGATATTTCTTAAAAAATGCAAAGGTTTTAGGTAGAAAATAACATTACTTTAGATCCAAAATAAAAGTAAGGGGGTTCTATGGGTTGGAAAAGTATAATATATACCAGCAAATATCGGAAAGAACACAGGGTGACATATATATAGGTGTTGTAGGACCGGTCAGGACGGGAAAATCCACATTTATTAAAAGATTTATGGACTTGTTGGTAATACCCAATATTGAAAATGAGTATTCAAAGGGAAGAGCAAAGGATGAATTACCCCAAAGTGCTTCAGGACGCACAATAATGACTACTGAGCCAAAGTTTGTTCCAAATGAAGCAGTGGAAATTGTACTTGATGAAAATATAAAATTTAAGGTAAGACTGGTTGACTGTGTGGGTTATATGGTAAAAGGTGCGGTAGGGCATATGGAAAATGATGCTCCAAGAATGGTTTCCACCCCTTGGTTTGACCATCAGGTTCCATTTGTTGAAGCTGCTGAAGTTGGAACAAAGAAAGTTATAAATGACCATTCTACAATAGGACTGGTAGTAACAACAGATGGAAGTATAACTGATATTGAGAGGGAAGATTATGTTGAAGCAGAGGAACGGGTTATAAATGAATTAAAAGAAATAAACAAGCCTTTTATAGTTCTTTTAAATTCAACAAGCCCGGGGGATGTAGAAACTGAAAGTTTGAGACAAGAACTTGAGGAAAAATATCAAGTTCCTGTAGTTGCAGTAAACTGTGCACAGCTTAAAATAGAGGATTTAAATAATATAATGGAGAGTGTACTCCTTGAATTTCCTATCAGGGAAATTGGCATTAACATTCCAAAATGGATAGAGTCTTTAGAAGATGAGTACTGGCTTAAAGTTGATATGATTAATGCCGTAAGGGATGTATTTGATGGAATTGAGAGAATACGAGAGATAAAAGGGGCAGTAGAAAAATTTGATGAGTATGAGTTTATTAAAAAAGCCTATGTAGACAACATAAATTTAGGAAGTGGAAATGCCTTAGTAGAGATTAATGTTGAAGACGGGCTTTTTTACCGGGTGCTAAGTGAAATGACTGAAATTGAAATTAGCGGTGAACATAAATTAATAAGCCTTATGAAGGATTTGGCCAGGGTGAAAAAAGAGTATGACAAAATTGAGTATGCACTTAATGATGTAAAGCTAAAAGGCTACGGTATAGTGACACCGCAAATTAGTGAACTGACATTGGAACAGCCTGAAATAGTAAAACATGGCAGCAGGTTTGGAGTAAAACTTAGGGCAAGTGCGCCGTCTATTCATATGATAAGGGCTGATATTGAAACTGAGATAGCACCTTTGGTAGGTACGGAAAAACAGTCTGAAGAACTTGTAAATTATCTATTGAAAGAATTTGAGGGAGAACCGGAAAAATTATGGCAGTCCAATATTTTTGGAAAATCCCTTCATGAGCTTGTAAGCGAGGGGCTTCAAAATAAATTAGGCAGAATGCCGGAAGATGCACAGTTAAAACTACAGGAAACCCTTCAAAAAATAATTAATGAGGGAAGCGGAGGCCTTATTTGCATAATACTTTAATTAAAAATATACTTAAAAAGGCACTGATATATTAAATGGCAGTGTCTTTTTTTATCAAATAAAAAAAATTGCCGGACGTGTTATTAAACTTTTAAAAGATATCTTAGTTTTATAATAACTTGTTTAAAAATGGTATGGGTAAAGAGACGGAAATAAATTTATAAATGATTAAAAACCATTGTGCAATAAAAAGGCGTATTGCGCAATGGTTTTTATTTGTATATCATAATATAAGAAACCATTTATAGCAATGAATTCACAAAAAAGATACAATTTTTTTGGAGGATGCTATGTATAAGTATAGTAAAATAGTAGATAAGATTGCAAAAGAGGGAATAAAATATGCAATTGTTGATGTGGACAACACAATAACAAAGTCAAATGTATTGGATTTGTTTTTATTTTTACAAAAAAAGAGACTAAAATCTTTATACAAGCCCTGGGCTGTATTTTTTTGCCTTACAAAAATTCCAATATATCTTTTACTGGATTTCTTTAATAGAGAATTATTTCAAAAAGCCTTTTATAAAAATTATAATAAATACACCCTTAATGATTTAAATAAGGGGGGAAGGGAGCTTTTTAATGAAATACTTAAAAACAGGTTTATACAGGATGTTCATGATTTGATATTTTATTTAAAAGATAATGGAATAAAAGTTATTTTGTTATCCACCTCTATAGAACCGGTGATAAAAGAATATGGAAAATATTTTAATGTCAAATATAAATGCTTAGAGGTATTTGAATCCGGTGGCAGAGCCTTTGTAGATTTAACTCATTTAAAAAATTTTAAAGAAAATTATATAAAAATGTTCAATAAAGATGAAATTATTTCAATTGCAGATTCAAAACATGATAAAAAAATTCTTATGTACTCTAAATATGCTATAATTGTAAATAAAAGAACAAAAAAGTGGATGAACAAAATAAACAGCCTGGCATTTGTAAGGGATGGGTGATTATGACTATAATATTTATATCTTTATGGACGCTTTCAATATTTTTAATATTGAAAGACCCTAAAAATGAAGAAATGAGATGGGCTTCCATAACTGCTTTTATAGGTGGTTCGGGAGCCTTTGGAAGAGCACTTATTGAAAACTTTATTCCTTACTTTCAAAATCACATAAATATACATGAAAATGTTCTGACCGTGTCAGGTTGGATATATGTATGCTGTACTTTACTTAACATTTTGTTTTTGCCGTATGCTTTTTTAAGATTTAGCTTTACATATGTAATAAAGGAAAACAAAATAAAAAGCATTCTAAAATACTTATTTATTCTGCCCCCGGTTTTTGCACTGATAAATACAATAAACAACGGGAATTTGTTTCCAAAACCGAAATACAATTATATTATTATTAATTTATATGCCATACCATATATTTTAATTGGGTTCTTCATTATTGTAAAAAGAATGATTAGACAAAAAAGTCCAGGTGAAAGAAAGCGGTATTCAGTTGTTTTGCTTTTTACAAGTCCGGTGCTTTTTCAAATGTTTTCTGTTTATTTGTCCAGGCTTGTGGGGTATGTAGAAAATTTCAGGTTTAATATGATTTTCTTTGTTATTATGTTGCCATTTTTTGTTTATTTTTTATTAAGTTCAGGAGTATTGGATGTAAGGCTTAAACTTGAAAAAATTCAAAGGGACTATTCATTAAAAGTAATGTCATCCGGGACAATGATTCTTAATCACGCACTTAAAAACAATGTTTTAATTATTTCCACCTGTCTTCACAATTTAAAAAGTGATTATGAAAAATTAAATAAAAATGTGCCTGAAGAAATCGGGATTATTGAAGAAACTTCTCAAAGTATGCTGGAAATTATAAATAGAATAAAGGAAAAAACAGAAGATTTTAAGCTGGTTATGAAAAATAAAAATTTAAAAGAAATGCTGGATGGGGTTATTTTCATTGTAAATAATGAAATTAGCAGTTCCATTGAAGTAGACATAAATTCAAATTGTGAAGATGATATTTTCATTTATTGTGATGATATACACACTAAAGAAGTAATTTATAATATAATTAAAAATGCCGTTGAATCTATTGAAACTAATAAAAAAGGGAAAATCCGTATTAATGTCTTCAAGGACAAAAAATCCATTACCGTTTCTATATCTGATAATGGCAAAGGGATAAGTAAAAGCGAATTAAATTATATTTACAAGCCCTTTTATACCACCAAAAAGTTTAGAAATAATTTAGGATTAGGACTTACCTATTGTGCACATGTTATGCAAAAACACGGCGGTAACATTTTTATAAAAAGTAAAGAAAATCTTGGGACAACTGTATTTCTTACATTTCCTGCAAAAAGGGAATAAGCATATTAAAGGATAAGGAGGGGATGTGGTGATAAAGGTGATTGCTGTTGATGATGAGCAAAACTGGCTTATTGCGATATCTAATCTTTTAAATAAAGAAGATGATATAAGGGTGGTTGGAACTGCTGACAGCAAGGAGTCTGCAGTAAAATTAATAAAGGATAATTTAAGTTTTGATGTAATATTGATGGATATTAGTTTAAGTAGCAATAAATATGACGGGATAGAGGCGGCTTTAGAAATAAAAGAGCTTAAGAAAGATGCTAAAATTATCATGCTGACATCTTTTGAGGAAAAAGAATTAATTATAGATTCATTTACTGCAGGTGCGGTTAAATATGTGAAAAAAACCGATTATAAAACTATAGCAGATGAAATAAGGGAAGTTTATAATGAGAAATCCTCTTATAAAGCATATGAATTATTAATTGCTGATTTTAGTAAATTAAAAAAAGAGGAGCAATTAAAAGATTTAACAAGTGCAGAAAAGGAAGTATTTGAGCTTTTAGAAAAAGGTTATACCAGATCTGAAATACAGGAAAAACTTATAAAAACAGAAAACACAATAAAAACACAGATAAGAAACATATTGAAAAAACTTGGGGTTAAAAATAGCAAAGAAGCAGTAAGAAAAGTACAAACAAAGGGTATTTTAGAAAAGAAAAAGTATAAAAGTGATAATGGATAAGTTTTGCAGGGTGATAAAAAATAACCCTTCTAAATTTAGAAGTAAAAGGATATAATTAAGGTAAAAGAAAAGAGAATTGCCACATGAAGAGCAACATAGGGATATTTGTAGACAACAGTTTTATATAGGGGAGATAACGGGACAGATTTGATTTTTAAGTAACATGATTTGTGCAGGCAGACTGTATAGCCATATAAGGCTGTACAGTCTGTTTGCATTTTATGTACAGAAAATAAATAACCTCTGTTGTTTTTTTAAGATAAAGTATATAATATTATTTATTGGACGTATTATTTTTCGATGAAGGGGGCTTATAGTCAATGCTAAAAAGGATAGTTCTATTTTTAATATCTATATTATTAATTTTTAATTTTACTGCATGCAGCAGTGATATTGTTAATGAAAATAATGAGAATGATGAAGAGGATTCTTTAGAAATAGAAAAAGATGCAAGTCTTGAAGTCTGGATTATGAAAAACAGTAAAAATTCACAGAAGGATTTTATGAATTTAATAAAACCTTTTTTACGCAAAAATCCTCATATTAAAGTTAACACCACGGTAATAGAGTGGAACCAGGCACTTTTAAAAATAACCGATGCTGCTAAAAATGACAAAATGCCTGATGTTGTACAGCTGGATATGGAATGGGTGGCAGCTATATCATCTTTAGATGTTTTAGCTGATGTGTCCGGGGTAATTAATACAGGTGATTTTGTAAAGGCGTCTTTAGATGTAACAAATATAAAAGGGGAAGAAAAAATAACAGCGGTACCATGGTTTTTAGATACAAAAGTACTTTTTTACAGGAAAGATGCTTGTGAGATGGCAGAAGTAGATGCTTCAAGGGATTTTTCCACTTGGAATACTTTTAAAGAATCATTAAAAAAACTTAATAAGCTGGAAATAGGGGATGAAGAAATAGCTGCATTAGGCGCCTTTGGAGGAAAGGATTTAAATCCTGTAGACGACTTTTCATGGTGGATTTACAGTGCCGGCGGGAATTTTTTAAATCCCGACGGAACTAAATCAGCATTTAACAGTCCAAAGGTACTGGAAGGGATAAAATTTTACAGTGAACTTGCATTAGAAGGGTTAATTGACAGGGAGTCATTGGAAAAAACATACGAAGAAGTGGAAGATATGTTTATTGAAGGGAAATACGCTACTGCATTTTTAGCATTATCTGCAGTAAATAAGTTAGAAAGTCTTGTGGAAAAAGAAAGTGATGAGGAGGAGACAGAAGAAGATTCTTTAACTGATAATATAGGTGTTGCCATGGTTCCGGCAGGTCCTGAAGGCAGGGTATCATTTTTAGGGGGAAGCTTTTTGGCTGTGTCCAAATCATCAGAAAATTTAGATGATGCAAAAGAACTTATAAAATTTTTAGCAAGTGAAGATGCCCAGATTGATTATGCTAAAGTGACAGGAAAATTGCCGGCTTTAAAAAAGGCATGTGAAAACCCGTTTATAAAAGACCATCCAATGCGGGGGGTTTTTAAAGAGCAGTTAGAGTATGGAAGGGCATATCCTGCAATACCACTTTGGGGACCTGTAAAGGTTTGTTTAAATGATGCCATTAAAAAGATATGGGACAATGTATTAAATAATAATGAAGATGCTTATAGTTTTAGCCATACGGAGATAATAGCAGAGGATACGGAAAAATTGATAAATATGGTTCTAGGACATGAAGAAGAAATTGAAGAGCCTGAAGAAGAATCTAAAGAAGAATCTAAAGAAGAATCTAAAGAAGAATCTAAAGAAGAATAGTACTATAAAACTTTTTTAAAAAATGTATCAGTGAAAGAGGTACTGTTATGAATGAGAAAACCATTAAAATACTTGAGTTTGATAAAATAATAAATAAATTGGTGGATTTGGCTACATCCAGCCTTGGGAAAGCCTTGGCAAAAGATTTAATGCCTGATACGGATTTTAACAGGGTAAAAGAACTTTTAAAGGAGACATCTGACGGGGTAAGTTTTATTTTTAGGAGAGGAGAGCCTCCTTTAGGCGGAATTTATGATATAAGGGACAGCATAAAAAGGGCAGAGTTAGGTTCTATGTTAACCCCGGGAGAGCTGTTAAAAATATCCGGTGTCCTCCGGGCTGTGAGAAACATGAAAAATTATGCTTCAAAAGACAGGATTGAAGCAGAACAAGACAACGTAGTAAAGGAGCTTATAAGTCTTTTAGAGACAAACAGGCCCTTAGAGGAAAGAATAAGCAACTCAATTATTAGTGAGGAAGAAATTGCAGATACGGCAAGCAGCACATTAAACAATATAAGAAGACAGATAAGAAATGCCCAGGAGTCTATAAAGGACAAATTAAACGATATTATAAAATCCCCTAAATATCAAAAATATATGCAGGAATCAATTGTTACAATGAGGGGGGACAGATATGTTATTCCTGTAAAGCAGGAGTACAGGGGGGAAATCCCGGGTCTTGTGCATGACTCTTCTGCCAGCGGTGCTACCATTTTTATAGAGCCGATGGCGGTTGTTGAGGCAAATAATAAGATAAAAGAACTTAAAATCAAAGAACAGGCTGAAATTGAAAGAATACTAAAGGAAATAACAGAAGAAGTGGCGGGAATGGGAGAAGGGTTAAAATCCAATGTCTCTCTTTTGGCAAAGCTGGACTTTATTTTTGCAAAGTCAAAACTTAGTTTAAATTATAAATGCACATGCCCTAAAATTAATAGTGAGGGTAAAATTGTCATAAAAAAGGGACGCCATCCCCTTCTAGATGTTAAAACCGTGGTGCCTATAGATTTTTGGATTGGGGAGGATTTTGATACCTTAGTTATAACGGGACCTAATACAGGAGGAAAAACCGTTACATTAAAGACGGTGGGACTTTTTACCCTTATGATGCAGGCAGGGCTTCATGTTCCGGCAAATGAGGGAACCAGCCTTAATGTTTTTAATAAAGTTTATGCAGATATTGGAGATGAACAGAGCATTGAGCAAAGTCTCAGTACTTTCTCATCCCATATGAAAAACATTGTAAATATACTAAATAATGTAGATGACAATACACTTGTTTTGTTTGACGAATTAGGTGCAGGGACTGATCCTACAGAAGGGGCGGCCTTAGCAATATCAATACTTGAAAATGTAAGACAAAGGGGTGCTGTTACAGTTGCCACCACCCACTACAGCCAGCTTAAAGTATATGCTTTAACTACAAAGCATGTGGAAAATGCCTGTTGTGAATTTAATGTTGAAACACTGCAGCCTACATACAAGCTGCTTATAGGAGTGCCCGGAAAGAGTAATGCATTTGCCATATCTAAAAGATTAGGTCTTAGGGAAGATGTTATTGAAAGGGCAAAGGAATTTTTAACAAGGGAAGATATTAAATTTGAAGATATGCTCCAGTCCATTGAGAAAAATTTAAGCCAGACGGAAAGCGAAAAACAGATGGCGGAAAAGTACAGGCTTGAAGCAGAAAAACTAAAAAGGGAAATTGAAGAAAAAAAAGAAAAGCTGAATAAAAGCAGGGATAGGTTAATAAAGGAGGCCCGAGAAGAAGCAAGAAAGATTCTTCTTGAAGCTAAGAGGGAATCAGAAGAAATAATTTCTGAGATAAAGAAACTCCAGAAGGAAAGTCAGATTGAATTAAGGCAAAAAAAGGCAGAAGAAATGAGACTGAAGCTTAAAAATAAAATTGATGACATAGAAGGGAAGCTTTCAAGTGAATTAATAAAAAGAAATAAATCATATAAGGTTCCTAAAAATTTAAAACCCGGCGATACAGTTTTAATTGCTGACCTTAACCAAAAGGCAACTGTAATTGCACCTCCTGACAAGGAAGGGGAAGTGTTGGTACAGGCGGGGATAATGAAGGTAAATGTTCATATATCAACTTTAGAGCTTATAGATGAACAAAAGGATGTTATAGAAAAATCAGGGCTAGGTGAAATAGGTACATCAAAGGCTAAAAATATTTCTACGGAAATAGATATAAGAGGTTTAACCTTAGATGAAGCTTTGGATAAAGTTGATAAATATTTGGATGATGCAATTATTGCAGGTCTAAAGGAAGTATCAATAATACATGGTAAAGGGACCGGGGTTTTAAGAAGCGGTATACAAAAGTACTTAAAATCCAACCCCCGTATAAAATCCTTCAGGCTTGGAAAATACGGGGAAGGGGAGTCAGGTGTTACAATTGTTGAAATAAAGGATTAGTGATAAATTTTCCTTCCCATGCATATATAGAGGTATAGATGCTTTACTGCTTTGTTGCATTTTCAGGGAAGCAAAGGGCACAATTTTAAAAAAGGTGCAATTTTATGCAAATTACCAAAAATATAAAATTTGCTTTTACAACTGCTTTATTTTTTTTAGTGGCGGTGCCGGGTACTTTTTTATTTTTTAAAATTTCAATTTATTTAGCGCCGTTTATTATAGCCTTTGTTATATCAACTTCCATTGAGCCGGTAATAAGATTTTTAATGAAAAAAGCCAAAATATCCAGAAAGGCAGCTGCAATTATAACGGTTTTTTCTGTTGTTACGGTAATAGGGGCGGTTTTGGTTTTACTTACAATAAGACTTTATAAAGAAGCGGTGAGCCTTTCTCAAATGTTGCCGGAGTATGCAAATACTTTATACAGGAATATAAATGAATTTGCCGGGAAGTTTTTAAAATTTTACACCACCCTTCCGGAAGAAATAAGTATATCCATAGAAAACATGTTTAAAAATTTTATACAAGCTTTCATGCTATTTCTAAATTCTGTAGCAAAAAATATTTTAAGCATTGCTGTTCTCCTGCCACAGGTCTTTATATTTTTATCAGCGACAATTTTATCTACATATTTTTTTTCAAGTGACAGAACCGGTATATTAAATTTTGTAAGGGAAAATCTTCCTGAAAACTGGATAGATGTTTTATTGAGAATTAAAAAAGATATATTCATGACACTTTGGGGATATGTAAGAGCCCAGATAATTATGGCGGCAATAACTTTTCTGCAGCTTTTTACCGGGTTTTATATAATGGGAATAAAACACTTTATTTTATTGGCATTAATCCTGTCGCTATTAGATGTACTGCCGGTTTTAGGTCCCGGCAGTGTAATGATTCCCTGGGCAATATATGAATTTTTTGCCGGGAATTTAAAAAGATCCGTTGCTATACTGGTGTTATACGGCATAGCTTTAACTGTCAGGCAGTTAATTGAACCTAAAATTCTTTCAAAGGAGATAGGTTTACATCCGTTGGTTGCTTTAATGTCTTTGTATATTGGTTTTTTGGTATTTGGATATATTGGCTTGATAGCAGGTCCTGTTGTGGTTTTGCTTTTTAAAAATGTAGTTTTGAAAAAGAAAAGTATTAAAGAATTTATATCTCAGTCGAAATTATAGTATAATATTATTTGCATTTTATTTTTATTTAAAAAAGCTTTAAGGACGATGACCTAGAGCTTTTTAAGAAAATCTTTTTTTAAAGCTGAATTTCCTTTTTTGGAGCAAAATTATCTTCCATGGTCCATTTTACGGCAATTCCGTTTTTAAGTCTGAATACAACAAATATAATACCTTATTCATCAGCCTTATAAAAAAGCATTCCTCGTACTCTGGGCTGATCCTTGTCTGTTGTTATATATACTATATGGAGCTTACTTTACAAAAATTAAACCCCATGGTATAATCAGTCTAAATTATATGCAAGAGGGGTGAAGTGTTGGTATTTTCATCAATTACATTCCTGTACTATTTCCTACCTATAGTGGTAGTACTATATTTTATTACACCCATGCCAAATGGTTCTCCAAAATTACGAAATATTACTTTACTTGTGGCAAGCATTGTGTTTTATGGATGGGGAGAACCAATATACCTTCTGCTTATGGTAGCAGAAATTTTTATTTTATGGTTCTTTGGGCTTAAAATTGATAAATATAGAGGAAAATTTAAATCCAAGTTATTTTTAATTCTTTCACTGGTTGTAGGGTTAGGAATTCTAGGATTTTTTAAGTATGCGGATTTTTTCTTATATAATGTTAATAGATTCACTCATATAAATATTCCATTATTAAGACTTGCTCTTCCTATTGGAATTAGTTTTTATACATTTCAAACATTATCCTATTCAATTGATTTATATTGGGGTAAAACTAAAGTACAAAAAAATCCTTTGGATTTTGCAACCTATGTGATGCTATTTCCTCAACTAATAGCCGGTCCAATTGTGCGTTACGTCGATGTAGCGGCTAAACTGAAAACCAGAGAACATACTCTTGAGCGTTTCTCATCCGGTTCAAGACGTTTTATTGTCGGTCTTGCAAAAAAAGTTCTCATATCCAACCTGATGGGGGAATTGGCTCAAATAATGTATCAAAGCCAAGAGTCCAGTATGTTGGGTGCATGGATGTATATTATAGCATATACTTTACATATTTATTTTGACTTTTCTGCATATTCAGATATGGCCATAGGTATGGGCCGTATGTTTGGATTTAACTTTTTGGAAAATTTTAACTATCCTTACACTGCAAAAAGCATAACGGAATTTTGGCGTAAATGGCATATATCCCTCTCATCATGGTTCCGTGATTATGTATATATACCACTTGGCGGTAATCGCACGAGTAGGTCAAGGTTTATATTTAATATACTTTTTGTATGGTTTTTGACAGGTTTTTGGCATGGAGCGGGCTGGAATTTTATTTTTTGGGGACTGTACTACGGGATGCTTCTTCTTATAGAAAAGTTTTTCTTAGAGAAGCTACTCAACAAAGCATCTAAATGGCTAAAGCACATCTATGTTATGCTTATAGTAATGGTGGGTTGGGTATTTTTTGACACCCCAAACCTACTAATGGCTAAAAATACACTTGCAAAAATGTTTGGTTTTGGTGCAGATATGATTGCAGGTGAAGAATCCCTGTATTACCTGCGCAGCTATCTGGTTCTTTTCATCATTGCCATAATTGGCTCTACACCATTTCCCAAACGAATTGCTGCTAAATTTGAAAGTATGAAAGCAATGGTAATAATTGAACCTTTATATATCGCTGCATTATTGATTATTTCTACTGCTTTTCTTGTAGACGGTTCATTTAATCCTTTTATTTATTTTAGATTTTAGGGAGGTGTGAGTATTTGAGTTATTATGAGAAAAATATAACAATTAAATCTTTTTTAACTCTCCTGCTAATTGTGGTAATTATTGGTGGTTTATACATATTAAATTTAATTAATAAGCCCCCTGAAGTTTTAAAAAGTGAACGTCGTACACCTTCATCACTGCCTAATTTAACTTTGCAAAATATTTTATCTGCAAAGTATATGGATGAATTTGAAAACTTTGCTGCTGACAATTTTGTATTTCGTGATAAATTTCGAACTGTAAAAGCAGCTGCTGTATTTTACTTGTTCCAACAGACAGATAAGTCTGGGTTATATTATGACGATTTAGTTGGTCTGGGGAAGTTCGAGCAATTAAACGAAAAGTCACTTCGTGAAGTTGCAGCCAAAATAAAAAAAATTTCTACTGGACTTAAAGGGATGAATATTTATTATTCTTTTATTCCGGACAAGGATATTTATGCCGAAAAAAATTACCCTGGTTTTGATGTCAACATGGCTCTGACAATACTGTCAAATGAACTGCAAGAAATGACTTTAATTGACCTAACAGATACTCTCTCGGCCAAAGACTTTTATAAAACGGATTTTCATTGGAACCAAGTGAAGTTAGAAAACGTTGTATTTAAGATGGGTGAAATTATGGGGTTTAATATTGATATCAGTTCATTTAACCCTGTTAAAGCAGGAGAGTTTCAGGGTGTATATTCCGGTCAACTGGCATTACCATTCTATAATGATGAAATGATATACTTAGTACCTAATGACCCTGTGTCTATATATTATCTGGATGAGAAATCTCTTAAATTCCAACAGGGTGATATTTATGACATAAAAG
The DNA here is from genome assembly GCF_002844395.1 of Acetivibrio saccincola. Taxonomy (NCBI): domain Bacteria; kingdom Bacillati; phylum Bacillota; class Clostridia; order Acetivibrionales; family Acetivibrionaceae; genus Acetivibrio; species Acetivibrio saccincola. The sequence continues at coordinate 2,352,096 of NZ_CP025197.1, read as the reverse complement.
CATTTAACGGGCAGGATCCATATGATATTTTCCTACGGGGAGTTCAACCTCTTATTGTTTTAGAAAACCCTAATTCTGCAACGTCCCGTGAGCTATATTTATTTCGGGATTCATTTTCATCTAGCCTTGCCCCGTTATTGACTTCGGCATATCGGAAAATAACACTGATTGATTTGCGGTATATTGATTTTTCATATTTATTAGATTATATTTCTTTTAAGGAAGGATCAGATATAATGTTTTTATATAGTTCGCTAATATTAAATAATCCGTGGGATTTGCGTATTAGGTAAATTTGCGTATAGGTATAAATATATATTTTACTAAAGGACATATAAAAGGAGGGAGGTAAACTATGATTAGAAGATTAATTTATTTTTCATTTTTGGTGGTAATTTTGTTTGTTGCAAGTACAGCATGTACAACACAAACCCCACCTCAGCCGGAAGCAAGCCAGAGTCCTAAAAGGGAGGAGTCCTTTGAGCCAACAATTGAAAAAGAACCGGAGTGGATAACGGAGGACAATGATTCCTTGCAAATAGAAGAAACACCAACATCAACCCCTTCTGTATCCGATGATAGAGTTAATTATGACGAATATTTTACTAACAGTGTATTTGTAGGGGATTCCGTAATGGAAGGTTTTGCACAATATGTTCGTGCACAGCGCAATTCAGGCGTAGATATGCTTTCTAACGCCCAATTTCTTACATCGCTTATGGGAATAACAGTATACGATGTAGTAAACTACACGACAGGCGCCAAATGCTACTTTACGTATAGGGGTAAGGAACAACCTCTGGAAACTATATTACAAGAAATGGGTGTGAGCCGTGTATTTATAATGCTGGGTATGAATGATATTGCAAATGGATTTTCCACCGTTGATACCACTAATAATTATCGTAAAATGATTGATTTAATTAAGAATACAAACCCGGATTTGGATATCGTTGTACTAACCCCGACTCCCAAAACAGCTTCAAAGTGGTTACCGGATTACACTACTAATAGAAATTTTGGCAGTCCGTTACTTAATGAACTTGCAGATATGCTTAAAGCAATGTGCGAAGAAAACGGAATAAAAGTGGTAGATGTTAATGCTGCAGTTAGAGGACCGGATGGACACTTGCCGGATGAATATAGCAGAGATAATTTTGTACACATCAACAATGAGTGTTCAGCTGTGATACTTGATTTTTTGAGGGAATTTGCTAAGATACAAATGGAGGGATAAAATGTTTAGAAGAATTTTATATTTTAGTGTTTTATGTTTTTTAATTTTATCAGGTTGTACCAAAACAACTGTTGAACTTCCGGCACCTGATATATTATATTCAGATGTAGCAGAAGCAGCAATGCTTTCTGAAATGATAGAACTTACCTCTGAGGAATTGCAAAATCTAGTGGGGATAGATCCGGAAGACTACGTTGAATTTGCGGCATATCAAGCGGGCTGGGGTACTTCAGCAGACGAGATAATTATTATTCAAGCTGTAGACAGTTCAAAGGCCCACGATATTGAGGCAAAATTAAAAGAGCGTGTAGAACATAAACGTAAGTCTGCCGAGTCATATCTTACAGAAAATTTACCTATTATTGACGCTGCTATAGTGCGTTGTGACGGGAATACAGTTTCTATGCTGATAACTGAAAATATAGATGCTGCTAATTCTGTATATGAAAAGTTTTATAAGTAGAATTAAAAAGAAGATGACATCCTTCTTACCGTTGACATGGATTGTGTATAGATATATAATTTTAATATATGTTTTATTCGGCAATGATGAGAAGAGTAGATTGCAGGGATTCTTACCAAGAGAGAAAGCACCATGGGCTGGAAGTGCTTTTGTAAGAAGTGCAATTGAAGACCACCTCAGAGCTGAAGCGTTGATTACGTTATAATCACAATGAGTAACAATTAGGGTGGAACCACGGGCTAAAGTCTCGTCCCTTGCTTTTGGGATGCGGCTTTTTATTTTTGTATCTTTAGTTGTTTTACGGAGAATAAAAAATTAAATGTCATAAGTATTTATATAGGAGGTATGGTTTATGGTTAAAGTTACACTTAAAGACGGCAGTGTTATAGAGTATAAAAAAGGTATTACAGCAAAGGAAGTGGCTGAGAGCATAAGTGCAGGACTTGCAAGAGTTGCCCTTGCAGCTGAAATTAATGGGGAAGTAAAGGATTTGGGCTACCAAATAAATGAAGACTGCAGCTTAAACATACTTACATTTGACAGTGAAGGAGGAAGAGAAGCGTACAGGCATACATCTTCCCATATTCTAGCACAAGCAGTAAAAAGACTTTATCCTGATGCAAAACTTGCAATAGGTCCGGCAATAGATAATGGTTTTTATTATGATTTTGACGTGGATAAACCTTTTACAACTGAAGACCTTGAAAAAATAGAAAATGAAATGCAAAAAATAATTAAAGAGGATTTAAAGCTTGAAAGATTTACCCTTCCAAGGGATGAGGCAATAAAACTCATGGAGGAGAAAGGGGAAAAATATAAAGTAGAATTAATTAATGATTTGCCTGAAGGAGAGACCATTTCTTTTTATAAACAAGGGGAATTTGTTGACCTTTGTGCAGGACCTCATGTTGAGTCCACCGGAAAAGTTAAGGCTTATAAATTATTGTCTGTTGCAGGGGCTTATTGGAGAGGAAGCGAAAAAAATAAAATGCTTCAAAGAATTTACGGTACTTCCTTTACCAAAAAGAGTGAGTTGGATGAATATCTCCACAGGTTGGAAGAAGCAAAGAAGAGAGACCACAGAAGGCTTGGAAGGGAACTGGATTTATTTGATATATACGAAGAAGGACCTGGATTTCCGTTTTTCCTTCCAAAGGGAATGGTATTAAGAAATATACTTGAAGACTACTGGAGAAAAGAACATAAAAAGAATAATTATCAGGAAATAAAAACCCCTATCATTTTAAATGAAGATTTATGGCACCGTTCAGGGCATTGGGACCACTATAAAGAAAATATGTACTTTACAAAGATTGATGAAGGGGATTTTGCCATAAAGCCCATGAACTGTCCCGGAGGAATGCTTGTTTATAAGAGAAAACTTCATTCATACAGGGACTTGCCCCAAAGAATTGCAGAGCTTGGTTTGGTTCACAGGCATGAATTGTCAGGGGCACTTCATGGATTAATGCGTGTAAGATGCTTTACCCAGGACGATGCACATATTTTCATGACTCCTGACCAGGTAAAAGATGAGGTTTTAGGAGTAATAAACATGATAGACAGTTTTTATAAAGTTTTTGGATTTAAATATCATGTAGAACTTTCAACAAGACCTGAAGACTCAATGGGCACTGATGAGCAATGGGATTTAGCTATAAATTCATTGAAGGACGCACTGGAGACAAAAGGAATGGAATATAAAATCAATGAAGGTGACGGGGCATTCTACGGTCCTAAGATAGATTTTCATTTGGAAGATTCCATCGGGCGTACATGGCAGTGCGGTACAATACAGCTTGATTTCCAGATGCCGGAAAGATTTGATTTAACTTATGTGGGACCGGACGGAGAAAGGCACAGGCCTGTTATGATACACAGGGTTGTTTTTGGAAGCATAGAAAGATTTATTGCCATTTTGACAGAGCATTATGCTGGGGCTTTTCCAACCTGGCTGTCCCCTGTTCAGGTAAAGATACTTCCTTTAATTGACAAGCACGTTGAATATGCTTTAAAGGTTCAAAAAGAACTTGAAGATAAGGGAATAAGAGTTGAAGTGGATGCAAGGAATGAAAAAATAGGATATAAGATAAGGGAAGCCCGTCTTGAAAGAGTGCCCTACATGCTTGTAATAGGTGATAAAGAACTTGAAAACAACGCTGTGGCAGTAAGGTCCAGGAAAGACGGGGATATTGGAACTATGCCGGTTTCTGAGTTTATTGAAAAAATATTAGAGGAAGTTGAGGGATTGATATGAGCAGGGCTGACGAGATTTTTATTTCCATGTGCAGGGACATCCTTCAAAACGGGTTTTCTTCTGAAGGACAAAAAGTAAGAGCTAAGTGGGCTGACGGAACGCCGGCCCACACAATTAAAAAATTTGGTGTTGTAAACAGATATGATTTAGAAAAGGAATTTCCCATTTTAACACTAAGACCGACAAATTATAGGGCGGCCATTGATGAACTTTTGTGGATATGGCAGAGAAAGTCCAACAATATAAAGGACTTAAACAGTAAAATATGGGACAGCTGGGCGGATGAAAACGGCTCTATAGGAAAGGCCTACGGTTATCAGCTAAAGATAAAGCATAAATACCCTGAAGGGGAGTTTGACCAGGTTGACAGGGTGATATATGATTTAAAAAACAATCCCTACAGCAGAAGGATTATAGTTAATATGTACAATCATGCGGATTTAAATGAAATGAATTTATACCCCTGTGCCTACAGCATAACTTTTAATGTTACAGGTAACAAGCTCAACGCCGTTTTAAACCAGAGGTCTCAGGATGTTTTGGTTGCAAACAACTGGAATGTATCCCAATATGCTATTTTGGTGCATATGTTTGCAAAGGTATGCGGTTTGAAGGTGGGGGAACTTGTCCATGTTATAGCCGATGCCCATATATACGACAGGCACATACCTTTAATTGAGGAGTTAATAAGCAGGAAAACCTATGATGCACCAAAACTGATAATTAATCCCGATGTAAAGGATTTTTATGATTTTAAAGTAGAGGATTTTGTTTTGGAAGGATATAAGGCAGGACCCCAAATAAAGAATATTCCTGTGGCAATATAAAGAAGCAGGTATAATGGAGGTTTAAACATGAAAGCAATAGTTGCAGTTGATTTAAATTGGGGGATTGGTTATAAGGGAAATCTTTTAAAGCCTATTAAACCTGATCTAAAGCGTTTTAAAGACCTTACAATAAACAAAGTGGTGGTTATGGGGCGGGAAACATTTGAATCCTTGCCTAAAAAACAGCCTTTAAAAGACAGGGTAAATATTGTACTGACTAAAAGAGGTTTAGTTAATGATGAAGGGGTTGTTGTGTGCAGCAGCCTTGAACAGTTATTTAATGAGCTTTTAAAATATAACACAGATGATGTATTTGTAATAGGGGGGGAGTCGGTGTACAAACAACTCCTTCCCTATTGTACAAAAGCTTATGTGACAAAGATACAAAACACATATACTGCAGATAGGTACTTTGAAAATTTAGATGAAAATGACAGTTGGAAACTGGTATATAAAAGTGATTTATATACCTTTGACGGTGTTGGGTTTTATTATACAGAGTATGAAAGGCAAGACAAAGAACAAATGCACCTATGAAGGAAAAATATTCAAGAATAATACTGTCTATTGCAACATAATGCCAATTGTGATACTATTTTATTAAGCAGTTTTCTAAAAACTTCTTAGTAATATCTGGCATTTCAGATTAAAAAAACAGGAGGATAACAATGGAGAGAAAATTATTTAAAGGTATCCTTTCCCTTGCAGTTGTACTTGCCATTTTAATGACTTTTTTAACAACCGGGATCTTTGCTTTATCTGCTAAAGACGGGATTGAAAGCATTATAAATAAAGCACAAAATTCTTCTTTAGAAGAGAGAGATGAATTTGTATATGGTTTAACACAAAGTGAATTGGATGTACTAAGAAGTGAAGTGAAAAAATTTACAAAAGGTCAAAAAAACTCACTTTTACAAAAACTAAACAGAAATGATGATTTTGATGTACTTATGAGAAATATATTACTTGCAGATGAAGAAATACAGTTGGTTTTAGAAGACGTTATTTATAAACTGGAAAACAGGGTAAAAAGCGACCTTGAAAAGTTTGCCAAAGAAGCTGTCTTTCTGACATCTGTAGAGGAAAAAAGCAGAGATGTAATAAGGTTTATTGTAAATGACCTTATAAAAGTAAATGAGGATACATATTTAGAATATGTTGAAAATGTAAAAAACCTTTTTTTGGGCATGAGCGAAGATGAGCTAAAAAGTGCTTTTTTGGAGTTTTCCGACCTTGAAGAGTCTCAAAGGGAAGGGGTTCCCACCATTATAATGATTTTAAACCAGGAAGATTTTGATGTAGACTTAAGTGGATTTCAGTCCATTGCACATGATATGAACAAAATGATAATGAATTGTGAATATGACAGCCTTGGTACAAAGATGCTTTTAAAGATGTTGGAGTATTTTTCAAATATTGGTGCAACATCTGTGGTGCATGATAAAGATGGGGATGTCTACAAAGTTAAACTAAGCCTGGACATACCTTCAAATATAAGAAATGCCATAGACAGGGAACTTAGGACAACTGCTATATTGGGAAAAGACATAAAAACCCTTGATGATTTGCTCATAGAAATAGAAGAGCTAATAAATAAACATGACAATACTGAGATTTATAATTTTAAGAAACTTTTAAAAGAAGAATTTAAAATGGTGTATAGAGGTAATTTGCCGGTTCCTGAAACAGGTGACCCCGGCAGTGACCCAAAAGATCCGTTACCTTCAAAAGATCCTTCTGATGAAAATGAAGATGAAGGTACGACCGGTGATGACAAGGGTGATAAAAATGACGATAAATCGCCAAATGTCACTCCAAAGCCTGAAGAGGTGGAAGAATCAGATGACAAATTGCCCGGTACTGTTACATTCACCGATATTGAAAATCACTGGGCAGAGGAAAATATAATAGGACTTGCCAAATTAGGTATAGTAACCGGTTATACCGACGGCAGCATAAAGCCCAATAACAATATAACAAGGGCGGAAATGGCGGTAATTGTTGTAAAGGCAGCTTCCCTAGAGCCTGCTGATGAGATAAATTTAAGCTTCAAGGATAAGGACGAAATTCCCAACTGGGCTGCAGGATACATTCAAACAGCCGTTGATAATGGAATAATAACGGGATATGAAGATAACACATTTAAGCCTTCTAAAAATTTAACCAGGGAAGAAATGGTTGTATTAATTATTAAAGCATTTGATATTGCAGTTGAGGAAGGTTTACAGCCTCCAAAATTCAAAGACACAGATGAAATAGGCTCATGGGCATTAAATTTTGTAGCAAAATCCGTTGATTTAAATATTGTTTCAGGTTATTTGGACAATACATTTAAGCCTAAGAGAAATGTGACCAGGGCAGAGACATTTACAGTGCTTTATAATATTCTTAAAACCAAGTAGTAATGAGTGAAAAAGCTTTTATAAAGGGTTTATAAAAAAAGAAAACCCCTTCGTGGCAAATGTTATTTTATGTTCATGAAGGGGTGTTTAATTTATTATAATCGGGAGGTTTTTTATGGTTGTTTTAGAATTTGAATCTTATGAAAAAACAATTCCTGAAATTTTAGATAAAATTAAAGCATATGAAATTTTAGAAAAACAAGAAAATATACTAATAAAACCTAATATTGTAAATATGTCTCCTTTTCCAATAACAACTTCACCTGAAATATGCGGTGAAATTATTAAATATATAAGAAAACACAGCAGTGCTGCCATAATAATCTGTGACGGCTGTGGAGAGCCGGATTATACCACATTAGATGCCTTTAATCACTTAGGGTACAAAGAAATCTCAGATAAATATGATGTTAAGCTGGTGGATTTAAACAATGTCCCTTTAAAAAAATACACCAACCCAAATTGCACAGTCCACAAAGAAATGTATCTTCCAAGGTTGATAGAAACCCATTTTATTATTTCCGTCCCTGTTTTAAAAGCCCACTCTTTAGCTCAGATAACAGGGTCTATGAAAAATATGATGGGACTTCTTCCACCAAAGCATTACAAAGGAAGATACGGTATTTGGAATAAAGCAATTTTTCACAACAGAATTCATGAGTCCATTGTTGATTTAAATAAATATGTAAGTCCACATCTTACCATATTAGATGCAACGGTGGGGATGGCAGAGTATCATTTAGGTGGAGCTAAGTGCAGCCCACCGGTAAATAAAATAGTGGTCGGGTTTGATGCTAAAGAAGTGGACAGGAAAGCTGCTGAACTTCTTGGATTTGATTGGAGAGATATAAAGCATTTAAGATAAATGTTAAAATTTAGTACCGGGTAATGCTATGTGGTTTTAAGTAAAATATATAGCCTTACCCGGTATTTTTTTGTGATTTTGTGGCAATAATATTAAATAAACTAAGTATGTACATAGGCGGAAAAGGAAAAATGGGGACTGAAAAGTTTATATATGAGTCTATCAAAAAAAATATAGATATTTTAAAAAGATGTTATGGATGCAATGATGATATAGAGATAACATATTTTAAAATAAAGGGAGAAAGTGATCTTTCTTGTGCAAGTATATATTTTAAAGATTTGGTAGACAAAAAGTTATAAATGACATATCTTTAAAAATTACAAATTTAAAAGATGAAGTTTCTAAAAAGAGAATTAAAGTAGAGGGCGCGGCTATTAAAGAACTAATTGTGGGTTTTAGCTGGGCAAAAGAGGGGAGAAGTTTTGACGATTTATATTCAGAATTGTTATCGGGAAATTGTGTTTTTTAGCTGAAGGGGAGAATAAATTTTACTCTGTTTTTACAAGCCGTATAGAAAGAAGGGGTATTGAAGAGCCTACCACCCAGTCGGTGGTAAGGGGACCAAGGGAGGGTTTTTCTGAGGATATAGCAAAAAACATATTAATTATCAAAAAAAGAATTAACAATAATTCTTTAAGGATGATAAATTTAAATGTGGGAAGAGTATGCAAAACAAAAGTAGCCATAATGTACATAGAGGGAATTGCAAAAAAAGACATTGTCAATGAGGTAAAAAAGAGAATTGAAAAAATTAAAGTTGATGCAGTACATGACAGCAGCTACATAGAAGAGCTTACCAAAGATGACCCCTATTCAGTGTTTCCCACTTATTTAAGCTTGGAAAAATCTGATTCGGTTTCAGCTGCATTACTGCAGGGAAAGGTAGCAATATTAGTGGATGGGACACCCTTTGTACTAACTGTTCCTGCGGTTTTTTTTGATTTTTTGCAAAGTAGTGAAGACTACTACCACCACTATATAGTGGCTTCCATGATGCGTATTATAAGGTTTATAACTTTTTATTTTGTTCTTTTGGTGCCGTCTGCATATGTGGCGATAACCACATATCATCAGGAAATACTGCCTACCGCCTTACTTATAAATATTGCGGCACAAAGGGAGGATGTTCCTTTCCCGGTGCTGTTTGAAACATTTTTAATGGAGTTTACATTTGAAATTCTCTGTGAGGCAGGTATAAGAATACCAAGGGCAATAGGAGCTGCAATTTCAGTGGTGGGGGGAGTGGTAATAGGACAGGTTGCTGTGGAAGCAGGGATAATGTCAGCAGCTGTTGTTATAGTTGTTTCATTTACTGCAATATCAAGTTTTTCCATACCAAACTATGAGATGTCCAGCGCTTTAAGGGCGGTAAGGTTTGTTTTTATGATTTTAGCAGGGGCATTAGGCTTATATGGGCTTTTTATGGGGATAATTATATTGTGGCTGCATCTTTGCAAAATTAAGTCTGTTACAGTACCGTATGTAACACCTTTAACGCCCTTTATTCCCAGAGAAAACAAAGACACTTTAATAAGATTTCCCCTTATGGAAAACAAAAAACAAGACAGTTGGAATTGGAAAGCCTAAATTAACGAAAAAATAAAATTTTTGAAAAAGCCGGGGATAAATGCAAAGTTTCCAGCCAGATTATAAACCTGCGTGCTATTGCAGTTGGTGAAAATGCCAACGAATCTCCTGTTATTTTATTTGAAAAGGAAGGGGTGGATATTGATGAGGCAATGCTGAAAATGACATCTAAATCCTCCAGAAAGCTATTTAATTTGCATTTAAGAATGCTTGTAATAAGTGAGGAAGTGGCAAGACGGGGCATCAAAAATGTAGTAGAGTATTTTCTTAGGAATAATGAATACCGCGGTATGGAAGCAATTTTCTTACCACCCATGCAATGACAGAGGTACCCCCCTATGCCATAAACGCTCTTTTAATTATTGCAGTTGTTATAGCTGTTTTGTATGGTATTGAAACCATTGGTCGTGTTTCAGAATTAATACTGTATTTTGTAAGCGGATTTATTATAATTGTTGTTTTACTTTTACTGCCTAATGTAAAAATAGAAAATATACAGCCTGTATTAGAATATGGCATTATACCTGTATTTGAAGGTTCTATATTTTTGTCCAGCTTTATTACTTTGCCCCTTGTCAATATTTTAATGGTATATCCTAAAAATGTATATAATGTAAAGACAGCTAAAAAAGCCATTATAAAAGGTTATTTATTATCAGCTTTTTTTATATTTATAACATTACTTATGACAATATTAGTGCTAGGCTATGCTATAGCAGCGTCCACCCAGTATCCCACATATCTTTTATTATATTTATAATGACGGAAGTGATTTTTCCCAATGTAATTTATCAAGGATTTATGCTAGAATAATTTTAGTTTATATTTTCCTTGCTTAATTTAAAAAGAGGGGTAGAAAATACAATGCAAAAACTAAAGACGCTGTTTCCTGAAGTTTTTAATGACAGGGAAATAGATATTTCTTTTAAAGATGTTAAAATAGAAAAAATAAATGCATATAAAAAATCCAGGAAACTAGAAATTTTTATTACTTCAGATAAATACATTCCTGCTTTTTGTATTGATAAATTAGAGCAGGGTTTAAAAAACTGTTTTTCATTAGAAGAAATTTATATTAGACCTGTGTTTAGTTTAGATTTAGCTTTAGAAGAAGTTTTAGAATGCTATTGGGATGATATTTTGCATTTTTTAAATAAACATGCAGCCATGTGTAAAGGGATTTTAAAAGACTGCGAGTGGAAGTTAGACGGTAAAGTATTGGAGGTATATCTTAAAACAAAGGGGACAAAGATACTTAAACACAGGAAATGTGATGAAATTTTAGAAAAAATAATAGAAGAATCCTTTGGTGTAGATGTAAAGGTGGAGTTTAAAGATTTTAAAATGGACGAGGAAGAAAAAAAAGAATATATGGAGCTTAAGGAGAAGGAGGAGAGCAGGGTTGTAAGTATTGCTGTTTCTGAAAGACCTGCTGCAAATAATAAAAGTAATTATAAAACCAAGGATGAAAACGTCAAACTTTCCGGTGGTGCAGTTTATGGGAAGGTATTTAAGGAAGCTTCCATTGCCATGTCAGAGATAACCCAGGATTCCGGAAGGGTTGTTATATCCGGGGAGGTTTTCCGGACAGAGGAGAGGGAGCTAAAAAGCGGCAAGATTCTTTACATATTTGATTTAACGGATTATACATCTTCAATTACTGTAAAAATTTTCTTACAAAAGGACAAGCTGGCGGATATAAAGGGGGCAATAAAAGAAGGAGCGAATTTAAAAGTACGGGGGGATGCCCAGTACGATAAATTTTCAAAAGAGCTTACAGTACTTGCAACGGATATTTTAAGCCTTCCAAAAGAAGAAAAACATGATAGCGCAGAGGAAAAAAGAGTTGAGCTTCATCTTCACACCCAGATGAGTGCTTTAGATGCAGTAACTTCAGTTAAGGATGTTATAGAAAGGGCAGCAAAATGGGGGCATAAGGCTATAGCCATTACCGACCACGGGGTGGTTCAGGCATATCCTGATGCATATTATGCCGGGAAGAAAAACAATATAAAAGTATTATATGGTATGGAGGCATATATACTTGGTGATAATGTACCCGTTGCCTACAACGTTAAGGGACAGCCTTTGGACGGGGATTTTGTTGTCTTTGATATAGAAACCACAGGGCTTAATGCCTACACTGAAAAAATTACAGAAATAGGTGCAGTCAAAGTAAGAAATGGCAAGATTATTGAAGAATACAGTTCTTTTGTAAATCCTGAAAAACCTATACCTAAAAAAATTGTTGAATTAACCGGGATTACAGATGAGATGGTAAAAGATGCACCTAAGATTGATAAAGTGCTTCCTGAATTTTTGGAATTTATAAAAGATTCTGTGGTTGTAGCCCACAATGCCTCTTTTGATATGGGCTTTATAAGACATAATTGCAGGGTACTTGGATATAATTTAGATTTTTCTGTAATTGATACATTAGAGCTTTCAAGACAGTTGTTCCCGGAGCTGAAAAGGCACAGACTGAATAATGTTGCAGAGTACCTGGGAGTGAGCCTTGAAAATCATCACAGGGCTTTAGATGATGCAAAGGCATGTGCCGGCATTCTTATAAAATGTATTGAAATATTAAAAGAAAAGGGAGCAGAAAAAACCGATGATATAGAAGAAGCATTAGGAAGCAGTGTAGATTATAAAAAAGCAAAGACGTACCATGCAATAATACTTGCAAAAAACCAAATAGGACTTAAAAATTTATACAAAATTGTATCTAAGTCCCATCTTGAATATTTTCATAAAAGACCCAGAGTGCCTAAAAGCCTTCTAATAGAGCATAGAGAAGGTCTTATACTGGGAAGTGCATGTGAAGCAGGGGAACTTTACAGGGCTATTTTGGAAGGAAAAAGCGAAAGGGAAATTTCACAAATTGTAAAGTTTTATGATTATTTAGAAATCCAGCCTTTGGGAAATAACCAGTTTCTCATTAACAATGGCAGCGTAGGGAGCCAGGAAGAACTAAAAAATATAAACAAAAAAATCGTTGAACTTGGGGAAAAGTATAACAAGCCTGTGGTTGCCACCTGTGATGTTCACTTCTTAGATCCTAAAGATGAGGTTTTCAGAAGAATACTTATGGCAGGCCAGGGCTTTGCTGATGCAGACAACCAAGCTCCCCTTTATTTCAGGACAACTGATGAAATGCTTGAAGAATTCAGCTATCTCGGAGAGGAAAAATGCTATGAAGTGGTTATAAAAAACACCAATAAAATAGCTGATATGTGTGAAGATATTATTCCTGTACCGGAAGGAACATTTCCGCCCAAAATTGAAGGGGCAGAGGAAGAGATAAGAGTTCTTTCTGAATCTAAAGCAAAGGAGATTTATGGTGAAAACCTTCCGGATATAGTGAAAAAGCGTATGGAAAAAGAGTTGAATTCAATTATAAAAAATGGTTTTTCAGTAATGTACATTATATCCCAAAAACTAGTGGCAAAATCATTGGAAGACGGATATCTTGTGGGTTCAAGGGGATCGGTGGGGTCATCTTTTGTTGCATACTTAATTGGGATTACTGAAGTTAATTCACTGCCTCCCCACTATATTTGCGGGGATTGTAAGTATTCTGAGTTTATTCAGGATGGCAGCTACGGGTGCGGTTTTGACCTTCCGGACAAAAATTGTCCAAATTGTGGTAAGTCCTTAAAGAAAGACGGGTATGATATTCCATTTGAAACTTTTTTGGGATTTGACGGGGATAAGGAGCCGGATATAGATTTAAACTTTTCAGGGGAGTACCAGCCTGTAGCTCATAAATACACAGAGGAGCTTTTTGGTGAAGGACATGTTTTCAGGGCAGGTACCATTGGAACTATAGCTGAAAAAACAGCCTTTGGGTTTGTAAAAAACTATCTTGATGACAGGGAGATTGTGGCTACAAATGCGGAGATAAACAGGCTTGTAAAAGGATGTACCGGAGTAAAAAGAACCACTGGGCAGCATCCGGGGGGGATTATGATTGTGCCGGATGATAAAGATATACATGATTTTTGCCCTATTCAAAGACCGGCAGATGATACTTCATCAGAGGTTATAACAACCCATTTTGATTATCATTCAATAAGTGGATGTCTTTTAAAACTTGATATATTAGGTCACGATGACCCTACAGTTATAAGAATGCTGGAAGATTTAACGGGAGTAGATGCCAGAGATATTACCATTGGTGAAAAAAATACAATGGGTATTTTTAGCAGTACAGAGCCTTTAGGAATAAAACCTGAGGATATAAACAGCCAGGTGGGGACTTTTGCAATTCCTGAGTTTGGAACAAAATTTGTAAGGCAGATGCTTGTGGATACCAAACCAACTACATTTGCGGAGCTTATAAGAATATCCGGATTGTCCCACGGTACTGATGTGTGGCTGAATAATGCCCAGGATCTTATTAGAAACAATATTACCACCCTGTCTAATGTTATAAGTACAAGGGATGACATAATGCTGTATCTTATTCAGGCAGGATTAGAGCCTAAAACAGCTTTTAAAATTATGGAAGATGTAAGAAAGGGAAAAGGCTTAAAGGAAGAGTATGAAAAAGAAATGAGGGAAAAAAATGTACCCGCATGGTACATAGATTCATGTAAAAAGATAAAGTATATGTTCCCCAAAGCCCATGCAGCTGCTTATGTAATGATGGCTTTTAGAATTGCCTGGTTTAAAGTAAACTACCCTAAGGAATTTTATGTAACTTATTTTACGGTAAAGGCAGATGATTTTGATGCAGAGCTTATGTGTAACGGCCAGGATAAGGTGCGGAACAAAATAAAAGAGCTTGAACAAATGGGGAATACCCTTACCCAGAAGGAAAAAAATGTGTTGACAATTTTAGAGGTTGTAAATGAAATGTATGCAAGGGGTATTAAATTTTTGCCGGTGGATTTATATAAATCTGATGCAACAAAATTTAAAATAGCTGGTGACGGGATAAGACCGCCTTTAAATTCCCTACAGTGTCTTGGCAATGCAGCTGCACAAAATATCGTTGAGGCAAGAGAAGAAGGGGAGTTTATTTCCATTGATGATTTGAGAATAAGGGCTAAAGTAAGTAAAGCTGTTATAGAAATACTGCAAAAAAACGGATGTTTAAAAGGTTTACCTGAAAGTAACCAAATAAGCTTATTCTCCTAAATAAAGGGAATAAAAAAATAAATATAATAAAATTATTGATAAATACAAATAATAATGGTATAATACATTTGAGCTAAAGCATAATAGGTAGTAGCACAAGGGCAAAGAGTGGGGAAGAACCCACTCTTTCGTATTATTTTGAACCCTTGGGTGTTTGATTTTAAATGAGCTTTATATGGAGGTAGATATGTCTAAAAGGAAAATAGTAGAAATTGCCACTAATTTAGCGGAGCCTGTGGTAAAAAAGCACTTATTTGAATTGGTAGACGTTGAATATGTAAAGGAAGGACCCAATTGGTACTTGAGAATTTACATAGATAAACCAGGTGGGATAACCATTGATGATTGTAAAGTGGTGAGTGAAGAAGTAAGCGATTTACTTGACAAAGAGGACCCGATACCTCAAAGTTATTTTTTAGAGGTTTCTTCACCAGGGCTTGAAAGGCCGTTAAAAAAAGACTCTGATTTTGAAAGATTTAAAGGGGAGTTAGTTGAGGTAAAGCTGTTCAAGGCAATTAATGGCAAAAAGAAATATGTAGGTGAACTAATTGGTTTGATAGATAATAAAATAGTTATAAATCTAGACAGCGGGGAAACAATGGAATTTGAAAGAGAAGAAGTTTCATTGGTAAAGAGAACGATAATATTTTAGTTGTCATATGAAATAAGGCGAGGAGGTTCTAAAATGAGTGCGGATTTAATTCATGCATTAGAACAATTAGAGAAAGAAAAAGGAATTGATAAAGAAACATTAATTGAAGCTATAGAAGCAGCTCTTATATCAGCATATAAAAGAAATTTTGGTTCTTCCCAGAACGTCAGGGTTTTAATTGACCGGGACAGTGGGGAATTTAAAGTATTTGCATTAAAAAAAGTAACCCAAAGTCCAAAGAATATTAATTTTGATATCTCAATTGAGGAAGCTAAAAAAATAAATCCTGACTTTGAAGAAGATGATGTTGTAGAGATAGAAGTAACTCCAAGGAAATTTGGAAGGATAGCAGCCCAGACAGCCAAGCAGGTTGTTGTGCAACGTATAAGAGAGGCTGAAAGGGGAATTATTTTCGACGAATTTGCCAATAAGGAAGGGGAAATAGTTACAGGAATTGTCCAAAGGACAGAGAGAAGAAATGTAATTATAGATTTAGGAAGAGCCGAAGCAATATTAGCGCCGTCAGAGCAGGTACCTGGTGAGGAGTATAAGTTTAATGACAGGATAAAAACGTATATAATAGAAGTTAAAAAGACAACCAAAGGTCCTCAGATTATGGTATCCAGAACCCACCCGGGGCTTGTAAAAAGATTGTTTGAACTTGAAGTGCCTGAAATATACGAAGGAATAGTTGAACTTAAAAGCATTTCAAGGGAACCAGGCTCCAGGACAAAAGTAGCAGTGTATTCAAGGGACGATAATGTTGACCCTGTAGGGGCTTGTGTAGGGCAAAAAGGCACAAGGGTCCAGGCTATTGTTGATGAGCTTAGGGGGGAGAAGATAGACATAATAAACTGGAGCAGTGACCCGAAGGAATATATTTCAAGCAGCTTAAGTCCTGCAAAGGTCATAAGGGTGGATGTGAATGAAGAGGAGAAAAGTGCAAAAGTAACGGTACCGGACTTTCAGCTGTCCTTAGCAATAGGAAAAGAAGGTCAAAATGCAAGGCTTGCTGCCAAACTAACCGGCTGGAAAATTGATATTAAGAGTGAATCCCAGCTTAGGGCAGATATTGAGCAAAAGCTCTTTAATATTAACAGTGAAAGTGCAGGAGATGAATATTCAGAAAGGGACGGCGGGGAAGAAGTTCTAGAAGAAAATTTAAAAGGGGGCGCCGGGGAAGAGGTTCCTGAAGAAGGTTTAGAAGGAGACATCGGGGAAGAAATTCCTAAAGAAGATGTAGAAGCCGGTGATGAAATTTCTGAAGAAGGGACTTCAGAGAGGGATTTAGATGAGAACATTGTTTAAGTGTATAAAAAAGGTTTGAATTTTCTGACCTTTTACTGGTGAAAATGAACATGTAAGTTTAGGAAGTGATACTCTATGAAGAAAAAAAGGATTCCAATGAGAATGTGTATAGGATGTCAGGAAATGAAACCTAAAAAAGAGTTAATCAGGGTGGTAAAGAACAAAGAAAATGAAATATCCATTGACTTTGTTGGCAAGAAGCCTGGCAGAGGAGCCTATATTTGTAAAGACATTGAGTGTTTTGAAAAGGCAAGGAAGAGTAAAGGATTTGAAAGAGCATTTGAAACTTCTATTGAAAGTGAAATATATGAAGCATTAAAAAAAGAATTGGGGACGGAAAATGACAAATAGGATATATTCTTTTATGGGGCTTGCAAGGAAAGCTAACAAATTGGTTTCAGGTGATGAAACATGCGAAAGACTTTTAAAGAGCGGCAAAGTTAAATTAATTGTCGTGGCAGAAGATGCTTCATTTAACACAAAAAAGAAGTATGAAAATGCTTGTTTTCACAGGAGAGTGGAAATGAGAATATTTGGGACAAAAGAATTATTGGGAAAATTTATTGGCAAAGGAATAACTTCGGTGGTGGCCATATTGGACAAAGGGTTTTCCAATAATCTTTTGAAAATGATAGACGATGAAAATAATGCTTGCGGGGGTGAAGATATTGACAAGAAAAAGAGTTTATGAAATTGCCAAAGAGCTGAATACCACCAGTAAAAGGCTGATTGAAAAACTATCTGAAATAAACATAGTTGTTAAAAACCATATGAGTCTTCTAGAAAGTGATGAAATAGATTCTCTATATGACTATATCGGGGTTATAAGACATGATGAGGAAAAAGAAGAAGCTCAAGCCACCAATAAGAAGCCAATACCTATAATTGATGAGGAGTTAAAGGAAGAGCTGAAAAAGGAAGCCAAAAAAGCGCCTAGAATAATACGAAAAGTAGAGATAAATTTAGATTCTGAAGAAGATTTGAATAAGTCCGGAGACAAGGGACAGAAAAAAGATGGAAAAGATAAGCATAAAAAAGCTCCATATGTTAAAGTGGCTACATCTACATCAGGTTTAAGACCAGGACTTGTAAGGGAGACAAAACTTGAGCCCAAAAGACCTGTTACAAAAACTTCTGAGAAGGAAAAGGAAGCTGAAAAGAAAAAGACTGAAAATGAGGTTAAAGACGCTGTGGTAAGTGAAAAGAAGAACGATACTGCTGTTTCTGACAAAGATTTAAAACAAGGGGAACAGAGCAGGGAAAAGCAATTGGATACTGTTAAACCCGTTGAAGCCCCTAATGAAGAAAAACAAAAGAATAAGTCAAAAAAAGCAGAAGAAAGTGAAGATAAAAAACAGGAGGCTGCTGATAAAAAATCCAAAGAAAGCAAAAAAAGCAGCAAAAAGACAGAGAAAGTTAAAGAGCAAAAGGGCAGTAAGGAAAGCGAAAGTCATAAGGCTGACTCTAAAATTAAAGATGAAAGCAAAAAAGATGCAAAAGATACAAAGCCCGCTGCAAAAGTGGCAAAAGAAGATAAAGGTAAAGAAACCAAAGAGACAATTGTAAAAGACAAAACTTCCAGTAAGGAGGCAAAGAAGGCTCAAGAGATGTCAAAAGCTGATTTGAAATCTATACAAAAAGAACAATCAGACACCCGTCAACGTGGGGAAAGACGGGATTTTAAAGAAGGCAGGGAAGGCAGAAGGGATATTAGCAAGACCAAAAAAGCCTATAAAACCAAAAACAAGCCAAATAAAAATATTTTTGCTGCCAAAAAAGAGGTGGCAGGAGTTTTGTCTGATGATGAAATTTTAGACGAGTTTTATGACGAAAAGGTAAAGAAACCTAAAAAAGCAAAGAAAGACAATAAAAAAGACAAGAAAGAAAACCAGGTTCCGCCAAAAGCTGTTCTTACATCTGTGAAGCTGGGCGAGACAATGACAGTTAAAGAGTTTGCAGAAGCCATCAAAAAAACATCTGCCGATGTAATTAAGCGCTTGATGAAATTAGGTGTAATGGCAACGGTGAATCAGGAAATAGATTTTGATACTGCTGCAATAATAGCAGATGAATATGGCATTACTGCTGAAAAAGAAGTTGTTATAACTGAAGAAGATATACTGTTTGATGATTCTGAAGACGATAATGAAGATGAATTGGTACCAAGACCTCCTGTTGTTGTTGTGATGGGGCATGTTGACCATGGTAAAACTTCATTATTGGATGCAATTAAAGAGACAAATGTTACCGAGAAAGAAGCAGGTGGAATCACTCAGCATATTGGTGCATATACAGTTAATATTAATAATAGAAATATAACTTTTCTTGATACACCAGGGCACGAAGCTTTTACAGCTATGAGAGCAAGGGGTGCCCAGGTAACTGACGTAGCAATACTTGTGGTTGCAGCTGACGATGGTGTTATGCCTCAGACCATAGAAGCAATTAACCATGCTAAGGCGGCAAATGTTTCAATAATTGTAGCAATCAACAAGATAGACAGACCTGAGGCTAATCCTGACAGGGTGAAACAGGAATTGGCTGAACATGGACTGCTTATTGAAGAATGGGGTGGAGACACCATTTGTGTAGAGGTTTCAGCTAAAAAGAGAATAAATATAGACTATTTACTTGAAATGGTACTTTTAGTTGCAGATATGCTTGAACTAAAGGCAAACCCAAATAGACAGGCAAAAGGAACTGTAATTGAGGCAAAACTTGATAAGGACAGGGGACCTATAGCCACCATGTTAGTTCAAAGGGGAACGCTGCATCATGGGGATTCAATTGTTACAGGGACATTGGTTGGCAGGATAAGGGCAATGACAGATGATAAGGGTCAGAGAATAATGGAAGCCGGTCCGTCAACACCTGTAGAAATACTCGGACTTCCGGAAGTACCGGAGGCAGGAGAAACCTTTTATGCAATAACTGATGAAAAAATTGCAAAGCAGCTTGTTGAAAAGAGAAAACAAAAGCTTAGGGAACAAATGTTAAATCCTACTGTTAAAGTTTCACTGGATGATTTATTTGAGAGGATTAAAGCAGGTGAAGTAAAAGAACTGAATATAATTGTAAAAGCAGATGTGCAGGGCTCTGTTGAAGCTATTAAACAGTCCTTAGAAAAACTTTCAAATGAGGAAGTAGGAATTAAGATAATCCATGGAGGAGTAGGAGCGGTCACTGAGTCAGACGTAACATTAGCACAAGTATCAAATGCAATTATAATTGGTTTTAATGTGGGAACTGCAGGGAATGTAACAGAAATTGCAAAAGATGCCGGAGTGGATATAAGGCTTTATACAGTTATTTACGATGCAATAGAAGATGTTGAGGCAGCTATGAAGGGATTGCTTGACCCTACTTACAGAGAAGTTATTACCGGTCATGTTGAAATAAGACAGCTGTTTAAAGCTTCCGGTGTTGGTACCATTGGCGGTGGATATGTACTTGACGGGAAAATCATTAGAAATAGCGGTGTAAGGGTACTAAGAAACGGCATTGTTGTCCATGAAGGAAAACTTGCTTCCTTAAAAAGGTTTAAAGATGATGTAAAGGAAGTTGTCCAGGGCTATGAATGCGGACTGTCTTTAGAAAAATACAATGATATAAAGGTAGGGGACGTTATTGAAGCCTACGTTATGGAAGAAGTCAGAGAATAAAAAAGAAAATTACTTTTAGGAGTGTTTGTAATGGACAGAACTATGCGGATTTCAGAAGGGATAAAGAGGGAAATTAGCAATATTATACACACTGAACTTAAAGACCCAAGGCTTTCAAAGCTTATTAGTGTCACCCATGTAAAGGTAACAAAAGATTTGCGCTATGCAAAGGTGTTTGTCAGCATTATGGCAGATGAAGAAGAAAAAAAAGAAGTGTTTAAGGGTTTAGAAAGTGCAGCAGGTTTTATAAGACGGGAGATAGGAAGCAGGCTTCAAATACGTTATTCACCGGAAATTATTTTTGAAATTGATGATTCCATTGAATATGGTGCCAGGATTTCTAAATTGATAGAAGATATAAAAGAAAAAAAAGAAAGTGATTAAGATATTTAACTTTGTTAGTAATTTGAAAGGATTGGGGAGTTGTAATGATGACTAAAAATATCATTATTTCAAAGATAAAAGAAGTAAAAACCCTTGCCATCCTGCCCCATGTGTCTATAGACGGGGATGCACTTGGTTCAAGTATTGCCCTTGCATATGCAGTAAAGGAGCTGGGAATTGAACCGGTAATTTACATTGAAGAGGAAATTCCTTCAAGCTATGGGTTTTTGCCTGGCATAGAATTTACAAAAGTTTACCAAGGTGAAAAAGAAAACTACGACCTTGTACTGGCATTGGATACAGGGGATACCGGCCGCCTTGGAAAGCGAATTGACATTTTTAATGCTGCATCTTATACCATTAATATAGACCATCATATGACAAATACCGAGTTTGCCGATTTGAATTATGTTCAAACCAGTTCGTCGGCTACAGGGGAAATAATATACCAGTTTATAAAAATGATGGGAATTCCATTAACTAAAGAAATATCTACCTGTATTTATGTTGCTATAGCAACAGATACAGGTGGATTCAGATACAGCAATACCACATCAATTACTCACCAGATAATATCAGATTTAATAAATAATGGTGTTGATGTGGCGGAAGTTTCACAGCTTTTATTTGAAACGGTGTCTTTATCTAAGACAAAACTTACAGGAATGGCTGTACAAACTTTGGAAATATTAGAAAATGGAAAAGTAGCTTTTATAACGGTTACGGAAAGTATGATAAAAGATGCAGATGCAAAGGAAGAGGACTGCGACGGCATTGTAAATATTGGAAGAAATATAAAAGGTGTGGAAGTTGCAGTTCTTGTTAGAGAGAAGGAAAATGAAAGTTATAAAATAAACTTAAGGTCTAAAAAGTATGTTGATGTATCCATAATAGCAAATAAACTTGGTGGAGGCGGGCATAAAAATGCTGCCGGGTGTACAATAGAGGGAAATATGGAAGATATAAAACAAATACTTTTAAAGGAGATAAGGGAAGTTTTATAATGAACGGTGTAATTAATGTACTAAAGCCAACTGGCATGACTTCCTTTGATGTGGTTGCATATTTAAGAAGAATACTTAAAATAAAAAAGGTAGGGCACACCGGGACACTGGATCCTTGTGCTGCAGGGGTTCTTCCTGTTTGTTTGGGCAAGGCTACTAAGGCTGTTGAATTTTTAATAGATAAGGACAAAATTTACAGGGCTGGGCTTAAATTGGGTATTTCCACTGATACCCAGGATGCAACAGGTAAAATAATAAAAGAAAGCCCTGTTGATGTTTCAAAAGATGAAATAGAAAGGGCTATAATGTCTTTTGTTGGAAAATACAGCCAGGTACCTCCTATGTATTCTGCCATAAAGGTTAATGGGAAAAAACTATACGACATTGCAAGGGAAGGAAAGGTTATAGACAGAAAGCCCAGAGAAGTGGAAATTTATTCTATTGACATTATACAAATAAAAAAAGATTCAGTTATTTTTGATGTAGAGTGTTCAAAGGGGACTTATATCAGGACTCTTTGCGATGATATAGGGAACAAATTAGGCTGCGGAGGGCATATGTCCTTCCTGCTTAGAAAGAAAGCCGGGGTTTTTGACCTTTCCACTACACTGACTTTGGAAGAAATAAGGGAGCTGGCTGCCCAAGGCACCCTGCAGGAAAAAATAATCCCGGTGGATGAAATATTTAAGGATTATGATAAAATAGTGCTGAATTTAAAGGATACAAAGAAATTTACAAACGGTGCAAAGATAAAAATAAGTGATGAATTCAAAAAAAAGAAAAACCTAAGGGTTTATGGATGGGATGGCAAATTTTTGGCATTTGGCCAAGTGATTAAATTTAACGAAGATATTTTACTAAAGTCAAGAAAAATGTTTATATGATATAAGTTAGGGATGAAAGTATGAAAACAATATATGCTTCAACTTCAGATTACAGTTTTAAAAAACCCACAGGAGTAGGTTTGGGGAACTTTGACGGTTTACATTTAGGACATATGGCACTTATAGATACATTGATAAATGAATCAGATTTGCATTCCTTAGAATCTGTGGTGTATACATTTGTGAAGCATCCGGAGAATATAATCAGGAAAAAGCTTTTTACACCCTTAATAACCACATTGGAAAAAAAGATAGAGATTTTAAGCAAAAGAGGACTTGATTATGTATATTTTGAAAAATTTGACGAGAAATATTCAAGAATCAAGCCTGAGGATTTTGTAGAAGGTATTCTTGTAAAAAAGCTAAAAATGAAGCTTGCGGTGGCAGGCTACGACTACAGGTTTGGCTATAAGGGTGAGGGGGATATAAATCTTTTAAAGGAACTTGGAAAAAGACATGGTTTTAAAGTAATAGTTATACCACCTGTCAAACTAGAGGATGAAATAGTAAGCAGCACCAATATAAGAAAGTACATAAAAAAAGGGGATATGCATAAGGCTTTCTTGCATTTAGGAAGACATTATTCCATAAAAGGGCAGGTGGAAAGAGGAAAGGGAATAGGAAGGACTTTAGGTTTTCCCACAGCAAATATAAGTCCTAAGAGCTATCTGGTTTTTCCTAAAAAGGGAGTGTACATAACTAAAGTAAAAATTGAAGACTGTATTTATCCTAGTGTAACTAACGTGGGGAATAATCCTACTTTTGGAGGAAATAGCTATATAAGTGTAGAAACTTTTATAATGGATTTTAATAAGGATATTTATGGCAAAGAAATAGAGGTCTTTTTTATTGAAAAAATCAGAAATGAGAAAAAGTTTAGCACTATAGAAGAGCTTATTATAGAAATGAAAAAAGATTTATTAAAGGCCAGGAAATATTTTAGGAGTGAATATTGTACATGAAGAGAATTGTAAGTGTAAGTATCGGTTCTTCACTTCGTGATGAGAGTGTAGAGATTGACATTTTAGGGGAGAAGCATCACATCCAAAGAATTGGAACGGACGGGGATATAGAAAAAGCAATTTCCATAATAAAGGAATTAGATGGAAAAGTTGATGCATTTGGTGTAGGAGGAATAGATTTATATCTTACCGGGGTTACCAACAAAAAACATGTAATAAAAGAGGCTATTCCAATAATTAATGCACCCAAAATTACGCCTATATGCGATGGAAGCGGGGTTAAAAATACGCTTGAATACAGGGTTATAAATTACCTGAGGGATAATAATATAATCCCCCTTAAAGACAAAAAAGTATTGGTAACATGTGCTACAGACAGGTTCAGGATGACAGAAGCTTTTATAGAAAATGATTGTAATGTTTTAATAGGGGATTTGATTTTTGCATTAGGTATACCTATGACTATAAAAAAAATAGAGGTTTTTAAGGTACTCCTTAAAATTTTTATACCTCTTATATCAAAACTGCCTTTTAAAATACTGTATCCTACAGGAAGCAAGCAAAGTGAAAATAACCATGAAAAATTTAAAAAGTATTATGAAAATGCAGATATAATAGCAGGGGATTTTCACTATATAAAAAAATATATGCCAAAATCCTTAGAGGGGAAAATAATTATTACAAACACAGTGACATCTAAAGATGTAAGCCTTCTTAAAAGTTTAGGTGTTGATACCCTTGTTACAACCACACCTAACTGGGGTGGAAGGTCTTTTGGTACTAATGTGGTAGAGGCAATAATATTAAGTAATCTTAAAAAGAAATGGGATGATTTAAAGGAAAGTGATTATAACTTAATGATAGATAAATTAGGAATTATGCCAAGAATAGTACGTTTTAAAGAGTCTTAAAAAACACCCTATAAAAGCTTAGTTGGGGAGATTGCCCCAACTAATTTAAAATTAATCAAAACTTTTTTTTAGCATGTATCCTAAAAACATACCTTGGATCAGCGTAAATGCAAGAATTCCCAATACGCTTGGAAGATTTAAGTTAAATTCATGGCTATTATCTTCTGCACTTGATTTTTCATGTGTCCGCGGGTATTTTCTATAATACCTTATCTGATTCATAAAATCCCTCCATTACTACTATTATTTCAATATAAAACTTTTTTATTTATGATAAATAATTTTAAAAAAATTTTAAAAAGATATTTTTTCAAAAAAAATATTGTTATATTACAGTGTTTTTGGGAGAATAGATAATAAGGGAATTTATTATAAATGCAAGAAAAATACATAGAATAAAAGGGAGGATTAATTTAATGTTTAAAGACAGCCAGGCTAAAAAGATAGCATCTTTTAATGGAATAACCCTATTTTGGATACCAACAAATAAGTTTAAAACCAATTCAATAAATATTTTTTTCCACGATAATTTAACAAATGCAAATGCATCAAAAAATGCGTTGATTCCTGCAGTTTTAAGAAGAGGATGTACTAAATATCCTTCCATCCGGGATATTTCCCTTTATTTAGATGAGCTATACGGGACTTCATTTGACTGCGGAGTGACAAAAAAAGGGGAGAATCAGATAATTCAGTTTTATATAGAGTATATTTCAGATAAATACATCAGTGAGAATATTGATATAACTAAAAAGGCTTTTGACTTTTTGATGGAAATTATAACAGAACCTGTTTTAGAAGACGGATGTTTTAAAAATGAATATGTTGCCCAGGAAACAGAGAAAATGAAAGAGTTAATTAAAGGTCGGGTAAACAATAAAATGCACTATGCTGTAGAAAGGTGCTTAGAAGAGGTTTGTAAAGGTGAGCCCTTTGGAATATATGACTATGGAAGCTTGGAAAATTTAGAATCAATAAATTGCAAAGACTTATATGAACACTATTTAAAATTTATAAAAACCCTTCCTATGTATGTTTTTGTATCAGGGGATTTAAAACCTGAAGATATAGACTATATTAAAGATAACTTGTTTAAAATAGACAGGGAAGAAGTAATAGACATAAAGGAAGCAGAAATAGAAATTGCAGTGGACAAGGTAAAAAATGTAACAGAAACTTTTGATGTAAATCAAGGAAAACTCTCACTAGGGTTTAGAACAAATACTTACCCAAATGATGAAGAGTATTATAAATTAATTTTATATAACAGCATATTAGGCGGGGGAGTGCACTCAAAACTATTTCAAAATGTAAGGGAGAAAGAAGGTCTTGCTTATTATGTTTTTTCTCGCCTTGAAAAATTTAAAGGGCTTATGGTTATAAGCAGCGGTATTGAAATTGAAAATAAAGATAAGACAATTGAAATAATAAATAAACAGTTAGAAGATATAGCAAAAGGGAATATTACAGAATATGAATATGAAGCGGCACAAAAAAGCATTGAAACAGGTATAAAATCCATTAAAGACAGCCAGCTTCAATTAGTTGATTTTTACTTAAGTCAGTATATTACAAAATCAGAAGATACTCCGGATATGGTTATTGAGAAGGTAAAAAATGCATCAATAAAAGAGGTGGCTGATATTGCATTAAAGGTAAAACTTGATACAATTTATTTTATTACAAACAATGAGAAGGAAATTTAAACACAAAAAATTTTAAATTAAAAGGAGGATTTATCCGTGGAAATAAAGACAATAAATTATGATAAAATAGATGAAACAATGTATCTTTATCAGCATAAAAGCGGGCTTAAAGTCTTTGTAATACCTAAAAAGGGATATTCTAAAAAATTTGCCGCTTTTGGTACTCATTACGGTTCCATTAACAGTGAGTTTGTGGTAAACGGGGAAAGAGTAAAAGTACCTGACGGGATAGCTCATTTTTTAGAACACAAGCTTTTCGAACAAAAGGACGGAAGTGTTATGGATAAATTTTCAAAGCTTGGCTCTAATCCCAATGCATACACCAGCTTTTCCCAGACGGTTTATCTTTTTTCATGCATAGATAAGTTTTTTGAAAATTTCAATCTTTTATTGGACTATGTGCAAAACCCGTATATTACCGAAGAAAGTGTGGAAAAAGAAAAAGCCATTATTGGCCAGGAAATAAGAATGTATGAAGATAATCCTGACTGGAGGGTGTTTTTTAATCTTTTAGATGCATTTTATAAAGAAAATCCTGTAAAAATTGATATAGCAGGAACCATTGAAAGCATATCCAAAATAGACAGGGAAATTTTATATAAGTGCTATAATACCTTCTATCACCCGTCAAACATGGTAATTGTTGTAGTTGGGGACGTAGAAGTTGAAAAGGTTTTTCAGATGGTGGAAGAAAATATATTTAAAAGTGAAAAGGATATTGAGATTGAAAGGATTTTTCCCAAAGAGCCTGATGAAATTAATAAACATTACAAAGAACAAAAACTTGCCGTTGCAATGCCTCTCTTTCTAATGGGTTTTAAAGATGTTAATTTTGAATCTAAGGGAATTAACTGCTTAAACAGGGAAATTGCAGTAAAAATTCTTCTTGAAATTATTTTAGGAAGAAGTTCGGATTTATACACAGAGCTTTATAATGAAGGTCTTATTAACAACACATTTGATTTTGACTACAGCATTGAAGAAAATTATGCTTTTTCATCTTTTGGAGGGGAATCAAAAGATCCTCTTTTGGTTAAAGAAAAAGTTATTTCTAAGATAGAAGATTTATGCAAAAAAGGTATTGATGAAAAAGATTATCAGCGCATTAAAAAGGCAATGAGGGGAAGATTTATAAGGCAGCTGAACTCTGTTGACAGGATAGCACATATGTTTATGTCTGTGTATTTTAAAGAAGTAAATATTTTTGATTATTTGAATGTATATGACCAAATAACTTTTGACTATGTGGAAAAGGTATTTAGAGAACATTTTAATAAAGAGAGATTAGCTGTTTCTGTAATAAAACCTATTTCATAAATTAAAAAATGCTACCAATAGATACAAAAGAGTAGAAATAGAGTTAACAGGAGGACAAAAATGAATTATGTAAGATTTCCTAATTTATGGGATTTAAAAATACCGGTTAACAGGGTGGCCTTTGAAATATTTGGTATAGAAGTTTTGTGGTATGGAATAATTATTTCTATAGCATTTGTTACAGCTGTTTTTTTGGGAATGAGAAACCGGGAAAGGTTTG
Organism: Acetivibrio saccincola; assembly: GCF_002844395.1. Taxonomy (NCBI): domain Bacteria; kingdom Bacillati; phylum Bacillota; class Clostridia; order Acetivibrionales; family Acetivibrionaceae; genus Acetivibrio; species Acetivibrio saccincola. Next base: position 2,324,300 of record NZ_CP025197.1, on the reverse strand, counting down.
GAATAAAGGAAGAGCAGATTTTAGATATTGTGCTTTTGGGGGCACCCTCAGGAATAATAGGGGCAAGGCTTTTTTATGTTATATTTAACTGGGATGAATTTGGAGGGGATATACTAAAAATAATAAATATCAGGACAGGCGGGTTGGCTATATACGGAGGGCTGATTGGTGCAGTATTGTCTTCATACATATACTGTAAGATAAAAAAAGTGGATTTTTTAAATCTTTTAGATCTGGGAGGTCCGTATTTCCTGCTGGCTCAGGCGATTGGGAGATGGGGAAATTTTACTAACAATGAGGCTTTTGGTACTAATACAAATTTACCCTGGGGAATGACAAGTGAAATTATAAAAAGAAGGATAGAGCTGTCAGGCATTCCTGGTATGGATCCTGATTTGCCTGTCCATCCAACTTTTTTATATGAATCTTTGTGGAGTTTTGCAGCTTTTTTGTTTCTTATGTGGTATAGAAAGAAATACAAAGTAAAAGGAGAATTGTTTTTCCTGTATATGATTCTCTATGGAGCAGGGAGATTTTGGATAGAGGGTTTGAGAATAGACAGTCTTTACATAGGGCCTTTCAGAGTGTCCCAATTACTTGCAATATCGTTTGTTGTCGTATTTGGTGTAATTTTTATAATAAGACGTAAAAAATATGGAGTTGTTAGCAGATAATGTTACAGCAGTGTTACAATTTTTTATCAATATTGACATGCTGCTGGTAAATTTCTATAATTAAAAGGAAAGCAAGCCACTAGTTAATAAAAAAACACTATTTGTGTCAAAAAAACTAAGGGTTTGTTGAAATACTAAGAATTAAATATTTTCTACAAAAGATAATGGTGGTGTTAAAATGGTCCAAAGTGAGATTAGACTGCTGCAGGATAAGTTAAACAGCATGATTGACTGTGAAGACGATTATGCAAAGATATATGAAATGAGTGTGCAATTGGATTTACTCATTGCAAAGTATTATGATGAACAGCTAGGCGGCAGACACAAAATATCAGGTGCCGGCTGTAAAAACAAAAACTAAAAATACTAGTAAACATCTTCAAAAAAGGTAGGACAGAAGTCCTATCTTTTATTTTTTTTAGAAAAAATTTTAAATTTCCTCTTGATTATTATGCGTTTATAGACTAAAATTAAATTATAAGTGGTGAGAAGTGGAGTGAAGTGGTGGAATGTGACAAGATGTGAGGTGAAATAGTTGTTTTATGGTGAATACCAACACTCAGTTGACGCAAAAGGCCGGGTTATCATACCATCTAAGTTTAGGGACGGACTTGGGGAAAGTTTTATTCTAACCAAAGGTCTTGATAACTGTTTGTTTGCGTATTCATCAAAAGAGTGGGGAGAACTTGAAGCAAAACTAAGATCACTTCCTTTCACCGATAAAGATGTAAGAGCTTTTGTAAGATTCTTTTTTGCAGGAGCTACTGAATGTGAATTGGATAAACAGGGTAGAATACTAATACCTAACAATTTAAGGCAGCATGCAAAATTGGAAAAGGATGTATATATAATAGGAGTGTCCACCAGGGTTGAAATATGGGACAAGGCTGAATGGGAGAGATACTGTGGAGATGACAATATTAGTCCTGAAAGCATTGCAGAAAAAATGTCTATGCTGGGAATTTAAAAAAGAATTTTTGAAAGGAATAGTTTGATGGAGTTTCATCACAGCCCTGTATTGCTGAAAGAAGTTATAGAAAAACTTAATATTAAGCCTGACGGGATTTATATAGATGGGACTATAGGGGGTGCGGGACACTCTTTAGAGATATATAAGAGGCTAAATAGCAAGGGAATTTTAATTGGGTTAGACCAGGATGAATTTGCTGTAAAAACTTCTGAAATAAGGCTTAAAAGTGCAGGTGGACAGGCAGGAATTATACTTGTAAATACAAATTTTAAAAATATAAAAGATGTTTGCTTTGAAAACAACATTCAAGGTGTGGACGGGATACTTCTAGACCTTGGGGTCTCCTCCCATCAATTGGATGAGGGGGAAAGGGGATTTAGTTATAAAAAAGATGCCCCTTTGGATATGAGGATGGACAGAAGGGGAAGGCTGACAGCAAAGATATTGGTAAATGAGTACAGCAAAGAGCAGCTAAGTGAAATAATACAAAATTACGGCGAAGAAAGATGGGCTAAAAGAATTGCAGAATTTATTGTTGATGCAAGGGAAAAGAAGCCAATTGAAAGTACAGGCGAGCTGGTAGATATTATTAAGGCTGCAATACCAAAAGGGGCAAGGAGGGAAGGACCCCACCCTGCAAAGCGCACTTTCCAGGCTTTAAGAATAGCAGTAAATGATGAATTAGGAGTACTTGAAAAGGCAGTTAGTGATGGAATAGAACTATTAAAGCCGGGGGGAAGATTTTGCATTATATCCTTCCATTCACTAGAGGACAGGATAGTTAAAAACACTTTTTATAACAGAGCAAAACCATGTACATGCCCTCCGGAATTTCCGGTATGTATATGCGGGAAAAAGCCTTTGGTAAAAATTATAGGGAAAAAGACCATCATACCATCAAAGGAGGAGATTGAGAAAAACCCAAGGGCAAGAAGTTCAAAATTGAGAGTGGTTGAAAAAATATAGTATATAATCCTTAGAAAGTTTTTTCTGAGGGTGGAAATAAAACAAAAGAAAAATTAAAAAAACAACAAAAGAAAAAATTATAAAACTACAAAAGAAAAGCAAATGGTAAATTACAAAAGAAGAAAGTTTTTAAAAGACAAAGGAAAAATATTTTAGGAAAACAAAAGAAGAAGTATTAAAAAACAAAAGAAAAGGAAAAAAGACACTTTACAAAAGACAAATTTTCATTAAAGGAAGATAGTAAAGCTAAAAAAGAGCTTAAGTTGTTTTGTTCCGGGGGAAGTGCTTTTTTAAAAAGAAAAGCCAAACCCCTGGATTTATTGTCTGTTGGTAATTTTATACTTTAAAGTGTTATAACCTTCAGGAAGGTGAATAAAATGTTAGATAATAAACAGTATATACACGGAACAGCAGCAAGAAAGCTTGAATATGACGTTTACAAAGAAAATAAGGTGCTAAAATCCAAGAAAAAACAGAGGAACAATAATAAAGTAAAGATTAAGTATGTATTGGTTTTACTGTTTATATCCACTTTAGCGGGTTTTGTAGCTTACAGGTATGCTAAAATTACTGAATTAAATTATATTATAAATCAGCAAATTGTTGAATATAATGAAATTAGGGAAGAAAACAAGAACATAGAACTTGATATAAAAAACAGTATTGATTTAAACAATATAAGGGAAGTTGCAAAAACAAAGCTGGGAATGCAGGAGCCTGACAGGCATCAGATTACATATATAAGTATACCAAGGGATGACTCTACGGTGGTTTTAGATGATGAAAATCAAAATAAAGAAAATCCTGGAGTGCTGGACACCTTGGTGGGAAAAATAAAGAGTGTAAGCAGTTTTATACACTAAGCTTGTTTTTGCATACTTACTAAAGGAGGGGCTTTGGTGAATGGTGCTACATTAATGATGAAGAAGAGGCTATTATTTTTAATGGTAGCTTTTTCTCTTTTTATATTGGGGCTTTTATTTAGAGTGGGTTGGATTCAAATGGTTCGGGGGGAAGAACTTCAGGAAATGGCTTTCCAGCAGCAAAACAGCAATAGGGAAATAACCCCCAAAAGAGGGACTATTTATGATAGAAATGGCAATAAACTTGCAGTTAGTTCAAGTGCTGAAAGGATAGCTGTAAACCCCCAGGATTTGCCAAAAGATAAAAAAGAGCGGGAATTCATTGCAGAAAATCTTGCTTTGATTTTGGAAATGGATAAAGAAGATGTTTTAGAGAAGATGAATAAAAACAACAGATACCAGGAGATAAAAAGGCATGTCAGCAAAGAGGTTGGAAATAAAGTTAGGCAGTTTAGAAGTGAAAATAATATAAAAGGTATTTATATAGATGAAGATTCTAAAAGGGTTTATCCCCACAATAACCTGGCATCCCATATATTGGGTTTTGTAGGATATGACAACCAAGGACTTGACGGTATAGAAAGGGTAATGGATAAATACTTAAAAGGGGTACCGGGAAAGATACTAAGTGAAGTGGATGCCAGGGGAAGGCAGACACCTTTTTACGAGGAGAAGCGCATCGAACCTCAAGACGGTCTGGATGTGGTACTAACCATAGATAAAGACATACAGTATATTGCCACAAGGGAATTGGAAAGGGCAATAGATGATAATAAAGTGCTAAAGGGTGGTATAGTTATTGTAATGGACCCTAGAAACGGGGATATACTTGCTATGGTTTCAAAGCCGGACTATAACCCTAATAACCCCAGGGCGTGCCCGCCAGGTGAAGATCCGGAAACATGGGACGGAACCACCAGTGAAGATATTGAAAAACTTCAGGAGACTGTTTGGAGAAACAGGGGATTGGTTGACACTTATGAGCCGGGTTCCACATTTAAAGCAATTACAGTGGCAGCAGGTCTTGAAGAGGGGATTATAAGCCTTGATGATATTACAAATGATAGTCCTATTGAGGTGCAGGGACATACAATAAGGTGCTGGAGAACTCCCCCCCATGGGGAACAGACTTTAAGGGAAGCTGTGTATAACTCCTGCAACCCCTCCTTTGTAAGGATAGGGGAAAAGCTAGGTATTTCAACTTTTTATGAGTATGTAAGAAGCTTCGGGTTTTATGATAAGACAGGAGTTCCACTGCCCTACGAAGGGGAAAGTAATATTCATAAAAATCCTACTTTGATAAATATGGCAACTACAACCTTTGGTCAAAGATTTACAATAACACCTGTTCATTTGGTTAATGCATATTGTGCCATTGCCAATGGGGGAAATCTTATGAGACCAAGGCTTGTTAAAGAGCTGAGGGACAGTGAAGGGAATATAGTGGAAAAATTTGAGCCTGAAGTTATAAGACAGGTTATTTCCAAAGAAACTTCCAGTGCAATGAGGGAACTTTTAGAAGGTGTTGTTTCAGAAGGTACCGGAAGAAACGCCTATGTAAGGGGCTACAGGGTTGCCGGGAAAACAGGAACTTCAGAAACTCTTGAAGAAGGGGTTTATATAGCGTCCTTTGCAGCATTTGCACCGGCAGATAATCCGGTTATATCTGTTTTGGTTGCACTAAACCATCCTACAGGTCATTCCTATTATGGAGGTCAGATAGCTGCTCCTGTGGCAGGAAGAATTATAGAGGATACTTTGGACTACTTAAATATAGAGAGAAGATATACAGAAAAAGATGAGCAAATGATGGCAGAGGAAGTATTTGTACCGGACATCAGGGATAAAACTTTAAATGAAGCAAAGCTGATACTCAGGGAATATGGTTTAGATTACAGGATTGAAGGGGACAACAGCAGCGGAGACATTGTGGTAAAAGAGCAGACTCCAAAGCCTGGAGCTGTTATATCAAAGCAGTCAACGGTTATAGTTTATACTTACAAACCTGAAACCAAAAAAATGGTGAAGGTGCCTGACCTGACCAACAAAACTGTAGAAGAGGCCACAAGGACATTAAGAGATATGGGGCTTAATATAAAAATAAACGGAATTGGTTCTGCCATAAGCCAGAGTGTTGAACCTGGAGAAGAGGTACAGGAAGGTGAAATAATAGCAGTTGATTTCATAATTCTTGATACCCACTAAAATGCTTTAAACGTATAAAATTTACCATTGATATCACATAAAACAATAAACATTATACTAATGAGTATTGGAGGATTTTATGCTACTGAAAGATATTGTTAAAGGATTGGATATTGCAGGGATAATAGGGGATACTGATATTGAAATTAAAGATATTGTTTATGATTCCAGGAAGGCTAAGGAAGGTTCTTTATTTGTCTGTATAGACGGGTTTAAAACCGACGGGCACAAATTTGTGCCCCAGGCACTGGAAAATGGGACAAAGGCCTTTTTGGTTCAAAAGGATATAGAGGTGCCGGAAGGTACTACTGTGGTAAGGGTAAGGGACACAAGATACGGGCTGGCTCATGTAGCGGCAAATTTTTATAATCACCCTTCAAAGAAGTTTAATTTAATTGGAATTACCGGAACAAAGGGAAAGACAACCAGCACATATATGGTAAAGTCAATTCTTGATGTTTACGGGCACAAAACCGGACTTATTGGGACGATATCCAACAAAATAGGGGAAGAGACTCTCCCGGCAGACAGGACCACACCGGAAAGCAGCGATTTACAGCAGCTTTTTGATGAAATGGTTCAAAAGGATGTTAAGAGTGTGGTGATGGAAGTGTCATCCCATGCATTAGAGCTTTATAGGGTGGCATTAAGTGATTTTGATATAGGTGTTTTTACAAATCTCTCAAAGGACCATTTGGATTTTCATGAAACTTATGAAAATTACTTAAATGCAAAAGTTAAATTGTTTGAAATGTGTAAAAAAGGTCTTGTTAATATAGATAATGAATATGGAAAAGAGGTTTTAAAAAGGGCAGAGTGTGAAGTTTATACCATAGGAATTGACAATGATGCGGATATAAAGGCTGTTGATATTATAAAGCACCCTGACAGGGTAAGTTTTAAAGTTATTACCCCATGGTTTACAGGGGATGTGGAGGTAAATATACCTGGAAAATTCAGCGTATATAATGCATTAGCTGCCATAGGAAGCTGTGCCCTTATTGGAGTTCCCTTTGAATACATAAAGGAAGGTTTAAAGAAAGTTGTAGTTCCGGGGCGGGCTGAAGTGGTAAATATAAACAAGGATTATACAGTTATCATTGACTACGCCCATACCCCTGATAGCTTAGAAAATATCCTTACAACCATAAAAGAGTATGCCAAAGGCAGGGTGGTATGTGTCTTTGGGTGCGGAGGGGACAGGGACAGGAGCAAAAGAGCTGATATGGGAAGGATTTCAGGTGAACTTGCAGATTTTACGATAATTACTTCTGACAACCCGAGGACAGAGAATCCGGAAAAGATAATTGAAGATATAGAAAAAGGCATAAAAGACACAAATGCTGAATATATAAAAATTATAGACAGACGTGAGGCGATAAGGTATGCCCTTTTAAATGCAAAGGCAGATGATGTTATTTTGCTTGCCGGCAAAGGGCATGAAACATACATAATACTAGAGGATAAAACCATTCATTTTGATGAGAGGGAAGTAGTAAAGGAAATACTTAGAGAGTAATTAATACTGGAGGAACAAAAATGCAGCAATTAAAATGTGCAGAAATACTTAATGCTACAGAAGGAAAACTGTTATCAGGAAGGGATGATAGCACTTTTAGCGGAATTTCTACAGATTCAAGAAATATTAAAGAGGGGGATTTATTTATTCCTCTTAAAGGAGAGAGGTTTGACGGCCATGATTATGTAGAAGAGGCTTTAGCTAAAGGTGCATTTGGTGCTTTAACTGAGAAGGATATAGAACCGGATGGGGAAAAAGTTATAATTAAAGTTGACGATACATTAAAGGCACTAAGACTTATAGCAGCTTTCTACAGATCAAAGTTTAACATCCCCTTTATAGGTATTACCGGAAGTGTAGGAAAAACAAGCACTAAAGAAATGGTGTGGAGTGTACTTAGTAAAAAATTCAATGTATTAAAAAACCAGGGAAATTTCAATAATGAAATAGGTGTACCTTTGACGATATTTAGATTAGAGCCCTTTCATGAGGCGGCTGTAGTTGAAATGGGAATGAACAATTTAGGAGAAATAAGCCGTCTTACATCAATGGTAAAGCCTGACATTGCCATAATAACCAATATCGGGGTATCCCATATTGAAAATTTAGGCTCTAAAAAAAATATTTTAAGGGCAAAGATGGAGATTTTAGAGGGCTTAAATAAAAAAGGATTGGTAATACTTAATGGTGATGATAATTTATTATTTGGACTAAAGGGTCTTCTAAATTTCAGGACTGTTTTTTATGGATTTGAAGAAGGTTTAGACTACCAGGCATATAATGTCAGGTCATTAGGAGAGAAGGGTTCGGTATTTGAAATTGAAATTAATAAAAAAGAATATGAAGTAAAAGTCCCGGTACCCGGGATACATAATATTTATAATGCCTTGGCTTCCATAGCGGCGGGGGTTGAACTTATGATACCTGAGGAAGATATAATAAAGGGAATAGAAGAGTTTAGTCCTGCTAAAATGAGGCTTGATATAATTAATAGTAATGGTATAAAAGTAATTAATGATGCCTATAATGCAAGTCCTCAGTCAATGGAGGCGGCATTGGTTGTTTTAAAGGAAGTATCCTCAGGACAAAGGTCAATTGCTGTTTTGGGGGATATGTATGAATTGGGGGAAATGACGGAGGAGGCACATATTCATATTGGGAAATTTGCAGCAGAACAGGGAATAGATTATATTATAGCAGTAGGGGATAATGCAAAAAGCATTTGTAAAGGTGCACTTTCCATGGGTGTGGATAAGGAAAGGGTTTTAAAATTTGAAAACAATAAAGAGACAAGTAAGTTTTTGGGAAGTTTTATTAAAGAAGGTGATGTAATTTTGGTTAAAGGTTCACGGGGAATGAAAATGGAAGAAATAGTAAATAAATTGACATCTTAAATAAAAGAATGTAAATTAATATAGTGTTTTATACAAGAGAAAATTTTCATAATTATTGGGGGAGATGAAATTGAATTTTATACTTACCAGGTTGTCAACCCATGTGATTTTTTTTATCCTGACTTTTATTTTTTCTATTATTTTAGGACCTGTATTTATACCTTTATTGACAAAATTAAAATTTGGTCAGACAGTAAGGGATGACGGACCTAAAAGCCACTACAAAAAAATGGGGACTCCTACTATGGGGGGAGTGATTTTTTTAATACCTGTTTTGATAATGTCACTTTATTATGGGATAAAAAATACTGAAATATTACCCCTTGCATTCGTTACCATTGGATTTGGATTGGTAGGTTTTATTGATGATTTTATAAAAGTTGTAAAAAAGAGAAAAGACGGTCTTTATTGGAAACAAAAAATGCTGGGGTTATTATTGGTTGCTGTTAGTTTTTCTTTTTATATTTACTATAAAGGGATAGGTACTGAAATTATAATACCCTTTTTAGGAATTGACAGAACCATAAATTTGGGATGGTTTTTCATACCATTTACAGTGCTGGTGCTGATATCAGCTACAAATTCCGTAAATATCACCGATGGTTTGGACGGTCTTGCAGCAGGTGTGACTTTGATAATAACGGTATTTTTTACTATAGTTGCTACAGCAAGTAATGAGTGGGAGCATGTTAAAATATTTTCTTCCATTGTATCAGGAGGCTGCTTGGGATTTTTAGCATTTAACGCCCATCCTGCCAGGGTCTTTATGGGGGATACAGGGTCGCTGGCATTAGGGGGGGCAGTGGGTGCTATTTCAATTGCAATGAATATGCCTCTTATATTAATTATTGTCGGAGGTATTTATGTAGTAGAGTCATTATCTGTGCTGTTGCAGGTATCCTATTTTAAAATGACAGGAAGAAGGATATTAAAGATGGCTCCTATACACCATCATTTTGAGCTTTCAGGCTGGAAGGAAACAAAAGTAGTTATGGTATTTTATATTATTACAATTATTTTATGTGTCCTTGGTTTTTTTGCTTTGTAAATTAAAATGCCTTCTACAGGTTCAAGGGGGTATATGATGAATTCTAAAAAACCATTTGATTTTTTAATATTTATGACGGTTTTACTGCTTCTGTCATTAGGAACGATAATGGTGTTTAGCTCAGGTGCTCCACATGCCTACCACCATATGCAGGGGGATACCTACCACTTTTTGAAAAGACAGCTGGTTTATCTTCCCATAGGACTTTTTGCAATGTTTGTGACTATGAATATTGACTATAGAAAGCTTGGGAAACTTTCACCCCTTTTATTAATTGGAAGTATAGGTCTTCTTGTTCTTGTACTTGTTCCGGGGATAGGTGCTGTATACAATGGGGCAAGAAGATGGATTAATATCGGTGGGCAGACTGTTCAGCCTTCTGAATTTGCAAAGCTTGCTGTTATACTGTTTTTCTCGCATAGCCTTTCTAAAAGAAGGGAAAAATTAAAATATTTTTTCAGAGGGCTGTTTCCATATCTTATTTTACTTGGTATATTTGCCGCTTTGTTGATGAAGCAGCCTCACCTTAGTGCTACCCTTGTAATTTGTTCAGTTGCAGCAATAATACTCTTTTGTGCAGGTGCTAAAATCAGGCATTTTGTTTTATTGGGTGTTCCTGCCGTAGCCGGTGTTTTTGCACTGGTGATAACATCCCCGTACAGATATAAAAGACTTGTTTCCTTTTTAGACCCTTGGTCGGATCCCCAAGGCGGAGGGTGGCAGGTTGTTCAATCCCTTTATGCTATAGGGTCAGGTGGTCTTTTTGGAAGAGGCCTTGGGAAGAGTTTGCAGAAATTTTTATACATCCCGGAGCCTTACAATGACTTTATTTTGGCAGTTTTAGCCGAGGAACTGGGGTTTATAGGAGTTTTTACCGTTTTACTTTTATTTTTGATATTCATTTGGAGGGGAATAAAGATTTCGATAAATGCTCCGGATGTTTTTGGATGTTTGTTGGCTGCGGGGATTACTTCATTAATAGCTGTACAGGTTATAATTAATGTGGCTGTTGTTACATCTTCTATGCCTGTAACAGGAATGCCTCTTCCCTTTTTTAGTTATGGGGGAACATCCCTTGTATTTTTACTAAGCGGGATTGGCATTTTGCTAAACATATCAAAGCATTCAAATTATGACAGGGTTTGAGGTGAAAGATTTTGAGAGTACTTATAAGCGGGGGAGGAACTGCAGGGCATATAAACCCTGCCATTTCCATTGCAAAACATATAATGAAAAAAAACAACCAGGCGGAAATTTTATTTGTGGGAACGGAAAAAGGTCTTGAAGCAAAACTGGTTCCTAGGGAAAATTTTTATTTAGAAACCATAAAGGTGAGGGGATTTAAGAGAAAACTTTCTTTAGATACCCTTGTTACGGTAAAGGAACTGTTTCAAGGACTTGTTGAAGCAAGGAAAATAATAAAGGATTATAAACCTGATATTGTCATTGGTACAGGTGGGTATGTATGTGGTCCTGTGGTATTTAATGCTGCAAAGATGAAAATCCCTACGTTAATTCATGAGCAAAATGCATTTCCAGGGGTGACAAACAGAATTTTATCAAGGTTTGTTGACAGGGTAGCAATTAGTTTTAAGGAGGCGGAAAACTACTTCAAAAAAAAAGAAAAGGTTGTATTTACAGGAAATCCTTTAAGAAGTGAAATGCTTGAAGTAGATAAAGCTGCATCCCGCCAAAAGCTTAAAATCAAAAAGGATGAATTTTTTGTAGTGATATTTGGGGGAAGCAGAGGAGCGGAAAAAATAAACCAGGAAGTATCAGAACTTATTAAAGCATATGGAAGAAAAATTGATTTTAAGCTGTTATTTGCAACAGGTGAAAGACAATATGAAAAAATATACGAAAGCCTTAAAAAGTACCTGACAGAAAATATAAATATAGTACCCTATATTTATGATATGGCAAATGTTATGGCTGCTTCAGATTTAGTTGTAGCAAGGGCAGGGGCAATGACATTAAGTGAACTTACTGCACTTAAAATTCCTTCAATACTAATCCCGTCCCCGTATGTTACGGCAAATCACCAGGAACATAATGCCAGGGCTTTAGAAGAAAAAGGGGCGGCAATTGTTATATTGGAAAAAGACCTTACGTCTGATATATTATATAAACAGATATTGAGTTTAGCTCAGGATAAAAACACCTTAAAGAAGATGTCTTCTAATGCAGGGAAGCTTGCTATAACCGATGCGGCAGATAAAATTTATACAATTGTAAGTGAGATTACCAATAAAAAATAGTATAAAAAAGCCTTAAAAAAGAACTCAGAAATGAGTTCTTTTTTAAAGCCTTAGTATAATAAAAGATATGGTAAATACTGGCTTTTTCCTCATAAATGATAAAAGTAACACTTTTGTAAACCACGCATAAAATAGTAATATACTTTATAGTTATAATATTTAAATATAATAAAGAATAACCACCCGGCAGTGGAGGTGCTTATATGAGTAAATTAGTGATAACAGGAGGTCGCAAAATAAAGGGAACATTGTCTGTTGACGGATCAAAAAATGCTGTCTTGCCTATACTTGCTGCTACAGTATTAAACGATGGAATAAGCGTTATAAAAAATTGTCCAAGATTGAGAGATGTGGAAAGAATGCTGGAGATTTTAAGGAAGATAGGTTGCAAGGTCACCTTTGAGGAAGGTGTGGTAACAGTTGATTCTTCAACTATAAACAGCACTGAAGTTCCCGAAGATCTCGCAGTAGAAATGAGGTCTTCAATTATTTTTTTAGGTCCCATTTTATCAAGGTTTAAAAAAGTGACTATTGCCTACCCAGGTGAATGGGTAGGTTTATAGGCACTTTTTACTGATGACTTTATCTATTTTGCGTATAAAGAAACAGCATGATTTTTTTAAAAATTAAATACTGTTTAGAACCCTTATAACCTGTATATTATTAATTCTTTTAATTAAAGGTATACATGATAAGCCAAGAACCAAAACTATGAAAACACTTATTGGCAGCAAAATTATAAATGGAATTTGATACATATAATTACCAATCATTACACTAAAATAGCTATGGAGAATCTTAGTAGATACAATGGACAAAATATATCCCAGCAGTAATCCTACTGTTGTAAGTATGGTTATTTCATATACTATTATATGTTTTAAACTTGAAGGCATTAAACCTATAGCTCTTAACATGGCATATTCTTTTTCTCTCAATTGTATTCTCATAAACACGGTAGTTGCACAATTAATTGCAGTAACTGAAACTGTTATAAAAAATATTAATGCAAATATAATTGGGTTTGTCTAAACCACTCATTACATTAAGCAGTGTACTTTTTCCTGATCCTGATGCTCCGGTAATAGCCACCACTTGCCCTTTATCTATTGATAAATTCATATTTTTTAATGCATCAACACTGTTACTTCCACTGCCATACTTCAAATTTACGTTTTTAAGTTTAATAATATTCATTAACTTACCCCTCTTTCTATTCTGCCAGAATATAAGGACTGTTTATAAATTCATTTACATTTCTTGTATCAAGAATTTTAGTACGTGTTCCAAAAAATTCTGTTTGATAAATTAACTTTAAAGAAATACTTTTTATAAGATCTTTGATTTCCTCTTCTTCTAAACCCCCTACATAAATATAAACATCACAAGGGATAAGTGAATTTCCAAGCCGGTTTACCGACTGAACCATAATACATGAAGCTGAATAAGAGTATAAAAACCTGTCTTTATATTTATCATCAATTTCATATACCATGGAATCAACCTGTACAATATCAAATATGCTTTTGTTTTTTGCCTTTACGTTATAAAATACTTTAACATAATCATTCTTATCATTTGATGGAAGTACTTCTGAATCTGTAAGATATTGTGTATCATTACTGGGGGAATTTTTATACTCTTCAGAATAATGATAATTTATACTATTAAACTCTATATCATCAACGACATACCAATTAGCAGAATTAAGGGAAAAGCTAACCGGTGATAAAAATTGAGTATAAACCAGTATTATTAATGCTATCAAAATAAAAATACTTATTATAACAATTTTGTTTTTAAATACTTGCATATGACCCGCCCTTACAATTTAACAAAATTCTTTAGTCAAACAGGTAAATAGTAACATAATGTTTATTATAAATACATTTACCAACAATACTATAAATACATTTAATACCATACCATTTAATAACTTAAAAATCAATACTTATTTTTGTTTTTTATTCAGAATATGCAAAGTGAAAAATCATATAAAAACTTTGATAATGTATTGACAATCTACAAGTTATAGAGTAAAATATAATTAAAGTTGACATTGAGAATCGTTTTCAATAAGAAAAGAGAGAATAAAGGAGATGGAGAAATGAATACAGTAGTGCTATGCGATATTAAAGAGCCAACTAAATGTGTTATAAAAAAACTACCTGAAATCGGATTATTAAAATCAATGGGTTTTAGAGAAGGGACGGTAATAACTTCAATGACAAGACAGCCTTTTGGAGGTCCTGTAGTGGTAAGACTTGGCAAAAGAAATGTTGCCCTTTCAAGGGATATAGCAAAAAAAATTGAAGTTAAATATGTAAGCTAAGAAATATCATTTAAAATATTTAATTTTCTTTATTTTGTATTCTTGGGATTAATATATTTTAAAGAGATAAAAGCCTTTCGTATTTTTAAAATATGAAAGGATAATTTATTGCTTTAAACAGGTGAGGCGGTGAAATTATATGAGTTGTCATTCAGAAAAAAAATCAAATGCAGCTTTTGATAATGAGTTAAAAGTATTGCTTATGGGGAATCCCAATGTGGGGAAAAGTGTTATATTTTCAAAACTTACAGGAATGAATGTTATAGCATCGAACTATACAGGAACTACCGTCAGTTTTACAAAAGGTGAAATAAATATTAACGGCAGGAAAGCAACTTTAATTGACGTTCCTGGGGTTTATTCATTAAAATCCACTTCTAAAGCTGAAGAAGTGGCGGTAAGTATCCTTGAAAATGAAAATGCAGATGCAATTATCTGTGTTATAGATGCAACAAATTTAGAAAGAAATTTATACCTTGCATTAGAGTTAAAGGAGAAAAATATCCCAATGGTTTTTGCCGTTAACTTAAGTGATGTTGCTGCAAACCAGGGCATAGAAATAGATATTGAGGCTTTAGAAGAGGAACTTGCTGCCCCTGTTATCCCTACTATAGCTATAAGAAATAAGGGGCTTAGGGAGATATTAAATAAAGTATCAGAAGCTATTTACTCCAATAAAAAAACAGATGAAGAAAGAGAAAAGCTTACTGAAGATGAGCTGTGGAAAAGGTCCGAGGATATAGCTAAAAAGGTACAAAAAATAAGAGAGTCTGACCCTACTTTTTTAGAAAAAATGGGAGATCTTATGCTAAAGCCTTTTCCGGGAATACCCATTGCATTTTTGGTTATAGCACTAATGTTAGGTGTAGTAGTTGGAGGGGGAAAAGCCTTAAGAGGCGGGATACTTCTTCCAATTATAAATAATTTATATGCCCCCTTTGTGAAATCTTTAGTTTCAAAATTTGTCTCTGAAGGAATATTGTACAATATTCTGGTAGGTGAATTCGGGGTATTGATAAAAGGTATAGAGTGGCCGTTTGCCCTTGTACTTCCTTACGTATTTTTGTTTTATGTTGCTCTTTCTTTCTTAGAGGACAGCGGCTACTTGCCAAGGTTAGGGGTACTCGTGGATGGTATTTTAAAAAGAATAGGGCTAAATGGTGGAAATATCATCCCGATAATTATGGGATATGGATGTGCAGTGCCGGCTATTTTAGGGAGCAGGGCTGCAACAACTAAAAAAGAAAGAATCATAATAGCTTCTATTGTTTCCCTTTCAGTCCCATGTGTTGCACAGACAGGTGCATTTATATCTCTTTTAGGTGAGCAGTCTGTTTTGGCTTTAATAGCTGTGTATTTAATTTCATTCTTTGCCATGTTTGTAAGCGGGGTTATTGCTAAAAAACTAATTCCGGGAAAATCCGACCCTATACTTTTGGAAATACCAAACCTTTTAATGCCGGATATTAAGGCACTGTTAAAGAAAATATCCATCAGGACAAAACATTTTATGATTGAAGCTGAAATACCTATGGTGATAGCAATAGTTTTTGCGGCTTTGGTAGTTGAAACAGGTGTTTTAAATGCAGCAGCAGGTTTCATTGAACCATTTGTGGGAGGATGGCTGGGTTTACCAAAGGAAGCTACTTTAGGACTGATTTTGGGAGTTTTAAGAAGGGAATTTGCAGTTTTGCCATTACTTGAACTAAATCTTTCTACCATACAGCTTTTGGTAGCATCAGTTGTAGCGCTTTTTTACCTCCCGTGTCTGTCTGTTTTTGCTGTATTAATAAAGGAGTTTGGTGTTAAAACCGCCCTTATAATAAGCAGTTTTACATTTGTTACAGCCCTTGTTGTTGGCGGATTGATTAATCAGATTTCAAATATAATAAGTTTATTATTGTAAGTTTGTTATTATGAATTTACGGAGTGGAGTAGAAAATGAAATTAATACCCTTTATGACTAAAGAACTGGAAAAGATATTTTCAAAAAGCACTGTATTAATGAAATTATACAGCGCTTATTATAAAAAAATTGTAAAAAAAGAAGTGGAGCTGGCAGGGATTGATAACAATGATTCAGTACTTTTTATAGGTGGGGGGTCAATTCCGTGTACAGCCTTGCAAATGGCTTCTATGACAGGGGCAAGGGTGATGATAATTGATGTGGACCCTGTTGCAGTTGAGGGGGCAAATAAAATTATTTCAAAACTTAATCTTTCCCATCGTGTTAAAGCCCGGCTGATATCCGGACAGAAAATAAATGCCGGTGATTTTTCGGTAATTCATATTGCCCGTCAGGCAATGCCCCATGATGAGATAATGGAAAACATTACAAACAAACTTTCAGATGATACCAGGATACTTTTAAGAAGCAATTTGTTTTGCTTTGAAAAGCTGAGAAAAATCCATGTTGATAACTGTAAATATATATATATACAGCAAATTAAACAGGGATTCTTGGGATTAAAATCTACTTTTATGTTTACCATTAAGAAAGACAGGAGAAGTGAAAGTGAAAGTAAAAAGGTTAATTCTTATACTGATAGCTTTAATCCTGATTTTGCCGGTACTCTGGTCAGCTGATTATAAACTTATGTTTGATAATATTACCAAAATAAGCTTAAGAGCACTGAGTGTTATTTGCTTTCTTCAGCTTTTCACAATACTTTTAATTAATTTACAGTGGATACACTTAGCTAAAGCGTCAGGATTAAAAATCAAATTTAAAGATATTTTCCATGTAAATATGTACGGTACCATAGCAGAATCAATAACCCCGTCTGTTAAAGCAGGCGGGGAGTTTTTAAAAGCGTACATTTTAAAGGATAAATTTAATGTACCTTATAGCAAAGGCTCTGCTTTAATTGTTTTACAAAAAACAATAAGTATGATTGTTTTTCTGTTTATGAACATTTTGGCAACTATTTTATTTTTATATTATGTAAGCCATAAAGAGAACCATTTTAAAATATTAATTTTATCCTTGCTTTTTCTTTTTCTATTGATTTTTTTGTTGGTATTTTCAATAATAAATCCAAAGATAATGGTTGGTATAGCTTCTAAAATACCTTTTATAAGAAAAAAACATATTAATAAGCTGGATGGCGGACTTACAACTTTTAAAAATACAATAAAAAAGGCTTTTAAGCAAAAGAGGGTTCTTTTTTATCAATTGGTACTGTCATTAATTATATGGAACTTGTTTCCTTTAAAAGCTTATCTGGTTTGTGTTTATTTATCAATTGATATAAGCTATATTCCCATTTTGGCCATAACTTATTTAACATACATGATAGGGATGGTACCCCTTTTGCCGGGAGGACTTGGAAGCTTTGAAGCATCTGCGGTTTTGTTTTTATCTTCTATGGGTGTTGCAGCTTATGAATCTTTGGCTTTTGCCCTTATTTTCAGGTTTGTAACTTTCTGGTTTGTATTTTTAGCAAGCGGTATTTATGTACTGCTGTACAAAATATCAGGTGCATTATCCCGTTGAATTTTTTCTTTACAGGTTGAGAAGAAATTGTTATTATTATTTGTAAAAGGGTTAGAATCTATATAAAACATATTTATTTTAGCTTGTTTTTAATAAACTAATTAAAGGAGAAAGCAAAATATGAGTCACATTCACATATCAGACGGAGTAATCTCTGCCTTTTGGGGATTGGGAGGTTACTTAATTGTTGGACTTATTATATTTCTTATTTTACGAAAAGTTGAGAAAACAGATTTAAAGAAAAAAATTCCTATGACAGGAGTGGTTGCAGCTTTAATGATTGTAGGAATGTCGGTACCCCTTGGTCCTCTGCCCGTTCATTTGAGCTTAGCTGTTTTGTCGGCTATTATAGCAGGACCGGCACTTGGGTTTATTGCAATATTTGTAGTAAACTTTTTACTTGCTTTTTTTGGGCATGGAGGTATGACAATTGTTGGTCTTAATACAATTATAATAGGTGCTGAAGCTTTTGTGGGAAGTATGCTGTTTAGACTTTTGTCCAAAAAATTGACTCCTTTTAAAAGTGCAAGTATTGCCACTGCAATTGGAGTAATTGTATCTATGACCATGATGATTGGCCTTATAGGCATTACTACCGGAGGGTATGAGGTTTTTTTACATAAGTTTTTAGATCACCATCATGAAGTGGAACACTCTAATGAAGGGGTGCACCAAAAACATGAGGACGGCCACTTGCAGCAGCAACATGGCGGAGAGTATAATGAAGAGGGGCATGATGTAAAAGATGTGAAATTTTTGTTTTTTTCAGGATGGACTGCTATTGTAATAATTTTATTATTGGGAATTTTTACAGAATCAATGGGAACAGGATTAATAGTAAAATTCTTTAATAAGATAAGACCTGATATAACAGGTGAATCAAATACGGCAGTGACTGATAAATAATTATATATAAAAAGGGTTGTTTAAGATAAATAAACTTACAGAGGTATTTTAAAATGCATCATTTAGCAGAAATAGACAATATATCAATTACAGGAAATAGTGTGATTCATAATTTAAAAGCTGTCAGCAAAATGATTTTTGCTCTTTTTATTTTAATATCTATTGTGGTTTCTGACAGCATAGTCCACATAGGGGGGATTATGCTTATTCTTATTGGAATATTGGTATTTTCGAGAATACCTCTTAAAACTGTGGGGGTTTTAGTATTATATCCGGCTTTTTTCAGTCTGGTTTTTGCATTGATAATGATGCAGCAGTCCTTTGAGCATGGTCTGATTGTAATATTTAAGGCAGTGGGGGCGGCACTTAATATGATATTGCTTATAACAACCACATCTTATGTGGATATATTTAGGGTTTTATCTCTTTTTCTACCCAAACTTTTAGTGGATATATTTCTTTTTACATACAGAGCCTTGTTTATATTTATTGATCAAATAGAGAATTTAATTAAAAGTATGAGACTTAGAGGCGGCTACAGGGCTTTTAATATTTTTGCGAATTTAAAAAATGTAGCAGGTGCTATAGGTGTTATGGTTATACATTCAATAGATATGAGCAACCGCATGTATCAGATTTTTTCCTTAAGGGGATACAGCGGCGGGATTATAAACTGGCATGAAGATAAAAAATTCAAACTTTTAGATTTTTTGTATGTACTAATATCTATAATTATTCTAGCGGGAGTGATTGTTTTTTGAATCCTATTGTAAAGGTAAATTGTTTAAAACACTTTTATCCGGATAAAACGGAAGTTCATCTATGCGGCTTGGAGTTTTTGGTAAACCCGGGGGAGAGAGTGGTTATATTAGGTCCTAACGGGGCAGGGAAAACTACTCTTATTTCTCATATTCTTGGCTTACTAAAGGCGGTGGACGGGGAAGTTGAAGTTTTAGGAATGGATCCTTATAAAAATTTTGAGAAGGTTAGAAAGTACATAGGTGTGGTGTTTCAAAATGTGGATGAGCAGATTATAGGGCCTACGGTATATGATGATATAGCTTTTACAATGAGAAATGACAAGGTGGATAAAAATGAAATTGATAAAAGAGTAAGGGAGATAGCTGCTTTATTAAAAATAGAAGATATCTTAAATAAAATTCCCCATTATTTAAGCGGCGGGCAGAAGAAAAAAGTGGCACTGGCAGGTGCCATTGCAAACAAACCTAAAATACTGGTAATGGATGAGCCTTTTAATTCTTTGGATGTTAGTTCAAAAAGTGATATTCTGTTCCTTTTAAACAAAATAAATAAGGAGTTTGGAATAACACTTATTATAACCACCCATGATTTAGATATTGTACCGGAAATAGCAGATAAAATTTACTTAATAAGTGACGGCAAAATAATAAGCGGGGAGGGACCAAGGGAGCTTTTTAGCAATGTTGGAATTTTTGAAGATGTTGGACTTGAGCCCCCTATTTTGTCAAAACTTTTTCACAGCTTAAGAGAAGAAGGGATAAATGTGAAAATACCTGTAAACATAAAAGAGGCAAAGGAACAATTGCTAAGTGTTATAAATTATAAAAAGGTATAGATTATAAAAAGCAATAGCGGTTTTGGTGTCATTATATCAAGGTAAAAAAAGGTAATGAAAGGATAAAAAAAAGACCGTGGCATTCCAAAAAAAATGAGAGGGGAGAATGCACGGTTTTGGGGAGTAATTAGGGGAGTAAATATGTAAATATTAAATTGTTTTTTCATTGTCAGTATACATATCGATAAAAATAAAAAAAAACTTTAGTCTTTTTTAAAAAAATTTTTAAATAATAAAAACTTTTGTTTTGTTATTTGTTACTCATTCAACATAAACTGTAATTGGAACAAATTTAATGAATAATAATGTTTATTACATATTTTTAATGTGAGGTGAAAAAAATGGGATGTCTGGGTAATATTATATGGCTTATATTTGGAGGTTTGGTAGCGGCATTAGTGTGGATGCTGGCAGGGCTGATTATGTGTATAACAATTATTGGTATTCCTTTTGGAATTCAATGCTTTAAAATTGCTTCCTTTGTGCTATGGCCCTTTGGAAAAGAAATAGAAGCCGGTAATTTTGGAATAGGCGGGCTTTTTTTGAACATTATTTGGATAATTTTTTTTGGCTGGGAAATTACATTAATACATCTTCTTATTGGTATAGTATTATGCGTTACAATTATAGGAATACCTTTTGGGATTCAGCATTTTAAACTTGCTAAACTGGGATTTATACCATTTGGTGCTAATATTAAGTGATATATAAAAGTATTCTTATAAATCACATAATCCAGGCATATGCATATTTTATAGTATACTTAATGTTTTTTGGAGGGGTTTATTATGGCAAAAGGCAAAATAAGGCGTATGTTTCCTGGAGGCAATACATCCTATGGTTTTTTTAGCTATTATGACTACATACTACCTCAAGACGAGGCGGAAAGGATATTTTGTATTAAAGGCGGACCAGGAGTTGGAAAATCAACTTTTATGAAAAAAATAGGGGAACAGTTTCTCGATATGGGATATGACGTGGAGTTTATGCACTGTTCAAGTGACAGTGACAGTATAGACGGGGTTGTTATACCTGCAAAAAAAACGGCGCTTTTAGATGGTACAGTGCCACATGTAGTGGATCCTAAAAATCCCGGAGTAGTGGATGAAATTATTCATTTAGGTGACTTTTGGGATGAAGATGGAATAAGGAAAAATAAAGACAAAATAATAAAAGGCAACATGGAAGTTAAAGAAAATTTTAAAAGGGCATACAGGTATATAAAAGCTGCATATTTAATTTATGATGACAGCAGTGAAATGGTAAGAAAATATACTGATATTTCTAAAATCAATAAGATAAGTCAGGAATTTATAAACATTATATTTAATGACATAGAAATATCAGATAGGGTGGGGAGAGAAAGAAAACTTTTTGCAAGCGCTATCACTCCAAAGGGACTTGTGAATTATCTTTCTACAGTATTAGATACAGATAAAATTTATTGTGTCAGCGGAAAGCCAGGTACAGGGACGGAGGTATTCCTTGAAAAAATAAAAACAGCCGCAACAGAAAGAGGATTTGATGTAGAATCTTTTTACTGCGCACTGGATCCTTTTAAACTTGAACATTTAATAATAAGGGAGCTAAATATTTCATTTACAACATCAAATGAATACCATTTTGCAGATGTTGAATTTGAAGAATGTATTGATTTTGATGAATTTACTAATAAGTCTTTCATAAATGAACTGGTACTTGAAGAAAACAAGCAGAATTTTGGTTTTTTGTTGGGGACAGGAATTAAAAATATTGTAAGGGCAAAAAGCATACATGATGATATAGAAGCTTATTATGCACCAAATATGGATTTTGAAGCTGTTAAACTGTGTATGGAATCCACCATGGCAAAAATTACATAAAACTAAAAGGGCAGTTTAACATAATTATAGGCAGGGTTCAATTTATTCCCTGCCTGTACTTTAGTTTTAAAATTAAATGATTTTTTTTAGTACTGCGTTGTGGGCTTTTATCTCAAAACCGTCATTTAGAACCTGGAGGGATACAAAATCTTTATATTTTTGTTTTAGTGCAGTACTTATTAAATGGTCGGTAAGTGAAGGGTTTTTAGGTAGCAGACTTCCATGGGAATATGAGCAGTATACATTTTTATAAACTGCCCCTTCAAAGCCGTCTTCACCATTGTTGCCATGTCCTTTTATGACTTTTCCCAAAGGCTTTACATTTTCGCCAAGATAGGTTTTTCCTGAATGGTTTTCAAAACCGGCTATTTTTCCATCATAGATTTCATTTATCAAAAAATCACATTGAAAAACATAGTTTCCCACCAGCCTTTCTTCCCCTTCTATTGTCCAAAAATCCAATGCCCCTAATAGTTCTGTTTCTCTTTTGTCCTGTGTAACAATATATTTCCCCAAAAACTGGTACCCCCCGCAAATTGCCAGGAATACTTTATCATTATTTATTGCGTTTTTAATTTCATTTCCCTTTTCCTTTATTAAATCATCCAATACAATTTTTTGCTCATAATTTTCCCCGCCGCCTAAAAATATTATGTCATATTCACAAGACTCAAATGCATCACCTAAGGATACATTTGAGATATTTACCTGTATCCCCCTCCAAATACAGCGCTTTTCTAAAGCTATTACATTCCCGCGGTCGCCATAATGATTTAAAATATCAGGGTAAAGGTGACAGATATTTAAATTATACATGTTACTTCCAAAACTCCTTTAATTTAAATTTTTTCTTTAAAAAACCCCTTATATCCAATAATGCAGTATAAGTGGGGAGTATGTAAAAACTATTTCCCTTTTCTGTATTTGAAAGCCCCTTATTAATAAGCTCTTCATAGTCTTTTATAATTTCTATTTTATCACTGTAAATTCCTGCATATTTTAATCTCAGCGCCATGTCTTCAGCCCTGCTTCCGGAAGCATAAAAGCATGAAATATCATCCTGAATCTTTGAAAACTCTTCAAAATCCACATCCCAAAGCCAGGAAACATCTATCCCGTCCCCCGGTTTGTCATTTACTAAAAAGGCTATCTGGTTCTTTTTTGGCTCAGCTAAAAGAAAATTAATTACCTGGTTAAATCCTGCAGGATTTTTTACAAGAATTAATTTTATAGCTTTACCGTCAGTTTTAATTGTTTCCATCCTGCCAAAAGTACTTTCAAAGCTTTTAAGGGAATTTATAATGCTTTCAGGTGTAACCTCCAGGATATGTGCTAAGGAGATTGCTGCAAGGGCGTTGTATACATTATAAAGACCAGGCAGGTTAATTTTGGTCTTGTAATTTTCTTCACCTATTGAAAACTCCATTTCTGTGTATGAACTGTTTAATTCATCAATTTTTAAACAGGTTACATGGGAAGAGGGACGGCTGTAGCCGCAGGAGGTACATGTAAATGTACCTAAATGCCCATAGATCCTGTTTTTGTACTCATATTTACCCATACAATAAATACAAAAAACCACATCAGAAGTTAAAGGATTATCTATGCCTTCATATGCATTTTCATCAAACCCGTAGTAAAATATTTCACCCTTATGCTTTTGAGCCAATGAAACACAAAGAGGGTCATCGGCGTTTAAAATAAGCTTTGCCTCCGGTGATTTTTCTATCCCTGATTTTACATTATTTAAAATTGTATCTAGCTTGCCAAAGCGGTCTAACTGGTCTTTAAAAAAGTTTGTCACCACTAAAATATCCGGTTTTATGTCATTGGTTATTACATTAAAGGCTGCTTCATCAACTTCAATTAGTGCAGTTTTGCATTTACTTTTTCCTTTTAAATTTACAGAGTCAATTAATGTGGTTATTATCCCGCTTACAAGGTTTGCACCTGATTTATTTGTAATATGGTCTATTTTATTTTTATCCATTATTTTACTAATAATGCCTGTTGTAGTGGTTTTTCCATTTGTTCCTGTAACCATTATTATTTTAAGGTATTTTGAAATATGTTTAATTATGCCCGGATAAATTTTTTGAGCAACTTTACCAGGTAAAGTAGTACCACCCCGGTTTAAAATCCGCAGTGAAAAAATTAATAATTTGGTAACCGCTATAGCAAAAGTAAGTCTAAGATTCATTTACATCCCTGCTTTTAGTAAAATTTTTATCTTTAAAGATTATAACACAAACATTTTAATTGTGAACAAGTATTTTTATAGGGAAGTATTTCCCTATAAAAATATTTGATACCTATTTTGTGAAGTGATAAAATATAAAAATAGATATTGAGTGTTTGTGCCGGTAAACTTACCTATACAGGTGGGTGCGAAATAGGTCCAAGGCCTATAGACATGCATATTAAAGCTTTAAGACAAATGGGAGTTAAAGTGCATGATGCGCATCATGGTTTTTTGTACTGTGAAGCTGATAAACTCAGAGGCTGTGATATACAATTAGATTTCCCCAGTGTGGGGGCTACAGAAAACATAATGTTAGCAGCTGTATTTTCAGAAGGTGAGACGGTGATACGTCAGGCAGCAAAGGAACCTGAAATAGTTGACCTTCAAAACTTTTTAATTAAAATGGGAGTTAAAGTTTCAGGAGCAGGAACAAGTGTAATAAGAATTACCGGAAGTAAAAAGAAACTTAATAATGTGGAGCACAGTGTGATACCTGACAGGATTGTAGCAGGTACATATTTGGTAGCAGCGGGAATTACAGGAGGGGATTTAACTTTAAAAAACATTGTGGCAGAGCATATATCTTCTATTGTATCCTACTTAAGGGAAGCAGGCTGTTGCATTGATTTAAAAAGAGATTCATTACATATTTATGGACCAGCAAGACCTAGGTCCATAGATGTGATAAGAACCCTGCCCTATCCGGGTTTTCCTACAGATATGCAGTCCCAGTTTGTATCCCTTTTATCAATTGCAAAAGGAACCAGCATTGTTGTGGAAACTATTTTTGACAACAGATACAAACATGTGGAAGAACTTCTTAGAATGGGAGCGGATATAAAATTAGAAGGTCGGCTTGCGGTGATAAAAGGAGTGGAAAAACTTACCGGGGCAAATGTGTGTGCCAGGGACCTGAGGGGAGGAGCTGCACTGGTTTTAGCCGGTCTTGCAGCTGAAGGGACAACGGTGATAAGTGGTATAAAACACATAGACAGAGGCTATGAAGATATAGAACTGAAGCTTTCTAATGCAGGTGCTTTGATAGAAAGAAAAGATTGAGGGAATACAAATGAAAAGAGAAGAGATTTACACCAAAAAAAAGAAACAAAAGAATAGAAGAATTATTAAAAGACTTTTTATCATTATACTTCTGGCTGCATTGTTGGTTGGTGTTGCCCTGTCGCCACTATTTTATATAAATAGCATTGAAGTTTATGGCAATAAGCATTATAATAGCATTGAAATAATTAATGCATCAAATGTAGTATATGGGGCCAATTGGTTCAGAGAGCTGGTGAAAACCTCTGATATCAAAGGTTTGTTTACATTCAGGTCAACAAAATCAGAGGAAAGCATATTGGACAGATGTTCCTATGTAAAGGATGTTGCAGTACGTATGTTTTATCCAGGCAGGGTAAAGATAACAATTACAGAGAGGGAGCCGGCTGCTGTCGTACCCTATATTAACACAAGTCTTGTAATTGATAATGAAGGATTTGTTGTCGATGCAGGAGATGAAAAACATTGGGAAAACCTACCCATTATCGAAGGCTTGGATGTAAATGGATATAGCTTGGGTAAAATGATTAGTGCAGATAATATAAAAGGTATAGATGCTTTTAATAAAATTTTTGATGTAATAAATTTTACACAAAGAAAAAGCAGTGGCGAAAGTTTTACCAATAAATTAGATGAATATATATGTGAAGTTGATGTTTCGGATCTAGATAATGTATTAATTCTTCTTGACTGGAGGGTAAAAGTTAATTTAGGAGCATATAATCAATTGGATGAATATAAAATTATGCTTTTAAAGGAAATATTTTTTAATAATATTGACGAAAATGAAAAGGGATATTTGGACTTGACAACAGGAGAAAACCCTACTTTTATACCTGAATAAGTTAAGGTGAAAAATAAAAAAATACAATAGAAAAGGGGAAAAATAATGATTCCGCTACTAGGTTTAATAATTGGAATTATATTGGGGATTTTTATTCCTTTTGATATTCCTCCCCAGTATTCAAGCTATGTGGCTATAGCTATACTTGCTGCATTAGACTCGGTTTTTGGAGGGGTTTATTCAAGCCTTAGAGGGACATTTAAAATGAAAATATTTCTTTCGGGTTTTTTTGGAAATGCTTTGCTTGCAGCAGGCTTAGCTTATATTGGGGATAAATTAGGCATACAATTATATTTGGCAGCAGTTTTTGCTTTTGGAAACAGATTGTTTTTGAATTTTGCGGGAATCCGTAGATTTCTATTGAACAAAGACAGAAAAAAAGATAATATAGAAAGTGGTAGTGTTTAAAGATTTTTTATGGAATATAAATTTTCTTTCAATTATATTTGAATATAGATGAAATAGTTTAGGAGGCCTACATAAAGTGTATGATATAATATGTGCTATTGATATCGGCACATCAAAGGTATGTGCTGTAGTGGCTAAAGTGGATAAGTTTGGAAATATTGAAGTTTTAGCTAAATCAATGAAACCTTCCAACTGTGTAAAAAAAGGTGTTATTGTTGATATTGATGAAGCCTCTAGTGTCATAAGAAGCTGTATAGCAGAAATTAAAGCAATTAAAAATATTGAAATAAACTCCGCCTATGTAAATATAATGGGAAATCAAGTTAGCATAATCCCAAACAAAGCCTCAATTGAAACTTCAAGTGCAGGACATGAAATTAGTAAAAGAGACATTTTGAGAGTTTTGTCCGCCGTGGAAAGAGTGGAGCTTTCTAAGGATCGTCAGATTATAGATGTTGTTCCTATACAATACATTGTTGACGGCTGCGATGAAATTGTTGATCCGCTGGGGATGACAGGGCTAAGCCTTGAAGTTGAAGCTGACATTATAGCTGGAAAAATCACCTCTGTTCAAAATATAGTAAAAAGTATGCAAAAAGCCAATGTGGAAGTGGACGGCATTATTGTTGAGGCTTTGGCTATAAGTGAGTTATCCTTAACTTCTCAGGAAAAGGAGATGGGGGTTGTTTTAATTGATGTGGGTGGAAGCATAACAAATATTTCAGTATTTAAAAATGAAAAGGTGGTTTTTAATGATTCCATTCCTGTGGGGGGAGCCCACATAACAAATGATATATCAATAGGGCTTCGGATATCTTTGGATGAAGCTGAAAAGCTAAAGAGGGAATACGAACTTGCCCTTACTTCATTGATTAAAAATGATTATGAAATTACTGTAAATGACATAAATGACAATAAAAAAAGAGAAATAAAAGTATCCCAGGTTATTGAAATAATTGAAGCAAGGGTTCATGAAATTTTTTACTTATGCAAAGAACTACTGGATAAAAATGGCATATTAAATGGTTTTGATGGAACTGTTGTTTTAGCAGGCGGGGGAATTTCATATGTTGACGGCAATATGCAGCTGGCATATGAAGTTTTTGGTTTCCCTGTAAAAGTGGCAACTCATAAAGTGTCCGGCATTTCAAAACCTGAATATCTCACTTGTGCAGGTACAATAAAATATGCAGCTAAGAGAATGAAACTTAGCAAAAAAGAAAGTGAGAATAAAAACAAACTGCCAGAAGAGCCAAAAGAAAAGTTTAAAATTTTAAAAAAGATATACAAATTTTTTACTGGATTATTTTAGCGTTGACACTGTTTTTTTCAATATACTTATTATTGTTTTTAGATTATAATAAATATTATTGATAATGTTGTAATGTTAAAGAAAAATAAGACGATATAGTTTAAAAGTTTGGCAGGTTTGTTTTTTAAATAAGCCTTAATGTAATAAAAGTGTAAAAAAGTGCATCGAAAATTAAAATACAACCTTGCGTAACACTAAATAATAATATATTATTTAATTTGGGAGAATATATGCAAATGGCATTATATGCAAAAAACAGCTTGGAAAATAATAACTTGAGATTTTGTATAAAACAGTTGTATAAAACAGCATGGATGGGTAGTGCAATTACAAATGAGAAGAAGGGGGACTAAAGTTGCTGGAATTTGATGTTGATATGGAACAATTTGCGCAAATCAGGGTTATAGGCGTAGGTGGCGGTGGTAACAACGCTGTTAACAGAATGATTACAGCTGGGCTTCGTGGAGTTGAATTTATATCTATAAATACTGATAAACAAGCTTTGTTTTTATCTAAGGCAAATACCAAAATTCAAATTGGAGAAAAGCTTACAAAAGGCCTTGGGGCAGGAGCTAATCCTGAGATTGGTGAAAAGGCTGCTAATGAAAGCAGGGACGAGATTGCGCAGGCAGTAAAAGGTGCAGACATGGTTTTTGTGACAGCAGGTATGGGTGGGGGAACCGGAACGGGAGCGGCTCCGGTGGTAGCACAAATTGCAAAGGAAATGGGAATTCTTACTGTAGGAGTGGTAACTAAGCCTTTTATGTTTGAAGGCAGAAAGAGAATGCAGCAGGCAGAAAGAGGGGTTGAAGCTTTAAAAAGTACAGTTGATACATTAGTTACAATACCCAATGACAGACTTTTGCAAATTGCCGAGAAGAAAACTTCCATTGTAGAAGCATTTAAAATTGCAGACGATGTATTAAGACAAGGTGTGCAGGGTATATCTGACTTAATTGCCGTACCGGGATTGGTAAACTTAGACTTTGCAGACGTTAAGACTATTATGTTGGATACAGGACTTGCCCATATGGGTATAGGCAGGGCATCAGGGGACAACAGGGCAGAAGAGGCTGCAAAGCAGGCTATTCAAAGTCCTCTTTTAGAAACTTCCATTGAAGGGGCAAGGGGCGTTCTCTTAAATATTACAGGAGGACCTGATTTAGGTCTCTTTGAAGTTAATACTGCTGCTGAATTGGTGCAAAAATCTGCAGACCCGGATGCAAATATCATTTTTGGTGCTGTTATTGATGAAAACTTACAAGATGAGATATTGATTACTGTAATTGCAACGGGATTTGAAAAGTCACCTGTGCTGAAAAAACCTGAAAGTCCTGCATTAGCTAAAGAAGAAAAGTTATATACCGGCATTAACAGGGAAGAGCCGGTGGCAAGCCAGGTGGAAACAGATGAATTAGAAATTCCTACATTCTTAAGGAGAAACAGATTTAAATAACAGCAAAGGGAATAAAATTTAGAAGTTTCAAAACACCTACAAAAAATTAAATTAAAAGTAAGTATTTTAAAAATTATTAAAAAGGCACATGAAAATACATGGGTATTTTACGTGTGCCTTTTTATTTTATATTATTAAAACACATCCACACTTTTTTTAGCACAATCTCATCGAAATTTTTGTATATATTTAGTTTTTTTTCTACAGCTTCCTTTGACAAAATAAATATCATTTTAAATGTATAATTAATAATAAATAAACATGCTTTTGCATATAACTTATTAGGGTACCGTCTTTATATACATAAATTTGTATGTTTATATTTAATGTCTACATTTATATATAGATAAACCTTTTAAAATGAGTTTATATATTTTTCTTTAAGGAGGGTTAAAATGGAAATATACATCGATATATTGATACTGCAAAATGTTGTTATGAACTATTTAATATTGTTCATGACTTCTAAGCTGTCTAAAACTAGAATATCCAATTTACGCTTATTGTTAGGTTCTCTGGTGGGAGCATCTTATGTTGTGTTTTTGCTTTTATTTCCGGAGATGAAAATATATTATACTACAGTAGCAAAAATACTTCTTTCTTTATTTATTGTTGCTGTTACTTTTTATCCTCCTGAATTTAAAAGTTTTATGAGAATATTAGCTATATTTTACATATCGACTTTTATTTTTGCCGGCGCTGCCTTTGCATTTTTGTACTTTAATAAAACAGGCGGGCTGATTCAAAACGGCATATTTTATATTTTTGCTGATTCAAAATGGTCTATGATGTTTTTTTCATCGGTAACAGTTTGTATAATTGTAAAAATATTTTGGGATTTGATACAGGAAAGATTCATAAAAGACAATTTGTGTATACCATTAAAAATTGTATTCGAAAATGGCATCATTGATTTACATGCACTGGTGGATACAGGAAATTCCCTTCATGACCCGTTGACAAATGCTCCTGTTGTGGTAGTTGAGTTTAATGCAATAAAGGATATATTGCCGAAAGATATTCAAAACATATTTGAAGAGTCAAAAGAAGAGGATTTGGTACGTGCTACAGAAATAATTTCAGATTCAAAATGGTTTTCCCGGTTCAGGCTTATACCTTTTACATCTCTTGGAAAAGAAAACGGAATGCTTATAGGCTTTAAACCTGACTATATTGAAATAGGGGAGAATACTGACAAAAAGGGGGTATCCGATGTTATTATAGGCATTTACAACAGGACTTTGTCAAAAAACAATAACTACAATGCACTTTTAAGCCCGGAACTGGTTTAAAACCATATTTAACTAATATTTACACTAAATTATGAAGGGAGAAGCTTAATAATGAATATTTTAAAAAAATTAAAACTTTTTGCAATGATAAAATATATAAATTTTCTAAAAAGGTTTAAATTATACAAAAAACCACCTATTTACTATATAGGAGGAAGTGAAGCCCTTCCGCCACCTCTTAGCAATGATGAAGAAAGTTATCTTTTAAATAAACTTGAAAAAAGGGACTATGGTGTTAAATCCATTTTAATAGAAAGAAATTTAAGACTGGTTGTGTATATAGCCAGAAAATTTGAAAATACAGGTGTAGGGGTAGAAGATTTAATTTCCATTGGAACTATTGGCTTAATAAAAGCTATAAACACCTTTAATCCCTCTAAAAATATAAAATTGGCCACATATGCATCCCGCTGTATTGAAAATGAAATACTAATGTATTTAAGAAAAAATAATAGAATGAAGACAGAAGTATCAATAGATGAGCCTTTAAATATTGACTGGGATGGTAATGAATTGCTTTTATCAGACATTTTAGGTACTGAGAATGATTTAATTCACAGAACCATTGAAGATGAAGTTGACAAAGAATTATTAGAAATTGCAATGAAAAAGCTATCCATGAGAGAAAAGAAAATAGTGGAACTCAGGTTTGGACTTAATAACGGCGGTGTGGAAAAAACCCAAAAAGAAGTGGCTGATATGCTTGGAATATCCCAGTCATACATATCAAGGCTGGAAAAAAAGATTATAAGCAGGTTGAGAAAGGAGATAAGCAGGATGATTTAATCCTTAAAATACCATATTTTTTTAAATGTAGTAATTGCAATTGGTACAAGGTTTGTCAAGGTGTTTAGATGAAATTTTATGCCTTTTTTTACAGTATAAAAACAGCCTCTGTGGTAATAATGATACTGACTTAAATATATTGCCGGGAGGTTATTTATGCTAATCAATAAAGTTGAAATATGCGGAGTAAATACATCTAAACTGCCAGTATTGTCAAATGATGAAAAAAAGGTTCTCTTTGAAAGGATGCATAAAGGAGATGCCACGGCAAGAGAGGAATTTATCCGGGGAAATTTAAGGCTTGTACTAAGTGTTATTCAAAGATTTAACAATAGAGGGGAGTATGTTGACGACCTTTTTCAGGTAGGATGCATAGGTTTAATAAAAGCTATAGATAATTTTGATGTTTCCCAGAATGT
Source organism: Acetivibrio saccincola (assembly GCF_002844395.1). Classification (NCBI taxonomy): domain Bacteria; kingdom Bacillati; phylum Bacillota; class Clostridia; order Acetivibrionales; family Acetivibrionaceae; genus Acetivibrio; species Acetivibrio saccincola. The sequence continues at coordinate 2,292,392 of NZ_CP025197.1, read as the reverse complement.
GAAGTTTTCCACATATGCTGTTCCTATGATAATAGGAGAAATAAGAAGGTATTTGAGGGACAACAATTCAATCCGGGTAAGCAGATCCCTAAGGGATATTGCGTACAAGGCGCTGCAGGCAAAGGAAAGGCTTACAAACAAAAACTCAAAAGAGCCTACAATAGAAGAAATTGCAAAAGAACTTGGAATACCAAAAGAAGATATTGTATTTGCCCTTGATGCCATACAAGACCCTATTTCACTGTTTGAATCGGTGTACCATGACGGCGGGGACGCCATATACGTTATGGACCAGGTTAAGGATGAAAAAAACCACGATGAAAACTGGCTTGAAGGAATTGCATTAAATGAAGCAATGCGGAAGTTAAACGACAGGGAAAAGCTTATATTAAATTTAAGGTTTTTTGACGGAAGAACCCAGATGGAAGTGGCTGAGGAAATAGGAATTTCCCAGGCCCAGGTTTCACGTTTAGAAAAGACTGCACTAATGCATATGAGAAAATATATATAACCGGTATTTTTTTAAGTGTAAAAGGGGTCAATTTGTATTTGTGAGGTGCTTTATTATGAACAGGACATCGGATTTCAGGCAAAAGGAAGTTATAAATATCAGTGATGGCAAAAGACTTGGTTTTGTATGTGATGTGGAAATTGATTTAAAGAGCGGGAGGTTAGAGTCAATTGTAATCCCAGGTGGCAACAGGCTGTTCGGGATTTTAGGAAAAGACAGTGAGTACATTATACCTTGGGAAAGGATAAAAAAAATAGGAGAAGATATAATTTTGGTGGAAATAGATGAAAGGCTCATTTAAATCCCTTTATTGCGGATTTGTAAAGTATATAGTATAATAGGCTTTGAAGTTGTACTTTACGTTTTTTTAAAACTGTATTTTGGAGGATTGCTATGAAATGCCCGTATTGTGGATTTGATGAAGACAAAGTAATTGATTCAAGGCCTACCGAAGAAAACACTGCCATAAGGAGAAGGAGGGAATGTCTGGGCTGTCAAAAAAGGTTTACCACCTATGAAAAAGTAGAAAGCCTGCCTCTTATGGTTATTAAAAAGGATAAAACAAGACAGGTTTTCAATAGGGATAAGATTATGACAGGGCTTTTGAGGGCCTGCGAAAAAAGGCCTGTGTCCGTTAATGATTTGGAGAAATTAGTGGACAGTATAGAAAGCCAATTTTATAATTCTCTTCAAAGAGAAGTTACTTCAAAAGATATTGGGGAAATGGTAATGGCAAAACTTAAAAAACTTGATGAAGTAGCTTATGTAAGATTCGCTTCTGTTTACAGGCAATTCAAAGATATAAATACATTTATGGAAGAACTGAATAAATTGCTAAATGAGAAGTAGCAAAATAAGTCAAATCTATTTTTTTACTGACAAGCCCTCTTTGATATGGTATAATAATCATGTAAAAAAATATTATAACGAGGTGCATAACTATGAAAAAAATTGCGTTAGGTTTAGTTGCAGGCGTAGTTTTAAGCGCAGGTGTTTTTGCTTTTGCAGCAGCTAATCAATGGGTTGCAGTAAGTCCTAATTTTAAGGTACTTGTACGCGGCGATGTCTTTGAATCAGATCCTCCCCCGGTAGTTATAGAAGGAAGGACGTACTTACCCCTAAGGGCAATGGCTGAAGCTTTAGATGTTGATATTTATTGGGACGGGGATGCAAGGGAAGTACTTGTAGACATGGGCGTTAGCGACAGTGGAAATAAAGAAGAACCTAAAAAAGTTAAATATGAAGACATCAGTATAAAAAGCGATACAATTGAAGCTAAACCTGGAGATACTATAAAAATTCCCGTAAAATTTTCAAATGTACCTTCAGAAGGAATAAACAGCGGTTTTTTGAAGATATTATTTGATAATGATAAACTTGAAGTTTTAGATGTAGTGGGCGGGGAGATAATGAATGCCCCTGAAAAGGATTTTCAATTTAACATAATGAATGATAAGGGTGCAATTACTCTTTTATACGTTGAGGCAGAACAGCAGCGTAAAGGAATGATAACAAAGGACGGCACATTTATAACTATAGAAGCTAAGGTTAAGGAAAATGCATCAGAGGGTTCTGTAAAACTTTCTATAGACTCAGGTAATTTTGAAGATTATGATTTTAACCCTATTGGATTATCACCTTCACTAGGTGAAGTAATAATAAAAAAATAAATACATAAACTTTACACATAAAAAGTGGGGGGAAACACAACGGTTTCCTCCTGCTTTTTTAATATACGGCAAAAATATTATAACTTTTTCTATAATTTGTGATATAATATTCTTAAAGAAAGTCATTTTATCTAAAGAGGCATAATTCTTATTAATATCAAACCTTTTTATATTGTCATTTATATTACATTTAGTAAAAGCCCTACTTATAAAAATCTGGTCTTATGAGGTGAAATATGCTTTCTAAAATTAAAAGTCTGGGTTTAAAGGGTATGGATGGGTATGTTGTTTTAGTGGAAACAGACATATCCAACGGACTTCCGACTTTTGATATGGTGGGTTTAGGAGATACTGCCGTTAAAGAATCAAAAGAACGGGTAAGGGCAGCCATTAAAAATGCAGGATTTAAATTTCATGTAAATAAAATAACGGTGAACTTAGCACCGGCTGACAAAAGAAAAGAGGGTTCTGCCTTTGACCTTCCTATAGCACTGGGGATATTGGCGGCAACGGGACAGGTGAAACTTAGCAATACAGGAAATAGTGCTTTTTTAGGTGAATTGTCTTTAGATGGAGGAATAAAACCTGTTAAAGGAATACTTCCAATGACTATAAGTGCAAAGGAAAATGGGATTGAAAATATATTTTTGCCTGTGGAAAATGCAGATGAAGCGGCAATTGTATCAGGTATAAATGTCTATCCTGCAAAAACCATTAATGATGTTGTGAATCATTTAAACGGAATTGAAAGTATAGAAAAATATGATAGAGACAAGGATAATATTTTTAAATACAATATATCTTATGATGTGGACTTTTCTGACGTAAAGGGGCAGCAGGCTGTAAAGAGAGCCCTTGAAGTAGCGGCCTCCGGAGGGCATAACCTGATTATGGTGGGGGGACCGGGCTGCGGAAAGACCATGATGGCCAGGAGACTTCCAACAATACTTCCTTCTATGACTTTTGAAGAAGCTTTGGAAGTCACTAAAATTTACAGTATTGCAGGAGTGCTGCCGGAAAGGACACCTCTCATAACCCAAAGACCCTTCAGAGCACCTCATTATACCATATCAAGTGCAAGCCTTATAGGCGGGGGAAGAATTCCAAAGCCAGGAGAAATAAGCCTTGCCCACTATGGGGTTTTGTTTTTAGATGAGTTGCCGGAGTTTAATAAAAATGTATTAGAAGCTTTAAGACAGCCTTTAGAAGATGGTATTGTCACAATTTCAAGGGTTAATGCAACTTTAACCTACCCTGCAAGAACCACCTTAATATGTGCGGCAAATCCCTGTAAATGCGGTAATTACCTTGAACCTTCAAAGGAGTGTACCTGTACCCCTAAAGATATTCAGCAGTATTTTGGAAAGATTTCAGGTCCTTTGATGGACAGGATAGACATACATATAGAAGTTTCTTCTGTAAGTTATAAGGAGCTTAACAGTAAAGAAGAAAGTGAAAAATCCGAAGATATTAGAAAGAGGGTTAACAGGGCCAGAAAAATCCAGCAGGAAAGATATAAAGATATTAATATATATTCTAATGCAGAACTTTCCCATTCAATGATTAAGAAGTATTGCAAATTAGACGATAAATGTAAAAGTATATTGGAAAATGCATTTGAAAAATTGGGTTTAAGTGCAAGGGCTCATGGGAAAATACTTAAAGTTGCCCGGACAATAGCTGATATGGAAGAGTCAGAGGATATAAAGGTTAATCATTTGTTGGAAGCTATACAGTATAGAAGCCTTGACAGAAATAATGATATTTATACTTGACTATAAAATAAATACATGATAAATTGATTTGAGTAAATGGACAAAAAAGGCTTCATTTATTTATAAAATAAAGGAGTGCTAAAAGGTGGATGACAAGCTGTATTGGGTATGGCTTAGTTCAATTCCAGGCATTGGAGCAGTTAAATCAAAAAAACTTTTAGAGCATTTCCAAAGTCCTTACAACATCTGGAGAGCAGAGGAAAAACAGCTAATAGAATTGGACTTTCTTACAAACAGGGATGTTCACAATTTAGTAAGCAATAAAATAAAGGAAGATGCAAAGAAGCATTTAGAGAATATTTTTAAAAATGATATAAAAATTTTAACCATTAATGACCAGCTATACCCACCTTATCTTAAGCATATATATGATCCACCTGTTGTACTGTATGTAAAGGGAAGTCTTAAAAAGGACGAAAAATATTTAGCAGTTGTAGGTTCCAGAAGAGCCACTTCATATGGTTTGAGTATGGCTCAGACCATTTCAAGGGAGCTTACAGAGTATGGAATTACAGTTGTAAGCGGAATGGCTCGGGGGGTGGATTCCTATGCCCATAAGGGTGTTATTGGTGCCGGAGGAAGGACTATAGCGGTACTAGGTTGCGGTCTTGATATAGTATATCCTTATGAAAATAAAAATCTTATGCATTCCATTATAGAAAACGGAGCCTGTATATCAGAATATTTACCGGGAACAGCCCCTTTAGCAGGCAATTTTCCTGCACGCAACAGAATAATAAGCGGCATGTCCCTTGGGGTAATAGTAATTGAAGCAGGAGAGCGCAGCGGTTCCCTTATTACAGCTGATTTTGCCCTTGAACAGGGAAGGGAAGTATTTGCACTACCTGGAAATGTGTGCAGTTTAAAAAGTGCGGGAACCAACAGGTTAATTAAAGAAGGGGCAAAAATAATAACAAGTATTGAGGATATTTTAGAAGAAATAAATATAAATTTTAGCGATGAAAATATAGAAGAATTTTTTGAAAAGAATATTTTAGATGAAAAATTTTTCAGAGGACTTAACCAGGAAGAAAGGACGGTTGCATCATGTCTTAAAAATGAGCCTTCTAATATAGATTTAATATCTAAAAAGACAGGCTTTAGTGTTCAGCTTGTCAGTTCTATATTAATTATGTTAGAGTTAAAAGGGATAGTGGAACAGCTTCCTGGGAAGATATACAAATTAAAATATTAATATTTACTTGAGTAATGACAATATATAATATTATAATAATATATTGTTATCGGATATAATTTTAACTGGAGGAAAAAGATGGCTGAAAAATTAGTTATTGTGGAATCACCTGCAAAGGCAAATACCATTAGTAAATTTTTGGGAAAGGGCTACAAAATAGTTGCTTCTGTAGGACATGTGAGGGATCTTCCTAAAAGTCAGATAGGGATTGACATAGAAAAGCAGTTTGAGCCTAAGTACATTACCATAAGAGGAAAGGGAGAAATAATTGCAAAATTAAAAAAAGAAGCCAAAAATGCCAAAAAGATATATCTTGCCACCGACCCGGACCGGGAAGGTGAAGCTATTTCCTGGCATTTAGCCCATTTGCTTAAACTGGACAGTGAAGAAGAATGCAGGATAACTTTTAATGAGATAACAAAAAATGCAGTTAAAAATGCACTAAAATCCCCTAGAAAGATAGATATGTCCTTGGTTAATGCCCAGCAAGCCAGAAGGATATTAGACAGAATAGTGGGATATAAAATAAGTCCTCTTTTATGGAAAAAAGTTAAAAAGGGCTTAAGTGCAGGCAGAGTTCAATCGGTGGCAACAAGACTTATTTGTGACAGGGAAGAAGAAATAGAAAATTTTGTACCGGATGAGTACTGGAGCATAACAGCTGAACTTAAAAAAGAAAAGGACAAAACAACTTTTAATGCAAAGTTTTATGGAGCCGGAAAGAAAAAAATTGAATTAAAAAATGAAGAAGAAGTAAATAAAGTATTAGATGAGATAAAAAAAGAAAAGTTTGTAGTTGGGAAAATTAAAAAGGCTGAAAAGAAAAAGTCACCTGTTGCACCCTTTATAACAAGTACAATGCAGCAGGATGCCTCTAGAAAGCTTGGTTTTACAAGCAAAAAAACCATGATTGTGGCACAGCAGTTGTATGAAGGAATTGATATTAAAGGCATTGGTACAACAGGGCTTATTACTTATATCCGTACAGATTCTACAAGGATATCGGATGAGGCATTAGAGCAGACAAAGAGCTATATAGAAAAAAAATATGGAAAGGAATATTTATCTAATGAAAAGAGGGTATATAAGAGCAAGTCAAAAGCCCAGGATGCCCATGAGTGTATAAGACCCACTGATGTGAATGTACAGCCGGATGACATAAAAGACTCACTGTCAAGGGATCAGTACAGGCTTTATAAGCTTATATGGGAAAGATTTGTTGCAAGCCAAATGGCCTCTGCAATTTATGACACTGTGAGTGTGGATATTAATGCAGGGGAATACTTATTTAAAGGAAGAGGTTCAACAATTAAATTTAAAGGTTTCCTGGTGCTGTACCAGGAGAGCCAGGATAATGAAGAGGAAGAGGAAAATGCTATATTGCCTGAGCTTTCTGAAGGGGAAGTTTTAGAAAAGAAAAATATCATCCCCAAACAGCATTTTACCCAGCCCCCTCCAAGATATACCGAAGCAACACTGGTGAAAGCTTTAGAGGAAAGAGGTATTGGAAGACCCAGTACCTATGCTCCTATAATTTCAACCATTCAATCCAGGGGATATGTGGTAAAAGAATCTAAAGTGCTATTGCCCACAGAACTAGGAAAAATAGTAAATGACATTATGAAAACATGCTTTCCTGAGATAGTTGATATAGAGTTTACAGTGCAAATGGAGAAAAAGTTAGATGATATAGAAGAAGGGGATAAGGAATGGGTAGAAATTATTCAAAATTTTTATAACCAGTTTGTACCGATGCTGAAAGAAGCAGAAGAAAAAATAGGCAATATTGAAGTTCCGGATGAAGTTACAGATGAGATTTGTGAAAAGTGTGGAAGAAATATGGTTATAAAGATGGGACGGTATGGAAAATTTCTTGCCTGTCCGGGTTTTCCTGAATGCAGGAATGCAAAGCCCCTTTTAGAAGATGCAGGGGTAACCTGTCCTAAATGTAAAGGAAAGGTATATGTTAAAAAGACCAAAAAAGGCAAAAAATATTTAGGATGTGAAAACAATCCAAAATGCGATTTTATGACATGGGAAAAACCTGCAGGGGAAAATTGCCCTAAATGCGGTAATTTCTTAACCAAAAAGTATTCAGGGAAAAAAGCCCAGTTTAAATGCAGCAATGAAGAATGTGATTTTACCAAAGTTGGGGAAGATAAAAATAAAAAAGAGTAGGGATTAGGATATGGCTAATTATATAAGCGTAATAGGGGCAGGACTTGCCGGATGTGAAGCTGCCTGGCAAATAGCAAAAAGGGGGATAAAGGTAAAACTGTATGAGATGAAGCCGGTTTCATTTTCTCCGGCTCACAATTTAGATACTTTTGCAGAGCTTGTTTGCAGCAATTCCCTCCGCTCAAACCAGCTGGAGAATGCTGTTGGTCTTTTAAAGGAAGAGATGAGACTTCTTGATTCTTTAATAATGAAATGTGCGGATAAGACAAAAGTTCCGGCAGGTGGTGCCCTTGCTGTGGACAGGGAAGAGTTTTCAAAGCTTGTGACAGAGTATATTAAAAATAACGAAAACATTGAAGTGATACATGAAGAGGTAAAGGAGATTCCTAAAGAGGGAATAACTATAATTGCTACCGGGCCTCTAACTTCAGAGTCCCTTGCAAAGGCCATTGAAAATATGATTGGCAATAACTACCTTTATTATCTTGATGCAGCTGCACCAATTGTTACATTTGATTCCATTGATATGAGCAAGGCTTTTAAGGCGGCAAGGTACGGTAAAGGTACAGACGACTATATAAATTGCCCTATGACAAAGGAAGAATACGAAGCTTTTTGGGAGCAGCTGGTAAATGCCCAGGTGGCAGATGTTAAAGAATTTGAAAAGGATATGGTTTTTGAGGGATGTATGCCGGTAGAGAGGATGGCAAAAAGGGGAATTGACACATTAAGGTTTGGTCCTTTAAAGCCTGTAGGTCTAATTAACCCTTCTACAGGAAAAGAGGCGTATGCTGTTGTGCAATTAAGGCAGGATAATACATCAGGTACTCTTTATAATATGGTGGGTTTTCAGACCCAGTTAAAGTGGCCGGAGCAAAAAAGAGTGTTTAGAATGATACCCGGTCTTGAAAATGCTGAATTTGTAAGGTACGGTGTTATGCACAGGAATACTTTTATAAATTCCCCTAAACTTTTAGACTCTGTTTATCGATTAAAAGATAAACCCAATATATATTTTGCAGGTCAGATTACAGGTGTGGAAGGCTATGTTGAATCTGCATCATCGGGCTTAGTGGCAGGAATAAACGCTTCTATGGATATGTTAAATAAGGATAATGTTGTATTTCCAACAACTACAGCAATAGGAGGTCTTAGCCGTTATATATCGGACAAAAACATACAAAACTTCCAGCCTATGAATGTAAATTTTGGTTTAATGGACGGTCTTGAGGTAAAGATAAGGGATAAAAGGAAGCGGAATTATGAAATTTCAATGAGAGCCCTTAATGTTATTAAAAATATTATTTTAAATTTTACTGTTGAAATTTAAAATAAATTGTGATAATATCATTATAAGGTTGTTATCCTTAAAATTCATAAAATTCATTAAACAGTTCGAACAGTTTAACTTGTAAGGTTAGGATGGCTAAAAAATAAATTGCAGTATTTATACTGGAGGTTATTTTTTAGCTATTCTTTAAGTTTATTCAGTTTAAAGTGCGTTCCTTAAGTCACATTATAGTTATGCAAATTCTTATAATAAACTAAATATTTTGAAGTATTTTATACAGCATTAGCTCTACGTCTAAATATAAAACAAATTTTGCGCAGTCCCTTTAGGATATCTAAGGAGGTGTCTTTGGGTGCTTGAAAGAATACTGTACCGTACTAAGCCACTGGAAAAAACACTAGATGCAGCATTACTTAGGAACGAGGCCATTTCTCAAAACATATCTAATGTTGATACCCCTGATTATAAAAGGAAAACAGTGGTTTTTGAGGAATATCTTAATGATGCTTTGGGAAAAAACAGTATCAGTGGAATAAAAACAGATCACAGGCACATACCTATTGGTGCAAGAAATTTTGATGATATTGAAATAAGGGTAAGTGAAGATAAAAGCAACTTTGATATGAGGCTTGACGGCAATAATGTGGATATAGACAGTGAAATGGTACAACTTGCTAAGAACGCAATTAAGTATGAGGCACTAATTCAAAGAATAAGTTCTGATTTTCGCAGGATAAAATCTGTAATAAACGAAGGGAGAAGATGATAGATGGGTTATTTCAGGTCTCTTGATATAGCAGCATCAGGACTCACAGCTCAAAGACTCAGAATGGATACAATTTCCCAAAACATAGCAAACGTGAATACTACCAGGACTGAAAATGGCGAACCTTACAGAAGAAGAACCGTTATTTTTGAGGAAAAATCTCAAAACACTCCTTTTGCTGAGTATTTAAATGATGCAAATCAAGCAGGGAAAGGCGTAAGGGTTTCGCGGATTGTAGAGGACAATACGCCTTTTAAGAGGATATATGATCCAGGTCATCCAGATGCTGATGAAAATGGATATGTACTTATGCCAAATGTTGATGTTATTACTGAAATGGTGAATATGATATCAGCTACAAGGGCATATGAAGCAAATGTGACTGCAATAAACACTTCAAAAAATATGGCAATGAAAGCTTTAGAAATTGGAAGATAGTAGTTTTGCAGCATCTATTACATAGCCCTAAGGAGGAAGAAAAGTGGATATAAGGATTGTTAACCCTATAGGAAGGGAATTCGGGTCTGTTTCAGGTACAAGTCTTATAGGAAATAAATCCAATGAAAATATAATAGGGGGCTTTGCTGAGTATCTAAATAAAGCCCTTAAAAAAGTAAGTGATCTTGAAAAAGAATCCCAAATGTTAACTGAGGATTTTGCAGCAGGAAGAACTGATAACATTCATCAGGTTATGATTGCTGCAGAAAAATCAGAAATTGCCCTTCAGTTTACAATGCAGATAAGAAATAAGATTTTAGATGCTTATAATGAAATAATGAGAATGCAGATTTAAGACCAGCCTTACTAATGATGATAACCCTTAAAGGTGGTGTACTAATGCCGGAATCTCTCTCAAAGATACAAAATCAAATAAATGAATTATGGCAAAAACTTGACAAGTCTCAAAGAAATAGAATTCTGATAACCTCCGGTATTCTCCTGGTTGTTTTTACGGCAGCTATAATTATGCTTACAAGAACAACCTATGTACCCCTTATGGTGATTGAGGACTACAGGGATGCTCAGGAAATAGAAAGAGTTCTAGAAGAAAAAAACATAAAGTATAAACATGGAGACAGAGGAAGAATACTGGTGGATTCAAAGGATAAAAACAAGGCTGAATTTGCAATTGCATCTTCGGGACTTACTTCTTCAGGGATGACTTTTGAAGACGCCTGGAATTTACTTAGTATAAGTTCTACTGAAAGTGATAAAAAACAGTTGTGGCAAAATTTTAAAAGAAGTAGTTTAGTTGCCAAACTTAAAATGTTTGACAATGTAAAGGATGCTGACGTGGATTTGGCTTTACCTGAAGATTCTATGTTTTTTTCAGGGGACTCACCTAAGGAAGCAACCGCCTTTGTAAGAATTACACCAAAGGGGGAAATTACTCCCGAGCAGGTAAACGGCATTATCCGGGTTGTGGCATCTTCCATTGAAGGATTAGAGCCAAAAAATGTTACAGTTGTAGATAACAATTTTAACATTTTAAATTCTGATATGGAAGAAGGGATTAATGTCCCGTCTACCCAATATAAGCTCACTGCTAAAGTAAAGGAAGATTTAGAGAGAAATATAAGAAAACTCTATTCAGGACGCTCAAACAACTATGATTTTATAAGTGTCGTTGCAAATCCTGTTTTAGATTTTGACCAGGTTTCAACAACGAGGAATGAAATAGAAAAGCCCACAGGTCTTGATGAAGCAATAGTAAGCAGCCAGACAACTAAAGAGACCTTAGAAAACGGTACCGGAGGGAATGCTCCGCCGGGGATGGATTCCAATCCGGGAGTGGGTGAGATACCTGAATATCCTATGGATGGGGGAGAAAATTCTTCATATGAAAAGAAGACTGAAATAATAAACAGAGTATTTACTGAAACTTTAACCAAACAAGAAAAAGCAATAGGGATACTTAATCCTGAAAAATCTTCAATGACTGTAGCCCTTTGGTATGGTCAGAGAGTTCCCGATGACAGTAATATTACTCCTGAGTTTATAGAACAGCTCAGGGAAGATGTGAGCAATGCAACAGGAATACCGGTTTCAAGAATTTCAGTGAGTAAATACCCGTTAGCTCCGGAAGAGGAAGTTGTAGAACCATGGAGTGACAGGATAAAGAGATTTATTGATACATATGGGTTTTTTATATTGATGATTTTGCTTATAATTGCTTTGATGATTGCAGTGATGCCAAGAAAGAAAGAGGATACCGGGCTTGTACCGGAACTTGCTACAGCGGACGGGCCGGACTTGGCAGTACCTGAAGAACAGCTTCCGGAAATCACCCTTGAAGAAAGTTCAGAAGTTAAAAAGCAAATTGAAAGGCTTATCAAAGAAAAGCCAGATGCAGTTGCAAATCTTTTGAGAAATTGGTTTGCCGATGATTATGATTAAGTTTATAGTATTGGCTAATAATTACAGACAAAGTTTGGGGGTAGTACATAGTGGCTCACAGAGGAACAAAAGCGGAACTTACAGGCAGGGAAAAAGCTGCAATGCTGCTTATTGCACTAGGACCGGAAAAGTCAGCAGAGATATTTAAGTATCTTAAAGAAGAAGAAATAGAACAGCTAACTTTGGAAATAGCCAATATAAGAACTGTAAGTCCGGAACAAAAGGAAAAAGTTTTAGAGGAGTTTTACCAGATTTGCCTTGCTCAGGAGTATATAGCTGAAGGCGGGATAAATTATGCAAAGGAAATACTTGAAAAGGCTTTAGGAACACAAAAGGCATTAGATGTCTTAAATAAACTTACGGTGTCCCTTCAAGTCAGACCTTTTGATTTTGTGAGAAAAGCAGATCCTTCACAGCTTCTCAATTTTATTCAAAATGAACATCCTCAGACAATAGCTTTAATTTTAGCTTATCTGAGACCCCAGCAGGCATCTGTGGTACTTGCGGCACTCCCACAGGAAAAGCAGGCAGATGTAACCAGGAGAATTGCCACCATGGACAGGACATCTCCTGAAGTTATAAAAGAAATTGAAAGAGTTTTAGAAAAGAAATTGTCTGCCCTTGTTACAGAAGACTTTACTGCTGCAGGTGGTGTGCAGGCAATTGTTGATATATTAAACAATGTGGATAGGGGAACCGAAAAGAATATAATGGAAACTCTAGAAATTGAAGATACAGAATTGGCAGAAGAAATCAAAAAGAGAATGTTTGTATTTGAAGATATCGTTACACTGGATCCACGTGCAATTCAAAGATTTCTTAGAGAGGTTGAAAATACACAACTTGCAATTGCTCTGAAAGGGCCGGTATCGGAAGGAGTTAAAAACAAAATATATGCTAATATGTCTAAACGTATGGCTGAAATGATTAAAGAGGAAATAGAATTTATGGGTCCTATGAGGCTTAAAGATATTGAAGAAGCACAGCAGAAAATTGTTAACATCATAAGGAAACTTGAGGAAGCAGGCGAAATAGTAATTTCCAGAGGAGGAGGCGACGAAGTCTTTGTATAACAAGATATTCAAAAGTTACCAGATAAGTGTCGGGGTTCCTATACAGATAAAAAGTCCGGTTAATTACAACAATGTTAAAAAAGCAAATAATTTAAAATTTGATGTACTGCCAAATATAGATGATATTAAGGAAGAAGAGGCTTATGAAAAAATTATACACAGGGCAAAAGAAGAAGCAGAGGCCATCATTAAAGAAGCAGAACGTGAGGCGGTTAAGCTTATTGAAGTAGCCCAAATTGAGGGGGACAAATTAAAAAAGTCCATTGAAGATGAGGCAAGGGCAGAGGGTTTTAAAAAAGGTTATGAAGAGGCTAAAAGGCAGTATGAAAGTTTAATAGAGGAAGCAGAAGAAATAAAAAAGAATGCAGAGGAAGAGTACAGGGAACTTTTAAATGGTGTGGAAAGTGATGCTGTAAATGTGATTTTAGATATTGCAAAAAAAGTAATAGGCGAAGAAATTTCTTTAAATAAAGATATTATTTTAGAAGTCTTGAGAAAAGGCTTTGAAAAGTGTTCCAATAAAGATGACATAACAATTAAAGTTTCACCGGAAGACCATGATTTTGCGGTGAAAAACAGGGAAAAAATTCTCTCTTTAGCAGGAGGGGTGGGGAAACTTGACATAAAGAAAGACCCTTCTTTAAATGCAGGGGACTTAATAATTGAAACACCTTATGGTTCTGTGGATGCAGGTATTTCTACAAAACTTAAAAAAATTGAGGACACTTTTACAAAGCTTATAGGGAAAAAATCTTAAAAATACCTTTAAATTAGAAGGAGCTGCTATGTCAGGTATAAATCTTTTAAAGTATCAAAAAGCTTTAGAAAGCAGTGATTTTATAGAGTGCAGCGGAAAAGTATCTAAGGTGGTAGGACTTACAATTGAATCTGTTGGTCCTGAAGTTAATATTGGTGAACTTTGCAAAATAAAAGGGCAAAAAAAGACCATATTGGCAGAGGTGGTAGGGTTTAAAGATAACAAAGTGCTTTTGATGCCCTTAGGAGATATGAGTGGAATTGGTCAGGGTAGTACAGTGATTTCAACAGGAGAATTTTTACGTGTAGAAGTTGGAAAAAACTTAGTGGGAAGAGTTATTGACTGGATGGGAAATCCTATTGATGACAAAGGAGATATTAAAGCAGAGTGCTATTACCCGGTTGACAACCCGCCACCCCTGCCTTTAGAAAGAAACAGGATAAAACAGCCGCTACCTTTGGGGATAAAGTGTATAGATGGTCTTTTGACGGTGGGCAAGGGTCAGAGGGTAGGTATATTTGCAGGAAGCGGTGTGGGTAAAAGTACACTTATGGGTATGATAGCAAGGAATGCAAAGGCTGATGTTAACGTAATTGCTTTAATAGGAGAGCGTGGCAGAGAGGTAAGGGAATTTATAGAAAAGGATTTGCAGAAGGAAGGTTTAAAAAGATCCGTTGTGGTGGTAGCAACTTCTGACCAGCCTGCACTGATAAGACTAAAAGGAGCACTGGTGGCTACAGCTGTTGCGGAATATTTCAGGGATCAGGGAAAAGATGTACTGCTTTTAATGGATTCTTTGACCAGGTTTGCAATGGCTCAGAGGGAAGTGGGGTTGGCAGTAGGAGAGCCCCCGGTATCAAGAGGGTATACACCTTCAGTTTTTGCCGTTCTTCCTAAACTTTTAGAAAGGGCAGGAAACTCAGATAAAGGTTCTATAACAGGTCTATATACAGTTCTTGTTGATGGTGATGATTTAACAGAGCCGGTAACGGACACCGCCAGGGGAATTTTAGATGGGCATATTGTTTTGTCAAGGAGCTTAGCCAACAAAAACCAATACCCTGCAATAGATGTTTTAGCAAGTGTCAGCAGGGTTATGTCTGAAATTGTAACTGATGAACACAAAAAAATTGCTGCGGAAATAAAAAAAGTAATGGCAGTGTACGGCGATGCTGAAGACCTTATAAATATCGGGGCATATGTTAAAGGAAGCAATGAGAAAATTGATTATGCAATAGATGTTATAGACGATATAATAGGCTTTATTGAACAGGAAGTAAATGAAAAATTTGAATACAATGAAGTGATAAATAGGCTAAAAATTATTTTAAAGTAGAAGTTTAGAGGCTGGTGGTGCAAATGGGCTTTGTATTCAGACTGCAGTCAGTTCTAAATATAAAAAAACAAATAGAAGACGGTCTTAAAAATGACTTGGGTAAAGCCATTATTGAATATGAAAACCAGAAAGAAATTTACAATAAAATTGAAGAGGAAAAGAAAAACTATGTAGACTCTGTTAAGACAAAATCCCAGGAAGGTATTAGTGTAGGGGATTTGCAAAAATATGGAAACTACATTGGTTTTTTAAACAATAAAGCTAAAGAGCAGATGGTGAATGTTAAGAATGCACAGGATAATGTCGATAGATATAGAGAAAAACTTATAAAAGCTTCACAAGAAAGGAAAATAATGGACAAATTACGTGAAAAAAAATATACGGAGTATATAAAAGGGCAGTTTAAAAAAGAGCAGCAGATTAGTGAAGAAATTTCAAATTACAAATACGTTGAAAATTTAGGATAATTTTAACTAAAGCAGGAGATAAAAATGGCAAAGAAAATAAAAAATATTTATAAAGGCTTAAATGAAAATAATGAAAAAAATAGTTTTTTATTTGGGCTGTTTGCATTTCTTACAGCATTAGCCGTTGTAATTGTAATAGTTTTAGGAGTTTTAAGTCTTATTATAAAAAGTAATTTTAACGGTATAGCAGATAACAACAGAAATGAAATCAAAAAAATCCCCATTTTAAGGAGGGCTTTGCCAGAAGCTCCTGAGGACTATGATCCCTATGACCCAAAAAACTTGTCTGAAAAAGAGTTGATAGAGGCATATGAAGAGTTTAGAAAAAGAAACGGTGAACTTATAAAAGAGATGGAAGAAATGGAGAAAACCATTTCAGAGCTCAAAAATATAGAGGATGAATATAAAGAGCTGGAAGATAAATATGAAAAATTAAAGAAGGATTTTGAAAGTGAAAAGAGTCGCATCAGCGAAAAAGAGTTAATAGCTGACAGGATACTGGCATCCGGGAATCCGGAAGATTTTAAAGAATACTTTGCAATGATTAATCCTGAAAATGCTCAAAAAATATATGAAGAGATAATTATACAAGAGGCAAAAGATGAAGAAGCTATGGAGTTTGCAAGGATTTATCAAAATATGGATGCCGGTGCAGCAGCTAAAATATTTGAGGAACTTGGGGATGCAAAAATTGATTTGGTTGTTGAAACACTAAAAAATATGAACAATAAAAATGCAGCACTTATATTAGAGGAAATGAATGAAAGCTATGCAGCTAAAGTTACCGGAAAACTTTCAGAAAAGTACAATGTGGTATTGGAATAGCGGTGCTGGAAAAACATAAAGTTTATAAATCCAATGGATAAGACAGTGGCTTATGTCACTGACTTTATAAAAAAACAACCGTAATAAGGAGGTGAGATGATGGTAGAAAGGAGCTTAGCTTCAAGTCTTTTTTCAATATCCTCTGGCAGGGCAGAAGGCTTTTATAAAAAAGCTAATGACAATTCCTTTTCCATGTTCAGCAATGTCTTAAATGATGCCGTTGACAGAAACTTAAATGCCGGTAAAGGCAAAAAGACTGCTTTATCCGGCAGTACTAAAAAGGAAAACATTAGTCTAAAGGCAGATTCAAGTTCTCAAACTGAATCAAAAAAAGAAGCAGTAACAACCAAAAGGACAAACAGCTCTAAAGAATCAGAAACTTTAAAAGACAATGAAAAGAAAGAGGCTATAAAGAAGTATCTGGCAGAAAACTTAGGAATAAGCATCCAGGATTTAGAACTCTTACTTAGGGAATTTCAAATTGACATTTTAAATTTTGATGAAAATCTAGAATCATTTAACAGTTTAAAAGAGTTCTTAGGTCTTGACTTAAGTGAAGAAAAGGCATTGCTAAAACTTATAGGGATGGCAAAAGAAGAAGCTGGAGAACAAGGGGTTTTTATAACAGAGAATTTAGAAGCAAATGAAAGCAGGGAAAACTGGATAGAAATCCAGGGCTTTCAAGTGGAAGTAAAAGAAGATACAGCAAATACTGACATGGAAAAATTAAGCTTTAAAATTAAAGAAAGCTTAAAGGAGTTGTCCGGTAAAGACAATGAGGATCTTTCAGAAAAATTATATGAAAATGAAGAAAAAATCATGGAAAGCACCAAACCTTCAATTGAAAAGGCTGAAGCAGAAGTAAAGAAAGATGAAGTATTAGATGCTAAAGGTTACAACAAGTATGCAGAGACAAAAAAGGTAATTTCACAAAAAAACAATTTAGATACCGATGAAGAAAGCAAGATGGAGGGGCATTTATTTCACCGGGATGACATAGCACCGGAGAAAAAGGATGAAGACTTAAGCCAGATGGAATTTAGAAACTTGTTTTCTGAAAACATAAGTGGTGTTGACCGGCTGAAAGAGACAGCTGTAAGTCAGAAAACAGAAGCCGTTCCCAGAAGGGAAATAGCATTTCAAATTGTAGAAAAAGCAAAAGTCCTTCTAACCGGGGACAAAAGTGAAATGATTATGGATCTAAAGCCTGACCATCTTGGTAAATTGTCATTAAAACTTGTAACAGAAAGAGGAATTGTAGTTGCTAAATTTGTTGCAGAAAACGAAGAAGTACGTGCAGCAATAGAAGCAAATATGGACACATTAAAAGAATCACTGGAAAAGCAAGGATTTTCCATACAGGAATTCAGTGTATCTGTAAATCACAATAAAAGCAGAAACCAGGACGGATACCGTGAAAATCAAAAGGTATTGACAAAACAGGAAAGGGAAGACAGAGGAGCAATAACAGGCAATGTGACCGGCAGGGATGTGGAGATGGAAATTCTTAAAACCAATCCATACCAATTAAATGGAAGCAGTATAAATTTAATTGCCTGAGGAAAGGAGGTCAGATATGGCTGTAAATGGTGTATCACATCAAAAAACCATACAGGATATTATAAATGCAACAGAGAATAAGGCTAAAGAAAGAAATACCGGAAACGGCCTTGGAAAAGATGATTTTTTAAGGCTGTTAATTACCCAGCTTACCCATCAGGACCCTATGAATCCTGTGGACGACAAGGAATTTATCGCCCAAATGGCTCAGTTTAGTGCATTAGAGCAAATGCAGAATATGAGCAGTGATTTTTCTCAAATAAAAGCTTTCAGCATGATTGGAAAAACTGTGACTGCTTCTGTAATCAATAAAGGGACAAATGCGAAAGAGCTGGTACATGGTATAGTTGAAAGCGTAACTATAGAAAACGGCAAGTCGGTTTTAAGTGTTAACGGAAAAGATGTACCGGTTGACAGTATTATTTCCGTTGAAGATGAAAGTATAACATACAATTATGAAGACATATCAAAATATGCAGGTCTTATAGGTCACAAAGTTGAGGGTATTTTATACGACAGTTCCACATCTGACATGATTGGGGTGGCCGGTGTTCTAAAAGAAATTCAAAGAGGAATATATGAAAACTACGGAGTTTTAGACGGAGTATCTGTAAATGTTGCAGCTATAAACACTGAGCATCCGTCAACTGACCCGGATTTTAGGACAAATTATTTAAACAGCAATATAGGACAAAAAGTAAATTTAATTATTTCTGACGGCAAAGGTACTGAAGTTCCTGTCACAGGAATTTTAAACTGCTTTAACGTGGAAGACAGCGGTAGGATAACAGCAGTTTTAGACGGAGTGCAAATATCAGTTGACAGCATTTACAAAATAAAAGAAAGACCGGACAGCATAAATGAAGATACAGCCGGTGAGGGAGGGGAAGCGGGATAATGATTATAAACAATAATTATTATGCCAATGTGGGAAGAATATCCCGTCAAAATAAAGCTGACCTTCCAAAAAGACCTGAGAGCCGGCAGATTGGAAGTTTTGAAGAGATACTTAAAAGCAAGACAGAAGAAAAGCTTAATGTGACATTTTCAAAACATGCAAAAGAAAGGCTTGAAAGCAGGGAAATTAAACTTACCGACGCACAAAAGGAAAAAATATCAAAGGCCATCGAAAAAGCCAGAAACAAAGGAGTAAGGGATTCACTTGTATTGATGGATAATATGGCATTTGTGGTAAGTGTAAAAAACAATGTAGTTATAACCGCCGTAAACAATGAAGAGCTTAAGGAAAATGTATTTACCAATATTGACGGTGCAGTAATAGTATAAAATTATTAATTAAGTCATGCAGCCGGACCCTTTTAGGGAAGCTGCCTATTCCCGATTGACAGAAGGAATAGACTGACTTAAAGGAGGTCGTAAAATTATGATGAGATCCATGTTTTCAGGAGTGTCAGGGCTCCGTACCCACCAAACAAGAATGGACGTTATAGGTAACAATATTGCAAACGTAAACACAGTAGCTTTTAAGTCAGGAAGGGTTACTTTCCAGGAAGTGTTTAATCAAACCCTAAGCGGCGCCAGTGCTCCTGATGCAACCACCGGACGTGGGGGTACAAATCCTATGCAGGTAGGACTGGGTATAGGCATAGGTACTATAGATACCATAACCACAAGAGGAAGTATTGAAAGGACGGACAACCCTACAGACCTTTCCATAGAAGGAGACGGATTCTTTATAGTAAGAGGCGGAAGCAGTGATACATTCCGCTTTACCAGGGCAGGGAATTTCGGAATTGACAAGCATGGAAACCTTGTAACCGGAAACGGGATGAATGTATATGGATGGCAAGCCTATGAAAGGGAAGCAGATGGTACATATACATTTGATACAGAAAACCCTATAGAACCAATAAATCTTTTTTCTGATTCCCATAACGGCAATAAGAGAATGATTGCTGCAAGGGCTACCACCAGTGCGGTATTTGTAGGAAACCTTGACTCATCTTATCCGGCTATAGATCCTGGAGACAGGGATGATACTAATATACAGTTTATGGTTCCAGTTACTGTATACGACTCTCTGGGTAATGACTATAAAATAAATATAAATTTCTGGAAAGAAAGTGTTGCAGGAGGAGAAACAACTTGGTACTGGGAAATACCTTCTAGTGGAGACTTAGATACTGCGGCTAGCGGAAGTATAAGGTTTGACAGCAAAGGTCAAATTATCAAAGATAATGAAGATGAAGTTTTTCCATTAATAACAATTGAGCCGGATGAAAGTGTAGGAAGCGAACCTATAGAAATTAAACTTGATTTTTCAGGGCTTACAATGTATTCAGGAGACAGCTCTGTAAAGCCTATAAGTGTTGACGGATACTCAACAGGATCATTGGTTACTTTCAATATAGGCGCTGATGGAATAATAACTGGAATTTACAGCAATGGCCAGCAGCAGCCTTTAGGTTTAATTGCACTGGCATCCTTTGAAAACCCGGCAGGGTTACAAAAAGTTGGAAACAACATGTATCTTCCAACCACCAACTCAGGTGATTTTACCAAAGCTGTAAGGGCAGGTATGGGAAGTGTAGGAACTTTGAATCCGGGAACTTTAGAAATGTCAAATGTTGACCTCTCTAGAGAGTTTAGTGATATGATTATAACTCAAAGAGGATTCCAGGCAAACAGCAGAATTATAACCACATCAGATGAAATGCTTCAGGAATTGGTTAACTTAAAACGATAGTAAATAAAAAAAGTTAAAAGTTTCTGCTTAAGGTGGGAGGATTTTTCCCACCTTAGGTAGAATAGAATTAAAGACATGAAAATCATAATTTTTTACCACTCAAAATATTTCAAAAAACATATTTAAAGCCTAAAAAACTACAAAGACCAGCATATTTTACATATAAATTTACATTAAAGAATATTTTTCTCATAAAGTTATAAAATTACTATTGAGTTTTTGAGGTAGAGGTATTATGATTAATATAACGAGGTTAGATGGTTCTAAGTTTGTTCTAAATTGTGAATATATCGAAACTCTTGAAAAAACTCCGGATACTGTCATTACTACAACAAATGGCAAGAAAATAGTTGTTGCCGAAAGTGTTGAAGAAATTGTGGAAAAGGTAATACAGTATAAGAGCAGGATTATTTCCCTTATAAAACAACATCAATAGTTATCCTATTACATTGTCATTATGTAAAGTCTGTCTTATTGCCTTGCTGCCCAATATAAAGTCAATTTAAAACATTAAAGGGGGCATAAAATTGGAAAGTAGAGGAAGTTTCATTATTCTTATTAGTATAGTTGCAGTTCTGTCGCTAACTCTTGCACTATTGGCAGGGTATGTGTGGCTTGGGCAGAATTCAAACCCTGTAAGCGCCAAAGATCCTCATAATCAAAATGTCAGGATACCTTCGGAAAAAGAACTCATAAAGGAGAAGCTTTTTGATGAAAAAACTGCCTTCAATTTAAAAAGTGAAGATTCAGGGAAGGCATCTGTTATTGTAGTGAGTGTGGAACTTTCTTACTTTAAGAAAGTCAAAGGGATAAAAAATACAACTGCTAAAATTGAAGCAAATAAAGGAAAACTTCAGGAAATTGTAGGTACATATTTTCAAAAGCTCACCGTTGATGATGTGGCAGATGTGGAGTTTAAAGAAAAAGCACGGGAAGAATTAACAGCATTAATGAATGAGTTTTTATTATCCAATGAAAACAGCAAAGAAAATATAATATATACTATTGTTTTTGAACAATGGTTTTATCAGTAGGAGGTGCTTTTTTTGGGAGACATACTCTCGCAAAGCGAAATAGATGAATTGCTAAAAGCCTTAAACACCGGTGAGATAGATGTATATGAGATAAATAATAAAAAAGAGGAAAAGAAAGTTAAGTTATATGATTTTAGAAGACCAAACAAATTTGCAAAGGATCATATCAAGACTTTAAATATAATACATGATAACTATGCAAGGCTTATAACAAACTTTCTTTCCGGATATTTAAGAACTCTTGTGCAGGTTGAAGTTATTTCAGTTGAGGCGGTTACATACAATGAGTTTAATAACTCAATATCAAACCCTGCATTGCTTGCAGTTATTGATTTTTCGCCATTGCCAGGCTCGATAATATTGGAAATTTCTCCTTCAATTGCATATGCGCTTATAGACAGGATTTTAGGAGGTAAGGGGAATACCTTAGAGAAACTGAGGGATTTTACAGAAGTGGAAATTGCCATTATAGAAAGGATAATTATACAAACTGTAAATTTAATGAGAGAGCCTTGGGAAAATGTTATAGAAATAAAGCCAAGACTTGAAAAAATAGAAACTAACGCACAGTTTGCCCAGATTGTATCTGCCAATGAAATCATAGCTTTAATAACTTTAGGGGCAAAAATTGGTGAAGTAGAAGGAATGATAAATTTATGTATACCTCATATGGTTGTAGAACCTGTGGTTTCTAAATTAAGTACAAGGTTTTGGTTTTCTGATGAGGAAAAGGAAGTTCCAAAAGATATTAAAGAAAATATTGAAAAGAAAATAAGTAATACAAAAGTACCGGTTAAAGCAGTTTTAGGCAGGACTACAATTTCAGTGAATGATTTTCTTGAGCTGCAGTCAGGAGATGTAATTCCTTTGGATACTAATCTAAACAACAATTTGGAAGTATTGGTTGGTGAATTGCTGAAATTCTATGCAACCCCTGGAGTTATGAAAAACAAGATAGCTGTTAAAGTAACTGAAGTTGTAGAAACAGATGGAAAGGAGGAAGTATAAATTGAATGATATGTTATCACAAGCCGAAATTGATGCTCTGCTTAGCGGAGATACAGAATCAGGTGATTTGCAAAATGACCAGGATGCAGGGAAAGATGTGCTGACCCCTGAGGAGATAGATGCATTAGGTGAAATAGGTAACATCAGTATGGGAACATCTGCAACAACACTGCATTCACTACTTGGTCAAAAAGTTTCTATAACTACACCTACTGTTGAAGTTGTGTCATGGGAAGACATGGCTAAACAATACGAGAATTTATATGTTGCCACAAAAGTAGAATACGTTAAAGGTTTACATGGAAGTAATTTAATGCTTCTAAAGGAAAGGGACACAAAAATAATTGCCGATTTAATGATGGGCGGGGATGGCAGCGGTGTAGATGAGCAGGAAATATCAGATTTACACATAAGTGCTATTTCAGAAGCCATGAACCAAATGATAGGCTCGGCAGCTACCTCCATGTCATCTGTTTTTAATAAAAGGATAGATATTTCACCGCCTAAAGCATATTCATTAAGACTTGACTCAGAAAGTCGGGATTCGGTATTTGAAGATTCAGGTAATGTAGTTAAAGTATCTTTTAAAATGGTAGTAGGAGAAATTATAGATAGTGAAATAATGCAGCTTATACCCATTGATTTTGCCAAGGAAATGGTTGCAAACCTTTTAAAGACAAATGCTGAGGAAGAAGAAGCCCTACGGAAACAGTTATCACAAGAACAGCATAAGGAGCCACAGCAAGCGTTGTCAGAGGAGGAAGAGTATAAAGGGGCACAATACCAAATGCCACAGCAGCCCCAAGGACAGCAATACCAGCAACCGCAGCATCAGGCATATATGCATCAAAGTGGAAGTGGCAGCTTTTCAGGTGGTGGTAAGGTGCATGAATCTGTGAATGTGCAGCCGGCTAGTTTTGAAAACTTTAATGAAGATTTTATATCTTTTGAAAGAAAGAATATAAGCCTTATTATGGACGTGCCTTTAGAAGTGACAGTGGAGCTGGGCAGGACAAAAAAATATATAAGGGAAATACTAGAGCTTGGACCGGGTTCTATAATTGAATTGGATAAGCTGGCAGGTGACCCGGTGGATATTTTAGTAAACGGAAAGGTAATAGCAAAGGGTGAAGTTGTAGTAATAGATGAGAATTTTGGAGTAAGGATAACTGACATAATTAATCCTTCAAAGAGAATATAGAAACAGACCATGATTAAGGAGAGGATAATCAATGAGTAAAAAAATACTTATAGTTGATGATGCAGCTTTTATGCGGATGATGATTAAAGACATCCTGACAAAAAACGGGTATGAAGTTGTAGGAGAGGCAGAAAATGGTGCAAAAGCAATTGAAAAATTTAAAGAACTTTCACCTGATCTGGTGATTATGGATATTACAATGCCGGAATTAGACGGCATTGCAGCGGTGAAGGAAATAAAGAAAATTGATGGTGACTCAAAAATTATCATGTGTTCTGCCATGGGGCAGCAGGCAATGGTTATAGAGTCTATCCAGGCAGGGGCAAGGGACTTTATTGTTAAACCATTCCAGGCAGAAAGGGTAGTTGAAGCGGTAAAGAAGGTTTTAGGATAAAATAAGCATTAAAAATTTCATCTAATAGAGAGGAAGTTACAAATGGAAAGCCTTGTTAGCGGAATTGCATTTGTACTTGTCTTTGGTTCAGTACTTTTTTTGGCATATATAGTTACAAAATACATAGGAAAAAAGACAAGTCGTATTATGAAAGGGAAACACATTACTGTAATAGAAACGGTTAGTTTGGGTTTTGACAATAAACTGCATTTAGTGAAAGTAGCTGATGAGTTTATATTAATATCCTGTTCAGGTAAAAATGTTCAAATGCTAAAAACCATTGACATAAATGAGGAAAAAGAAGACATAAAAAAGGATAATTCTAATATTGTAAACTTTAAAGATTTTTTTCAAAAGTGTCTGGGTAATTTTAAAGTAAAAGATGGAAATGAATACAATAAAAATTCACATAAAAATATATCCAAGGGGAATTTTGAGAATTTTAATGGAGAAAAAATTAAAAGAAATTTAAAAAAATTAAAGGAATTTAATTTAGATTTACAGTCAGAAAAAAAGACAGAAGATGGGGATGGATATACAAATGAAAATAAAGCTGAATTATCTTAAGGTAATAATATTGGCAGTATTAGTTTTTGCAATATTTATATCAAATGTCCATGCTGAACCGGAAACAATACAGTTTCCCAGGATAGGACTGACTTTAGATACTTCAGATGATCCTGAAGATGTGACCAATGCGGTACAAATTTTAGTGCTTCTTACCATATTGGCACTGGCACCTTCTATATTAATAATGATGACAAGCTTTACAAGGATTATAATTGTATTGTCCTTTTTGAGGAATGCAATGGGAACCCAACAAATGCCTCCAAATCAGGTTTTGATTGGGTTAGCTTTGTTTTTAAGTTTATTTGTAATGCAGCCGGTACTTAAAGACATAAATGATAATGCGTTAAAGCCCTATGCAAATGAAGAAATTACACAGGAAGCTGCAATAGAAGAAGCTTCTAAGGCAATAAAAGGTTTTATGATAAAGCAGACATCAAAAAAAGATTTAGGACTTTTTGTGTCCTTATCAGGAATGGAAACTCCCATTAATGAAGAAGATATTCCTAATTTGCCGCTTACTATAATAATTCCGGCATTTCTAATCAGTGAATTGGCAATTGCTTTTAAAATTGGTTTTTTAATATACATACCTTTTCTTGTCATTGATATGGTGGTTTCCAGTACATTAATGTCAATGGGTATGATGATGCTTCCACCGGTTATGATATCCCTGCCATTTAAAATACTGCTTTTTATAATGGTAGGCGGCTGGAATCTTATAACCCAGTCCTTAATAAACAGTTTTGCTACTTAAAACTTTTTGGCTTTTAGAAATTGTTACACAAAGGAGGAATTTTAAGTGGATCAGGGTATGGTAATAGATTTGGCGCAAAAGGCTCTTTTGACGGTGATATATGTGGCAGCACCTATGCTGGGAATGAGTTTGATTGTAGGTTTGGCTGTAAGTATTTTTCAGGCAACAACCCAGATTCAGGAGCAGACCCTTACATTTGTTCCTAAGATATTAGCTGTTTTAGGCGGTATTGCAATATTCGGTTCGTGGATGCTTAAAGTGTTGACTGAATTTACCCAGGGAATATATGCAAATATAAATCAGTTTATAAAGTAAAAGTATTGTCCTTTATTAAATTTAGAGTGTTATAAAATAAAGTGTTATAAAAAGATATTGCATAATTATTCACAAGGCTTACTTAAGGTGGGAAATTACAAAAAACGGGGGGCAAAAAATTGTTTATACCACAAGGAGTTTTATTAAACGGCATAGAAATATTTTTGTTAATCTTCGTAAGAATGACCGGGCTTTTTGTAATAGCTCCCATTTTTAGCAGGAGAAACGTTCCTGTTTACCTTAAAATAGGTTTTTCATTTATGTTAGCCCTGATGCTTGTTACTTCCCTAAAAATTGAGGATGAGCTGTATTATTCAAATATTTTTGAGTATTTTCTTCTGGTACTAAAGGAATTTTTGGTAGGAATTACTTTAGGATATGTATCATATGCGATATTTACTGCAATTCATTTAGCAGGCCAGCTTATTGACATGAAAGTAGGGTTTGGGATTGTAAATGTTGTGGATCCTTTAAGCAATATCCAGGTACCCATTACGTCAACTTTTTATTTCATATTTTGCATGTTAATTTTTCTTATATGTAACGGGCACCATGTTTTAATCAGAGCACTTTTTTACAGCTACGATTTTGTTCCCTTAGGAAAGGCTTTATTTAGTGAAGAAGTAATTAATGACGTTATAAGAGTTTTTGGAAATATTTTTATTATATCATTTAAAATCAGCGGACCTGTTGTTGCTGCAGTATTGATTTCAGATGTTGCCTTAGGTATTGTTTCAAAAACTGTACCCCAGCTTAATGTATTTATGGTTGGAATGCCTTTAAAGATTTTCTTAGGATTATCAGTTATGGTGCTTACCATGCCCATTTTTGTATCCCTTTTGGAATACTTGATAAAAGGGATGGATAGAGAAATGTACAACTTTTTAGAAAGTATGACTCCAAAATGAAAAAAAGATATTACTTTATATCACAGTTAATTAAATTAAAAAAAATAAAACCAATATTAGTACCTGTAAATCTCCAGCTTTTTGCAGATAGTGGTGAAAAAACTGAAAAAGCCACACCCAGAAAGCGTAAAAAAGTAAGGGAAGAGGGACAGGTACTTCAAAGCAGGGAAATAACGTCGGCGATACTTTTGCTTTGTATGTTTATTACACTAAGGGTTTTTGGAGGTTATATCTATGAAGGAATTTTAGAGATATTTAAAGTTTTCTTTTCCCAGTGGCAAGGTGTTGAAGACATTTATTCCATAAGGGGAATGGTTAAGCTATATTCACAGGTTAGTTTGATGTTTATAAAAATAATACTCCCGGTACTTGCTGTAGCGCTAATTACAGGACTTGTGGCAGGATATTCACAGGTAGGGTTTTTGTTTACAACCAAAACTTTGCAGATTAAACTAAACAGGCTTAATCCATTAAACGGGCTTAAAAGGATTTTTTCGACAAGATCTTTGACAGAGCTGATAAAGGCAATTTTTAAAATAGTAGTGGTGGGAGCAATAGGTTTTTCCTACCTTAAAGGTGAAGTTTCCAGCATATTAAAAACCATGGATATGGATGTGGTAAGTATAGCTGCTTACATAGGGGTTACCGCTACAAATGTTGCAATAAGAATGTGCATAGTCCTCCTTGCCCTGGGAGTTTTGGATTATGGATACCAGTGGTGGGAATATGAAAAAAACATCAGGATGACAAAACAGGAATTAAAAGAGGAGTATAAACAGACGGAGGGTAATCCTGAAATTAAATCAAAGATAAAGCAAAAGCAAAGGCAAATTTCTTTAAGGAGAATGATGCAGAGTATACCTGAGGCAGATGTTGTTATAACAAACCCTACTCATTATGCGGTTGCCATAAAGTACGACATAAAAATTTCAGATGCCCCTGTTGTTTTGGCAAAGGGGCAGAATTACATGGCTTTAAGGATAAAAGAAAAAGCTAAAGAAAACGGGATAGAAATTGTTGAAAATAAACCTTTGGCAAGAACCCTTTATAATACCGTTGAAGTGGGGGAAAAAATACCCCCGGACCTCTATCAGGCTGTTGCCGAAGTACTGGCCTTTGTATATGGATTAAAAAGTGGTAAGAAAGGAGGGTAATATATGAGATTTGGAGATATGTCAGTTGCCATTTTAATAGTTGTAATTGTTTTGATTATAATAATTCCCATTCCAAGCGGGCTACTTGATGTTTTGCTTGCAATTAATATATCGGCAGCTTTAATAATATTGTTAAATGTTATTTATTCAAAAGAGGCACTGCAAATTTCAATATTTCCATCCCTTTTGCTTTTTACTACAATGTACAGGTTGTCCCTTAATATAAAGTCTACAACTTTAATTTTAGCCAAAGGTGAGGCCGGAAAGGTAATTGAAGGGTTTGGGACTTTTGTAGCCCAGGGAAACCTGGTGGTGGGTTTTATAATATTTTTGATTATTATGATTGTCCAGTTCCTGGTTATAACAAAGGGAACTGAAAGGGTATCAGAGGTTGCAGCAAGATTTACACTAGATGCAATGCCAGGAAAGCAAATGGCTATTGACGCGGATTTAAACGCCGGAATTATAAGTGAGGCGGAGGCAAGGGAAAGAAGAAAAAATGTCCAGAGGGAAGCAGACTTTTATGGTGCTATGGACGGGGCAACAAAGTTTGTAAAAGGGGATGCCATAGCAAGTATTATTACTACCATACTTAATATAATAGGTGGGTTAATAATAGGAATTGTAATAAGAGGGGAAGATTTTAGTTCAGCTTTAGAGACGTATACAATACTTACCATTGGAGATGGTCTGGTAAGCCAGGTTCCGGCTCTTTTGATTTCATTTGCAACGGGGCTTATAGTTACAAGGTCTGCATCAGATGACGGAATAAGCGAAGATTTAAGAAAGCAGATATTATATAACCCAAAAGTGTTTTTTATAGCCGGCGGCTTTTGTATGTTATTGGCTATTCCTCTGGCTACACTGCCATTTATTACACTAGGTACAATATTTATAATTATAGGAATAATACTTACAAAACACATGGAAGAGTTTGAAAAACAAGAGGAAGAACAGATTGAAGAAAGTGAAGTAGAGGAAATAAGAAAACCTGAAAATGTGGTTAACCTCCTTCAAGTTGACCCTATAGAGCTGGAATTTGGGTATGGTATAATCCCTTTGGCAGACGTAAACCAGGGTGGGGATTTACTTGACAGGGTGGTTATGATAAGAAGACAGCTGGCACTGGATTTGGGAATGATAGTTCCTGTAATAAGGCTAAGGGACAATATAGCTTTAAGTCCTAACCAATATGTTATAAAAATTAAGGGGGTTGAGCTGGCAAGCGGGGAATTAATGCTTGACCACTACCTTGCAATGAGCCCTGGAGTGGTGGAAGAAGAGGTAACAGGAATTCACACCACCGAACCGGCTTTTGGTCTTCCGGCTGTGTGGATAGATGAGTCCCAGAGGGACAGGGCAGAAATGCTGGGTTATACTGTGGTGGATCCACCATCTGTCATTGCTACCCACCTTACTGAAATAATTAAAAGACATGCCCATGAACTTACCGGCAGACAGGAAGTCCAGACAATTATAGAAAAAGTGAAGGAAAATTACCCTGCTATAGTGGAAGAACTTGTTCCTAAGGTGATGACAATCGGGGAAATTCAAAAAGTTGTTGCAAACCTCTTAAAAGAGGGTATATCAATAAGAGATATGGTAACAATTCTAGAAACATTAGCAGATTATGCTCCAACAACAAATGACACCGACATATTAACTGAGTATGTAAGGCAGGCCTTAGGAAGGGCTATTTCCAGAAGGTTTATGAAGGAAAAACAATCATCTGTTATAACACTGGATCCGGAACTTGAGCAGGTAATTATGGATTCAGTTCAAAAAACTGAAACAGGTTCATTTATAAATTTAGAACCTGGAATAATTAATACAATTATAAATAATTTGTCAAAGCAGGTTCAAAAGCTTATAAACTTAGGACAGCAGCCTATAGTACTAGCGTCACCAATTGTAAGATTATACTTTAAAAGGCTTGTAGATCAATCTATACCAGGACTTGTAGTGCTATCATATAACGAACTTGATCCTGATATACAGGTTCAAGCTGTTGGGACGGTGAGTATTTAATGAGAATAAGAAGGTATATAGGGAAAGATGCCCAGGAAGCAATGTTAAAAGTAAAAATGGATTTAGGAAGCGAAGCAGTAATATTAAACACCAGGAAGATAAGGCAGAGGGGTTTTTTAAAATTTATGTCAAAGCCCATGATTGAGGTTTTGGCTGCCATTGATGAATATCCCGGTGTGAAATCCAATACAACCTCTTACAGCAGCAATGATAAGAACTGGAATAGTAATAATGAGCCGGTAAGTAAATCAAGAGAAAAAGAGGAAAAAATCATACTGTTGGAGAATAAGGTTAATAGTATGGAAAACATACTTCAAAAAATATATGAAGAAGTCCAGAGACCTGGTAAAAATTTGGACAAGGAGTTAACAAATCAAAAAGTTTCAAAAGTTATAGAACTCTTTCAAAACAACCTTGAAAACAACGAAGTTGACACAAAAATTATCCGCCAGCTATTGGATATGGTGGAGGAAAGGTGCAATTCAAATATAAGTGTTAACAATACTGCGTTAATACTTCATAATCTTATATCCGGGATGCTTGGAAAGCCAGAGACAATAAAACTCAGGGAAGACGGCAAACCTACGGTGGTTATGTTTGTAGGACCTACGGGAGTGGGAAAAACCACTACGTTGGCAAAAATTGCAGCGGACTATGCTTTAAACCACCAGAAAGATGTAGGGCTTATTACGGCAGATACTTACAGGATTGCGGCTGTAGAACAGCTCAGAACCTATGCTGATATACTGGGAATGCCATTAAGTGTGGTATATTCCTTAAATGAAATAAAGGATATAATTGAAGGCTACAGGGACAAAGATATCATATTTATTGACACTGCCGGAAGGAGCAGCAGAAACAAGCCTCATTTTAATGAGTTGAAGGCTTTGGTAAAAGAAGTGGGTGCGGACGAAATATTTTTGGTTTTAAGTACAACTACAAGTATGAATAATTGCAGGGAAATCATTGACAGCTACAGTTTTTTGGGAAATTACAAGCTGATTTTTACTAAGCTGGATGAAACTCCTTCATTAGGGATTATACTTAATGTGAAACAGTATGCCGGCAAAAAGCTATCCTACGTAACAAACGGACAAAATGTACCAGATGATATAGAGTTGGCAGATATCGACAAAATAACAAAAAATCTAATAGGGAGCATTTAGTCAATGATGGATCAAGCAAATAAACTAAGGGAAATTATAGGTAATTTAAAAATTAAAGAACCTGCAGAAAAAGTTGATGATAAAGTTAACCTTAAGTCAGCTAAAGTAATTACTGTAACCAGTGGTAAGGGCGGGGTTGGAAAGACCAATATAACAATAAATCTTGCCATTGCCCTAAGTGAGATGGGAAAAAGAGTTACAGTTATGGATGCGGATTTAGGTTTGGGAAATATAGATGTACTCCTTGGTGTGGTGCCTAAATACACATTGGTGGACGTTATATATAATAATAAAAATATTGTTGAAGTGTTGTCAGAAGGTCCTGGAAACATTAAATTTGTTGCCGGCGGTTCAGGTATTGAGGATTTGGCAAAGCTTGATAATTATCAGATTCAAAAATTTCTAGCCAACATTGCACTTTTGGATAAAATTTCGGACATAATACTTATTGATACAGGTGCAGGGCTTTCTGATAGCGTGATGAATTTTGTCATGGCGGCAGATGAAGTGATTCTTGTTACAACCCCTGAGCCTGCCTCAATTACAGATGCTTATGCAATTATAAAGGCGGTGTCAAAAAGGTACAGCAGCAAAACTGTAAAATTAATTATAAATATGGCTGAAAATGTCACTGAAGCCAAAAATGTTACAAATAAATTTTCAATGGTAACTCAAAAATTTTTAGAAATAGATCTCCAGCCTTTAGGCTTCATACTTCAAGACAACATGGTGATAAAAGCTGTTAAGGCACAGCAGCCTTTTACCATAAGCTTTCCAAAAAGCATGGCAGCAAAGCAAATTAAAGAAATATCCAAAAAGCTTTTAGATATAAATAACAATGCTAATAATAGCGGAGGCAGGACAGGTATAAAAAGTTTTGTAAACAGGTTTGTCAGTATTTTAAGTGGCTAAGTGTGATCTTTTACTGCTTTTTAGCAAAAGAGGTGAAGAAGATGGGTTTTGAACAACTGAAATTAGGAATGAAAGTAGAAATAGTATTAAGTGATGAGGAAGAAAGCCCAAAACTTGTAAGCCAGTTTGAAGGGACTTGCAGTGACGGGACTTATTATGTTTCAGCGCCTATATATGGAGGAAAAATATATCCTATATCAGTGGGCAACATTTTGGATGTATACTTTGTGGAAAAAGAAAATTTTTACAAATTCAAGGCAAAAGTTTTAGACAGGAGCAGAAAATCTGCCATTAGCCTTTTAAAAATAAAGGCATTGGATGAAATTAAAAAAATTCAAAGAAGGGAATTTTTCAGGTTTGAATGCATGATTTCCGTTAATTACAGGGTGGTGGATTCTAAAAAGGCAGTCCAGGATAAAGATAGAAGTTTTAAAAACACAATAACAAAGGACTTAAGCGGCGGGGGATTGTGCATAAAAATAGAAGAAAAACTAAATGTTGGGGATATCATTGAATGTGAATTATTTTTAAATGATTCTTATAAAGTAGTGTTTTTAGGAAAAATAGTAAGGATTACTGAATGCGAGGCTGGCAAAGGAAAATATAAATACGAAGCCGGAGTGCTTTTTCAAAAAATAGATGACAAGTCCAGGGAAAAAATAATAAGCTATATATTTCAAGAACAGAGAAAGCTTATTAAAAAGATTTGATTTTTTGAAGGTTGTGGGAAGAATGTTTAAAATGGGAAGAGTGTTAAATAACGGTACAGAAGTATTGGCGGGAACAAATTTTAGTAAATATGAGGAAGAATTAAAATATATTGTCGTAATAGGAACATCAACAGGTGGTCCTAAAGCACTAAAAGAAGTTATATCTTCAATACCACCGGATGTTAAAGCTGCATTTTTAGTTGTGCAGCACATGCCTCCGGGTTTTACAAAATCTTTAGCAGAGAGGCTTGATTATATAAGCAAAGTTAGGGTAAAGGAAGCAGAAGATAATGAAGTTATAAAAAATGCCCATGTATATATAGCACCAGGAGATTTTCATTTAATGGTTAATAAAAATGCTGACAATGTTCTTAGGTTAAAACTTTCAAAAGATCCGCCTGTAAACGGGCACAGACCGTCGGTGGATGTATTAATGAAGTCTGTATCTGAAACTAAACATAAGAATGTAGTAGGAGTTGTAATGACCGGGATGGGGCGGGATGGAAGTGAAGGAGTAAAAATGCTTAAAGAGCTGAATAAAGCACATATTATTGCACAAGACGAAAAAAGCTCTATAGTATTTGGAATGCCTAAAGAGGCAATTTTAAAAGGTGTGGTGGATGTTGTGGCATCGCTTAACGAAATAGCAGACGAGATTATGAAAATTGTGGGGGTGCATGAATAATGGATATGAGTCAATACTTAGAAATTTTCATTGATGAAAGTAAAGAGCATTTACAGTTGCTTAACCAGTCGCTGCTAAGTTTAGAGCAAAACCCTCAGGATAGAGCTGTTTTAGATGAAATATTCAGGGTTGCCCATACATTAAAAGGTATGTCCGGAACCATGGGGTTTAGCAAAATGACAAAACTTACCCATGACATGGAAAATGTTTTACATGCCATTAGAAACGGTGAATTAAAAATTAACCCTGATTTGCTGGATTTATTGTTTAAATGCCTTGACGCTTTGGAAAATTATACAGAAAACGTTGTAAATACAGGAAGCGAAGGGGATAATGACTATGCCGGTTTAATAGACAGTTTAAATGCTGTATTAGATAAAAAGGCCCAAGGCAGTCAAAAGGCTCCTTCCTTAAAGATTGAGAAAGAAGAAAAAACTGATAAGCCGGTGTATAAGACGGCAAAGTTCAAACTTAGCGAGTTTGAACAAAATGCGGTAAAAAAAGCTTATTCTATGGGCATGAATGTTTTTGAAATAACAGTTGTTTTAAATGAAAGCTGTCTTTTAAAATCAGCCCGTGCATTTATAATTTTTCAAGCCCTTGAAAGACATGGAGAAATTATAAAGTCAGTGCCAAAGGTGGAAGATATTGAGGATGAAAAATTTGATTTTGAATTTACAGTGGTATGCATAGCAAAAGAAGAAGCTTCAACTTTTTCCAAGGAAATAAACCAGATATCAGAAGTTAAAGAAGTAATTATAAAGCCTTTAGATCCTGAAAAGCTTAATGAATCACAGTTAGAAGAAAACGAAGATTTATCCGGAGTAAGTAATTTACAAAGTGATAAAAAAGACGGTGAAGGTGTAAGGGAAGGAAATAAGTCAAAGGTAATGAGCCATAAGACAAAGACAGGGAAAACCGTAAGGGTTGATATTGACAGGCTGGATGTTTTAATGAACCTTGTAAGTGAGCTTATTATTATTAAAACACGTCTTGAAGGGATAGAAGATATTGATGCTTCCAAAAAATATGCAGAGGCTGTTGAATATTTAGAAAGAATAACAACAAGCCTGCACGATTCGGTTATGAAAGTGAGAATGGTGCCGGTTGAGCTGGTTTTCAACAGGTTTCCAAGAATGATAAGGGATATTTCAAGGGAACTTGGAAAAGATATTGTGCTTACTATGACAGGAACAGAGACGGAGTTGGACAGAACGGTTATAGATGAAATTGGTGAACCTTTGATACATCTTATAAGAAATTCTGCAGACCATGGGATAGAACCAAAAGAGGTAAGGGAGAGACTTGGTAAATCTCCTAGCGGACATATTAATTTAAAAGCATACCAGGTTGGGAATAATGTTGTAATTGAGGTGGAGGATGACGGTCAGGGAATTGATTTAGAAAAGGTAAAGCAAAAAGCAGTAGAAAGAGGTCTTTTGAAAAAAGATATGGTAAATAACTTATCCCAAAAAGAGGCTATTGACCTATTATTCAAGCCATCCTTTACCACTTCAGACAAAATAACCGACCTTTCAGGCAGGGGAGTAGGTCTTGATGTTGTGAAGACTAAAATAGAGCAGTTAGGAGGGGCAGTTGAAGTTGAGACTGAAAAAGGGGTGGGAAGTAAATTTATCATAAGGCTTCCCCTTACCCTTGCAATAATACAGGCTCTATTGGTGGTAATCGGGGATGAGAAGTATGCTATACCATTAAACAGCACTAAGGAAATTATAAAAATTACCCCTGAACAAATTAAAATGATTCAAAACCAGGAAGTTATACTGCTTAGAAACATGGTGGTTCCAATTGTAAGGTTGAATAAAATACTGGAAGTGCCTGGAGACCATGATGAGAAAAAGAATATGACGGTTGTTATTGTGAAAAAAGGTGAAAAAACATCAGGATTTTTAGTGGACTCTTTAATCGGCCAGAGGGAAGTGGTAATAAAATCCCTTGGAAAACTGCTTTCAGGTATAAAGTATATTGCAGGGGCAACTATATTAGGGGATGGAAATGTAGCATTAATACTGGATGTGAATTCATTGGCAGTTTAGCTTTTTAAAATTTATGTTGCCGCAAGTGAGGAGGTTTTAAGTTAATGAGTGAGGGTTTTTATATTCAAAACAGGCAGTTTGTTGTATTTAAGCTGGGAACTGAGGAGTATGGTGTGGACATTCAAAATGTTACTACAATTGAAAAAATGCTTCCAATTACAAGAGTACCTAAAGCCCCCCACTATATAAAAGGGGTTATAAACTTAAGAGGTGATATAATTCCGGTAATAGACATAAAGGAAAAACTCGGACTTGGGACTTTTGAAGAAACTGACGAAACCAGAATAATAATACTTCAATTAAAAGATATACCCTTTGGTGTAATAGTTGATGAAGTTGATGAAGTTTTGCAGCTAAGGGAAGAGACTATTGAAAACGTATCAAATTTTACCAATGATCTTTCTTTAGATTATATATCGGGAGTGGGGAAAGTTGATGACAGGATAGTAAGCCTTCTGAATTTCAAAAAGCTTATTGATATAGATGAAACCGGGAGTGAAAAGGATGAAAATTAATTTTGAAAATTTAGACAGTACACATATAGATGTTTTAAGGGAAATAGGGAATATTGGTACAGGCAATGCAATTACGGCTTTAGCTAAAATGTTAAACAGAAAAGTAGATATGGATGTACCTAAGGTAAAGGTAATGAAGTTTAAAGATGTAAGTGAAATTTTAGGTGGGGCAGAAATACCTGTTGTGGGACTACTTTTAAATGTTGAAGGAGATATATCGGGAAGCATTATGTTTATATTAAAAATGGATGCGGCTCATATTTTGGTAAATATGCTAATGAAAAGAAGACTTGAAGAATGTAGGGAATTTGGAGAAATGGAGCTTTCAGCACTGCAGGAAATAGGGAACATTTTAGCAAGTTCATACCTGTCCTCTCTTTCAAGTTTAACCGGGCTTAGCATTATGCCGTCAGTTCCGGAACTTGCAATTGATATGGTCGGGGCAATATTAAGTGTTCCTGCCATACAATTCGGGGAAGTGGGGGATTCAGTTTTGTACATTGAAACCGGGTTTTTTGAGGGAAGCACCAGAGTGGTAGGTGATTTTTTCCTTGTTCCGGATATTGATTCTTATGGAGTACTATTAAAATCATTAGGAGTTATAAGCTAATGGAAAATATTATTAGAGTTGGAATGGCAGATTTAGCTGCTTCTTCACATCCTGCTAAACTAACTACATTAGGTTTAGGGTCATGTATAGGAATTGCTCTTTATGATGTAAAAACTAAAGTAGTGGGGCTTGCACATGCTATGCTCCCGGACAGTACCCAGGCAAGGAATAGGGAAAATATTGCAAAATTTGTAGACACTTCTATTTCCGCTCTTATTAGCGAAATGGAAAAACTAGGCGGGACGAAGGAGAACATCATTGCAAAACTGGCTGGTGGGGCTCAGATGTTTGCATTCAGACAAAGTCTGGATTTAATGAGAATTGGTCACAGAAATGTTGTTGCAGCAAAGGAGATACTCAATAAATTAAAAATACCAATTGTTTCGGAAGACACAGGAGGAAATCATGGCCGTACCATTGTACTTGATTCGGAGACAGGAATACTCCGTATAAAGACAATAGGATATGGTGTTAAGGAAATATAGCTAAAGTGTTAAAAAGAGAGGTAGTGAAATGGATAATATTCACAAAATACCGTTTATTTTGGGCGTTTTCGCATCAATTATAGTGGGCTTGGCTGGTTATAAGTCCGGAGTGGAATATAGGGATATTTACATAAGAATGTCAATTAGTATGATTGTATTTTTTGCGGTGGGATTGTATTTAAAGAAATTTATAATTAAAATTCATGATGAATTAAAGGAAAAAGAAGAGGAAGCTTTAAAAGAAGAACTCTTAAAAGAAGAAGAGCGTTTAAAGGAAGAAAAAGCTTTAAAAGAAGAAGAGGATAGTGCCAAAAGGGAAAAGGGAAGAAAAATTGACATAAAAGTAGAGGAGCATGATGAGCAAGAGTTGTATGACGAAGAATTCAGACCTATGGAAGTAAACACCATTAAACTTAACAATAAAAAATAAAAGTAATGGGGGATTTAAATGTCAACTGTTGATAACAGAAGAAACGAATTATGGATAAAATACAGAGAAACAAATGATCCGGCCCTAAAAGACAAGCTGATTTTAGAGTATGCCCACATAGTTAAATATGTTGCAGGAAGGCTGAGCATATATTTTGGCTCAAATGTTGAATATGACGATTTAATTGGATACGGAATATTCGGGCTTATTGATGCTATTGAAAAGTTTGACATTACCAAAGGTGTTAAATTTGAGACTTATGCATCTTTAAGGATTAGAGGTTCAATAATAGACAGCATTAGGGAACTGGACTGGGTGCCAAGATCTTTAAGACAAAAGAGCAAAGAATTAGAACGGGTGTATATGGAATTGGAGAACATGCTGGGGCGTTCGGCAACAGATGAGGAAGTAGCTAAAAAGCTTGGTATAGGGGTTAAAGATTTAAACAAGCTTTTAAATGAAGTTAATTTATCCTCTTTGGTATCTTTAGAAGAATTTTTAGAACAAAATTATGAAATAGGGACTATAAACTCCAATGTTAATAAGGAAGAGAGACCTGAAGGATATATTGAAGCAGCAGAGGTTAAAAGAATGTTGGCAGATGCAATAGATAAGCTGCCTGAAAAAGAGAAGAAAGTTGTTTCTTTGTATTATTTTAATGATTTAACTCTGAAGGAAATCAGTGCAATAATGAATGTGTCAGAATCTAGGGTTTCCCAGCTGCACACCAAAGCAATTTTGAGATTGAGAGGTAAGCTTGCACGCCACAAAAGTGTCTTAACTAGCTAGAATTAATGAGTATATTAGAAGGCTTTCCATGGGCAGTGGAGGGGAAAGCAGGGAAAGGAGGAATGTGAAGTGAGAGATGCTTATGTAAAAGTTTTTATTACACCGGATAAAATGAAAGCCTCAATATTTTTAACACCTCCGGATGACGGGAGGGAACTTAAATTAGAAGAAATACTAAAAGCCCTAAATGATCATGGGGTAAAGTATGGGCTTGATATGGAAACGCTGGAGAATATATCTAAGTATCCTGTGTACAATGAGAATATATTAGTGGCGGAAGGGGTTCAGCCTGTAAATGGTAAAAACGGCCAGGTAAAATTTCATTTTAACCTGAAGGAAGATAGAAAACCTACAATTACAGATGATGGAAGAGTTGATTTTAGAAATTTAGATCTTATAAAAAATATAAAAGAAGGAGAAATCCTCTGTTCGTTAGAACCACCTTCAAAGGGCATTCCGGGAAAAAATGTATTAGGTGAGGATATACCTGCTAAAGACGGTAAAGATGCTGTTTTGCCAAAAGGAAAAAATACAGAAATAAGCGAGGACGGACAAAATCTTATTGCAGCTATAAATGGGCAAATTAATTATATTGACGGCAAGGTGAATGTTTTTCAAAATTATGAAGTACCTGCCAATGTTGACAATTCAACGGGGAATATAAATTTTATAGGTAATGTTATAGTTAGAGGGAGTGTACTGTCAGGTTTTGTAATCCAAGCAGGTGGAAATGTGGAAGTAGGAGGGGTAGTGGAAGGTGCAACAATTATAGCCGGGGGAGACATAATTTTGAGAAGAGGTATGCAAGGTCATGGAAAAGGTGTGTTAAAAAGTGGTGGGGATATAATTGCAAAATATATAGAAAACAGCAATATAGAAGCTAAAATGGATATAAAAGCTGAAGCTATAATGCACAGCAATGTAAAATGTGGAAACAAATTGGAATTAACAGGTAAAAAAGGACTTTTGGTAGGAGGAACATGTAAAGTTGGAAAAGAGGTATCAGCGAAGGTTATAGGTTCTTATATGTCAACCCCTACGGATATAGAGGTGGGCATAGACCCTTCTCTGAAGGAGCGGTATAAAGAATTAAAGATTGAGATTGAAAAAATTGAAGAAGATTTAAAAAAGACTGAGCAGGCCATAACAATATTAAAAAAATTCCAGATGCTAGGAAAACTCACTCCTGAAAAACAAGAATTGCTGGCTAAAAGTATACGGACAAAAGTTTTTTACACAAACAAAATTGGCCGGCTAAAAGAAGAATCTGTATATATAGAGATGAAGCTGCAGGAGGAAGCCAGCGGGAAAATAAAAGTTTATGGTTATATTTATTCTGGAACTAAAGTTTCAATAGGAACAAGTATGTTATATGTAAAAGACAATTTACAATATTGTACTTTATACAGAGAGGGCTCCGATGTTAAAATTGGTTCTTATAACGATTAAAAATAAGGAGGAGGAATATGTCCATTAAACCTGTTGATTTTCAAATTCTTATTCCAAAGACTTCAGAGGTATCAAAGATACAAAATGATGACCGGCATAAAAATGCCACGGTCCAGCAGCAGCAAACTATTCAAACCCAGCACAAGGCGGAAGATTCTGTCAATATAGTATATTCACAGGAAAAACCTCAGGAAGCTGTAATAAGAGAAAAAGAGAGGGAAAAAAAGAAAAAGAAATTAGACAAAAGAAATACCGGCAGAAAATATAAACACAAAAAAAAATCAAAAGACAGTACCAGTACAATTGATATCAGACTGTAACCGGAGGTGAGGGTTTTGGCGGATTTTCACATAAGCATAATGTTTGTGGGAATACTTCTAATGGCTGTTTCTTTGGTGTGGATAGCCTTTGACAAAAAGAAAGAATCAGATGATAAAGAAGTACTTGAAGAAAAAAAAGAGACATTAGTATCGGTAATATCAGATGCTGAACTAATGATTGAAGAGTTAAATAATATTTCAGATTATTTGGTATCCCATATAGATAAAAAAAGACAAGAAGTTATGGATACAATGAAAGAGGCAAATGAAAAAATTAAAGAAGTAAAAGATAAAAAAATCAGAGAAATTATAGATAAGGAAATTAAAAGTGCAACATCCAAAAAAATAAAAGAAATATTGGACAAAGAAATTAAAACATTAACATCTAAAAAAATTCAAGAAATAATAGATAAAGAAATAAAAGAAATTATAGCTGAAATAGTAAGAGAAATGGCAGAAGAAGAAATTGAATCCATTAATGAAAAAAAGATTGCCAAAAAAACAGGCAAGGTATATTTTACAGAAGCAAAAGAACCTTTAATTGATGATAATAGTGAGATTTTTAGAAATGTACTTTCTGAAGATACCAGCAATGCTCTTTCTGATAAAATTGAAAGGGAAAGAAAAATTGTTTCACTAAATAGCAAATACAAGGAAGTTATAAGTCTTTCACAAAGTGGATTTAATGAAACCCAGATAGCTAAAAAGCTAAATATGGGAAAAGGTGAAATACAGCTTGTTTTAGGCATAAATAAGTAAATATTTAAAAACTTTTCATAAAAAAGGGGGATTTTTAGATTTGAGGAAATTTCACATAAAAAGCATACTTTTAGGAATTGGTATAGGAATAATATTAACTTCATTTGTTGGGATTATATACTCTGCCGGAATGGATAATAAAATTACTAAAGAAGAGATAATAGAAAAGGCAAAGGAACATGGAATGATATTTCCTGAAGAAGTTATAACAGAGGGTGCTAATTAGAATTTATTAGACTAATTTTTATTTAAAAAATATTTTATAAAAAATATTAGATTTATGAAAAAAATATTAGACTTAGTAATACTAAATCTAATATTTTTTTATTTAAAACAAAAAATTGTTAACGTAAATGCCGATGAGTTTTGGGAAATAATTGTAATTACCATCAAATTTATGTTACCATTTATTAATGAGTTTACTTTTTAAAGGGGGAGGGGTGGCCTTGAAGTGCAAAATTTTAATTTTAACAATGGTGTTTTTTATGCTTTGTGGTTGTTCACCTTCAATTAATGAAGTTGGTCCTAAAAAAGAAGTGAGTTGTTATAGCGAGAAATTTTTTGAGTGTGACGGAAAGAAGGAAATTAGCATATACTGTGATTTTGGAAATATTGAGTTTTTTAACTGGGATAAAAAAACAATAAAATTGGAAATTAAAAAAAAATAATTGGAGTTCTTAAAAATGAAAACTTAAATGAAGATTCTGATGACAGGCTAAATGAAAAATTAGATGATTTTAAAATAGAATTAATTGAAGAGAAGGATAAACTCAATTTTGATATTAAATATACAGGAAAGAATGATAGCAGTGTAAATAAAATGGTGGATTTAAAAATTTACCTGCCTGAATTTATAGATGTTTTAAATTTGCATTTAGATGAAGGATGGGTTAAATTTCATGATGATTTAAAGGGAATATTAAATGCGGATACTAATATAGCTGATATAGAAATAAACAAACTCATTGGAAAGGTAAATATAAAAGGGAATATGGGAAATGTAAGCATATTAGAAGGTAGAATATCAAAAAATTCCAGTATAGTAAAAAACATTGGTTCAATAAGTATAAAATCCCAGTTTGAAGAAGGAGGGGATTATATAATTAATACCGGTGCAGGCAATATTGACATTAAGGCATCTAAAGATTCTAAAGTGTCATTTGAAAGTATAGGTGCTGTAGAAAAAAATGATTTTGAGGAATATAATTATCCTACCAAAGTTAAAGTTAACACTTCTATAGGAAAAATTTCAATAAAAGAGTATTAAATATACAATAGGGTATATAATACAAAACTTTATTTAAATTTAAGTGTTATAATAATAAAATGCCATAATAATTTAAGCGCTATAATAGCCTGGATGTTTTTATTGTTATTACGTCATAATATTGAAATGTTATTATTAAAGAAGTGTTATAATTTATAGAGATATAAAAGGATTATGAGGAGGGAAATTATATGAAAAAAACAGGGAGAATCCATTCCTTTGAGTCATTTGGTACGGTAGACGGACCTGGCATCAGGTTTGTGGTTTTTATGCAGGGTTGCCCTTTAAGATGTGTTTATTGTCATAACAGGGATATGTGGGATGTCACAGAGGGAAAAGAATATTTACCTGAAGAAGTTATTGAAGAGGCAAAAAAATATATTAATTACATAAAATTTTCTGGTGGCGGGATAACTGTTACAGGGGGGGAACCACTGCTCCAGCCAGATTTTGTAACTGAGCTTTTTAAAATTGCAAAAAAGATGGACATTCATACCGCTGTTGATACCAGTGGGTTTGCGGATACAGATAATGTGAAAGAATTGTTAGAATATACTGATTTAGTGCTTTTAGATATAAAA
This sequence comes from Acetivibrio saccincola, assembly GCF_002844395.1. NCBI lineage: Bacteria > Bacillati > Bacillota > Clostridia > Acetivibrionales > Acetivibrionaceae > Acetivibrio > Acetivibrio saccincola. The sequence goes on along the minus strand of NZ_CP025197.1, from coordinate 2,249,783 downwards.
CATGGGGATGAAAAGAAGCACAAAGAAATTACCGGGGTTGAAAATGAAAAAATTAAAAAATTTGCAAAATATGTTTCTGATATAAATATACCAATTTGGATAAGATATGTTTTAATACCCGGACTTACAGACGGGGAAGAGGACTTAAAAAAGACAGCAGATTTTATAAAAGGGCTTAAAACTGTGAAGAATGTAGAAGTACTTCCATACCACACCATGGGGGTTTATAAATGGGAAGAATTAGGGTGCAAATATCCTCTAAAAGGGGTTAAGGAACCTGATTTAGAGAGCATAGCAAAAGCAAAGGAAATACTGGATATATTATAAAATTTATATTTTTCTTTTAGTTCTTTTATTAAAAGGTTTTATTGTATTAAAGGTCTGTAAATTTAATTTATCAAAAACGCCTTTAAAGATTTTAGAAGTATATTCTGCATCAGTTAAAGCCCTGTGAAAGTTGTCTTTAATGTCAATACCCATTAATTTCAAGGCATTTTCAAGGCTATACCTTTGACCGGGCGGAAGATTAAAAATAGAAGAAAATTGTTTTTGGATATCTATATTTTTTTTGAGCCACTCAGTTTTTATCCGGTTGAACCTGCAATTTAAAGTTAAATTATATATATCATCATGTCCCCAGCTAATTAGTATAAAGTCAGAACCAATCCACTGCCTGAATTTTCTTATTACACTTTTAAAATTGTCAGCATTATTAATATCATCCTGGGTTATTTGTGTTTTTTTCTTAACCAGTGAAAATAACTTTTTAAAATATTTAGGTTTTACAAAAGATTGAAATTTATCTATTTTATTTAAGTTATCGTCCAGTTTAACAGCACCTATTTCAATTATTTCATTTGGAAGATTGCTTTTAAAGGGCTTACTGTTTAGTTCTAAATCATAAATTATATAGTTCATATTTTATCTCTTCCCTGATTGTATTTTTTATTTAGATAATATTTTATGCATTATTGATGTTTTTTATAATTGATGTTTGGTATATAAATTACCTTATCATATTGTATTAAAAAATTCAAATATGTCCCCGGTTTACAAAACACACAATATATAATTCGAAGAGAATTATTTTTTAAGTGTATTTTATTTTTTCTATTAACTTATGCCATTTAATTTGTTACAATAAATATAAACGGTTTTAATTTTATATTTTAGGGGAACAAAAGAGCAGTATTTTAGAGGTGATTTTTTTGTTAAAAAACAATAAACCTCATATTATTTCTATTAATAATGCCATTACTAGAATTAAAAATGGGGATATTGGTCTTAAAGAAGAATTAATTAAAAAATACAAACCATACCTTTTAAAAGTCATATCAAGCACTGTGGGGAGATATATAGATTCAGAAACTAGTGAAGAATATAGCGTAGGGCTAATGGCTTTTAATGAAGCTATTGACAAATTTGATTCGGATAAAAACGGAAACTTTATTAGTTATTGCAATATAGTAATAAATCACAGAATAATTGACCATATAAGAAAAAACAAGAGAGAAAACAAAGCAATACCCTTTTCATATTTTGAAGAAAAAAGCGAATTTGAAGAGAGATATCTTGTATCGGATTCCCATTATCAGTATGAGAAAATTGAAATTAAAGAAGAAATTATGATTTTTGAAAACAAACTTAAAGAATTTGGAATTACATTAGAGGATCTTGTAAAAAAATCCCCAAAACACAAAGATTCCAGAGAACTTTATATAAATATAGCAAGGATTATTTCGGAAAATGAAGAATTATTCAATAAAATGATAAAAAGAAAGGCCATTCCAATATCAGACTTAATGAAATTTGTTACCGTTAGCAGAAAAACCATAGAAAGAAACAGAAAATATATAATAGCTGTCAGTTTAGTTTTAAGAAGCGGTTTAGATGAGATTAAGCAGTATTTCAGGAAAACCAAAAAGGAAGGAGGGAAAGTGAATGGCTAACTTTGGCATAATAATTAAAATTCAAGGGAAAATTGCAATAGTGGTATCTGAAGCAGGTTTATTTGAAATGATAAAATACAGGCAAGGGATGTTTGTAGGACAGAAAGTGGTATACACTGATAAAGATATAATAAGTAAAAATAAGAAACACAGGTACTTTATTTCTGCCATTGCCAGAATAGCCGCTGTGTTTATACTGCTAATGTCGTTTTTTAAGTTTTTTTACAGTGATGAAATATATGCTTACATAGCTTTGGATATAAATCCAAGTTTAGAATTAATGGTAAATGAAGACACCATTGTTATAGATGCGATTGCTTTTAATGAAGAGGGAAAAATGGTTTTAGATGGAATTAAGTATAAGGGAGGACCATTGGAAAAAGTAGTATATAACATAATTAAAAATTCAGAGGAAAAAGGATTTATTAAAGGGCAAGAAAAAGAAATAATTCTAATATCAACGGCTTTTGAAAATAATAAAAGACAAGCGGTGGAAAAAGAATTATTTAATGATAAGCTTATAAATAATTTAAAAAATGAAATGGATAAAGAGCTTGATACTGGTATTGATATACAGTTTGTAGAAGTATCAATTGACAAAAGACGCTTAGCGTCAGAAGTAGAAGTTTCCATGGGTAAATATTTGATTTATGAAAAAGCAAAAGAAAAAGGCAAGGATATTCCTATAGATGTGCTGAAATCATCTAGTTTGAATGAGTTAATAAAAGAAAATGATATAGATATACATCAATTGGCATTAGAAATTACCGGGGATGAAGGAAAGACTACAGCAACGCCGACACCAAAGGCAATGCCTGAACAGGAAAAAGAGGTGACAGCTGAAAGTCCGGGACCGGCTAAAGCACCTGGGGAACCAGGGTTAGATGAGACACCAGCAAAAGAGCCGGCTACGATGCCAGATCCGGAGGCAACACCAACGAAAACGCCGGTTGAGACACCAAGGGAAAGTGAGAAACCAACAAAGACACCAGAAAAGACATCAGTACCTGATGTGGCTCCGACAAAGACACCAGCTGAAACGCCGGATTCAGTAGAGACTCCAAAGAAAGATGAGACACCAAAAAAGGTGCCGGATGATACACCGGTGCCGGATATAACGCCGACAAAAGAGCCGGTTGTAACGCCAGAGCTGGAGGAAACGCCGACAAAAACACCTGTGCCAACAAAAACACCGGTGGAGACACCAAAGGAAAGTGAGAAACCAACAAAGACACCGGTAAAGACACCAGTGCCGGATGTAACACCAACAAAGGCGCCGGTTGTAACGCCAGAGCCGGATATAACGCCGACAAAAGAGCCGGTTGACACACCAGAACCGAGTGTAACACCAACAAAAGCACCAGTTGAGACACCGGTACCAACAACACCGTCACCTAAACCGGAAGAAACGCCTGCTCCAACACCAACAGGGGCACCAAAAGGTGAAAAGAGTATAAAGATACAGACATATAATGATAATGCTGTATCTAAGACAGATTCCATTTACCTAAACATAAGGGTTTATAATACAGGAGATGAAGAAATTGATCTTTCAGATATTAAAGTAAGATACTACTATACTAAGGATGATGATAAAGAGCAAAAATTTATATGCGACTGGTCAACTGTGGGAGTTTCTAATATAAAGGCTGCATTTATTGAAATGCCATCATCAAAGAATGGCGCAGATACCATCCTTGAAATAAGTTTCTCTGATAATGCAGGGATACTTAAACCAGGAAAATTTGTGCGTTTGAAAGTAAGGGTTTATAATAATGATTGGTCCCACTATATCCAATCAAATGATTACTCCTTTAACCAGTCAGCAAATAATTTTGTTGATTGGAAAAAGGTAACAGGATATATTAAGGATACTTTAAGGTGGGGAGAAGAACCGTAAAAAAATTTTTCTCCTACCCACACAAAAATTTATATTAGTGCGCATAGTATAGTAGCGGGACATTTAAGATGCTCTTGCTAACTGTTGCGACAACAGTTAAAATGATAATTTTCAATACATATACCCTACATAATATGTTGAACCCCGTTTTTATAAAAAACGGGTATTTTTTTTTAAAAAAATAAGTCAACTTTTTAATACATTATGTATACTATGATATTAGGAAGTTAATTTTAATCATAGTATAAGGAGTGTTGTAAAATGTCAGAACAAAAAAAGTTTATGCCTGATTGCTGTAAAATTGAATATACTTTTCATGAGGTTTATAAGAAAGATGATGGTTATAAAAAAGATTATGGCTACAAAAAAGACTGCGACTGCAAGAAAGACTATGACTACAAGAAAGATTATGACTACAAGAAAGATGATGACTGCAAGAAGAAATTTGAATTTAAGAAAAAAAGTATAAAGGTACCTGAAGTTATTGGTAGGAATTCAACGCAGGTGTTAATTGAAAGCGTTATTGCTTTTCCAGAGTGTTTTCCTGCTGTGGAAATTAAAGATGTTGTAAAGAAAGTTAAAGACCTATCAGTGCATGTATGCAAGAACAAAGTTCTTATAAATGGTGTACTGCACAAAAATATCAATTATAAAACATTTGAAGGGGAAATAAAATGCGGTAAACTTGACACCTTCTTTGGAGATGTGAAGCATATAGGAGTAGATATGCCTTTTGCAGCTTATATTGATGTACCAGGAGCAAAACCAGGGGATAAATACCAGATTGAATTTGCCGGTGTGGAAGATGGCTGCGAAGTTGACATTTTAGAAGATCCTATTCCTAAATGTTCTGTGAAAGCTTATAAAAAACTTAGAGAAAAAGTTATAGTAAAAATAGATTTAAAAGTACTGCGTGAAGTTCAAATAACGGTATGTCCAGAAAAATGTGACATTTGCCCATAAAGTTTATGGTGAATTCTATTAGAAAAAATATAAATTAATAACATTATTTATAAAAATCCCTCTTAATAAAAGACTTTATTTTTGGGGCGCCCCTCACTTTTCTTTTAAAGAAGAATATAATATTTAGTAGGAATCCATGAATATTTCATATGTTAAGTTATATGCCGGGAAAATATGATTTCACAGTATAAAAACTATCCTAATTATGATTTTTTTAAAGAGAAAATTGAAGAGGAAACTAAAAGTGCGAATAGCAAAAATATGTACAGTGAAAAAAGGTACAATACACGCAATATATTAAAAGAAATAAATGAGATTGTGGAAAGAAAGAGTTTTATAAAATTTTTTGAATATGAAATTCCTTTTCCTTTAAAATATCCTGCCCTTAAAATAAATGAAAGTGTAACAAAGCTGGATAATTTAAAATGTACCATGTTTAAAAGCGGTGTTCTTGTTGAAGGCGATATTAAAAAAGAGATAGTTTTTTTCACCCCTGAAAACAAGTATATGATAAGATATAAAGACAAACATTTGGATACATGTTTTTCTTCTATAAAGTCCATAACTACAAATATACCATTTCAATGTTTTGGCGAGTTTAAAGAAATAGATAAAGAATATGTGGCAGAGGTTGAAAGTGCAAGTGTAGACAGGGAAGATGTGGTGGATATTCTTTCTAAACCTTTTACCTGTTCAATTTGCGGGGAAAAGCTGTTTAGAATGTTAAAGGAAAAGATAGTAATTAAAATTTCTGTTATATTACTTAAAAAAAATTATGTTTATTTGTAAAAAGACTTCAAGCAAGTAAAGGTTTACCTGCTTGAAGTCTTTATAGATTTAGAGCTTTTAAAGAGCTATTACTTGATAAATATTAAATCAGTTAACTGAAGGTCTACAACTATGTCAACAAATGTATTTGTCCTTTCGTTGTAGATATAGAGTATGTTTCTGTTGGAATATGGACTATTTGGGGTTTGATTTCTACCATAAACAATATAATAGTCTCCCTTAGCTTTTATAACATTTTCAGCACTAAAGTTGTTTTTCAGTAGTTTTGAGTTTCTAGAATTAATACAGTAAAATGAAACTGTATTAGTGTCACTGTCCCTACCGGAAGTGAAGACTTTGTTATTAATTTTATTCCAGTAAGATACTTGGAAGTTGCTTAAAAGTTCTTTAAATTCATCACTGTAAAGATATACCTTACTTCTGTTAATATCTGCCTCTGTACCACTTATAACCAATGAGTGGTCTAACTGATCCCATACATTTTTTTGCATGCCCAGAACCAGGTTTCTTACCCTTGCATTTGCACTACTGATATTTGCATCATATAGAATTAGCGCATGTCTGTTTTTTCCGGTGATTCTGTCAATGTCTTCAACTGCTAAAAACATTCTGTTATCTATTGTTTTTGTAGAATGAATTCTAATTACATCGTGAATTACAGATTCTTTATTTTTATCTAGTATATATAATTTATAGTCCCTGCTGGTATTATCCTGAACATGAATAACAAATTTGTCTTCCTCACGGAAAAAACCAAAAAAATTGCAATTACTATAAACGGTTTTTACATTTCTTAAAACAAGATATCTGCTTCCTGTAAGAGTATTATCTTCTCTGATATTTTCAGGAAGACCTGTAGTATAAAACCCGGTTGAAGTTACAATGGATCTGGTATCACTTATAGCTAAGTAAATAAGACCGTTATAGGTTTCCACATCTAACACTCTTACAATTCCCGCATTTGATACGGAAGCTGGAACAAAAAGGTCATAAAGATCATACCTGGATGGATTGGATTTGGAATTTTTAAGAACTACCAAGTGTTCACGACCTCTTCTTTTAGCAACGGTGATGATATTATTAACACCGCTATCGTCTACAAAATGTGTAGTTTTTTCCAGATCTATTTCTAGCTCTGCTCTCAAATCTTTAGGAAGGTCTTTAGTGAGATCCCTTAAAACTTTTCCATCGTATGAAAGGAAAGGTTTACCAGCACCTTCAGAAAGAGTACAGCTCATAAATAAAATATCATCATCAATCATTGAATCTTGTAATATATGTTTATCTTCTAAGAGCTTAGGGTTCCAAGAACCTTTTTCAAAAACAACCAATGAATACTGTCTTGTGTCGGTATATCTGTTTACTATTAACTGATCCTTAAACACAACATAATTACCCATTGCAAAATTATCGGCTATTTTATAAATATCTTTGCCGTCAAACCTGTAAAGAGTATCTTTTTTTTGATTTCTGTCATAACCATGAAGAATGAGGTTATCGTTAAATTCCACCTGGTTTCTTATTTCAAAATTATTTATTAAAGTCTGAAACTTTCCATTTCTAAATGTAACCAGGTTATTTGTATCATTATCTGCATCAAATAATGTAATTAAAAGACCGCCATTGTATGTAATTGTATTTTTAATTTCTTTACCGTGCAGAGGGATTGTTGCTATGGTTTTTCCATCATACACATATACTTGTCGGTTTCTTCCCTTTTGATCATAAAACAGTATGGTACCTGTGTCAAATATTCCTATTCTGTTTATAGTTATAGTTTTATTCTCAGCATTCCAGTCAACAAAAGCACCGGAATTTTCAGCCACAAATCTTAATGGTACCAAAGTCCTGTCCTTTTGTATAGTAGGAGCCACATCAAGTACAACTGTTTTTCCGTTTACAGAAGCATTTGGATTATTGATTTGAAGATTTATTGTTGTTCCCTGGCGGGTAGCAGTGATGCTTTTTGTTGTCCCGTTCCAATTAACATTAAAGCCAAGTTCTTCGAATATTGTCCTGAATGGTACTAAAGTCCTACCATTTTCAATAAAAGGAGCGATTTCCATTTTCTTAACTGCGGTTTTAGATCTGTAATCAACTCTGCCAATGGTAAATTCCAAATCAACAAAATCTGTAGTAACAATTCCGTCAGAGTCACTTGCATATACATTTACACTGTTTGTATAAAGTATTGTTACAAAAGCAGCAATAATAAAAAAAACACTTGTAAATTTCAAAAAATGAGATTTGTACATGTTTTTCCCCCCGTTATAATTTTTTTTATTTATATATATCGGCTGCCAACTAAGTAGAAAACAGCTATAAAAATGATAACATACAGATAGTACCAAGTCAATGATTTAAAGGGACTGTGAAACAATAATGTAACAAAAGAGAAAAAGGGAATTAAAAGTTGCTATAGTTTAATGATAGGAGTATAATGTTCTTTAAGGGTTAAATTAAGGGGGACATGTTATGCGTGCTGTAATAACTGTTATAGGAAAGGATAAAGTGGGTATTATAGCGGGAATAAGCAATACCCTGGCAGTTAGCAATGTAAATATATTGGATATTTCCCAGACAACTATGCAGGATGTTTTTACCATGATAATGCTGGTGGATATCTCTAATATGACAATTTCATTTACAAAACTTTCAGAGGAGTTAGAAAAAAAAGGTGAGGAAATGGGACTTAGTGTAAGAATACAACATGAAGATATATTTAATTCAATGCACAGGATATAGGGGGGATTGTGATGATAAGACCCTTTGAAATTATAGAGACAATAAAAATGATTCAAGAAGAACATCTTGATATAAGAACCATAACAATGGGAATATCTTTAAGAGACTGCTGCAGTTCCAGCAGTAAAGAAGCCAGGGAGAAAATATACAATAAAATTACAAAGTGTGCCAAAGATCTTGTTAAAGTTGGTGAAGATATTGAAAGAGAATTCGGGATTCCTATAATAAATAAAAGAATTTCAGTAACGCCCATTTCTATCATTGCAGAAAGCTCAGATGAGGAGGATTATGTAAAATTTGCGGAGACATTGGATAAGGCAGCAGAAAGTGTTGGGGTAAATTTTATAGGAGGCTTTTCTGCATTAGTTCATAAAGGCTATACAAAAGGAGACAAAAAGCTTATTAACTCTATTCCAGAAGCCCTCAGTACCACCAAAAAAGTATGTTCATCTGTCAATGTTGCCAGTACCAAGTCAGGTATAAATATGGATTGTGTAAAAGAAATGGGGCACATAATAAAAAAGGCAGCAGAACTCACCTCTGACAGTGGGGGAATTGCTTGTGCAAAGCTTGTTATTTTTGCCAATGTCCCTGAAGACAATCCGTTTATGGCAGGTGCTTTCCATGGATTTGGGGAGGCAGAGTGTGTAATTAACGTTGGAGTAAGCGGACCTGGGGTTGTAAAATGTGCACTGGAAAAAGTTAGGGGAGCAGATTTTGAAACTGTATCAGAGACAATTAAAAAAACTGCTTTTAAAATAACAAGAATGGGACAGTTAGTAGCAAGAGAAGCTTCCAAAAGGCTTGGAGTTTCTTTCGGGATTGTTGATTTGTCTTTGGCTCCCACTCCTGCCATGGGGGACAGTGTGGCACATATATTAGAGGAAATGGGACTTGAAAAATGCGGTGCACATGGAACTACGGCAGCTTTGGCCCTTTTAAACGATGCAGTTAAAAAAGGTGGGGTAATGGCATCTTCTTTTGTAGGAGGTTTAAGCGGGGCATTTATACCTGTAAGTGAAGATGCAGGAATGATAGAAGCAGTGCAAAAGGGAGCCCTTTCAATAGAAAAACTGGAGGCAATGACATGTGTTTGCTCTGTAGGCTTGGATATGATAGTGGTTCCCGGTAGTACAAGTGCCGAGACAATATCCGCCATTATTGCAGATGAAGCTGCAATAGGTGTTGTAAACAACAAAACAACGGCTGTAAGGATAATTCCGGCACCTGGTAAAGATGTAGGGGATATGGTTGAATTTGGCGGGCTTTTAGGTAAGGGACCGGTAATGAAATTAAGTGATTATTCCAGTAAAGATTTTATAAACAGGGGTGGAAGAATACCGGCACCTCTTCACAGTCTGAGAAATTAAAAATAAAAGTTTATAATTTTAAAATTGATTCTTTACAGTTAATAGCTGTTGTGTTAGAATGTTTTAAGTAAATAAAACCACTAGCCAGGTTGTAGGGAGCTCCGTCCTATTACTTAGCTATTGGGGGTTTAATAAAGAAAAGGAGGATTTTTTTATGAGAAAAGATTTGAAACAGGAAATTATCAACACTTACAGATTGCACGAAACAGACACTGGCTCCCCGGAGGTGCAGATAGCTATTCTTACAAAGAGAATAGAGCACCTAACGGAACATTTAAAAGTACACAAAAAAGATTTCCACTCAAGAAGAGGTCTTCTTAAAATGGTAGGGCAGAGAAGAGGGCTTTTAAATTACCTGCAAAGAGTGGACATAGAAAGATACCGTGCAATTATTGAAAAATTAAACTTAAGAAAATAGAATGGGCGTACTTTTCGTCCATTCTTTTAAAGTAAATTTATATCTCGTCTTAACTAGTAAGAGATAGATTAAAGAATTACAACCTTCCCTGACAGCTATCTTACAGACATTCATGAGCAAAAATATTATTTAATAAATAAAAAATACAGGGGAATTTCTATATGTACTTACCTTTTGTCTTTTAAAAAAGTAAGTATTGTGCAATTTAAAAAAAGATTGTTTATAAACTTAAAATTTAAAATATATAAATTAAAAATATATAAACATAAATTTTAAAGATATATAACAAAAAAAGATATATAACACTAAAAATTTGGAATACTAAAAACAAAAACTGCAGACGGTAGAAGGTAGATTGTGCAGCACTATTTAAAATTTTTTAGGTCTGCTGTAGAATCTACAAGCTACAGTCTGCGGTTATAAGGAGGAGAAAAAATGAAAAAAACTTTCAGTATTGATATAGCAGGAAGACAGCTGGTTATTGAAACAGGACAACTTGCCCAGCTAGCAAATGGAGCAGTATTGGCTAAATACGGAGATACTGTGATTTTATCAACTGCTACTGCGTCAGCAACTCCAAGAGAAGGAGTGGATTTTTTTCCTTTGAGTGTTGACTATGAAGAAAAACTTTATGCTGTTGGAAAAATTCCTGGAGGATTTATAAAAAGAGAGGGAAAACCGTCAGAGAAAGCCATATTAAATGCAAGGGTTATAGACAGGCCACTAAGACCACTGTTTCCAGAGGACTTGAGAAATGATGTTGCCATTGTAAATACTGTTTTGTCGGTGGAACAGGACAATTCTCCTGAAATAGTAGCCCTTATAGGTTCGTCTATTGCCCTGTCCATATCTGACATACCTTTTAACGGTCCTGTGGGAGGGGTTATATTAGGACTTGTTGACGGGGAGATTGTAATTAATCCAACTGCAGCACAAAGGGAAAAAAGCAAAATGTATGTAAATTTAGTGGGCACCAGGGAAAAAATAGTAATGATAGAAGCAGCTGCAAATGAAGTTTCTGAAGAAGTTATGATTGAGGCAATAATAAAAGGACATGAAGAGATAAAGAGAATTGTGGATTTTATAGATGGGATTGTAAAAGAAGTGGGTAAGCCTAAGTTTGAATATGAATCTTCGGAAGTTCCTGATGAGATTTACACCCCTGTAGAGGAATTTGCATATGAAAAAATGAGAGAAGCTGTATTAGCTGTAGATAAGCAAGTAAGGGATGAGAATGTAAGTAAACTTACAGAAGAAATAATAGAAAGGTTTAAAGATGATTTTCCGGAAATGGAGCAGCAAATAGCTGAAGCCGTTAACAAACTTGAAAGAAAAGTGGTAAGGAAATATATATTGGAGGAAGGCAAAAGAGTTGATGGAAGAACCCTTGATGAAATAAGGCCTTTATCTGCTGAGGTGGGGTTGCTTCCAAGAGTTCACGGTTCAGGGCTTTTTCAAAGGGGCCAGACCCAGGTTCTCACTACAGTTACATTGGGGGCTATGAGTGAGGTGCAGATGCTTGATGGTATCGATCTTGAGGAGACAAAAAGATATATGCACCATTATAATTTCCCAGGATACAGTGTAGGGGAAGCAAGACCTTCTCGGGGTCCCGGAAGAAGGGAAATAGGGCATGGTGCTCTTGCAGAAAAAGCATTAGAACCTGTTATACCTGACCAGGAAGAATTCCCCTATGCAATAAGACTGGTTTCAGAAGTTCTTATGTCAAATGGTTCAACATCCCAGGGAAGTGTGTGTGCCAGCACTTTAGCGTTGATGGATGCAGGGGTACCTATAAAAAAACCTGTGGCAGGAATTTCTGCAGGGCTTGTTGTTGATGAAAATGACAAAGATAGGTTTGTGACCTTTATAGACATTCAGGGAATAGAAGACTTTTTTGGGGACATGGACTTTAAAGTTGCAGGAACTAAAGATGGTATTACAGCAATACAGGTGGATATAAAAATTGACGGGCTGACTTTGGATATTATCAAAGAAGCTCTTGAAATTACTAAAAAGGGACGCTTTAAAATCATTGATGAGGTGATTTTAAAGACTATAGAGGCGCCAAGGTCTGAACTTTCAAAATACGCTCCTAAGGTATTGTCAACAACAATAAGCCCGGATAAGATAAGGGATGTTATAGGACCTGGCGGAAAGATGATAAACAGGATAATTGAAGAAACAGGAGTTAAAATTGACATTGATGATGACGGAAAAGTGTATGTGTTTAGTACTGAAACTGAGGCATGTAAAAGAGCATTGGCAATGATTGAAGGAATTTCAAAAGATGTGGAGCCGGGACAGATATTTCTAGGAAAAGTTATGAGAATAACTTCCTTCGGTGCATTTGTTGAATTCTTGCCTGGAAAAGAAGGACTTGTCCATATATCCAAACTTGACAAAAACAGGGTTGTAAGAGTTGAAGATGTAGTAAGTGTAGGGGAAGAAATACTTGTAAAAGTTTTGGATATTGATAAGCAAGGCCGGGTTAATCTTTCCAGAAAAGATGCAATGGAAGAAAACGAGGAAAAGAAAAATAAGCAGACAAAAAGAAGTAAATATTTTTAAAACAGGGAGATTTTATGTGTAGAAGTATAAAGCTGAAAAACGGTGTAAGGGTAGTGTACGAAGAAATACCATATGTCAGGTCTGTTTCAACAGGGCTTTGGGTTGGAGCAGGTTCTAGAGGTGAAAATACCACTAATAATGGTATTTCTCACTTTATAGAACATATGCTGTTTAAAGGCACTAAAAAAAGAACTGCAAAAGAAATTGCAGAAACCATAGATAATATTGGAGGGCAACTTAATGCATTTACAAGCAAGGAATGTACCTGCTATTACACTAAAACCCTGGATACTTACCTTGATACATCCTTAGATCTCTTATCTGATATGTTTTTTAACTCTAAATTTGATGAAAAGGATATTGAGATTGAGAAAAATGTTATTTTAGAAGAGATAGGTATGTATGAAGACACTCCCGAAGAATTAGTTCATGACATTTTATCTGAAGCAGTGTGGCAGGACGACCCCTTAGGAATGCCTATATTGGGAACAAGCAAGAGTCTTGGCAATATAAACAGGGAACAAATAAAAAAATACATGGAAGAAAATTATTTTCCTGAAAATACCGTTATAGCTATTGCCGGTAACATAGACGGGGACAAAGCAGTTGAAAGTATCAGGGAAAGATTTGAAAACTGGGGGAACAGTAACTGCTGTAAAAATAAAAGTATAGCCCCACCAAAATTTAAAAACAACAAAGTTTACAGGGAAAAAGAAACGGAACAGATACATATGTGTCTTGGCTTCAGGGGTGTGGAGCAGGGCAGTGATGAATTGTATTCACTTCTGGCAGTAAACAATATTTTTGGAGGGGGTATGAGTTCTAGGCTTTTCCAAAAAATAAGAGAGGAAAAAGGGCTTGTTTATTCAATTTACTCATATCCTTCATCCTACAAAAATGCCGGATTGTTTACCATATATGCAGGGATGAATGCTGAACATTTAAACGAAGTACTAAAGCTCATAATAAACGAAATTAATATTTTGGTAAAGAAAGGAATATCCAAAAAGGATATGGCAAAGTCAAAAGAACAGTTAAAGGGAAATTACATTTTAGGTTTAGAAAGTACCAGCAGCAGAATGAACAGCATAGGCAAGTCTGAAATTCTTTTGGGAAAGATATTAACTTCCCGTGAAGTTTTAGATAAAATTGACAGAATTGATTTTGAAAAGGTGGATGCAGTAATAAAGAAAGTTTTTGATTTAAATAATATGGCTATTTCAGTAGTGGGCAACATAAAAGGGGATATTGATTTAAAAAGGATATAGTTTTAAAAAAATACAAGTTCTAAAAAAGCATTAAGATTTATATGTCTTAGTGCTTTTTTTTATGTTTTTTAGGCATAAGCTTTAATGTATACAAGCACTTTAAATTGAAAATATACATAAGATACTTATAAAAGGAGGGATTTATATGAATAAAAAAAGATACGGGGTTTTAGGCGGCGATTTGAGAAGTATAAAACTTGCCGAACTTATCGAAGAAGAAGGAAACCATGTTAACATATATGGTTTTGACAATGTAGGAATTGACATAAATTTCAAAGAAATTAAAAGTATAGATGAATTTATTGAAAATTCAGATATAATAGTAGGACCGCTTCCCTGCTCTTATGACAAAGAAACCTTTAATGCCCCGTATCATTCAGGAAAAATTTATATAAAAGAGATTTTAAAAAAAATAAAAGATAAGCAGTTATTTATAGCGGGAAAATTAGGAGATGAAATAGTAAAGTTTGCTAGTTTAAATAATCTAAGATTTTTTGATTTATTAGAAAGGGAAGAAATGACCGTTTTAAATGCAATTCCAACAGCTGAAGGAGCTATTCAGATAGCAATGGAGGAAATGCCTGTAACCATTCATGGAAGCAAAGCCTTTGTTTTAGGTTTTGGAAGGGTAGGAGAAACACTTGCAAAGATGCTAAATGGAATTGGGGCTAAGACTTATGTGGCAGCAAGGAAGCATTCTGACTTTGCATGGATTAAAAGTTATGGGTATAGTGCCGTTCCAATCAATGAACTAGGTGAGCATATTAAAGACGCAGATGTTATATTTAACACCATTCCACATCTTATATTAGGGAAAGATATATTAAAAAGAGTCAGAAAAGATTGTCTTATAATAGATTTGGCATCTAAACCCGGTGGTGTGGATTTTGAAAAGGCAGAAGAGTACAATATAAAAACCAAATGGGCACTTTCATTGCCGGGAAAAGTAGCACCTTTAACAGCTGCCGGTATATTGAAAGATACAATAAATAATATAGTAAAGGAGCAGGAGGGATTAAAATGACGCTTATGGGACTAAAAGTCGGATTTGCAATTACAGGTTCTTTTTGTACAATAGATAAAGTTATACCTGAAATTAAAAAAATAATAAATGCCGGAGGAAAGGTTGTACCTATAATTTCATATTCTGTTGACAAATTTGACACAAGGTTTGGAAAAGCAGAAAGTTTAAAAAAACAGCTTAGGGAAATTACAGGTGAAGAAATAATAAATACAGTTGTGGGCGCAGAACCTATAGGACCTAAATCACTATTTGACATAATAGTGGTTGCACCATGTACAGGTAATACTTTAGGTAAAATAGTAAACGGAATAACCGATACTCCTGTTACCATGGCATGTAAAGCACAGCTTAGAAATCAAAAACCGGTTTTAATAGCTGTTTCAACAAATGACGCATTGGGAACAAATGCAAAAAACATTGGATTGCTTTTAAATACAAAAAATGTATTTTTTGTTCCCTTTGGTCAGGATGAACCAAAGAGTAAGTCAAATTCTATGGTAGCGGATTTTTCTTTTATAGTGCCAACATTGACTGAAGCAGTAAGAGGTAAACAAATCCAGCCAATTTTTATACAATATTAAAACAAAAAAATGCAAATGACACTTGAGAAATATAAAGAAAAGTGTTAAAATGATTTTAGTACTATAATTAAAAGGTAAAGCTATTGACTTTATACATTTTGTTTTTTATAATTATTTATGTATAATAATTTCAATTTTGAATATTATTATATTAAGACATTATACTAAAGGCGTTACAAAAGTATTTTCATTACACTTTTATCATAAAGCTGTTTCAAAGAAGGTTTTATAATTACATATGATATTTGGGGGTACAAAATGGTTGGAGTAGATACGAGGGGTATTGATGAAATACTTTTAGAGACCGGGGTATTAAAAATAACCGATCTTAAAAGAGCGTGGGACATCCAAAGGGAAAGAGGCAGCAGCATAGAGGACGTGTTATTAGAGCTTGAACTTGTAACACCTACGGATATTATGCGCGCAAATGCCATTAAGATGGGGATTTCCTTTGTAGACCTTTCCAATTATGAGATTAAAGACGAAAGTGTTCCCACATTGATAACCAGAAACATTGCAAACAGGTACAAAGTAATACCCATTGAAAAAGAAAACGGGGTACTTACTGTTGCAATGCAAGATCCTACTGATATTTTCTGCATAGACGATATCCGTCTCGCAACAGCTCTTGAAATAAAGCCGGTGTTTTCCGATCCAAAAGAAATTGAAAAACTAATCAAAAAATATTTTGGTGAAGAGGAAAAACCTAAAAAAGAATTAGCACCAAAATCAGATGAAATCTCCAAAGCTGACTTGTTAAAAGAGCAGGAGTCACTGCTCCTTGAAAGAGATTTTTATAATGACATCACCACTGATTTAGAACCGGCGGATTTGGAGTTTGATTCAAAGGATGATAGCTTTTCCAGTACAGATTTAAACATTCAGGATGATACTTCAGAAAGTGGCATTTTTAAAGATAAAATCGGAAATCTTCTGGTTAAAGCAGGTGTAATAACCCAGGAGCAATTGGATACTGCCTTGGCCATCCAGGCTAAAAAGGGCGGACTTATCGGAAAGATAATGGTTAAGCAGGGTTATTTAGATACAAAATCCCTTTATGAATTTTTACAAAAACAAATGGGAGTTGAGTTTATAGATTTAGAAAATATTGAAATTGAAGAAAGCGTTATAAATTTAGTTACGTGGAATATTGCGAGGATGCATAAATTAATTCCCGTTAAACTTTCAAACGGCTCTTTAAAAGTTGCCATGAGCGACCCTATGAATATATTTTCCATAGATGACTTAAGGCTTACAACAGGTTATAATATAATCCCTTGTCTTGCTGACGAAGATCAAATAATGATAATGCTTGATAAATATTATGACAAAGATGCTATAAAGAAAGAAGAAAGAGATAAAGAAGCCATTGACTTAGAAGAAGAAATCAGAAAAGTAAATGAAAAGATAGCTGTTGAAATAACGGAAGAAGAAGAAGAGGAAGAAGTTGTTGATATAGATGTTTTAGAAAATGCCCCCATTGTCAAAATGGTCAACATAATTTTCCAAAAAGCAGTTGCAAGCAGGGCAAGTGATATACATATAGAGCCTCAGGAAGATTGTGTTCTTATAAGATTCAGAATAGACGGGCAATTAGTTGAAATAATGAAGCACGACAGAAAGATTGTTTCAGCTCTTGTGGCAAGGGTTAAGATTATAAGCGGGCTTAATATAGCAGAGAAGAGAATCCCGCAAGACGGAAGAATAGGTATGAAGATAGACGGCAAAGACTATGACATGCGTGTTTCCATACTGCCTACAATGTTTGGGGAAAAAGTTGTTATAAGAATAGCCGATAAAGAAGGCTTTCAAGTAGATAAAAAAGATTTAGGTTTCTTTGAAGATGATTTAGAGAAATTTGATGATATTATTGCCCACCCTCATGGTATAGTTTTGGTAACAGGGCCTACAGGAAGTGGTAAATCTACCACGTTATACACAGCGCTAAGAGAATTGTGCAAGCCGAATGTAAACCTTCTAACTGTTGAAGATCCTGTTGAGAGCACCATAAAGGGTATTAACCAGGTTCAGGTTAATGTAAAGGCAGGGCTTACATTTGCTACAGCCTTAAGAGCTTTCTTAAGACAAGACCCTGACATAATAATGGTTGGGGAGATAAGGGACAGGGAAACTGCGGAAATAGCAACAAGGGCTGCTATTACTGGTCACTTGGTTTTCAGTACCCTTCACACTAATGATGCTGCTAGTTCCATTACAAGAATGATAGATATGGGAATTGAGCCCTTTATGATGTCTTCATCAGTTGTTGGCGTAATTGCCCAAAGGCTTGTAAGAAGGCTTTGCCAAAAATGTAGGGAAAGAATTGAACCTGATGAATATGCAAAAGAAGCACTTAGTTTAAAAGAGGGTGAAGAAATAGAACTATACAAAGCAGTAGGCTGTGAAGAATGCAATAATACAGGATATAAAGGCAGGATAGCTGTATATGAAATAATGACAATTAACAGGGAAATAAGAAACCTTATAGCAAAGAATGAAAATGCAGATGTAATTAAAGAGGCAGCGTTAAGAAACGGAATGAAAACGCTTAGAATGAATTGTGCAAGATATGTTAAAAAAGGAGTAACAACAATAGATGAAATGCTGCGCATAGCATATTCTGAAGATTAATTAAAAGGGGTGTAGGGGTATGGATATAAATGATTTACTTATAAAGACAGTGGAAGCAGGAGCGTCTGATTTACATATTTGTGCAGGTGTCCCTCCTGTAATAAGGGTTAATGGCGATCTTATTTATTTAAATGAACCCATATTAACCCCCCAGGATTGTGTTCATTTGGCCAAGCAGTGCCTGAACAACAGGCTTTATGAAGTTTTTTTGGAAAAGGGGGAAGTTGACGCTTCTTATACATTGCCAGGAGTTGCAAGGTTCAGGATGAATGTTTTTAAACAAAGGGCAACATGCGCAATAGCTCTAAGGCCAATTCCTACAGAAATACCTATGATTGAAGACCTTGGACTTCCGGGCTTGGTTTATGATTTATCTTTAAAGCAGAGAGGATTGATTTTAATAACAGGACCTACCGGTCATGGTAAATCAACTACTTTAGCTGCAATGATAAATTACATAAACAGCAAAAGGAAATGTCATATAGTGACGATAGAAGATCCTATAGAGTTTTTGCACAGACACAATAAAAGTGTCATTAATCAAAGGGAAATAGGTTCTGATACATTGTCTTATGCAAATGCTTTAAGGGCGGTATTGAGGGAGGACCCGGACGTAATATTAATAGGTGAGATGAGGGACTTAGAGACCATTTCAACTGCTCTTACAGCAGCAGAAACAGGTCACTTAGTACTTTCAACACTGCATACGATAGGTTCTGCAAAGACAATAGACAGGATTATTGACGTTTTCCCTCCGCATCAGCAGGGGCAGATAAGAACCCAGTTATCAACAGTTCTTGTGGGTATCATTTCCCAACAGCTTATGCCCAGGGCAGATGGAAAGGGGCGTATACTGGCAACAGAGACTATGGTTTGGACACCGGCCATTGCAAATCTAATACGAGAAAGCCGTACCCATCAGATTGACACTTGTATCCAGACAGGTTCACAATTTGGCATGTATACTATGGATAGTTGTATTGCGGATTTATACAAACAGGAACTTATAGATTATGATACTGCTTGTCAGTATGCAGTTGACTTGGATAATTTGAGAAAAATAATTTCTATGTAAATTTGAAAAAAGACTAGCATTTTTTGATAAAATGTATTAAAATATATATAGATGTATATACGGTGTTTTAACAAAAATATAAATATCCTATAGTATTTTAGTGAATGATATTACATGGGAGGCACTATAGAAATTTCCAATCCTATCCACACTATCTGCAGTTACACTAATGTTTTCGCTGGAATATTTCTCTATTTTAAAGCGCAATACTACGTAACTTATGTTATAATATAATTATTAATTAATTTTTGAATTTTATTTGTAAGGCTTTTGTATAAAAATACAGCAAGTGAACCGGGGTGCAACAAATAATATTTTGGGGGTTAGGAAATGCCAAATTTCAACTACAAGGTTAAAACCGAGACCGGAAAGGTATTAACCGGAGAAGTAAAAATAGAAAGTGAAGTGGAGTTGCGGAGAATATTAGAGGAAAAAGGCTACAAGGTTGTGGAAATCGTAGAGAAGACTCCGCTTACTGATATTACTGAGATTAAATTTTTTCAAAAAAGAGTAAAAATAAATGATTTAGCTATATTCTGCAGGCAATTTGCCATAGTTTTAGAGGCAGGTGTACCAATAGCACAATGTTTGGAAGTTTTAAAACTGCAAACCACCAATCCCACTCTAAGAAGACGCATCAATGAAATATATGAAGATATACAAAAAGGTATTGCATTATCCAGTGCATTTAGAAAACATGAAGATATTTTTCCACAATTTCTAATAAATATGGTTGAAGCCGGTGAAGTAAGTGGTCAGCTGGATATAGTTTTCCAGAGGGTGGCTAGCTATTTTGAAAAACAGAGTAAATTAAACAGCAAAATAAAGGGTGCCCTCGCGTATCCGGTGGTTGTTTGTATAGTAGCTGTTTTAGTTGTTATAGTTTTAATGGTTGCTGTTGTTCCCCAGTTTGTGGAGATACTCCAGGATCTAGGTGGCGAATTGCCGCTTATTACCAAGATTTTGATAGGCATAAGCAACTTCTTTAGAAGATTCTGGTACTTAATAGGTTTAGCATTAGCAGCGCTAATAATTTTCGTTGCAGCTTATAGAAAAACACCAGAAGGAAGGTTGTTCTTTGGCAAATTATTAATATCTATACCAATTATAAAAAACTTAACCAGAAACATTATAACAGCAAGGCTGACAAGGACATTAGGAACATTAATGGCAAGCGGGGTTTTACTAATACAGTCAATGGAAGTTGTAGCAAAGGTTGTAGGAAATGCAGTGATTGAAAATAAAATTAATGATGCCATTGAAGAGATAAAAAAAGGAAGAGGGCTTACAGCTCCAATTATGGCAATGAGATATTTTTCACCACTATTGATTTCAATGATAAGGATTGGTGAAGAGTCTGGTAACCTTGATTTTGCATTAGATAAAGCAGCAGATTTTTATGACCAGGAGGTTGAAACCTCTGTGCAGCAGTTGACAAGTATAATTGAGCCATTGATTATAGTATTCTTGGCTTTAACAGTTGGTTTTATAGTTTTAAGTGTTCTGTATCCAATGTTCAAGCTATACGACCAATTAATGAATTTGTAATTTTTGCTTACCTGCTTATCTTATTCCAAAAAAGTTTAGGGGGGGATATCAGACTACATACTTCTTAAATGGAATTTGATAAGACAGTAAGCATTAAGGGTAAATACAAAAACTTAATAAACTAAGAATAATAGGAGGGCTAAGTATGAAAAAAATGTTAAAAAATCAAAAAGGTTTTTCATTAGTTGAGTTGCTTATAGTTATTGCTATAATGGGTGTTTTAGCGGCATTAGCATTCAGTATGTTTGCTGGTATACTTGGAAACAGTAGAAGGAGAGCAGACGAGAGAACAGCAGACCAAATAGCAAAAGCGTTAACATCTTATATAGTAGAGTCAGGAGATACTAAACTTGAAATTTTAGATGGTACTAGAAGTGCAGATTATGATGTAACTTATGAAGAGGCAGATGGTTCCCCAGCTAGTAATCCTCCAACTGTTTCAGTTGGTTCTGGTGCAGATGTTTCACAAGAATTGGTTAATGCACTTCAACATGTTATTGTTGTAAAAAATAATAAAACAAAAAGAACAGTTAAATATGGTCCATATTTAACACCAAAAGAAGGTCAGGAAATTGATTGGAAAAACTATGCTCCAACATGGTCTGGTCATGAAGATGGATATAGTATTATAGTATTTTCAGATTTACAAAAAGCTGATGTTGTTCCTGTACCAGACAATGCTGCTACAACTGGAGCTCAGGACTCTGTGGGTGAAGCATTAGAATGTGGAGTTAAGTTAGAACCAAAACCATAATATTTTAGAAATGAATGTTCTATAATTATATGTTTTTGTCCGGCTGGAGTAATGTCCAGCCGGGAAAACTATAAAATCTTATTACAGGGGGGATATTATGCTTAAAAAAATAAATTGTAAGGGAGTATCGCTAATTGAGTTATTAGTTACAATAGCAATTATTTCAATTATTTCCCCCATTGTTTTTATGATTTTTGTAAACGGTCTTCGTAATTTTGCAGGCGGTACTAATTACATTGATCAGCAATATAAAATCCAGGAAGTAATAGCTTCTATACGGGAAGATGTTCAAAAGGCCAAAAAGGTTGAGTTTATAGGTGTAAGAGACAGAAAGGATCCGTTAGTTATATATGAGAGTGTAGAGTTTAATTTTAGTGATGATGAATCTGAGACCAATACTCGGACATGGAAATTTAATGATAATAAGTTAATGTTAAAAATAAATAATGGAGAATATATTACTGTAGTCAGAGATATCGATTCTGACAAAAGTTATTTTGCATATTATTCTGATGGTCGTGATGCTGTTGAACAATTAGTTTTAGGTATAATGCCTTTAAACAATGACAGAATACTAAATAAAGGAAGTAATGTACAAGAATTGATAACAACAGAATTTTCTGTTAGGTATAAAAGAGTAGGTGAAAGTGAATAAGCCGAATAACAGAAATTTCTGTTATTATATATAAAGAACCTGGTTGTACTGCATTAAAAGGATTATGAGGGGGGCTGTGAAAACTGTGAAAGACATAAATCTATTGCCGGAGGAGATTAAAGATACCGAATATATTCAACCTTCCCGAGGTGGCAATACCACGGCAAAAATTCTTGTGGGGTTAATTATCGGTGTCGTTATAATAGCCGTTACATTGGCTGTTCCATTTGCTTACATACGGCAAAAAGAAAAAGAATTGGAATCAATTAAAAACGAAATCGAAAGTGACAAGTATGCAGAAGTAAGAGAGGTTAATGCAGAGTTAGATTCAATAGTGGAAGAGCTTGCTTCAAAGGCAGATGTTATTGACACAATTGATGAATCAAGTACACCTTTAGCAGAAGTTATTGTTGCATTACAAGGTGCAATTCCTGAAGGAGTTGCTTTAACCCAGATAGGTTATACAAATAACAGGCTTAGCGTTATGGGAATAGCACCGGACAGGATTGCAGTAGCAGAGCTTGTCGCTTCAATTGAAAGAATTAGTCTCTTGAACTTATCGGCTGATGTGAATGTAGAAGATGGTACAAATATTTTCAATCTTTCATTAATTGTTGGCAGAGGGGGAAGTTAGCAATGAAGGGCAATGGTGTTAAGATTTTTATATTGTGTTTGATTTTAGCTCTGCTATATGGACTTATATATTATCAGTTTTTATGGACGGCAAGGTTGGATCCTAAGATTGAAGATCTTAATAAACAACTTCAAGAAGTAAAGAGGGAAAAGGAAATTTTAGATAGAGATTTAGCTAATCTTGAAACAATAAAAAGAAATATTGAAATCTTAAATGTACAGGATGAGCGGTTTGATTCATACTTAATGAATGAATCAAATGTTGCAGATAGTATAGAATATATAGATAACCTTGACAGGCTTTTTGGAAACCGTTTTAGAAATGTAACGTTTAAGCGTCCTGTCATGGTAACATCCAAAGAAAAACAAAGGGTATATTATGAATTTGGTCTTAATTTTAATGCTACACTCTCATTAGCTGAAGTAATGAATCTGATAGATTACTTAGAGGGTGCAAGTAAAAAGGTAAGCATACCAAAATTCACCATAAGAGAAAGTACTAACACAAATTTACAGTCTAATGATGAAGAACCGGAAAACAATATTAAAATGTATGATGTAGATATGTCAATTAATCTTTATGCTTTGAATATAGGCAATGCAGATAAAATATATGAATACAGTCAGAAGCGGTTTAACAGGGTGCATGATGAAGATGAAATGATATCTGCCCCGTTCATTGGAATGACCATTGAACCAGGTATTATAGACAGAACCGTAATAGATAGGGTTATAACTCCGGTAGGTGGCAGCAGCACAGCTGCTGCGCCTGCTTTTGTTGAAAATATTAATATTAGTTTGTACAGTTTTTTGTCAGGAGGTCATAATTTCGTTATAACTAATAAACAAGACGGAAAGATAATCAGTTTTAAGACTAAAATAACACCGGATGTAACTTTAACATTTTATGGAGATTATGTAGATGTAAAAGTTGTTGGGGATGCCGGGAACGTAAGAACATTAAATGGTGCTATTACAAGTGATGTTATAAATTTAAGTGTTCTTACTAAATTTCCAACGGATGTGAAGGAAAATGAAAATTTAGGGCTTAGTATTCAGGTAATTAATGATTCACAAAAACCTATAAGAGTCCAGTTAGATGATAAAAGCCGCAGGGCAAAGTTATTAGACAGAAATGGTAACACAATAAAAAGAAATAGCCAAATAGAGAATTTAAGGGTGATATAGTTAAGGGGAGGGAGCTAAAGTGAAATGTTTTTTAAAAAGTAAAAAAGGTATGACGCTTATTGAAGTTATATTAGCTCTTTCTTTATTAGCAATATTTACATTGCCTTTAACTATTGGTTTTATGAATAGTCTTCTTATTTCAAGAAAGATTGAAAGGGAAAATCATGTAAATGCTGTTACAAGCATTATTAAAGAAAGGGTTCAGGATGCCCTGATAGATGAAAACATAGATCTACCTTATGTAAGTGGTGGAACTTTTAATATAATAGATTTTGTATCCAGTAATATAGTAGGGGATGGAGGGGAAAGTGATCCCATAGAAGTTGAATATTCAAGTGATGATGGTGAAAAAAATAATTATAAATTTTTCTATAGATTGAGTTATCATCATGATTCATGTTATGATGAGGAATACGAGACTGTATACCATGTTATTGTATCTGTTTATTTGGTTAATAGGGATTTTAAAGGTACCTTACAAGAGGCTATTACACAAAATAAATATAATTCCGTAAACATATTTAAAGTAGGTGCAGATGTCAGGAAAAAACTACATGCCCATAGTGAGGAACCAGGTGAAGAGCCATAAAGCGCCTTTTAAAAGGAGGGGATTTGTGTGAAACTTTTTCTAAGAAACGATAAAGGAGCTGCACTAGTAACCGTTATAATTATAACTACTGTAATTTTATTATTTGGAACTATATTGGTTGATGTTTCAATACAAGGTCTTAAATTAACTAAGCACAGCAGAAATGTGGATTTTGCGCGTTATGCCGGTGATACTGCTATTGAAAATTGGTTTAATAAGATTGAAGAAAAAGCTAATGATGAAAGCTTTATTAATGCAATTTTTAATGAGCCTAATTATTCCTTACCTTCTAATGATATGGAGGTAAAAAACTTAGCAATTGGAATAGTTAACAAAATAAAAGAAAGTTTAAATAAAAGACAATTTATAGATGTTTCAGCAGTATTAAATAAATCAAACGAAGTAGAAATAAATGGCAGCAAGATAAATAAATTAAATGGGTTACAAGGACTTAACTATAATGCCGGGGATGCCATTACCGGTATTTCTGAAGTAAGAATAGCTACTGTAACTGATGGTGAAGACAATGAAGACATAGCGGTTGAAGCAGTTGCAGCAGAGTTTAATGGTGAAGAAAATACTTTAACAGTGACAATTGGTATAACTGTTAATGCTTTATATACTGATGGAATCTATTCAGCTGACAATAGATTTATTTATGCAGAGAAGGATTTTACTTTTAAATTACCAGAACCAAAGAGTAAATTTGAATTAGAATATGCAATACTTACATTAGGTGATTTATATGCAAATAGAGCCATAGGAAATGTAAAAGGAGATGTGAATGTTTATGGTACTTTTCCAAAGGTTTTAAAAGATCCAAAGCAACATTATTATGGTGGCATATATGCTATTAATGAAGCAGAATTAAATTTAATGGGAAATGCATATACCAGGAGTTTTATAAGAACAGGACCTTATAAGCCAAGGGCACTCCACACAGGTGGACCATATAATGAAACAGACGGAAGTTCAATACATATATATAAAGATGCAATTGCTCAAAACATACAGCTTTTTGGAAATGATACTGAAGTAGCTGTGTATAGAAATGCATATACATTTGTGGATTTAGAAATAAACTCAGAAAATTCCATATTATTTATAAACGGAAGTTATGTTGGTCTTACTAAAGGTCGCACAGCAGTAGGAGAAGAACATCCACCACATGATAATTTAAGTGGTATTGTAAATAGTGCAATAATACATAATTTACTTTCAGAGCCTTCTCAAAAGTCCAGGATATTTATAGGTGGGGATGTTATAGTACCAGGTGGTACAATGAGGATTGATCCTAATACCGGTGAAGCGGAAGGGCAGATAGAAGATGCTTCCACTGCATGGTGGGATTCTGCTGTTGGAAATGGACCTTTTTATAGACTTTATGATATAGATATTACAAAAGAACCTGATAAGTATCATGAAACTTTAATGAACGTTTATACTAATCAGGGTTATTTAGGAGGACACATGAACTTTTTTCAGGTATCTGAATACAGGGTAGATGGTTTTTCAGATTGGTTTAGATCAGGATTTTATACTAACGATAGTTTAAAAAATCAAATAAATGCTAAAATAAATTCACTTAGAAATTTGGAAATAAGTGAAGCTAAACAAGACAAAAAGAAAGCTGGAGAGATTAAAAAGATTTCAGGTGCGTGGACCTACGCTTTAGCAGCTAATGGAGGCTTGTATCAATATAGTAATGAAAGTGGTAATGATTTAAAAAAACTAGAGTTTCTAAAAGATTCTAATTATGTATTGGACAATATATTTGTTAAAAAAAATGGTTCCTTAGTTTTAAAATATGATTCTAGTTATTGGGATCTTGATAATCGGGAAGATTTGGGTCTAGGTACAATTACAGATAATAATGCTAATGAGGCAGTATGGAAGATATTGGATAGTGGTATAGTAGATGATTTATATGATCGTACCCAGCCATTTTTAGTAAGGGAGTATGGAAATGGTATATGGGATACAGGAGCAAGTGATGAAAGATTTGAATTATTCAGGGATATTATAAGAGAAATTGAAGGAATAAAAAGTACATTTAGAACAATAACAACAGAACATGGAGAAAAACGATATTTTATAGAAGTAGAAAACGATTTGGTAATATCAGGAACAGACTTGGCAGGTGAAGATGAATATTATTTTGTTTACAATACTAATCCTTCAAATGATATAATTATAAAGGGAAGCTTTAATGGAATAATTTTTACAACGGGAACTGTTACATTAGAAGGAGGAGCTAATGTTAAAGGTTCTATTATAGCTGCTGGTGGTGGAAAGTATAATGCAGATGGATTATTTGAACCACGGGCTAAATATGGGATAGATATTGATGAAAGTACACTTAATGATTTAGACAGCGGTAAATTTGCAGGAGTTATATTTAAAGATGAGGAAAATGGTGGAACAATAAATGTCGATTTTTATCTAGGTTTAGAACCGAATGATGTATTAGGTGCTGCAGGTGCTGATTTTATAGGCAGATATGAAATGTTAAATAAAGCTGCGAGAATAAATTTACTACAGAAACTTAATGAATGTGGAATTGATTTAAGAAGGGTATTTTAGGTATAATAAATATTTCTAAAAATTATGTATGGGGTGGAGCTAATGAATAAAAAACTTAAATTATTGACTCTTTCAACACTTTTAGCCGTTACTGTGTCGGGGGTAGGTTGTAGTCTTTTTGAAAAGGATATAGAAGAGCCTGATCCTATACCAAGAATAGAATCTCCTGAGACAAGTATTGAGGAAGACAGGGCGGCTCAAGAGTTTATAAAGAATTATTTTGTAGATTTGTTTAGTAAAAGTGCAGAAGAATATACTAAAAATTTCATAGAGGGTTCTATACCAAACGACCCAAATGATCCAAATAGTTTAGCAAAACATATAGCTACCAGGACATTAGAAGAAGGTGACGGCAACCCTGAAGTAGGTATTCATTTTCCAAGGATTGTTGAGTTTGGTGGTCTTGCCATGTTAGATTATAAGGTGATGAGAGATAATGGTGGAAATCCAATGATAGATGCATCATACATAGGTAAAACAGGAGATTCTTTCCTATACTATGTAAAAGTAGATGTTAAAGCAACAGGATTACCTATTAATCTTTTTTATAAATATTATGAGCAGGATGAAAACACATTGATATTCAGCCAAAAAAGTGAGTTTGGTGAAGAAGATATAGGAAATGATGAAAAACAGTTATTAAATAACAGAAAAGAGTTGTTGGATAAACTAGTAGCTGAAAAAGATTATTCGGAAAGGAATAATATAAGGCAAAAAATTCGTGAAATAGAAGAAAAACTAAATTTTGATGAAATAAAAGTCCAGTTAAAATACGATGTTGAAATTGTGAGAGAAGGCAATGCTTATAAAGTGTTGACTCAAAAAGAAGTTGCGTATAAGCCAAGTTTTAAAAACAGAAAGTTTATACTAAATAATGAGTTTATTGACAGATTACCATACCTTGATGTAAATATTCAGGATGAGAATAATATATTTCAGCAAGAGCAAAAAGTTATACAAGACTTCTTTAATGACTTGTTAAAATTGGATAGAGAAAGAATGGCTTTGTTGAGAAATGAATGGGAAGTTAGCCTTGGCAGATTTGAAAGATTTTTAGAGACTGTTGGAATAAATACAAATTTATACATTCTTGAAGAAGAGACATATAAGGATAGATTTAGTATACTGGCTTTTCCATTGCAAGCTGGTTTGTTAAGGTTGACAGGATATGAAAATATAAATGTAACTGTGCATCCGGGATATTCTAAAAACAATAAAGTGTATTTTGTTAAGGCTAGTGCTATTGGGGAAAGTGCAACCGGAATAATAGCAAGTGAGACATTAAAGTCAAGTGGAGTAATAGAAGGAGAAGATATCTATAGTTATGATTATGTGGTAAGACTCGATTATAATAATGAACGCAATTTAGCTGTAAGCAGTATAAAACTTGATGAATTTTTGAAAATTAATTAATTAAAACTATAAAAAAACCTCATGTAATCATGGGGTTTTTTTTAATGCTTGTAGCATATTTTTAAAGAGAATAAATGTATTTTAAAATGCTAATACTATCTAGAGATTCTTTTATAATCTAACGGTTATATAAATTATTATAAATATTCGGGAAGTGGTATGTTGCAAAAGGAAAATAATATGAGCTTTAGTATAACTTCAAAAGTAGAAGAAAAAGCCATGGAAAATCAAAAGAATATGGAAATAAAAGAAATTAAGGAGTTTGGAAAGTCTAGTATTTCAAACTCCAGAGGAAATATACACTGTCTTACTGTTATAGGCCAGATTGAGGGACATGTTGTTTTGCCTCCACAAAATAAGACAACAAAATACGAACATGTAATACCACAATTAATTGCAATTGAAGAAAGTGAAGAAATAGACGGTCTTATGCTTATTTTAAATACCGTTGGCGGGGATGTGGAAGCAGGTCTTGCCATAGCTGAAATGATTGCCAGTATGTCAAAACCAAGTGTTTCTCTGGTATTAGGAGGAGGACATAGTATAGGGGTTCCTATGGCGGTTGCTACAAAGTATTCATTTATAGCACCTTCAGCTACAATGACCATCCACCCTATACGGTTATCCGGGATGGTTATTGGTGTTCCCCAGACTTATGAATACTTTGATAAAATGCAGGAAAGAGTTGTAAAATTTGTTTCAAAAAACTCAAATATATCCCAGGAGGATTTCAGGGAATTAATGCTTAAGACAGGGGAACTTGCCAATGATGTTGGAACTATTCTTTTTGGGGACGAAGCTGTTAAAAAAGGAATAATTAATGAGACTGGCGGTCTTTTTAATGCATTGGAAAAGTTGTATGAATTAATTGAACTTCACAAAAGCGGTAAACTGCCTAGATACAAGGGGGACTTGCAATGATCTTATATTCCATAGTGCCGGTTGAATTTGTATTTGGTAATTTTGGCAATCAGGTTAATGAGAAAAGATATGTTGAACTGGAATATTTAGGAGAAAAAATAATAGCAATCCCTTTGTCAAATAACAAGTATAAAATTGATAGAGTAATAAGCACTTCACCAAAGGCATATTTAAATCCAAATCTCACCCCTGGAACTATTATTGAACAGTAGAATAAATTTAGAAATTAATGGTATTGAATTGACAAGTTACCCTTATATAATTTATTAGCACCATATTAGCAGCAAGAATATTAAAACCATGTTTCATCAATTGCCACATAGCTTTTTAGTTAATGTGGCTTTTTCTGTTTTTGCGTACTTTTTTTATACAAATATGTTGCTATTATATTGCTGTGAAAATTTTATAATACAGTAACACATAGAGTTTACATAACATAATATAGTAATAGATACTAGTTTGTGTTTGCGGAGGTGGATATTTTATGGACAAAAATAAGTCTGACAAATCAAATAGCCATCGTAATTTTTGGACTGAAATGTCAGTAGATGGCTGTGGTAAATGTGAAAAGTGTAACCCAAAGTACAAAAAAGATAAGAAGTGTGACAAAGATATTATTAATTATATTTGTTCTATACTTGAGCAGCAAAAGGAAAATTTGAAGAACACAGAGAAAATTTTGAAGTTGCTCACTAGCTCTAAATATGGATTGAAGGAAATAAAAGAAGAAGTATCAGACATAGAGGAAGCGGTGCTAAGTCCAACATTTGGTTTAGAAGAAATAAAGACAGAAATAGCGATAATAGAAGAGGCAATATTAAGTCCGACTTTTGGTCTGGCAGAAATAAAGTCAGAAGTTGCTGCGATAGAGGAAGTATTACTAGGTGCGACTTTTAATGTAGGTGCCATAGCAGCAGCAGTGTTAAGTCCAACTTTTGGTTTAGAAGAAATAAAGACAGAAATAGCGATAATAGAAGAGGCAATATTAAGTCCGACTTTTGGTCTGGCAGAAATAAAGTCAGAAGTTGCTGCGATAGAGGAAGTATTACTAGGTGCGACTTTTAATGTAGGTGCCATAGCAGCAGCAGTGTTAAGTCCAACCTTTGGTTTAGAGGAGATAAAAACAGAAGTAGCAGCAATAGAGGAGGCAGTGCTAAGTGCGACCTTTGGCTTGGCAGAGATAAAAACAGAAGTAGCAGCGATAGAGGAGGCAGTGTTAAGCCCAACCTTTGGTTTAGCAGAGATAAAGACAGAAGTAGCAGTAATAGAAGAGGCAGTATTAAGTCCAACCTATGGCTTGGCAGAGATAAAAACAGAAGTAGCAGCAATAGAGGCGGCATTACTAAGCCCAACCTTTGGTTTAGCAGAGATAAAGACAGAAGTAGCAGCAATAGAGGCGGCAGTGTTAAGTGCGACCTTTGGCTTAGAGGAGATAAAAACAGAAGTAGCAGCAATAGAGGCGGCAGTGCTAAGTGCGACCTTTGGCTTGGCAGAGATAAAGACAGAAGTAGCAGCAATAGAGGCAGCAGTGTTAAGCCCGACCTTTGGTTTAGCAGAAATAAAAACAGAAGTAGCAGCGATAGAAGCGGCATTACTAAGCCCAACCTTTGGCTTGGAAGAAATAAAAACTGAGATAGTCCAGATACTTGATACTCTAGCCGGCGGTGAAAATTTTACAACAGGAGCATTTGTAGTAGATACCACTGCTAACAGTGTCCTTGTAAATGTACTGAACAGAACTGCAGAAGAAGTGGAAGTAACAGTTACCCGGTTTGTCTTTGATGCCGCTGGAGGAATAGTTGATACTACTAGTGATACTTTAACCATACCTGCTGATGAAACGGCAACGACTGTATTTTCTGTAGATGCTTCTGACCCGGATACGGCACGAGTTGAAATTCAGTTTCAAGGACTGGTTGATGGGGTTTATGGCTGGGTAGGTGCTAGAACAGAAGATGAAAATGCTGATCTGGCTCCATCCACCTTTATTCCTTCAAATATATTTAGCAACCAGAATCTTTCGCCATTATTAACACCATAATAAATGTAATTTATCACAGGAATATAGCTTTTTACAGGAAATTAGTTTATTATGGGTCCATTTCTTTTAAAGAAATGGGCTTATTTTTGTATAAAAATATTTAAAAAAATAAGATTGTTTTTTACATTTAGGTGTTATAATCACAAGTTTAATGATACAACATATATTGGTATTATGTAGAGAATTAAATATTTTGAATTTATTGGAGTGGTTTTATGATTACAATCAGTTTGTGCATGATTGTAAAAAATGAAGAGGATGTTATTGGAAGGTGTCTTGACTGTGTAAAGGACATTGTGGATGAAATAATTATTGTGGATACTGGCTCAACTGACAGGACAAAGGAAATTGTATCAGCTTATACATCCAATATTTACAATTTTGAATGGATTGATGATTTTTCAGCAGCAAGAAATTATTCCTTTTCTAAAGCCACAAAGGATTACATTATGTGGCTGGATGCAGACGATGTTTTACTTCCGGAAGATATTATAAAGTTAAAAAATTTAAAAGAAAATCTTTCCCCTTCCGTTGATGTGGTTATGATGAAGTATAACCTTGGCGTAAAAGAAGATGGAAGCCCTGTTTGTACCTATTATAGGGAAAGACTTTTAAAAAGATCAAAGGGATTTAAATGGATAGGAAATGTACATGAATGCATAGAAGTAAAAGGGAAAATTGTTACTTCAGACATTGCTGTTACTCACAAAAAAAAGAAAGTACCAACTTCCAGAAATTTAGATATATTTGAGAAATTAATAAAGAAGGGAAAAAAATTAAGTCACAGGGAGTTATTTTATTATGCCAGGGAATTGCACAAAAATGGTAGAAGTGACGAAGCCATTAAATATTATAAGAAATTTTTAGATAAAGAAGGTGGTTTACTTTCAAATTATGTAGATGCATGTATCGATTTGTACAATATCTATAAAAAAAGAGAAGAAAACAAAAAAGCATTAAAAAGCCTTTTGAGAAGTTTTGAGCATGGTGCCCCCAGAGCAGAAATATGCTGTATGATAGGTTTTTATTTTAAAGAACAAAAGGATTATGCCAATGCAATTTTTTGGTTTAAATTGGCATACAACATTGAAAAACCCAAAATAAGCTGGGGTTCAATATTGCATGATTTTTATGATTATATACCGTGTATAGAACTTTGTTATTGTTATTTTAAAACAGGTAACATAAAAGAGGCAATTAAATATAATAGTATAGCGGAAAAAATAAGACCAGGTGATAAATTGGTTATGCATAATAAAAAGTTTTTCGAAGATATTTTGAAAAAAGTGGTGATAAAATGAGTGGTGAGTGTGTAAAAAGAAAAAAAGTCCTTTTTATAGCATATGTGTTTCCACCTATTAGTGGATCCGGAGTGCAAAGAAGCTTAAAATTTATCAAATATTTAAGAAATTATGGCTGGGAGCCGGTTGTAGTTACGGTAGGTGATACTAAAGCAGCTTTTTTTGATGAAACACTTTTTTCAGATATTCCCGAAGGAATAGAAATTATACGGATAAACAGACCTGGTATAATTGATGATTTTTATGTAAATGAGCTTTTCAATGTCTATTCAAAAATAGTACCTGTAAATATTTTAAATGAATATATTTCAATTATAAATAAATACAAGCTTATAAATTTAAACTGGCTGCTTCTTCCCGATGTTCATATACCGTGGGCAAATGAAGTTATAAAGGAGATTCACAAATATTGTAATTTTGATGAAATAGATTTGATTTATTCAACATCAGGACCCTATTCAGATCATATTATAGGATACTATTTAAAGAAAGAATATAATAAACCCTGGGTAGCTGATTTCAGGGATGAGTGGACAAATAATCCTATGATTAAACCAAATAAAAAAAATATAGTTTATATTGTATTGCGGGAAATGGAAAAGAAAATTGTGGAATTTGCAGATAAAATTATAACAACTACCGATGGTGCTGCTTCTAATTACAAAAAAATATTTAACTTAAAAGATGATAAGGTAGTTACAATAACTAATGGTTATGATGAAGAAGATTTTAAAGAAATATCATTGGGAAAAAATAAAAGCAATAATAAAGACAATGAAAAAGATCAAAATAAAAGATTTACCATAATACATAATGGTGTCTTGTATGGAAACCGTTCTCCAATACCTTTTATAAATGTTATAAAAAATTTGGTTGATGGAAATAAAATATCTAAAGATAAAATAGTTGTTTATTTTGCTTACACGGATAAAGATGAAGAATACAAAGCGTATATTAAGGAGCGGGGATTAGAAGAATGCATTCAGTTTAGCGGCTATTTAAGTCATAAGGAAAGTCTTAAAAAGGCAAGTAATGCTGATTTGTTATTGCTGATAATAGGCGAGGAGGAAAAATGGAAAACCGTTCATGCAGGGAAAGTTTTTGAGTACTTGAGGTTGTGTAAGCCAATAATGGGTTTGTCTCCTAAAGGAAGTGTTACAGAAGAACTGCTCACAGAGACAGGTAGGGGAAAGAATTTTGATTTTAGTGATTATGAAGGCATGGAAAGTTACATATTAGAAATATATGAAAAATGGCAAGAAGATAAATTAAATGCTTGTATATTAAAAGACTACAAAATAAATGAAGATATTATAAAGTTTGAGAGAAAAAACCTTACAAAAAAACTTGCTGATGTTTTTAATGAATTAATTCACCATAAGAAGTTTTTAGAATCTATTAAGAATAAAATTAAAGAGAAAAAAGCCATAATAGGCATTATCGGGCTAGGTTATGTAGGACTTCCCCTTGCACTGACTTTTGCAGAATCAGGGTATAGAGTAATTGGATTTGATAAAGATGAAAAAAAGATTGTAAAAATAAATGAAGAAAAAGTAAGTTATATAAAGCATATACATGACAGCAGGGTTAAAAACAGTGTAGAAAATGGCCGCCTTTTTGCAACTTCCGATTTGTCAAAAGTAGAAAATTTAGATGCTATAATACTTTGTCTTCCTACACCACTTAATAAATACAGGGAACCCGATTTGTCTTTTGTTATAAATTCAGTGAACGGTATATTGCCATTTTTAAAAAAGGGACAGTTAATAAGTTTAGAAAGCACCACTTATCCTGGTACAACAGAGGAAGAAATTATTCCAAAGATAGAAAAGAGAGGCTTTAAAATCGGCAAAGACTTTTTTGTAGTATATTCTCCTGAAAGGGAGGATCCGGGGAATTTGAATTTTACAACAAAAACTGTTCCAAAGGTTGTAGGAGGGGCTACAAAAACATGTTTAGAAATTGGAGTCAGCCTATATGAAAGCGTAATTGAAGAGGTAGTACCGGTAAATTCCCTTAAGGCTGCAGAATTGACAAAATTATTAGAAAATATTTATAGAGCAGTAAATATAGGACTTGTTAATGAAATGAAAATTGTAGCCGATAAAATGGGTATAGATATTTGGGAAGTGATAAAGGCCGCCTCTACAAAGCCTTTTGGTTTTACACCTTTTTATCCAGGACCCGGACTTGGCGGTCACTGTATTCCAATTGATCCTTTTTATCTTACATGGAAAGCAAAGGAGTATGGAATTTGTACAAAGTTTATTGAATTGGCGGGGGAAGTTAATACTATGATGCCTTTCTGGGTTGTTGATAAAGTAGTTGAAGGTTTGAATAATAGTGAAAAGTCTTTGAAGAATTCTAATATATTGGTTTTAGGACTTTCATATAAAAAAAATATAGACGATACAAGGGAATCGCCATCTGTAGAATTAATAAAGATATTAAAGTCTAAAGGTGCCAATGTTTTTTTCAGTGACCCATATATTAAAAAGTTTCCAAAAAAGAGGAAATGTTTTTTTGACTTAGAATCTATAGAAATAACGGCAGAAAACTTAGAAAAAATGGACTGTGTCCTTATAAGTACAGACCATGATGCATTTGATTTTGATTTTATATTAAGGCATAGTAAACTAATAGTAGATACAAGGGGTGTATACAGAGGAAGTTACGAAAATGTTATAAAAGCATGACTTAATAATCTTATATGAAATTCAATATCATGTTAAATTTTACAGAAAAAACACTTGAAATATTTTTAATTTTGTTTTATGATATTTTTATGCAAAAGTCACGGCTATTTACTCAATATGACTTTTTACTCAATTTAGGGGAGAATTCATATTTTACTTACTAAAGCTTTCTACATCTTTTGGCAAATGAGCAGCTACGGTTGTTATAAATATGTGCTTTTTTCATAACTACTCTATGCAAAAGGTTAGTGCTTTTGCATAAAATTTTATATGGAGGTCAAAAAATGTCATTTGTAAGTTTAGTTATTATTGCTACTGTTTTGGCTTTGTCTTTTGCTGCATTTAACTTTGTAAAAGTAAAGAAACTGGACGAAGGCACTGACAAGATGAAGGAAATTGCAGGTGCAATACGTCTTGGTGCAAACACATTTATTAACTATGAGTACAGGGTTTTATATACCGTGGTTTTAATTGTGGCTGTGATTATGGCTATAACAACTAGTTTGTATTCCGCTGTTGCTTTGATTATCGGTTCCATTATGAGTGGAAGTGCCGGTATGATTGGTATGAAAATTGCTACATATGCCAATGTACGTGTTTCAAATGAAGCCCGTAAAACAAAAGATATAGGGAAAACAGTTAAAGTAGCCTTGTCTGGTGGTTCTGTTATGGGACTATGTGTGGCGGGTTTTGCTCTTTTAGGGCTTATTATTGTCTATATTGTTTTTGGTATAGCTATGGGTCAGTTGAATAATACCGAACTGGTTACCAACTGGATGGGTGTTTCGTTTATACCTTTTGCCATGACTCTTTCAGGCTATGCCCTTGGTTGTTCTATGGTGGCAATGTTTAACCGTGTAGGCGGTGGTATTTATACCAAGGCCGCAGATATGGGAGCTGACCTGGTAGGTAAAACTGAAGCCCATATTCCAGAGGACGATCCCCGTAATCCTGCTACTATAGCAGATAATGTGGGGGACAATGTAGGTGATGTAGCAGGTTTAGGTTCAGATTTGTTGGAAAGCTTTGTAGGTGCTGTTGTTTCATCTATGATTTTAGCATATTATTTAATTCTTTCTGCTCAGTTTAGAGGTGCCAGTGTTCCGGAGGGATTACTGTCAAAGATGATTTTATTCCCTGTAGCATTTGTTTCCGGAGGATTGATTGCCTGCTGTTTAGGTTTAGCAACAGTATTATTTAAGTCTAAGATGTCTGAGAATCCCCATAAGGATTTGAATCTGGCTACTTATATTTCAGCAGGTTTAACCATTGTATCAGGTTTAGCATTGTCTAAACTATTATTTGGCGGCTTTTCTGATCTAAGCGTTGTAAGTTTTTCCCTCGGTTGGGTTTCGCCTTGGATTGCCGCTGCTATTGGTGTGGCAGCAGGAGTTATCATTGGTGCTATTGCTGAGTATTATACTTCTTCAGACTATAAGCCTACTCAAAACTTAGCCCATACATCTTTAGAAGGACCTGCATTGACAATTACTCAGGGGATGGCAGTGGGTATGAAGTCATGTATGGCTCCATGTGTGGTTTTAGGCGCAGGTATTATTATTTCCTATTATGTTTCTGGTATGTTTGGTGTTGCCATGGCTGCAGCAGGTATGCTGTCATTTGTTGCTACAACGGTATCTGTAGATACCTATGGTCCTATTTCTGATAATGCCGGGGGTATTTCAGAAATGTCAGGGTTAGACCACGAAGTCCGCCGCATTACAGATACCCTTGATTCAGTTGGTAACACTACAGCTGCAATAGGTAAAGGATTTGCCATTGGTTCCGGTGCATTGGCAGCTTTAGCTTTGATGATTTCTTACCTCTATTCTTATAATGAAATTGGTACTGATTTGATACTGAATATAGTTGATCCTATGATTCTGGCCGGTGCAATTGCAGGTGGGGCTTTGCCATTTCTCTTTTCGGGAATGCTCATTGAAGCTGTCTCAAAAGCTGCCCGCAAAATGGTTGATGAAGTCCGCCGTCAGTTTAAAGAGATCCCTGGTATTTTGGAAGGTAAAAATAAACCTGACTACAAGACATGTATTGAAATTTCAACTAAAGGGGCTATAGGAGAAATGAAGGTACCATCCCTAATGGCAATAGGAGTGCCGGTATTGTGCGGTTTTATATTCGGTCCTGAATTTGTCGGAGGTTTAATTATTGGCTGTACTATATCTGCTATTATGATTGCCATATTTGCCGGCAATGCTGGTGGTGCTTGGGACAACGGTAAAAAATATATTGAATCCGGTGCTATAGAAGGTTCAGAGAAAGGCTCTCCTGCCCACGAGGCTGCTGTTATAGGTGATACCGTTGGGGATCCTTTGAAGGATACTGTTGGTCCTTGCTTGGACATATTCATTAAAATTATGTCAACTGTATCTTTGGTTGCAGTCTCTGTATTTAGTAAATATAACTTGTGGGATTTGATTCAAAGATTATTCTGAAGCACAAAAATTAAAACATAAATAATAAAATGAAAAAATAGAATGGAATAAATAAAGATATAATTATTAATAATTATATCTTTATTTATTTTAGTTTTTATTGTAGAATAGACTTATAATCAAAAAGGTTTGTAGCAATGAAGTCAGGCAGTATGGTAGGTATTAGAATTTTAAAGTTTTGAGAGGACGGTAGGATATGGATTTAGTAATTAAGCTTATTTTTCTTGGACTTTTT
This sequence comes from Acetivibrio saccincola, assembly GCF_002844395.1. Taxonomy (NCBI): domain Bacteria; kingdom Bacillati; phylum Bacillota; class Clostridia; order Acetivibrionales; family Acetivibrionaceae; genus Acetivibrio; species Acetivibrio saccincola. Next base: position 2,211,489 of record NZ_CP025197.1, on the reverse strand, counting down.
GCTGCTATTATGATAGGCACTGGAATTTACAGCAGAAGGAAAGTAAAGAATGTACAGGATTTTTTATTTGGCGGAAGAAAAATGGGGCCTTGGATTAGTGCTTTTTCTTATGGGACTGCTTATTTTTCAGCAGTTATTTTTATTGGTTATGCAGGAAGGATTGGCTGGCAACATGGTATTTCAGCTACCTGGATAGGTATAGCTAATGCAGTTGTTGGAAGTCTTTTGGCCTGGCTTGTTCTTGCAAAGAGAACCCGAAAAATGACTCACGAATTAAAGGCTTCTACAATGCCGGAATTTTTTGAAAAAAGATATGACAGCAGGGCAATTAAAATTGTTACATCAATAATTATATTTTTCTTTTTAGTGCCTTACTCAGCTTCAGTGTATCAGGGACTAAGCTATCTTTTTACTACAACAATAGGAGAGCCTCTGGGAATTTCATTTAATATGTGTATGCTTGCCATGGCTGTACTTACAGGAATTTATCTTCTCTTAGGCGGATATGTTGCAACTGCAATAAATGATTTTATACAAGGAATTATAATGATAATAGGTCTTTTGATGATGGTTTTCTTTGTTGTTAATCATCCTAATGTTGGAGGACTTGGTGAAGGGCTTTCAAAGCTGGCAGCCATTCCTGAAGTGGGAGACGGGCTAACAAAGGTATTTGGACCAAACCCTGTAAATCTTATATCACTTATTGTTCTTACCAGTGTAGGAACCTGGGGGCTTCCCCAGATGGTGCATAAATTTTATGCAATACGTGATGAAGATGCAATTAAGAAGGGTACAATTGTATCCACTGTTTTTGCATTTTTAATTGCAGGAGGAGCTTATTTTGTAGGGGTTTTTGGAAGGTTATTTGTTGACAGTTCAGAAATAATGGTAAATGGAAGGTTAAATCTTGATAATGTTGTACCCATTATGCTTGAAAGAGCTTTGCCCAGCTACTTAATGGGAATAATTATTGTACTGGTTCTTTCTGCTTCCATGTCAACCCTCGCAGCACTAGTGCTTGTATCAAGTTCTTCCATTTCCTTAGACTTAATAAAAGGGACTTTATTTAAAAATATGGAAGACAAAAAAGTTATGATAATTATGAGGCTTTTATGTGCAGTGTTTGTTGCATTGTCATATATTGTTGCCACAACACCAAGTGCTATTTTAACTTTGATGTCTTTTTCATGGGGAACGGTTGCAGGTTCTTTCTTAGCTCCATTCCTATATGGTTTGTATTGGAAGGGAACTACTAAAGCAGGTGCCTGGGCAGGTATAATAACCGGATTTTCCGTTTCAGTAGGCGGGGCAATTGTTTTAAAAATGAATGCGGCATATGCGCCTACTATCGGTGGCATTGCAATGTTAGCCTCTTTAATTGCGGTTCCTGTGGTAAGCTTAATTACCAGGAAGTTTTCAAAGGAACATATAGAAAGCATATTTAAATATAAAGAGGTAGAACAAAGATTAGATATAGGAGCTTAGAACTATATAAGAAAGTATTATATTAAAAATATAAAGTATTATATAAAAATATGTAGTAAGAAAATATCTTAAATAAATAGAGGCTTATGCAATAAATTTTAGAGGGGGTAAAAACATGGAATACTGGAATCCGGCATACGAATGTATGTCAAGGGAAGAGATGACAAGGGTTCAAACGGAAAGGCTTATAGACACTGTTAAGAGAGTCTTTCACAATGTTCCTCATTATAGGCGAAAGATGCAGGAAAAAGGTATCGAGCCAGGGGATATAAAGTCTTTGGAAGATTTAAAAAAATTGCCTTTTACGTACAAACAAGATTTAAGAGACACATACCCATATGGGCTTTTTGCAAAACCGCTTAGTGAAATAGTGAGAATTCATGCATCTTCTGGAACTACCGGGAAACAAACGGTTGTAGGATATACAAGAAAGGATATTGATACCTGGGCGGAAGTTATGGCAAGAACTTTGTATTGTGCAGGTGCCAATATGAACTCATTTATCCAGGTGGCTTATGGCTATGGTCTTTTTACAGGAGGTCTTGGAGTTCATTACGGAGCGGAAAGAATAGGTGCTTCCGTTATTCCTATATCAGGAGGAAATACAAAAAGGCAAATTCAAATTATGAAGGATTTTGGAACTACCATTTTAGCATGTACACCGTCCTATGCTTTATTTATAGCTGAGGTAATGGAGGAAATGGGAATTAAAAAAGAAGAACTACAGCTTGAAGCAGGGGTATTTGGTGCAGAACCATGGTCTGACAGTATGAGAAAAGAAATTGAAGAAAGGCTTGGAATACTTGCTATTGATATTTATGGTTTGAGTGAAATAATCGGACCGGGTGTTGCCAGTGAGTGTAAGTATAAATGTGGGCTTCATATACAAGAGGACCATTTTATTCCTGAAATTATAGATCCTGTGACAGAAGAAGTACTTCCACCAGGCTCAAAAGGAGAAATTGTATTTACCACAATTACAAAAGAAGGTCTGCCACTTATAAGATACAGAACAAGGGATATTTCCTCTTTAAATTATGAAAAATGTGAATGTGGAAGAACTATTGTCAGAATGAGCAAGGTATCAGGCAGAACAGATGATATGCTTATAATAAGAGGAGTGAATGTGTTCCCGTCCCAGATTGAAAGTGTGCTTTTAGAAATTGGGGAAACAGCACCCCACTATCTATTAATAGTTGACAGGGAAGGCACCCTTGACACCTTAGAAGTATGGGTTGAAATGACTCAAAATATGTTCTCAGATGAAGTTAAAAGAATTGAAGAAATTGAGAAGAGAATACGTGGGGAAATAGAAACTACATTGGGAATCAGTGCAAAAGTTAAATTAGTTGAACCTAAGACAATTGAAAGAAGTGAAGGGAAGGCAAAGCGTGTAATAGATAAGAGACCTAATAGATAACAGAAAGATGTAAAATAACTTCCGGGAGGGATGGTTATGGATGTAAAGCAAATATCAGTTTTTTTAGAAAACAAGTCTGGAAGGCTTGCTGAAGTTACAAAAATTCTCGGGGAAAACAATATTGACATCAGTGCACTATCCATAGCAGACACTACGGATTTTGGGATTTTAAGGCTTATTGTAAATGACCCGGATAAGGCAGAAAAGGTATTAAAGGAAAATGGATTTACTGTGAGCTCTACAAATGTTATAGCTATTGGTGTTGAAGATAAGCCGGGAGGACTTTCAAAAGCACTGGAAATATTAGATGCACAATCCATAGGTATAGAATATATGTATGCTTTTGTGGGCAAAAAATCCGATGAGGCACTTGTTTTATTGAGGGTGGAAAACTCTTCTAAAGCTGTGGAGATACTTACAAAGGGTGGAATACAAGTGCTTTCATCTGACAAGGTGTATAAGCTGTAGTTTTATGAAAGTATTAAATTTAATAATTGAAATAAATGTATCAGGTGGAGTTTTTACTTCACCTGTTTTTTTATTTACATAAAAATATTTTTATAAAAGAATGAACTTTTTTAGTTTTTTTAAGTCATATTATCAAATAAAAAAAGGAGTGAAATTATGTTTGATAATATGACAAATTTAGAAATTCTAAAGCTTTTTCTACCGCTTATTATACTTCAAGTGGGACTTGTATTATACTGTATTATAGACATTCTTAAAAAGGGAGTTGGAAATTTAAATAAAGTTTTGTGGATTATTATAGTGCTTTTTGTAAATACGCTGGGCCCTGTAATTTATCTTGCAGTGGGAAGAAAGAGGTGGGAAGATGATTAAAGTAAAAAACCTCTTTAAAAATTACGGCAGGTATAATGTACTAAAAGGTGTAAATATAGAGGTGAGAGAAGGTGAGGTATACGGCTTTATTGGGGAAAACGGGGCGGGAAAGTCAACTACTTTTAGACGAGCCGTCTTCAGCTCTAGACCCACAGGGAAGAAAGGATGTTGTGGAAATAATAAGGTCAGATGCAGGGAGTGGACTTTAGCGCACTTATTGAGCTTTCCCAAAAAGCGGCTATGGAAAACTATACAAAAGACCTTTTTCAGATTAGTACTTTAATAATTGTACTTTCCCTTATGGGTATAATGTCTAATGAACTAAAAGATAAAACATTAACCATTCCTGTTTCAATGGGATGCAGCATAAAAGGTGTTATAGGCGGCAAAATGCTGGTGTATGGATTATATTTGATGGTTTTAAATGTTGCAGGTATGGTAATAGCATACTGTTATTCAGGCATAATATTTGGATTTACCCATGGAAGTTTTTTGGCAGCGGTTATTTCAGGTTTTATATATGGTGTTTTCTTTATTTTTGTTTTGAGCCTGCTGTTTTTGTTTAGTGCCTTTTTAAAAAAATCATTTGCTGCAGCAATGGCCACACTGGTTTTAACATATTTTATACCATTTTTAAAATTTAGCCAAAAGACATGGGGTATTTTGCCTGGAAAGCTTTTAGAAGAAGCCAATCATTTTAAATTTTTGCCTTCAAAAGAGATGATAGTACCGTTAATTTTTACCGTTTTTCTTATTGTTTTGTTTAGTGTGATTGCAACAGAAAAATTCAAAAAAGCAGAATTTGTGTGACGGCGATGAAGAGAAAGGGGAATATTCTTTTGAGTAAAAAAGCACTTAGTGAGAAGGCACTTATAGAAAAGGCTCAATCAGGAGATAAAAAATCTCTTGAAGTGCTGCTTTATGACAATTATAAAATAGTATACGGGTATCTTTTGAAGCTTACCATGAATGAAGAGATTACAAAGGATATAACCCAGGAAGTTATGGTTAAGGCTATTTTGAATATAAAAAAGTTTAAAGGCAATTCAAAATTTTCAACCTGGCTTATTTCCATTGCCTCAAACATATATAAAGATATGCTTAAAAAAGATAAAAAGGTAAGCAGGGTAGATATTGAAAAAACATTAATCAAAAATACCCAAAGTTTGGAAGATGATATTATAAACAAGGATACGGTAAAAAGAATTGGGGAAGTGCTTTTAAAGCTGCCTGAAGAAAAGAGGATGGTATTTATTTTAAAAAACCATTTTAACTATTCATATAAAGAAATCAGCAAGATACTAAAATGTCCCATTGGGACGGTGCGTTCAAGACTTCATTATTGTATAAAAAAGATAAGGGATTTTATATAAAGACTGACCATTGGTATAGGACAAAAAGGGAAGGGGTTTTAATATGTTTAATAAACATGAAAAAATGCAAAAACGCATTTTAGATGCCTTTTATGGAGAAAAAGAATTAACTGAAGAATTAAAAAATCATATTGGCAATTGTAAAGATTGTTCTGCTTTTTGGGAGAGTATGAATTTATTAAAGGAACATGCGGAAGATGAGCCGTCCATAAAGGGTGAAGATATTGAAGCTTATGAAAGAATAATAGCAGAAGCTTTCAGGGAAGCTGAAAAAATAAAAGAGAAAAATAAAAATATAAGGGACTATATTGTTTTTATTTTAGTTTCAGTAATTTTCTTATCTTCTGCAGGAATGTTTGCATATATGGGATACGGAAAGGTTATTTTAACGGTACAAATTTTTATTATCATGTTTGTGCCCATTTTAGTGCCCTTTTTCATAAAGCACAGGCTTTCAAAGGAGGTGGAGTAATGACACCAACAAAAATTCCGGTATATTTATGGTTTCTTTTAGCAGCGGTTCTTTTTATACAGGCTTCATGGATTTTTTTAGATGCGTCAAAAAGAGGAGAAAACAAGTGGCTTTGGGGGATTTTTGGCCTTTTAAATACACCGGGAAATCTTATTATTTATTTAATTGTGACAAGGTTAATTCAAAAACATCAACCCTGTAAGGCTTGCGGAAAAAATATAAGAAGAAACTATTTATACTGTCCCTATTGCGGGGAAAGGCATAAAAATGACTAAGTATTAGAAAAAAATAAGGAAGGTAAAATAAATACCTTCCTTAAATGTACCTCTAAATTGGTAAATCACGCTTGTTAAATGTTAATATACCTCCGGTATAGAGAATGACTGCAATAACGGTAAATATAAACATTGCGATATATGAAAAACTGCTTCCCTCAATAAGCTTATTTGGATTGAAAAGAGTATATAGTGATAAGTTTTTAAGCCAGCTGAATTTTTCCCCTGCATTTCCTAGCATCTGGAGGACTAAAAAAGTAACAGGAACACCCACTCCTATGCTAAGGCTTAATTTGCTTTCGTTTGCTATACAGGATGCAAAAAAGCCAATGCCTCCTATTGCATAGTACATGAGAAGGGCATATATATTCAGCATAATGAATTTGCCTGTTTCCAAAAGCCCCGGAAACATCACCTCAGAAACAACAATTGCAAAGGAAGTTGTTACAATGAAAAAGAGGGTTATGGAAGCTAACCCGGATACGGCCTGGGTAAAGGCAATTTTTACCCGTGAATTGGGAGTGGAAAGCAAATAGGCCATACTCCCCTTGTCAACATGGGATGCGATTATACGGTGGTTGATGACATTTGTTTTTATATTTACTTTAAATAAACTCCATGACATTTAGTTTTCCTCCTTGTTGTAATAACGTATAAAAATTTCTTCCAATGTCTTTGAGGATGTTTCTAAATCCTTAACATTACATTTAGAAAGGGTTTCAAATAGTTTTTTAAACTCATCACTTATAAATATCTCAAGTCTGTTTTCATCAATTGTTTTAAATTCTAAACCGCCGGATTTGATTTTTTCTATATCCTCATCACTTGATACGGTGACAAAATAACTTTTCTTTGTTTCATTCCCTTTGACATTTTACGGATTTTGCGATTGGCTTCCAATTCAAAAAAACCAATAAGGTAGTCCCTTCTTTTGGAACAGTCCATGCCCCGCATATCAGATATGAAATTTATAAATTGAATACCTGTCATATTATCAAAAAAAGCTGTTTCGCCAGGGATGTAGCCTAGAATTTTTTGAATCCGGGAAGCTTCTTTGCGGCAGTCCATTCCGTTAATGCTGCAGCTTCCCTTTGTGGGGTTTGTAAAGCCTAAAAGATTTCTGATTGTGGTGGTTTTTCCTGCACCGTTAGGGCCTAAAAATCCAAACACTTCGCCTTTTTCCACTTTAAAATTAATATCAAAAACGCCTTTTCCGTTGGAATAAATTTTTGAGAGATCTTTTACTTCTATCACTGCATCAACTCCTTTAAGCTTTTCTAAGAAACTACAGGTTTTGGCTTATTCTTTGAAAAAATTTTCTTTTAAACATGCCGGTTAATTTTTATATGATATAAGAATACAGCAAAATAAAAAGAATGAACTTTTTACTTTAATAAGTTCATATTACACTTTTGCCGCTATTTTGTCAATAGAATTTTGAACTTTATCATTGAATTAGTTCAAAAACTTTGGTATTATAAGATATGCCGGAGGTAAGTAAAGTATGAACGGGTTTGATAAACGCAGGGAAGAGAAAATGAAATGCATTATAGATGCAGCCTTTGAATTGTTTAATGATTATGGGATAAACAATGTGAAAATCACGGATATAGCAAAAAGAGCTAATGTTTCAAAGGTTACTATATATAATTATTTTGAAAGTAAAGAAGGCCTTGTAAGACAGGTGTTTTTTTGTTTTGCAGATAAGCAGCTGGAAAAGGTAAAAAAACTTGTTGATAGTAAATTAACATTTAAAGAAAAGCTTGAGGAGTTTTATAATATAAAAATGAAGGCTGCAGAAATGCTAAGTGAGAAGTTTGTTAATTCCGTTATAAACTCTTATTCTATTGTGCGTGAATATATGGGAAATTATTATGAAGAAAAATTAAAACCTGTTTTTATGTCTCTTATTGCCCAGGGTAAAGAGGAAGGGGACATTGACAAGGGACTTTCAAATGAAGCTATTTTAATGTATATTGAAGCTTTTAAGGATGTTTTATCAAAGCCTATGGATGCAAACTTAAGGACTGATTTAGGAAAATTATTTTATTTCGGTTTTAAAGGAAAATGAAGCATGTGGAAAACTTATGTTTATAGTAACGATTTCTACCAGTAAATTAATTTAAAAAACCTGAAGTGTGTGGAAAATTTTAAAAGAGAATAAAAATTACAGTAGAAAAAAGATTCGGAGAGGATGTTTCTTATGACAGGGAAAAAAGTGCCCCTTGCCCATAGAATGAAGCCTAAGACATTGGAAGAGTTTTTTGGGCAGGAGGAAATAGTGGGAGAGGGAAAGCCCTTATACAGGATGATAAAAGCTGACAGGATAAAATCAATTATATTTTATGGTCCGCCGGGTACGGGGAAGACTTCCCTTGCAAGGATTATTGCAAATATGACAAAATCCAAATTTGAAAAGTTAAATGCCGTTACATCGGGAGTTTCTGATATAAAGAGAATTGTTGCCGATACCCAAAACCCTATTTTTAACCCAAGCGGGAGGACGGTATTATTTATTGACGAGATACACAGGTTTAACAAAGCCCAGCAGGATGCATTGCTGCCCTTTGTGGAAGACGGCACAATAATTCTTATAGGAGCTACGACTGAGAATCCGTATTTTGAAGTGAACAAAGCCTTGATTTCCAGGTCTTCTGTTTTTATGTTAAAGCCATTGGGAAAAGAAGCTATTATAAATATAGTAAAAAATGCTTTAAAAGATAAGGAGCGGGGCTTGGGAAATCTTGATATCCTCATAGATGATGATGCTTTGGATTTTCTTTCAGAAGCGTCAGGCGGTGATGCAAGAATTGCATTAAATGCCGTTGAGCTTGCTGTTTTGACATCTGATTTAGATGCCGATGGAAAGTATCACATTGATATAAACCTAATCCAGGAATGTGTTGGAAAAAAGGCTGTAAGGTTTGATAAGTCAGGGGAAGACCATTATGATAATATCAGTGCATTTATTAAATCCATGAGGGGAAGCGACCCTGATGCTGCTGTATTTTACCTTGCAAGGGCACTTTATGCAGGAGAAGATATTATGTTTTTGGCAAGGAGGATAATAATATGTGCAGCTGAAGATGTGGGTATGGCAAATCCCATGGCACTTCAAATTGCCGTTTCAGCAGCCCAGGCCGTCCATATGGTTGGTATGCCGGAGGCAAGGATAATACTTTCACAGGCGGCTATAGCCGTTGCCACAAGTCCTAAGTCAAATGCAGCATATGTGGCAATAAATAAGGCTTTGCATGATGTGGAAAATAAAAGAACCGGTGAAGTTCCTATGCATCTTAGGAATGCACCGATAAAGGGTATGAAGGATTTAGGGTATGGAAAAGGGTATAAATATGCCCATGATTATGAAGGCAATGTAGTGGATCAGGAGTATTTGCCTGAGGAAATGAGGGGTACAATTTATTATAATCCTACGGAAAACGGATATGAAGCAAGGATAAAAGAGTGGCTGTCAAAGAGAAGGAAAAATAACGCTAAATAAAGAAAAACGACACAATACAAACCAAACCAGATAGACAAAAGTAGATAAAGGATACCAGAAAAAAGTTATTAGATAAACGATACTAAATAAATGATACTAAATAGATACTAAATAGGAAAATACGATGGGGAATTTCAAAAACTAGCTATATAACGTAATAAACTGTAAAGTAATGGGGACCCCTTTTATTGGAGTGTCCTTTGTTTTTAAAATGAGAAGACCTTTTTTAACAGTATAGTTGGTTTCAGGCTGAAGCACCCCGTTTATAAAGAGGTTGTAATAAGACACAAGATTGGGTTCTAGTATCCCCTTATTGCCGTAGCAGGTAATCTCATCCCTGTTTGTGTATACTTTCTTTGTGGTGGAAAAGGTGTTATATTGATAGGACTCTGCTTTTAAAATTCTGCTTTTTTTATCTTTAAGTGTTATAAATTCAACGGTTATGTAAGCCCCTTTTTTGGGAATATCTTTGGTTTTTAATATTAAAAGCCCATTTTTTAAGATATAATTTACTTTAGGCTGCATTATACCGTTAATGAATAAATTATAAAAAGACACTTCTTCAGGATTTAGTATTCCCCTATTGCCGCATGTGCAAAGTTCATCCTTATTTGTAAACACTCTTTTTAATCCGTCAGAAAGGGTGTTGTAATAATAGGTTTCACTCTTTATGAGAGTGCCGTCAATATTTTTAAATGTAACAAAAGGTATTATTATGGGGGAATTTTTTATTGGTATATTTTTGGTATTAAGAGTTAAAAGCCCTTCTTTAATTTTATAATTTGTTTCAGGCTGCAGCACCCCATTGACAAAGAGACTGTAAAAGGAAACTTTTTGAGGGTTTAGAATTCCTTTGTTTCCGTACTCTTTTAGTTCATCAGCATTTGTATATATTTTTTTATTCCCGTCTGATAAAGCATTATACTGGTATACATCTGCCTTTAGCCTTATTTTGTCACATTTAAGTGAGATTTTATTTTTAAAAAATACAGAGTCAAAAACCCTGTCGGCACTGATGCATACCAGGTTAATATCTGAAAAATTTAAATTATTTATGTATTCTTTATTTATATATTCTTTATAAATTATAAAATAATTGTATGAATTTTTTGTCTTTATTTCAGGAACTAAAATATCCACTTTAGATAATGCTTTTACCAATGTTTTTATTTTAATTATAATTTTATGTTCTTCATTTTCTAAATAGTCAAAATCAAATTTACATTCAAAATCTTCCACTTCAAAATATAGCTTGGTAGGAGGTGGGGCATGAAGATACAAATGTTTAATCTGACTGAATTGTATTGGCAATGAATAAATTTTGTCATCTTGCCAAATTGCAACGTAACCTTTAACAAGAACGGTAATCTTATATATTTCCGCCGTTTTTCCGGATTTTAAAAGCATTTGTTTTTCAGGACAGATTTTCCGGCAAAAAAGTTCTTTGTAGCAAATAGCACCGGATGCATATGGATTTAATTTATTGCCGTCTTTATCTGTAAGAAAACAGTTGATGGACTCAAAGGTTGACATAAATTTCACTCCGAAAAAGATTAAAAATAAATTTCATGTTTAAGTATGTGTTTCATTCATTAAAAGTATATCCGGTTTCATATGTTTACTTATTATATGTATTATATGTTTTTATCTGGGTTTAAGTTACCGGTTCTATTAAAAGGTTTTCTTAAATAAAATTTTATTATAGCAATGTTTTGGAGTGATAAAATGAATTTAAAAAATAAAAAAATACTGGTTACAGGGGCAGATGGATTTATAGGGTCTCACCTGGTTGAAAACTTAGTTTTAGAAGGCTATGATGTCAGGGCATTTGTCTACTATAATTCATTTAATTCATGGGGATGGATTGATTATTTTCCAAAAGAAATAAAAAAAAGTTTAGAGATATTTGAAGGAGATATAAGGGATTCTTATTTGGTAAAAAGGGCAATGAAAGGCTGCCAGGTTGTTTTTAATTTGGCGGCGTTGGTTTCTGTCCCGTATTCATATAAAGCACCGAAATTATACATGGATACAAATATAGGAGGACTTTTGAACATTTTAGAAGGGGCAAGGGAGCTTAACACCGAGCGGATTGTCCACACTTCCACCAGTGAAGTTTATGGCACCGCCAAGATTGTGCCTATTTCTGAAACTCATCCTTTAAAAGGCCAGTCTCCTTATGCTGCGTCAAAAACCGGTGCAGACCAGATGGCGCTGGCCTTTTATAATTCTTTTGATATTCCCGTCTCCATAATAAGGCCTTTTAATACTTACGGTCCAAGGCAGTCAGCCAGAGCCGTTATTCCCACAATAATAACGCAAATTGCAGAAGGGGAGAGAAAAATAAAGCTTGGAGCTTTAGAACCCACCAGGGATTTTAATTATGTAAAGGATGTTGTTTGCGGGTTTATTAAGGTAGCAATGTGCGATGAAGCCGTGGGGGATGTGGTTAATATAGGAAGCGGCTATGAAATTTCCATAGGAGATACCGGGAAAATGATTGCAGAAATTATGGGGAAAGAAGTGGAATTTCAGCTGGACAGGGAGCGTTTAAGGCCTTCAAAAAGCGAGGTAAAGCGGCTGGTTGCAGATATTTCCAAAGCGAAAAAGCTTTTAGGTTTTACCCCTTTGTATGGGGGTAAAGAAGGGTTTAGAAAAGGGCTGAAAGAGACGGTAAATTGGTTTTCAAATAAGGAAAATTTAAAATTATATAAATCATACAGGTATAATCTATGAGGGAAGATTTAATTATTTCAAATGTAATTTCTGCTTTAAAGAGTGTTTTAAAACACGATGAAAATAAACCAATTGCCCTAAGCCAGCCCTGGTTTAATGGAAATGAATGGAAATACGTTAAATCCTGTATCGATGAAGGCTGGGTTTCTTCTTCAGGTGAATATGTTGACAGGTTTGAGGCTAATTTAGCGGAGTTTACAGGAGTTAAACACGCAGTAGCTGTTGTCAACGGGACGGCAGCTTTACATATATCGTTGCTGCTTTCAGGTGTAAAGCAGGGAGATGAGGTGCTTATACCGGCACTTACATTTGTGGCAGGGGCAAATGCAATATGCTATTTAAAGGCTGTACCCCATTTTATAGACAGTGATGATAAAAGTCTTGGGGTTGATGCAAATAAGCTCTGCAGTTACTTAAAAGATACAGCCTATATGAAAGGGAATGTTTGCTACAATAAAAAAACCCAAAGACCTATCCGGGCTGTTATAGCCGTCCATACCTTTGGACATCCTGCGGATTTAGATGCCCTTTTGGAGGTGTGCAGAAAATTTAATTTGGAATTAATAGAAGACTGTGCACAAGGGCTGGGTTCCTATTACAAAAATATACATGTGGGAAATTTTGGCAAAGTCTCCGCCTTTAGTTTTAACGGGAACAAAATTATAACTACCGGAGGAGGGGGAGCAGTGGTTACCAATAGTTTAGAGGTGGCAAAAATTGCAAAACACATTACAAAAACTGCAAAAATCCCCCATCCATGGTTTTTTATACACGATAGTATAGGGTATAACTACAGAATGCCCAATATTAATGCTGCACTAGGCTGTGCCCAGCTGGAAAACATAGAAAAATTTCTAAAAAATAAAAGGGCACTTGCAAAAAAGTATCAGGAAGCTTTTGAAAATTTAGAAGGTGTAAGTTTTTTTAAAGAGCCTGAATATGCAAAAAGCAACTATTGGCTAAATACAATTATACTTAATGAAGAGTATTCATTTATAAGGGATTTACTTCTTGTAAAAACAAATTCCCAAAAAATAGGCACAAGGCCTCCTTGGATGCTTTTAAATAAACTTCCCATGTTTAGGGACTGTCCTTCCATGGATTTAAAAACATCAGAATATTTGGAAAAATCCATTATAAATATACCAAGCAGTACTTTTTTAGGAGAAGGCTATGTCAAAGAGTAAAATTTGTGTTGTTACAGGCACCAGGGCAGAATACGGGCTTTTGTACCCTGTAATTAAGGCTATTTCTGAAGATGAAGATTTGCACTTACAGCTGATTGCAACGGGAATGCACTTATCCCATGAGTTTGGTTTGACTTTCAGGGAAATAGAAAAAGACGGGTTTTATATAGATAAAAAAATAGAAATGCTTCTTTCCAGTGATACCCCTGTAGGAACCGTTAAGGCAATGGGGCTTGGGCTAATCGGGTTTGCAGATGCATACTCTGAATTAAAGCCTGATTTATTGGTTGTACTAGGTGACCGGTTTGAGATACTGGCGGCGTGTCAGGCTGCATTAATATTTAAAATACCCATTGCACATATAGGGGGAGGGGATACAACTGAAGGTGCTTTTGATGAAAGCATAAGGCACAGCATAACAAAGATGTCCCACCTGCATTTTGTAACCAATGAAAAAGCCTACATGAGGGTGGTGCAGATGGGGGAAAAAAAAGAAAATGTGTACAATGTGGGAAGTCCCGGGATAGACGTTATTTTAAATACAAAGCTTTTGGCAAAAGAAGCCCTTGAAAAGGAACTTAATTTAAAATTTCATGAAAAAAATTTGCTTATTACTTACCATCCGGAAACTTTAAGCGGTGTACCTTCCTGTCAAAATGTAAAGGAGCTTTTATATGCGTTGGATGGTTTAGGTGAAAATACCGGGCTTATATTTACAAAATCCAATGCAGACCCGGAAGGCCGGGAGATAATAAACTTAGTGGAAGAGTTTGTTAAAGAACATCCCAATGCCTATATTTATCATTCTTTAGGGAGAAAAGTATATTTAAGCGTTATGACACATGTGGATGCGGTGGTGGGGAATTCTTCAAGCGGGCTGTATGAAGCGCCGTCTTTTAAAAAGCCTACGGTAAACATAGGTGATAGGCAAAAGGGAAGACTTATGGCTTCATCGGTTATAAACTGTGCCCCTGAAAGAGGTGAGATATTAAAAGCCATAAAAAAGGCATTTGTAATGGACTGCTCTGATACTGTAAATCCTTATGGGGACGGAAAAAGTTCTAAAAGAATAGTGAAAGTAATAAAATCAATTAAAGAATATAAAGCGCTTTTAAAAAAACGTTTTTATGACTTTTAGGAAATTGTAATTTAAAAGGATAATAAAATATTTTAGAATATTGAAAATTTTAAAATATTGACAAAAATTTTTAAAATAAAGGTGTTGGTTTTTATGGATAAAAAGAGAGTTTATATTATAGCAGAGGCAGGGGTTAATCACAACGGGGATGTAAACATGGCAAAAGAGCTTATTGATGTGGCAAAAAGTGCAGGGGTGGATGGGGTGAAATTTCAGTCATACATAGCAGAACATATGGTTTTGCCCTATGCAGATAAAGCTTTTTATCAAAGGAAGGAAAAAAGTAAAAGCCAGTTGGAAATGCTAAAGGGTTTGGAATTAAGCAAAGAAGAACAATTGGAAATAAAGGAGTATGCAGTAAAAAATAAAATTGATTTTATATCCTCCCCTTTTGATTTGGAAAGTCTTAATTTTTTGGTGGAAGTATTAAATTTGCCGGTAATAAAAATTCCATCCGGTGAAATTACAAATGCGCCTTTAATTCTAAAGGCTGCCATGTCAGGCAGGAAACTTATTATATCAACGGGTATGGCTACACTAGGAGAGATAGAAGATGCCCTCGGGGTTGCCGCATTCGGGTATAAAAAGAGATCCAGTGATGTTGTTTTTCACGGGAGTGATTTTAAAAAAGCCTATTATTCAAAAGAAGGGCAGCAGCTCTTAGAAAAAAACGTTGCACTTTTACACTGCATTAGCAGTTATCCTCCCCCCTTTAATGAAATAAATTTAAAGGCAATAAAGACTTTAAAAAGATGCTTTGGGGTTGTTACAGGGTATTCAGACCATACGGAAGGGACGGCGGTGGCGGTGGCAGCTGTTGCCTTAGGTGCAAAAATTATAGAAAAACACATAACCCTTGACAAAAACCTTCCGGGACCTGACCACAAAATTTCCTTAGAGCCTCATGAGCTTTGCCGGATGGTAAAAGAAATACGCCAGGTGGAAAGTGCTATTGGGGAAAGCTATAAAAAACCTGCCATGTCGGAAGAAGAAAATATCAGGCTTATGAGAAAAAGCATTGTTGCAGCACGGGATATAAAAAAGGGGGAATTTTTCATACATGAAAACCTGACCATGAAAAGACCCCAAAACGGCATATCACCTATGAAATTATGGGAAATCACAGGCAGGAGGGCAACAAGGGATTATAAAAAAGATGAGGTGATTTTAAAGTGAAAATTGCCGTTTTTGGCGCAGGGGGGTTGGCAAAAGAAATACTGGATATAGTAGTGAATTTAAAATTTGAAAATATAGTTTTTATTGATAATAAATTTTACGGCTTTATATGGGATTATCCAATAGTAAATGAAAAAGAGACTTATTTTCTTGCAAAGGAAAATTATAAATTTGTTATTGGAATAGGGGATACCAAGATACGTAAGAAAATAAAAGAAAAGTTTAGTGATATTGAATATATAAATCTCATACACCCTTTTGCAGTGCTTGGCTACAAGCAAAGGGAGGAGGTGGAAAGGAAAAAGGGCAATGTTATATTTGCGGGAGTTAAAATCTCCAACAGCGTAAAAGTCGGCAACTTCGGGATTTACTATTACAACTCTACAGTAGGCCATGACTGTATAATAGAAGACTTTGTAACAATTTGCCCGGGGGCTAACATATCAGGAAACGTTAAGGTTTGCGAAGGGGCTTTTATTGGTGCAAATGCATGTGTACTGCAGGGGGATTTAGCCAATAAAAAAATAATCGGCAGAAATTCCGTTGTGGGTGCAGGGGCGGTAGTAACAAAAAATGTTGCTGAAAATATAATGGTAAAAGGGATTCCTGCAAAATAACAAATTGATTTAAATCGGGGGTAGAAAATGAATAAGTTAAAAAAAAAAGATAATTTAGTTGTGATTATGGCAGGAGGATTGGGAAAAAGATTAAAACCTCTTACAGACAATTGTTCTAAATCAATGCTTAAAATTGGTGATAAACCTATACTTGAAATAATTTTAAATAACTTTATAAAACAGGGATTTTACAATTTTTACATATCAATTAATTACAAAGGGGAGCAAATAAAAAATTATTTTAAAGACGGTGCTAAATGGGGAATTAATATAAATTATATTCATGAGAAAAAGATGATGGGCACTGCTGGTTCTCTAAGCCTTATAAGCTTAAAAGATGATCTTCCGCTGATTGTTATAAACGGGGATGTTCTTACAACCCTTTCCTATGATAAATTAATGGATTTTCATAAAAAAAACTGTGCAAAAATGACGGTTGTGGGCAAAAGCTACTGCGTCAAAATACCCTATGGCGTAATGAAAAAAGAAGGGTTAAGGCTTTTGGACTTTGAAGAAAAACCTGTACATAAAGCTTTAATTAATGCAGGAATATACGTTTTAGAAGCTGAGGCAATAAACAATATACCCAAAAATTCTTACTATAATTTAAATGAACTTATAAAAAAAATGCTTTTTAACGGAGACTTTATTGCTGTATATGAAATGGATGATTACTGGATAGATATTGGGACAAAGGGAGGTCTTTACCAGGCAAAAAAGGATGTTTATGAGGTGTTTTAAATGAATTGTATTGTTGTGGGGTATGGTTCAATTGGAAAAAGGCATGTAAATGTATTAAAGAAATTAAATTGCAAAGTGGCGGTTGTAAGCAGAAGAAAAATTGAGTACCCTTTAACGTACAATTCCATAAGCACCGCTTTAAAAAGTGAAAGGCCTGATTATGTAATAGTTGCTAATGAAACAGCAAAGCACTATGACACATTAAAAGAGCTTTCAGAAAACTCCTTTAATGGTACCGTTATGGTAGAAAAGCCCTTGTTTGAAAAAAGACATGATATGCCCCAAAACAATTTTAAAAATGTCTATGTTGGATATAATTTGAGATTTAATCCTATAATTAAAAAGCTTTACAGAATTATTAAAAATGAAAAAGTGTTGTTTGCCAAGGCATACGCAGGACAGTACCTGCCTTACTGGAGGGTGGGAAGGGATTACACCTTTACATATTCAGCAAAGAAAAATGAAGGCGGGGGAGTTTTACTTGACTTAAGCCATGAACTGGACTATTGTACATGGCTTTTTGGCAACTGGAGTGAAATGACCGCCATTGGGGGAAAATACAGCAGTTTAAAAATTGACAGTGAAGATGTTTTTTGTATCACCATGGCAGCGGAAAAGTGTCCTGTAGTGCAAATAAACTTAAATTATCTAGATAAAATCGGAAGAAGGGAAATAACGGTAATTACAGATAAAAAGACAATTATAGCAGATTTAACAGGGCAAAAAATACAAATAAACAAAAAAGTAATAAGATACAACATTACCAGGGACTACACCTATTACATGCAGCACAAGGCGGTTTTAAAAGGGGAAACCCATTGCTTGTGTACACTTGAGGAAGGTATGAACATTTTGGATATGGTTTTTTATGCAAAAGAAGCATTAAAGAAAAAGGAGTGGGTAAAAAGGTGAAGAGGCTTTGTACAATTTGTGCACGTTCCGGGTCGAAAGGACTTGAAAATAAAAATACCCGGCTCCTTTTAGGAAAACCCCTCATAGCCTACAGCATTGAAAGTGCTTTAAACAGCGGGCTTTTTGACAAAATTGCGGTAAGCAGTGATTGTGAAAAAATTTTAGAAACGGCAAAGGGGTGGAAGGCTGACTGTTTAATAAAAAGACCTATAGAGCTTTCAGAAGATACTTCCCCTAAAATTCCTGCAATAGTACACTGTCTTTTGGAAGTTGAAAGGATGGAAGGGTATACCTTTGATATCATTGTAGATTTAGATGTAACTTCCCCATTAAGGCATGTTTCGGATATAAAAAATGTTGTAGAAATTCTTGAAAAAAGCAGCATTTCCAATGTGGTATCAGGAACATACCCAAACTGTTCTCCATATTTTAATATGGTTGAAATGGATGAAAAGGGAGAGCTAAAGCTTTGTAAAACCATTAAAAAGCCAATACAAAGGCGTCAGGATGCCCCAATATGCTATCAGCTGAATGCCTCTGTTTATGCATGGAAAAGGGAGTTTTTACTAAAAGGTGGTTCAACTCTATTAAATAAAGACACTTTTTTATACGTTATGCCAAGGGAGCGCTCCGTTGATATTGATGATGAACTGGATTTTTTGTTTGTTGAATTTTTGTTAAGTAAAAGAGAGTTATTAAATAAATGAGGCGTTATTTTAAACAGGAAAGGAGGGATTTGGTATTGGAAGAAAATTTTTATAAGAGAAAATTTAGTTTAGAAGGAAAAACTGCCATTGTCACAGGGGCTTTAGGTCTTTTAGGAAAGGAATTTTGCAAAGGTCTTGCGGAATTTGGGGCAAATGTAGTGGTGGTTGATTTAGATGAAAAAAAGGCAAAAGATTTTTCAAAGGAACTCTCTTACAAATATAAAGTAAAATCCTTGGGAATGAAATGCGATGTTTCAAGGGAAGAAGATGTAAATAACATGGTGGAAAGGGTTTTAGAAGAATACACTAAAATAGATATTTTACATAATAATGCTGCTACTAAAACAGATGATTTGGAAGGCTTTTTTGCACCCTTTGAAGAGTACTCACCAGACAACTGGAGAAATGTTATGTCTGTAAATATTGACGGCATGTTTCTTGTGGCTCAGAAAGTGGGGCAGCATATGGCAAAGGTAGGAGGCGGCAGTATAATCCAGACTTCATCAATATACGGGCTGGTGGCGCCGGATATGAGGATTTATAAAGGAGCTGTTTATTTAAATAAAAATATAAACACCCCGGCTGTATATACCGTTTCAAAAGCAGCGGTTATAGGGCTTACAAAGTATTTGGCCGCCTACTGGGGAAATAAAAAAATAAGGGTTAACACTTTGATTTTAGGAGGAAATGAAAGCGGACAAAATGAAATTTTTGTAAAAAATTACTCCCATAAAGTTCCCCTAGGAAGAATGGGATACCCTGATGAAATGGTAGGAGCTTTAATTTATCTTGCATCAGACGCTTCAAGCTATGTTACGGGTCAAAGCATTGTTGTGGACGGGGGATTTAGCATTTGGTAAGAAGGTTTTGGTTTATTTAGCATGGGGAAGAAAGGAAGGAATTTAAAGTGGAGGAAACCTATAAAAAATTGCAAAGTGAGCTTATAAAACTTTTAAGAAAAAGGCTGGATATTTTAGAGCTAAAAGAAATAATAAAAGAAATAAAGTATGAGCTGAAAAATTTAAACAATATAATTTGGACTAAAGAAGACATTAAACTAAAAGATGAATGTGTAAGTTTTTTAGATGCAAGAATGCAGGGGAATGTTTTTTATACAATAAAAAATATTGAAAATTACCAGCATGACGGGTGGAAAGATTTAATGTTTTAAAGGATTGGTTTTCTAAAAGGGGGCTTAAAATGTATGGAAGATAGAAAACAAATTGATGCATTTAAAAAATCAATAGAAAAAACAATTGATTTTTTAAGAAGAGGAAGGGACAGTGAAGGTCTTAAATGTTTTTTAGAAAGTATGGATACTTTAGAAAAAGCATGTGTTTATTTAAAAAAAAGAGACACAATTATGTCCATTTTAAAAAGAATTCATTTAAGCATTAAAAATAATGACATTATATCCATAGCGGATGAACTGGAATTTTCCCTGTATCCTGTTATTAAGCTTGAGTTGGAGGATGTCTTATGATTATAGCTAAAAAAAATGAGAGGGAAATTTTTTTTGAAAAAAATATAAAACTGCTTCCGCCGCCCCTTCAAGAGATTTTACTAAAGGTAGACAAAAAGAAGCTTTGGGAGAAGGTTGATGTAAGATATAATGAGGAAGGGTACCCCCTTTGCATGTACTATGATAACGGGAACGTTTTTAAAATAAACAGTGAAAAGCCCCTACAGGAAGCAAAGAGATGGTATGACGAAATAGAAGAAAAGGGTGCGGGTGCTATATTTTTATACGGCACGGGTTTTGGATATCCCCTTTTTGAAGTACTGTCAAGAAAGCAGCCTCATACACTGGTTTTGGTGTTTGAAGAAAATATCTATCTTTTTTCGGCAATGCTTCATTATTTTGATTTAGAGCCTTTTATAAAAAACCAAAGAGTGGTTTTTTTGATAGGTGAAGAAAGGGATTTTAAAAAAGTTTTACAAGAAATATTTTACAGTATTATACTTACAATGTGCACAAATCCTTCTTTGGCATTTACCCACTGTGCTAAAAGAAATTTTAAAGATAAGTATTTAAAAATTCACAAATATGTTTTTTCTCAAATATCATTGATGGTGTTTTATGTGGGAAATGACCACAAGGACAATTTAACAGGGTTTACCAATTTTATGCATAACGTAAAGATGGTGCTGGAAAACCCGTATCTTAGTTGTCTCAAAGGATATTTTAAAGATTTTCCTGCCTTTATTGTGGCAAACGGTCCGTCCCTTGATAAAAATATAAGCCAGCTAAAAAGAATTCAAGATAAGGGCATTATTATATGTGCAGAGTCTTCGGTGATACCTTTAATAAAAAATAATATAAAAGTAGATGTAATGGCTGTTTTAGAAAGGACAAAATACACTTATGAATACCACTTTAAAAATGTAAAGCATCAGGAGGACATGGTACTTTTGGCTTTAGGGGTTGTTGACAAAAATGTTTTTCCTTCCTTTTCCGGAGCAAAAATCCCGGTATTTAGAAAAAAAGAGGCAATAAGCAGCTGGTTAAACGGTCATATTGGGGACGAAAGCTCATTGGATGCAGGAGCTAATGTTTCCCATATGGCATTTGAACTGGCTGTGCTTTTTGGTGCAAATCCAATTGTATTTGTAGGTCAGGACTATTCTTACGGGGACAAAGGAGTAACTCATAGTAAGGATTCTGTTTACTTAGAGGAAAAGGGGGAAAGGGCACGTAAGATATTGGAATCTAAAAGGGTTATTTATGTGGAAGGAGTTTACGGGGAAAAAGTTCCTTCCAATCAGCTGTGGATTGATTTTAAAAGAGGTTTAGAGGAAAAAATAGAATTAAACCCAAATAAAATAGTAATAGATGCCACAGAGGGAGGAGCAAAAATAAAAGGAACCGTTTGTAAAAAACTTTCAGATGTTATTGATGAGTACTGCAGTAAAAAAATAGAAATAAAGCCTTATGAAATAATAAATGAGAGCAAAAAGAATATTTTAATTTATCAAAGAAAAAACAAATTAGAAAAACTTAAAAAGGATGTTAAAAGTCATATACAGCTTTTTATAAAATTAAAAAAGAGGGCAGTTGAAGGGAAGTTTGACTGCATTGAAATGATTAGGATATGTGATAATGAGGAATATTTAAATCACAAAATTACCTTAGAAGAGACATATAAGAAGAATATAAAAGCTTATCAGATGTTTTTAGAAGATGAAGTTTCCAGGTATTTTTGCCAGCAGGTTTTATTTGTGTATTACTACCTTATGAATAAATTAGGAATTATTGATTCAAAAGAAAAAACAAAAGAAATATTTAAACTCCAGTATGATTTTTTTCACCATTTAGGTGTAGTGTGCCAGGGCGTACTGGTTTCTTTTGAAGATGCTGCAAGGCTTTTAGAGGGTATTGATTTAAAGCTGTAAAAAGGAGAAGCTTTGGTATGAATGAGATGTTTTTAAGTGTGTGCATTGTGGTGCGTGAGGTAAGAAGCTGTATTTTAAAATGTATAGACAGTGTAAAAGATATTGCAGACGAGATAATAATTTTAAACACATGTCCCTATAGAGAAATTCCGGATGAAATTAAAAATATGGATATACCAAAGGACGTTAAAATAAGTGTTTATAAAGCCAAATGGAATAACAGCTACGGGGAAGCTAAAAATTTTTGTTTGGATAAAACAAAGGGAAGGTGGGTACTTTTTATTAACCCGTATGAAGAACTGGAAAAAGTAAATAAGGAAAAACTACATGAGCTTTTAAGGGATCCTAATGTTGAAGGTTATTTTTTACATATTGATAATACTGGTAAAATATTACCCCTGACAGAATTAATACGCCTTTTTAGAAACAGAAGGGAATACAGGTATAAACACAGGGTATTTGAAAGAATTACAGATAAGGGTTTGCATTTTGTAAAAGATTCAGGCATAAAAATTAATAGTAAAAATTCTATAAGGAAGGATGAAAATTATCTTCTTGAACTGGAACTTAATGAAAACCCTAATGACGGGTACATTCAGTATGTTTATGGAATTGATTTAATGAATAAAAAGCTTTATAAAGAAAGCAGCAAATTTTTTAGAAAATCAGAAAAAAATACAAATCCTGAAGAAATTTTTGCTCCTCATTTATATAGATGCTTTATTTTAAGTCTAGTAAATTTAAAAGAGGAAAGGGAAGCTTTTAAAATTTTAGAAAAGGGCATGGAGCTTTTTCCTTTTTATAAGAACTTTCTTAACATAGAAATAATAATGAATGTAATGAATATCTTTTTAGAAAAGCGGGAGTATGAAGAAGCATTAGAATGTACAAAACATTTTGAAAAATATAAAAATTTAGAGAACCAGATAAACAGCATTAAATTTATATGCTATACAATGCTTAAAAAAGAAGAAGAGGCGCTAAAAATTCTAGATTTAATCAACAAAGACAGTGTTTATTATAACTATATGCTGCTTCAAAGGGTGGAGAGCCTTTGGGCCGGTGAAAGGTGGGAAGAAGCAAAAAGCCTTCTTATTAGCGTAAAAAAAACAGATGATAATTTAATCTCCTTGTACAACCTGATTCATGAAGTTTTAACAGGAAAGAAAACAGGAAATATAACTCTTTCTCATAGCCAGTACCAAATTGTGAATATGATTAAAGATGATTTACTTTGGCTTGAAAGTGAAGATAAAGCAAAAATTTTAACGGATAATTTTAATAAGGGGGAATAGGAGGGGAATTAAAAAAAAAGCTTAAGGTTTAGAAGGCACCTGAAGCTATCTGTATTTAAATTCAGAATTTATAAATTTTGTTTTAATATATTTATGATGTTATTACAGTATTTGAAACAGGGGCAAAGTTATTCACAATAAGGGTAATGGGCGCGCTAACAGGAACTGAAGATGCATTTCTTATTTCAAGGCTGGAGCCTTGAGAGCCTACAGTAAATAAGCTGGTTTGCTGTAAAACACCGTTAACAAACAAAAGGTAGTAGCCGTTGTTTGGTGTCGCAGTTGTAAGGTTTGTAGTTAGTGAGTTTCCTTCATCATCAAAAAATTTATCGTATGGAATTGTAATAATGCCACTGTCCCTGTCGGCTTCTTCTAGTTTGTAAAAGTATCTTTCCACTTCAGGATTTGTATCTGTAGTGGTTGTTGCATCCATTACCAGTTTAAATAAAGTTGTAGCCATATATAGACCATCCTCTCTGTATTTAAAATTACATTGGTTTCTATATTATAGTATGTTGCCAGTTTTATTATTGTGATTACATAAACTTTAGCAGGGGTATGATAATAATTTTTGAAAATTAAAAAAAAGGGCTAATGTTATTTTGAATCCGGTACGATATATATTGTGAATCAAGTCAATAATAGTTTTATTATAAATTTACTCCCCTAAACATTCCCATGTATTCTCCCACCTTTCATATAGAATACATGGGTTTTTTTATAATTTTTTGTTAAAAAATATTGGCATTTTATTATATTATATAAATATTCCATCTTTTTATTTTAAATATTATCTCTTTTTTCTCCAAACCCTTATGTAATCAGGGTTTTGTCTCATAAAAGATTATTGTACAATTTCCAATTTACATATTAAAATTAAATTAAGCATGATATTTTTAGCATTATTGCTCATTAAGTTTAAAATTAAAAAAGTCTGTGCTGTTTTGCTGTTATTTGCACTTACATTATCTACCTTTGTGTTTCCAACGCAAATGGTACAGGCAAGGACAATTACTTCCAATGAGATGGGGACTCATGGTGGCTATGACTACGAGTTCTGGAGGGATTCAGGAACAGGAACTATGGTTCTTAAAGACGGCGGGGCATTTAGTTGCCAATGGAGTAATATAAACAATATATTATTCCGCAAAGGCCGAAAATTTGACCAAACTAAGACGCATCAGCAGCTTGGAAATATTGTGGTGGAATACGCAGCTGACTACCGTCCAAATGGAAATTCATATCTATGTATTTACGGTTGGACGGTTGATCCACTGGTAGAGTACTATATCGTTGAAAGCTGGGGAAACTGGCGTCCTCCGGGAGCACAGTCAAAAGGTATGATTACAGTGGACGGCGGTACATACGACATTTATGAAACTACAAGGGTTAATCAGCCTTCCATTATAGGTACTGCAACTTTCACCATCACCATCGCCATCAAATACGCCAATACCGACAGGTTCAGGTGAAATAAGCGTACCTACCGATAATATCAATGTACCGTCTTTTTCACAGCTACAAAATAATCCAAAACTGCCTGATCCATTTACATTCATTAATGGTTCAAAAGTTACAAGCTTAAATGACTGGCCGCTAAGACGTGCAGAAATCAGTGCTTTAGCACAAAGATATATATACGGTGAAAAGCCTAATCCTCCGGAATCTGTAACAGGTTCATATGGAAATGGCAGAATAACTGTAACTGTAAAAGATAAAGGTAAAACAATATCCTTTGATTGTTCAATCCAGTATCCAAGTAAAGGCACGGCTCCTTATCCTGCAATGATCGGGATGGGAATGAATACCCTTAATACAAGTGTAATAAGGGATATGGGAGTTGCACTGATTACTTTACCTGTTGACGAGATTGCACAGCAGTCCGGTACACATACAAGGGGCAGGGGAAAATTCTATGACTTATATGGCAGCAATCACTCAGCCGGTGCATTAATGGCATGGGCCTGGGCTGCAAGCCGTCTTATAGATGCCCTTGAAGTAACTCCAAGTGCCAACATCGATCCTGCAAGAATAGCTGTAACAGGTGGATCCCGTTATGGTAAAGGCGCACTTGCCGCAGGTGCCTTTGATGAAAGAATTGCTCTTACAATACCACAGGAGTCCGGTTGTGGAGGAACATCAAGCTGGCGTGTTGCAGAGGCCCAGAAAGCTTCAGGACAGAATGTTCAGACATTGTCACATATTATTACAGAGCAGCCTTGGCTGTCTAAATCCATTGAACAGTTTGTCAACCAGACAAACAAGCTGCCGGTAGACCAGCACATGATATTGGGTATGTGTGCACCCAGAGGTCTTCTTGTAATTGAAAATACAGGAATGGAATGGCTGGGTAATTTAAGTTGCTATACATCTTCCCAAGCTGCACGTTTGATATATGAAGCCCTTGGTGTAAAAGACCATATGGGATTTTCACAGGTGGGAGGACATATGCACTGTGCATTCCCTGATTCCCAGATACCTGAGTTAAGAGCCTTTATCCAAAAGTTTTTACTTGGAGATAACAGTGCTAATACAAATGTTAACAAGACAGACGGTAACTTCTCATTTGACAAGGCAAGATGGGCTGATTGGTCAGTACCTACATTGAGATAATTAAAGAGAAAATAAGATAAAAAAGGCTGCTGTACTAAGTAATTAGTGCAGCAGCTCCTTTTTTTACTAAGAATTATTATTTTATCTTTATACCCCATATTTGTTGTCCCCTGGTGCCCACTACAATTATATCTTCATATACGGCAGGGGAGCCTTCTACATTTGCATAAAGGGGTATTTGGTCAAGAACTTTGCCTGTGGCACCTTCTATCAAAAACATATTTCCTCCGGAATCACACTGGATAATATAGCATTTTCCATCCTTGGTATAAATATCCACAGGTGAACTCCAGGAGTAAAAGTCCATGTCTAAAACCCAGACTTCTTCACCGGTTTCCTTGTTAAAGGCAATTAATTTACCGCCATTTTGCTTGTTATCTGTCTTTGCCAGAGTGTATATAACCAGATTGCTGATATTGTTTTTACCGATAACAGGGGAAGCTAAAGCCCCGCCGGCAATATCAGGATTGTAAGCGCATTTATATTTTTTTTCCCATATTAATTCCCCTGACAGGGCATTAATTTTCCGGATGTAACTGTATCCCCCCTGGCCTTGTATATCCACTTCATTTGCTGTATAAATAAATACATTGCCGCTGCCCAAGTCCTCTATTGCAGCTGTGCTGTCGGTGTCATCAGTTACATTTCTTATCCAGACAGGGGTAAGGGTATTTAAATCAATACATGTAAAAGTGCCGCTGTTATCTACAAAATAACCGTAGTTTTTATATGCGGCAATGGAGCTTTCTATCCCAAGACGCCTGTTTACAGGGGAAGTGTACCTGTATTTTATAACATCCGGTTCAATGGAAATTTTACCGTTATCTATATCGTAATTTGTATTAAGTTTTATGGAGTATAGAAAACCGTTTTCGCCGCATTCAAATAAAGTGTCAGTTTCTTTATGAATAAGGGGGGTGGAATCAAAAGCACCCCATAATCTATGGGAAGTAGAGTCTATACCGTTAATAAAATACAACATTTTTTGGTCTATAAGACTGAATATTCTAAACCCTATACTGACTCTTTTACCGTTTACTACATCAATTCCCTGACCTGAATACAAAAGAGGGTAACCTCTGGGGTCAACTGTTACGCTTCCCTTTATAGGTATACCTACATTTATTGGATCCCTGGTGTATGAGCCGTCATCTAAGTCTAAAAAGTATATTTTGCCGTCTAAAGTACCGTATATAACTTCTTTTAAATTGTCTTTATTCTTTTTGTCCTGGTATAAGTTCATTTTTTTTCTTAGATTTCCGTCCCAGTTAACTATGGCCGGCTGGCCGTTCCAGCCTACACCTGTCCAAGAATCTAAATATCCTATTTTTACATTCCATATTTTTTCAAGTTTTTCTTCAGTTACATCTGCATATCCGTAGCTTGCAGAGTTTCTGTAATTATTTCCCCTAAAAGTTGTAATACCTTTAATTTCGTTATATTTATTGTAAGAGGGGAATTTAACCTCATCCTTCCTTTTGTAGTTTTCAAGTATTGTATTGTCCTTTAGTACATCCCATGTAAAATTATAATTTGAAGGAAGGGCTTCCGGCACAATCTCAACTTGAATTTCTTCTTCCTTTTCCTCTTCTTCTTCAACTTCATTTTCATTTATTTCATCTTCCTGAGGCAGGCGGGTGTTATCTTCGGTATTATTACCCGGTACAAAAGTAGCTTCAGGTTCCTTGGTGCCTGAATTCTTTTTAGATAAATAACTGTTTAAAACTATAAAGCCTGGTATACATAGAATAAGGATGATAACATTAATGATTATGATTATTTTAGAGGCTCTCATGTATAAACTCCTGTTCATGTAAATGATTTTTTAATTTATGGATACAATGTAAATTTATAAATTTTAGTTACGATAATTATGTATAATTATATAATAAAGTTTTTTTTTGTCAAGATAATGTGGAATCAATGATTATTATAAAAAAATATGGTATAATATTAAGGGATATAAGGACATTTATGTCTAGTTTATTTATGTAAAAAAATTAATAATTAAAGGGAGAGTTTTTACAATATGAGAAGCAGCCTTTTGAGGCAATTTCCTGATGAAATACAAAAGAAAATAATAGACAATACAATTGAAAGTTATGAATTAAGGGATGTTATATCAGAACTTATTGACAAAAACCCTATGTTTATAATAAGGGTGTATTTAAGGACAGATGATTTAAAGGGTATTTTAGAAGAAAAAGATATAGATTATATAAAAAATAAATTAAAGAAAGTTATAAACTATGAATGGATATATTTTAAATTTAAAAAAAGAGTAAAAGAAGATATGGATTTATTTATAAAAGATGTGGCAGAAAATTTTGCACGCATAGTATTATTTGAAAAAAAGTATGAATATAATGACAGTAATAATCAAATTGAGAATAAGGGAAGCTATGACCTTGATAAATATGAGGATCTTGAGGACTTTTTATGTGATTTTGAATTAACTTTAAATGATGAGGATGAACTTTTGGATATTGATAACCATTCTTCATTTCTTGTAAGTATAGCAGAAAACTATATACATGTTACATTAAAAAAAATACTTATGGATATATATGAAAAAAGAAGGGATGATTTTATCAGACTATTTAACTTAGATAAAGAAGCAGAGCTAAGTGACAGGGATTTTGAAGAATTGGAGTATGAAGTATTTGAAATTTTTAATACCGCATTCCCCATTCCGGATGTAAATAACCCTGTTGGAGCCGGAGAATGGTTGGTTCCTGAGGCTTTGAAAATGGATGTAAAGCTTTTGTTTGAATTAGGGAAGGATATAATTTTAAAGGATATTTAAATTTATAAATCTCTCGTTTTTGTTTAGGGGGTTGTGCTGGTAGATGTTGTACAAAAATATAAAAAAATATTTATCACTATTTGTGCTTTTAACTTTTGTTTTTGTGCAATGCAAAACCACTGTTTTAAGCGCATCAGATACTCATGGAAATAAATCCCGTATGCGTGAATTTGTTTCCGGCTATGTTGGTATGGAAATAGAAGACCATGAATGGATAAAAAACAATGTACCAACTATAGAAAAAGTGGCTCCTAATGATTTAGCCATTGAGAGGCTGAAAGAAGAGAAAAAGATGAGGGGTACAGTTTCTGCTTTTAGTGCAGGGACTTTAGATTATGTACTTCCCCGGTATGTGGACAACAGTCTTTTGAAATATTTCCCGCCTATAGGTGATCAAGGTGCTTTAGGGTCTTGTGCCGCTTTTAACACTACATATTATCAATTTACATACACCATTGCCAAGGCAAATGGATGGGATGTAAAAAATGACAGTGATAACACAAAAAAGTTTTCTCCAAAATGGACCTTTAATCTTACAAATTCAGGACGAAACTCTAGTTTTTCCGTTCTTGATTCTTATAGGCTGTTTATGGATTCAGGGGCGGCTAAGTGGAGTGATTTTGAATACATAAGTGATGACAGTGACCCCAGGAATTATCTTGAATGGCCAACAGATGCAAGGATTTGGAGGGAAGCCCTTAATTACCGGATTGAGGACTATGGATACGTGGAAGTTTGGGATGATAATAACCCGGATACACCGGTAAAAAATCCTGATAGTGAAAGTCTGGCAGATATTAAGCAGCTTTTAAGCAACGGACATGTTCTGGTATTTGAGACAAATATTACAGGATGGAGATTTACTACCGTCGGAAATGACCCTTCCACCGGTTATGATGACCCCTTTGAAGGTGAGTATATAGCATATGCCTGTGGAAAATCTAGCTTGCCTGTAGACGGTCATGTTATGACTTTGGTGGGTTATAATGATGATATATGGGTTGATATAAACGGCAATGGTAAAGTTGATTCAGGTGAAAAGGGAGCTTTTAAGGTTGCTAATTCGTGGGGAACGGAAGATGTACTGGAGTTTAGCAATACTGACTTTACATGGTACTCCAATCAAGGTTTTGTGTGGCTTTCATATGATGCTTTAAATAAAGTTTCGGCTGTTGAAGACTGTCCTCCTGTACCGGATAGGCGGTATGTGTGGAGGTACAATAATTATGCTTACTGGATAACTCCAAGGACCGACTACACACCAAAATTTTTAGTTGAATATACCATGAGCACTTCTAACAGATACAACGTTAAAGTAATGTTTGGCTTTTCAAACTCAGACACAAATCACCCTGTGTCATTTTGGGATCCCAATGCAATAAATAAATATTCCCTTACTATTATAGATAAAATGGGTTTTGATGGTACAGAAAATGAATGTGATGCAACCTTTGTATTTGATCTTACCCATTTGTATGAAATGTATGATAACCAAGTGGGAAATTGGTATTTTAGTATTATTGATGAGGGTGCCGGAAATGATGGTGTATTAAAGGAGCTTAAATTTATAGATTTGCATAATGAAAAGGAATATGTATATCAGGAAAATATCCCCTATAAGTTTTATAATGAGTCTGTAACTTTTGGTCCTGTAAAAGTTGAAAAGGACAGTTTAAAATCTTCAGGCTGTATCCTAAACAGGGCTATGCCGTTTTATGAACGGTATTTCCGTACAGTGTCAATAGACGGCAAAATATATACAGTTGGAGGTTATCAGCCTCAACAAGGCTATATTAACACAGTATATGAGTATGATCCTGATGAAGATACATGGGAATTTAAAACTGAATTGCCCGGGGAAACTGCAAGCCTTTTTCATGTTACCCGCCTTAACGAGGAAATATATTTAATGAGAAAGGTTATTGAATACAATGACAGGGATGAGTCAGAAGAAGATGCAGGAGAAGATGTGGAAGGTAGCGCAGAAGAAGTTGTAGGGGAAGAGGCGAAAGATAACGCAGGGGAAAATGCAGGAGATGATGGGACAGACGATTATAAAGACAATGTAGAAATAAAGTGGATTATTGAAAAATATAATCCAATAACGGATACCTGGTCTTTTTTAAGATGTGTTGATTGCGAAAATGTCAGGAATATAGTGGCTTTTAACAATGAGATTTATATTATTGAACACAATGAAGTGGTATCTGAAAAAGATGAAGAATCAGAAGAAGATACTAAAGAGGATAATGAAGAGGATAATGAAGAGGATAATGAAAAAGACACTGAAGAAGACAATAAAAAAATCAGGATTCAAAAATATAATCCCGCTGATAATGCTGTAATAACAATACTGGAAGAGGATTTTAACTGGAGTTATTTTCATACGGTGGTTTTAAATGAAGAAATATATTTTATAGGAGGAAAAAAAGGAAGAGAATTATTGAGTGGGATAGGGGAAGGTTTGGGAGGTTACCGTGTCGATAATGCAAGTATGTCTTATAATCTAATAACCAAAGAGTGGAAGGAAAAAACACCCCTGCCGGAACACAATAGTCCTTTGAATGTTGTGGCATTTAATGATAAAATATATGCAGTTATAAGATATAATAACAATAATAAAATCATGTACTACCACTCAGGTACTGATAAGTGGTATAATAGTGAAATAAAGCTAATGAACAGAAATGGGATCAGGCTGGATGTTTCAGGAAATAAAATGTTTGTTTTAGGAGGTACTAAAAATATTATTTCCTTTATTGTGCCGGATACTCTTTCTGATGCAATAGAAGTTATAAATCTTGACAGCCTTTTGAATTACGGGGATGTAAACCAGGATGGTTTTATAGATTCTATTGATTATACATTAATACGTAGATATGTTTTAGGTATTATTACAGTATTTCCAAAGGATGTTGGAATGCTTGCTGCAGATGTAAACAGAGATGGAGAAATTAATTCCAGTGATTATTTTATTTTAAAAAATTATATTCTTAGAAGCATTGATGGTTTCTAAATGAGTAGAATTAAGAGTCATATTTTAGTGATTAAATTTTATTTATTATAAATAATAAATTTTTAGTTTTGTATTATGAGAAGGTGACTGCATGAAGTATAGCGGAAAAGTAATGAGAATAACGGGTAATGAAGCCATTGTTATGGCAAAAGACTATGAAATTGTACGAATTAAATTGAGGAAAAAAGTAAAAATAGGAGAAGAAATCCAATTCTATGCTGAAGATATCATAGTAGAAAGTTTTAATAACCATGTTAGTTTAAGTGAATTTGAAGTTGATTCACAAGTGGAAGCAGACAGGGAATTTCACGCCAATAATGAAACAAGTTATGAAAAGAAAAAGCAAAATAAATTCTTTAGCGTAGCTGCAATTTCCGCATCTTTTTTGCTGGTTTTTATTTTTGCACATTTTTTTGCAATCCTTAATAAAAAAGAATATGCATATATAGATGTTGATATAAATCCTAGTTTTTCTTTTATTGTAGACAGTAGGGGAAGAATAGAGGGTATAAATTTATTAAATGAGGATGCTGCACACTTTGTAGAAGGTTTAGAGATTAAAAAAGATTCTTTTAA
This sequence comes from Acetivibrio saccincola, assembly GCF_002844395.1. NCBI lineage: Bacteria > Bacillati > Bacillota > Clostridia > Acetivibrionales > Acetivibrionaceae > Acetivibrio > Acetivibrio saccincola. The sequence goes on along the minus strand of NZ_CP025197.1, from coordinate 2,179,209 downwards.
AAATGGTTTAGAATTAATCATAAATAATTATAGAGGTAAATTAGGTTCTCCTGAGCAAGAGACAGTGGTTCTTGTTGCAGCTAACTTTAGCCACAAAAATAGTATCAAAAAGAATTATGAAGCAAAAGAAAAAAAGCTGTTTGATGAATTGAAAAGCTTGAACGAGACTTTTGGAAAAGAAGAAAATATAAAAATTAAAGCTTTTATTGTTGATGAAGAAATAAGAAACAAAGCATTAGAAAACCAAATTTCTATGGGAAAATATGTAATTTACCAGGAGGCAAAAAGTGAGTTGGATATTTCCCTTGATACAGTCCGTGAAAAAAGTGTCCGTGAATTATTGGAAGTTGTAAATATGTATAATGAATACGCAACATATGCCTTAATTGAATTTGATACGCCAGGAGGAGAATTTGCGCTTGAAGATTTATCAGAAGAAGCATTGAGATTAGGACAGGAGTTAGAGGAGCCCCAGGAGATTCCTGGAATTCAGCATCCCCAAGATATGCCGCAGGAGACAACAGAAATCATACAACGGCCGGAAGAAGTGAAAGAGGAGTTTCAATTGACACAGGAGGAAAAGGAGCAGAAAGAGACGCAAAAATCAGGACGGCAGAGAACATCAAGTACACAAAGAACAACAGAGGGCTTAAAAACACCTGCGGTGACACAAAACTCAAGAAAGGATATAAAAGTGCCAACAGCCACATCAGATTCGTCAAAAGATTCAAAAGCACCGACAGTGACGCCAAAATCAATAAATGGTACAAAGACGCCGACAGTGACACAAAAATCATCAAAGAGTTTTGGAGTACCAACAGAAACACAAAGAAAAAGGGAAAATCAAAACGTACCTTCAGCTACACCTAAGGTAAACAACTTACAAAAGATGCCAACATATACACCAAAAATAACAGCTACACCAAAAGCAACACAGCAGCATAAGACGCCAACGTATACACCAAAAATAGCACAGCCTCAAAAGACTTCAACAGCTACACAAAAAACAACGCAGACGCAAAATACTCCAACGGCTACACCAAAATTAGCACAGGAGCAAGAGACGCCGCGAGCTACACCACAAGTTACACCGCAAGCTACACCAAAGGAGGTACATACTCCAAAGGCACCAGAAGGGACGCCTAAATCAATGAAATGGCAAGGCATTCCGGTAGTAACACCGGAACCGGGGCAGCTACCGGAAACGGCAATACCGGATTTAAAAGAAGTGCCAGGAAAAACACCTGCTCAAGAGACGGTTAAAAAGGCAATAAGGGTTTTGGAGGATTGGGAAAACGGGCGAGAGAATAAATGGTACGGTCCTAATCTCAGTGTATCAAAAGACTGGGCAGCTTCCGGGGATTATTCTTTAAGAAGCAGGGTAAATGTTTGGAATAAGTCTAAAATAATACTATTTAATATATGTGATTTGGATTTTACAGGTTATAATACTTTATGTGTAGTGGTAAAAGAAGAAAAGTCTAAACTTTTTGAAGGAAAAATAAAGGCAAGGATTTTTATAAGAACAGGCAATAATTGGGAGTGGTTTATGTCTGATTATAAAAACATAAGTACTTATAAAAACACTACTTTAAAGTTGGATTTAACAGAAGTACCTGATTTAGACGATGTAAAAAGTATAGGTATTGAATTTTATGTTTCATCTAATGAAAAAGGATTGGTTAATTTATACACAGACTACTTATACCTTGAATAATGCACACTTAGTAGTTTTGTTGATAAATCAGTTTAAAAAGGAAAATAGTTCAATTAATAATGAATATTAACGTTGTACTTTTCCAGTTAATTATATATAATTAATTAATGAATTTAAAATGTTATGAGGTATTACATTATGAATATTGGTGTTCTTGTAAACGTTGAAAAAGACGAAGGCTTGAAATATACTAAAATCCTTTTAGACAGTATAAATAAAAACGGAGCAAAATACATTGTTTGTGAGAAAACTGCAAAAAGATTAGGATTTAAAGGAAACTCTTACAGTGAAGTAGAGTTGGTTGAAATGTCAGACATTATTGTCTGCTTAGGAGGAGATGGTTCATTTTTAAAAGCTGCCAGGATGATATTAGAAAAGGATGTACCTATTGTTGGAATTAATCTTGGCAATTTGGGTTTTTTAGCCGATGTAGATAAAAATGAAATTGATATAGCAGTAAAAAAATTAGTTAATAATGATTACAGCATTGAAAAAAGAATGCTTTTAGAAACTGAAATAATAAGGAATAATAACGTCATTGCAAAAGATACTGCCTTAAATGACGTGGTGGTGTCAAGGGGTGCCTTGTCCAGGATTTTGCACCTTAGGACATACGTGGACGATAATTTTATGGATATGTTTCCGGGGGACGGTTTGATAATATCTACCCCTACAGGTTCAACTGCATATACTCTTTCGGCAGGGGGACCAATTGTTCAACCTGATGCCGGGCTTATTATAATTACGCCAATTTGCCCCCATCTTCTTTATTCAAGGTCATATATAGCAACTAAAGATAAAGTAGTTAAAATTATAGTGGATGAAGATTGTGACCATAATGCAATGGTTACCGTTGACGGGCAGGTTGGTTATGAGATAAGAGGCGGGGATTTAATAATAACAAAAGAGTCAACAAAAAGTATTAAAATGATAAAGATAAACAAAAGGCATTTTTTAGAAGTTTTAAGAAGAAAAATTTATGACAGAGGAGAGAAGATGAGGCGTAATGAAGTATAACAGGCAGGCAAAAATTCTTGAAATTATAGAAAATGAAGTTATAGAAACCCAGGATGAATTAGCCGACAGGTTGAAAGAAGCCGGGATGGACGTTACACAGGCTACTATATCCAGGGACATAAAAGAACTCAGACTAATTAAAGTTTTGACACCTGATGGCAGGTACAGATATGCAACTATTTCAAAAGAAGGTAATATACATTCAGACAGGCTGATAACTATATTTTCCAAATCATATGTTTCCAGCGATTATGCCAATAATATTGTGGTTGTAAAAACTCTTCCGGGAATGGCTCAGGCTTGTGCAGCAGCCATTGATTCACTAGGGTGGACGGAAATAGTGGGGACTATAGCAGGTGATGATACTATAATGATTGTATGCCGGGCTGAAAAAATAGCAGAAGAACTGGTGGACAGGTTTACAAGGCTTGCTAAAACAAATTTAGATGATGTATAAAAAGATGATGTATAAAAATTTAGTTGATATAAAAACAAATTATTTCACTGTTTTATAATTTTTTAAAAGTGAGGTATTTCTATGCTTCGGCAATTGGAAATTAAAAACATTGCAATAATAGATAAATTAAGCATTGAATTAGGCCATGGACTTAATGTATTAACGGGTGAAACCGGGGCGGGTAAATCCATTATCATTGATTCAATTAATGCAATTACCGGGCAAAGGCTTTCAAAGGATTTAATAAGAACGGGAGAAGATAAGGCGTTGGTTGAAGCAATTTTTGAAGTGGAAAAAAGCCACTTGTCTGATTTGTATGAATGTTATGGAATTGAGCCGGAAGAAGACGGTGTTTTGGTAATATCCAGGGAGTTTACCAGGTCGGGAAAGAACACCTGTAGAATTAACGGGAAGATATCAACGGTTTCAATGCTTAAAAAATTTGGAGAAAGATTAATTGATGTTCACGGACAGCACGATAATCAATCCCTTTTGCGAAGTGAAAGTCATATTGACTTATTGGATTCTTTTGCTGGTGAGAAAATGCATAAACTAAAAAAAGAATATTCAGTTCACTTGGACAGCTATAAAAAGATAAAGAAGAGAATTTCAGATTTAGAGGGAAATAGCGGCGAAAGAGAGAGAAAAATAGACCTTTTAAAATACCAGATTGATGAAATACAAAGCGCAGGGCTGAAAGCGGATGAAGAGCAGCAGCTGGAAAAGGAAAAGGAAATACTTTTAAATTCAGAAAAAATAATTAAAGTTTTCTCAAATGCATATGAAGTTTTAGGTTTAGGAAGTAAAACCGGGGAGGCAGTTTTAGACAGAATAAATGAGGTTGTTTTTGAGTTAAACAATATTAAAGAATTTGATAAAGCATTTGCTGAAATAGCAAGGAGGCTTGAATCTATAGTTTATGAGCTTGAAGATATTGTTTCTGAAGTAAGGGCAAAAAGAGACGATATTGAATTTGATGCAAATGCACTAGAACAAATAGAAGAGCGGTTAGGTGTTATATACAAACTTAAAAAGAAATATGGAAATTCCATAGAGGAAATATTAAACTTTATGGAAGATGCTCAAAAACAATTGGATGAAATTACTAACAATGAGGAAATATTGGAAAAGCTTAATGGGGATTTAGAAAGGGAAAATGAGATTTTATATAATTTAGCTAAGGAAATGAACGGTGAAAGAAAAAAAGCTGCAAAGCTTATTGAGGATAAAATATGCCATGAATTAGATGTTCTTGAAATGAAAAATGCAAAATTCCGGGTTAAAATTGAGTTTGATGAAAGAGAAAATAAAGATGAAATAAGCTACAAGGAAAACGGACTTGATAAGGTGGAATTTTTGATTTCCACAAATCCGGGGGAACCGTTAAAACCTCTTTCTAAAATAGCTTCAGGCGGGGAAATGTCAAGAATAATGCTTGCCATAAAAACAATACTTGCAAATGTGGATGAAATTCCAACTTTGATATTTGATGAAATTGACATTGGTATAAGCGGAAAAGCAGCTCAAAGAGTGGGGGAGAGGCTTTCTTATATATCAAAAAACCATCAGGTGATTTCTGTAACGCACCTCGCCCAAATAGCCTGTATGGCGGATTATAATTATTATATTGAAAAAGTTACTGAAAAGGAGAAGACTAAAACAAAGGTAACAAGGCTAGAGGGTGATGAGATTAAAAAAGAGATAGCAAGAATTATAGGCGGAGAAAACATTTCGGAGATAACAATAAAGCATGCGGAAGAAATGCTGGAAGCTTCAAGGAAGTATAAAGGACAGTTGTGAAATTAAAATTTTCATTTTTCTGTAATAAATTGATGATATCCCAATACAGTAACAGATATTGTATTGGGATATTTTTTATGTTATAATATTTTACTGGTAATTCTTATGTAAAAAAAGGAAGTTTTATTACCGGAATTTTAAATTATATATAAAATTTGAGGGGAGAGATGTATTTTGAAGAGAAAATTCAGAAGCGTTATTTTGTGTAAATTTTCAAATTAAATTAGATAATATTTTCAAATTATTTTAGGTCAATTTTACCACAAATTAGTGAATATTTTCAAATTAAAATAGGAACGCGATAATCAAATTTTCAAATTCTTCATCTACATGCTTTTGCTTTATTGAACAAGCATACATAAGGCTTGAGGTTGCAAGGCTGTTAACAAGGCGGGGTACGCCTTTTGATGCAGAATAAATAGCTTCAATTGCAGCCTGGGTAAATATATTTTCATGTAAACCGGCAGATTTTAGCCTTGTAAAAAAATGTACCGTCATGGTTAACTTTGCGTTTTACACGTAAAAGAAGCTTTTCTTCTAAAGAGTTTCATCCGGTAATTTCACTTTATGTATTATTTGTCTTAATCCATTTTGTATTGTACTGAGATTTTTAATGAATTTTTTTTTGTAATAATATAGAATTTTCCTTGAAAACTGTACGTTGTTTTTTTAGATTTAGTTGGTTTATAACTGAATTAATGCTACCTTTACGATAAAATAAATTATATATGTATTCAAAAATATGATTTACTGCATTAATAAATCCGGGTAAACAAAAGTTAGGAATATATGATATGGTGCATCCACATAGAGGACATATATAGCGTCTGATTACTATTTTCCCTTTATATTCTTTTGAGTAATAATATCTTTCATAGAAGCCATGTTTGCGGAAACTAACTAATTTATTGCATTTTGCATTGTGACATCTTTTAGTTGGTGGCGGTGTAAAAGGATAATTTCTCCCAAGTTTAATATATTCATGAATTCCTTCATGAACATTGAAGATATATTGCATTTTTACATCACCCTCCGCAATATATTATAAAATATAATCCTACTGTAAAGTGAAAATATTTTTTCAAATTGCGGTAGGGTTAAAAATTTTTTTCACCTATTTTAATGTGATAAAATAAGGGTAGTTTACCAAATTTAAAATGAAAATCTACAGTAGCAGGGAAGCAAATAGTTTTGCTTAATTATAAAAATAAAGTTAAAATAAAATTTTATAGATATATATTATATATCATGTAAAAAATGAAAAATGGGAGGAAATAAAATGAAAAAAATAGTTTTATTTATTACAGTATCAGTTATTATGCTAATGGCTTTTACAACAACATCCTTTGCTCAATTGCCTCTTCGTGTGGTGGTAAACGGCAATAGGGTGAATTTTCCGGATGCAGAGCCGTTTATAGACGACAACGGCAGGACACAGGTACCGGTGAGGTTTGTAAGTGAAGCATTAGGGGCAGAAGTAGGCTGGGAAGGAAGCACAAAGACAGTTACAATATCCCAGGGAGATAAAGAAATAAAGATTGTAATTGGAAAAAAGGACTATACAATAAACGGTGAAAAGAATCTGATGGATACAGAAGCGCTGCTGAAAGAAGACAGGACCTTTGTACCTATAAGGTTTGTAAGTGAGGGGTTAGGTGCAAGAGTGGATTGGGACCCGGCTGTAAGGACTGTTTATATTGATACAAGAGAAAAAGGCGACATAAAGGATGACACACCAAAGGATGGAAGTATTATAGAAGTAGATGGATACTTAGTGCCAAATGATACAAATATAATAATTGTAAAAGCTCAAAGGAGTTACATTGTAGAGACAAGTATAGCTATAAATTTTATGAGACCAAATTTTGAGAAACAAATTGAAGATTTAACATTTGCATTAGAAAATAAGTTTGGCAAAGATATAGCAAATGAAGTGAGAAAACATGTTGAGCAAAAGAAAAGTAGATGGCATTATTTACCTGAAAAATACATATATGTAGAAGAAACTAATCAATACATTTGGATAAGAAAATCAATAGGAGAGGACATACCGATAGAGATTTTGATTCCAGGATATGTACCTGATACAAGTGAATATGATGATGTTGTAGTAGAGTGGGAAAATTAATAACTATAGAACAGAGGGTGTAAAAGGTGAAAAAGTATATAATTAAAATACTGATTATATCTTTACTAATACAGGTGATTAATATTACAGTATCAGCAAGCAGCACTAATATAAAAACGGCCAAAGAATCACTGGATATTGCCAATAAATTTTTAGAAGAAAATGTGTTGGGATTTTACGGTTATTATGGAGAAACGAATATAAATGGAGATAAAATAAATGAAGTATTAGCTGTAAAGGGTACTCCGGCTTTTATTGATATGCCTATTTTTGTATATGGCAGCGAGGAAAAGGCCAGTATTGATGCTGTTAAAGAAGCTGCAATTAAAGTAATTAAAAGACCCGATAAAGAAGGGAATTCCCAATATAGATGTTTGGGTTATACGGTCAATGGAGATTTATTTGCAAATCCTGTATTTCCACCTGATTATCCCCCAACACAGAATGTTAAAACCCTTAACGGAAAATGGGTTAAATATCCTTGGGAACACAAACATCCTTATATTCAACAGTGGATAAATAGAGTAGATTTTAAACCTGACAGATTATTCAGATTAACCGGAAGATATGACTACTTTGCCGCAAATATAGTTGACGGTCCGGAGTCCCAATATTTTTCTGACGGAGGTTCTATTGAAGACTATGTACATATAATCCAGCCCCCTACAATGCATTCATGGGGGCTGGGAATAGGTTTTTATTTTCACAACAACGGTCAAAATTTAAGATACAAAACCTTTCTCCTTATGCCGTTTGAAATGCTAAAAAAAGATATTTCCGTTCAAGCAGAATCCATTCCGGTTGGTGCCGGAGCAGAAAGAAAAAAGTTTTAGTCGGAATAAATATAAAATCCACATTCACCGAGGATGAGACGACAGACTATGAATGGGAAATTATAAAGAAAAGTGATGGCTCTAAAATACCTGTAGAATATTTAGGACATGCAACAAAAGAAAAGGGAGAAATCACCATTCCCGGTGAAAATGAAAGATTGATGTATGCAAGTTTTAGCATGCCTGAAGATGATGTTTTAGTGCGTTTTGTTATAAATGAAGACGGTACAAGCCCTGAAGAAAAATATTTAGGAAACAATGTATTTGAAGCAGAAATAAAGTATGTTGAGAGTATTTTTGAATATGATGAATATGACATTCCTTACAATGTACTCTCAAGAGACTTTAGTTTTAATCTTTCAAAAAGACCTTCCGTGGCTGATTTAGGGTCTGCCAGAGGAAGCTGGAGCGGAAATATAACGGGAGAGTTTAAAATAATAAGAGATCCAAGAGACGGGTTGTTTAGAAAGTATTCTGAACAAAATAATCCTCCTGTCAATGAAGTGAGAAGAAGCAGAGTTGAAAGAAATCCTATTGTAAATTTCACCATTGAAAGAAGGGATTTTGGAGATGACCCTGAAGGTAGGAAATGGCTTGACATAAATCCTTCAACCCCGGTGGTTAAAAATGGCCGGCTTTTCTCTGAAGGCTATATACAAGGATGGGATGTTTATGAGTGCGGTTTTGAAGATTGTGAATTATGCCCTCATAAAGTACTTAGAACTGCACCGTTTAACGAAGTAACAAAAGATTTAACGTTTAATGTTTATGTATACAATGGAATGAAAAACATTCCGTCAAAAAGCTTTAGAAATGAAATAGAAAACAACAGGGTAGATTCTCTTAACAAAAAAATGTATTGGGAAAGTGAGCCGTATAATTTTAATGTAATCAGGTGGATGTGCCGTTTAGACTCCAATGGAAAAGAATACGGCTGGACACCTGTTGACGGAAGATATCAAAGAACTTTTAAGCAGCAAAACAGTGGAGATATACAAATAAAAATAAATAGTCCTATGGAAATTGAATATATGCAGGCAAGGGAAGCAGCAAGGCAAGGTATAAACAGAAAAGACCTGTATGACAAAGCTGTATTTCCAACGGATATAGATCTACAAAGATTTGACTATCCTATAAAGTCAGGATACTACTTTAACCCTGCCGGAAAATATTCTTTTAAAGTGGAGACGGTAACATACAAGCCTGTGCCTTATGATACACAGGAACACAAAGATATTGTAAACGCCGTTATAAATTCATTTAACTACGAAACAGACCTTATGTACATAAATGACTACAGGGAAGCTGTAAATATAAAAGGAGAACTGCTGCCTGAAAGGGGAAGTACTTTCAGTACACGACCGGGCAGGCTGACGGCACGGGATAACATAGGTATAAACGGGATAGAACTTGTGACGGTGTTAGACAGAAATAGCGATGAGTCACGTTATACAAAAAAAGTTGAAGAAATTTACCATGAACATATAAGCGGAGGAAATACACATGAATATTGGAAAATGGTGATGGAAGGATATGAAGAGTCAAATACTTTAAGCAGCAGGGATAATTACAAATACAGAGAGTATGTAAAACCGGGACAAAAAATGTACAAAATAACAGAAACGACAGAGGTGGACATTATTATAAACAAGGACAATATAAACACTTTTACACATGCACATATGCCGGATGGTGAGTATTACATAAGAGTGTGGATGGACAATATTGATTTAGGAAGCAGCAGCCATGCATATAGCTCATTGGGTACATTAAGCGGGGTAATGCTTGATGAAATGTATATTACGGTAAAAGGCTCTATGTATGATGACTAATTAGGTTAATTTTACCACAAATTAGTGAATATTTTCAAATTAAAATAGGAACGCGATAATCAAATTTTCAAATTCCAGTAGGATTCAAAATAAAATTTGGAAAAATAAGTATTACATAACACTTTCAAATTTGTATAATAAAAATGAGCAGATTAACTGCTCTTAAAAATTTTAATCAAAATATTGATAATAGAAAACTTTTAAGTATAAATTCAATAAGTTCACAACATTTATTACTTAAACGGTTGATAACCGTTGTACTAAGGCTGCCGGTTAAAGATAAAAGTATTTTAGATATCAAAATCTTTTTGTCCTTGGTATACAATTTCTTCATCTATATGCTTTTGCTTTATTGAACAAGCATACATAAGGCTTGAGGTTGCAAGGCTGTTAACAAGGCGGGGTACGCCTTTTGATGCAGAATAAATAGCTTCAATTGCAGCCTGGGTAAATATATTTTCATGTAAAGCTGAAGGTCATGTGAGTCATGTATTTTCATCCCGTTTAAGTTCAAGACCTAAAGGCTGGTCGAGAAAAGGTGTAGAAAAGATGTCAAAGCTGATAATATACAAGAAGAATGGCGGTAAGGTATATGACATAGTTATGGCACAAAAAAATACTTTTCTTTTCCTACAATAAATTGACGCTATCCACTTTCATTGTCTTTATTGACATAGTACCAATTTTAGAATAAAATATTAAAAAATAGTAAAAAATAGAAAGAAAAAGTGGAGGTAAATACACCTTTAAGAATTGAACCTATTGGCGACAAAAAGGTTGAAGCAGGACAACTTATAGAATTTACAGTAGTAGCCTTTACCGAAGAAGGTACAGACATAGAGTACTTTGCATATAACCTGCCGGAGGGTGCGGAGTTTGACACTACTACAAATACCTTTAGATGGATTCCTAATTCTTCACAGGCAGGAGTACATACAGTTACATTTAAAGCTAAATCCGGGGATTATACTGCAAGTGAAACCGTTTCAATTACTGTACAAGGAATTGCAAACACACTCCCGGGTGAAAATGTTGAAGTGAAATTTGAAGAAAACTCATCAGTAACATTTGAAAATGTTACCCAGGCAGGGGAAACAAAAATGAGCATACATGACAAATTGCCCGGCGGGACAAGCATTAACGTGAACTTAATTCCAATATACTATGACATCACCACTACAGCACAGTTTGAGGGCAGTGCTAAAATAAAAATATATTTTGACATATCCGGCTTTGAAGATTTTGAAGAGGATTTAAGGCTGTATCAAATAAAAGACGGTGATGTAAAAGACATAACGATTGGTACTTTTACTCCTACAGGTACAAACACAGGCTATATTGAAGGAGAAGTTGACCACTTTTGCTATTTTGCAGTTGGAATTCCAAACAGGCCGCCTGTGGCTGATGCAGGGAAAGACAGGGTAGTTAAAGCCACTTCACCTGAGGGGGCGGAAGTTTTACTGGATGCTTCCTTGTCCTTTGACCCTGATTCTGAACTTAAAAAATTTGCAGCACCAAATACCCCATATGACGGAAGGAGCATAGTAAGGTACAAGTGGTACGGTATATTTGGGGAAGTAGAAGGAATTTCCCCAAAAGTAACCCTGCCGGTTGGCACATGGGAGATAACACTTATAGTTAGTGACGAACTGGTAAATTCATCAGACAAAGTAACCATTACAGTAAAAGAAGAAGCTGAAGTGCCTTTATACGGTGATTTAAACGGAGACGGGGAAATTGACACTGTGGATTTGGCTTTATTAGGAAGGTTTGTGCTTGGAATTATTAATGAGTTTCCTTCTGAGAACGGCGAAATAGCCGCTGATTTAAACGGGGATGGGATTATTGATACTATAGATTATACATTGCTAAAAAGATATATCTTAGTCATAATAGACAAATTTCCGGTAGAAAACATGTAAGTAAAAAAGCACCGCACTGTAAATTTTAATTTGCAAAAATTAAACTAGGTACACAAAAACCAAGTTGATGCCAGCTGATAATAACAATTAATAGACAAATTAATAAACAAATTAACAAATAAACAAATAAATTAATTTATAAAGTCAGTGGTTATACTACTAAAAGTAGTAGCCTGCTGGCTTTTTTTGTTTTAAAAAACTAAACCTAAATCTTATAAAAAACACATACATAGCTCCAAAAAATTCACAAAAACACATCAATGGCGAAAAACTAAAAAAACTAAGATGTAAAGAAGTTATTGGCTGAATAAATAAGATTATAAAAGGTTAACTTAGAAACAATGAAAAGTGAAATGCAGTAGGAGAGTGATGAAATGAGCTATGCCAAATCAGGAAAAAATAAATTTATTTTCTTTTTGTTAACTTGTTTTGTAGTTTTGACTTTAATATATATTAAAACTATTTTTTCCCTCCCTAGTCAGATAACTCTATTTGAAAACAGGGAATATACTTATGATTTTAAAAGTCCCTTTTTGAATATTAAGCCAGATACAGAAGATGTACTGATGCTTGAAAGTAGAGATGTCAGCCTTAATAGCGTCAATTTTAAATTTTCCACCCCTGTAATGTTCAAACCCCAAAAAATGGGGAGAGTAAATTTAAATATGGAATTATTTGGTTTTATACCATTAAAGACGATGCAGGTGGATGTGATACCAGACAGGGAAGTTGTTCCCTGTGGAAATACAATTGGGGTAAAAATAAATATGGAAGGCTTTCTGGTGGTTGCGTTGTCAGAATTTGAAACTATAGACGGCAAAATTCTTGCTCCTGCTAAAGAGGCAGGAATTAAGCCGGGGGATTTAATTGTTGAAATAAATAAAAAACCAGTTGAAAGTATAAGCCAATTAATTAAGTATTTAGATAATTTTGACGGAAAAAGCATTCATGTAATGTATAAAAGGGGAAACAGTTATCACAATGCAATAATAGAACCTGCCATATCCTTAGAAACAAAAAAATATCAATTGGGTATGTGGCTTAGGGACAGTACTGCAGGAATTGGTACATTAACCTTTTACGACCCTGAAACAAAAAAATTTGGAGCCCTTGGTCATGGCATTACTGATGTGGATACAGGTATACTGATGCCTTTAGATGACGGAGAAATAGTAGAATCAAGTATCTTGGCGGTAAAAAAGGGAAAACAGGGGGAGCCTGGGGAATTAAAAGGTATATTAATAGAAGACAAAGAAAAACTGGGGGTTATAAGTAAAAACTGCGACCAAGGTATTTATGGTATTTTAAATGAGAATGCAAAAAATGAATTTCCTGATAAATTATATTCTATAGGGCTTAAAAATGAAATAAAATTAGGGGCAGCTTCCATTATGTCAAATATAGATGGAAAATCTGTAGAAGAGTTTGATATAGAAATTCAAAAAATATCTGAAAGAAATGCAAGCGGCTCAAAGGGAATGATGATTAAAGTTACAGACAAAAGATTATTAGAAGCCACCGGAGGGATTGTCCAGGGAATGTCCGGAAGCCCTATACTTCAAAACGGAAAACTTATAGGTGCTGTGACCCATGTGCTGATAAATGACCCTACAAAGGGATATGGCATCTTTATTGAAAATATGATAAAAAATATAGATACACTTAATACAAATGTTAATACAAATATGAAAAAAGCAAGCTGATAAAATAATATTGAAAACTGACATTAAAAAATATATTTCCCATATAAAACGGGTATTTCCTGAAATAAATAAATTAATATATTTTATTTAATCTGTACCCCTGTAACCTGAAAGTATATTAAAATGCGATATTATAAGGATAAGTAAAAAATACAAAAAGTAATATATTGGAGTATTTGAGTATAAAAAAAATCTTGGCAAATAAAGCCTTGAATTTTTGTCGAATACTCAATATAATAATATTGTAAATACTTGTAACAATTTTAAGGAATAGTTTAAAATCAAAAGTCAATATTTCTAACTAAAGACAAAGGGGGAGTCAAATTGCCACAGAAGAAAATACAAGTTGTAATTGCTGATGATAATAGGGAATTTGGAGATATTTTAAATGAATACCTTAGCAATCAGGCTGATATTGAGGTGGTAGGTATTGCCAGGGACGGAATAGAAGCATGTGAAATTATAAAGTCGAAATTGCCAGATATTGCAATTTTAGACATCATTATGCCTCATTTAGACGGATTGGGTGTATTGGAAAAAGTTAATTCCATGGATATAAGTAAAAGACCTTTATTTATAGTCTTATCAGCTGTAGGGCAGGATAAAATTACCCAGAGAGCTCTAGCCTTAGGTGCAGAATACTATGTTGTGAAGCCTTTTGATATGGAGGTTTTGGTATCCAGGATAAGGCAGCTTAAAAATGTTAACCAATCAAATGTTATAAGATCCGATTATCATGGTCAGGATCTATCCTATAATACTCCAAAGCCGGTAAATATCGAGGCAGAAGTTACAAATATTATGCATGAGATAGGGGTGCCTGCACATATAAAAGGGTATCAGTATTTAAGAGATGCCATAATGATGGTGGTAGAAGACCTTGAAATTATTAATTCCATTACAAAGCAGCTGTACCCGGCAATAGCAAAAGAATATAATACCACCCCCAGCAGGGTGGAAAGGGCTATAAGGCATGCTATTGAAGTTGCATGGAGCAGAGGGCAGATAGATACAATAGATTCTCTTTTTGGATATACAATTAATATTGGAAAGGGTAAGCCCACCAATTCTGAGTTTATAGCAATGGTGGCGGATAAGCTGAGACTTGAGATGAAAGTAGCCAATTAAAATATAAATTTAAAATAAAGTTATCATTAATAACATTAAGTTAACATTAAGATTAAGTAGTCTGTCTTTCTTATTAAAATTTAGAAAGGCAGATTTTATTTTGTATAATTATTTTTATTTTAAAACTTAACTTAATTATTAGCCCTTAAATTTATTATTAACCCTTAATTCATTATCTGACACTTAACTTAATTTTTGATTTTTAGCCTATTTATTTTAGCACTTGATTTTTATTAAATTTAGTACTTGATTTAAATTAAAAAAAATGTAATAATAATTATGTGGTTTTTAAAATACCGTCTAAAATATGAAAATTATTTCTAAATATGAAAAGTTTTTCTAACTTTCAAGTCATAACATAATTTCTTTTGGTTTCTATGGGGAAAGTTTTGGTTTCATTAATGCAATTTAATAATATCAGAAATAACGTAATGGAGTGTGAAAACTATGAAGAGAGTACTTATCGCTGACGATGCAGCTTTTATGAGAACATCTTTGAGGTTAATGCTTGAAAAGAATGGTTATAAAATTGTTGCAGAAGCAGAGAATGGAAATGTTGCTTTTGACAAATATAAAGAAGTATCCCCGGATATAGTTACCATGGATATCACCATGCCGATATGCAACGGAATAGAAGCTGTGAAAAAAATAAAGGAATATGACAAAGATGCTAAAATAATTATGATTTCTTCAATGGGACAGGAGAGCTTTGTCAGGGAAGCAGTTTTAGCAGGTGCAAAGGGTTTTATTGTTAAGCCCTTTAAAGAAGAAACCGTTATAGAAGCCATTAAAAGACTTTAATAGCGAAAAGTAAAAAGTGAAAAGCACTTTATATAAAGATGAAAAGAACTTTGTTAAAAAAAAAGTACTCTGTTTAAAAAATGAAAAGTACTCTGTTTAAAGGAGATGTGTACATTGGTGGACAATAATAATCATGAACCTATGGTGGAGATGTTTGTATTTGAAACTAGCCAATTGATGGATGAACTGGAAGAAACACTAATTAACAGTGAGAAAGAAAGCGGATTCAACTCAACTATAGATGAAATATTCAGAATCATGCATACTGTTAAAGGTTCTGCAGCTATGATGATGTATGACAATATTTCATCTCTGGCCCATTCAATTGAAGATTTATTCTTCTACCTTAGAGAGGAAAAACCGGATAATGTAGATGCATCATCTATTACCGATATGGTTTTAGACGGTGTGGATTTTATAAAAAATGAAGTTTCCAAAATTCAAAACGGGCTTGACTCTGAAGACAGTGCAGATGAGCTTATAGAAAAAATAAATGAATTCCTTGAGTCATTAAAAGCAGAAAACCCAAAGGGAGAGGCACAAGATTCAAAAATTGAAACAAAAACCAAACAGCAGTATTATATAAGTTCTAAAGGAGCTTGCGAAAGTGGCGGAAATTACAGATATGAAGCTCATTTAAAATTTACCGACGGCTGTGAAATGGAAAATATAAGGGCATTTTCTGTAATCCATGATTTAAAAGAAATCGGGGATGTTCTTTATTTTTATCCTGAAAATGTTATTGAAGATGAAGAGGCTAGTGAGATAATCAAAAAAGAAGGTTTTAAAATTGAGTTCAGGACGGATTTAAATTTAGAAGAAGTAAGAGACAGGTTAAACCATACACTTTTTTTAGACAAGCTGGAGGTATATCTTAAGAATGATGATTTTATAGAAGAGTTTGAAAATATGGATAATATAAAAGAAGAAGGTTTAGAAGAAAAAGACTTAAAAGAAGAAAACTCAAAAGAAAAAAATGAAATAATTTTAGATGATTTAGAAGGCGAAGAGAAGAAAGAGTCAAAAAAAGAAGACAACAAAGATAAAAAGGAGCTACAGGAAAAAAGTGATAGAAAAAGTACTGCCAGCAGAAGTGTAGCTTCAGGAAAACAAAGTGTAATTAGTGTAAATATAACAAAACTTGATTCCCTTATGGATTTGGTGGGGGAACTGGTTATTTCAGTGGCCATGGTGACGCAAAATCCTGAACTGAAGGGCCTTCCTTTAAATAATTTTTACAAAGCGGCAAGACAGCTTAACAAAATAACAAATGAATTGCAAGATGTGGTGATGTCAATAAGGATGGTACCTTTAGCAGGGACATTCCATAAAATGAACAGAATAGTACGTGATATGAGCAAAAAGCTAAACAAATCCGTTGAATTAGAAATAGTCGGGGAAGAAACCGAAGTTGACAAAAATATCATTGAAAGAATTTCCGATCCCCTTATTCATCTTATAAGAAACTCCATTGACCACGGTATAGAAGAAGTAGAAGAAAGAAAGAAAAAAGGTAAAGATCCCATTGGAAAGCTTGTTTTAGAGGCGAAAAATGCAGGAGGGGATGTGTGGATAATTATAAAAGATGACGGAAGAGGTCTTGACAGGGAAAAAATACTTGCAAAAGCAAGGGAAAACGGTCTTATTGATAAGCCGGAAGAAGAGCTTACAGATAAGGAAATATATTCATTTATTTTTAAACCTGGTTTTTCAACTAAGGATAATATATCAGAGTTTTCAGGCAGAGGCGTTGGAATGGACATTGTAATGAAAAATATTGAAACTGTAGGCGGAACTGCTTATGTGGACAGTAAACCAGGTGAAGGAACTACCATATCCATTAAATTCCCTCTGACTTTGGCAATCATTGACGGAATAACAGTTAAAGTAGGAGAATCCAGATATACAATACCTACAATATCCATAAAAGAATCTTTTAAAGTAAAAAATGAAGCAATCATAGTAGATGAAAAAGGAAACGAAATGATTATGGTAAGAGGGGAAGCTTACCCTGTTTTGAGATTACACAAATACTATAAAATAAATACAGAAATAACCGATATTAAAGATGGAATAGTTGTTATGGTGGAAAATGATTACAGGACATATTGTATTTTTGCAGATGCCCTTTTAGGGGAACAGCAGGTGGTGGTAAAAGCCCTCCCTAAATATGTTGAAAATGCAAAAGGCATTGCAGGCTGCACCCTCTTAGGTGATGGCAGTATAAGTCTTATATTGGATATCTCAAAGCTTATGAACTAAATGGATTGTAAACTATAACCAGCAAACTAAATGAATTATCAACAAATTGACTTGTGAACTAAATGACTCATGAATTAAATGGTTTATGAACTAAATAGATTATAAATTAAATTGTGAAATTTAAATTAATAAAAATAAGGAGGCTGTAAAATATGACAAAGCTTTTGGAAAAAGATATTTTAGAATATGAAGAGGATACTCAAAAGGGAAAGTATTTAACCTTTGCCATAGCCAATGAGATTTACGGGATAGAAATAAAATATGTAACTGAGATAATTGGGATACAAAAAATAACAGAAATACCTGAGGTACCGGACTATGTTAAGGGAATAATAAATTTAAGAGGAAAAATAATTCCTGTTATGGATGTAAGACTTAGATTTAAAAAAGAGCCTTTAGAGTACAATGACAGGACATGTATAATTGTTGTTGAAATAAAAGATATTTCATTAGGCCTTATTGTAGACAGTGTATCAGAGGTAATATCAATTTCAGAATCTGATATTGTTCTTCCACCTGATTCAAGTACCGGATTTAACAACAAATACATTAAAGGAATTGGCAAAATAGGAGACGATGTAAAACTTCTTATTGATTGTGATAAACTTATCAATGATGAAGATACAGAGATGTTGGGAAATATTTCATAATACAAAACAAACGGTCTGGTGATAATCAATGATAAACATTTCAGACAAAGAGTTTGAGTATTTATCCACATTTGTTAGAAATAACTATGGGATAAATCTAACTGAGAAGAAAAAAAGCCTGGTGGTTGGAAGACTGCAGAATATTTTATTAGAACATAATTTTAAAAATTTTACCCAGTACTATGAATACATCCTCTCCGATACCAGTGGCCAAGCAGTTACGGGTCTTATAAATAAGATAACTACAAATCACACCTATTTTATGAGGGAACCTGAACATTTTAACTTTTTCAAAAATAAGGTACTTCCCTTTTTGGAAAATTCAGTACAGGGTGCAAAGGATTTGAGGATATGGAGTGCCGGCTGTTCCAGCGGGGAAGAACCATATACTTTAGCTATGATTATTTCAGACTATTTTGGAGAAGAAAAGTTGTGGTGGGATACCAGGATACTTGCAACGGATATATCAATGAAAGTGATAAATAAAGCAAAAGCAGGGGTCTATTCTGATGAACAGGTAAATGCTATACCTAAAATTTGGAAACTAAAATATTTTGAAAAAATTGATGAGAATAATTGGAGAATTAAAGAATCAATAAAAAAAGAGGTAATATTCAGGATATTTAATTTAATGAATAAATCATTTCCTTTTAAAAAGAAGTTTCATGTGATATTTTGCAGGAATGTGATGATATATTTTGACAATGAAACTAAAGATAATCTGGTAAATAAATTTTATGAATATACTGAGCCGGGCGGGTATTTATTTATAGGTCATTCAGAGTCATTAAACAAAGAAAAAACAAAATACAAATACATTATGCCAGCAGTATATAGAAAGGAATAGATAATGTGAATCCAATAAAAACCGGTTTAAAGAAAAAAATTAAAGTTTTGATAGTGGATGATTCTTTGGTGTTTAGGGAACGCCTTGCACGGGGTTTGGCTCAAGATTCCGGCATTGAGGTTGTAGGAACGGCTCCTAATGCTTATGTGGCCAGGGATAAAATAATTAAACTGCGTCCGGATGTAATGACTCTCGACGTGGAAATGCCTGGAATGAGTGGAATTGAGTTTTTGAGGCGGCTTATGCCCCAATACCCTATACCGGTAGTGGTGGTAAGTGCTGTAAGTAAAAATGTATTTGACGCTTTAAATGCTGGCGCTGTTGATTTTATTACAAAACCGGATTTGAGAAAGCAAATAAGCAGTGACTTTTTTATAAATGAGTTAATTGTAAAAATAAAAATTGCTTCAACGGCAAAGGTGGGACACTGGAAAAAGGACATTTCACAGGGAGATATTTTAAGAAGTTCAAAAGGAGACATCAAAACAAAAGGAGACATAAAAAATAAAATTATAGCAATAGGTGCTTCTACAGGGGGTACTGAAGCAATAGCAAAGATTATATCCACATTTACAAAGGACATGCCGGGTACCGTTATTGTACAGCATATGCCGGCTGTTTTTACAAAAATGTATGCAGACAGGTTAAATAACTCCTATCTGGTGGATGTGAAAGAAGCGGAAAATGGGGATAATGTTTATCCGGGCAGGGTTTTAATTGCTCCTGGTGAACATCATATGAGGCTTAAAAAAAGAGGAGATACTTATTATGTAGAGTGCTTCAGGGGTCAAAAGGTAAGTGGTCACTGTCCTTCCGTGGATGTATTGTTTTCTTCAGTTGCACAAGTGGCTGGCAAAGATGCTGTAGGTATTATTCTTACAGGTATGGGAAGTGATGGCTCGAAGGGTCTTTTGGAAATGAGGGAAAAAGGGGCAAGAACAATAGGACAGGATGAAAAAAGCTGCGTTGTTTATGGTATGCCTAAAATTGCCTATGAAATTGGTGCAGTTGAAAAACAGGTACCCTTAGACAAAATACCCCAGACTTTACAGAGGATATTGGAGGAATAAGGAGGCTTTTAATGGAGGAATGTTCACATATAAATAAGCTTATAAAAGAAACAGAAAGGTTAAAAATTACCCTGCAGAGTATTGGGGACGGGGTAATTACCACTGATTCTTCAGGCAATATCAGTATGATGAACAGGGCAGCAGAGAATTTGACAGGTTGGACGGCCGGTGAGGCAAAGGGAAAACCCATAGGTGAAGTTTTTGTAATAGTTAACAAAAGCACGGGTAAGCCCTTAGAAAGCCCCTTTACTTATGTATTGAAGGCTAAAAAGCCGGTGGGCTTAAAAAAACACACTGTACTCATTTCAAAAGACGGAAAGGAAAGCTATATTTCTGCAAACAGTGCACCAATTATAAACGATAAAAACCAAATAAGAGGCATTGTAGTTGTATTCAGGGATATAACCAGGATTATAAGGGCAGAAAGGGAACTTGCAAATGAAAAGAAAAATTTAAAATTAATATTTGATTCTGCTCCAATAGGAATGGTTATTGTAAATAAACACTACAAAATAATAAGGACAAATGACTCTTTGTTGGGATTTTCAAATATTGACGGAAGCAATATTATTAATAAAAAGCTTGGAGAAGGGATGTGCTGTGCTAACAGCAGCAAGTTTGACCAACATTTTAAAAACAAAGGAGAATGTAGGGATTGTAAAATTTTAAAAACCATTGATACCGTCTTTGAGACGGGAAAAGCCGTTTACGGGATTGAGGTGGAACAGGCATTTTTAATAAACTCCGAGAAAAAAAGACTGTGGCTTAGGTTAAATGCCGTCCCTTTGGTTTTAGACGGTGAAGAAGTGGTTTTGATTACATTTGACAATATTACCGGTAAAAAGAAAATGGAGTGGGAACTAAAGCGGGCGAAGGAAGAGGCGGAGGCAGCCAACAAGGCTAAAAGTGAATTTTTGGCAAATATGAGTCATGAAATCCGCACCCCTTTAAACGGGATTATAGGAATGACAAAGCTGACTTTGAACACAAACCTTGATGAAGAACAGAGGGAAAATATCAATATAATTAATTCCTGTGCTCATATGCTTTTAAATGTGATAAATGATATTTTGGATTATTCAAAAATAGAAGCCGGAAAAATGACTTTAGAAAGCATTCAGTTTAACATTACCGCTCTTTTAGATGAAGTGTGCAAAGCCCATATGGTAAAAGCAAAAGAAAAAGGTCTTGAATTTAGCTACAGGGTGGACAGGTACTTACCTCAAAATTTAGTTGGAGATCCTAATAAGCTTTCCCAGGTGCTGAATAATTTACTTTCTAACGCAGTAAAGTTTACAGATGTAGGAGAAGTTTCCATAACCGTTGATGTGATGGAGGTTTTTAAAAACAAAATTAAACTTAGATTTGCAGTTTCAGATACAGGTATCGGGATTTCAAAGGAGGATGTTAAAAAACTCTTTAAAAGCTTTAGCCAGGTGGACGGTTCTATTACCAGAAAATACGGTGGCACAGGTTTAGGGCTTGTAATTTCTAAAAGAATTGTTGAGATGATGGGTGGGGACATTTGGCTTGAGAGTGAGCCAGGCAGGGGAAGCACTTTTTATTTTACATGTGAGCTGATTAATGAAAATGGCAGAGAATTTAATGAGGAACGCTGTAAATATGACAATAAGGGTAAACTAAACAAAAAACTCAATGTACTTATTGTTGAAGATGATGAAGTGAATCAAAAGGTTTTATCAAAAGCCGTAAAATGTGAAGGGCATTTAGTTACTACTGCAAATAATGGGGTTGAGGCTTTAGATTTAATTAAAAGAAAAAAATTTGATTTGGTTTTAATGGATGTACAAATGCCTGAAATGGATGGTATAGAAACCACCAGGAAAATAAGGGAGATGGAAGAGGGAACTGAAAATCACGTTCCCATAATAGCAATTACTGCACATGCCTTAAAAGGTGACAGGGAAAAATTTTTACTTTCAGGAATGGACGGATATATAGCCAAACCTGTTAAATTTGAAGAGCTTTTTTCTACTATAAATGATATTTTCGGTGTAAAACAGCATGAGATTGTAAAAAGATATGAAGAAGATACAACTAAAGCCGAGGAAGATTATCAAGATGGAAAGATTAATCAGGACGGACAAGTCTATGAGAAGTATAAGCTAAAAAAAAGCTTTTTAGATAATAAGAGTATAGCTGATTATATAGAGGATTTAGAGAAAGCTCTTAAAAAAAGGGACAAAAAACAAATTGAAATAAATGCAGCAAAAATTAAAAATATAGCAAAAGAAAAAGAAGAAAAAAATATTTCTTTTAAGATACTGTTATTAGCGAGAAAAGGCAGCTACGATGAAATGCACCGGTACATAGATGAGCTGAAGAAATGGTTTTTAAACTAATTTTGCCGTCTAAATTTAAAGGGTTAAACCTATATAAATTCTAAAAAGAAAGGGGAAAATACCATGAGGATTCTTATTGCAGAAGACGATTTTGCCTGCCGGAAGTTTTTATACAAATTTCTTTCTTTATACGGGGACTGTGATATAACAATTGATGGAATTGAAGCTATAGATGCTTATATGATAGCTTTAGATGAAGAAAAGCCTTATGATTTAATTTGCTTAGACATTATGATGCCTAAAATGGATGGGAAGAAAGTTTTAAAGGCAATAAGGGATATAGAAAGACAAAGGGAAATTGAAGAATCCCGCAGGGTAAAAATAATAATGACCACTGCATTAAATGACACAACAAATGTATTTGACTCCTTTGAAAGCGGATGTGAGGCTTATGCAGCAAAGCCAATTGATACTGATAAGTTTATAAAGGTTATGGAAAGATTGGGTTTGATAAACAAAGAGGGATAAGGCAAATAATGCATTATCCCATTATACCTTTTTTAAAACTTTTCTGGTTAATTTTTTAAGGAAACTTCCGCTGTTTTTTTCACGCCACATTGCCAGGGATTTATCAACATTTTGGAAGTGCTTTTCCATTTTACATTCGAACTTCCGCATGTTGTTTTCCATACATGCCCCAAGTTCCAGTTTGGTTTTATAAATTTCAGTTGTAATATCCTCTTTGGCGCTTGTTACTGTAGTTGAAAAACTGTTTACAAGTTTTTCTCCGAAGTCCTGAAAAAATTTTTGAATTTCCAATGCATTATTTTTTTCATCTATAAGGGAAAGAGAATTAGTCTCCTTTTCCTCAAATTGCTGAGATATCATTTCTATTTCAGGCTTTAGTATTTTTTTTATGGCTTTAATTTCTAAACCCTCATCGCGCATGTTTTTTATCTGGTACATTATGTTGGCAAGGTCTGGAGTATAGTACCGCCTTCCCCTTTTATCCTTAGGAACATACATATTAAATTCCTTCTCATAATATCTTAAGGTATGATCTGTAACGCTAAGGCTTTGGCTTAATTCAGTAATGGTGTACCGGTCTTTTAATACTTCCATGAAACCCCTCCTATTGGCTGCATAAAATTTTGAAGCATAAAACAAATACTATAATAGCATTAATTAGAGAATTAAGCCATTATTTTCTCAATATTTCCTTGAGTCTTTCAATGTCGTAAGGCAGGGGAGCAGTGAGTTCTAAAGGTTTTTTATTAATTGGATGGGTAAAAACCACTTTCGATGAGTGAAGGGCTTGTCTTTCAATGAGTACACTGTCTTTTCCGGCAGCGTCTTTTGCGGCAATAATGGGTTGGTTTTTTGGAAATATTTCCTGGTTTTCTAAAGATACAGATGTATTTCCATAAAGGTTATCACCAAAAAGAGGGTGGCCAATAGCCTTACAGTGAACTCTTATTTGATGGGTCCTGCCGGTTTCAAGTACAAAGCTTAAAAAAGTAGCACTTTTGAGGTACTCAATAACTTTGTAATGGGTTATTGAAGGGTACCCGGAGGGTGAAATGCATCTTTCAATGGTACTGTAAGACTTCCTTGCTATTGGAAGGTCAATGGTTCCATGGGATTTTTCAACTAAACCATGTACTATTCCCTGATATTCTCTGTAAAATAAATTATCTTTCATCTGCCTTATCAAAAAATCCTGTGCAAATGAATTTTTGGCAAAAATAATTATGCCGGATGTATCCCGGTCTAATCTCATTACAGGTCTTATTTTAATTGTTAAGCCTTTTTTTAAAAAGTAATGTGAAAGGGCATTTCCCAAAGTGCCGCTAAGGTGGTTCCGTGTAGGATGAACAACCATGTCAGCAGGTTTGTTTAAAGCTATTAAAACATCATCCTCGTATATTATATCTATTGGAATGTCTTCGGGAATAACTCCTTCTGACGTCTCTTCAAAATTTATATCTACTTCTACAATATCATTTTCATTTACAACGGCATTTACAAACACAGGTTTACCATTGCATAAAATCCTGTTTTGGCATTTGAGTTTTCTTATTAAATTTTGAGAAAACATAAGTTTTTCTTTTAAAATATATTTAATTGTTTTGCCGGAAGACTCAGCTTCCACTTTGTATTTTAAAATCATTTTAATCACCGGTTTATAAACATTAGGGAAAATACCCCATTGGTTTTAGCTTAAGGTCAGATATGTTATAATGTTATTATAACAAAAAAACTTTAATTTTGAATTGTTGATATGAAAAAAAAGTTAATATATAATTAATAAGAGTTTTTAATTGGGGTTTTTTTATAAGAATTTTTATAAAGGACGGCATAAATTATTTAATTATGAGGGGATATAATATGTTATCTAAATTTCAGGAATACATAAAAAATGAATTTAAAGTTGATAAAAAGGTTTTGGATTTGGCTGCTTTAGCAGAAAAGCAGGCAGAAGATGAGTTTCACAGGATAGATGAGATAAAAGAGTACAACCAGCTGAAGGTTATAAAAGCCATGCAAAACAACTTCATAGACGATACACATTTTAACGGCACAACAGGATATGGCTATAACGATAAGGGAAGGGAAGCCTTAGAGTCTGTTTTTAAAGAGATTTTTGGTGCAGAGGATGCATTGGTAAGGCATCAGATAGTATCAGGAACCCATGCTTTGAGCATATGCCTTTACGGAAATTTAAGACCCGGGGAAGAAATGCTGTCCATAACAGGAAAGCCTTACGACACCCTTGAAGAGGTAATCGGGATAAGGGGAAAAGGCGGCGGTTCTTTAAAGGAATTTGGGGTTTCCTACAGGCAGGTGGATCTTTTAGAAGACGGGCGTATTGACTTTGATAAAGTTAAAGAGGCAATAAACGAAAAGACCAAACTTGTATTTTTGCAAAAATCCCGTGGTTATGCCTGGAGAAGGTCTTTAACCGTTGATGATATAGAAGAGGCAGTAAAGTTTGTAAAAAGCATAAAAAAAGATGTAGTTGTAATGGTGGACAACTGTTACGGGGAATTTGTTGAAAGCAAGGAACCCACTGAAGTCGGGGTGGATATTATGGCAGGTTCCCTTATAAAAAACCCGGGGGGAGGACTTGTCCCCGCAGGCGGCTACATAGCAGGCACAAAGGAAGCCGTTGAGAGGGCATCATACAGAATGACAGCGCCGGGACTGGGAAGGGAATTGGGGGCATCTTTAGGAAACAACAGACTTATGTTTCAAGGTTTATTTTTTGCACCCCATGTTGTTGCAGAAAGTTTAAAAGGAGCAATATTTTGTGCTTCATTAATGAACATTTTAGGTTTTAAAGTAAGCCCCGGACCTGACGAGAAAAGAGGGGATATAATCCAGGCTGTGGAGTTTGGGAATTCGGAGGCTTTAATTGCCTTTTGCCAGGGAATTCAAAAGGGTTCACCGGTGGATTCCTATGTGCTACCTGAGCCGTGGGAAATGCCGGGTTATGACTGTCCGGTAATAATGGCGGCGGGGGCGTTTATCCAAGGCTCTTCCATTGAACTTAGTGCAGATGCGCCAATAAAACCGCCTTATGCTGTTTTTATGCAGGGAGGTCTGGTTTATGAGCATGTGAAGCTGGCAGTCATTATTGCACTTCAAAAGATGATGGAAAAGGGATTGGTGGATTGCTAGGAGGATAAAAATGAAAAACACCAAAAATACCAAAGATAAAAAAAGCCGGCGGAAGATACTTTTAAGGAATGTTTTCCTTGTTTTGTTTTTGATTCTATATATTCCCTCTCTTGTATCCTGGATTTATGGAAATAATGTAAGCACTGAGTTTATAAGAGAGGGAGAAATTGAAAGTTCTATTAATACAAATGCTTATATTGTAAGGGATGAAATAGTTATCACTTCCCCTGCTGAAGGAAAGTGTATCAGGGAAAAAAGTGAGGGGGAAAGGGTTTCGGTTAACTCCAGGATTGCCACAATAGTGGATAATGCTTCCCTAGAGCTTTTAAATGAATTAAGAAATTTAGATTTAAAAATAATAGAAGCAAAGAGAAAAGAAAGCGAAAAAAGCAATTTATTTTCAAGGGATTTAACCAAAATAGAAAAAATGATTGATGAAAGGCTTATTGACTTAGTGGACTGCATAAATAAAAACAATTTTTCTCTAATTAGCGGTATAAAAGATGAGGTGGATGAGCTAATACTAAAACAGGCTACAATTATCGGTGGGTACGGTGAAAAATCTTCCCATATCCGGTCTTTAGAAATTGAAAGAGATGCCCTGCAAAGTCAAGTTATGAAAAATACAGTGGATATCATTTCAAAACACACAGGAACGGTATCTTATGTAGTTGACGGGTATGAAAACATGTTGACGGAAGATGTAATTGAAAAGCTTACGGTAAAGGATTTAGAAAACATAAAGGTAAGGGAAAGGCAAAAAAATCATGATGATTTAACGGTGTATCTAAATGAGCCTCTTATAAAAATAATAAAGGGTATAGACTACCATATTGTTTTTCCGTTAGACAAAGATGAGGCTGCAAATTTTAATACAGGGGATAAAGTGGAGGTCAGGATAAATGACATAGACAAGATAGTTGATGGGACGATTAGTTATATATCAGAGGGAATGGACGGAAAGTGCATTGTTTCTGTGAATGTAGATAGAAATTTAAAAGAAACTGCATCTTTAAGGAATATAAATATAGATTTAATAAAGGAAAGACATTCAGGGTTTATTGTTCCTTTAGAAAGCCTTGTAAATATCAATGAAAAAAATAAAACTGCAGAAATAATTATAGTGAGGGCAAACCGTGCCAGATTTGTTCCTGTTGTCATTAAAGGTAGGGACGAAAAGTTTGTAGTTATAGAAAATGTGGAAGGGGAAACTTCCACAGGCTGGAAAGTCCAGCGGTATGTACCTTATGTTTTAAATCCAAAAAATATAGAGGAAGGACAGATGATAGAACAATGAATAGGGAGTTTGATTATTTAAGGGGAAATCTTGAAATTATAATGTCTAAAATTGAAAGAGCAGCTTTAAAAAGCGGGAGAAAAGCTGATGATATTCAAATTATTGCAGTTACTAAAACTGTAGAACCTGAAAAAATATCTGCCATAATAGATGAAGGTATAACAGAATTAGGTGAAAATAGGGTTCAGGAACTTGTTAAAAAGTACGATATAATAGATAAGAAATGTAACTGGCATCATATAGGACATCTTCAAACCAATAAAGTAAAATACATAGTGGATAAAGTAAAGCTGATACATTCAGTTGACAGGCTAAGTTTAGCTTTGGAAATTCAAAAGCGGGCAGAAAAAATCAACAGGATTGTAGATGTTCTTATACAAGTGAATGTTTCTAAGGAAGAGAGTAAATTTGGTGTTTATGAAGAAGAGCTTTTTGAACTTTTAGAAAAGGTAAATAAGCTTGGGAATATAAGGGTTAGAGGACTTATGACAATGGCTCCTTATGATGAAAATCCTGAGAATGTACGTCATGTATTTGCAAAACTTAGGGATTTATCTATTGACATTCAGAGCAAAACACTTGATAATGTAAGTATGGAGTTTTTATCCATGGGAATGAGTAATGATTTTGAAGTGGCCATCGAAGAAGGTTCTAACATGGTAAGGATAGGTTCGGCATTGTTTGGCGAAAGAGTTTAATTTTAGACTCTTTTAAACATACAAATTTAAACACACATAAGTTACAAAACACAAAAATTACAAAAGATAAAAGGAGGTAACTAAAATGTCAAGTTTAGTTAACAAAGTACTGAATTTTGTTGGATGGGAAACAGAAGATGAAGAGGAATTTGAAGAAATTGAAGAGCAGGAAGAAGTAAAGGATGAGATTGAAAGACCTCAGTTTATGCAGTCTTTAAACAGGAAAACTCAGAATAAAATAGTAAATATTCATTCTACATCACAGTTTAAAGTTGTGGTTTTGCAGCCTGAGAAATTTGAAGACGCAAAGGATGTATGTGACCATTTAAAAAATAAAAAACCTATTGTTGTGAATTTAAGCAGTGTGCAAAAGGAGCTTGCCCAGAGGATAGTTGACTTTTTAAGTGGTTCTGTTTACGGACTTGACGGGAATATACAAAAAGTATCCAATGATATATTTATTGTAGCACCTCATAATGTGGATATTATGAATTATGTAAAAGAAGATATCACAGGAAAAGCAACTTTCCCATGGTCTAAGTAATGGGAGGTCTTAAATGCTTCATATATTAGTAAGGGCAATTATTTTGCTGCTTGATATATTGATAATGGTTATAGCTGCACGTGCTATATCTTCTTGGCTTCCAATTTCAAAAGAAGGTGCTTTTTTTAGAATACTTTATCAAATTACAGACCCTTTAATTTTGCCAATTAGAAAACAGATGCAAAAAACATCTTTTGGGCAAAATATGACGCTGGATTTTTCTCCTGCAATAGCAATACTAATTATTTATATTTTAAAAAACTTAGTGCTATATATATTATAAAATTAAAAATTATAAATTTTAAATTTTGATGCATTATTGCCATTAATGAGAATTATCTTTATTTAAAAACTTATAAAGGGCAGAAAGAGCAATTGCTGTTTTTCTGTCCTAAGTTTATGCCAATAAAACATTAAACCAGGTATTAAAAGAGAAAAAAATGGATATATTTAAAATGGATGTGTATTAGCATAAAAATGGATTTTATATATTAAAACTGTATATTAAAGAAAGATATGTATTTCACAAAAGAAATTTATATAATGAGGTGCTTTATATGAATTATACCCCTGAAGAATTGCAGAATTTAGTTTTTAAAAAAAGTGTAGTTGGCGGCTATAATGAGGATATGGTTAATGACGTATTAGATAAAATAATAGAAGACTATACAAATTACATACGTGAAAATATTGAGTTAAAAGACAAAATAGCAGCTTTAAATGAAGCTTTGCAGTACTATAAAAATATTGAAGATTCATTAAAAAAAACATTGATGGTGGCTCAAAAAACCAGTGAAGAAATGGAGAAAAACAGCTATCAAAAATCAGAAAATATAATCAAAGAAGCGGAAATTAAAGCCCAGGAAATAATAAATGAGGCAAAGCAGGAAGCTTTAAGAATCAGGCATGAGTATGAAGAAATGAAGAAAAAGTTCCGTGCTTATAAAAGTAAAGCTGAGGCACTTTTAATTTCCCAACAGGAAATTTTGCGCTCCATGGTGGAAGATGAGGAAACAGGCAGTTGATATAATTCCGTTATAGTATTGTTGCACGTAGGATGTATACAAAATATAAGCCATGACTGTAAACATGCGGATAATTAAATTTACAGTCATGGCCGTAAGTTGTACTATATTAGTTGTACTATATTAATTCATATACTGTTAGTTCATAAACTGGGATCTTACTTGCATAATTTCACTTGGTTCAGCTTTTTGAGCCGCATGATAAAATCCTTTTTGTTCTGCCAGCTTGTACAAGTCATACTGAAATGTTTCACAATTATTTCTAATTTGCTGTAAAGTTTGTCTTAACTGTGGGTTAGAAGACTCAGATATTGCATGGGCGTATGTTGTTAAACTGCTTTTTAATTGATTTAATAGGTCATTTACCATTTCTTTTTCTTGCATTTTCAATCCTCCTTATCCTAAAAACGTCATTAATTGATTTTTGGTATTTTGGGCATCCTGAGCAGATTGTTGGAATACCTGTCTTATTTGTGGATCCTGGCATTGAGTAGCATACTCAGATAATTTTTTGTAAGCTACTTCATGAGAACCAATTAGATGTCTTAAATTTTGCAGTTCAATTTGATTTAATTGTGTCATACAAAACACTCCTTTCTTTTTATTCACACTTATTTTTAGTCAAAACATATAAAAATATACAAACAGATTAAATAAATATAACAACAAGGAGGTAAATATACCATGCTAAATAGAACAAATTAGCTATAAAGTACATTGATTTTTTAAAAATATAATATATAATATAATAATACTTAAAAAAATTATGGGAGTTTATGGCCGATGAAAGAAAGGGGAAAACTTAAATATTTTGGGCATATACCTTCAAGGCTTGATGTTGGCATGGTTCTTACCAGGCTTGGGTACAGAAAAACCACCACCGTTATAAGTGAAGAATACAGAAAAAAAATAGATGCAATGATTGAGGAAGGCCTTACACTGTGTAATATCCAAGGTGTCTATGGAAGGTATGAAATAAAATCCCATGAGGAAAACGGAATAAGAATTTTTGATGATATATTTTTAGAAAGTAAAAGTCTTTCAAAGCTTTTACAAAACAGCTTAGAAGTTGTATTTATGGCAACTACGGCAGGAAGCAGCA
Organism: Acetivibrio saccincola; assembly: GCF_002844395.1. NCBI lineage: Bacteria > Bacillati > Bacillota > Clostridia > Acetivibrionales > Acetivibrionaceae > Acetivibrio > Acetivibrio saccincola. The sequence continues at coordinate 2,148,392 of NZ_CP025197.1, read as the reverse complement.
TAATAGAAAGAATACAGCAGGAAATAAAAAATGAAAACGGGGATTTTGCATTAATACTTGACTCTTTAGCATCTCAAATTGTAGATGCCGGGCTTGACTTTATGGTGGAGTTTATTAATAAAGAAATAAGAAGAGAGGGTAAAAAACTTACCCAAAAAAGATACAGCCCTGGATACGGGGATCTTTTACTTACTAATCAAAAAATAATATACGATATTTTAAATTTAAAAAAACTTAGGATAGAGCTTACGGAAAGTTACATGCTTGTTCCGGAAAAATCTGTTATAGCCATTGCAGGAATAGAGGGGATTGAGTAATATGGGAAAAGTGTCATTTAGGGATTTTATCAAAAACAATATAGTTATTTTAGACGGTGCCACAGGAACTGAGCTTCAAAAAAGGGGTATGCCTTTAGGGGTTTCTCCCGAAAAGTGGGCACTGGAAAATCCTAAAATTTTAATGGATATTCAAAAAAGCTACATACAAGCAGGTTCTAATGTTGTGTACACCTGCACCTTTGGCGGGAACAGATTAAAACTTGCTGAGTTTGGATTAGAAGACAAGGTAGTGGAAATAAACAGGGAATTGGCTAAAATTTCAAAGGAGGCAGCAGGGGACAGTGCGTATGTTGCAGGGGATATTTCGGCAACAGGTCAGTTTATAGAGCCCTTTGGGGACATGCCCTTTGAAGAAGCCGTTGAAATATACAAAGAACAGGTAAAAGGGCTTTTAGATGGCGGAGTGGACTTATTTATAATTGAAACAATGGTTGACATCCAGGAGGCAAGGGCGGCTCTTATAGCCGTTAAGGAAAGCTGCAATTTGCCTGTATGTGTCAGCATGACATTTGATGAAAGCAAAAGAACTTTAACGGGAACAGACCCCATAACCGCCCTTATAACCCTTCAAAGCCTTGGGGCGGATGTTGTGGGATGCAACTGTTCAACAGGTCCTGAAGATATGATAGAAGTTATAAAGGAAATGAAGGCATATGCAAAAGTGCCCCTTTTGGCAAAGCCTAATGCCGGTCTTCCAAGGCTTGTAAACGGAAAGACGGAGTTTGACATGGACGCATTGGAATTTTCATCATATGTGAAAGATTTAGTAGAAGCAGGTGTTAACCTTTTAGGGGGCTGCTGCGGCACATCACCCCTATATATAGAAAAAATTAAAGAAAATGCTAAAAACCTTAAACCAAAGGCACCTTGCCCTAAAAAAGTAAGCTGTGTTACATCAGCCAGAAAAACGGTTTTTTCAGGATTTGATGAACCGGTTATTGTGGTAGGGGAAAGGATAAACCCCACAGGAAAGAAGAAGCTTCAGGAAGAGCTTAAAGAGGGGAAGAAAAGCGAAATCAGAAGGTTTGCATTTGAACAGGTTGAAAAGGGTGCAGATATACTTGATGTAAATGTGGGTATGCCGGGAATAGATGAAAAGAAAACCATGGTTGAAACCCTCCAGTTTCTTTCAACTATTGTTGAAGCACCCCTTTGTATTGACTCCTCTTCTTATGAGGTTATAGAGGCGGCACTTAGAGTATACCCCGGAAGGGCCATAATTAACTCTATTTCCGCTGAAAAGAAAAAGATAGAAAAGCTGCTTCCCATAGCTGCCAAATACGGTGCTATGTTTATTCTCCTTCCTTTAAACGATGAAGGAGTGCCTGAGGCTTCTCAAGAAAGATGTAAGATAATTGAGTATGTTTATAAAAGGGCATTGGAATATTGTTTTGAAAAAGAAGATATAATAGTTGACGGCCTTGTTATGACGGTGTCATCAGACCAGAATGCTGCTTTAGAGACGCTGAAGGTAATAGAATGGTGCAGAAATGAATTTGGCATAGGTTCAATTTTAGGTCTTTCCAATGTATCCTTTGGACTTCCGGAAAGAAACTGGATTAATACCGCCTTTCTTTCCATGGCAATAGGAAGAGGTCTTACAATGGCTATAGCAAATCCTTCAAGTGAAATATTAATGAGTATAAAAATGGCCTGTGATGTCCTTATGGTAAAGGACAAAAACAGTGCTAAGTATATAGAAAAGTTTGGCGGCAAAAAAAGTACAAAGGAAAAGGCTGTAGAAAAAGCAGAAGAAAAACCACATTTAAGTACATTGGATAAAATATATAATGCTGTGCTTACAGGGGACAGGGAAAACATAAAAGAACTTATTGATGCTGCAATAAAAGAAGGAAATGAGCCTTCAAAAATAGTTGATGATTATTTAATTCCTGCAATAACAAAAGTGGGGGATTTATACGATAAAAGAGAATATTTTCTTCCACAGCTTATTCAAAGTGCCCAGACAATGAAGGAGGCATTTGGTATTGTAGAGCCCCTTCTTATAAAAGGTGATAGAAAGGAAAATAAAAAATGTGTGGTGCTTGCAACGGTTAAAGGGGATATACACGATATAGGAAAGAACATTGTGGGCCTTATGCTTAGAAACTACGGCTTTAAAGTAATTGATTTGGGAAAGGATGTAATGAGTGAAAAGATAGTTGAGACAGCAAAAAGAGAAAATGCTCACATTATAGGACTTTCTGCCCTCATGACAACCACCATGGTGGAAATGAGGGAAGTTGTAAAACTTGCTAAAAAAGAAGGGGTAAAGGCAAAAATAATGATTGGCGGGGCTGTTGTAGACTCTGATTATGCAAAAGAAATCGGGGCAGACGGGTATTCAGAAGATGCATATGCTGCAGTAAAACTTGCGGAAAAACTTTCAGCTTTTTAAAAAAGTTTATTTTCTATGAAAATTATTCTTGACACTATATGTTGTGTGTGGTATAATTTCCACATCAAGATATAGTGTTTTATTTTTGATGTCTTGAATAATTAATTTTCTAAAATTCATTTCTGGTAACTATTATACAAGAGAAGGAGATGCCTCAATGATTACAAAAATAATAAAAAGAGATGGAAGATATGAGAAGTTTCAGCCTGAAAAAATAACCTGGGCGATTTTTAAAGCTGCCAACGCCTGTGGAGGAAATGATTTTTCTTTAGCGGAAAATTTAAGCAGGCAGGTTGTAAAAATGGCAGAGGAGATTTATAAGGACAGGGAGCCTGAAGTGGAAGAAATTCAGGACATTGTTGAAAAGGTATTGATTGAAAACGGTCATGCCAAAACAGCCAAAGCATACATATTGTACAGGGAAAAAAGAAGAAGTGCCCGCAATTTAAATGCTTTGGTGGGTGCCACAATAGAAATGTTTTCAAATTATCTTGGAGACAGGGATTGGTATATCCAGGAAAATGCAAACACTCAAAAGAGCATCAACGGTTTAAATAATTACGTCAGGGAAAGCTTTACTAAAAAGTACTGGCTTCATGAAATTTATCCTGCAGAAGTAAGGGAAGCCCATGAAAGCGGGGAATGCCACATACATGATTTGGGTTTTTTTGGTCCATATTGTGCCGGCTGGGATTTAAGGCAGCTTCTTTTAGATGGTTTTGGCGGCGTATATGGCAAAGTTGAAAGTAAGCCGGCAAAGCATCTAAGGTCTTTTTTGGGGCAAATAGTAAACTCCACTTTTACAACCCAGGGGGAGACGGCAGGGGCTCAGGCCTGGTCAAGTATTGACACATATTGTGCTCCCTTTATACGTTACGATAATATGACATATGAGCAGGTTAAGCAGTGTATCCAGGAATTTATTTTCAATATAAATGTACCTACAAGGGTAGGGTTCCAGTGCCCTTTTTCCAACCTTACATTTGACATTAAAGTGCCTTCCACATTAAAAGACCATCCTGTGATAATAGGCGGCAAATACATGGATGAAACATACGGTGATTTTCAAGAGGAAATGGATATGTTCAACAAGGCTTTTTGCAGCGTTATGCTTGAAGGGGATGCAAAAGGCAGGGTGTTTACATTTCCAATACCCACTATAAATATAACAAAGGATTTTGATTGGGATAATCCTGTAGTGGATGAGTTTATGAAAATAACCTGTAAGTACGGTATTCCTTACTTTGCCAACTATGTAAATTCAGATTTGTCACCTGAAGATGCGGTATCAATGTGCTGCCGTTTACGCCTTGATACAACTGAACTTCGCAAAAGAGGAGGAGGTCTTTTTGGAAGCAATCCTCTGACAGGTTCTATAGGAGTATTTACAATAAACTTACCTAGAATTGGGTATCTTTCCAAATCTAAAAGCGAGTTTAAAGCAAGGCTTTGGAGAATCGCCAATATAGGCAAGACATCTCTTGAAATAAAGAGAAAAATAATTGAGCAGCAGTCAGAAAAAGGTCTTTATCCTTATTCAACCCACTTTTTAAGAAACATAAAGGAAAGAACCAATGAGTATTGGTACAATCATTTCAGCACCATAGGAATAGTTGGTATGAATGAGGCGCTATTAAATTTCATGGGTAAAGACATAGGTACCAAAGAGGGCTTGGAGTTTGCAACGGAAATTATGAATTACTTAAGGGATATTCTGATTGATTTTCAAAATGAAACAGGGCATTTTTATAATCTTGAAGCAACTCCGGCAGAGAGTACTTCCTACAGGCTGGCAAAGCTTGATAAAGAAAGATATCCAGATATTATAACTGCAGGGTATGATGTGCCATACTATACCAATTCTTCACAGCTTCCTGTAGATTACACTGACGATATTTTTGAAGTGATAGAGCTTCAGGACGAACTGCAGTCACTGTATACAGGTGGGACAGTACAGCACCTTTATTTAGGGGAAAGCATAGAGGATATTGAGGTATGTAAAAATTTAATTAAAAAAGTGTTTACAAACTACAAAATGCCTTATATCTCCATTACACCTACATTCAGCATCTGTAAAAACCATGGATATTTAAAGGGAGAGCAGTTTAAGTGCCCTGTATGCAATGAGGAAACTGAAGTGTGGTCCAGAGTAACCGGGTATTTAAGACCTGTAAAAAACTATAACATAGGCAAAAAAGAGGAATATTTTACAAGGAAAAAGTTTATACTTAAGGAGAAGGTGTCATGAAAATAAAAGCTTTAGAAAAAAACTCATTTGTAGACTATCCCGGTCATTTGTCCTGTGTTGTTTTTACCCAGGGATGCAATATGAATTGTTTTTACTGCCACAACAAGCCTTTAATAAGCAATGAAGAGGTTAAAGATGGCATTGGCTGTGAGGAAGTTTTGGACTTTCTTTCAAAAAGGCAAAAATTTATAGATGCAGTTGTTATAAGTGGCGGTGAACCTACACTGCAAAACGGACTTGAGGATTTTACAAGGGATGTAAGGAAAATGGGTTTTAAGGTAAAGCTTGACACCAATGGCACTAATCCTGAAGTAGTTGAAAATCTTATATCCAAAAAACTTGTTGACTATGTGGCCATGGACATAAAAGCTCCTCTTAAGAGGTATGAGGAATTTTGCAAAGTTAAGACAGATATTAATTGTATAAAAAAAAGTATAGCTATTTTAATGGAGGGTGCTGTGGATTATGAATTCAGGACTACCCTTGCCCCGGGGCTTGGTGTAGCTGATATTCTGGATATATCTGAAGAAATAAAAGGTGCCAAATCATATATAATTCAAAGGTGCAGGATGCCTGACGGTGCCTGGTTTAATCCTGCACCTTTTACTGATGCTATAAAAAGCATTAGTAAAACAGTTAAAAACATTGGTATGAGGGGAATTGAAATTAGTGCCTGAATTAAAAGCCAGGCACATTATTTTGAGGTGATTTTTTTGGAGGAAGTTACAATTTATACAGACGGGGCTTGTCTGGACAATCCCAATGGTCCCGGCGGGTACGGGGCGGTTTTGTTACATGAGAAAAATGGAAAAGTCTACAAAAAAGAACTATCCGGAGGTTTTAAAAACACAACCAATAACAGAATGGAGTTAATGGCAGTAATTGTTGCATTGGAAGCATTAAAAAGGCCTTGTAATGTAAAGGTATACTCTGATTCTAAGTATATTGTTGATGCCATTAACTTAGGCTGGGTGGACAAGTGGAAAAAGTTTGACTGGCATAGAAGTGCAAGTAGAAAGTCAAAGGTAAAAAATATAGATTTGTGGAAAAGGCTGCTTAATGCCATGGACTCTCACAATGTGCAATTCGAATGGGTGAAAGGACATGCGGGCATTGACTTAAATGAAAGATGTGATGAGCTTGCCACAAAAGCTGCAGAGGGTAAAAATTTGCCGGAGGATGTAAGACCTGAAGAGGAGGAAGAACAAGAACAGATAAAAATGGATATATAATAGGCAGGGGAAGCATTTCTCTTAAAAAGCTTCCCCATAATTTTTCTCATATTCCCTTTATCCTATGTTTACTTTTAAGTTTCCCTTAACTTTTAAATTTCACCAACCATTAAATTTTTATATCCTTGGTAGGATAATTTGGATGCTCAAGTACCTTTCCTTCCCAAGTCCTGATTTTCACAGTATTTTTGCCTCTGGATATAACATACTCCGGTGCAATTGGGGTTTTACCATTTCCACCCGGTGCATTCAAAATATAAGTTGGTACTGCAAGACCGGATGTATAGCCCCGTAAGTATTCAATTATTTCAATGCCGTCATCAATTGAAGTGTTAAAGTGCGTTGTTCCGGCAACAGGTTTTGCATGGAAGATATAATAGGGGCGTACCCTGCATTTTAAAAGCTCGTGATTTAAAAGGCGCATAACGTATTTGTCGTTGTTTACACCATTTAAAAGAACCGCTTGGTTCCCTAAAACAATTCCATTATCTGCAAGCTTATCACAAGCTGCCTTTGCCTCTTTAGTAACTTCCAACGGGTGGTTAAAATGAGTATTAAGATAAATAGGGGGGTATTTTTTCAAAATATTAATTAAATCATCTGTAATTCTTTGAGGCATTGTGACTAATGTTCTTGACCCAAGTCTTATGCATTCAACTGTAGGTATTGAATAAACTTCTTCTAAAAGCCTGTCAAGTGCAGAATCAGACAGTGTAAGGGGGTCACCGCCTGTTATCAGAACATCCCTTATTTCAGGGTTGTTTTTAATGTATTCTATTGATTCTTTAAGCAGTTCTTTTGGTGTATGCTTATCTAAAGTGCCGATATTTCTTCTCCTCTGGCAGTGCCTGCAGTACATGGCGCAGACATTGGTGGTGTTTATAATTAACCTGTCCGGATATCTCCTTGTTATAGATCCGGCAGGATTTGTATATTCTTCCCCCATAGGGTCAAAAAGCCCATTGGCAGTGTCTAATTCACAGTAGGAAGGTACTGATTGGAGTTTTACAGGGTTAAGGGGGTTGTCATCTATTAAAGAGGCATAATAAGGAGATATTGCCCATCTGAATTTTTTTTCAACTTTTTTAATAGCTTCAATTTCAGAGTCCTTTAATTTGATGATTTTTGAAAGTAAATCTACATTGCTTATTCTGTTTTTCATTTGCCATTTCCAGTTGTTCCAATCCTCTTCAGTTGCATTTAAAAGAGAGAGGATTTTTTTCTTTTTTTCTAATATTTTTTCTTCCTGGAAAGGAGACATTCCACGAGGTATTGTGTCTTTTACATCATTATAGTCTTTAATACGTTCTTTAAGTTCCTCAGCCCTTTTTAAGGCAAATTCTCTTTTGCTTCTACATTGCATTTCCATTATCAACATCCTTTCACCCCTAAATTTTTATACAACAAATATAATCTCATGTTAATGGGTATAAAAAAGAAAAAGAATATGTTTAAGCCAAAAGATATAAACTATCCTGTTTTTTAAAATTATCTTTTATAAATTAAAATACAAAATGCTGTTTTTATTTGCAGACAATACAGGTTAATTATATATAAACCCTGTATTAACTTTAAGCTAAATAAGTTTACTTTTGGAATATAGACAAAAGTTTTATCCCCAATAACAATAAGATTACATTGCAAATAAAATATATTTTATAATGTATTTTGTTGTACACAATCTATTATATCATAAAATGTAATAATATGACTTGCTTTTTTTAAAAAATTATTGGTCAAACTTGCTAAAAAGCTGGATTTTAAAGTATTATATTATTATAATAAAATTGTTTTAAAAAATTTTGGTCTGTAATTGAAGGTTGGGAAATGGAGGATTTTTCATGAATTATGCAAAAATAGTCATGATGATGGCTGTGGTGGCTTTGTTTTTAGTGAGATATTTAATGTCAGGCACCGAGAAAAAAGCAGCAGTTAAAGATGGTGCTATAGTTTTAAAGATGAATAAAATTTATGGTGTGGCAGGCTTTTTTATTGTTTTAGTTTCTATGGCAATTATTATAATTTCAGGCTTAAAAACCGGAGAATTTAGCGAAGAAATTAAGACCATTGCACTGCCTGTGATATTTTTAATATTAGGGGGGATTCTTTTTTTATTATCGGTTAATGTCTGTATTATGGCAGATGAAGAGAAAATAACTTATTATAATATACTGAGAAGAAAAAAACAAATTATGTGGAAGGATATAAAAAGAGTAATTTTTAACCAAAAAACATTGGAGCTGATTTTATATACCAGTGAAACGGAGATGAAAATTCATATATATCTGGTGGGGTTTTTATCTTTTGTAAAATTAATGAAATCAAAACTTAACTATGAAATATACAAAGATGCAGTTAGCATAATAGACACTTATAAGAGACAGCTTTAGAAAATAAATTTATATTGTTATTACAGATGGTATAATGTAAAATATTTAGAGGTGTTTAAAATCACCTTCAATTTTATAGAGTTTTAAGTTATAAAAGGAGATGTATTATGGAGCTAAAAATATTCAAAGGATATGAAAGGTTTGATGACCTCTATCCTTCTGAACAAGTAAAATATGCTTTAGAACACAAGGATGAAGCAATACCGGAACTTCTATATATACTGGAGTACACTGTAAATAATGCAGAGAAACTATATAAAGATAATAAATACTTAATTCACTTTCCAGCCATTTACTTGCTGGCGTATTTTCGTGAAAAAAGGGCATATAAAGGGATTATACAGCTTCTAAGCTTCAGGGATGAAGTTGTTTACGGGCTGCTTGGGGATATAGTGACAGAGGAGCTGAAAAACATTTTGGCATCGGTGTGTGATGGGGATATAAATCCATTAAAAGGAATAATTGAAAACTCCATGATTGATGAGTTTATCAGATGTGAAGCATTAGAAGCCCTTTTAGTATTGTTAAATGAAGAAGAATTAAAAAGAGAAGAACTGGTTTTTTATTTTAAAGAACTTATGAATGGGAAGCTTGAAAAAGACTACAGTTATATATGGGAAGTTTTACCTTACTGCTGCGGGTTAATTCACCCTAAGGGACTTATTGGCGATATTGAACAGGCAATAAGGGATAGGAAAATAGATGGTTTTTTGGTGGATTGGGATTTATTAGACAATAATTTAAAAAAGACTTCCAGGGAAGTATTAAGGGAGCTTAAAGAGGAAAAAAAATATTTTTTTATTGATAAAGAAGATGTTCTTTCATTGGAAGAATGGATTGGCGGATTTATTTTAAATGATGAGTATGATGATAATGATGAGTATTATGCCAATGATTATTATGATGATGAATTTTATAAATTTTCACAATTCCCGGATGAAGAATGGCTTAGAAATGAAGGAATGCATTATATAGAAGATGAAGAAATTGAGGAAGGCGGATTTGACTGCGGGGAAGAATTTGAAGAAGAGTATTGTGATAAATTAATCAGCATACCTTTTGTTAAATGCAGCAAGGAACAGCTAAATGAGCTGTGTTCTTGCGGAAGTGGTAAAAAGTACAAAAACTGCTGCTTAAGGAGAAGAAAAAATAAGTGATATTTAAAAGGAAATGTCTTCTATTTTACCATTTCCTAATTTAACTAGGTAAACATCCCAATAGGATTTTCCCATTTTATTTGCAAAGTCTTTATCAAATACCGCAAAATCAAACCTATATTTTCCCTTTATGGCGCTTCCGGTGTCCATAGCCACTGTATATCCCAAACCTTTAATATAAAAGATTGTTCCAAAGGGCCAGTATTCTTCATCAATTGCAACGGATATTCCTGGTATTATAGGGTGCCCTGATCTGGTGATACCTTTATTGTTGCCGCATTCTGCTGCACTTGGCGTATAGAAAGTGCCAAGGAATTTTCCTATATACTCCCCTCTTTCTATACTGCCTCTGGTACTTATTCCTTCAAAATTTGTGTAGCTTTGAGGTTTAATGCCAATTGAGGCAGCGGTTTTTAGAGAATTTTGAAGTTCTATATTGTCCTCAACAAGTTCCTTATTGATTTTTTCTAATTCCTCATTTTTATCTTTCAATTCTTGTATAAGTTCTGATATTTCTTCATTTTGCTTTAAAATTTTTTCGTATTCTTTCTTTAAGAGATTGTAGTCATTTTTTAAAGCTTCATTTTCAGCTGTTAAATTGCTGTTTTCATAAGATGCATTCTCCGCCTTTAAAAAAGCTTCCTGATAATTTTTTTTAGTTTCGCTATACCAGCTGTATATACTTAAATTAATTACCGTAAGAATACCTACAGCTGCAAACAAAAAATACGTCAAAAACCTTTTAAAAAACCGGTGCTTTCTACTACGCCTTAGAGGCCCGCTTAATGATGCCTCATCATTTGACATATTATTATCCTCCTTAAAATAGTCTGAATTTCCTATTTTAATTATCAACATATTTTTATAATTTTATTCATTAAAAAATCCAGAAAGTAATTTTAAGGAATTGTCTAACTGATATTTATTTATAATGTTGCAAATTAGGTACAAACTAGGTACAAACGGAAAGGAAAAAGCGTGTTACAAATTCTCTGTAACACGCTTTATCACTGTGGTCGGAGTGACTGGATTTGAACCAGCGACCTCTTGCACCCCAAGCAAGCACTCATACCAAACTGAGCTACACCCCGATGCAATTAGTAATTATAGCACATTTTTTTAAATATGTAAATACGAAAAAGTGTTTTTTTATTAAATTTTAATTTGCATATTTCTGTCCTGATAAATCCATAATATGATTAGTTGCTAAAAAAGCACCTGTTATACATAAAATAACCGTGAAGACGGGAAAAAGGAGTGGAGTGTTTGGCGAATTTAAAAAAATTCCTGCAAAATGTTTTTTTATTTAAAGAACCTGAAGAAAAAGAAGCCTTTATTTTAGAAGAGACAAGGCAAGAAAAAGAAGAACTTATAGAAGAAACAAGGCAAGAAAAAGAAGAACTTAGAAGTACCGATAGTAAAAAAGGGGGAATAATAAGCAGTTTTTTTTCACCTAAAGGCAAAAAAGAAGATGAATCTGATGAATTAGAGGAAGTAAGCAAGGATATAAATAAGAATTTGGAATATATAAAAAAAACGTACAACTATCCTGATAACGGGGATCTTATAATAAGAGAATTTAAAGTGGTGGCAAAGGATAAGAATCTCGATGCATTTATAGTTTTATTTGACGGGATGGTTGATTCAAATATAGTGGATTCTCACATTTTAAAACCCCTTATGCTTCTTTCAAATGTTGAAGTGAAGGGAAAAGAAAAGGATTTGGCCCAGTATATAAATAATCACCTGATTTCTCACAGCCAAGTAAAAATGACAAAAAAAATGAATGATGTCATAGAGGAGGTAAACTTCGGGGGAGCAGGGCTTTTTATCGATGAAATAGACTGTGCCTTTGCATGTGATGTAAAGGGGTGGGTACAGAGGCAGGTGGACAAACCTATAACAGAAATTGTTATAAGAGGTCCTCAGGAAGCATTTACAGAGGGTTTGAGAATAAATACCGCCCTTGTAAGAAAGACTTTGAAGGATGAGAATCTGGTGGTTGAAAATTTTAAAGTTGGCAGAAGAAGTAAAACTCCATGTGCCCTTATGTATATTAAGGATATTGCCAATGAGTCCTTAGTTGAAGAAGCCAGGAGAAGGCTTAATAATATAAATGTAGATTTCATTTTTGATTCAGGAGAGCTAGAACAGCTTTTAGAAGACAGTACATTTTTACCCCAGCCTCAAATGTTGTCAACAGAGAGACCTGACAGAACTGCAAATATGATTGCCCAGGGGAGGCTGGCTATTCTTATGCATGGAAGTCCCTTTGCCCTTATAATGCCTATAACCAACAGTGACCTTCTTCACTCACCGGAAGATGCATATGTAAGGTTTCCCTATTCTAACCTTTTCAGGATTGTAAGATTTGTTGCAGTTATACTGTCCCTGCTTTTACCCGGTCTTTATGTTGCAATAACTAATTTTCACCATGAAATGATTCCAACAGACCTTTTAATTGCTATTGAGTCATCAAGGGAGGCAGTACCCTTTCCCTCTGTTATGGAAATTCTTATAATGGAGTTTGCCTTTGAACTTATAAGAGAGGCGGGTATTAGAATTCCAGGTCCTATAGGTCCTACCCTTGGTATTATCGGTGCATTAATTTTAGGTCAAGCTGCAGTTGCTGCAAATATTGTAAGCCCAATACTTATAATTATAGTTGCTGTTACAGGAATAGGGTCTTTTGCAGTACCTAATTTTGCCCATGCTTTTTCATTCAGGATATTAAGGTTTGTATACATTATATTGGCCGCACTTACAGGATTTTTAGGAATTACTTTGGGCATTTTTGTACATGGGATAATACTGGTGAGTTCAAAATCCTTTGGTGTGCCTTTTATGGCACCACTAGGTCCTAGAACAAGTGACGGGGTTACAGATAAGCTTTTAAGAAGTCCCATTTGGAAACAGGAAAATCGACCGGATTATCTTAATGTACAGAAACAAAGAAAACAGCCTAAAATTTCAAGGGAATGGGCAGAGAGAGAAAAAAAGAAGCGTTAAAGGCATCAAATATATAAGAAAGTGGAGGATTATAGTGGAAAGTAAAATTGTATTTGGGAAAGTAGAAACAACATCACTTTTAATAATTGTAATGACAACTCAGCTGTTTATAAGTTTTCCGCGTTTTGTAGCAGAAAAAGCAGGTACGGCAGGGTGGATTTTAATAGTATATTTAACGGTTCTTTCACTTCTCCTTTTTACAATTATATCAAAAATGTACAAAAATTTTCAGGGAAAAGATATTATAGATATAGGTGAATATGTAGGAGGCAATATAGGAAGAATTTTAATTGGATTGATAATTATAATTGATTATATGTTTATAGCTCCAAGTGTATTAAGGGAGTTTAGCGACAGAGTTAAAATAATTACACTGGATAAAACCCCCATAGGTTTTGTTATGCTTTTTTTTCTTATTGGAATGATAACTGCTGCATTTTATGGAATAGAGCCAATCACCAGGTTTTCTGCTATTATTGTTCCAATTGTAGCAGCGGCTTTTATACTTATAATAATAGGAATAATACCCAACTTTAACTTAACCAATTTATTTCCCCTTATGGGTAGTGGTGTAAATAATATTTTTATAAAAGGAATACCAAATGTATCAATTTTTTCAGGGATCAGCATACTTTTTATTTTGCCGCCTTTTTTAAATAGTTATGATTGTTTTAGAAAAACCGGGTTTTACAGCATACTTTTATCAGGTTTTTTCTTAACCGTAGGTGCATTAATTTATACACTTTCAATCCCATACCCTGCATCCACTGAATTTACCATGCCCATGTACACATTGGCCAGGACCATTGATTGGGGAAGGTTTTTTACAAGAATTGAATCTATTTTTGTATTTGCATGGGTTGCATCTGCCTTTATTTACCTCAGCATTTTGTTATTTTTTATAGTATATGTTTTTAAAAAGACTTTCAGACTAGAGTATTATACACCCCTTATTTTACCTGTGTCTGTACTGGTTTTTACATTTGCTTTAATACCTGAAAGCATGATGAGGGTTTTTCAGTTGGAAAGCCAGATTTTCAGGGCTTATGCCTGGATAGTTACTTTTGGTATGCCAATAATTCTTTTAATGGCTGCATTGTTGATTAAAAAAAAGAAAGGGGCAGTTCCAAATGAAAAGAACAGTTAAAAGTGTAGGTATTATAGTTATTTTAGTAACTTTATTAACCGGAATGACAGGATGTTTTGATGCAAGAGAAGTGGATGACTTAGCTTACCCTATGGCTATTGGATTTGATAAGGGGGATAATAATTTGCTCAAAATGACCCTTCAGCTGGCACTGCCTGTTGCAATAGCCGGAGGAGGCGGTGAAGAAGCTCCCGGGGGAGGTGGCAAAACTTCCAGTATAGTGACATTAGAAGTTCCTGCAATATTCTCAGGGCTTAATATGGCAAATACTTTTATAAGTAAGCAGATAAATCTTTCTCACGTAAAGGTTATTATATTTTCAGAGGAACTTGCAAAGGAAGGAATAGATAAGTATCTTACTGCCATTGCAAGGGGGAGGGAGTTTAGGCCCAGTATGTTTGTAGTGGTTGCAGTAGGTTCGGCAGAAGAATATATACGTGCTGTAGAGCCTGCTTTAGAAACCAACCCCGCAAAGTACTATGAGATGAAGTTAAGGGCATTTGATTATACTGCGTTTACAGCAGACACCAGATTTTATAAATTTTACAACAACCTAAAGAGCACAAGCAGTCAGGCATATGCCGTATTAGCTTCCATAGGTAGGTTTGAAAAATCCAGTGAAATAAGTGATGAAAAGTCCACATACAGGGAAAAGGGAAGGCAAGTTCCCCTAGAGGGTGATTTTATCGCAGGGGATATGCCTAAGACGGGTGATGTAAAGGCAGAGATAATGGGACTTGCTGTTTTTGACGGTGCAAAAATGGTAGGTGTATTAGACGGAGCTGATACTATGGCTCACCTATTAGTTAAAGGTGATTTTAAATACAGCTTTTCCACTTTACCGGATCCAATGAAGGAGGGCTATTTTGTACTTTTAGGTATTGAACAGGGAAGAGCACCTAAAAAGAAAGTTGAAATGGTAGATGGTGTTCCTAACATAAATATAGATATTTTTTTAGAAGGAAATATACAGTCTATACAAAGCGGCATAAACTACGAAGAAGGTGAAAATTTAAAAATTTTAGAAAAGGCAGTAGCAGAGTTTTTTGAAGAAGAAATAATGAGATATCTTAAAAAAACTATAGAATACGGTGTGGATGTAAGTGGGTTCGGGCAATTGATGAAAAGCAAATTCCTTACATGGGATGAGTGGGAAAATTTTGATTGGCTTACCAGGTATAAAGACTCTGTTTTTAATGTAAACGTGGATGTAGTAATAAGAAGATCCGGACTTATAGTAAGGACGGTACCATTTCCAGATTCAGACTAAGGAGGGTTAATTTTGACATTAGACAGAATTATACTAATTATCATACTGCTGTGGGTTTTTATAAGAACTATAAGCTATGGAAAATGGACATGGGATAAAAAGAACAGGCTTGGTGCCATAGTCATATACTTTGTGGCAATCGCCTCATTAATTATTCCTGTATATACTATGTTTTTCAGATATTAAAGGTGGTTGAAAACATATGAACAATGAAATGGTTTTTGGAAGATGGGAAGGTACCTGCCTTCTTATAACGATGATTGCAACCAAAGCTGTATTGGGTTTTCCCAGAGTAATGATGGAAAGTGCAGGTGTTGCCGGATGGATTCTTTCTGCATATATATCTTTCCTTGCATTAATTGGTTTTTGGATAATAAATAAGCTTTATAAAGGTTTTCCCGGTAAAGATATCTTGGATATTGGGGAAAGCCTTGGGGGCAAACCTGTAAAAATTATAACAGGTACAGTAATTTGGGTATATTTAACATTCATGATGATTACTTCATTAAGATTATTTGGTGAACTCATAAAAAGTATGGGTTTTCCAACGACACCGCCAAGTTTTTTAATGCTGTTTTTTTTTGTGGGAGTTTTTTTTGCTGCTTATATAGGAATAGAGTCCATCGTAAGATTCATGGCAATACTTGTACCTGTCTCTGTGGTAAGCTTTTTAATATTTATATTTGCACTGGCACCTTTAGGAGATATAAACAATATTTTTCCCTTGCTTGGCAACGGGGCTTATGAAATTTTTGTTAAAGGTTCATCAAAAGTATCTTGTTTTTCTGAAGTGTTATTTTTATTTTTAATAGCTCCCTTTATGAAAACCCATGAAAATTTTAAAAAAAGCGGACTTATTTCAATTTTTATATCCGGAGTGGTTTTTTTAAGTATCACATTAATTTTTATAAGCATGTACCCGAATCCTGTGGCCAGGGAAGTATTGCTGCCTGCATATCAGTTAGGAAGAACAATTGACTATGGGAGGTTTTTTAAAAGACTTGAATCGATTTTAATAATAACCTGGTCCACAATTGGATTTATGCACCTTAGCACTGTATTTTTCTTTTCTGCCCATGTGTTTAAAAAAACATTTAATTTAAAATATTACAGACCTCTTTTATTCCCTTTAGGTGTTATCTGTTTTAGCATCAGTATAATTCCTGAAAGGCTTATGGATGTAATTAGTTTTGAAGCAAAATACGATAGGAACTGGAGTTGGACCATTTCCTTCGGGCTAACTATAATCTTACTCATTTTTGCAAATATAAAAAGAAAAAAACCTGTTAAAAGACATTGAATAACTAAAACCCCAAGGGCAAAAACCCTTGGGGTTTTTGGCAGGGGCAGCAGGAATCGAACCCGCAACCAACGGTTTTGGAGACCGCTACTCTACCAATTGAGCTATACCCCTTCGGTGTATATTAAACTTGTAGGACACTTGTTAGTATACAACAGGTATTTGTCTATGTCAATGGGTAAGGATAAAATTTTTTAAAATTTAAAAGGATTTTGTTTTAATTTGTGATAATATAGATATTGGCACAAGAAATAAGGAGGAGTTTATATGGATTTAAAGGTAGGTTTTATAGGTGCGGGAAATATGGGATGTGCTATGATAAAAAGCATTGTAAATTCTAAATTTATTAAAAAGGAAGATATTTTTGTTTATGATATTGACAAAGGGAAACTGTCAAATCTTAAATCAGAGACAGGTGTTACCATTCTAAATGACAGTGGAGGGGTTATTGAAAAATCTGATATTATCATCCTGGCTGTAAAACCAAATATGGTTAAAAATGTACTTGAAGCTAATAAAGATGCCTTTGATGATAAAAAAATACTGGTTTCTGTTGCTGTAGGCATTCCTATAAAATTTTATCAAGATATTATAGGAAATGATAAAAAGATAGTCCGTACAATGCCAAATACACCTGCTTTAGTGGGTGAAGGGATGACGCTTATGTGTTATGATGAGAATATTTTATCTGGAGAAGAGTTTTCAAAAGTAAAAAAAATATTTGAATGTTTTGGAAAGGTGGAAGTTTTAGATGAAAAACTTATGAACGAGGTAACGGCGGTTACAGGAAGCAGCCCTGCTTATGTATTTATGTTCATTGAAGCGATGGCAGATGCGGCTGTTTTGTCAGGACTTCCAAGAGACCTTTCCTATAAACTCGCTGCCCAGGCTGTTTTAGGTTCTGCAAAACTGGTTTTGGAAACAGGGAAGCATCCGGGAGAGCTGAAAGACCAGGTTTGCTCCCCTGCAGGTACCACTATAGAGGCAGTAAAAACTTTAGAAAAGCATGGATTCAGGTATGCCATAATAGATGCTATGGAAGAATGCACCAAGAAAGCCAGGAAAATTGGAAAAGGATAAAAAAGGGGGACTTTTAAATGGAGTACGAAGAAAAAACGGTGTCAAAAGAGAATGTATTTGACGGAAATATAATAGGGGTGGATGTACTGAAAGTTTCTCAACCGGACGGGAAAGAGGCTACAAGGGAAATTGTAAGGCATAGCGGTGGTGCCGCCGTAGTACCTATAAATGAAAAAGGAGAAGTTTATTTGGTAAGGCAGTATAGAAAGCCTGTGGAGGCTGAATTATTAGAAATTCCCGCAGGGAAGCTGGATGAGGGGGAAGAGCCTTTAGAATGTGCAAAAAGGGAGCTGAAAGAAGAAACGGGACTTGAAGCAAAGAAAATAAAGCATTTGATAGACTTATACTGTGCCCCCGGCTATTCCAGCGAAAAGATATACATATATGCAGCAACGGATTTGGTGGAAGGAGAGCCATGTGCCGATGAAGGGGAATTTATTACCACAGAGAAAATACACATTAATAAACTTGTAGAAATGGTTATGAATAATGAAATACCTGATGCTAAAACTGTTGTGGGAATTCTTTTAGCAGAAAAAATAGTAAAGGGTGAAATAAAAATATAGAAAGTGAAGGAATTTTAAATATATTTAAATAATAAGTTATAAGTTTACAATATACCCAAGGTATATTGTAATTTTTTTTATTTTTAATGCATAGAATTTATTATAGGGTATACAAGAAATAAATAACATAAAAGTAACAAGAGGGGATAAAAGTGTTTTCTAAAATACGTGAGGTAATTGTAAATCATATTAAAAGCAACATAAACTTATACTTTTTTCTGTTTTTAGCTTTTGTTGCAGGAATTTCGGCAGGAGCATTTACTGTAAACGGGTTAAGCCCCGTTCAAAAAAAAGAATTAAATAATTATTTACATGGATTTTTTCAGCTTTTTGAAAACCAAAAGGTGGATGGAAATGAAATACTGAGATTATCATTAATAGAAAACATGCGGCAAATAGCTATTTTGTGGGGTTTGGGAGTTACCATTATCGGAATACCCTTTATTTACATATTAATAGGAGTAAGGGGTTTTATAACAGGATTTACTTCAGGTTTTATTATTGAATACTTAGGGCTAAGAGGCGTACTTTTTTCGGCTATAACCATTTTACCAAAAGAATTAATAATTATTCCGTGCCTTATAGCCTTAGGAGTAAACGGGATAAATTTTTCCCTTAGTATAATAAAAAACAAATCAAATAAAGATGAGAAGAAAAACAGTTTAAAAATAAATTTTTTTGCATATTGTTTTGTTACTTTAACCTTTTCAACTGTAATATTTTTAGGTATATTTGTTGAATCATATATTATCCCTGTATTTATAAGAATGACATTTACGTAATTTTTATATTTTTAAATAAATATAAATGTATCAATGTGCAATATTTTGTTAACAATTTATATTGAAATATGCATTGCTTTATTGTTATTAATGCACAAAAAAAAGTAAAAATAATTATACAAAGTTACAAACTAATTAACATATAAAGGATAAACGTTGCATAATGTGTAGAAGTTCTTATATAATATGGAGGATTAGATATATTTTTTAAAACAAAATTATATTACTTAAATACTATATATAAAACTTGTTTAATATTTTAATTTTTATAAATATTAAAAATATTATAATAGAAGGAGTAGGTAGAAGGATGGAAGAGTTAATTGTTAAGTTTTTAGACTTTTTAGAAAATGATAAAAAACTGTCTTTAAATACCCTGCAGTCATACAAAAGGGATATTGAGCAATTCATTACATACTTGAAAGAGATGAAAATAAACAACATAACAAGCATCAATAAAACTACGGTTATTGCCTATCTCTTGCATTTGCAAAAGAAGGGAAGGGCCACATCAACTATATCTCGTAATTTGGCTTCTATAAGGTCCTTTTGTCAGTGTTTAACAAAAAACGATATAATTAAACAGGACCCTACAGAACAGCTTGAGTCGCCAAAGGTGGAGAAGAAACTTCCACAGATATTGTCTACAAAAGAAGTTGAATTGCTTTTAGAACAGCCAAAATGTGATGACTTAAAGGGTTACAGGGACAAAGCCATGTTAGAACTTCTTTATGCAACGGGTATAAGGGTTTCAGAGCTTATATGCTTAGATGTTGATGATGTCAACACTGATATGGGCTTTATAAGATGTACCAAAGGTTCAAAAGAGAGAATGGTGCCCCTTGGCTCAATTTCTATTAATGCACTGAATGAGTATTTGACTAAGTCCAGAAAGTATCTTATACAGAAAAAAGATGAAAAGGCGTTATTTGTCAATGTAAATGGAAAAAGATTAACGAGGCAGGGTTTTTGGAAGATAATAAAGCAGTATAAAAATCAGGCTAAAATCAACAAAGATATAACGCCGCATACATTAAGACATTCCTTTGCAGCACATTTACTAGAGAACGGGGCGGATTTGAGATCCATTCAGGAAATGCTTGGGCACTCTGATATATCATCAACACAAATTTATGCCCAGATAGCAAAAAACAGGATAAAGGAAGTGTATAAGAAAACCCACCCAAGGGCATAATGTAAGCAGTTTATTTTTGTAAATTATTATAGTTAAAAATTAGGTTTTATAATATAATTGAAGAGTAAGATATTTATATCTTACTTTTTTTTTAAGATTTTAAGGTCACCTTTAGTTTTTTTAAGTCTATCTATATGGTTCAGCATCTTTATGTTTAGTGTTTTTATTTAGATAAGGAAAGGAATGATGAAAATGAAAAGGGCAATTATAATTGTACTTGACGGTGTAGGAATCGGTGAACTTCCGGATGCTTATAAATACAAGGATGAGGGCAGCAATACCATAGGAAATATTGCAAAAACAGTTAAAAATCTTAATTTACCCAATATGAGAAACATAGGACTTTGGAATATAGACGGTATTTATGGGGGAGAACCTTCAGAAAACCCGTCAGGGTGTTTTGGAAAAATGGCGGAAAAATCCCCGGGGAAAGATACCACCACCGGCCATTGGGAACTGGCAGGTGTAATAATGGAAAGACCTTTTCCTGTGTATCCTAAAGGTTTTCCGGAAGAAATAATAAGTGAATTTGAAAAAAAGATAAACTCCCCTGTTTTGGGAAATTGTCCTGCATCAGGGACGGAAATTATACAGAGGTTAGGGGATGAGCATGTAAAGTCGGGTTATCCCATTGTATATACATCGGCAGACAGTGTATTTCAAATTGCTGCCCATGAGGGGGTTATACCCGTTGAAAGGCTTTATGAAATGTGCAGTATAGCAAGGGAAATACTAAAAGGCGAGCACGGGGTTGGCAGGGTGATAGCAAGGCCTTTTGAAGGCAGCAGCGGAAACTATGTGAGGACAAAAAGAAGAAAGGACTTTTCTTTAGACCCTGTAAAGAAAACCTTGTTAGACTATGCTTGTGAAAAGGGTTATGATGTAATAGGTGTGGGAAAAATACGGGATATCTTTAATAGCAGGGGAATTACAGATTCTGTATCCATTTACGACAACATGGATGGAGTTGATAAGACAATTGAGTTTATTAAAGGTGATTTAGAAGGCATTGTATTTACAAATTTAATTGACTTTGACATGTTATACGGGCATAGGAAAGATGTGGAAGGTTTTAAAAAGGCATTAGAGGATTTTGACGGAAGAATTCCTGAAATAATAGGTGAATTAAAGGAAGATGATATTTTGATTATAACGGCAGACCACGGATGTGACCCTGTTACTGAAGGCACTGATCATACAAGGGAATATGTTCCTTTACTTATTTATGGCAAAAAAATTAGAAGCGGTGTTAATCTTGGCACCAGAAGCACTTTTGCAGATGTGGCGAAAACAGTGGCAGAATACCTTGAAATTCAAGGAGATATTGGAGGCGTAAGTTTTTTGAAAGAAATTTTGCATTAAACAAGGGAGGTTTTGCCAATGAGAATGTATGATATTATCGAAAAAAAAAGAGACGGCGGGGAACTTACCAAAGAAGAAATAAACTTTTTTATAAATGGGTACTGCAATGAAAACATACCTGATTATCAGGTTTCAGCCCTTCTTATGGCTATTTTTTTGAAAGGAATGAATGAAAAAGAGACATCCCTTTTGACAGAGGCTATGGCAAATTCCGGGGATATTGTTGATTTATCTGAGATAGAGGGCTTTAAAGTGGACAAGCACAGTACAGGAGGAGTTGGTGACAAGACCACCTTAATTTTAGCGCCCCTTTGTGCTGCCTGCGGGGTTCCAGTGGCTAAAATGTCAGGAAGGGGACTTGGGCATACCGGGGGGACTATTGACAAACTAGAGTCCATTCCAGGCTTTAAAACAGACATTTCAAAAGAAGAGTTTATTAAAAACGTAAAAGAAATAGGTGTTGCCGTTGTTGGACAGACAGGAAATCTTGCCCCTGCAGACAAAAAATTATATGCTTTAAGGGATGTTACTGCAACTGTCAACAACATTTCCTTAATTGCCAGCAGCATAATGAGCAAGAAAATTGCCAGCGGGGCTGACGGTATTGTTCTGGATGTAAAAACAGGCAGCGGGGCTTTTATGAAAACCGTTGAGGAGTCTGTAAATTTAGCAGAACTAATGGTTAAAATAGGAAAGAATATGGGAAGAAAAACCGTTGCAGTTGTAACTGATATGGATGTACCCCTTGGAAATGCAATAGGAAATTCTTTGGAGGTTATTGAGGCATTAGAGGTATTAAAGGGAAGGGGACCTGATGATTTAAAGGAGCTGTCCTTTGAGTTGGCATCAAAAATGCTTGAAATTTCAGGCTTAGGAGACAAGAATAAATGCATTAAAATGGTACGAAAGGCAGTTGATGAAGGACTAGCCCTTTCAAAATTTAAAGAAATGGTAGAGCGTCAGGGAGGAAATGTAAAGGCGGTAGAAGACTATGATTTATTTAAAAAGGCGCCTTTTAAATACCACTTTAAAAGCAGGGATACAGGCTATATAAAAGAGATGAATACAAATGCCCTTGGAACTGCTTCCATGGTTCTTGGTGCAGGAAGAGAGACAAAAGAAAGCAGCATTGACCACAGTGCTGGCATTGTATTAAATAAGAAAAAGGGAATGAAGGTACAAAAAGGTGAGTTAATTGCCACTCTTTATAGTAGCAGTATGGAAAGGATAAAAGAGGCGGAAAGAATTATAGAAAACAGCATAATTTTTTCCCCATCCCCTGTAAAAAAAAGACCTTTGATTTTAGCAGAGATAAATTAATGGCATATCCTAAGTTTTTTCAGCATACTTTTAACTATACGGTTGTATAGTTAAAAGTATGGAGGTAATCCTTTATGTTTAAAAAAAATGCTGTGTATTTAATGATAATTTTGCTTCTATTTAATTTGTTTTCTTTAAGTACATCTGCCTCAAAAGATACAGTTTTTTCAGATGATGATTTGTACGGGTATGACGAAGAAGTGGTTGAGGCAATGGTGGCAAGTAAAAGTTTTGACAGTTTTGAATCTAAAGCGTATATATTAATTGATGCTGCAACAGGACAGGTGCTTTGTGAGAAAAATTCAAATGAGAGACTTCCCATAGCAAGTGTAACCAAAGTTATGTCCATGTTGTTGATAATGGAGGCCATTGACTCAGGAAAGATAAAATTAGACGATATTGTAACAGCCTCTGAATATGCAGCCGGTATGGGAGGTTCACAGGTATATCTTGAACCCGGGGAACAGTATTCAGTACGGGATGCTCTAAAGGCAGTTGCCATGCACTCAGCAAATGATGTTACTGTATCTTTGGCAGAACTAATTAGTGGAAGTGAAGAAGCCTTTGTTGTTGAGATGAATGAAAAAGCCAAAGAACTAGGTATGAAAAACACCCATTTTCTTGATTGTACCGGACTTACCGATGAAGGTCATTACAGCTGTGCTTATGATGTGGCCATTATGTCAAGGGAACTGGTTACAAAGCACCCAAAGATACTTGAGTATACCTCTATCTGGATGGACAGTTTCAGGGGTGGGGAATTTGAATTAACAAATACAAACAAACTAGTAAGATTCTACAATGGTGCAGACGGTCTGAAAACCGGTTTTACAAGGGCAGCAGGGCACTGTCTTTCAGCAACTGCCACAAGAAATAATATGAGACTTATTTCCGTTGTTTTAGGAGGTTCTGATTCTAACAGCCGCTTTGCCCAGTCCAGAAAACTTTTAGACCATGGATTTGCCAACTATGAGTCAAAAAAGGTAAATGAAAAAGGTGGGGAAGTCAGGGAAGTGGTGATAAAAAAAGGTATTGAAAGTATGGCAATGGCAGTTTATGCTGATGACTTAAATTTGCTTTTATCAAAGGGGAATAAGGACAAAATAAAAAGAGAAATAAGGGTTTTAAAGTCAATAGCTGCCCCGGTTAAAAAGGGTCAAAGGATAGGGGAAGTGATATACAAAGTTGACGGAAATGAAATAGGCAGGATAGATTTAGTCTGCGATAGGGAGGTTGAAAAGGTGTCTTTTATAAAAATGTTTAAAAGGCTGTTTACCAGTTGGTACAATATTGGAAGGAACGTGGATTAAAACTATCTATTGAATTTAATTACATAGTATGATAATTTATAAAAAGAAAAACTGATGTTTTTCTTTTTTTTAATACAAAAGGAGAGGCATTAAGAGAATATGGTTCAAAAAGATAAAGTGTTAAAACCTATGAGAATTTGGGATGTGGCGGATTATTCCATTGAAATTTTTAAAAATAATTTCAAAACTTTTGTATTTATTTCATTGATACTACATATTCCGTGGATTTTTGCAAAGTTTTTAATAGATACCCCTGATGTGAAAGAAGGTTTTGTTTCATTTCTCCGGTATATAGAAGTTACCAACTCTAATTCTACGGATTTATTGGGGGCAGCAGGAAAAAGCTTTGTTGAAGATGTATTTGTTTTACTAAATATAATATACAGCTTAACTATAAAACTTGTTTTCCACGCCGCCATAATGAAAGTTGTATATTATTATGTTGTAGATGATATTTATGATTTTTCTTATAAAAATATATTAAAAATAATAAAAAATGGTTTTAAATACATGTGGAGAATGGCAAGGTATAAAGTGTATTTTTATATTGTTTTATTCGGGGTGTTTATTCTTTCATTTATAGGAGGACTCTTTGGTTTTTCTTTTATTGCATCCATTGTAATCCCATTAGAAGAGATTTTATCAGCTGATTTAACCATTATACTTAGTGTTGTAATAACCCTGATAGTAGGACCGGTCGTGATTTTCTTTCCTGTGGGGGTTATTTGGACAAAAATGATATTAGGCTATAATTTTATTGTAAATGAAGGTTTATCCGTGTCAGAAAGCAGGAAAAGGGCTTTCAGGATGTCAGCAGGTTCTTCCCGGCATATAGGTTTTTCAAGTTTATTTTGTTATATTATTTATATTATAGTTGGAAAGATGTTTACTATAATTTCGTTTTATGTGTATGGCGTATATGAAAACGATATTATTTTTTATATCCTTTATTCATTAGGTACAGTTTTAAGTACAATTTTATATCCCTTTGTTATAGTGTTTATAACGGTTTTATTTATAGATATTAAAGTTAAAAAGGATGGGCTTGATCTAGAGATAAAATTAAATGAGTTGATCGAAAAACAAGAAAATGCAATTAATACAAATAATGGAGAAGTGTAAAATGGTACAAGCTAAAAGGATATTATCTTTTATTCTGGCGGTTTTACTTACAGCGGTTTTACAATCTTATATATTGGCATATTATGATTCACCTCCGGATAATGAGGATGAGATAAGAGAGAAGCTTTCAGGAATTATATCATCAAGTGAGGATAAAACCTCTGACCAAGAAAAGGGTTTTATAGAAGAAACCTTTGACTCGATAGTTGAAATGGTTGATGATAAGTACAGGGAGGTTTTTAAAAAAAAGTGGGAAGAAAATTCAATTATGGATGAAGAAGTTTCTCCGGAGGTTTTTGACTTTTTAAGCTATCTTTCAATAGCTCTTACTGTTTTTATTATTTTTATAATAGTTTTTATTATTTTTAGAAATGCATATATTTCTAAAAAAATAAAGAAAGATGATGAAGAAATTCTGCTGTCAGTTAAAGAGCCTGAAGATATGCTAAAAGTGGTTGATAAACATATACGTAAAGGTGATTACAATAATGCACTTAGATTTTTATACATTGCATCATTAATTAAGCTAAACAATTACAACATAGTAAAGCTAAACAAATCAAAAACTAATAAACAGTATTTGACTGAGATAAAACTTAACAGACCGGATTTGTTTAATATATTCTCAAAATTTACACAGGACTTTAATAAGTACTGTTATGGGGGAAGGGTGATAAGGGCTGATAAATTTCAAAACTGGTATCAGGCGTATTTTGAAATTATCACTAAAGAGAGGAGGGATAAAAATTCATGAGAAAAAAAGAGATTTTTATATTTATACTTGTTTTTCTATTCCTCTCTTTGGTAGGTATTATAATTTTAGATATAGAAATCGAAATGAAAGAATCTACTAATTATTCTACATACAATAACGGGAAAAATGGTACAAGAGTGCTGTATAGGCTTGCAAAGGAAATGGGGTTTAAAGTAGGCCGTTATGAAAAATCTGCACGTTTTTTGCCGGACGGTGTAACAATGGTTGCAATTTCACCAAGAATAAATATTATAAATGGAAGCTTAGAGCGAAAGTATCTTTTGGATTGGATTGAAAGGGGAAATACTTTAATTCTCATTGGCTCTAAAGAACTGCTTATAGGTAATAATTACAAAATACTTGAGGGGCAAGAAGAGTATGCAAAAGTTTTTTCATACTTTGGGGACAACCGGATGTACAATATGGGTAATGGAAAGGTTATATATCTGGATAATTACAGAAGATATACAAATGACTCAATTAAAAATTTGGACCCTGGGGTTGCTTTTATTCATGCCCTTCAGGTAAGCTCTAATGAAATGATTTTGTTTAACGAGTTTTATCATGGCTTAGGAAGGGAAATGCCCCTGTTGGATGTTATAGGTTTTACGGGAAGAATTATTTTAGCCCAGCTGATGCTGGCAATTATTATTTATATTTTTATAAAATCCAGAAGATTTGGGAAGCCTGCGGTTGTGTATAAAATAATAAAGCGTGAGGAAAATGAAAATCTTTATGCCCTTTCTAACATATATATGAAAGCAAAGGCAAACAGCATGGTTTTAGAGATTGTTTATGAAAAGTTTAAAAATGAGCTTGCAGGCTTTTTAGGATATAAAGGAAGAGAGATAAATTATGATGAAGTCTTTAATGAGGCGCAAAAAAACCCATTGTTTAAGGGTATGAATATAAAAGAGCTTGCCGGAAACTGTGAACAATACATTAAAAACAATATTAATGACAAAAGAAAAATGGAAAGTTTATATATTAAATTAGAAGAAATCAGGAGGGTTATTAGAAGATGACTGATTATATTGGTGAAAAGCAAAATTTTAATGGAGAAAACACTTTAGATGAGTGTAAATTTACAAGGGAAAAAAGTGAGGCAATAATACAGGAAATATCAAAAGTTGTAGTAGGGCAGGATGATTTTATAGAGAAACTGGTTATTTGTCTTTTGACAGGGGGACATGTTTTGATTGAGGGAGTGCCTGGACTTGCAAAAACCCTTACTTCTAAGGTTATGTCAAAGGTTGTAAAGGCAGCTTTTAAAAGAGTGCAGTTTACTCCTGACCTTATGCCTGCTGACATAATAGGTACAAAAGTATTTGATGCTAAAAAAGTGGAGTTTTACTTAAAAAAAGGTCCTTTATTTACAAATATATTTTTGGCAGATGAAATAAACCGTACACCTCCAAAGACCCAGGCGGCTCTTCTTGAAGCCATGGAGGAAAGATCCATATCCATAGACGGGGAGACTCATAAATTAGAGGAGCCCTTTATGGTACTTGCCACCCAAAACCCTATTGAATATGAGGGGACGTACCCGCTGCCGGAAGCACAGGTGGACAGGTTTTTAATGAAACTTTTAATTGACCACATCCCACAAAGTGTTGAAAATGAACTTTTAAAAAAGTTTAACACAGGTTTTGACAGCAAAAAAATTGACGAAGAAAATATAAATACCGTATGTACATATGAAGATATTAAGAAGTGCAGGAAGGAAATAGAAAAAGTTTTGGTAAAAGATGAAATCATTAACTACATAACTTCCATTACAAATGCTACAAGAAATTCCCCTGACCTTATAATGGGTGCAAGCCCCAGGGCGTCCATTTCACTTCTTTTAACGTCAAAAACATATGCTGCAATGCAGGGAAGGGGATATGTAATTCCGGAAGACATAAAAGAGCTGGCTTTGCCTGTTTTAAGGCACAGGATTTTGCTAAAACCTGAAGCCGGTATTGACGGTATGAACAATGATGATGTAATAAAAAGTATATTGTCAAAAATTGAAGTACCAAGATAGAAAAAGTTGAAGTACCAACATAGATACTTAAAGTTTAACTACCAGGTAAAAGGAGAGTTAAAATGCCCTTTAGCAAATTTTTTTCTTTGTTAATTGCAATAGGAATAGTTCCCTTGCTTGCCGGAATAATTTCAGGAGTGGAGTTTTATGTCTTTGTAATATATAATTCATTGCTTTTTATTTTACTTATTATAGATTACATAATAACTCCCGGCAAAAAGCATTTTGAGATTAGGAGGATTTGTGACAGTAAATTATCAATGGGCGGGGAAAACCAAATAATTATTTCCATAAGAAATAAAAGCGGCTATCCATTAGATATAATTGCACAGGATGAGATTCCCCTCCACATGGATATAAAAGATGAGTTTGTAAAAATTAAAGTTCCTCCATATAGTGAGGCAGAGGGAAAATATGTTGTTGTCCCTGAAAAAAGAGGGGAGTTTACATTTGGAAAAATACATATTAAATATAACGGTATTTTAAAACTGTGCTCAAAAAAATACTGGTACGATGTTACAGAAAATTATAAAGTTTATCCAAATTTAAAGGATTTGAGTAAATATGGTCTTAAAATTATAAACAAAAACCACCTTATACATGGGGTAAAAAAGGTAAAGAGCCATGGTGGGGGAACGGAGTTTGAGAGTCTTCGTGAATACAGTGAAGGGGATGACTACAGAAAAATAAACTGGCTGGCCACAGCCAGGGCAAATAAGCTTATAGTAAATACATATGAACCTGAAAAAAACCAGCAAGTTATGATTATGTTGGATTCTAGCAGGGTGATGAATTCAGAGATAGAGTATATTAAAAAACTTGACTACTCTATCAATGCTTCTTTCCTTTTAGCAGATGTGGCTATAAGAAAAGGGGATAATGTTGGTGTTATGGTATTTGACAGCAGTGTAAAAAGATATGTTAAGCCCGGGAAGGGAAAGGGGCAGCTCCAGCTAATTGCAGAAAATCTTTACAATGTTGAAGAAAACTTTGTTACAGCAAATTATAAGGGGGCTTTGAGTTATTTAAATCAAAATCAGAAAAGAAGGTGTCTTTTGTGTATTTTTACAGAGCTTTTTAACGTCCAGGAAGCTGTAAGTCTTTCTACTGCACTGAAAAACTTAGCAAGATACCATGTTCCCCTTGTGATAACTATAAAAGATATGAGACTTTATGAAATAGCAAATGGGTTTGCTAAAAACAGTGAAGATATTTATTTAAAGGCGGCTTCCATCAGATTGATAGATGAAAGGGAGAAAATTCAAAAGATATTTCATGATTCGGGAATAAGTGTTATAGATGTTCCGCCTGATAAACTGTCAGTTGAAACTGTCAATAAATATCTTCAAATGAAGGCTTTCATATGATACAATTAGTTAGAGGGTTTTTATGGATTTTAAATAAAATTACAAAAAATAGGATGTTTTGCTATGAAGGAAGAAGGATTTATTAAAGAAAATCATAAGACATGGGAAAGGTTAGAATCCCTTTTAAAGAAGTTTAAGTCCGGTAATATACATAAATTCAGCAAAGATGAGCTGGATGATTTTTTAAATGCATATAATTTAACATGCGGGCATTTATCCTACAGCAGGACATATTACGGGGATACCAGGACTACAGAATATTTAAACAGCCTTGTGGCTTCTGCCCACAGCTATATTTATGCTACCAAAAAATCAAATATCAAAAAAATTTTTAATTTTTTTCTTGTTAAATTTCCTTTGCTAATAATCGACAATATAAAACCCATTATATTGTCTGCATCTGTTTTTTTGTTTGGAGCTTTATTTAGTTTTATTTTAACAATTATTTTAACGGACAATGCAGCGGCTTTCCTGTCTTCACATGAAGTTGAGTTTTATTTAAAAAGAGATTTAAGTGAACATACTGTAAACTGGGATGGTGCAGTGCATTCTAATCATATATTTACCAATAATATAAGGGTTTCCATATTGGTTTTTGTATTTGGAATTACTTTAGGAGTGGGAAGTATTAGTATACTGCTGCAAAACGGGTATATATTGGGAGTTATTGGAGGTTTGTCTTTTATAAAAAGTGAAAGTCTCTACTTTTGGGCTTTAATACTTCCCCATGGTATAATTGAACTAATAGCAATTTTCATTAGCGGGGGTGCCGGGCTTATAATTGGTTATTCCCTCATTAATCCTGGAAAATATTCCAGAAAAGATTCATTTATAATAAACGGAAAAAAAGCGTTAAAGCTTGTGGTGGGTACCATTCCCCTTCTTATAATTGCAGGTTTTATAGAAGGATATTTTACTCCTAGCCAAAAAGTTTCGCCTGTTTCTAAATTGTTATTTTCGGTATTTACTTTGATACTTTTTATATTGTATGTTGCAATTCCGAATGTGAAGTATAAAAATAAACTAAAAGCAAAAAACTTGGACAGGTAGGGAATGAAATATGAGGAAAATTATAAAGTTATTGACACCGGAAAATGTACATATAGAATATGAATTGGCCGGGCTTGGTTCTAGATTTACAGCATTTTTTATTGATTGCTTGATACAAATTTTAGCAATTATATTTATACGCCTTTTAATGCACTTTATGGATTTTGACTTAATATACATAGTGTTAGAACTTGGGATTGTGGATTTTGTATTATTTACTTATACTTTAATTTTATTTTTTCATCTTGCTTATTTTGTATTTTTTGAAACTTTTCAAAAAGGACTGACACCGGGTAAAAGGTGTATGAAACTTAGGGTTATAAAGGGCACCGGTGCGCCAATAGGTATATTTGATGTAATTTTAAGAGGCTTTTTAAGACTGGTTTTTTTACTGCCGGGATTTTTTCTTGTGGATATAATGTTTGTAGTTTTATCAAATAAGTCTCAAAGAATAGGGGATTTTGCTGCAAATACCATTGTTGTTAAGACTGACAGGCAGAAAAAACCTGTTACTTTAAAGGAACTTATTGCTTTAAATAAAGAGGAAGAATCCTCTTCTAATGTGTACCCTGTTGACAACTATGAGTATAATTTGTTAAAGGACTTTTTAGAAAGAAAGCTTGAACTAAGTGAAAGAAGAGAGGTAATTGCGCATAATTTAAACATGTACTTTATGAAAAAATTTAATTTGGAAAAACCTCATGAAAGCCCCTATGATTTTTTTGAAGAGATAATTAATTTAAACAGCAAATAGCATACATTTAATAGTATATATTTACATAAAAAATTTTTTTGTCTTGACTGTTGTTATTATAAGTGTTACCATAATTTAAAAAGTTTAAATAAGGCTTTAAGCATGGCAATGCAAGGTTAATGGAAGGTTGTGAGAAAATGTTTGTATCAAAAGCTGTAAATATAAATGAAAAAAATCATTTGGAAATAGGCGGGTGTGATTGCTTAGATTTGGTCAATACTTATGGTACGCCCCTTTATGTTATGGATGAGGCTCTTTTCAGGGAAAACTGCAGGAGATATAAAAATGCAATTGAGAAATATTATGATGGAAAGGGTTTGGTGGTATATGCCAGCAAAGCCCTTTGTACAACGGCAATTTGCAAAATAATAGAGCAGGAGGGCTTAGGTCTTGATGTGGTATCAGGCGGGGAACTGTATACAGCCATTACAGCGGGTTTTCCAATGGAGAGGGTGTATTTTCACGGCAATAATAAAACATATGAAGAACTTATGTTAGCAATAGAAAATAATGTAGGAAGGATAGTTATAGATAATAAAGAAGAACTTG
Source organism: Acetivibrio saccincola (assembly GCF_002844395.1). NCBI lineage: Bacteria > Bacillati > Bacillota > Clostridia > Acetivibrionales > Acetivibrionaceae > Acetivibrio > Acetivibrio saccincola. The sequence goes on along the minus strand of NZ_CP025197.1, from coordinate 2,116,663 downwards.
TAATGGTACATGAAATTGCATATAAATCAGGTAAAAAAGTTAATGTTTCTTTCAGGGTAAAGCCAGGAATAGATACAAATACCCATGAATTTATCAGTACAGGTCAGATTGATTCAAAATTTGGTATGGCTATAGAAAATGGTGAGGCATTTGAAATAATAAGCAAGGCTTTAAAGCTTTCAAATTTAAATGTTATGTCCCTTCACTGCCATATAGGCTCACAGCTGTTTGATTTAGAATTGTTTAAATTAGCAGCTAAAGTTATGCTTGAGTTTGTGGCAGAGCTTAAAGAAAAGCTTAACATAGAAATTGGAGAATTAAATTTAGGCGGAGGGTTTGGTGTAAAATATACCAAAGAGGACGAAGAGATAGACTATGACTCTTTTATAGGTGCTGTATCAGAGGTTGTAAAGGGTGTTTGCAGCCAAAAGGGGATAAAGGTTCCTAAAATAGTTATAGAGCCAGGAAGGTCTATTGCTGCCCCGGCTGGAATTACCCTGTACAGGGTAGGTTCTGTAAAGGAAATTAAAAATGTCAGGAAATATGTGGCGGTTGATGGGGGAATGACTGACAACCCAAGGTATGCCATGTATCAGGCAAAGTATGATGCAGTAATTGTGGACAGGCCGGATGCCCCGAGGACTGAGAAGGTTACAATTGCAGGTAAGTGCTGTGAATCCGGCGACATTCTTATAAAGGACATTATGCTGCCTGAAGTAAAGTCTGGGGATGTTTTGGCAGTTTTTACAACAGGAGCATATAATTATTCAATGTCCAGTAATTACAACAGAATACCAAGACCCCCCATTGTCCTTGTAAAAGACGCAAAGGCAAGGATAATAGTTAAAAGGGAAGACTACGGGGATGTTATCAGAAATGATATTATACCGGAAGATTTATAAAAAATAAAAAAAATGTAGCAATGCTTTGAAATAAATGATATAATAATATAGTATTTTTTGCTAAATTAAATAAGTAAAGGGGAGAGTAATATGAGAAAAGAAGTTAAAAAAAACGCAATGATTAAAAGACTGGTGTTTCTATGTATTTTAGTGGTACTTTCCACTGTTCTGTGGGGGTGCGGGGATGTAAAAAAGCTTTCAAAGGAGGAGTTAAAAGAGCTTACTGAATCAGCTAAGCTGATTGATGAACTCTCTTATAAATTCACCTATAAATCAGATGGTCGGGAAGGGAATTTAAAAGTTATAAGAAAGAAAAAGAATTTTAGGATTGAAATGGATATATCCGGCGAACTTAATACAACCATAATTATAAAAGACGATTATATGTACGCTCTAGATACTGAAGGAAAAAATGCCGTTAAGCTGTCCTCGGGTTCAGAGGATTTGCCAATTTCAGATTTATTTGATGAGATTAATGATTTTGATTGGGATTCAGTTGATTATATTGGTGTGGAAAAGTTTAAAAATTATGATTGTCACGTTGTATTAAAAGATGATGGACAGAATAAAGGAAAAGTATGGCTGGATGCAAAGACAGGATTTCCGGTAAAAATTGAAATTGAAGGTAGCAATCCTGTTTATATGGAAGTTTAAGAACTTAAAACAGATCATGTATCTGACAGTAACTTTGATATACCGGCTGATTATCAAATAATAGATTTCGGGGAAATGTTTAATTTTAGTGATATGTAAATTTATACCAATAAGTATTTGATTTCTAATTTGTAATTTCTATATTTGTACATTGTTTATATATTGATTTTGTATGTTTAGATTAAGGTATGGATTTATTTCTCATATAATAGAGAGGTAAATCCATGATTTTACCTGTATTGAATATTTCTACAAGTTCAATTTAAATGTAGATCATGACAATAAAGGAAATATATTACGAAGTGAGGGTTGAGATGAAATCAATAATTAAGATTTTATATCACAGGATTTCTTTAATAGTGGCTGCTTTATTAGTGCAAATTGCTGTTTTAATAGCAGTATTCTCTGCATTCAGTGATTATTTTGTTACCTATTACTGGGTTAACATAGCACTTAGTATTATTGTGGTGGTTTTGATTATTAACCGCAAGAGCAATCCTTCATATAAAATTATGTGGATTATTCCGGTTTTGATTTTTCCGGTTTTTGGTGCCCTTTTTTATCTATTGCTTGGAGGTAAAAGGCTTAGCAAAAAAGAAAGAAAAAAAATGTCGGTAAACACGGATAAAATATTGGAGACTTTAAAACCCCAGGAAGAAAACCTAAAAGACATCAGGGAGCAGAATGAAGATGCATATGTTATATCAAAATACATTCAGGATTATGGTTTTTACCCGCCTTTTAAAAACACCATAAGTGAATACCTTTCATTGGGAGAAAAGAAGTTTGAAAAATTAAAAGAAGAGCTTAAAAAGGCAAAACATTATATATTCTTAGAGTACTTTATTATAAATGAGGGTGTTATGTGGGACACCATTTTAGATATCCTTCTTGAAAAGGTGAAAGAAGGGGTGGATGTTAGGATTATATATGATGATTTTGGATGTCTTCTCACATTGCCTTATAAGTACAATGAAAAACTTGAGAGGATGGGCATAAAGTGTTGTGTTTTTAATCCCATAATGCCTGTATTATCTACAAAAATTAATAACAGAGACCACCGCAAACTGGTTATTATTGATGGTCATACTGCATTTACCGGAGGTATTAACTTAGCTGATGAATATATAAATGAAATAGAAAAATACGGTCACTGGAAAGATGCTGCCATAATGTTAAAGGGTGAAGCGGTTTTAAACATGACAGTTATGTTTTTGTCATTGTGGGATTATTTAAGGGGAATTGAAGAGGATTACGGAAAGTTTATAGACAACAGAATGTGCATAAAACTTAAAAAGCCCCATGCTTATTACCAGCCTTTTGCAGACAGCCCAATGGATGATGAACCTGTTGGGGAAACTGTTTATTTAAACTCCATTAACAGGGCTAAAAAGTATATCTATATAACAACCCCATATCTTATCATAAGCAATGAGATGATAAAAGCTTTGACATCTGCAGCTAAAGGGGGAATTGATGTAAGGATTATAACCCCATACCTTAGTGATAAGTGGTATGTTCATGCTGTTACAAAGCAAAATTATGAAATTTTAGTAGAAAGCGGGGTAAGAATTTATGAATACTTGCCTGGATTTATCCATTCAAAAAATCTTATAGTGGATGATGAATACGGAGTTATCGGCACAATAAACTTAGATTACAGGAGCTTTTACCTTCATTTTGAATGTGGTGTATGGATGTATAAGAGTCCTAGCTTAATGGAAATGAAGAAGGATTTTTTAGAGACTTTAAAGGAATGCAAAGAAATTAGGATGGAGGATATAGAAAATATGAAGTGGTATGAAACTATAATAGGCTCTTTTTTAAAGGTTTTTTCACCTCTCATGTAATGTAATTTAAAATTTAGTTTTCAGAGTTTTTAGTAAAATTATACCCGCTTAAAGCAATGAGGGTAATTGCAGGTGTATAAAAGATCCATAAAATTAAGTTTAATATGTTTTTACTGTATTCGTTTTCAGTAATTAGTTCAATGCCTACCAGAAAATCACCTACAAAGAATAAAGTTATGCCTGTCACAATAAGCAGTGCATTTTTTTTGGGAAAATTACCTGTAAAATAGTTTACAATACCGGCCCATAGAGAAATTCCAAGGATTATGCCATAGACAATAATTAAGTAAAAAAGATTATCCATACCTAAAGCAGGGTAAAAGATGGCGATAATTAATACAAAAACTATAATTCCTACCAGGATACCTGAAGATATAAGAAGTTTTTTGTTCTTTGCAGAATTAGAAAATCCCGCACAATGCCTTATGATAAGGAAAATCTGGCACAGTACAAAGAAAGCAATGCCAAAAAATAAATTGTCTAAAGCAAAGGAAATTTCAGCGGCTGAAATCATTAAATATGATATTTTAAGTAAAGTGGCATCTTTTTTGTTAATGCTGTCTTTGCCAATTAAAAACACAATGACTGTACATAAAAATGGCATTAGTCTTTTTAAAAACCATGTGTGACTATAAGCAAATGTACTTTTTAGGAAAAATAAATGATATACATTTACAATGATAAAATAAGCTAAAATAATAAGAATAGAAAGTAATGCTGTATTTATAATTTTCTTTTTGGTTGTACTCATATAAAAGTTTCTCCCCTTTTTATATAAGTTTTAGAAGTTTTACTCTATATATATTTCGGATAATATAAAATTATGTTTATATAAATTTTAAATATAGTATTTATTATAACATTTTTGCGGATTTTGTGGAAAGACTTATTAGGTTTTTTATTTAACAATATTCGGAATTAAAGAAGTGAAGCTGTATTATTTTTATAAAGTCCATGAAAAAAATAGTTTTTGCGAACTTATATAGTAAAAATTAAGAGATAAAAAACAGGGGGGAAGTATTGTGACTAAAAAAACATTTATTAAAATGGGGACTGTTGTTGCAACGCTGTCTTTTTTATTTGTTTTGCTGTGCGGAAATATTAACATTTCAGCATCTACAGCATACACAGGTATGAGGGATATTACATCTTTAGAACTTGTAAATGAAATGAGGATTGGATGGAATTTAGGTAATACCCTTGATGCCATTGGAGGGGAAACTAACTGGGGAAATCCTAAAACCACAAAGGAAATGATTGATAAAGTTAAAGAAATGGGCTTTAACACTGTAAGGTTTCCCGTTACCTGGGGAGGTCATGTGGGACCGGCTCCCGATTATAAAATTGATGAAGGCTGGCTGAACAGGGTGGAGGAAGTAGTGAATTATGCACTTTCAAACGATATGTATGCTATAATTAATCTTCACCACGAAAACTCATGGCTTGTTCCTACATATGCCCAGGAAAAAAGAAGTACAGAACAGCTGGTGAAAATATGGGAACAAGTTGCAACCCGCTTTAAAGACTATGGTGACTATTTAATTTTTGAAACGATGAATGAACCCAGGGTAGAAAACTCACCTTATGAATGGTCAGGTGGAACACCTGAAAACCGCCATGTTATAAATAATTTTAATTTGGCTGCTGTAAACACAATCAGAAGTACCGGGGGAAACAATGCAAAAAGGCATATAATGATTCCGGCACATGCTGCATCTGCTATAGATATTGCATTAAATGACCTGGTTATTCCTAATAATGATGACAGGATAATTATATCTGTACATAATTATTCCCCATACTTCTTTGCTATGGATGTCAACGGCACTGCCAGCTGGGGAAGTGATTATGACAAGGCTTCTCTTGCAGCTGAATTGGAGGCACTTTATAATAGATTTATTAAAAATGGAAGAGCAGTTGTCATAGGTGAGTTTGGCAGTATAAATAAGAATAACCTTTCAGACAGGATCCGGCATGCAGAGTTTTTTGCTAAAGAAGCAAGAAAAAGGGGCATAACGGTGATATGGTGGGATAATGGATACAACGAGGGTGGTAAAGCAGAATCCTATGCCCTTTTAGACAGAAGAAACCTTACATGGTACCATCCTGAGATTGCAGAGGCACTTGTAAGAGGGGCAGGGGGAGTACCGGAGCCAACACCGACACCTACTCCAGAGCCAACACCGTCTCCTGGGGAAGATATTCTGTATGGGGATTTAAATGGGGACGGCATTATTAATTCAATTGACTATAATTTATTGAACAGGTATATATTAGAAGTGATAGATGATTTGCCTGTTGAAAATTATAGTAAAGTAGCAGATTTAAACGGTGATGGTGTTATTAACTCAAATGATGCAGTTTTGCTGGGAAGATTTATATTGGAGATTGTAGATAAATTTCCCGTTGATAAATAAGATTAAATAATAAAATCATAAAAAATTTCGAAAAACCTCTTGTCAAATGAGAATAAAGATGTTATAATTTTTAAACGTTGAGTTATATTAGTGCCGAAGTGGTGGAATTGGCAGACGCACTGGACTCAAAATCCAGCGGTAGCAATACCATGTCGGTTCGAGTCCGACCTTCGGCACCAGATTTTTAAAAGCCTTGTAACTATTTGGTTACAGGGTTTTTTGTTTTTCTTATAAAATAAATATTGTTATATGATAATGATTTACAAATAAGTCTGTAGCCTTTTTTTTATACCCTTAAAATAAAAAAAAATATAAAAAACCACCGGCTTAGCTGGTGGTTATAATTTTATATATTAAAATTAATTATCAAAATTACCGTTACCTACTTTACCCATAAAGAGTATTGTGTCATATTCCTCATCTGCAATTACAAATACAAAGGGTCTATTTGCAGTAAAATATGGTCTTGATATTGAAGTTGGGGCTACGGGTATTATTACAACTCCTGCAGCTTCAGTTCCCTTCTCATTTACTTCTATTACAGATTTATGTAAAACATCTTCAACTATAGCGCCAATTTCAGACATACCTGAAAAATCTGCATCATCCTGGAAGGCTTTTTTCATGCCTAATGCTTCTAAAGCTCCTCTTAAGCTTCCACTACCATCTTTAGCATATTCTATTTTAAAACGGGGTAATCTAAGCAATACATCATCTCTTTCTGTTATGCTGTTTTTAATTTCATTCCATTTATGTAAATCCATATTTTGAATAAATTCATTTATAGGTTTATCTTTGTCAGGAAGAATACAGTACATAGCCATTTCCCCGTCACCGTAAGGTAATCTGACTGCTTTATATCCGTCGCCTTCACCGTATTCAAGTTTACCTTCTTTACTCATCATCATAACATTTTCAGTGCTTCCGTCTTCAGCATAAAAAGGTGCAGTATTTGTTTTTTCGTCATCAAATTCTTCTGTCCAAGTTCCTTTAAAATAAGTTGCTGATATAATATATGATAATAAGTCCGCAGGTACTTTATCCAGCATTTTGTCTATTTTTCCTTCTGTAGCTTCAGAAATCCAATTGTTTATTTCATCTGCGATACCTTCATCAGAGAAGTCACGGATTTCAATTAATGCATTAAATACATCTTTATTTGTTGAAATAAAATTTTGTTTAATAATGTTATCCCCTATCAAGGAGTTAATCCAAATGGAGTTGCTATTTTTAAGCTTAACGTCTTCATTAAGCTGGCTGAAGTAATTTAACAAGTACTTATAGCTGTTGTTAACTTCCTTAATATCAAGCCCATCATAACCTAAAACCTTTGCCATCTCTTCCTTAGTATCAGAGCCGGCTCCCTGATAGAGAATGGACAGTGCAGTTGAAACGGTGAAAGGAGAAATGAATATATTTTCGCCCTCTTCGTCTTTACAGACTTCTTTGAAAACATCTAATGCAAATTTAGTGTTTCCTTCAATAAAACCATCAGCTATGTTTTCACTTATATCCTTGTTTTCTACAGGAAATTTATTAATTATGCTAAGAATATAACGGACTAACAAAGCACAGTCAGAGCTGGTTATTTCTCCGTCCCCGTTTAAATCTGCCGCTGTGGTATGATTTTCTCTAAGATTATTTGTTTGACCAAGAATATAACGGCCCATCAAAGTGTAGTCTATGCTGTTTATATACTCGTCCCCGTTCAGGTCACCATAAAGAATGGAACTGCTGGATTGTACGGCATTTCCGGATGCAAATAAATTAGCAGTAAGTAAAAATGAAAATAACATAGTTAAAATAATGACATGGACAACTTTTTTTGACATGATAAATTCCTCCCTTAAAATGGTAATAAATTAAGATTTATAAAAAAATCTTAATTTCTAAAAGGAAACACAACATTGTTTTTATTACGGTGATAATTGTGAAAAAGCAGAAAGGAACAAGAATATACTTTACTGGAACTTATTGCACAAAATAACTGTAATATAATTACTTCTTTTAAGTGTTTATCCTTATATAGTTATATGTTATCATGTATTAAATTAAAATGCAATATATATTTCATTATAATAGCAACAATAGCGATTTGTTTTTTGATAGAATAATTGAATACAAAGTTATTAAATGATATAATTACAAAAAAATGTAATTACAGCTTTTTACTAGTGAATATTGTAATTTATAAAACAGGGGGGGTAATTTATGATAGTAGAAGAGGCGTCAATAAATTATGGAGGATTGGCAGCACTTTTTTTATTTCTTTTATTAATAGCAGGGATATTTATTTTTGTCAGGCACTATAAAAATAATTTAGACGAAATGGGCAAAAAAAAAGTTAAAAAAATAATAAAAATAACAGCAGTTGCTTTTGCCATTATTTTAATAGCAATTTCAGTTAGAAATGTTTTAATGTATAATTATATTAAAAACCAACCTGCCGATATGATTGTCTGCACTCAAAAATCCGGAATGATGATGATAGATAACTACAGATATTATAAAGTAAAGACTGAATACGGCGTTAAAGAAAGCATAAAAGAGTCAGAATACAATGAATTGATAAGTTTATATGGTGAAAGGGAAATTTATAAAGAGGCAAAACAAAAAATTATAAGCACAAATGATAAATATAATGATATTAATATAACAAAGGTATTTCCTTTTAAGGACGATATTTATTACATTTTTGTTGATGAGGATAAAAAAGTTCATACATTTAGATATAATACAAACACAAATAAATCGGAAGAAATTTTTTTCCACTATATAGATGAAGATATAGGAGATTTAGAAGGCAAGGTGATTATTAGTGAATATCCTGACTTATATGATAGTATAAAAGAAAAACTTAATGAAGAAATTTTCTATTTTGGTATTATGTATGCAAATAGAAGAATAATATTTAAAACCATAGATAATAGTCCTAAAAAAAAGAGTTTTACATGCTTATATGAGTACATACCGGAGACTAAAGAAACTAAACTGTTAGTTAAGTTTGATGTTACAAATATACGGGAAATAGCATTTATAGAAGCAAATAAAAATAATTAAAAAATAAATTTTAGGGGAGTTTATATTTTATGAAAAGAAATTTTAAAGTACTGTTTTCGATTATTACAGTAATTGCGGTACTGATGTCAACATTACCTGGAATGACTATTTCAGGATCACAAAACAAATTAAAAGAGAAAGTTGATTTGGCTTTTGTTATTGACACAACTGGTTCAATGGGTCCATACATTGATAATGTAAAGAGAAACATATCAGATTTTGCAGTTTATCTAGAAGAAAAAGGAATAGAGTTGCGAATAGGAATTATAGAGTACCGTGATATTAGTGCGGACGGTATTGATTCAACAAATGTACATAAATTAAAGGGTTCAACATGGCACTATTCAACAAAAGATATGATTGAGACACTTGGTAAATTAAATGTTGATGGTGGAGGGGATACACCGGAGACTGTAATTGACGGTCTGGGTTATCTTGTGGATGACAAGAATACAATGCTTTGGAGTTCTCAAACATATAAATTTGCAGTGGTGCTGACAGATGCAAATTATAAAGTAGCTAATACTCATGGTATAGCTAATATGAATGAAATGATAGATTTATTGGTTAAGAATGATATAAATACATCTGTTATTACAAGAACTTCTTATAAAAATTCATATAATTCTCTTATTGAAAAAACAGGGGGTATTTTTGCAAATATTCTTTCTTCTAATTTTTCTAATGAACTTAAGGTTTTAGCAGATTCAATTTTAAATAGAACAAAAATAAAGAAAGCAATTTATGTTCTTCCGGGATATTTATGTTCTGAATTATATATAAATACAACTGATAATGTACCTATGTGGATGAATGAGTTTGGTGTAATAATTGATGCAGTAAGCTATTACATTTATAAAAGATTTGGAAATCTAGTTTACAAAAAACTTACGGGTGAAAATTATGATGGCCCAATTTTAGGTTTGGATTCTGATGGTTCTGGGGAGAAAGTGTTTGCTAAACCGCCGTATAAAGGGGCGTATGGAGTTTATGATATATATGAGGATTTAATTAAAAAACTTGAAAGTGAGTTTATTTCAACTAATATATATAATGCAGAAGTTTTAAATGATATTTGTGACTTAATCCACAAAGTTAATAAGAATAATTCAGTCCGCTCTTTTTCTAATGAAAGCTTTTTAGATACAAAAATAATGTCTTTCGATGAAAATGAAGATTTGGGTATGTCCAAGTATGTAAAGTTTTATATGGAAAGTCCTCAAAATGTAGAGGTTTTTATTGAAGATAAAGATGGAAATGTTGTTGCCTCAATAAGAAATGTTAAGAATACATTTGTCTTTGATGGTGAAGAATATACTTTTTCCTATGTTGAAACTGAAGGATTTGACAAAGAAGGATTTAGCTTTTATTCTACAGCATCTGATTTTGAAGAAGGGTTAAATGCTATTATTTATATACCTAACGGCGGTTATAAAGTAGTGTTTAAATATTTGGGAGATGAGGATTTACAGTTTGGAACAGAAATATCTACATTAAATAAAGATGGAGAAGTAACAGCATCAGCTACATATTTTAAATATGATAAAGATGAAACCGGTCATGTTATTACTTTAGATATGACAGAAAAAGAAGTAACACCTGAAAATATTGGTTCATTAAGTGAGAAAGAAGCAGATGAAGCGGTTAAATATAATGTTGATTGGGAAATTGATCACAGATTAGACTTAACTAAAATTGGAGAATCTAAAAAAATAAATATTACCGGTGAAGTGGCGTCAAAAGTATCATGGAGTTCTTCAAGCGAAGAGATTGTAACTGTATCAGAAGAAGGAGAAGTTACTGCGAAAGGTTATGGAAGGGCAATTGTTTCTGCGACTGACGGAAATATAATTTTAAAATGTATTGTAACGGTATCCAAAGAAGCAAAATCTATTTATGTAGATGACATAATAATGCAGCCGGGAGAAAGAGTAGTTATTGAGCCAAAATTTGATTCGGATGATGTGATAGAAGAGAAAATTACTTACGAATATGATAAAAATTCGGGAATAATTGAAATAAATGAATACGGCGTAATAACGGGGTTATCTGAGGGAACTGTTCAAGTAACAGCAAAAACTTCAAAAGGGATAAAAACCAAGTTTAATGTTACTGTTGCAAAAAGGGGAATAATATATTATTACCCTTGCAGAAGCCGCAGCTATTATTTATAAATATATCAATAACTGAATTTTAATTTACCTATAATAGCAAAAAGGGTTAGGGAAAAGCAAAAATTCCTTAACCCTTAATTTACACCTGAATTTTAAACTACTCTTTTTTATATTCTTCCCAGCTGACCATTTCAGAAATATCCCGTCTTTTTTTGTTTTCCGGAGCTTTATCAGCAGAATATCCCATAGGAAGAAGTGCGATAACTTCCAGATTTTCCGGAAGGTTTAACACCTCATGGCATTTTTTTGCATCAAAGGCACATACCCAACATGTACCAAGTCCTAAATCAGCAGCAGCAAGAGTCATATGGTCAATTGCAATTGCTGCATCTATATCACAGTGGTCTTTACCGTCATTTCTCTTCCATGACAGGGAATGATCCCCGCACACAACAATAACAACAGGAGCGGTCTTAAACCAATCCCTTGGGTACGTATCTGCTATTTTACTTTTTGTATCTTCATTGGTGACCACAATAAAATGCAGTGGCTGTTTATTTACTGCAGAAGGAGCAACCCTGGCTGCTTCAAGGACTTGTAGAATCTTTTCTATTTCTACAGGCTTGTCTAAATAACTTCTTACAGAGTATCTTTTTTTAGCAAGTTGGATAAATGACATGAATTATTCCTCCTTATACTGTGGTGTTTGAACATTTTTATTTTTGACAAATGTTTTGAATGTTAGACTCTTTATAAATCAAATATATAATAAATAAATTTCATTGTCAAAAATATGGGAAATTTATAAAAATTTAATCAAATAATACAACAAAGAAAAAATAAATTTATTATGGTTTAATAAGAAATGTATTGAAAAGTTTAGAAATTTATTATATTATTAGTTTATAAAATTTAGTTTTATTTGTAAATACAGACAGGAGGTGTATTTGTTTGTTTTAATTTATGCAGTTTTTATGCAGTTTGGAGTGGTTTAGGTTGCATAAACAATTTAGAACGTTAAAAAATTCACAAGGGGGTAATAGTATGTTTAAAAAGGGTACATCTTTATTAGTTGTAGTATGCATTATCATATCTACCGTAGTTACAGGCTTTGGCAAATAAATTGGTAAAGAAACGGCAGAAAGTGGCGGTAAATCAATGGAAGAAGTAAGTTTTAGAAATGCCGGAAAGCTAAAAAAACCCGGTGAGTTAATTGTAAAGTACAAAGAAAAGCCTTCCTTTAGAGCTATGTCAAATGTGGGAAATGGTGAAAAGATATTAAAATCCGGCAAAAACGGATTGGTACTTATTGAAGTTGAGGAAAATGAAGTTACTGAAAAAATTGAGTCTCTAATGAAAGATGAAAATGTTGAATATGTTGTACCAAATTATGTAAGGAAAGCATTTGTATTTCCATTGGAGGCTCCGGATGATCCTGAATTTATAAACCAATGGGGTCTTGCAAATATAAATGCCCCGGATGGGTGGAGAATAATTGATGATTTTGAAAATTTAAATGAAGTGACCGTGGCTGTTATAGATACAGGGATAGATATGTTTCACGAAGATTTAAAAGATGTTATAGTGGGTGGATATGATTTTGTGGATATGGATGATGATCCCATATACGGACCTGTAAAGGAGGAGCATGCATCCCATGTGGCGGGTATTATTGCAGCATTAACCAACAATGGTGTGGGGATTTCCGGAACTTGTGGACAGGCACCTGTGAAGATAATGCCTATAAGAGCTTTAGAAAGCGGATGGGGAGATGATTTTACCATAATTGAATCCATCTACTATGCTGTTGATAATGGTGCGGATATAATAAATATGAGTTTTGGCGGTAATATGGAAAGTGAAGCATTTAATGAAGCGATAGAATATGCCCTTTCGAAAGGTGTGGTACTTGTAGCGGCAGCAGGGAATGAAAGTAAGGATGCATTCAGTATTTATCCGGCGGCTCATCCGGGGGTTATTGCCGTATCAGCTACAGATGAAGAAGAGAAATTAGTCTCTTTTTCAAACTACGGTTCAATTATAGATATAGCGGCACCGGGTGTGAATATTATAAGTACTGTACCTGGAAATAAGTATGATTACTTTAATGGTACATCTTTGTCAACTGCCTTTGTAAGCGCTGCATGTGCTCTGTTGCTTTCTAAAAACCCTTCACTTAACAATATCGAAATACAGCACATCCTTGAAAATTCTGCAAAAGATATTGGCGATGCAGGAAAGGATGAAAAATACGGGTATGGGCTTTTAAATATTGGTGCCGCCCTTATGACGGAAGAAGTCAGACCAAGGCTTGAAATTATGAATTTAATGGATGGTATGGTTGTCTATGATGTAATTGATGTCCAGACAAGGTTTACATATCCTGAAAACATTGAAAAGACTGAACTTTATGTTAATAATAGACTGGTTGATGCAATCTCGGAAAAAACAGATATATTCCATAATTTTAAAATTGACACACAAAAATATAATGACGGACCGCTTACCATAAAGGTGGTGGCTTATGAAGGTGACAGAATTCATCAAAAAGAAGTTACAGTAGAGGTAAGAAATACTGTTTATACAGGTCTTAAGGTTAAATTAACCCACAAAGGGGAGCCTGTTTCTAATGGAATCATTGAAGTATGGAATAAATATACGGCACCTGACGGCAAAACCTATTATAATTTTGTTCACTACGAATTGACGGAAAAAAACGGTGTAGCTGTTGTGCCGGGTTCTGAAGCTCCTAACGGGAATACATATGTAATTATTGCATATTACTTGGTAGAAAGTGAAGGGGATTATTCAAGTGCAATTATTGTAGAAGAGACAATGGCCCCTGATATAGTAGAATTAGACGGGAAAGACCTGGTACCGGTTACCGTTAAAACAGGACTGGAAAATGAAGGGATGGCTGTTTATGGAGCCTATAAATTTGAAGGATCGGAACAATCAATTCTCTTTAATATATTACCTAATACCTCAGGTGAGTTTAAGGCCTTTCTAAATAAAGGAATATATTCTTTTGAAGCTTTCACATATAATCAGGGGGTATCTAAACCTTTATATGCGCTGTGTAAAAAAGATGTGTTAATTGACGGTAGAAATACAGTTGTCAATATACAAAGCGATAAAAAATCCCTTGCCAAAATTAGCATAAATTACAAAAACATATATGGTTTCAGAGCATCCGGCATGTATGTTTATATGAGGGAAAAGGATAGTATGATAAGTAAAGGGTTTTATTTAGAAGATATTAGTTATGTTCCAGAAATATATGCAACTCCCGGTGAATATGTATTTCAATATAATATTAAGGGCAATAAGGGAAAAGACGAGGTCAGCATATTCATGGAGGGGAAGGAAGTTTTATTAAAAAAACGGGATAAAACCAAATTATCAGTCGGAGGTATTTTTACCGGAAAAATGAAAATATTTAAATCTGAATATGTTCCCGGAGAATTTATTAATATTAACCCTGTTATTACTGACAGCCAGGGAAACATGGTTACAGATGCGGTTTATGTGAATAATGACCCCTTTTCGGCATTAAAAAACCAAAACTTCTTATTTTACAGAAAAGATAATAAACATATTTAGAGGATATATGTTCTCCCGGTGAATACAATTTAAATGCGGAAAGCCTTGAAAATGTTAAATTTTCAATAAAAGATGACAATAACAATGGTGCGTGGGAAATTGTTAATTTTAAAGCGGTATTTCCAAGGGATGAAGTGGCAGTTTCAGAATATGAAGGTTCATCAGAACTTTATATATCCAGTTACTATGGTGAAAAAGAGTTTTCATGCTTTGTTTCAAGAGGGGTTTACAATATAGTTGCGGAAGTTTTGGGTGAAGATACCGATGCAGAGTACATTATTTTAAAAGAGGATGTTGAAATAGACGGTGATGATATTGAATTTACCACGGATAATCTAACAGAAGTAAGTTTAGATGACAAATCTGACGGTGATGAAGCTGTTTTGACAATTAGTGACCCTGAAACGGGTTTAAATGTAGTTGCTCTTTTAGGAAGGGATAACTCTTTTAAAATTTCAAAGGGTTTCTATGATGTGGAACTAACATGCGAAAAGGTGGAATATGGAAATGCCTATTCGTATGTTTTAAGTTCCTGGAGGGATTTTTCCAAGGACAGCACCAAAATTATTTTTGGAACAAAGTTTAGTGCATCAATTTATCCGGATAAAATGCAGTATAGAAAAAGAGAAACGTTAAATAGTGAGCATTTTATAATGGACCGTTTTGGTAACAGGCTTATTAGTTCCGGTTCTTTAGATTATTTTTACATTCTGTCAGATACCATAAAAGAACCAAACGGCAAAGCAAAAATAAGGCTAAACGGCGGCAAGTATGAAATTTTTGACAAAAATGAAAAGACATATGTAGAAATTCCATATGACATAAGGGCACCTTTTGTTTATATTATAAATTCAAAAGGGGAAACGGTTTTTTCAAAAAAATCTTCCCTGCATTATACCAATTCCCAGATAAAACTTGAGGGAAGCTGGGCAAAAAAAGGAGACTACAAGGTAAGGCTTACAATTGATATAGATTCTGACGGTAGCCTTTCAGGAGAAGCACCTTTTAAAATAAAATAATGCTGACCAAATAAAATGCAAAGAGGGAATGTCTTGTATCATAGACACTCCCTTTTTTTATACAAAAACCATAAAATTTATAGCATATTATTCCTCATCCGGAATAAAGACTTCTTTACTGTTTATTTCACCCATAATCTCATCATAGGCACCGCTGTCTTTTATTTTTTTGATTAATGTGTTCATTATGTCACGTTTCTGTCTTCCTTCATCGTTCTTTTTAAAGATTATAGCAGTGTCAAAAGAATCAAATTTTTGCCTCTTTATATTCTTTAGATCTAATGTCTTAATTAATTGGTCACACATGCTCATGGTAGCTATGTATCCGTCTATACGGCCGGAGTTAACTTTTTGCAAGCCTGCTTCAGGAGGTGATTCAGGTAAATCCCCAAGATACTCTTTGTGACCTGGTTGAATTTCAACTTTAAATCTCTCGTCTAATACATTTTCAGGTGTAAGACCTTTCACATTTTTATTTGTATAAAGCACAAAAATAACCATTCCAAAGGGTTCGGTGGTATAATAGAACATATTATCGCTGTCAGTAATATTATGATTTTTTATATAAGGACAATGACAGTCTGCACTTCCGCTTATAACGTTCTCTATTGAACGTGCCATTGGAAAAACGTCTAAAGTTATTTCGCCGTCATCATATTCATCCGCCATGGCTTTAACCAGTTCAACTATAGCTCCTGTTTTTTCCTCGGTAATAAGCGGTGGAATAACAGGAAGGGAAACTGATATGTTTGTACCATTTACTGTGCCGGTTTCAGATGTCTCAGATTCTTCAGGTGCTCCAGAATCTTCAGATGCATCAGATTCTTCTACAGATGCTTTTGTTGCCTCAGGAACATCGACTTTATTATTTCCTCCGCTACTAGAATCAACTTCCCGTGTACAGCCGGATATCAAGAGAAATAATAAGAGTAATACCTGTAATAAAGAAAGCATTTTAAAATAAGATTTCATTTTCATATTGGGTTTCCTCCTTAAATGGTTTTAATACATCCTTGTTATTATTTATTTAAATATACTCCTCCTTTTGCGACGTATTTTCTGTTTTAGCTGAGAATATATTGGCTGGTTAATTCGTTTAAGTTTTTGGCTGTTGTAGCAAGTTCCCGGCTTGCATCCCGGATTTTTGACATCATTTCTAATTGTGTTTCAGTATCCGCTGCAACTTCCTCGGAGGTTGCAGCAGTTTCTTCAGATATTGCAGATAAGTCTTCAATCATACTGGTAATTTCCTCCCTTTTAGAATCCATATTTTGACACAGATCAAACAGCTCATTAATCTGTAGTTTTATTTTCACAATTGCATCGGATATTTTATTAAATATTTCTTCTGTGTGAATGACTGATTCAGATTGGTATTTTGTGATACTCTCAATATCTTTAACAATTTCTACGGTATTTTCGGATTTTTTCAAAATATCTGCTACTATTAAATTGATTTCTTTAACTGATTTTGAAGATTGATCAGCTAATTTTCTTATTTCATCGGCTACAACCGCAAATCCTTTTCCTGCCTCACCTGCTCTGGCAGCTTCTATAGCAGCATTTAATGACAAAAGATTAGTCTGTGTAGATATATCAGAAATTACTTGTGTGACAAGATTTATTTTTTCGATACCTTTGTTTGATTCAATTATGGCTTTATATATATTTTCTAAGGCAATACTGCTTCTATGTGTTTTGTTAAGTAAATCGGAAATAATATTAGTACTGCTTTCTTTATAATTTTCTGTTGCTGCTATTTCTTCAGCTAATAGGTTTGAAGAATTAAACACACGCTCAATACAATCTGAAAGTTCTTTCACCTTAATTGCACCGTTGTTGACTTGTTCTGCCTGGTCTACTGCCCCCTGAGCTATATTGCCAACGGCACTTGAAGTGGAGCCGATAATTTCATAATATTTATTTGATACATCCAATAAATTCTCTGATGCCGAAAAAAGTTCTCTTGATGTGTTAATAGACTCAGTAATTAGTTTTGCCAAAGACTGTATCATTGTATTAAGCTGCCTGCATAGAACACCAATTTCATTTTTACTGGTTATATTTACTGTCTTGCTGAGATTGCCTTGTTCAACTTCCCTCATAACTTTTATTATTTTGTCAATGTTTTTAGAAATGGATTTTGAAATTAAAGTAATAACAATAAAAATAATTAATATAACGCCTAAGGAAAGTATTGTATTGCCAATGATTTTATTTATAAGAGCCTTGTTTGTGTAATAAGATGTAAATGCCAATTGAATTTCACCAAGTTTTGTTTCATCTTTTATTACATCACTTGTTTTTGTTGTCAGAAAAGAAGAATTTTGAAATGCAGGTCCTTCTTTTTCTTTTCCGTATATTTCAACTCCATTTTCATTGTTAATACTTACAGCTGCAATTTCAGGAATTTCCATTAATGCATCACCAAGATATTCTATACCGGACATATTATAATTCCATAATGGATCCACTGCTGAATATTCAGCAAGTTTTAGTATATTATTTATTGTTTGTTCTAAAGCCTGTTTTTGTTTGGATTGTTCCATTAAAGAAGTGATAATTGTAAAAGTTGACAATGCAATAAAAACTAAAATAGTAGTTGGTACAATAAAAGAATTAGAAAGTTTTTTAAAGTTAATAAAGTTATTAAATCTGAATCTGGATAATATTTTTTTAAAATTAGAAAGCATCATATTATTAATCCATCCTTTCTGTGACTGTTGCAAATTGTAGTAAAAATTTATCGTAGTAAATATTAAATTGTATATACAAGAAATGCTACTGTGTACTGCTAAACAAAATTATTTGATTTGAATCTAAGTCATTTAAAAAAATCTGAAATAAACATGGTGATTGTATTTAAAACTGATCTAAAGCATAAATAATATGATATAAGTTTATACTTTAAAATAAAAATTATACTTTATCTTACTATTCTACTTAAAAGATTAAAAATCCTTCTTTACATAAAATATTTTATATATAATCTTCTGTAAGTAAAATTTTTATTAATTAATATTAAAAAACAACAATAAGAATATTGACAAAAATAATTTTTCCTTGTATTATTGCATTAAGCGCTTAATACAATAATACAAGGAGTGATGAAATGGCTTGGGACCTTAAATCAGACCGGCCCATTTATACACAGTTGGTGGAACAAATTGAATTAATGATTTGTTCCGGAGTATACCCTGCAGGTTCGAAACTTCCATCAGTCCGGGATTTTGCAAAAGAAGCCGGGGTAAATCCCAATACCATGCAAAGAGCTCTTGCAAAGCTTGAAGAAGATGGTTTGGTGTATACCAACCGTACTAGTGGAAAATTTGTAACGGAGGATAGGAAAATGATTGAACAGGTTAAAAACAGACTTGCTAAAGAGCATATTAAAGATTTTTTAAACAAGATGGCAGAATTGGGTTTTGATAGTAAGGACGTTATTTCCAGTTTATTAAAAATGGCAGAGGAGATGAAAAAATGAGCAATATTTTAGAGTGCAAAAATTTAACTAAGAAATTTGGAGCTAAAACAGCTTTAAATAATGTCAGTATTAGTATTCCCAAGGGAAAAATAGTCGGTCTTTTAGGACCTAATGCAAGTGGAAAAACTACTTTTATTAAAATTTGCAATGAGCTTTTGACACCCACAAGCGGAGAAATATATATTGCCGGAAATAAACCTGGAATAGAAAGCAAAAAAAATTATTTCATATCTTCCGGAAAGGACTTATTTAAATGATTGGATGAAAGTTAGAGATATTATAGATTTTTTTAGTGATTTTTATCAGGATTTTAAAAAAGAAAAAGCTTATGATATGTTAAAAAGGCTTGATATAGATGCTAATGACAAATTAAAAACAATGTCTAAAGGAACAAAGGAAAAAGTTCAGCTTATACTAGTTATGAGCCGTGAAGCACAACTTTACATGTTAGATGAGCCTATAGGGGGAGTTGATCCTGCAGCCAGGGATTATATTTTAGACACCATACTTAGTAACTACAGTGAAGAGGCAACAATTATAATATCAACCCATCTTATTTCAGATATAGAGAAAATTCTGGATTATATTATTTTTACAAAAAATGGTGAAGTGATTCTTACCAAAACAGTTGATGAGATACGGGAAGAGTATAAAATGTCTGTAGACTCATTATTCAGGGAGGTGTTTAAATGTTAGCAAAACTTTTAAAATATGAGTTTAAAGCAACTGCCAGATTATTTATTCCTCTGTATATTGCGTTAATTGTATTTACACTTATAAATAGAGTTGTTAACACTGTGGAAATTGTTCAAAAGTCAATTGGGATAAATATCAAAACATTATTAAGTACTATCAGTATGGTTGGATATGTTGTGTTAATTATTGGAATTTCTGCAATGACTTTAGTTATTATGATTCAAAGGTTTTATAAAAATTTATTGGGCGATGAAGGATATCTTATGTTTACCCTGCCGGTTAAAACATGGCAAAACATTTTAAGCAAACTTATATTAGCGGTTTTTTGGACTATATCAAGTGGTTTGGTGACGATAATTTCCATTATAATTATAAGCGGAGTAGAAGGTGTATCTGAGGGTTTAATTGAAATTAGCAATTATATAAACTATACTTTTGGAATAGCAGGATTTATTTCATTGCCATTATTCTTTATTTTAGGTATCAGTTCAAATATACTTATGTTTTATTCTGCTATTGCCCTTGGGCATCAGTTTAGCAGGCATAAACTTATAGCATCATTAGGGATGTATTGTGTTGTATATTTGATAAATTCCCTTATTTTAGCTGCTCTAATCTTGATGCTTCGTTATATACCAATTTGTCATGAGTTTTTTGAATATCTTTTTGATTATTCAACATCAATGCATTGGAAAACTAATATTATTGTCCTGAAAGCATCTATATATCCTATAATATTAGTTGCCGGTCAGTTTGTATTGATAAACTTTTTATTAAAGAAAAAATTAAATCTAGAGTAATTAATAATAGAATATTTCAGTATTTATTAATTTTACATTTACCCCAAAGCACTATGTAAAAGTAGAACTTTTGGGGGTTTTTTTATATTATTTATGCTAATTAAATAATTGTAAGATGAATAAAAATGTAGTAATATAAATATATAAGGTTAGAATTTAAAAAAGTAAATAGAGTAGCAAAAATAATGGTATAATTCTTTTTACGCAAAATATATATAATAATTTTTAAGACAATGCGAAAATCAAGAAATCTATATTGCAATTCTACATTCTATATATGAAGTTTAATTCCATCTTTTTATTTAAATTATTTAAAAATAAATTTTTATTGCTTTACTTTTAAGATGTAGTAATTACATTTTGTAAAGTATGCAATGGAAATAATTATATTATATAATTTTTAATTAAAGGGGATGATTTTATGATTTAAAAGCATATTTAAAGTAGAATGGCAGTTTTAAGCAATGGTTTTTACTTTAATATGCAAAGATAAGTTTTTCTTAAATTTTAACAAGTTAACAATACAGCTTTTTAGCTGATAATATTTTGGAAAAGGAGAGATACAATGATAAGGAAAAAATTTTCTAACAAAACAAGTGCCTGGATTATAGTTTTTATAGTTCTTGCAACTGTAGTTGTTCCTTTTGGAAACACTGCAAATGTCAGTGCAGAGTTAGAGTTTAACTATGCAAAAGCACTTCAGTATTCCATGTTTATGTACGATGCAAACATGTGCGGGACAGGCGTTGATGAAAACAGTTTGTATAATTGGAGAAGCAACTGTCACGTGTACGATGCAGAACTTCCTCTAGATTCCATAAACACAAATATGTCAGAAAGCTTTATAGAAAAGTACAGACACATACTTGACCCGGACGGGGATGGTACAGTTGACGTTGCAGGAGGATTCCATGACGCAGGTGACCACGTTAAATTTGGAATGCCTCAGGTATATTCTTCAGCAACACTGGCATGGGGATTTTATGAGTTTAGGGATGCATTTGAAGCTACAGGACAAGATGAACATATGAAAACCATTTTAAGATATTTCCATGACTACTACATGAAGGTTACATTCTTAGATGAAAACGGGGACGTTATAGCTCATTGTTATCAGGTTGGAGACGGTGATATCGACCACAAATACTGGAATGCACCTGAGGTAGACGAGATGTTTAGAAGAGGATGGTTTGCTACTCCGGAACTGCCTTCCACCGACTGTATATCCGGAGCTGCGGCTTCACTTGCTGCAAACTATATGGTTTTTAAAGATGAAGACCCTGAGTATGCGGAAGAAAATCTTAAGTACGCAAAAGCTTTATTTAAATTTGCTTATGAACATGATAAGGAAGTTAACACTGACGGACCTAAGGGATATTATACTTCATCAAAATGGGAAGATGACTATGTTTGGGCGGCAGCGTGGCTTTATTTAGCAACAGGGGAAGACTTTTATCTTGAAGAAGCTTTTAAATATTATGACTACTATGCACCTTCATGCTGGACACATTGCTGGAACGATGTATGGGTTGGTGCAGCATGTATTTTAGCAGAGATTAATGATTTGTATGACAAAGACGGACAGGTACTTGAAGACAGGTATAAGGAAGCTACAAATAAGAGCCCTTATGAAGAAATAGATTTTTGGAGCCAGATAGCAAAGCTTGCAGAAGGCTGGATGACCGGCAGAAGTGTTATTATAACACCGGGTGGCTATGCATTTTTAAACCAGTGGGGTTCTGCAAGGTATAATACTGCTACTCAATTTGCAGCATTGGTTTATGACAAGCATAACCATGGCGGGCCATCTACATACAGTGAGTGGGCAAGGGGACAAATGCACTACTTAATGGGAGATAACCCATTGGGACTTTGCTACATAGTGGGATACAACGAAAATTCCGTTAAATTCCCTCACCACAGGGCAGCTTCCGGGCTATCTAAATGTGAAGATCCGGATCCTCACAGATTTGTTTTATATGGAGCATTGGTTGGTGGGCCAGGTGCTAATGACGAGCATATAGACAAGACATGTGACTACATTTACAACGAAGTAACAATTGACTATAATGCTGCATTTGTAGGAGCATGTGCAGGTCTATATGAGTTTTTCGGAGACCCTTCCATGCAGGTTACACCGGATTTCCCGCCTGAGGAAGATTTAGGTGGTGGAGATGAAGATGGCGGAAGTGGAAAATACTGGGTGGAAGCGTTTGCAACAGAAATAATACAGGACGGGGCATATAAGGCTACAGAAGTTACCATATATGTGCGTTCAACTGCTAGAAAACCGTCCAAAAACGTATCAGTCAGATATTTCTTTGATGCTACCGGAATGTCATCCCTTGAACCTAATTATATTGAAATGAGGACACTGTACGACCAGACTGCGGCAGAGACTGACTATGCAGCTGAGTTTACAGGACCTCATCACTATGATGGTAATATTTATTATGTTGAAATAAAGTGGGAAGGTTTTCCAGTAGCAAACTCCCATAAAAAATTCCAGTTTGCATTAGGAACATATGCTTGGGGAAATAGCTGGGACCCAACTGATGACTGGAGTTATCAGAATTTAAAAATTGAGGAATCCAACTATGAAGGAGTGCCTGAAAAGACTGATTATATCTGTGTTTACGATGATGGTGTTCTTGTAGGAGGAATAGAACCGGACGGAACAACTCCTGGTGATGGCGAACCTAAAAAAGATCTCATATATGGAGACATAAATGGAGATGGAATTATAGACTCAATAGATGCTGCATTCTTGTCAAGATATGTGCTTGAAATAGTTGACGGTTTCCCGGTTCCTGCTGAGGCAGCTGACTTAAACGGAGACGGTGATATAAATTCTACTGATTATATGTTGCTGGGAAGGTATTTACTAGAAGTTATAAATAAGTTTCCTGTTGAGTCAAAATAAATGATATTTTTTTAGAAAATATCCCCATGGTCTTGCTATGGGGGTATTTTTCTAAATGTTAAAAGATTGAGGGGGAAAATTTAATGAGAAAGAGATTTATAAAGGGTATTTCATTTTTGCTGCTTTGGGCAATATTTTTATCATTTACGACTGTTTGCAATGCAGGGAATACATCGGCGAAAGAAGAAGCTGTATACCTGTTTAAAGACGGTGTTCTTAAAGGAGCTGAAATTCATACTGATTATTCGGGTGAAAGCGATGAAGGTTCTCCTTTTTTTCTTAGTGGAACGGGAGTTCTTCTTTTGCAAAAAGGAACAAGTGTATCTGTTAACGTAGAGGTGGAAAAGGCAGGGCTTTATGATATTATTGTGTGCTATGCCCAGCCCTTTGACCATAAAAAAGTTCAGTACCTCAATATAAATGGTACAAATCAAGGGGAAGTAAATTTTGCCAGATCTCTTGAATGGAAGGAAATACCTGCAGGTATTGTCAGACTTGATAAAGGAATTAATAATATTGAATTTGAAAGCTATTGGGGATATACCTTCTTTAAGTACTTAATTGTTAAGCCTGCAGATGAAAATATAACAAATCTTAAAGTGGAAAAAACTTTGGTAAATCCTAATGCTACAGATGAAGCCAAAGCCCTTATGAGTTTTTTGGTTGATATATACGGAAAAAATATTTTAGCCGGACAGCAGGAATTATGCGGTTCTCACAATTATGAAGCAGCCTATAAGGAATTTACTTACCTAAAGGAATTAACGGGAGAAATGCCTGCCGTAAGAGGTTTTGATTTTATGAATTACAGGGCAGGCGGACTAGGTTGGGATGATGGATGTGCAGAACGTGTAATTGAGTGGTACAATGAAAAAGGTGGCATACCTACTGTATGCTGGCACTGGTTTTCTCCCGGAGATATTGGGAAAACAGGTGATGGCAGTTTTTATACTGAATATACTTCTTTTAGTATTAGTAAAGCACTTCAGCCGGGAACACCTGAAAACAAAGCTTTACTTGCAGATATTGATTTTATGGCACAAAAGCTAAAACAGGTTCAGGACGCAGGAGTGCCCATACTTTGGAGACCTTTGCATGAAGCGGAAGGAGGCTGGTTTTGGTGGGGTGCGGAAGGACCTGAAGCCTGTGTTGAGCTTTACAGGCTTTTATATGATAAGTTTACAAATGAATATAAAATAAATAATCTTATCTGGGTATGGACTTCTTACGATTATGATACATCAGCGGCCTGGTACCCGGGGGATGATGTGGTGGATATTGTAGGGTATGACAAATATAATGCCAAAGACGGTCTTCCTAATGGAAGTGCAATTTCTTCAACATTTTACAACCTGGTAAAACTTACCGGGGGTAAAAAAATGGTGGCTATGACTGAAAACGATACAATACCAAGGGTGCAAAATCTTATTGATGAAAAGGCCGGCTGGCTTTACTTCTGTCCATGGTATGATTGGTGGATATTGAGCGAACAAAACAATCCTCCTGAATGGGTAAAGGAAATGTATCAAAGTGATTACTGTATTACTTTAGATGAGCTGCCGGATCTTAGGACATACCCTATAACAGGATTTAAACCGCCAGAGCCAAATGATTCACCTGGTGAGCCGGAGATTTTCTATGGTGATTTAAATAACGACAATATTATAAACTCAAGTGATGCTGCATTGCTGTCAAGATATGTACTTGAAATTATTGACAAGTTCCCGGTTCCCGAAGAAACTGCTGATTTAAACGGGGACGGGATTGTAAATTCTGTAGACTATACAATATTACAAAGATATTTGTTAGAAATAATAACCAGGTTTCCGGTAGAGGGTAATTAAGATAATTGTATAAATTATAATATATTCGTAAAATAAGCCCTGGTGTTTATGTTTTTTAGCTAAACATCAGGGCTTTAAATAATTTATAATATGTGTTAGGATATTAAGAAAATAAATTGTAATTTATAGTTATTTTACTTGTATAATGTTAAGTGCTAAAATAGTTTTGTGAATTTGATTATATCAAAGAGGGAGGAAAAGGGATTGGAGAGTAGATTCAGAGAAAATGACGGCATTCTTTATGTAGAAAATAACGGGGTTCAGTTTTTACAGTTTAAAAGCCTTTTAAAATATAAAAACATCACCCATTGTTTTACTACGAGGAACGGGGGAGTAAGCAAAAATGAATATAGTTCATTGAATTTGGCATTTAATAAAAATGATGACAAGAAAAATGTTTATGAAAACTTTAAAAGACTTTCAAAGGCAGTTGGTATTGATATTGAAAATATGGTATTTTCAAATCAGGTACATGATAATAAAATAAAAGTAGTTGGCAGGGAAGACAGAGGCAAGGGGATAGTAAGGGAAAGTGATATTATAGGCATTGACGGTCTTATTACAAATGAAAAAGAAGTAGCCCTGGTTACTTTTTATGCTGACTGCGTGCCGGTATTTTTGTACGATTCGGTGAAGAATGTAATAGGATTAGTCCATTCAGGATGGAGGGGCACAGTAAAGGAAATATCCAAAGTGGCAGTTAGAAAAATGAATGAGTTTTTTCATTGTAATTCTGAAGATATTGAGGTGGTTATTGGACCTTCTATAGGAAAATGCTGTTTTGAAGTTCATGAGAATGTATTTTTAGAGTTTAAAAAAGAGATTAGCTGGAGCAGAGGATATTCGGAAAAAGTTAATTCAAAATGGCATATAGACCTTCAGGGGATTATAAAAAAGTCTCTGATGTCAGAGGGAATAAGGGAGGAAAATATTTATAACAGCGGTATATGTACAAAATGCAATAAAGATTTGTTTTTTTCCCACAGGGGTGACAAGGGCAAAACGGGAACATTGGCAGCCATTATCCAGTTAAAATGAAAGGAAGATACCATTGAAGAAGATACTATTGAAAAATAATGTATTAAAAAAGGCAGTATTAATAATTATGCTGTTTGTGATAAATGTTTATATTACTTCCTGCAATTTCTACATGGACAATATTTATGAAGACATAGACAATGATGATGAGCAGCTGGGTTTTGTAGTGGATGATATAGTAGATATGGGACCTGTGAAGGGAGGGCAGATAAATTTATTTTCCACACCTCCTGATACACTTAACCCTGTCTTAACAAAAAATGCTTATATAAAAGATTATTTAGCATTTGTTTTTGAAAGTTTAGTGGAATTGGATAAAAAGCAAAAGCCGGTGCCGCTGTTGGCAGAAAACTGGGAAGTATCAGAAGACTTGCTGGTATGGACCTTTAGATTAAGGGACAATGTATATTGGCATGATGGTACCCCCTTTACATCAGAGGATGTGAAGTTTACTTTTGATTTAATTTTAAACAGCGGTGATGACAGTATTTACAAAGGCAATATTGAAAATATAGAATCTTATTATGTGGAAAATGATAAAATATTTAAAATAAAGCTTTTTGAACCTGATTCTTTTACCCCGGAAAGATTGATTTTTCCCATTATAAAAAGCGCTGCAAAATTTACCGGAGATATGGGGAATGCAGAGGATTTGGCGGCAGGTGAAGATGAATTAGAAGATAATAATATGGAAGGAGAGGAAATAGCAGCAGGGGAAGGAATTGAGGCAGCAACAGGTATAGATTTTAAACCAATAGGTACAGGACCATATGTTTTTAAAGAATATAAAAAAGATGAGTATATACTTTTAGAGAGTAATGAAAAATGGTGGAAGGGTATTGGAGAAGGGGAAAAAGGAGAAAACCTTCCGTACATTTCCCGAATAAATATAAAAATATTTAAAAAGAACAGTTCAGTGGGGGATGCATTCCAGTCCAATAAAGTTGATGTTGTTCATATGAGCAGGGCTGCATGGATTAGATATAACGGTAGGATGGATATAACCCTTAAAAGATACCCAAGCAATGAATTTGAGTTTATTGCATTTAACCTTTCAAATGATATTTTAAAAGAAACTGAAATAAGAAAGGCTATTGCTTATACAGTTGACAGGACAAAGATAATAAATGACATTATGCCGGGGGAGGCAGTAGCTTCAGAATTTCCTGTTATACCGGATACATGGATGTATGACACAAATGTTATTTCTAATGAGGTAAGTCTTGAAAAAGCAAGGGCCCTTATATCTGAAAGTGGATGGGAAGAAAACAGAAACGGGGTGCTTTCAAAAAGAATCGGATGGAGAAATGTTCCGCTCGAGTTGGAATTACTTGTAAATAACGACAATGATACCAGAATAAAAGTGGCAGAGGAAATAAAAAAACAGCTTAGCAGTGTAGGAATTACCGTTAATATAAATAAAGTGAAGTGGGATGAATTAAATAAAAGAGTAAAAGATGGAAAATTTGATATGGTTTTTTTAGGATGCACCATAACGCCGGTGGCAGATATTTCTTTTTTGTATTCATCAAAAGAGATAGAAGATGGTTTTAATATAGCAGGATATAGCAGGGAAGCTGTAGATAGCTATTTAGAGCTTATTTTAAAAGAAAATGATTACAGCAGGAAAAAAGCTTTTTTTACAAATTTAAGAAATATAATAAATCAGGATGTTCCTTATTTGGGATTATATTTTTATAATGATGCTGCTTTATATAATAAAAAAATAAAAGGGATTTTAAACCCTGGAACATGGACTAAATATGAAGATTATACCAGATGGTATTTATCTTTTTAATAAGTATTGTTTTTGAAAATTAAATTAAAAAAATTATTTCTAAAAAACCGTTTAAAGAGACAAAACGGTTTTTTTGTTGCTTATAGTTGTTTATTTTCAAAAAATTAGGTTGATATTCCAAGAATATATATATATAATATACTTAATATTTAATATTTTGAATTTATTAGATAAAATAAAGTAGCAATTTAGCACAATTTGTAGCTAAATTTTATGCATTTGTGGTTCAAATGTTTAATCAGTTCTTAAAATTCTATATTAATTTAGTTTATCAATTCAGCTAACTTTATAACAAAGTATGTTCTAGTATTGGTAAAATATGTTTGAAAGTAAAAACAAAGATTAAAAGTACCGGCTATTTAAAAAAATAGCGGTATTTTAAAAATATTATACATAAGGATAAGGAGAGTGATTTTGTGGTTAAGTTTAGTAAGCGTTTAGCATTGATTTTAGTAGTATTTCTGGCGTTCCAGTTAGTGTTGCCAGGTAATTTTTTTTGGCAAAATGCTGGAGGTTATTCTGATGAAAGAGATGCTATTGTTGAAAAACAATTAGCAGAGATTATTTCTGACAATGAAAGTAAAGGAGAATTAAAGGAACAAGAAAGGGAAGCAGGACTGGAAGAGTTGGTAGAAGAAAAAGAAGGAAGAGAACAAGGAGTTTTTCCGGAAGAAATAGAGGAGACAGAAGAAGGCGGTTTTATAGAAAAAAACAGAGTGACAGAGCAAGGAGGTTTTCAGGAAGAAAATGAGGAGAAAGAACAATATGAATTAGCAGAAGAAAAAGAGGGCACTGAGGCAGTCGGATTTGATGTGGTTAACTATGATTGTGACGGAAATATAGTTAGCGTGGCCAAAAAAGGGATTTACGTATCCGAAGAAGGCTTTCATGAATATGAATATGTTGAAAACCTGCCGCCTAAAATAATCAGTGAGCCTGTTACTTTTTTTGAAATTGATAAAAGGAAAGGAGAGCTGCAGCTTCTTGATTTGTCAAACTGGAAAGCAATTAACTTAGGCGATGGTCTAAAGGCAAATTGGGTTGTGGATGCTACGGGAACAGAGGTTTTACAAAAGGATGGGGCATCAGTTACATTAAATTGGAATGAATCTTATGACAATATAAAAGTAAGTGGATATAGCATTTACAGAGACGGTAAAATTATTGCTACTGTAGATGCGTCTTCACAAACTTATACTGACATTGTTGAACCGGGTGCATACAGATATTTCGTAACGGCTTTTGACCCTTCCGGAAATGAATCAGGAAGCAGCAATGAAGTAATTTTTGACTGTGAAAAGCCTTCAAGACCCGGAAATGTTGTTAGAACTAATGCTACAGTTTCAACAATTACAATATCCTGGGAACCTTCTTATGACCTTACAGGAGTTAAAGGTTATAAAGTTTACAGGGACGGTGAAATGATAGGTGTTGCAGAGGAAGAATATTTCACCGACAGCGGGTTAGAGCCGGACACTGTATATACTTATGCTGTAAAAGCATTTGACGGCTATGAAAATGAGTCAGAAATTAGCGGGAAATTAACGGCAGCAACAAAAGCGGATACAGAGCCCCCAACCGTTCCGGAAAACTTACGAATTCTACTTCAGACGGGAACATCAATAATTTTTAACTGGAGTGAATCGGAAGATAATTTTAAGGTGGCAGGATATGAAATTTATAGAAATGGTGAGCATGTTGGAAATTCTAATGTTCCAAGCTATACAGATGCAGGTGTTTCTGCAGGTACTACATATACCTATACTGTAAGGGCATTTGACGGGGCAGGTAATTATTCAAATTTCAGCAGTGAACTCATTGGTATTCCTATGATGCCAAAGATTGTAGGTACTGAGCCTTTAGATGAAGAGACGATAGGAGGATTGTCAGAGAAAGTATATGTGTACTTTTTAGACAGTGGTAATATGACAGGATCCAGTGCTTTATTTGAATATTCTAGAGACGGAATCACATGGTCAAAATTTGATAGTGAAGTTCACGGCCCAAATAGAAAGGACCCTGTAACCCTTTATTTTTACAGCAATTGGGATTTGGAGTCTTTAAAGAGCGGGGATTATATGGTAAGGTGCACAGTTTATGATGCAGACGGGAACAGTGACGAAAGAATTGTTTCATACAGAGTGGACCGTACACCCCCTGAAAAGGTTAAAAACCTAAATGCCATATCAGACTCGTCTTCAGTAGTACTTACATGGGATGCTTCTGAGATTGATATTCCTGAAGATGATATTGCTCCTGTTGTTTTGGGAATATCACCTGTTGATGGGACTACCTTTGGCAAGAATGCAAAAATAACAGGTTTATTTGCATCCCCTTACACCACTAATATTATACTCATGTGGAATGATGTGTATGATGATGATTTTGCATACTTTTCGGTGGAACAAAAAGATTCTTTAGATGGTGAGTATAAAAAAGCCGGAACTATAGATAACAGGCTTAGAATGAATACAGTAGACTTTATGAAAGAGGAAAAACTAAAGAAACTCATGGAAGTTACCGCTGTTGGGAATGGATGGGTAAGGCTTAATGATGAAAGTACAAATCTTCCTCAAAATTATAAGGACAGCTTTGAATATGGTACGGAAATAAAACTGACTGCCATACCTGATAGAGATTCAGAGTTTGCATATTGGGAAGATATCAGTAATGGAAGAATGATTTCCACAAATCCTGTTTACAGAACTATAATTACATCGGGAGAAAATATAAAAGCTGTCTTCTATAAAAAGGCAACTGAAGAAACTGAGGTATTTACCGTTGTATTTAAGGACAGGGGCGGCAGGATATTAAAATCCACCAATGTAGCTAAAAATCAACCAGCCATACCGCCAAAAGACCCGGTTATGACAGGATACCAGTTTGTAGGATGGGATAGGGACTTTAGCAGTGTAACTTCAAATATGGTGATTTCCCCTGTATTTAAGAGACTGCCGGATAAGTACATTGTGACAGTTGAAGGAGGAAGGTTAATTACAGGAGAAACAAAGGGAGAATATAAATTTGACATGCCTGTTAAAGTGGTGGCAAATGAAGAGGAAGAAGGAATGAAGTTTAGCCACTGGACTATGGATGGCAGGAAGGTAAGTTTAGAACCTGAATATGTCTTCTTCATGCCAAAAAAAGATATAGTATTAACAGCTGTTTTTGTAGAGGATGCAGAAATTATTGATACAGCACCTTTTATAACATTGTCGGAAGACGTGATTGTAAATAAAGATGACAAAACAATGATTTTTGTAGCAAACAGAAGCGTTGGAGAAGGATATACATTGATAGAAAGCGGGGTTATACTTCTAAAGGCCGGTGCTGATTATGAAGGTGAAATAACTCTGGGGACTGAAAATATTTTAAGGGGTAGGATTCACAATGATTCTACAGACCAGTTCTATGTCCGCAAAATAAATGTGGCAGACGGGGATATATGGTACGGAAGGGCTTATTTGATTTATGAAGACGGGGATGGAAATATATTTACCGTCTACAGTGAAAACACTGCAAAGGGTATTATGAAATAAAGTAAAATCTTAACCTTGAACCTGCCTGGTTTTTCGGGCCGGGACAGGTTCATTTTTTTTATTTTTACGGCTTTTTTATATAAAAGCTTTTCCGCCGCCGGTATTGACAGCTATTTTTAAGACATATATAATTTTAGTGATAATTAAAGAGAGGGTTTTTTGAGATATGATTTGGATTTTGATAGTTGCATTTATAGTTTTACTTGATCAATTTACAAAATATCTGGTAATAAAGGGTATTGAATTTGGAGAAAGTATTAAAGTGATAGATAAATTTTTCTATCTTGTGCATTGGAGAAACAAAGGTGCTGCATGGGGAATTATGCAAAACGGGACGATTTTTTTTATTATAGTGACGATAATTGTATCGGTTTTTTTAGTTTTTTACATGTATAAAAATGACAATAAAATACTGAGATTTGTCCTTTCAATGATTCTTGGAGGGGCAATTGGAAACCTTATTGACAGGGTGCTAAGACCGGAGGGTGTAGTGGACTTTTTAAATTTTTATATTTTTTCGTATAGTTTCCCTGCATTTAATGTGGCGGATTCTTTTATTACCGTTGGGACTTTTATTCTGGCAGTTTATATATTATTTATTTACAAAGAAAATGAAGTTGGTAATGAAGATGAAGCCGGCAGCTAATAATTTTAGGGCGGGATTTGGAACGGGATAGTATGGAAGAAAAAGTTTTTTATTCAGAAGAAAATGGAATAAGGATTGATGTATGGTTATCTGAAAAAATTGGTGATCTGTCAAGGTCATATATTCAAAAACTCTTAAAAGACAAAAATGTTTTGGTGAATGGAAATGCTGTAAAGGCAAATTATAAAATAGCAGAAGGGGATCAGGTAACAGTAAAAATACCAAAAGAAAAAGAGCCTGAGATTGTGGCAGAGGATATAGAAATTCAAATTCTATATGAGGATGAAGATATACTTGTTGTTAATAAACCAAAGGGAATGGTTGTGCATCCTGCAGCAGGGAATTACTCAGGTACTCTGGTAAATGCGCTGATGGCTTACTGTGGGGAAAATTTATCTGATATAAACGGGATAATGCGTTTAGGGATAGTGCACAGAATCGACAAAGACACTTCCGGGATTCTTTTGGTGGCAAAAAACAACACTTCCCATGAAATACTTACTGAAAGGTTTAAAAATCACGATATAAAGAGGGTTTATGAGACTGTAGTCCATGGGGTTTTGAGGGAAGACTTCGGGAAAATTGATGCTCCCATAGGGCGGCATCCTGTCTACAGGAAAAAGATGGCTGTAAACACAAAAAACGGCAAGAGAGCTGTTACTCATTTTAAAGTTATAGAAAGATTTGATA
Source organism: Acetivibrio saccincola (assembly GCF_002844395.1). Lineage (NCBI taxonomy): Bacteria > Bacillati > Bacillota > Clostridia > Acetivibrionales > Acetivibrionaceae > Acetivibrio > Acetivibrio saccincola. Next base: position 2,083,586 of record NZ_CP025197.1, on the reverse strand, counting down.
ATGCAACCTATGTGAAGGTTACATTAGAAACAGGAAGAACTCATCAGATACGTGTACACATGTCCCATATCGGGCATCCCGTTATAGGGGATGAAGTTTATGGGAGAAAGAAAGAAAAATACCGTATTGAAGGTCAGGCACTTCATGCAAAGGTATTGGGATTTGTACACCCTTTAAAAAATAAATATATGGAGTTTGAAGCACCACTGCCTGAGTATTTTTGTGAGTTGTTAAAAAAAATTAGGGGTTAAATTTATCCTTAAATTCTTTTCAATGGTCAAAAATTATGCTATAATGCTATTTGTAGGTTTTACAGGCAAGAAGCTAATATTAGGCTTTTAAATTGCCGTAATTAGAACAAATACTGTTAATTAAAGCATAGGAGGTATAACATGAAACATATTAAAATTATAAACAACGGCAAACTAAGAGAGAGCATGAAAGACGGTGGATGCGGCGAGTGCCAGACATCTTGTCAGTCTGCTTGCAAAACTTCATGCACAGTAGCAAATCAAAAATGTGAAAAGAGATAATTATAATTTCTCAATTGTAATTTCTCAAAAGTTTTGAAATGAAGAATTTTGAGAAAAATAACATTTTAAGCATATTACATATTGTATTGAACCCACAAATTCTTTTTTTAATATTGTGGGTTCAATAATTGTAATTAGCTATATTTAGAAGTTATGTTTTTAAGAGGGGATAAAAGGATATGATTCACAAATATAAAATGCATGGCAGCAACATGGTTGTTGATGTTAACAGCGGTTCTTTATTTGTTTTTGACGATATTTCATTTGATATATTGGACTACTATAATGAATATTCAAATGAAGATATTATAAAAAAGCTGTCAGACAAATATGATAAGAAGGATATAGAAGAAGCTTTAAATGAAATTTATGAGCTAAAATCCAAAGGACTTCTCTATTCAAAAGACCCATACCAAAACTATGTACCTTCCTTCGAAACTGAACCTGTGGTAAAAGCCCTGTGCCTTCACATAAGTCATGACTGTAATTTAAGGTGCAAATACTGCTTTGCTTCCACCGGGAATTTTGGCGGTGACCGCACCATGATGAATAAAGAAGTGGGGTTTTCTGCTATTGATTTTTTACTGAAAAATTCAAAAGGGCGTAAAAACCTTGAAGTTGATTTTTTTGGCGGCGAACCCATGATTAATTTTGATGTTGTAAAAGAAATTGTGGCATATGGAAGGCAGAAGGAGAAGGAATACAACAAAAACTTCAGGTTTACCATTACAACTAACGGACTTACTCTTAATGAAGAAAATATCCGGTATATAAATGAAAACATGCACAATATTGTTTTAAGCATTGACGGGAGAAAAGAAGTTAATGATAAAATGCGTGTAAGGATAGACGGTACAGGCTGTTATGATGATATATTGCCAAATTACAAAAAAATTGCTAATATGCGCGGGCAGGACAATTACTATGTAAGAGGGACTTTTACAAGTGAAAACCTTGACTTTTCAGAGGATGTTCTGCACCTGGCAGATGAGGGGTTTGAGCAAATCTCCGTAGAGCCTGTTGTATCGAAAGACGGAACAGGTTTTGAACTAAAAGAGGAACATTTGCCTAAACTTTTTTCCGAATATGAAAAATTAGCCCTAGAGTATGTAAAAAGAAGAAGAGACGGCAGATGGTTTAACTTTTTTCACTTTATGATAGATTTATCCCAGGGACCTTGTGTCATAAAAAGAATTACAGGCTGCGGGGCAGGTCATGAGTATTTGGCAATAACTCCCACAGGAGATATATATCCATGCCATCAATTTGTTGGAAATGATAAATTTAAAATGGGCAATGTAAAAGAAGGGAAAGTTGTCAATAATAATATTCAGAATTATTTTAGAAATTCCAACATATATACAAAAGATGAGTGTAAAAAATGTTGGGCAAAGTTTTACTGCAGTGGCGGGTGTGCTGCTAATGCATATAATTTCAATGAGGACATAAATGTTCCTTACAAAGTGGGCTGTGAGCTTGAGAAAAAGAGGGTTGAATGTGCCCTTTGGATAAAAGCACAGGAAATGACGGGACAATAAAGGAGGTATTATGGGGCTTGTAACATTAGAAGATGTAAAAAAATGTGAAGAGGTAGTAACTTTTCTTGAAATTGCGGACAAGCAGCTGGAAAGATTGGGATATACAGAGCATTCTTACAGGCATGTTGAAATTGTTGCTACTGCAGCAGGGGAGATATTAAAAACTTTAAATTACGAAGAGAGAAACGTTGAACTTGCAAAAATTGCAGGGTATCTTCATGATATTGGAAATGCAGTAAACAGGATAGATCATGCCCAATCTGGTGCTATACTTGCCTATAATATATTAACCAAAATGGGTATGAGCTGTTATGAGGCGGGGGAAATTATGCTTGCTATAGGCAACCATGACGAAAACACCGGTACAGCTGTAAGTCCTATATCGGCAGCTTTAATTTTAGCAGATAAGTCCGATGTTCACCGCACAAGGGTGAGAAATAAAGATATCACAACATTTGATATTCATGACAGGGTAAATTATGCGGTAGAGCACTCAGAAATTTATGTTGATGCCTATAAAATGCATGCAATATTGGAACTTGAGATTGATACAAAAATATGTCCTGTAATGGACTATTTTGAGATTTTCTTAGATAGGATGACAATGAACAGGAGGGCGGCAAATTTTTTAGGTTTGGAATTTAAACTTGTAATAAATGGTACCAATTTACTATAAAGAATTAAATTGCCACATATATAACTTATTATATATATTGACTTGTATATTAATATAGTTATATAATAACTTCATATGAACAATTTTAAAAAGGGGGAATTTTACAGATGAAAGCAGGCGATAGAGTTAAAAGCGCCTTAATTGTTTTAATAATAGGTCTTTTAACGTATACGGCAATTATGGGAATTAGCATTCCTGGTATTGACTTTGAAATAAAAAAAGTTAAAGACAGCATAAGATTTGGTATCGATATCAGGGGTGGTGTGCGTACCACACTGGTTCCACCTGAAGGGGTTACTCCTACAGCTGACCAGATGGACACCATAGTCAGAATTATTGAACTTAGGCTGGATAACAAACAGATTTTGGATAGATCAGTTATTCCTGAGAAGAGTTCAGGAAGGGTTATAGTTGAAATTCCTTGGAGAAGGGGAGAAACAACTTTTGATCCCTATGAGGCTTTAGCAGAACTTGGAGATACTGCTTTATTGACATTTCAGGAAGTAGACCCTAGTTTAATTAATGAGGAAACAGGAGAATACCTTCCTACCGGAAAAATTATTATCCAGGGAGACGATGTGGTAGAGGCAAGATCTGCATTAGGACAAGACGGCAGAATGGATGTTGCATTAAAATTAACCGGCGAGGCTGGGAAAAAATTCCAAGAAGCAACAGAAAGACTTATAGGTCAGCCTATAGCCATATTCTTAGATGACCAGTTTATTTCAGCACCCGTGGTTCAGTCTGCCATTCCTGCAGGAAGTGAGCCAAGGATAACGCTGGGGGGTTTTAGGGAAGATACTGTAAAAGAAGCCAGCAGGCTGGCAGGACTTATTTCAGCAGGTGCACTTCCATTTAGCTTAGAATCCGGTGAAGTAAGGCTTATAACTCCGGAGCTGGGTGCCGGTGCATTGGATGTAAGTGTAAAAGCAGGATTAATAGCATTAATTCTTATATGGCTATTTATGATTTTAGTATATAGAATTCCAGGAGTGTCATCTAGTATAGCTCTTTTAGGTCAGATTGTTCTTTTACTATTGGTTGTTGCAATTTCCAATATACCTCTGACTATTTCAGGTATCGGGGGTATTATACTTACCATGGGTATGAGTGTTGATGCTAATGTAATAATTTTTGAGAGAATAAAAGAAGAGTTGAAAACCGGAAAAACCATACAAGGTGCCATTGATATTGGATTTAAAAGGGCAATTACAGCTGTAATAGACGGAAACATCACCACATTAATTGCAGCGGTAGTTTTATATGTACTTGGGACAGGTTCTGTTAAATCATTTGCATTTACACTAGGTGTGGGAGTTGTATTAAACTTTATTACAGCGGTATTTATAACAAAAATTTTACTCCGCACAGCTGCAAGTTTAGGACCGAAAAAATCCCACTGGTTATACGGAGTTAAAGGAGGGACATCAAATGTTTGATTTTTATAGTAAAAGAAAAATATTTATTGCAATACCTTTAGTGATAATTTTAATAGGAATAGTGTTCTTTTTCGTTAATGGCGGGTTTGTATTGGACATCCAGTTTCAAGGCGGAACTTTAATGCAAATTGAATTAAATGATTCTGATTTTGATACAAATAATCCCAATGCTGACCTTGTGAAGGCAGAAGAAATTATAACGGATATTGTTGATAAGAGAGTAACGGTAAGACATACACATAGTATGGCAGGATCAGCTGAGGGTGGCAAAAGAATGGACTATTTAGTTGTAGGTGTTGCAACAGGTGATGAAATGCTGAGTGATGCAGAACAAGGGCAGATTGTTTCAGCACTAAGGGAAGAATTTAACATTAAAGAAGATGCACAAATAGATGCTGAAGGTGTTAATGCTTCAATTAGTAAAGATTTAAGAAGCAAAGGTCTTTTAGCTGTAATAATAGCTTCAATATTAATGCTTGTTTATATCTGGATAAGGTTTAACATAATGTCAGGTCTCCTTGCAGGGCTGACAGCTGTATTGGCACTTATTCACGATATTACCATAATGCTTTCAGTATATGTTATTTTTGGAATACCTTTAAATGAAACATTTATTGCAGCTGTATTAACTATATTAGGTTATTCAATAAATGACACCATAGTATTATATGACAGAATAAGGGAAAATAGCAGGTTATCCAGAAAAGATACCATAGATGAACTTGTAAATAAGAGTATAAACCAGTCCCTGTCAAGGATAATTAGCACTTCAATAACCACATTGATGTCTGTTATAACTGTTTATATATTTGCATCTATTAGCGGTATAACTTCACTAAAAGAATTTTCATTCCCTATTGTAGTAGGGGTTATAGCTGGAACTTATTCTTCCATTTTCATAGCAAGCCCTCTATGGGCAGGCTGGAAAAGCTCCCAGCAGAAAAAACACATTTCACAAAAAGCTTAAAAAAGTTTAAATACAAATTGCATATAAAAGACAAGCTTGTCAAAAGGGACAGGCTTGTTTTTTTATTTACTATCTATTGATTTTTAATTTTGATTGTGCTAATATTTAACTAATGCTTAGGTGGTATCATATTGAACCACACTAATGGGAATACTAAAATTCTAATATACTTTTATAACTGCTTTGAACCTAATTTAGGACAAAGACAGGAAGAGACATAAAAATTGAGCATTTTATGTTAACATATACAGTCAATTCCTGTTGGGTTGACTTTTTTTAAATTAATGGGATTAACAGAGTGTAAAAGATAAGAAAAAGGTGTTTCTAAATTATTTAAAAGAAGGTGCGTTGTATGAACAAAAAATTTACAGTAACGAGCTTTAGGGAGTTTAAAGAAAAAGGGAAAAAAATAAGTATGCTTACAGCTTACGATTACCCTACCGCTAAAATTTTAGATGAATCAGGAGTTCATGCAGTCCTTGTAGGGGATTCAGTTGGAACGGTGGTTTTAGGGTATGAAGATACAATTAAAGTTACAATGGAAGACATGATACACCATATAAAGGCTGTGGCAAGAGGTATTAAAAGAGCTTTTTTGGTGGGGGATTTACCTTTTTTATCTTACCATACAGGTATATATGACAGTGTAAGAAATGCGGGGAGATTAGTACAAGAAGGCGGCTGTAAAGCTGTAAAACTTGAAGGCGGAAGGGAAATTGTAGAGAATGTAAAAGCCATTATAAATGCAGGTATACCTGTTATGGGGCATTTAGGGTATACCCCCCAGTCAATTAATATATTTGGGGGGCATAAATCCCAGGGAAAAACATTTGAAGTGGCAAAAAAAATATACCAGGATGCCCTTATTCTTCAGGAGGCAGGTGTGTTTTCAATAGTTTTAGAATGTGTTCCGTATAAACTTGCAGGCTTTATTGCAAAAAAACTTGATATTCCTGTAATAGGCATAGGTTCAGGACCGGATTGCGACGGACAGGTGCTGGTAATACAAGATGCTTTAGGATTAGATGAGGACTTTAATCCTAGACATGCAAAGAAATATTTTAATTTAGGAAGCGTTTACAGAGAGGTTGTAACTAAGTATATTGATGAGGTTGACAAGGGTATTTTTCCTACTATAGAAAATTCTTTTACCGTTGATGATGAGGTTATAGAAAGACTAGAAAATGATTAAAGGGGAAATTGTTTTATGAGAATTGTAGAAAAAATTGCAGATTTAAAGACCATTATAAGGGCGCAAAAAAGAGAAGGAAAGACAATAGGCTTTGTTCCAACTATGGGATACCTTCACAAAGGTCATTTATCTTTAATAGAGACATCAATACGTCATAACGACTTTACCGTTATCAGTATATTTGTAAATCCAACTCAGTTTGGTCCTAATGAGGACTTTGACAGGTATCCCAGGGATATAGAGGGGGATCTTAAAAAAGCTGAGTCTGTCGGTGTTGATGTAGTATTCATTCCTGCAAAAGAAGAAATGTATCCTCAAGGATATATGACATATGTAAATGTTGAAAAGATAACAGATTCCCTTTGTGGGAAATCCAGACCGGGTCATTTTAGAGGGGTTACTACAATTGTTAACAAGCTTTTTAATATAGTTGAACCTGACAGAGCTTATTTTGGACAAAAGGATGCACAGCAGGCTCTGGTTATAAAGAAAATGGTTGAGGATCTTAATATGAATGTGGAAGTTATCGTCTGTCCCATTGTCCGGGAGGAAGACGGGCTTGCTATGAGCTCAAGGAATGCATATTTAAGTGATGAAGAGAGAAAGTCTGCCGCCATTTTGTATGAATCTTTATTAGAGGCTAAAGAAATGGTGGAAATGGGAGAAAGAGACGGGAAAAAGATAGTTGGGCATATTAAAAATAAAATAGAGTCCAAGACCAACGCTGAAATTGACTATATAGAAGTGGTAAAAGCTTCTACACTTGAAAATGCAGACATACTGGAAGGAGAAATTTTGATAGCTTTGGCTGTAAAATTCGGTCAGACAAGACTCATAGATAATATCACCCTGTCTTGCTGACTTCGGGGGAGGTGTAGCAATTGTTTATTAATATTTTAAAATCAAAAATTCACAGAGCAGTTGTAACCGGAGCAGACCTTAATTATGTAGGAAGTATAACAATAGATGAAGATTTGATGGATGCTGCCGATATAATTGAAAATGAAAAAGTCCAGGTGGTAAATAACAACAATGGGCAAAGGTTTGAGACCTATGTGATACCCGGAGAAAGAGGCAGTAAAATGATATGCTTAAATGGGGCTGCTGCAAGGCTTGTCCAGCCTGGGGATGTAATAATTATAATATCTTATGGGCTTGTTGAAAAGGACAAAGCAAAAGCCTATACTCCTAAGATTATTTTCTTAGATGATGATAATAACATTGTTGAAATAAAGGGAAAGGAAAAACATGGAGAAAGAAGATAGGATTTAAAGTTTCTATCTTCTTCTATTTACATAATCTAACACTAGTCCTCCAATTACTGCCTGTGCAAGAATAGCAAAACTAGCTTTGGATATTTCTATCCCTATAAGCCTCAGATAGCTGTCGTATGGAATTAATCTGTTGTTAGAAACTAATATAATGGTACCTATTAAGAGTAAGCCTAAGGATATTTGAGTCCCGTATTTTATAATTGCTTTAGAATATTTATTGATTTTATCAAATTCTTGTACAATTTTTTTTATATCTTTCTTTGTATACATTTTTGCAATTTCCTTTCATAAGTTGTTTTTTAATAGTTTAGTTTTTTAATGGTTTATAAAGAGTTTAGATGAAAATTTAATATTAAGAATTACTTGTATATATGTTAACATAAAACATTTAATGCATCAATGTAAAAACTTAGATTTGAAAAGGTTTGTTAGCCCATTAGTTAAAATTATGTAAACAATGTTAATCTAAAAAAATACATTTTTCTTTAAAATATGATATAATTTAATTAATTAATTAACTGCAAAAAGTAAATCGGCACTTATAAATCACTAGTTTAAATCACTAATTTTATGTAATGACATGACCCGATATTTTAAATATAGTAAAATAAAAAAACAGGTGATGATATGTTAAAAAAAGAAGTCAGTATATGCGATTTAGTGCCAAATATGAGAATAGCCGAAACGGTATTAAACGATTTTGGCTCTGTAATTATTATGGAAAATACAGTATTAGATGAACATTTAATTAAAAAACTTCAAAACCAGAACATTTCAAAAATTAAAGTCTTTGAAGAAACTAATAAACCTGTGACAAAAGTAAAAGAAGTTTTCCAAAGAAACTATAACCAAGGTATTTATGAAGTAAAAAACATTATATCGGAAATTATAATTGATAAAGATGTAAATATGGAAAAGGTAGAGAAAGTTGTTGATTCTGTTATTGACATGTCAGATGAAAAAATGGATTTAATTAGGTGTTTAAATCAAATAAAAAGTTCAGATGAATATATATATACACATAGTATGAATGTGGCGATGCTGTCAATGCTTATAGGCAAGTGGTCAGGCTATGAAGGTAAAAAACTTCAAATGCTTGTCCAGGCAGCCCTGCTCCACGATATAGGAAAAACAAAGGTACCTCCTGAAATACTTAATAAGCCGGGAAAATTGACTGAAGCAGAGTATGAGGAAATGAAAAAACACTCAACATATGGCTATAGGATGCTTGAAGAAAAAAGAAATGTCAGTATGGATATTTGCCTTGCCGTACTAATGCACCATGAAAGAGAAGATGGAAGCGGTTATCCTATAGGAGCAAAATCTGACCGCATTCACGATTTTGCAAAAATTATTGCCGTTGCAGATATTTATGATGCCATGACCTCTGAAAGGGTTTATAAAGAACGGGAAAGTCCTTTTGAAGTATTTGAACTGATGGAAGAAAAGACTTTAAGCCAGTTGAGTGTAGAAGTTGTTTTTACTTTTTTAAATAATATAGCTTCCTACTATATAGGGGATTTAGTTATGCTAGATAATGGTAAGATAGGTGAAATTGTACACATTAATCCTAGACATGTATCAAAACCAATAATAAAAGTTGATGATAAATATTTAGATTTGACGGTTGAAAAACATGTGAAGATAAAGCATTTACTTTAAAGCTTATTTTTAAGGGGTGACAGATATGTCAATTCGGCAGGAATATGAGCTAATTGAAGAAAAAATACTTTCACCTTATGCTTCCCTTAGCTCTAAATCTAAAGGGAGAAAATTTCCGGAGCCCCAGTGTGAAGTAAGGACTTGTTTTCAAAGGGATAAGGACAGGATCATATACTCAAAAGCATTTAGAAGGCTAAAACATAAAACACAGGTTTTTATTTCCCCTGAGGGTGACCATTACAGGACAAGACTTACCCACACATTGGAAGTTTCACAAATTGCAAGAACTATAGCAAGAAGCCTTAGATTAAATGAAGACCTTACAGAAGCAATTGCATTAGGTCATGATTTAGGACATACGCCCTTTGGGCATGCAGGTGAAACGGTTTTAAATGATATTTGCCCCTTTGGTTTTAAGCACAATGAGCAGAGCCTCAGGGTGGTGGATGTTTTAGAAAGAAAGAACGGTTTAAATCTTACCTGGGAAGTGAGGGACGGTATAAAAAATCACACCGGGGACACCTTACCACAAACTTTAGAGGGGCAGATAATAAGATTTGCTGACAGGATTGCCTATATTAATCACGACATTGATGATGCAATTAGGGGAGGAGTAATTAGTGAGGAATGCCTTCCTAAAGAGTGTGTGAAGGTTTTGGGAGAAACATCCAGCCAAAGAATAAACAATATGATTACAAATATTATTAGAGAGAGTAAAAATTCCAACATTATAAAAATGGATAAGGAATTTCAAGAAGCAACAAATGAAATGAGAAAATTTATGTTTAAAAATGTTTATATAGGTTCAAAGGCCAAAAAAGAAGAAGATAAAGCGAAAAATATAATAAAGGAGCTTTATAACTATTTAAAGAATAAGCCTGAATATTTACCAAAAGAAATTGCAAAAAAACTTGAAACCTCTTCTATTGACAGGGTGGTGTGCGACTATATAGCGGGAATGACAGACAGATATGCAGTGAAAAAATTCCATGAAATTTTTATACCGGAGTCATGGCATTAATTAATAGGCGATTCAAATAAAAATAAAGTGGATTTTCTAAATGTATAAACTGGCAAGAAATGTGAAAGAATATTTTTGTGATTTTGTACTTAAAAAACACAGGTGAAATGGGTTTATAAAATTATTTGTTTTATTTTAGAAGGAAATTTGATTTTTATGTAGAATTATACTTGAGTTATAAATTCCATGAGGAGATAAAATAAATTAAATTAGTAATGAAATAAATTAAATAATTTTGACGAATAAAAGAAGGATTATTAAAAATTATGTCGAACAAATACTTATTGTTGCTAAAAATATCAATAAAAAATTGATAAAAGGAGTTGTGTTTTTAGGAATTAAAAAATGCAGAGATTTTATCCGGATGAATTGATTGAAGAAATAAGAATCAGCAATGACATTATAAGTGTTGTTGGTGAGTATATACAACTGAAAAGAAAAGGAAAGGGATTCTTTGGTCTTTGTCCTTTTCACAGTGAAAAAACCCCGTCATTTCACGTTGACCCTGTAAAACAATTGTACTATTGTTTTGGTTGCGGCAATGGGGGGAGTGTTATTCAGTTTGTAATGGGAGTTGAAAATCTTGATTATATTGAAGCGGTAAAGTTTTTGGCAGATAAAGCAGGAATACTGCTGCCGGAAGGTGAAGATGAGAAGTATAAAGAAATAGCAAGAAAGAAAAAACAAATTTTAAAAATCAATGTGGAAGCAGCAAGATTTTTTTATGAACAAATAGAAGATGAAAAAAACAGTTTTGCAAGAGAATACTTAGCATCAAGGGGAATAAAGAGAAGGACGGTAAGGAAATTCGGAATAGGGTATTCTCTAAAAGATTGGGATGCATTATATAAGCATTTAAAAGCCAAAGGCTATGATGATGATATTCTTTTAGAAAGCGGACTGGTTTTAAAGAATAAAAGTGGTGGTTATTATGACAGGTTTAGGGGGAGAATTATATTTCCTATTTTCGATTTGAGAGGAAATGTATTAGGGTTTGGTGGAAGGGTTTTGGATAACTCAGAGCCTAAGTATATGAATTCTCCGGAAACAATGGTTTATAACAAGAGAAAGCATTTATATGGCCTTAATTTTGCCAAAAATTCATCCCACAAGAGAATAATAGTAGTTGAAGGCTATATGGATGTAATATCTCTTTTTCAGTTTGGTATAATAAATACTGTTGCATCCTTAGGAACTGCTCTGACTGAAAGTCAGGGAAGGCTGCTAAAAAAATACACTGAAGAAATTATTATTTCATTTGATGCTGATACAGCAGGAAAGGCAGCAACCATAAGAGGACTTGATATATTAGACAGCATCGGGTGCAATGTAAAGGTATTAGAAATGCCAGAAGGGGAAGACCCTGATGAGTTTGTTAAAAAATATGGGGCAGATGCCTTTAATAGTTTGATAAATAAATCGCTTTCATTGGTTGAATATAAAATAAAAGCTTTAAAAAGTGAAATTGATACAAATAATACAGAAGGGAAAATTATTTTTTTAAACAAAACTGCAGATGTCCTTTCTAAACTGGACAATGACATAGAAAGGGAAATGTACATTAAAAAAATAGCAAAGGAATATGAGATTAGCCAGGAATCAATATATGCAGAAGTTTTAAAAAGAATAAAACCTAAAAAGGGTTTTAGAGCAGTTGTCACTAATATTAATACTAAAAGCAGGTTTGAAAAAGACAAAGGCAAAGATGAATATCAAAGGGCTATAAAAAATGAAAGGATTTTGCTATCCCTTATTAGTATTGACAACTCGCTGTTTAATTTGGTTAAAGATAAAATTTCACCGGAAAGCTTTGAAGATGAAGACAACAGAAGGATAGCAAAAGCAGTTTTTGAAAGGCTTAATAGCAATAAAGGACTGGTACCTGCAGAACTTATAAATTTAGCTGATAATAAAAATTCAAATATATTTACAAGGTTATTACAGGAGGAATGCAATTTTGAGGATAATAAAAAGGCAATATTGGATATAATTAAAAAAATGGAATTATTCAAACTAACAAAAAGAGAAAGAGAAATCTTGAATGTAATTTCTAATTCAAAAGATAAGACAGCTGAAGAAGTTAGAAATATGAAGCTGGAACTACAACAAATATTATACAAAAAGAAGAGTATATAGAGGTACATTTTAATGAACGGAGGGGCAGTAAGTGAAACCCAATAATGATGTTAAAAAAGCAATTTTATATGATTTGATTGAAAAAGGCAAACAAAAAGGAATGTTGACTTACAAAGAAATAATGGATGCTTTTGAGGAAACAGAGTTGGGGTCTGAGCAAATAGAAAAGATTTATGAGACATTGGAAAATTTGGGTATAGATGTGGTAGGTGATATTGAAGAGGAACTTGAAGACATTCAATTGACAGAAGAGGAACTTGACCTTAGTGTGCCGGAGGGTGTGAGTATAGATGACCCTGTCAGGATGTATTTGAAGGAGATAGGAAAAGTGCCTCTTCTAAGTGCTGAAGAAGAAATTGAGCTGGCCAAAAGGATGGAACAAGGGGATGAAGAGGCCAAAAGGAAGCTTGCAGAGGCAAATTTAAGGCTTGTTGTAAGTATAGCTAAGAGATATGTAGGAAGAGGTATGCTGTTTTTAGATTTGATACAGGAGGGGAATTTAGGACTTATAAAAGCTGTTGAAAAATTTGATTACAGGAAGGGATATAAATTCAGCACATATGCAACATGGTGGATAAGACAGGCAATTACAAGGGCTATTGCAGACCAGGCAAGGACCATAAGGATACCTGTTCATATGGTTGAGACAATAAATAAGCTTATAAGGGTATCAAGGCAGCTTCTGCAGGAGCTGGGGAAAGAACCTCAGCCGGAGGAAATTGCAAGGGAAATGAATATGCCTGTGGAGAAAGTCCGGGATATTATGAAGATTTCCCAGGAGCCTGTATCTTTAGAAACTCCTATAGGAGAAGAAGAAGACAGCCACTTAGGGGATTTCATCCCTGATGATGATGTTCCTGCACCAGCAGATGCAGCAGCATTTACACTTTTAAAAGAACAGCTTATAGATGTTTTAGATACATTGACACCAAGGGAGGAAAAAGTTTTAAGGTTAAGGTTTGGTCTTGACGATGGAAGGGCGAGAACTCTTGAAGAAGTTGGTAAAGAATTTAATGTAACCAGGGAGCGTATACGACAAATAGAAGCTAAGGCATTGAGAAAATTAAGGCATCCAAGCAGAAGTAAAAAATTAAAAGATTATTTAGATTAAAACTCGGTTTATATCGGGTTTTTTGTCTACTTAATTTATTGAAGAGTCTTTTATAGACAAACATATAAATAGACAAACAGACAAACAGAAGGTTTAATTATAAAACCAACTATTTGTCTGTTTGTCTAAATACTGTTCATAATGGATAAAAAGCATCCCGTACATTTAGCAATATAGGCTAAACTACGGGATCTAGGGGAGTATAATAAATATACTAGTTGTATAATAAAACATATAGCAATAAAAATCAATATATTTTAGGGTAAAAATTTAAACTTGTGTTCAACATGCTTAAACACCATTCGTAAAATTTTATAGCATGTTGGACAAAAAATACTATTATTTGTGAATAAATTTATCCTTTTAGATGAACTACATAAAAATGGCTCGAAATCTAAAAACAACTTCCGATTTCTAGAATGAATAATTTAAAAAACTATTGCAAAACTAAGGACATAGTACAATATAGGGTAGGAGATGGTGATAAATGGAATATATGAATAATAATGAACATCATATGAATAATAATGAACATATGAATAATAATGCAGTGGAGTATACCACATACGACAGATTGTTAAGAGCCTGGGAGAATTCTATGGAGCTTGTAAGGGATTATGAAATGTATTCAAAGAGAATTGAAGATGAAAAAATAAAAGAGGTTTTTAAAAGATTTGCAGAGCAAGAAGGAAAGCATGCATCAGAACTTAGGGAATTGCTCTTAGAATATAAAAATAAAAATTCGGAAAATGTAAATTAAATTTTTTTAAAATTTAGCATTGGCATGAAAAATGAAGTATATTTATAAAAAATGATGAAATAGCAAGGTAAATTTAAATAATGCACTTAAAACTATTCTTGACCTGTTATGAGTAGCCATGTATAATAATACTTGTGCCTCATGTGAGGCGTTAACAAAAAGGCGTTCCTCAATAGCTCAGTCGGTAGAGCATGCGGCTGTTAACCGCAGGGTCGTAGGTTCGAGTCCTACTTGAGGAGCCACAAGGGCTTTTAGCTCAGTTGGTTAGAGCAACCGGCTCATAACCGGTAGGTCCGGGGTTCGAGTCCCTGAAGGCCCACCACAGAAAATAAGAAGTCTTATCAGAAAGACTTCTTATTTTTTTTTCGGAAGCATATCAAAAATATCATTGTTTTCTTGTTCTTTTGATACAATGGATGAAGGTATATTAAAATTTAATGTACCGAAACTGTTTGCAATGGGGTTTTTACATATTATCAATGATTCTACAGGACTTTCAGTGTCTTTTATATTTAATACCCTAAAATTTTGAATCATTAAACATTCTCCCTTTTTCTTGTTTGTTTTTTGCAGTTATTTTAGTGTATACTATTATTTGCGCTGTTATTCTAAAAAAATTATACAAAAAACATTAAAAAACCATTATAAAATAAGAAATATATAAAAAACGGAAGGGGAAATTTAGAAATGGAGTTACCAGGCCGCCTGAAATTAATTAGCCACATGGTGCCTGAGTGTAATATTGTCAGTGATATTGGAACAGATCATGCATATATACCAATTTATTTAGTGAATAATAAAAAATGTAAAAGGGCAATTGCATCTGACATAAGACCCGGCCCCATAAATATTGCAAAAGCAAATATAGAGGAATACGGACTTTCAGCAAATATTGAAACCAGGGTAGGAAACGGGCTTGACACCATAGAAGACCATGAAGTGGATGTAATAATAATTGCAGGTATGGGAGGCGTAATTATAAAAGATATTTTAGAAAGGGGCATAGATAAAGCAAAAAAAGCCAATGCGTTAATACTCCAGCCTATGACTGCCGTTGAAGTACTTCATGAGTGGCTATGCAGTAATGGTTTTGAAGTTTATGATGAAAAACTGGTGAGGGAAGAGAATAAGATATATGATGTTATTGCTGCAAGATGGACGGGGAAAATCCTAAGTAAGGATATTTTATACTACTATATTGGGGAAAAGCTGTTTGAAAATAAAGATCCTTTGCTAAAAATACATATTCAAAATAAAATTAACCAGCTTGACAAAATTATAAGCCAAATGGAAAATATGAAGGAAAAAGATTCTAATAAGAGAAAAGAGTATATTAATCTTAGAGAGAAGTACCGAAAAGCTATTACAACAATATGAAGGGAGTTGGATTTTAAATGTCCGTAAAGCTTTCAGAAATTATAAAATATATAGAGAACATTGCCCCAAAAAGCCTTGCAGAAGACTATGACAATTCAGGGCTTATTATAGGCAGGAAAGAAAAGGATATAAAGCGTGTAATGGTTTGTCTTGATGTTACTTCAAAGGTTGTAGAAGAGGCTGTAGAAAAAAATACAGATTTAATTGTATCCCACCATCCGCTTATATTTAAAGGGCTGAAAAGGATAAATTACGATGATGTAAAGGGCAGAATTATATATAACCTGATAAGAAATGATATTGCCGTGTACAGTGCCCATACAAATTTAGATGTGGCTGACGGGGGTGTTAATGAGCATCTTGCTGAAGTTTTAGGTCTTAGTGAATTGGAGAATTTAAAAAGACATAGGACACTAAAGCTTTATAAAGTGGTGGTTTTTGTACCGGAGGAAAACATAGATAATGTAAGGGATGCAATGAGCAGGGCAGGGGCAGGATGGATAGGCAATTACAGTGACTGTTCATTTATGATAAAGGGTACAGGGACATTCAGACCGCTAGAAGGAACAAATCCATACATAGGCTCTAAAGGAAAACTTGAATTTGTAGATGAAATAAGACTTGAAACAGTAGTTCCTCAGGAAAAACTTCATGCAGTAATAGATGAGATGATTAAATCTCATCCTTATGAAGAAGTGGCATATGATGTATATCCCCTTAATATGGAGGGAAAGGTGTACGGTTTAGGAAAGGTAGGAGTTCTTAAAACTCCGGTTACTTTAGATGATTTTATAGCCACTGTGAAAGAAAAGCTAAATGCAAAAAGTGTGCGTGTAATAGGAAGTGCAGACAAAAAAATAGAAAAAGTTGCAGTATTTTGCGGTAGTTTCGATGAAAGCTGTATTAAGGATGTTTTATCTAAGGCGGATATTTTAGTAACCGGGGATGTTAAATACCATACCGCCGTGGAAATAGCTGAAATGGGCATGTGTGTTATTGATGCAGGCCATTTTAATACAGAAAGAATTATTGTTCCTAAATTGGTTAATATATTAAGTGATAAGTTTAAAAATTTAGATGTATTTAGCAATAGTGTGGAAGAAGAACCATTTATAACTTATTGACATTGTTTTTAAAAAAATATACAATTAAGAGTACTGATAAAAAAGAGGTTTATTATTTTTGAGTAAGTCAGATAGTCGCGTGTACAAGTGCCGAAAGGCCGTACATGAGGAAAGTCCGGGCTCCACAGGGCAGGATGCCGGGTAACTCCCGGTGAAGGCGACTTCAAGGAAAGTGCAACAGAAAGATACCGCCTTATTGGAGATGGGAAGCTTCTAACTTCTTACTTCCAAATAAGGTAAGGGTGGAAAGGTGAGGTAAGAGCTCACCAGCGGCATGGCGACTTGCCGGCTATGTAAACCCCATCTGGAGCAACACCGTATAAGAGACATATGGTGGCCCGCCAGTCTCAGGCAGGTGGCTTGAGCTTTACAGAAATGTAAGGCCTAGATAGATGACTATCGAATACAGAACCCGGCTTATAGACTTACTCAATGAAAATATAAAAAAGGAGCTATAGAAAAAGGTTAGAAATTTTTCTACAGCTCCTTTTGTTTTAGCGAAACTAATATAATTTATTATTGCATTTATTTACTTACAATCAAGACCTTTCATATTTATTTTATTTGAATGCCCGGTAATATACTAGGTCGGAAGTTAGTTAAAACTAGAATTAATTTAGTTTATTGCCGTAAATATCGTATTTTACCGGGAATTCAGATATAACCTCTAATACATATCTTTGCATTAACATATAGTCAGTAGAATTTATAACCCCGTCCCCGTTGACATCTGCTATAGGAATTTTAAGATTTTCAACATCTTCATAAGGAAGTTTATCTATAATCTCCAATACATATCTTTGCATTAAAGCTAAATCCAAGGTATTAATAATGCCGTCAAGATTTACATCCCCTATGTCATGCCAGATTAAATCAGGGTCAGGGGTAGGCTTAG
The DNA here is from genome assembly GCF_002844395.1 of Acetivibrio saccincola. Taxonomy (NCBI): domain Bacteria; kingdom Bacillati; phylum Bacillota; class Clostridia; order Acetivibrionales; family Acetivibrionaceae; genus Acetivibrio; species Acetivibrio saccincola. The sequence continues at coordinate 2,065,881 of NZ_CP025197.1, read as the reverse complement.
GTGAGGAAGTAGGTTGGGGTGGGATAAAGTCACCGTAGTGTTTTATTACAGCAGCTGTAGCACCGACAAAAGCAGCATTGTAGTCAATTGCTACTTCAGTATGTTGAAAGAGGTTTACATCGTCAACAAAATTCCCCTGTGAATCAGGACCGCCCACCAATGCCCCTACAAGAAGGTGCTTTGCAGGATTTGCATTTTCTCCACCTGCGTAAGTATAGCCGTTTGCAGCCCTGTGGTGTGGGTGTTTGGGATAGTTTGAACCAAAACCTATAAGGTATGACATATTATTTTTATTATTTCCCAGTGCATAATCTATCTGGGATTTAGCAAATTCTTTTAATGCAGGGTCTTTTGTCTGTTCGTAGTACAGCATGGCAAGCATAGCTTCAGCAGATGCATATCTTAATGCACCCCAGACGTCTAAATATTTAAGGCCGTCAGGAGTTGTTGTAATTGTGTTCATCCAATAGTCCAAATTATACTCCATAGCATCTATGTATTTTTGTTCCCCTGTCAATTCCGATAACTTACAAAATACCGCCATGTACATATCATCCCAACACATTGTCCATTTGTTTTTAAAAGGGGATTCTCCTAAAAAAGTATTGTGGGAAAGATAGTTGTCTATTTCTGCAAGATATGAACTGTCTTTTTCTATAACATACAGCCAGGTAGCAGCCCATGCCAAATCATCCCAAAAAGAGTGGGAAGCATAAAAGGCAGTTAACTGATACTTACCGGGATTTTCCTTACCCATTTCATAAAGTTCCTTTGCCACCCTTAAGCATTCATTTGCATATTTTGGATCAATGTCTTTGTAATTTAAATACATCTTAGATAAAGCAGCAGATGTAAGTCCTAAAACATCTGATCCCGGATTGGCTTTATCAACAACATAAGGAACCGGTCTGGGACCTGTTTGCTCCTCAGGAGCACCCCAGTATGTATGGTCTAAATCCCCATCACCTACCTGATGATAGAAAGTTCCGGATTTGGGGTAGCATTTTAGAAGGTAATCGGTGAAATATTTTAATGTGGAAAGCATTTTATCAGTGTTTCCTGTATAGTCAAATACATCTTTGTACTCATATAATGCCCATCCTAATATAGATGCAGAGTATGCCTGTGGCAGACCAAATTTAACGTGGTCCCCCGCATCGTGGAAGCCTCCTGTAAGGTCTATTCCTATTTCGCTCCCATCGGTGGTGTGGCAAGGTCCTCTCCAGTCAAAATAGTTGTCATCCCCGGCATTTGGACCGCACTTATTTGCATCATAAAAGTAAATGGAATACTTTAGTGCAGTGGAATAATCAAAATTTTCTTTGGCAGACACATAAAAGGTTTTAAATAGTAGTGTAAATAACATTACCAAAATAGTAAACTTCACACAAAATTTTTTCATATAAATTCCTCCCTATACAAAAATAAAAATAATTAATAAAATTTTAATTTCAATTTTATAAGCGGAGTATTTAAAATGAACTGAAGCTTTCTAACACGTAATGGTGAAAAATAAGGTATGTTGAATTGCTAAATCTATTATAATTATACTAAATTACAGTAAAAACTTCAAATATAACATTTAAAACAACTGGAGCAGTTGTTATTTTCAAAAAACCTGATACAGGGAGTTTTTTGTGTAATTTCAGTATTGCTGCTTTTGGCTGGTATAGGTATTATGTGTAATATACTTCAGATGATAATTCAATCTAGAATAAAATTAATTGCTATTTCTCAAACTTATTGACATCACTTTTTCCGGAAGATGTAAGCGTCTATATGTATGAGACAAAATCCATATTAATTGCCTTGATTTTGTCTATGTAAAAGTAATAGGAAAAACCCCTGATGCCCTGTTAAACAACATTTAAAAAAAATTATGAATAAAACAAAAAGGGACTGTTATTCAGTCCCTTCAGTTTTTCTAACTAGTTTTGTTTTTACTTTAGCAGCTTTACCAACTCTATTACGCAGATAGAATAATTTTGCTCTTCTGACTTTACCTTTTCTTACAACTTCAACACGTTCAACTCTTGGAGAATGTACAGGAAACACTCTTTCTACGCCTACACCGTAAGTAACTCTTCTAACTGTAAATGTTTCTTTTATTCCTGAACCTCTTCTTGCAATTACAGTTCCTTCAAAAATCTGTATTCTCTCTCTATTTCCCTCTTTGATTTTAACATGTACTTTGACGTGATCCCCCACATCAAAATTAGTTAAGTCAGTTTTTAACTGTTCCTGCTCAATAGCTCTGATTACATCCATATTGTCATCCTCCTTCCTTCCTAGACGTTCTTGTATTCTATAACAGCGGACCGTCCGTATTCCACACAGTCACCTATTATACCATAGGTTTATTTTATTGTAAACATATTTTTCAAGAATTCTTTCTAATTTAAGTATATAAACGGGAAGAAAAATTGTTAGCGTAAAGTTATTGTAGGGAATGAGACATAAAATACCATATATAATTGAAAAGAAGATGACATCCTGTTAAGATATTAATTAAGCAAAAATAATAAATAGAAAGGATGACATCTTCTATGTATAATAGTATACAACATTTTAATGAATTTGGGGTAAAAAGAATTGAAAAAAAGATAAAAAATTTTATTGAAGAAGGAAAAGACTTAGCTGATCTTGTTCTTGGTCTAAAAGAAGATTTATTTAAACTTGGACGCGATATACTTAAAGAAGTGCTTGAAGATATGGATGAATATTTCCGTAACTGTGAAATAAGGAAACAGTATTGGGAAATTATAAGAAAAGATAAAACAGCTATTTTAACGACATTTGGAACACTAAGTTATAACAGGACATATTTTAAGCATAAGGAAAATGGTAATAGACAACACCTAGTCGACAGGATTGTAGGTGTAGAACCACATGACAGAGTAAGTGCCGATGTTGTAATTAATGCAATAGATGAAGCAGCTGACAGCAGCTACAGAAAGGCAGGAGAAAAGGCGACATATATTGATGAAATCAGCAAACAAGCAGTGATGAATAAAATACATAATATTGAAATAGTTGAGCCTGAAATAAAAGTAGATAAAAAGAGAGAAGTAAAAATATTGTATGTTGAGGCCGATGAGGACCATGTAGCATTACAACAAAAAAGTATATTGAGACAGAATGAGAAGGGCAAGAGAAATACAATTATGCCAAAACTTGTATATGTGCATGAGGGAATTGACTTTGAAAAAAGTAATAAGAAGAGAAAAGTATTAAAGAATGTTCGATATTTTGGGGGAGTGTATAAGAATTCAGAAGATTTGTGGCTTGAAGTATCGGAATACATATATAAACAATATGACGTTGATTTTTTAGAGACGGTGTATATATCAGGAGATGGGGCGTCATGGATAAGGCAAGGAGTTAACTGTCTTTCAAAAAGTAAATTTGTACTTGATAGATACCATCTTCAAAAATACGTAAGAGTTGCGACCACACATTTAAATGATGAAGCAATAAGCCAAGATTTACAGGAGGCTTTGAATTTATCTGATAAAAAAATGCTAACAAAGGTTTTTAAAAAGATAATTGAAAAGACAGGCGATAATGAAAATAAAATAAAGGCTATAAAAAATGCAAAGCGATATATTTTAAATAATTGGGATGGTATAGAAATAAGGTCAAACAGAGGAATAGTGGGTTGTAGTGCTGAAGGTCATGTGAGTCATGTATTTTCATCCCGTTTAAGTTCAAGACCTAAAGGCTGGTCGAGAAAAGGTGTAGAAAAGATGTCAAAGCTAATAATATACAAGAAGAATGGCGGTAAGGTATATGACATAGTTATGGCACAAAAACAAAAAAAGTTAGCATCTAGTAGGCAAGAAATTCAGGAAAAATTAATTAAGGAATTAAAGAAGTCATCAAACAGGTATGAGAGTGTATGGAATAGTAATTTAACTGTTATTCATAAGGGGTGTAAAACTGGTTTATATAAAGAATTAAGGCGTATTATAGGTATATGCGGATAGGGATGAGGTAATAATAAAGCAAAAATTACGGGAAAGTTTACAAGTAAGCCTATCCAATAGGAATTATACATATCTGGAAAAAAGACAAAAAAAAGAAAAAACATAAAAAAAGAAAAAGAAAAGAAAAAAGCAAAACTTTAGTACCATGACCCGCGGAGCCCTACTACTTGTCAAGGCCGGGCTTTGCCCGCTTGTTTTAGCCTTGACAAAATGGAAAATGGTACAATAGAAATACTTTTTTCTTTTAAAAGTAGCGTTAAAATGTGAAGGAACATAGATAACAAAACGTACTAATTTGTCACAAGTATTGAGTAAAATGAATTCTTTATAGAAAGAAAGAGTTATATGGTATAATAGACAATAAGTTAGAGGAATTATAAAAGAAAATAAGGCTCAAAATGATGTAAAACACTTTCGTTACTAAGAGACCGTTATTTGAAATAGTTGCACAAATAAAAAATGGGATGCCATCTACTTTTCTTTTTCCTACAATAAATTGACGCTATCGAAAAATTTAAGGCACTTTTAATAATGAAAAAAGAGTGATATAATAATAAAATAAGAATAAAAGATTAAAATAAAAATAAAAAATATAAATAATAAATTAAATTAAATTACAGTAAGGACTTAAGGCGATATGGAGTATAATAAGGATCCTTTAAATTTAGATAAAATTCAAAAACAAAAACTAGAAGAAAAATATGGAATTAACCTGAGATTATCCAAGCCAAACTACTTAAAAGAATTTGTCAATTGGTGTGTTGTTATAGTTATGGCTATAATTATAGCACTTATTTTAAGAAACTTTGCTTTTGAATGGGTAGTTGTAAGAGGTCAGTCCATGGAGGATTCTCTTTTTGACAGCCAGATTCTATTTGTAAATAAATTAGGATATATATATTCAGAACCTAAAAGAGGCGATATAGTAATAATGCAATTTAAAAAAGGGGATTGGGATTATTTGCCGTACAGCGAATATTTCCCCTTTTTGACTCTTTTGTTTCCGCCCAAAAATGAAGAGAACTATGTTAAAAGGGTGATAGGTCTGCCGGGGGAACATGTTGATATAAGGGGAGGACATGTATATATAAACGGTGTTTTATTAAATGAGCCATATGCAAAAGGCTTTACCAACCAAAAGAGCGTTCCCTTTCCGCAAATAGTTCCGCCTGATACATTTTTACTCTTAGGTGATAACAGGGAAAATAGTGAAGACAGCAGGCAATTGGGATTTATAGAATTGGAAAGGATAAAGGGAAAAGTGATGTTCAGACTCTATCCCATAAGTGAGTTTGGAGGAGTTTATGATAATTTAGAGTAAATTCAAACAAAAGACTAATTATGGAGGATGAAGACATTGAATATACAGTGGTTTCCGGGGCATATGAATAAAACCAGAAGATTGCTTTCGGAGAATTTAAAAATGGTGGATGTGGTTGTTGAAATTTTAGATGCCAGGATACCTGTTAGCAGCAAAAATCCTGAAATCGATAATATAACCAAAAACAAGCCAAAAATAATAGTTCTAAATAAATGCGATCTCGCTGATAAAGAAATTTCTGAAAGCTGGAAAAAATGGTATAACTCAAAGGGTTATACCAGTATTTTTGTAAATTCCATTGACGGAACAGGTATAAAACAGCTTAAAAACAAAATGAGAGACCTTTTAAAGGAGAGAATTGAAAGGGATAGGCAGCGGGGGAGAATATTCAGACCGGTAAAAGCCATGATTGTAGGGATACCCAATGTGGGAAAGTCATCCCTTATAAACAAAATTGCAGGCAGGGGAAGTGCTGCAACCGGAGACAAGCCCGGTGTAACCAGGGGGAAGCAGTGGATAAATGTAAGTAATGAAATCCAGCTATTAGATACCCCGGGCATTCTCTGGCCTAAATTTGAAGACAGGAGAGTTGGGATAAATCTTGCCATAACAGGTGCAATAAAAGATGAAATTTTAGACATTGTTGAGCTAGCATCAAATTTATTTGAGATACTTTCTGAAAGTTATCCTGAGCACATAATAAAAAGATATAAATTAGATTCAATTGAAAATAAAACCGGTTTTGAAATCTTGGAAGAAGCAGGTAAAAATAGAGGATGTATCGCATCCGGAGGGGAAATTGATATGATGAGAATATCAGCCATAGTGTTGGATGAATTTAGAAGTGCAAAAATAGGAAAAATATCCTTAGAAAAACCAGAAGATATTAAAGAGGTGTGAAATGAAATATACAATAAAGGCAATTGAAGAGTCAATAAGAGGTTTAAGCTTAGATGAAGCGTTAGAAAAGCTGTATTTATTAAAAGATGAATGCGGGGATAAAGTTTTAAAATTAATTGAAAAATATGAAAAGAAAAAGGAAAAAGAACGCTTAGAAATGCTAAGATATGAAAAAATGTGTGAATATGAAAGGGAAGCTTATAAAAAAGGACTTTCTCTTGTAGCAGGTATAGATGAGGCAGGAAGGGGGCCTTTGGCAGGTCCAGTTGTGGGGGCGGCGGTTATACTTCCAAAGGATATTTTTATAAAAGGCCTTAATGATTCAAAAAAACTCAGTGAAAAAAAGAGGGAAGAGCTCTTTGAAGTTATAAAAAAAGAAGCTTTGGATATTGGAATTGGAATGGTGGATCAAAATGAAATTGACAAAATAAATATACTGAATGCAGCTAAAAAAGCTATGGTTTTGGCTGTGAAAAATCTAAAAGTACGTCCGGATATTTTATTTGTCGATGCTGAAAAATTAGAAGAACAGGAAATGGAACAAATCTCCATAGTAAAGGGTGATGCCCTCAGCATATCCATTGCTGCTGCTTCTATAATTGCAAAAGTTACTAGGGACAGGTTAATGGAGGAGATGGATAAAAAATATCCCCAGTACGGTTTTTTAAATCATAAAGGGTATGGTACAAAAGAACATATTAATGCTATAAAGAAATATGGTATTTGTCCGATACATAGAATAAGCTTTACTAAAAAAATTATTTTGTAAATTTCTTTATTTACTGGGTAAATTAGTGAGGGATAAACATTGAAAATAACGGAGTTTTCTTTAGAACAGCTGAATGTACATTTTAAGCCGGATATGCTTTTAAGGCTTAATAAAGGAGATGTTGTAAGGGCAAAGGTTGTTGAAATTTCAGCACATAAGATATCCCTTAAATTACCTGACGGGAATATAATAACTGCTGCACTTATGAGTCCTGTCAGTGCAAAAAAAGGTGAACAGGTAGAGCTTATAGTAAAGGATATTTCAGGTGATAAGATTTTTCTAGAAACCATAAAGACTGATGGTGAAAAGAGTGTTCAATTAGAAAATGAAATAAAAAATTTGCTTATGGATATTGGCGTAAAGCCTGACAAAAAAAGCATGGAAATTGCAAGGGAAATTATAAAAAATGAAATGCCTTTAGAAAAAGAGTTTTTCAACAAAGTAATGGATACTATTAAAGCATACAAAAATATATCAATAGAAAAGGCTGTATTTCTTCTTTCTAAAAATATACTTCCATTAGAAGAAAACATATCTTGTCTAAATCAAATTCTAGAAGAAAAATATAAAATAGGCGATGAGTTAAATAAACTTCTAAATAATCTTATGGCTATTGAAGATGAAAAAGCTAATGAATTGCTGAAAAGTTTTTTAAATGGGGAGGTAAAAAAAGATGCTTTACCTTCCCCTTTAATTTTAGAAGAGTTTGGCAAAGAACTTAAAAGCAGTGGTTTTTCCCCTGAAACTCAAAATATTTTAAAAGAAAAATTCGTAGAATTCGTAAAATTAAAAGGAGACAATATTAGATTTGAGGAGCATGAAAAATTTACAGAGCTTTTAAAAGAAAGCGGCTTAGACAAAGCTTATTTGGATATTGAAAAAGAAAGTATAGAAAAGTTTATAAAAAGTACTTTTGAAAAGATAAATTTTATAAAAAAATTTACAGTTAAAAGCAGCAATGAAGCATTAAAAGAAAATGACAAAAAAGAAATTTTAGAGAAAATTTTTAATAAATTTTTTATTAATATAAATGATTCTGATGATAAAGATATAAGCATCAAGAACACCTATAAAGAAATATACCGGAAAACCCAGCTGATTAAACAGGCTTTAGAACAGGCAGGTTTTTCTAATAAAGGTGAGATTTTTAGAAATATTGAAAATTTGCAAAGTAATCTGAGATTTTTAAATGAACTTAATAATAATGCTGTGTACATCCAGATTCCCCTTAATGTTTTTAATAAAAGCCATACAGGGGAGCTCTACATATTAAAGAAAAAGCCAGGCAAAAAAAACATCAATACAGATGACATTAGTTTATTTATATCCTTAGATACCGTAAACTTAGGACAGGTGGACTCATTGGTAAACATAAAAAAGAAAAACGTAAGTATAAATATAAAGGCAGAGAGTAGGGACGTAATTGATTTTATTAAAAAAAATTACATGAGCCTTTATAATATCCTTTTAGAAAAAGGATACAGGATAATTGATATAAAGTACCGCCTAATTGAAGAAAAAGTTAATATATTAAATATAAATAATATAGAAGAACATAGGGAAAGAAGACAAAATTTTGACTTAAGAGTGTAAAAAGGGTGATTTTTAATAATGGACAAAAAGAAAAAAATAAAGCAGGTTGCAGCGTTAAAATACTCTCCTGACAAAAATGAGGCACCGGAAATAATAGCACTAGGAAAGGGAGAGGTAGCAGAGAAAATCATTGAAAAAGCAAAGGAAAACAATGTTCATATATATGAAGATGAAGAGCTTGCCACAACTTTAAACACTTTTAACATTGGTGATGAAATACCGCCGGAGCTATATGAAGTTGTAGCAGGAATATTTGCTTTTATTAAATCCTTAGACGAAAAATACGGAGAGGGAAAATGATTAATAATAGGGAAATAGGCACAATTGGAGAGGAGATAGCGGCAGAGTTTCTTGAAAAAAACAACTATAAAATTATAGAAAAAAACTTTAGATACAAAAGACTAGGTGAAATTGACATAATTTCCTGGGAAAACGACAGTATCTGCTTTGTTGAGGTTAAGACCAGAAGTACCTTAAAATACGGACTTCCAAGGGAATCAGTAAATTTTAGGAAACGGGAAAACATCAAAAAACTTGCACAAATATACATTAATAGACATAATATGCACGACAAATCCATAAGGTTTGATGTTGTTGAAATATATATAGAAAAAAATCAGGACAAAATTCATTTAAAGGAAATAAATTTAATTAAAAATGCCTTTTAAAAGAGGTGATTTGTTTTGCATACGGGACACAGGAAGAGGCTTAAAAAGAGGTTTTTAGAAGAGGGATTAGATAGTTTTGAGCCACATCAGGTTTTAGAACTTCTTTTGTTTTTTTCCATTCCAAGAAGGGATACAAATGAAATAGCCCATAGGCTTTTAAAGAGATTTGGTTCCCTTTCAGGGGTTTTTGAAGCTGATATAAAGGATTTGATGGAGGTAAATGGTATAGGAGAAAACTCGGCTTTTTTAATCTCAATGATTCCACAGCTTTCAAGAAGGTATCTTAATGACAGGTGGAGGGACAAGCCTCAGCTAAACAGCTCTTCAAAGGCAGGTAACTATGCCGTTTCACTTTTTGCAGGAAGAACATATGAAGTATTTTATGTAATTTGCCTTGATGCACAAAACAGGGTAAACTATGCAGCATTAGTCCATGAAGGGACAATAAATGAAGCGCCAATTTACCCGAGAATTATAGTTGAGACAGCTTTAAGACATAAAGCCAACAGTGTGATACTTGCCCACAACCATCCGGGTGGGAGCCTTAACCCCTCAAGAGGGGATGTTGAAGCTACTAAAGTGATAAAAAATGCATTAGAGTCCATTTCAATAAAAGTAGTTGACCACATAATAGTGTGCGGTGAAAAGTATGTAAGCTTTGCAGAAAGAGGTCTTTTGAGCATTTAGATTAAGACATGTTCAGTCAAAGCTGAAGCCTTTAGCTTTAAGTTTCTTTTCTACATATTCATCAACAAATGCTTTAATTACAGTGAACACCGGTACTCCTAAAAACATACCAGAAGCCCCAAACATTCCTCCTCCCACAATTATGGCAGTTATTATAAGGAGAGGGCTTACGCCTACTTGATCCCCGATGATTTTAGGTCCTAAGTACCACCCGTCAAATTGCTGGAGTAAAAATATTATTATTGCCACCCATATGGCCTGAATAGGATTAATGAACAAAGTTACAACTACTGCAGGAATGGCACCTACAAAAGGTCCTACATATGGAATCATATTGGTTACCCCGACAATTAAGCTGAATAAAAGCGCAAATTTCACCCTGAAAACAGATAGCAGTATAAGGCATAGTATGCCTATGATAAGTGAGTCTAAAGCTTTTCCAAACATGTATTTTGAAAAAATATAATTTGATTTTTTTAAATCGGAAATGAGGTTAAAGGCAGTTTTCTTATTTAACAATGCATATGTTAATTTTTTGGCACCCTTAATTATTTTTTCTTTATCAGCTAAAATATATATGGAAATAATCAGCCCTATTAAAAATTTCAAAATATAAGATGTAAGGCTTATTGTACTCGTAAGTAAAAAATTTACAGGCACATTCACAAAATTATTAATTTTAGAAGAAAATCTTTCTAAATTATTTTTTATATAAGTTTCAACACCGTATTTGTCATAACTTTTTAATTTTTCAATGGTTTCATTTATTTTTGCTTCAGTGGTTTCTATGTAATCCGGAATATCGTTGGCAAGTTGTTTTACACTGCTGGTTATAGCAGGGGTGATAAATGTTATTAAAATTCCTAATGTGGCTATAAAAACCACATATATAATTGAAATGCTAAAAATTCTTCGGATTTTAAGTTTTTTTTCCAATAAAACCATTAGCGGATTTAAAAAGTACGCAATTGCAAATCCCCAGATTATATAAGCAAAGAGGGATGTTATGTATTTTAAAATACCTTTCATTTCTGATAAAACAATAGAAGGGTTATTTATTAATTTATAGAGTAATAATCCAATAATTATAATAGGGATATAATCTGAGTGAGGTATTTTTTTACCTTTAAATAGCAACAACAGACAACTCCTTTTTCATAAAATGAAAAGACAGAAAAATAAATCAAATAAATTATATCACATAGAAATAACAGGTGCAATGAAAAGATTTTGCTCTAAAAAAAGATTTCATTTTAAAAATATGATAATATGTTTTTAAGATATATAAGTTAAGTTGCATATTTCGGGTACATCCGGACACTGATTCCGGCAGCATCCGGACGTCGTTTCGGAATTATCCGGACAGCATAACGGTACATCCGGACACCTTGTCGATTTACTAAAATATAGGTACTCTTTAATCAGAATGATTAAAGGGGGCCAATCGATGAGGAGGCTGGATATGTTAAAAGCAAGAGAAATTTTAAGACTTAAGCATGAAGTAGGACTATCTCTAAGAGAAATTGGTCAAGCTTGTAATTGTGGTAAAACAACAGTGTCAGAGATTCTTAAAAGAGCAGAAAAAGCAAATATAACATGGCCAATCCAACTTAGTGATAAACAGTTAATGTCAATGCTATACCCACCTACAAATAATAGAAAAATCGTTCCAGAGCCTGATATGGAAGAGGAACTGGAGAAGTTTATCAACAGACCATTTCAGAAAATGGAGGGTAACAGAAAGACGGCTTTTAAAAAGATAGATAAACCCTGTCTGCAGCCATTGCCGGCAACAAAATACGAATATTGCGACTGGGTAGAAACAAGAGTTGCATTTAATTATCATGTTGAGTACAAAGGATTTTTCTACAGTGTTCATTACTCCTATGCGAATCATAAATGTTGGATTAGGGCATCATCAAAAACTATAGAAGTATATATAGGGAATGAAAGAATAGCGGTACACACCAGAAACTATGATAAATCTAATCGCTATAAAACATTAGAGGAACATATGCCCGAAGAGCATAAAGCTGTTTATGCATGGAGTTCTGAGCGTTTTCTGTCATGGGCAGAAAAAAACGGTCCTTATACCCGGGAACTAATCAAAAAGATTCTTGAAAGCAGTGATTATCCTGTTCAGTGTTATCGAACTTGTATGGGAATTATGAGACTTGCTAAAAGTTGTTCTGTTGAAATAATAGAAACTGCCAGCAAAGAGGCTATAGATAAAAATGTTTTTTCCTTCAAATATTTCAATATTATCCTTAAGCAAGTCGTCAAGAATTCCACAAAGAAGCAGAATGATACAATTATTCGGCATGAAAATGTAAGAGGAAGCAGTGCTTACTCAGGAGGTGGTATATATGCTAATTAACCCAACTATAGAAAAACTAAGAGATATGAAACTTAAAGTTATGGCCCAACTACTGAGTGATTCAGATCCGGCTTTAAGGGAGTTGTCTTTTGAGGAAAGGTTCGGTATTATGGTTGAAAAAGAATGGGAGTCAAGAAAAAACTCCAGGATTAAAAGATATATACATAAAGCATCTTTTAGTATTAATGCATGCATTGAGGATATAGACTATACTGCGGAACGGAAGATAGATAAAAAGACTATACAAACTAAATGACAAGGTGTCCGGATAATCCGGTTTAATGTCCGGATGTTTCCGGAACTGCCGTCCGGATAATCCGGAATACGCATTAGTATATTAATAAGATATATAAGTATATTTAAAGGATGTGTTTATATGGTTATAGTAGATTCCCACTGCGATACAATAACTAAAATAATGGAAACAAACTCAAACCTTTATGAAAATAAACATCATGTGGATATACAGAGGTTAAAAAAATACAAAAATTTTGTTCAGTTTTTTGCAGCCTTTACAGATAAATGCCTTTATCCAAATACATTAAAAAGGGCGTTAGAAATAATTGATGTATTTTATAAAGAAGTAGAAAGGTATAAAGACCACATAACATTATGTTGTAATTACAGCGAAATTAAAAGAGCTTTTAAAGAAGAGAAAATTGCCGCAGTACTTTCAATTGAAGGTGGTGAAGCACTTCAAGGAGATGTTGGAATGCTAAGGATCTTCTACAGACTTGGGGTGCGCAGCTTATGCCTTACCTGGAACTATAGAAATGAAATAGCAGACGGGGTTTTGGAATCAGAAACAGGGGGTGGACTTACTTCATTTGGAAAAGAGGTTATAAAAGAGATGAATTCTTTAGGAATGCTTATTGATTTGTCCCACATATCTGAAAAAGGATTTTGGGATGTAATGGAATTAAGTCAAAAGCCTGTTATCGCGTCTCATTCAAATGCAAAAAAAATATGCCAGCATATCAGAAACCTTAGTGATGAACAGATAATGGCCATAAAAAATAACGGGGGTGTAATAGGAATAAATTTATGTGCTGAATTTATAAGTGATAAAGATGCAAGTTTAAAGGATGTCATTAAACATATTGAATATATAGGGGATTTGACAGGATTTGACCACATAGGTTTAGGGGCGGATTTTGACGGTGTTGACTTTCTTCCGGAGGGTATAAACGGAGTTGAAGATATTTATAAAATAGCAGATGAGCTTTTAAAGCTTAATTATTCCAATGAAGATGTGGAAAAGTTTTTGGGAAAAAATTTTTTAAGGGTGATAAGAGAAGTATTGTAGAAGTGCTTTAAATAATAAAAGAGCCCGTGATGATCTTCGCTCCGGCTAAATATCAACTACCCTTTTAAGAGAAAGTCAATAAGTAACCTTTGCTCGACTATTACAAGAACAAACAGCCTTTATAAAGCCTATACAAAACACTTTGAGTAGTTGATACTTCATATTAATACTGCATTAAAATACAAGGTATAATACTTCATACAAATACTCAAATTAGTTCTGATTGCTCCTGTAATAATCTTAACTCGAACTGGATACATCTATCTAAATATAGACATATACAGCTCTTTCCGCCGACTAACACCAAGCTTTAGCGTCAACTCACCGGACGAAACCTGATATTAATCTTTGGCCGAATTCTACAAAGCTCATAAAACCTTATAGAACTCTTGGTTCAACCATCACGAACCCTTGTACTAATATTATTGCCGGTATAAAAGAAAATATACATTAAAATTTTAAAAAAATTAAAAAAATAATTTGAAACGAAAAACAATTTGTCTTGCATTTTAAATGAATAATTATAAATGCTGTATTTCTTTTAAGATAGTTAAAAAAATAACATTCTTAAATGCTATTTATATAAAGCTTTTTAATGCATAGATATAAATTATCAGATAATTTTGCATTTTAAATATCATTATCTTGCAAAATAAAATATATTATATTAAAATTAAAATTGTAGATAGAAAAAAATTATTTTTATGCAACATATTTAGAAATAAGTGTGCTAAGCATAAAATAGCTGTAAAATAAAAAATGTGGGACATAAAATGATTTTGGAGGATTGTAAATGGAACTTTCAAGAAGGGCACTTTCAATCAGCCCGTCTTCCACTCTTGTTATTGATGCAAAGGCTAAAAAAATGAGACTGGAAGGAGTGGATGTGATAGGATTTGGAGCAGGAGAGCCAGATTTTGATACACCAATGCATATTAAAGAAGCTGCAATAAAAGCAATAAATGAAGGGTATACAAAATACACTCCTGCCTCGGGAATGTCAGAGCTTAAAGAAGCGGTATGCAGGAAATTAAAAAGAGACAACGGACTTGAGTACAAACCGGAAAATATCGTTATAAGCAACGGAGCAAAGCATTCTCTTGCTAATATTTTTCAAGCCATATGTAATCCGGGTGACGAGGTTATTGTACCCTGCCCCTGCTGGGTGAGCTACCCGGAAATGATTAAAATGGCAGACGGGATACCCGTCATGTTAAAAGCCACAGAAGAAGAAGGTTTCAAGCCTTCTGTTGACAAATTTTTAAATGCTGTTACGGAAAAGACAAAGGCTATTATAATAAATAGCCCCAGCAACCCTACAGGAATGATATATACAGAGGAAGAACTAAGGGAAATAGCCAAAATAGCCGTTGACAAAAAAATATACATTATATCTGATGAAATATATGAAAAATTATTATACGACAATCTAAAACATGTAAGTATAGCATCCTTTAGTGAAGAGATAAAGAATTTGACTATTTTGGTAAACGGGGTTTCAAAATCATATTCCATGACAGGGTGGAGAATAGGATACACTGCGTCAAATGAAAAGATTGCATGTGTTATGACTAATATTCAAAGTCACTTCACTTCAAATCCCAATACAATAGCACAGATGGCAGCATTGGTGGCATTGGATGGAGACAATGGCGTAATAGACGCTATGGTTGCTGAGTTTGCCAAAAGAAGGGATTATATGGTAAAAAGAATAAACTCAATAGAAGGTCTTTCCTGTATTAAACCAAACGGGGCTTTTTATGTTATGATGAATATTTCAAAATTAATAGGGAAAGAAATTAAAGGAGTTAAAATTACAGACTCGGACGTTTTTGCAAATGTTCTTTTAGAAAAGGCAAATGTTGCTTTAGTTCCAGGCTCCGGTTTTGGAACGGATATTCATGTAAGGCTTTCCTATGCAACTTCCTTTGAAAACATAGCGGAAGGTTTAAATAGAATTGAAAAATTTTTAAATGAGTAATATAATTTATTGAGATTGGCATTTAAATTTCAATCTCATATTTATAAATAGCTTAGACGGGATATGTTTTTATAATCCCGTATTTTTTTGTCATAATGGCTGGATTTAAAGTAAATAACAATGTATAATTGTTTTTGGGTATCATAAAGTTAGAAAAATTTTTAGTTAATTTTTAGTAAAAGTTAAAAGATAAAAGATTTTTGGAGGTTGGAAAATTTGAAAAATACATATGAAAATCCCTTAAATACCAGGTATGCAAGCAAAGAAATGCAGGAATTATTTTCTCCTGACATGAAATTTAAAACATGGAGAAGGTTTTGGATAGCTCTTGCAGAAGCTCAAAAAGAGCTTGGTCTCGATATAACGGATGAACAAATTGAGGAACTAAAAAAATACAAAGATGATATAAATTATCAAGTGGCAGAACAAAAAGAAAAAGAATTCCGCCATGATGTTATGGCTCATATTCATGCATACGGGGAGCAGTGTCCTAATGCAAAAAGAATTATTCATTTAGGAGCGACATCCTGTTATGTTGGTGACAATACAGATATTGTCATTATGACTGAAGGTTTAAAATTAATTAGAAAAAAGCTTGTAACCACCATTGAAAAACTGGCAGAGTTTGCATTAAAATACAAAGATATGCCAACACTAGGCTTTACACACTTTCAGCCGGCACAGCTGGTTACAGTTGGGAAAAGGGCATGTCTTTGGATTCAGGATTTGTTAATTGATTTAGAAGATTTAGACTATGTTCTTTCAAATATGAAACTTTTAGGTTCAAAAGGTACCACAGGTACCCAGGCAAGTTTTTTAAAACTTTTTGAAGGTGACCATGAAAAGGTTAAAAAACTTGATATGCTCATACCTGAGAAAATGGGCTTTAAAAGTGTATTTGCAGTGTCCGGGCAGACTTATACAAGAAAACTTGATTCAAGGGTTTTAAATGTGCTTTCCGGCATTGCCCAAAGTGCATATAAATTCAGCAATGACTTAAGGCTTTTACAGAGCTTAAAGGAAATTGAAGAGCCCTTTGAGAAAAAACAAATTGGTTCGTCGGCTATGGCATACAAGAGAAACCCGGTAAGGTCAGAGAGGATTTCAGCCTTAGCAAGATATGTGGTGGTTAATGCCCTAAATCCTGCCATCACCGCTTCCACCCAGTGGTTTGAAAGATCTCTTGATGACTCTGCCAACAGACGGATAAGCATACCTGAAGGGTTTTTAGCAGTGGATGCTATTTTAAACCTATATATAAATATAGCCAGCGGTTTGGTGGTATATCCAAAGGTTATTGAAAAACATGTGCAGGCAGAACTTCCCTTTATGGCAACTGAGAATATATTAATGGAAGCTGTTAAGGCAGGGGGGGACAGGCAGGAACTCCATGAGAAAATAAGGGTTTATTCTATGGAAGCAGCAAGGGAAGTAAAAGAAAAGGGAAATGAAAACGATCTTATAGAGAGAATTGCGAAAGATGAAGCTTTTGGACTTGATATCACCAAATTAAATCAGGTGTTAGACCCTAAAAACTATATTGGCAGGTCTAAAGAGCAGGTGGAAGAATTTATAGAATTCCATGTAAAACCTGTTCTTAAAAATAGTGAAAAAGCTGCTTCGGAAATTGATTTAAAAGTATAGAGGATATTTTATATAAAAGCTTAAAAAATCATCTGAATAGTATGTATCAAATAGCGCATATATTGTTGAAATTTCAATGTTTATGTAGTAAAATTAGATAAGATGTAATGATGATTTGTCGTATGAATGGGGTGGGAAGTAATTTTAAGTCCGGAGGGGAATTTTGTGATTAATAAGTACAGTGATATACCTCTTTATTGTCAACTTAAAAATATAATTATGGCCAATATAGAAAGCGGGGTTTATCCTCCTGATTCTAAAATACCATCAGAGCAAGAGTTTTGTGAGCTTTATAATATAAGCCGCCCGACTGTAAGGCAGGCTATAAGCGAATTGACAAACAATGGCTATTTGTACAAAGAAAAGGGCAAAGGAACTTTTGTATCAAGACCTAAGACCTCGATTGATGTAAAAACATATACAGGTTTTACAGACTCAATTTTAGATAATGAACTTACAGATAACCGGGAGGTACTTTCTGTTGAAACAGTAGAGGGGAAAGAATGTGGAAAGATTCTGGAAATTTTTAAAGCAAATTCTGGACAAAGTACACAGTTTGCAAAAGTGGTTTTTAGGACTAAGCATGATGATGATGTTTTTTCCTTCAACACATCATTCATTCCATTAAATTTATTTCCAGACATAATAGATGATATTAAAAATAAAAAAGCATCCCATGATATATTAAGAGGCAAGTATCCCCTTGTTCCTGTAAAAAGCAGCAGTTCTTTAGAGGTTGTTTTTACTGACTCAAAAGAGGCTCAGTACTTAATGGTACAGCCGGGACATCCTCTTTTAAAAATAACAAACACCATAACTTCAAAAAGCGGTCAGGTAGTAGAATATGTCATATCAAAGTACAGATCTGATAAATGCAGGTTAATATTTGAAAATTATAAAAGGCAAATTTAGAGGATTATAAAGAATATCATTAATTTTTCTATTGTCCAGGACTCCTCCTTGTATAAGGTGGGGTTACTGTTATTTTATCTAAATTTAATAAATAATAAGCGATTGTACATAAAAAGTAGCAAAAAAAGCGTATTTAAATTATATAGACATATTTGCATCACATATATAAAAAAGATATAATTGTAATATAATGATATAATTGTAATATATCCAATATATTATATTCAAATTTTTATAAATTTAGGAGTACATTTAATTTTATGAAATATAAAAATCAAGTAAACAGATGGGGATGTATATGGAACAAATGTCTTTATTTAAGGACGAAAAAAAGAAAAACGATTCTGTTGTATTGAGTGCTTCAAGAATGACTGATATGCCTAAATATTATCCTGACGTACTAATGAAAGAGGTAATGACAAGAATTGAAAAGGGTGTGGATGTACATACCGTTGTATTTTGGACCAAACATCCGGATGCAATTTTAAAAAGTACTATGACTGAATTTATAAACAACCTTTTTAGCTTAGGGATACAGTGCTATCTCCACTGTACTATAACTGGTATGGGCGGGAGGATTGTCGGAAGTGACGGATTATATATGGAGCCTAATGCACCTAAAGCTTCTGATGCTTTAGCAGTGCTGCCTGAAATTGTGGAACTCTTTCGTAACCCTATGAGGGTAATGCTTAGGATAGACCCATTAGTTAAAATAAGGAATAATGTGACAGGTGAGATTTTTTCAAATTTTGACTGTGTAAAATCTATAATTGAAAATTCGGCAAAAGCAGGGATAAAAACATATACTATAAGCTTTTTGCAATCAAATATACATAAAAAAGTTGATAACAGGTTTAAAAAAATAGGGTGGTCCATTGAAAACTTTACAATAAGCCAAAAGAGGGGTTTTTTTGACAGAATAAAGAGTATGGCAGGTAAATTCGGTGGGAAAGTCTATAGCTGTTCTGTTTACGGTCTTGAAGAATCTAGGTGTATAAACGGGTATTTGCTGGAGGAGCTGCACCCGGATAAAAAATATATAAGAAAGGACGAGCCAAGAAAGAGAAATCTGTGTGGCTGTACTCATTCCATTGATATAGGAGGATGGCCTCCTAAAAAGTGCTTTACAGGATGCCAGTATTGCTATGCAAATTCATCATATCATGAACCGTCTATATAAAGCCCCTGTAAGAATCCATGAATAAAAGGTAATTGTTTTTCCTTTATTGACAAAAAGCTGTTTATAATGTATTATAAATTGTCAGGTTTATTTTTACAAAGTATACATTTTTGAATTGAATGAGGTGATTTAGTGAATAAATTAAAAATTGCATTTATATTTATTATTTTGCTACTAATGTGTGCATTTTATACAATTTCATATGCAAATCCGGAAGAGCAGCTTAAAGTTTCCATTAGAGCAGGTTATGACAATACAATCAGGATATTTTCAGAATGTCCCGTTTATATTGAAATAGAAAATACCGGAGAGGACTTTCAAGGTGAAATACAGATTCATGTAGTTACAGGTTATGCAAACAAAACAAACTATGTCCTTCCCTTTGAAATCCCCCAGGGTTCTAAAAAAGAATTTTTTATGAGCATACCCATTACTACTGCATCAAGGGATTTGGAAATAAAGATTGTACAAAATAACGAGGTATTACTTACCAAAGAACATAAGTTTCAAAAGGTAATATCACCTAAAACTACTGTTGTCGGTGTTTTATCTAATGAGGCAAACAGATTGAGAGTTTTGCGTAATGTGAATCTTTTAGAAAAGCCAGTGATTGATAGAAATGGTTTTCTCATGCCAAAATATCCGTCTGTAAATCCTTCGACAGAAGGAGGAAAATTGCCTATTGAGGTAGTAGAACTAAATGAAAATAATTTACCGGATAATGAAGGAATGTTGGAAAATTTCGACTTTTTAATTTTATCAAATTATGATACATCTAATTTAACGCAATCTCAAATAACGGCTATTTCCAATTGGGTAGACAAAGGAAATATATTGATTATAGGAACAGGTGAAAATGCCAGAAAAGTTTATTCAGGACTGAGTGAAGACTTAAAACCATTTAAAATAAACGGCCAGAAAAGAATTGAAATGCCGGAACACTTCGCTGATTTTACTGAAAGGGCTATTTTAAGGCAAGAAATGTACATATCCACGGGAAGTGTAGCAAACGGGGATATAATTATAGGTGATGAAGACACTCCCCTTGCTGTAAATTATAAATATGGAGATGGAAATATAATTATATTAGCATTTGATGTCACAACCAGCCCAATTTCATACTGGCCTTACGTTAAAGACATGTGGGAAGGGCTTTTAGTATACAACAGGCCAGTGTATTATGAAAATACAGATAATTTTACATACGGTTATTCCAGCTATTTAAGCAATATATTTGACCAAGATATTTTTCCCTTTGGGCTTTTATGTATAATTATATTGGTATATATATTTCTGGTAGGGCCGGTTTTATACTGGATTTTAAAATATAAGGACAAGAGGGATTACAGCTGGATTGTTATACCAATAACTGCATTTCTTTTTGTAGGGATTATTTATCTTGGAGGCTATAAAACCAGGTTTAAAGCCTCTGTTATAAGTAATTACTCAATAATCAGGCTGGATTCTGAAAGTGAAAAAATGAATATAAACTCATTTTTTACAATTTACAATAACAAAAGAGGTACTCTAAAAGTAGAGTGCCCGTCAGAATATAATTTTGAGTTTTTCACCAATAGCTATTATGACGATATTTATCACGGTCCAAATGAGGATTTTTATGTAACAAGTAAAATTTTATTTGGGGAGCCGAACAAATATGAAGAATATGGTGTATCTTTGTGGGATTCTGTTAGAGCAAATACTGATTTTATCAGGGAGTATAATGAAAAAATATTACTTGAAGATATTGAGATAAAGGATGAAAAATTGTTTGGAACAGTAATTAATAATACTTCTTTTTCATTGGAAGATTCATATATAATTTTAGATAACCTTTATATCAGCATAGGGGACATTGAGCCAAAATCCCGAAAAGATTTTGCAATTCCGTTATTTGGAAGCGAAGTTAACAGCAATTTTGAATACTTTCTTAATGAGCTTTTTGAAAAGGATGTTTTTCATTACTGGGTTGATAGTGATGAAGAAAGACAACGGCGAAGAAGAAGGGAAGCACATTATATTGCATATTATAACTTTATTCAAATGGCGAATAAAAAGAGAGATTTAAAGGGAAGGCAGATTATTTTTGTTGCACTAAATTATGACGATATTGATTATGATTTAATAGTAAATGGGAAAAAGCCTGATATTTATAATATAAATGTTATTTATACAGATAAAATTATACCTTATGAAAAAGGTGAAAAGATACATTTACCAAAAGGAACTATAAAACCTGTATTGGAGAACCAACAGGCATTTTACAAACAAGATAATATGACATATTATTTTCATAACGATATAGAGGCAATGTTTACCTTTTATATTTTAAAAGGTATAACCGTTGAAGAATTTAAGATTGATTGGACGGAACCGGACTATCGGGATATTTATAATAGAGACGGCAGTGAAAGTAAATTAACCAACTATGATATATACATAAAAAACAACGCAACAGGTGATTGGGAAAAGATAGACGAAATATTTAAAGCCAGTGCCAAAGCAGAGGACTATATAAATAAAAATAGAGAAATAAATATTAAAGCAAATATCACCTTTGATGAGAACCTACGTAGGGATGCTGTATTAATGATGCCTCAAATAGAGATAAAGGGGGTGGCAAACTGATGCTGGTTATAAAAGATCTTGTTAAAAATTATGGTAAATTCAGGGCGGTAGACAATTTGTCTTTGGAGATAGAAAAGGGTCAAATATATGGTTTTGTAGGTGCTAACGGCGCCGGGAAAACCACGACGCTAAAAATTATAGCCGGGCTTTTAAAGCCTACATCGGGGGAAGTTATAGTTGGCGGAATGAATATAAGGGAAAATCCCATTGCATACAAAAGAAAAATAGGATATATGCCTGATTTTTTCGGGGTATACGATGACCTTAAAGTGACAGAGTATATGAATTTTTATTCAGGAATATACGGAATTAAAAAAGAGGAAAGGGATAAAATTTGCGATGAACTCCTTGAGCTGGTTAATTTAAGGGATAAAAAGAATTCCTATGTTGATGAACTTTCCAGAGGTATGAAACAAAGGCTTTGTCTTGCCAGAAGCTTAATTCACAATCCTGAACTTTTAATACTGGATGAGCCTGCATCAGGTTTAGACCCAAAAGCCAGGGTGGAGATGAAGGAGGTATTAAAAGAACTTGGTAACATGGGAAAGACAATAATTATTAGTTCACATATATTACCTGAACTTGCAGAACTGTGTACCGCCATTGGAATAATAGATAAAGGAAAAAAGGTAATTTCAGGTACTGTTGAAAAAATAATGTCCCAGATGTATAGTAACAGAATTATACGTATAAAGGTTTTAGATAAGAAGGAGGCTTTAGAGAAATTTTTAAAAGAGCAGCCATCCGTTCTTTCTATAAAAGTGCATAATGATTATATAGACGCGGAATTTGAAGGAACAAAGGAAGTAATGGCCCATATGCTGAAAAGTGCTATAAATCAGGATATACCGGTAATATCTTTTTATGAAGTTGAGAGGAATTTAGAGTCGGTATTTATGAATTTAGTAGGAAGGGGAGAAGAGAAAAATGCAAATTAACCCTGTTATAGAAAAAGAATTGAAAACAAAAATGAGAGGCTGGAGAGCACCGGCGTTAATAACAGCATATTTAGGCTTTTTGTTTTTTGTGGTATTTATTTACTTTTTAATTTATCAAGAAAACAGGCGATACGGATCACAGGTTTTAATTCCTGAAATTGTAGTAAGCCTGTACAACACCATTGCTTTTATACAGCTTCTTTTAATATTGTTTATTACGCCTATAATAACAGGTGGGGCGATAAGTTCAGAAAGAGAGAGGCAAACATTGGATTTATTATTGTGTACGGATTTTTCGGCTTTAAAGATTATTATTGGGAAAATATTTGTGTCAATAGCTCATATTATGCTTTTGGTAACCGCTTCTTTTCCTATTTTAGGGATAGTGTTTTTATACGGGGGAGTAAGAATATGGGACGTTATTCTTTTGTTTATCTTTTATATAATTATTGCAGTTATGACAGCAAGCATCGGGGTTTTTTACTCAACCGTTTTTAAAAAGAGCATTGTCTCAATTGTCATGACATACTTAACACTGGGTTTTTTTATAGTCGGGACGGCCATAGCATTATTAATATATAGTGAATTAATTTTGGATTACTTATACAGACTAAATTGGTATGATATTATGTTTTTTCTGACTCCAAATCCCTTTTATGGTTTTGGTATAGTTATAGAAGATACCTTAACAGATTACGGCCTTCTTGCTTTGTTTGTGGAAGCAGCTATCTATAGGGGAGGCGTTCCCGTTATAACGGCTTTAGGAGCTAATTCTATATTTAATATTGCTTTATCAATTTGTTTAATAATGCTTAGTGCAAGAAGATTAAGACGCCTAAAATAGCGTAATTTAAACATTGGAGTTTAAAAAGCTTATAAAAAACTATAAAATTTGATGATATAATTAATAAGAGGAACTTTTTAAAAGAAATTAAAGTCTTAATTAAGTAATTAAAGTATTAATATTAATACAGAAAATCACAAGATATAAGTAAAAAGGTGAATGTTTATGTATATAAATGAGATATTCAACGCATTAAGGCCTCTTAAAAAGAGAGTTTATTTAAAAAATATACTGGACTTTTTCTGCTGTTTTTTTATAGGTGCAGGAATATTAGCCTTAGTATTTTCTATAATATCACTATTTGTACCTGTAACTTTTGTAGGTGAAAAAATTTTTGCTATATACCTGGTGCTTATTTTTTTGTCCTTCATTTTTTCAATTATATTTATGCCTAGGAGTTATAAAATTGCAAAAATAGCTGACTCATTAGGTCTTAAAGAAAGGGTTATTACAGCCTGTGAGCTAAAAGACGATGAGTCAGGACTGGCAAAATTACAAAGGGAAGATACATTAAAGGCTGTAAAGGGTGCTGACTTTAAATCTTTATATAAAATACATGTGCCGTATTATAAACTTTTAACCGGGGTATTGCTTTTATGTCTTACTTTAATTGTTTTTACAATACCTACAGAAGCCAGGGAAAAGGCTTCTTTAAAAGAAGAAATAGAAAATGAAACAAAGAATCAGATTGAAAAAATCCAGGAAGAAAGAAAAAATTTAAGTAAAGACCAAAAGGTTTCTGTTGAAAAATCGGATGAAATAGATGAAGTGGTTGACAGCCTTTTAGAAGAACTTAAAAATGTAAAAGATGAGGAGGAGGCAATAAAGGCTCTGTCAAAAGCCAGAAACCAGCTGGAGGAATTAAAAAACGAGGGTTTGGAAGAATTGGAAAATGTATCCCGTAAATTAAAAGAAAACCGGCTTTCAAAAAGTTTGGGTGAAGCTTTGGAAAAAAACGATATGGATGAAGTGAAAAAGCAGCTTGAAAGTTTGGGAGAAAATATTTTAAATGCATCTGATGAAGAGTTAAATGAGTTTTTAGAAAAGCTCCAGGAAGCAATTGAGGGGCTTTCACAAAACCAGGATTTAAAAGATGGGTTGGAAGAGTTAATGAATGCTCTAGAGTCCGGGAGCGGGGAAGATATACAAAAAGTGCTGGAAAAAATGAAGGAATTAATAAATACAATTGATTTAAAGGCACTTGAAAATATGAAAATAGACCAATTGGCATCCATGCTAAACAGCGGTATAAACAGTCTTGCCAAGATGAGCGGAAGCGGCTTTGATTTTTCAGCCTTTGGCGGGGAAAATAGTCAGGGTGGTGGAAATTCCAATGAAAGTGGCGGTGGAGAAGGGCAAGGAGACCAAGGAGAAAAAAAAGGCCAGGGCGGAAGTCAGGATAAAAGCCAGGACGGAGACCAGGGTGAAAGAGAAGGCCAGGGGGGAAGTCAGGGAGAAGGTCAAGACCGAGGACAAGGCCAGGGCCAGGGACAAGGCCAGGGCCAAGGACAGAGTCAGGGAGAAGGCCAAGGAGGAGGCGGAACAGGAACCGGGATGGGAAGCTCAACTTCCAACATGGATACAGGGTACTCCGGTTCATCTACAGGAACTGGCGGTCCTGATGGAAGTTCAGGCAGCCAGGTGAGGGATTATGAGGAAATATATGTTCCCCAAAGGCTTGGTGGGGACTCGGAAATTTCCCAGATTACAGGTACCATAGGAGAAGGTGGCGAAACCCAGGTAATCCAGACAGATGCTCCTCTTTTGAAGGGAAATACAATTCCCTATAATGAAGTTCTTGGTGAATACAAGGAAAAAGGCATGACATCATTAAAAGATGCACCAATACCACAGGGGATGAAGGATATTGTAAGGGATTATTTTTCCACATTAGATGAATGATAAGTGAGGGGAAAAATATGGATATAAATGAAAGCAAAATAAAAAAAGTCATAGATACCGTTTCCAGAATTGAAAGTGAAGTAGCAAAACATATGATAGGACAAAAACCTTTAATAAGGCAGGTTTTGATTTCCATACTGGCAGGGGGCAATGTTCTTTTAGAGGGAGTGCCGGGTCTTGGAAAGACAAGGCTTGTAAAGACTTTTGGTAATGTTATGGATCTTAAGTTTTCAAGGATACAGTTTACTCCGGATTTGATGCCGGCGGATGTGACGGGAACCAATATAATTACCCAAAATGAAAAAGGAAAAGGTGAATTTACTTTTCAAAAAGGACCTGTATTTACTAATATTCTTTTGGCGGATGAAATTAACAGGGCGACGCCTAAAACCCAGAGTGCCCTTTTAGAAGCCATGCAGGAGAAAACTGTTACAGTGGGAAATTCAACCTATGAACTTCCTAAACCTTTCTTTGTTTTAGCTACCCAAAACCCCCTTGAGATGGAGGGAACATATCCTTTGCCGGAAGCGCAGCTGGACAGGTTTTTGTTTAAGCTTACGGTGCCGTTCCCATCACTGGAGGAATTGGTTGATATAGTGTCCATGACTACCGGGAAGGAAGATGAAGACCTTGATACCGTCACCAATGGGGAAGAAATACTGGAAATAAGAAGCATTACAAGGCAGGTGCCTGTGGCAAAGCCTGTTTTGGAATTTGCTTCAAAGCTGATACTGGCGACCCACCCTGAAAGTGAATATGCACCGGAAGTTACCAAAAAATACATACGTTTTGGTTCAAGTCCAAGGGGGGCACAGGCTATCATTTCAACGGCAAAAATAAGGGCATTTTTAGAGGGAAGATATAATGTAGCTTTTGATGATATAAAGTATGTGGCATACCCGGCACTAAGGCACAGGTTTTTCTTAAACTTTGACGGGATGTCAGAAGGCATAACTACAGATGATTTAATTGGTGAAATAATTAAAGAAATAGAAAGACAATAATACAGTATGTATGAAAGGAAACTCTTTTGGTATGGGAAGTCTTTTTGACAGTGATTTTTTAAAAAAACTTGAACAATTTCAGCTCTGGTCTAAAATAATGACGCAGGACGGCGGTGCCGGAAACAGAAAATCACGTGCTAAGGGAAGTTCTGTTGAGTTTTCTGATTACAGGGAATATATTATGGGTGATGATTTTAAAAAAATCGACTGGAACGCTTATGGCAGGTTTAAAAAGCTATTTATAAAACTCTTTATGGAGGAAAGGGAATCACCGGTACAAATATTTTTAGATGTAAGTAAGTCAATGGATTATGGAGAACCTGATAAAAGCATTGCATCAAGAAGACTTGCAGCTGCAATAGCTTATATTAGCCTTTGTAACTATGACAGAGTTTCAATTGCCTGTGTAAATGATAAAATAGATAAATTTAAGTCATCTTTAAGGGGGAAAAATTCTTTCAAAGAAGTGATGAGTTTACTGGAAAACATTGAATACAGCGGCACAACAAATATATATGAGACAATTGCAAAATACCCTTTTAGATTTGGAAAAGGGGTTTCCCTTGTTATTTCTGATTTTTTTTGTGAGGGAAATTATGTAGATATGATAAAATATTTGCAGTTCAAAAAACAACATGTATACGTATGCCATATTTTATCCCCTCAGGAAATATCGCCGGAAATTGGCGAAAGTGTAAGGCTTATAGATTCAGAAACAGGGATGTACAGGGAAGTTGCTGTATCAAAAAACCTGCTTAATATGTATAACAAGGCATATAAAAAATTTATAAATACTTTTGAAGAAAACTCTGCTAAAATGGGTGTGCACTACATGCTTATGGAAACATCCCTTCCTATAGAAGAGCTGATACGGATGGTGGTGAGTAAAGAATGACATTTTATTCACCCTGGGGTTTTTTGGCACTAATTGGTGTGCCTGTAATTATAATATTTTATCTTTTAAAGCAGCGGCATGAAGATTTTACTGTATCAAGCCTGTATCTTTGGGAAGAGGTTATTAAAGATTTAGAGGCAAACACATCCTGGCAAAAACTTAAGAAAAACACATTAATGATTCTTCAGATTATTGCTGTAATTTTGCTGGCATTTGCTTTATCAAAGCCTTATTTAAGCCATCTTGAGTCCAATATTCAAAATGTGGTTGTTGTTATAGACACTTCTATGAGCATGCAGTCTAAAATGGGGAATAAAACCAGGTTTGATGAGGCTAAAGCTAAGGCAAGGGAATATATATCAAATTTAAAGCCCAATACCTATGTTACATTGGTAAGTATGGGAAAGAATATAGTTATAGAAGAAAGTTTAAGTAAAAATAAAAGCAGTCTTTTAAACAGTTTAAATTCCATAGAGGTTACAAATACAGTTTTAAATACAGATGATGCTAAGAGTACAATTTATTCAATTGCAAACCAGCATCCAAATACAAAGGTAGTTTTATTCGGGGATCAGAATTTTTACATAGAAGGAGTGGATATGGAGTTTTCCGCCAGCTTTGATGAGGCTGAAAACTTTGCAATTATAAACCTGTCCCATACAGTAACCGAAAAGGGTATAACAGCTTTAAGTACCATAGCAAATTACACACAGTCAGATGCAAAGATTCCTTTAAGCATTTATTTAGATGGAAAGGTATACGATGCTAAATATGTAGATATAAGTCCGTATGAGACTACAAATGTTTATTGGAATAATTTGCCTGAAAGTACCAATATTATAGAAGTGAGAATTGACAAAGAAGATGCCCTTAATATTGACAATGTTTACTGGAACGTTGTAGAAAAGGGTTTGGGGAATAAAGCATTGTTGGTTTCAGATGGAAATGTATTTATTGAAAAGGCTTTGGCCCTTTCAAATAAAGTAGAGCTTTACAAGACACAGCCTGATGAAAACAGGGAGTTTACAGGATACGACCTTTACATATTTGATGGTTTTTTACCGGAAAACATTCCTGAAAGCGGAAGTATAATGATTTTTAACCCGCCGGAAAACCAGTTGTTTGAAATAAAAGAAACGGTGGAAATTCCGCAAATAAAAGAGCTTAAAGGGGAAGTTTTTAAATATGTAAAAGAGTTTGACTTTTCTGTAGGAGAGTCAAAGATAGTGGAGGTTCCCCTGTGGGCCGAAGAAATTATTGAATATAAAGAAGGCTCCGGTGGGTTTATGGGGGATTTAAATAATCAGAGAATTTTAGTTATAGCCTTTGATATTTTCAAAACAGACATTTCCATAACTCCTGCTTTTCCTATTTTTATAACCAATGCTATGGAATGGCTTTTGCCCTCTGCCATTGAAAATATAGCAGGTGTAAATCCAAAGGACAGCATTATATTTAATTTGCATCCAGGGGCAGAAAAAGCTTTTGTTGAGACTCCTTCCAAAGAGGTTTTTGAAGTAGCGCCTCCTTTTCCTCCAAGGGTTTTTGACAGGACAGAGGAACCGGGGGTTTATACATTGGTTCAAAAAACAAGTGAAGGGGAGATTAAATATAATTTTGCAGTTAATGTCCCGTCAAAGTATGAATCTGATATAAATAAAAAGGTTGCAGTACAAGAAGGCAATGAGGATGTCAGGGAAGGACAAATTGTAAAGACCGGTAGGGACATTCAATCTGTGTTTATATGGATTATTATAATAATTTTACTGATAGAGTGGTGGGTTTATAAAAATGGTGTTTAATTTTAACTATCCTTTGATGCTTATACTATTTCCTGTTTTTATAGTGTATTTGCTTTGTGTATCAAGGGGCCTTACAAGGCTTTCAAAAACAAAAAAAAGAGTAATTTTAGGCCTTAGAATAACAATTTTATTGTTGCTTATATTGTCCCTTGCAGGTTTTGGGCTAAAGATATCTTCTAAATATACCACAACTGTATTTTTAGTTGATTCATCAGACAGTGCAAAGGCTTCTAAAGATATAGCAGAAAAATTTATAAAAGAATCCATAGAAAGCAAGGGAAAAAACGACAAAGTGGGAGTGGCAAGCTTTGGGGCAGATGTGGCTGCCGAACTTACTCCAACACTTAGCCCGCGCTTTTTCAGTTTGCAGGCAAAGATAAACAGTAAATTTACCAATTTTGAAAATGCCCTGAATTATGTTATTTCCATGATTCCGGCTGATGACAACAAAAGGGTTGTTTTAGTCAGTGACGGTGAAGAAAACGCAGGCAATGCATTTTCAGTAGTTAACATATTAAAAGAAAAAGGTATTTCTTTGGATGTTTTTGAACTGGAAAGTATAGTGAAAAATGATGTGCAGATAACATCTATGGATGTGCCAAGATTTGTAAGATTAAACGAGCAATTTGATGTTT
This sequence comes from Acetivibrio saccincola, assembly GCF_002844395.1. Taxonomy (NCBI): domain Bacteria; kingdom Bacillati; phylum Bacillota; class Clostridia; order Acetivibrionales; family Acetivibrionaceae; genus Acetivibrio; species Acetivibrio saccincola. Next base: position 2,035,909 of record NZ_CP025197.1, on the reverse strand, counting down.
TTATAAAAGTTGACAGCAATGTACGGACAGCCGGCACCCTTAAACTATATAGGGACAGTCAGCTGATTTCTAGTACAGATGTGGAGATACAAGCAGGTGAAAATAATTTTGTTTTTCCCCAGACTGCCAAAGAAGGTGGGCTTATAACATATACTGCTGAAATTGAGGCAATAGACGACGGTGTAAGTCAAAACAACGAAAATTCTGCCTTTGTTTATGTAGAAGATGTGGCAAGTATTCTGATTATTGAAGGGGAAGAGGGAGAAGCAAGGGAATTAGAAAAAATACTTGAAGGGGATGTGAAAACAGAAGTTATTTTGCCGGAGGCTGTCCCAAAGGGGATAGAATATTTCCAAAAGTATGATGCTTTTGTTATTTCCAACGTTTCTGCAGAACGTTTAGAAAAAGAGATTATGGAGAATATTGAAAAAAGCGTCCGTAATATGGGAAAAGGTCTTTTAGTAACCGGGGGTGAGGAAAGCTATGCTTTAGGAGGATATAAAGATACACCCTTAGAGGCGGCTCTTCCTGTAAACATGGGTGTGAAAAGTGATGAGGAACATCCAAATTTAGGACTTTTACTGGTACTTGACAAATCGTCAAGTATGTCTTCAGGAGGCTTCGGAATACCTAATATAGAACTTGCAAAAGAAGCGGCAATACGTGCAACTGAGGTTTTAACCCAATATGATTATATTGGTGTCATTGCTTTTGACGAAGCTTCACAGTGGGTGGTAAAAACACAAAAGCTTGATAATTTAAAAAAAGTACAGGATTCAATAGGAACAATAAGGGCAGGTGGAGGAACCAGCATTCTTCCTGCATTAAAGGAAGCAGTGAGGTCTTTAAAAGAAGATACTGATGCAAAATTAAAGCATATAATTCTTCTTACGGATGGTATGGCAGAAAGAAGCGGGTACGGACCTGTAATAAATGAAATGGAAAGGGAAGGTATAACCCTTTCCACCGTTGCTTTAGGAGAGGGGGCAGATACCGGGCTTTTAAGCCTGTTAGCAGAACAGGGCGGGGGAAGGTATTATTATGTGGATGAGTTTACCGATATGCCTAAAATATTTGCAAAAGAAACCACCATCGCAGCAAAGACATATATTAACAACAAACAATTTACCCCTGTTTTAAGGAGTTATTTGCCTATTTTAGATGATATAGAGTCAATTCCGGATCTTTATGGCTACATAAGGACTTCAAAGAAGCCATCTTCAAGGGTTGTTTTTTCAAGTGATGAAGATGAACCAATTTTGGCAACCTGGCATTACGGACTTGGAAGGTCAGCTGCCTGGACTTCCGATATAAAGGGAATGTGGACAGAGGACTGGATGAATTGGGAAGAATCCCCGAGGTTTTGGAAAAACCTTATATCCTGGCTTGTTCAAAAGAAAGTGCATGACGGCTATGTTGTATCAGGGGGTACTGAAGGGGGAAAAGGGTTTATTGAATTTACAATGCCTGTAGAGGAAATTGTTGAAGACGGCAAAGTTGAGGCAATTATAATTGGTCCTTCAGGAGAAGAGGAAGAGACAAAGCTAGAAGTATTCTCTCCGGGAGTTTATAAAGGAGAGTTTTCAGCTGAAGAAACAGGGGTGTACATTGCAAATGTAAGAATTAATAGCGGGGAAGAGACTATAAACACTGTAGTTGGCGGAATTTTAGTGCCCTATTCACCGGAATATAATTTAATAAAAACTAATGGTAAAGAGCTTTTAGAGCGGCTGGTATATGAAAGCGGCGGAAGAGTTATTAAAAATGCCGATGAAGTTTTTTCAGGGGATATAGACACAATTGAAAATATAAATGATATCACAGATATTTTGCTTCTTTTGGCACTGGTGCTTTTTATTATAGATATTGCCATAAGACGCCTTAATATATCTTTTAGAAAACTTGATGCAGTATTAGAAAAGGGAAGAAATGCAGCCTATAAAATTAAAGGAAGCGTAGAAACAAAATTAGCAACAAGTAAACAAATTAAAATGCCAGAAATAAACAAAAAAAATCAGCAATTTGCTGAAGATAAAGTTAAAGATAAAAAAAGAAAAAAAGAAAAGGCGGGGGAAAAGCCTGAAAAAAAAGAAAAACAACATACTGACACATCCCATATATCAAAACTATTAGAAAGTAAAAGAAAAAGAGAATAGAATTTTAAGTGTTAGAACTTTGCAGTTGATAGGATGTATCAGTAAGGGACATACTTTGCCATGCTCGTGATCTCCATCTAAAGAGCATCATAAGTCCTCTGCACCATTCATCACAGCCAAGGGCTATCCACACCCCTATCAGTCCTAAGTTAAATGTAATACCAAGTACAAAGGACAGAAGCACAGCAACGCCCCACATAGAGAAAACACCCATTACCACAGGAAATTTAACGTCACCGGCAGCTCTTAAAGAGTTTATTATAACAACGTTAAATACTCTCCCAGGTTCTAAGAAAATAGATAGAAGCAAAAGTCTGCTGCCTAAATCTATAATAGATTGATCCTCTGTAAATAGTCCAAGTAAGTTTTTTGAAAAGGTAAAAATTATTATGGACATACAAAATACTATAAGCAGTGCAATCCTTAAACTTTTAAGGCATGTCCTGTAAGCCTCTTCTTTTTTGCCTGCCCCCACCAAATGCCCTACTAAAATCTGGGTTCCCTGTCCCACAGCTATCCCAAAAATCATTATAAACATCATAACATTATTTGTGTATACTTTTGTAGTTAGAGCTACAGTCCCCATTTCTGTAATAATGCGGGTGATGGTAAGCTGGGATAGGTGATATGCAGCTCCCTCACCGGCTGAAGGTATGCCGATTTTTAATATATCCTTTATTGTCTGGACAGGTAAAGGTTTTAAATACCTAAAATTAAATCTCATTCTAGGATTTTTCATAATTATAAGCAGCATTACTGAAAATCCAAGAATCTGAGCTGCAACAGTTGAAATTGCAACACCGGTCACCCCAAGCTTTGGTACACCAAAAAGACCAAAGATAAATAGGCTGTTTCCTATTACATTTATGGCGTTCATTCCCATGGTGACATACATTGTTATTCTGGTATGCCCGTAACTTCTAATAATTGAAGATAAAGTGGCAAGCATTGCCTGGGCAACTGAAAATCCCCCTGTAATTCTAAGGTATATAAGGGCATAGCCCATTAGTTCTTCCGGTACATTTAACAGTCGTAGAATAGGCTCACTAAATGCAAATATAAGAGCCCCTACTACCACACCGTATATCAGGGCACTTGAAGTTGCAGTGACGGCAACTTCAGAAGCTTTCCTTTCATTTTTGGCGCCTAAATTTTGGGAAACAAGAACGGCAGTACCTGTGGAAACAACCCAGTAAAGCATAATTAAGATGCTATTAATCTGGTTAACAACTCCCACTGCAGCAACGGCATTGTCTGAGTATCTACTCAGCATTATGGTATCAATATTTCCAAGCATTATTCTAAATAGCATTTCAATAAATATTGGCCATGTAAGTGCTGCAACGGTTAGTTTATTATTTGTTTTGGTGTTAGCCATCATCTACTCTCCTATAGTTTATTATATTTTTTTGGTTCCTTATGATTAATAATTATATCATTTAAAATCCGCGGTATCTACCTTTTTTAGAATGTTGTTAATTAATAAACATATTTTAATTGTATTTCTACAAAAATAAATATTTTTCTTATTGTTTAATTGAACTTACATATGTTATTATAATAACATGTGTTTTTTATTGCTTAAAAAGACATCCTTTATATAATAGTCTTTGAAAGAGGTGCAGAGTATGGAAAGAAATATAAATCTTGAAATGGCAGATGATTTTATAAAGGAAAATAGTGATGAAAATAATGAATTTATTATAGATAATGATGAGAAGGCAGAGTGGGCTTTAAAAAAAATAGCTGAGGAGAGAAAAGAAGCACAGCGCTACATAGATGTTTGCAGGTCAATGATTTTAGAGTATGAAGAAAAAATACGGAAAGAAGAAGAAAGGCTAAATAAAAAAACATCATATCTTGAATCAAAATTACAAGAGTATTTTCTATCTGTTAAACATAAATCAACTAAAACCCAAAAAGTTTACAAACTGCCCAGTGGTACACTCAAGTTAAGATACCGGCAGCCTGAGTTTAAGCGGGATGAAGAAAAACTTTTGAGCTGGCTGAAAGAAAATAAAATGCTTGATTTTATAAATGTCAAAGAAACACCAAACTGGGCTGAATTAAAGAAAAATGTCAAAATATCGGGTAACAGGGCTGTAGCAGAGGATGGGCAAATAGTTGAAGGTGTTGAAGTGATAGAAAGACCTCCGGTATTTGAAATTGATACATAATTTGCAACTGGCACTACAATATTCTTCATAATATGCCAAAATTCCAGGGGAAAATTTTAAAAAATCAAAAATTCGTCTTTAAAATAAAGTGTTTTCATATTATAATATAGTAAAGGACGTTTTTTAAAGGAAATTTTATTTAAAAAGAACTAGTTTCAAATTCATCTGAGAAGTCCGGGTATACGTACCACGTACTAACTTATTCTATTACATACATATATAATTTATATATTTGTATCTTCTACAAAGTTACATGCATTTTATACTTAAGTTACACTTTCGAATGAAGTATTTTTAATAATTAGATAACATAGATAACTAAATAAAATACAAAATGCAAAATACATTATTTTTGGTAAGCTTTCACAAAAACATACAAAAATATGTTTTTGTGTTGAATTATTTAATAAATTTATATAAGGAGGAAATATTATGCGTGTAACAAAAGCTCTAAGAATTGGTGCCGGTATGCTGGCGTTAGCTTTGGTACTGGCATGGTTCATCATCCCTATGAATGAAGCATCTGCAAGAACGTTAAGTTCTAATGAAACAGGTACTCATGGCGGCTACGACTATGAATACTGGAAGGACACCGGAAATGGAACTATGACTTTAAAAGATGGCGGTACATTTAGCTGTCAATGGAGTAATATTAACAACATATTATTCCGTAAAGGCCGTAAATTTAACGAAACCCAGACACACCAGCAAATAGGCAATATAACAGTAGAATATGGTGTGGACTATCGTCCAAATGGAAACTCATATCTATGTGTTTATGGATGGACAGTTGATCCCCTTGTAGAATATTACATTGTTGAAAGCTGGGGAAATTGGCGTCCGCCGGGAGCTTCATCAAAGGGCGTAATTACTGTTGATGGAGGTACATATGACGTATATGAAACAACAAGAGTGCAGCAGCCATCAATAAAGGGTACTGCAACTTTCCAACAGTACTGGAGTGTAAGAACGTCCAAAAAGACCAGCGGTGTAATATCTGTTAGCCAACACTTTGCAGCGTGGGAAAGAATGGGTATGAGAATGGGTAAAATGTATGAAGTTGCATTGACAATAGAAGGCTATCAGAGCAGTGGAAGTGCTGATGTATATAAGAACGTAATTACAATAGGAGGAACACCGCCACAGTCCGGAGGTTCATCAGGAAATTCAAATCCGGCACCTTCAACAAATCCTTCTGCCCCTAATTCAAGAAGTGCATTTACTACAATTCAGGCAGAACAGTATAACAGGTTAAGTTCATCAACTATTGAAGTAATAGGTACAGGAAATAACGGGGAAGGACTAGGTTATATAGAGAATGGCGATTCTGTAACATATAACAACATTGATTTTGGAAATGGTGCATCTTCATTTACTGCACGCGTTGCATCAGGTGCTGATTCACCTACAAATATTGAAATCAGTGCAAATGGAAGACGTATAGGTACGTTAACGGTTCCGTCAACAGGCGGATGGGATAATTACAGGGAGTTGTCCACAACAATTAGCAATGTTACAGGAGTAAATAATTTAGTATTGACTTTCTCAGGTCCGGTAAATATAGACTCATTTGTATTTGAAAGATCAAGCGGTTTACCACAGCAGCCGGGACAGCCGCAGCAACCCGGACAACCACAACAACCAGGGCAGCCAGGCGGCGAGAAAAATGCATTTAATGGAATTTCAGCAAGTGATTTTGATGAAACAAATGCATCAAATATCAGAGTGATAAATACAGATAGCGGCAGCGGAATCGGTTATATTGAAAGTGGAAACACTGTAACATTTAAGAATGTCAACTTTGGAAACGGGGCAACACGCTTTACTGCAAGGGTTGCAACTGAAATGTCATCCACAAACATAGAAATCATTGTAAATGGAAACCGTGTAGGTACTTTAACAGTGCCATCAACAGGCGGATGGAATAATTATAGAGAACTGTCCACAAATATCAGCAGCGTTTCAGGAGTACATGATTTGGTACTAAGATTTTCAGGTGCTGTTAATGTAGGTACATTTGTATTTGGTACAGGCAGCGGTTCACCACAGCAGCCAGGCCAGCCACAGCAACCCGGACAACCACAGCAGCCTTGGCAGCCGCCAGGAGGAAGCGGAAATCTTTCTGTATCTGTTTCTGAGAATACTTGGGGCGGTGGAGCTACAGTAAATGTTACAGTTAAGAATGATGGTTCAACTGCAGTAAACGGATGGGAAGTAAATTTAGGCTTCTCAGGAGATGTAAGAGTAACCAGCAGCTGGAATGGCAGTTTCAGCACAAGTGGCTCTAACATAACTGTAAGCAATGTTGGATGGAATGGATCAATACCACCAGGTGGTTCAGTAACATTTGGATTTAACATTTCTTACAGCGGTTCATACTCTAAACCAACTGCTACCGCTAAAGCAAAATAGATTAATTTTAAAAAATAAAACTTAAAAATATTATAAGCAGCTGCATTATTACCAATGTGGCTGCTTTTTTTTTAATATTTAGATACAAAACAAAGGATAAAAAAAGAGGTTAGCATGGTATGGAAAATTGACTATTTTTCCAATAGATTGTATAATATATAAGGGGGGTATTTAAAGTTGGAAAAATTGATAAGGGTTAATTATTGTGGGTATAACTATTATAACTCTGACTATGACATAATTGACAGACCTAAAGGAAGCGGGGATTATCTGCTTCTTTACTTTCTAACACCAATGAAAGTGCTACTTAAAAATGAGCTGGTTAGGGCGCCAGCAAAAAGTTTTTTACTTTATACGCCCAATCATAGGCAGTGGTATCAGGCGGTAAAAAGATTTGGCAATAGTTTTGTACATTTTGAATGTGATGGAAATTTCATTGAGGAATTATCCATACCTCTAAACCAGATTTTTTATATTGAAAATACATCAAAGATACAAGAATACTTCCGCTGGATTGAAAATGAATTTATAAATAAGACAATTTTTCATGAGTATCAGCAGGATGCCAATGTAAAAAGTCTTTTGATTGAAATTGCCAGGAATTTTAGAAGTGCTGAAACATCGGTAGTCAAAAGTACCAGGCGTCAGGAATTTGAAAAAATCCGCTATAAAATTCTCGGCAATTTAGGCCATCCCTGGACAGCTGAAGAAATGGCAGCTCTTGCTCACATGAGCACGAGCCAGTTTTATGCCATTTATCAAGAAGAGTTTAACCAGACTCCAAAGGCTTCTCTTATTGAAGCCCGAATGGAGTATGCAAAGTATCTTTTGAGAAATAACACTTTAAAAATAAATCAAATAGCCAAAATGATTGGCTATCAGAATGAATATCATTTTATACGCCATTTTAAAAAACGTTTTGGGGTGACCCCGGGTCAGTATAGAAAGTCTTTATAGTTATTATTTTTGACCGTAATAGGCGTTTTTACCGTGTTTTCTAAGGTAGTGTTTGTCCATAAGCTCTTTTTGAATTGGCTGGATTTTAGGGTTGATCATAATATTATGCCATGCCATAAATGCAACTTCCTCCAGCACAACAGCGTTATGCACCGAATCTTCAGGTGTAGCCCCCCAGGAAAAGGGGCCATGTGAGTGTACAAGACAAGAGGGAACTTCTCCTGCACAAATATTTCTTTCCTGTAGTGTTTGAATAATAATATTTCCGGTTTCAAGTTCATAAAAGTTATTAATCATTTCCCCTGGCATCTTTTTGGTGCAGGGGATTTCACCGTAAAAATAATCGGCGTGGGTAGTACCAAGGGGGGGTATACCCATCCCTAATTGAGCAAATATTGTTGCCCAGGGGGAGTGGGTATGTGTAATTCCTCCAATATCTTTAAAAGCCTTATATAAAGCAATATGGGTAGGTGTATCAGAAGAAGGGTTAAGATTACCTTCAACCTTTTCTCCTGAATTTAAATCAACTACAACCATATCTTCAACTCTCATTTTGTCATATTCAACACCTGACGGTTTTATTACCACAAGACCTTTTTCACGGTCAATACCTGAAACATTTCCCCATGTAAATTTAACAAGATTATATTTAGGTAAGAGTAAATTGGCTTTTAAAACCTCATATTTAAGATTTTCAAGCATTAATAGACCTCTCCTTTTTCCATAATTCAATGGCTTCTTTCTCTACTGGCAAATATTTTATGTATGTGTCTAAATATTTTTGAAAACCATCAGTGTCCATTTCAGACGGATGGATGGTACTAATCTCGGATTTATCAAATACTTCCTCTAAAAGGAATTCTTCTAAAGACTTATACTTTTCTTTATTTAACATATAGGATGCAAGTAAAGCCATCCCGAAAGCCCCGCCTTCATCTGCAGTTTCTATTACAGAGACCGGTATACCTAAGGCATCTGCCATAAACTTTTGTGCCACATTTTTTGTTTTAAATAAGCCGCCATGTCCCACAAGCTGTTTTATTTTTGTTTTGTCCTTTTTTAGCATCCTGTCCATGCTTATTTTTAAAGCAGCCATGGATGTATATAGCTGTGAGCGCATAAAGTTTCCAAGGTTAAAATCAGAACCAGGTAAAGGCATAAACATAGGTATACCGCTATCTAAATTCAGGACAGGCTCACCTGAAAGAAAATTATATGATAAAAGCCCGCCGCAGTCACTGCTGCCGTCAAGTGCTTTTTTATAAAGAGCCTCAAATATTTTATTCATGTCTGTTTCTCCGCCTAAAGTATGGGAAACTTCACTAAATAATTTTACCCATGCATTTATGCCGGATGTACAGTTGTTGCAGTGTACCATTGCCACAGGATTACCTGTAGGGGTTGCAACCATGTCAAACTCTTTATTATAGTCCGGAGATGACTTATCCAAAACCACCATTGCAAATATTGACGTTCCGGATGAAATGGAACCTGTATAAGGTGCAACACAATTTGTAGCAGTAAGCCCGGTTCCTGCATCTCCTTCAGGAGGGCAGAGGGGGATTTTGGCCTCTAAGTTTCCATTAGGATCAATAAGTTTAGCTCCCTCCTCGGTTAATTCTCCGGAAAACTCTCCTGCAAGCTTTATTTTAGGGAGTATATCCTGTATCTTCCATGGATATTTTTTACCAGAAATAAGATTATTAAAAATGTCAATTAAGTTTTCATCATAAGAGTAAGTCTGGCTGTCAACAGGGAACATGCCTGAGGCGTCACCTATTCCCAATACTTTTTCGCCGGTTAGCTTCCAGTGGATATAACCTGCCAATGTTGTAATAAAAGAAATATCTTTAACGTGTTCTTCATCATTTAAAATTGCCTGATATAGATGGGCAATGCTCCAGCGCTGGGGTATTCTAAAGGAAAATTTGGATGTTAAAATTTCAGCAGCTTTTTGGGTTGTGGTATTACGCCATGTCCTGAAAGGAACAAGGAGATTACCTTTACTGTCAAAAGCAAGATAACCATGCATCATTGCTGAAAATCCTATGGCAGCAAGTTTTTTAATTTCTACCCCGTATTTGTTTTTTACATCATCACATAGTGAGCTGTATGCCTTTTTAAGTCCTGTCCAGATATCCTGGACAGGATAGGTCCAAAAACCGTTTTCAAAGCGATTTTCCCACTGGAAAAAGCCTTTGGCAACAGGTTTATTTGATGGATCTATTAACACAGCTTTTATCCTTGTTGAACCAAATTCAACACCAAGAACAGCCTTTCCATTTTCAATTATTTCTCTTGTTAAAGTTTTCATATTTCAACCTTCCTTTATTATAAATATAGGAATAAACTTCTAAGGAGTAAACTTTATTTTTTTCCTAGTACAATTACATTCCATGAATGTTTTTTAAGCACTGCACTAAAAATACCGTCATCTATTTTTGCACCTGTTTCAATAGTTGGTGCCACATTATCCGGGTTGTCTTCAGTGTTAACTGCCTTAAGGTCAGGATGGTATAGTACTATGTGTTTTTTTACTTCATAATTTTCATATTGTCTCATATCACAAGTTACTTCCATATCTTCTTCTAAATCTTTATTTACTGCCAGAAGTACAACTTCATCCTTTTCTTCATTTTCTACCATTACGGCATCTAAATAAGGAACATCTGTATAGTTTTTAGAATCATATTTTGGGCTGTATACTAATGTATTTAATACTTTTCCGTTGGCATAGTTTGATGCATGGAAAAACGGATAAAAAATTGTCTGACGCCATGCTCCTGTATCAGAAGTCATAATAGGTCCTATTACATTGACAAGCTGTGCCATACAAGCTATTTTAATACGGTGGCAGTGCCTTAAAAGAGTTATCATCATACTTCCTACCAGCAACGCATCTTCAAAATTATATACATCTTCTAGGCGAGGAGAAATGTATTGCCATTTTTCCAAACTTTTATCAGATTCTAATGTGTGGTACCATACATTCCACTCGTCAAAAGATAAATTAATTTGTTTTTTAGAACGTTTTTTCCCTTTTATAGCATCGCACATTGCTATGACGGAAGTTATAAAGCTTTCCATATCCATAGAGTTGGCGAGGTAATCTGCCGGGTCATTTGCCTGATTACCATAGTAAGCATGAAGGGATATATAATCTATATTGTCATATGCCAAATCCAGTACTGTCATCTCCCAATCACCAAAGGTGGGCATCCCGCGTCCGGAACTTCCACATGCAACTAGCTTTATGTCCGGGTCAATCATCTTCATAACTTTAGCAGTTTCATTTGCAATGCGCCCGTATTCATAGGCAGTTTTGCTTCCAATCTGCCAGTCCCCGTCCATTTCATTTCCCAAACACCATACTTTTATATTGTGAGGCTTTTCATAGCCGTGTTTTTTTCTTAAATCACTCCAATAGGTCCCGCCTTCAAAATTACAGTATTCCAAAAGGTTTCTGGCAGCTTCAATACCTCTTGTTCCAAGGTTCACTGCCATCATGGGCTTGGTATTTACTTTTTTACACCAATCCATAAATTCATTTAAGCCAAACTCATTGGTCTCTATTGTGCTCCAGGCTAATTCCAATCTTGCCGGACGTTCATTTTTTGGACCAACACTGTCTTCCCATATGAACCCGGAGACAAAATTTCCTCCAGGATACCTTATAATGGGGATATTTAACTCTGAAACTAATTTTATAACATCTTTTCTGAATCCATCTTCGTCTGCAAAAGGACTTCCAGGATAGTATATACCTTCGTATATTGAGCGTCCCATTTGCTCAACAAAAGAACCGTAAATATTTCTGTCAATTTTGTCTATAATAAAATGTCTGTCGATAACTATTTTTGATTTTTTCATTTAAACTCAATTCCTTTCTAAAAAATTTTGTATTATATAATTATTATTAATTAGCATAATTTTATACTATAAAACTACTATAAATTGGAATTAAAACTACTATAAATTGGTATAAGGTATAAACAATTAATAAATAATTTGGTAGATGTACATAAAATATAGTTTATTTTACAGAATTTTATGTAATATGCCCTCATATACAATGATATTCTTATCACAAATTAAAAGCTATGATTTTCTTTGAAAAGAAATTGACTTTTTTTATACTTATCATTTTTTAATTATAAATTGTAAAGATAGTCAATTTATCATTAAAAAAAATCATAGTATTTAATTAATATTACCAATATTATAAATATATAAGCCTATATATTAAGACATTTTAAAGAATATTAAATAAGATTTTATACATGATTTTATACATTTATAAAGTGTAACAAGTAATTTGTGACAAATAAAAAGTCAATTTTTTATTTAATTTATTTAAATAATATAAATTAATAAAAGGGAGGAATTATTATGCAGGTAAAAAGAGTTTTAAAAGCAGTTACTTGTGTAATGGTGTTAGCTTTAACGCTGGCTTTTTTTGTGTTTCCAGGCACGGAAGCACAGGCAAGGACAATAACCAGAAATGAAATTGGTACCCACGGAGGGTATGATTTTGAATTCTGGGTGGACAGCGGAAATGGTACTATGACTTTAACTGATGGTGGTACATTTAGTTGTCAGTGGAGTAATATAAACAATATATTATTCCGTAAAGGTAAAAAATTCGACCAAACAAAGACATATCAACAACTTGGAAACATATCCATAAGATATGGTGTGGAGTTCTATCCAAATGGTAACTCATACTTGTGTGTATATGGATGGACAACAGATCCCCTTGTAGAGTACTACATTATAGAAAGCTGGGGAGACTGGAGACCACCGGGAGCACAGTCAAAGGGAAGAATTAATGTAGATGGCGGTACATATGATGTATATGAGACAACAAGAGTTCAACAGCCTTCAATAATAGGAACTGCAACATTCCAGCAGTACTGGAGTGTACGTACAGAAAAGAAAACTAGTGGTGTGGTATCTGTAAGTGAACACTTTGCAGCTTGGGAAAGAATGGGTATGAAAATGGGTAAAATGTATGAAGTTGCACTTACAATAGAAGGATACCGCAGCAGTGGAAGAGCTAATGTTTATACTAATGAGTTAACAATAGGCGGACCTGCTCCAAACCCTGGAAATCAGGAACCACAGCCACAATTGCCAACAAATCCGGGTCCTGATTCAAGAAAAGCTAATTCAAAGATAGAAGCAGAAGAATATAATGCAGTAAGTACTTCAACCATGGAAATAATAGGCACCGGCGATGGCGGAAATGGAATTGGATATATAGAGTCCGGTGACACACTAACATTTAAGAATATAGATTTTGGAAGCGGTGCAAATACTTTCACAGCCCGTGTAGCATCAGGTGCTGATACAGCTACAAATATTGACATCAGATTAAATAGTGCTAACGGAACCCGTTTAGGTACGTTGTCAGTACGTTCAACAGGAGATTGGGATACATATAGGGAACTTTCAACAAATATTAGCAATGTGACAGGTGTAAATGATATAGTTTTAGTATTCTCAGGTCCTGTAAACATTGACTGGTTTACATTTGGATCCGGTGGAAGCCAGCAGCCAGGTGATCCAAGCGGTCCTACTCAGCCAAGTGAGCCGTCACGTACACTAACCAGGAATGAAATTGGTACCCACGGAGGATATGATTTTGAGTACTGGGTGGACAGCGGAAATGGTACCATGGTTTTAAATGCTGGTGGTGCATTTAGTTGTGAGTGGAGTAATATAAACAATATATTATTCCGTAAAGGTAAAAAATTCGACCAAACAAAGACTCACCAACAACTTGGAGAGATATCCATAAGATACGGTGTTGATTACTATCCAAATGGTAACTCATACTTGTGTGTATATGGATGGACAACAGATCCCCTTGTAGAGTACTACATTATAGAAAGCTGGGGTAACTGGAGACCACCGGGAGCACAGTCAAAGGGAAGAATCAATGTAGATGGCGGTACATATGATATATATGAGACAACAAGAGTTCAACAGCCATCAATAATAGGAACTGCAACATTCCAGCAATACTGGAGTGTACGTACAGAAAAGAAAACCAGCGGTGTGGTATCTGTAAGTGAACACTTTAAGGCTTGGGAAAGAATGGGCATGAAAATGGGTAAAATGTACGAAGTTGCACTTACAATAGAAGGATACCAGAGCAGCGGAAGAGCTAATGTACACACTAACGTATTAACAATAGGAGGTTCATCACTGCCAGGAGGTTCTGATCCAGGTACAGATCCGGGTACAGATCCGGGTACAGAGCCACAATTACCAACAAATCCGGGTCCTGATTCAAGAAAAGCTACTTCAAGGATAGAAGCAGAAGAATATAATGCAGTAAGCACTTCAACTATGGAAATAATAGGTACTGGCGATGGTGGAAACGGAATTGGATACATAGAGTCTGGCGATTCACTAACATTTAAGAATGTAGATTTTGGAAGTGGTGCAAATACTTTTACAGCTCGTGTTGCATCAGATGCTGATACACCTACAAATATAGAAATCAGGCTAAACAGCGCTACAGGAACCCGTGTGGGAACATTAACAGTAGCTTCAACAGGTGACTGGGATGCATATGAGGAAATGTCAACAAGCATTAGTAATGTGACAGGTGTAAATGACATAGTTCTAGTGTTCTCAGGTCCTGTAAACATTGACTGGTTTACATTTGGAAACGGAGGAAGCGGTGGCAATAATGACTTAGGCGATATAAATGGTGACGGGGTTATAAACACACTTGATTTGGGACTATTACAAAGACACCTGCTTGAAGTATCTTTCTTGAAACAAGACCAACTTGCAGTAGCTGATTTAAATAAAGACGGCAGGGTAGACTCCATAGATTATGGATTATTGACAAGATATATACTTGAAGTAATTAATTCTTTTTAAGTTAGGTTTAGACATAAGTTAATTGTAAAGTTATAATTGTTAAAGTATTTAAAAGCTGTTCAATTTTTGGACAGCTTTTATTTTTTGTGCTGTATGGTTAGAGAGTGTGAGCCGGTTACAAAAATTCCTGACGTTGTATTATTGGTTAGTCAAAGCTTAGGGATTTAGATGGCATTTATGGTTAAAATATAAAGGCGTTAATTAAGAAATTGCATATACTATTAGAGAAGCTGATGGAAATAAGGTTATAGTTCTTCTTGCTGGGACACGGAAAAATTTTTATGCTCAACTTAAGCGTTATTAAGCGTTAGATAAAAAATTAGATAGAGAAGGCTGAATAGTTAATTATTCAGCCTTAAATTGGGTTTGTAATTTATTTTTGTATAGTAAATTTTTTCTAATTACCTTTCCACAGGGAAAGTTGAAATGATTTCTAATATATGTCTTTGTAGAAGGGAAAGGTCTAAAGTGTTTATTATACCGTCCCCGTTTAAATCAGCAGCTGTTGGATTTTTTAAGGAAGTTGTAATTTCCAGTATGTATCTTGTAAGCAGTGTGTAGTCGCTTGAATCAATAATTCCGTCCTCATTTAAATCACCATATTTAACAACGATTGGTGGCGTAGTTGGTTCAGTTGGTGTGCCTCCGGCTAATTGTTTTAATATATCAATGGTGCTGTTAAACCAAATGGTAGCAACTTTACTGTATCCGGCAGGGCTTAGGTGTAAACGGTCACCGGAAATATCAGTATTATGATTTAAGTTTATATCACTTAGCTTAACAAAATATACGTTTTTTCCGGCGTTGGCTTTTTCCTGAACAACTCCCGGAATGGTAGCATTGTATTGTCTGATTTGATCGGGAACAGGGTAATAGTCAGCTACAAATATTGTAATATCAGGTTTGAATCTTAAAATCTGGTCAATTAAACTACTAAGTCCTGAAGTATTAACCCTTCCATTTAAAAACATATCGTTACCGCCAATCCATAGCAGCACTACATCAGGGTCATAGGTATTTAACCATCTGTCAATATTGCTTGCAATTTGTGGAATTGTCCAGCCTGAGTGTCCTTCATGGTTTCTCTGAGGCAAAGAACTTGGTCCCCCGGTTTGTGAACCTACAAACTGGACGTTTAGTCCGGCATTTGTATAGTGGTGATACAAATCGGTACGGTAACCACCATAACTAGGATCTCCCATACCAGCAGTACATGAGTCACCTACCGGCATAATTTTAATTGGTCTTGACTGGATAGGTGTAGATGTAGGTGCAGGTGAAGTAGTTGGTGTAGGAATAGAACTGTTTTCTGAAAATACAAACCAGTCAATATTTACAGGTCCTGAAAACACCAGTACTATATCATTTTTTCCTGTAACTCTATTTATAGATGTGGACATTTCAATATAGTCATTCCAGCCTCCCGTTGATGAAACCTCTAAAGTACCTAAAAGAGTTCCGGTAGTACTGTTTAGCCTGATATCAATCCTTGTTGGAACTGTGATGCCTGATGCAACATATGCAGTAAATCCGGTAGCGCCATTACCAAAATTTATATTTTTAAATGTCAGCGAATCTCCGTTTTCAATATAGCCAATACCTTTTCCACCTGCTACTGTATTTATTTCTTCCATAGTTGCTGAATTTTTTGAAGTATATTCTTCAGCTTCTATTTTAGAAAATGCACTTCTTTCAGGAACAGGAGTATTGGTTGGTGTAGGAGCTGGGCCGCCTGAATTCCCACCGGCTAATTGTTTTAATATATCAATGGTGCTGTTAAACCAAATGGTAGCAACTTTACTGTATCCGGTAGGGCTTAGGTGTAAACGGTCACCGGAAATATCAGTATTATGATTTAAGTTTATATCACTTAGCTTAACAAAATATACGTTTTTTCCGGCGTTGGCTTTTTCCTGAACAACTCCCGGAATGGTAGCATTGTATTGTCTGATTTGATCGGGAACAGGGTAATAGTCAGCTACAAATATTGTAATATCAGGTTTGAATCTTAAAATCTGGTCAATTAAACTACTAAGTCCTGAAGTATTAACCCTTCCATTTAAAAACATATCGTTACCGCCAATCCATAGCAGCACTACATCAGGGTCATAGGTATTTAACCATCTGTCAATATTGCTTGCAATTTGTGGAATTGTCCAGCCTGAATGTCCTTCATGGTTTCTCTGAGGCAAAGAACTTGGTCCCCCGGTTTGTGAACCTACAAACTGGACGTTTAGTCCGGCATTTGTATAGTGGTGATACAAATCGGTACGGTAACCACCGTTACTGGGGTCTCCTATACCGGCAGTACATGAGTCACCCACCGGCATAATTTTAATTGGTCTTGACTGGGCAAATGATTCGAAAACTGCCCCGTTCATGATGATAGTGGAAATTAATAGTACAAAAATCATAATCTTTCCCACTTGTGTTTTAAATTTGTACATTTAAAAACCTCCTCCTTTATTCATTAACTTTACATAGCATTTATGCCATAATATAACATAAACACTTTATAATCAAAGAAATTTAAAATAAAATATTTAAATAATATTAAAATATTTAAGTGAGTTGTATTTATGAAGGCAACCTTCAAATTTAATATTCGATAGAATTTTTCATTTAAGTCATATAAGTCATTATAATTTTAAAATTATAATAACTTTACTTTTTCTTAATGGAAAAGAACACTTCAGTAACCAGCTCATCAGAGGATTCAACTTGATTTGGATTAACTATATATACTTCATATGGTGATTTAGTTAACTCGTATCCGTTTTCTTCTACCCATTCACTAAGTTTAATATATAGGGCAGACAACTCTGTAAAAGAACCTTTTAACACTGATTTAGCACATAAACCGCCAGGCAAAATCCGTGTCCCGTCCACAGTTTCTTTTATAGGAATTGCAAATTCCAAATCGTTTCCATCAAGGTTAAACTCAGAGTTGTGGTAAATGGTCATTGGTTTGCCGACAGGAGTAAGTCTTTCTAAAGCAATTCTTTCGTACAGTTTACCAAAATAGCTTCCATATCCATCAAAAAAGTCTTCTTTTGTCATTGTTTTTCGTACGTACAGTATATTCATTGCTTCAGTATCAACAAGTTCTACCTTTATATTATCTAAGTAAGACATAATAGGTATATTATTTTGAATATTTGATATGTCATTGTTAAGTTGATTAAGAGAATACTCAAGGGATTTTAATTTATTTTCCATCTCAAGTTTTTTTAATTTTAATTTTGAATAAAGAATTTCTTCAAATTGACCTTTGTCTAATTCCATGATATCTTTTAATTCTTTAATTTCATCAAGGGAAAAGTGATAGGATTTTAAACGGTTGATAAACAGTATATTTTTTAGTTGTTTAATGGAATAGTATCTATAGCCTGTTTCAGAGTTTATTTCATCAGGTTTAATTAATCCTATTTCATCGTAGTAGCGGAGAGTTTTTGTTGAAACCCTACATATTTTAGAAAATTCCCCGATAGACAACAAAGAAAATCACCTCTGTTCTCAAAAATAAGTATCTCTATCTAGATTTTACTATATACCTTCCCCTTAGGGTAAAGTCAATAGTTTTTATAATGCAAATATAAAACATTATATACAAAATAAAACAGTTTATTATTATGAAAATCAAGAATAAAGCAGGTTTCCTTATTTAAAACAATTACTGCAAGGCTAAAGTTCAGGCGTTTTTTTTATAATATTTTAAAAATTTTAGTATATATTATATCAAAAAGAAAGTCAATTATATTATAAAAAAAATCATAGAGTTTAATATACAGGCTTGGTATCATAAATATATAAACTTATAAAAAATGACACAATAAAGAAAAATTATAAAATCTTATTTGTAAGAATTAAAAAATAAAACTCTAGAGGGGAGACGTTTTATGTCCAATAAAAGTCTAAAACCACCAGAAGGTTTTGATAAATATAAAAAAGATATTGAGCATGGGGAATGTAAGGAAGTAGAGTATTTTTCATCTACAACCGGTACTAATCGCAAAGCAATGATTTATACCCCACCAGGATATTCATCCGACAAAAAATATAATGTTCTCTACCTTCTTCACGGCATAGGTGGGGACCATCTTGAATGGTTTAATTGCGGGAATGTTGTAAATATTTTTGACA
Source organism: Acetivibrio saccincola (assembly GCF_002844395.1). Taxonomy (NCBI): domain Bacteria; kingdom Bacillati; phylum Bacillota; class Clostridia; order Acetivibrionales; family Acetivibrionaceae; genus Acetivibrio; species Acetivibrio saccincola. The sequence continues at coordinate 2,017,167 of NZ_CP025197.1, read as the reverse complement.
ACTTATATGCAGAAAATAAATTAGAACCTATGATTATAGTAATGCCAAATGGTCGTGCAATGAAGGATGACAGACCAATTGGGGATGTTTTTACAATAGATAAATTTGATGCATTTAATAATTTCCAAAATGATCTACTCAATGCTCTTATTCCTTTTATAGAATCCAATTATTCTGTACTAACCCACCGTGAGAACCGTGCAATTGCAGGAGAATCTATGGGTGGCGGGCAGGCTTTAAATTTCGGGCTGAAGTACTTAGAACACTTTGCTTACATAGGGTCCTTTTCACCGGCACCTAATACTATGCCTCCACGTGTTCTTTTTGCTGAAAAAGAAAAAATTATCTCTGATTTAAAATTGTTATGGATTTCTTGTGGTGACGAAGATGAATTGCTGAATGTTTCAGAAGGTGTACATGAATACTGCGTGCAGGAGAACATTCCCCACACATGGTATTTAAATTCAGGAGGACATGATTTTGTTTTTTGGAAGGATTGTTTATATATATTTTTACAGGAAATATTTAAACCTGTAAATATGCCTTCTAAAAAAGAATAAAAAATTAATTCTGGCAGCTTGCTAAAGGAGGTATTTTTTATGAAAAAGAAAAATTTTTGTACCCTAATAACATTTGTGGTGTTACTCTTTAGCAGTCTGTTTACGGTAACTTCTTATGGGGTAAATTCTCCAACGGCAAAAAAAATAGGAAACTCTAATCCACTAATAGACCACAAACTAGGAGCAGACCCTTATGCATTGGTTTATGATGGAAGGGTATACCTTTATATGTCCAGCGATGCTTATGAATACAGTAATGGAAGAATTGTAGAAAATTCATTTAGCAATTTAAACAAAATACATGTCATATCTTCTGCCGATTTGGTAAACTGGACAGACCATGGTGCAATTCCGGTAGCAGGAGCTAATGGTTTAAACGGTGGAAAAGGAATTGCAAAATGGGCATGGGGTTCATGGGCGCCGTCGGCAACATACAAAATAATTGATGGAAAGCCTAAATTTTTCTTATACTTTGCAAATACAGGAGCCGGTATTGGGGTGCTTACAGCAGACAGTCCAATAGGTCCGTGGAAAGATCCCCTTGGAAAACCTTTAGTGGATCATAATACTCCCGGAATGGCCGGGGTAACTTGGCTTTTTGACCCTGCTGTATTGGTAGATGATGATGGAAGCGGATACCTTTACTGCGGAGGAGGTATACCGGATGACACCAATCCTGCATCTATTGCAAATCCCGGAACAGGCAGGGTTATTAAGTTAGGTGACGATATGATTAGTACAGTGGGCAGCGCTGTAAGGATAGATGCACCGTACTTTTTTGAAGCTGCAGAAATACATAAATACAATGGAAAATATTATTATTCATACTGTATTAACTTTGCAGGTACGCATCCTCCTGAGTATCCTAAAGGAGAAATTGCCTACATGGTAAGCGATAATCCTATGGGACCGTTTACTTATAAAGGGACTTTTTTGAGAAATCCTTCGGTGTTTTTTGGGGTAGGGGGCAATAATCACCATACTACATTTAATTTCAGGGGTGAGTGGTATGTGGCGTATCATTCCCAGACTGTAAGCCTGGCACAGACAGGAGCAGGAAGGGGCTACCGCTCTCCAAACATAAATAAGATGGAGATGAATCCTGACGGGACAATTAAACAAGTACAGGGGGATTACAAAGGGGTTGCTCAGCTTGTAAATCTTGACCCCTATAAGAGAAATGAAGCAGAAACCATTGGATGGAATGCGGGAATATCAACTGAAGACTGTCAGGCTCCGGGTGGACCTTTATACAATCAAAATGTGGCAAATATAAATAACAATGACTGGATAGGCGTTGGAAATGTGGATTTTGGTTCGGTTGGTGCAACTGAATTTATAGCAAATGTGGCGTCTGATACTAAAGGCGGAAGGATAGAAATACGCTTAGGAAGCCCTACAGGTACTCTTGTTGGTACCCTTAATGTTGGAAATACAGGTGGATGGCAGAAATGGGAACTTGTAAAAACCAGTGTCAATAATGTGACAGGTGTCCATGATGTATTCTTTGTTTTTAAAGGTGACGATTCTAACTACCTTTTTAACATTGATTACTGGCAGTTTGTAGAAGGTGAAGGACAGAATGATGACGGCAATGATGATGGAGATGATGATGAAGAGGAAGAAAGTGAAAAAGATGCATTTTCCAGAATAGAAGCAGAAGATTTTAGCAGTTATAACTCGTCAACCCTTGAAGTAATAGGTACTCCAAACAATTCAGAAGGTATAGGATATATAGAAAGAGGGAATTATGTAGTATATAAGAATGTGAACTTTGGCAAAGGTGCAGTATCTTTTAAAGGAATGGTTGCATCTGAACTTGCTACTAATATTGAATTGAGACTAAATAGCCCTACAGGTACTCTTATAGGTACATTGAAGGTGGGAATTACAGAAGGCTGGAATGAGTACGAAGAACAAACTTGCAGTGTTAGCGGGGCTGAAGGGGTAAATGATTTATATCTTGTATTTTCAGGACCTGTAAATATTGACTGGTTTACATTTGAAGGTGAGGAAAAAGACAGGGTAATTTTAGGTGATATAAATGGAGATGGGATAATTAACACAACTGATGCTACATTATTGGGAAGGCACTTACTTGAAATAAGGCCTCTTACAGGAGATGCTCTTTTAAGTGCAGATATAAATAAAGACGGCAATATAGACACATTAGACTATGCTATGCTTACAAGGCATATATTAGAGATTATTTCGCTGAATTAATTAAGATTAAAAGGAGGCTATTTAATTGAAAAAACAGGGATTTAATCCGTATCTTCCGTCATGGGAATACATTCCTGACGCAGAACCATATGTTTTTAATGACAGGGTTTATATTTATGGTTCTCATGACCGCTTTAACGGCTATGCCTATTGTTTAAATGACTATGTATGCTGGTCAGCACCTGTAGATGATCTTTCAGACTGGCGCTACGAAGGAGTTATTTATAAAAAAACCGATGTAGAAAATAATGAGGACGGAGACAGTTGTCTGTATGCCCCTGATGTGACAGTGGGACCTGATGGAAGATATTATTTATACTATGTTGACAGCAAACGCTCTATAGTATCTGTTGCTGTTTGTGACACACCTGCAGGGAGATATAAGTTTCATGGATATGTGCGCTATCCCGATGGTACCATTTTAGGTGAAAGGGAAGGGGATGAGCCTCAATTTGACCCGGCAGTACTTACAGAAGGGGACAGGACGTATCTTTATACTGGTTTTTGTCCTATAGGGGACAGGTCAAGATCCGGGGCTATGGCAACAGTACTTGGACCTGATATGCTTACAATTATTGAAGAGCCTGTTATTGTTGCACCAAGTGAGCCTTATAGTAAAGGCAGCGGTTTTGAAGGTCATGAGTTTTTTGAAGCACCTTCAATCAGAAAAAGAGGGGATACTTATTACTTTATATATTCCTCAATTGTTTATCATGAATTGTGCTATGCTACCAGTAAACATCCTACAAAAGGTTTTAAATTCAGAGGGGTTATTGTAAGCAATAATGATATTCATATAAGTTCCTACAAACCTCCTCAAAAACCTATGTATTATGGAGGCAACAACCACGGCAGTATTGTAGAGATAAACGGCAAATGGTATGTATTTTACCACAGGCATACAAATGGGACTAATTTCAGCAGACAAGGCTGTATGGAAGAAATACAATTTTTAGAAGATGGCACAATACCCCAGGTTGAAATGACTTCCTGTGGTTCTAACAACGGTCCTTTAAGAGGATTAGGAGAGTATCCTGCCTATATAGCCTGCAATTTATTTTGTAATGATGAAGAACCGTATACAGATTTTACAGGAGCTTGGATGGATAAACAGTTTCCTAAAATCACCCAGGACGGAAAAGACGGAGACGAAGAAATAGGTTATATTGCTAATATGAAGGATTCAGCTACCGCAGGCTTTAAGTATTTTGATTGTAAGGGAATAAATAGAGTTAAAATTAAAGTAAGAGGATATTGTAGAGGGCATTTTGAAGTAAAGACATCCTGGAGTGGCGAAGTTCTTGGAAAAATAGAAGTTGGTTTTTCTAATGTATGGAAGGAATATTCAGCTGACATTTCAATTCCCGACGGTATAAATGCGTTGTATTTTACGTATAAAGGAGAAGGCAGTGCAAGCTTGGCTTCTTTTACATTAGAAAAATGATAATTTATGCATAAATTATACAAAAACAAACCTCCTTAGGGTGTATATGGCAAAAAAATATACACCCTGCACATTTTCACTTGAATACGGACTAGTATATGGACTGCAAAAATGTTATAAAAAAAGCATAATTTTAAATTACTTGACAAAATAATCTACATATTTTATAATGAAATTAACGCGCGTTAGTAACTAATGTTGCTACTATATATTAATCAATGTACTTTTATTTGTTGCATTTCAAGATGCATTTCTATATAAAAACCGGCATATCAAAGGTGTGTAAATTTATGTTTTTTAGGGAGGTATAAAATGGTTAAAAAGTCTTTTTCCTCTTTTTTATTGGTGAGTGTACTTTTGTGCACATTTATATTTGCTTTTTCCACAAATGTTTTTTCATCAAAGCCAATGACAACGACATATTTTGAGTCTGACTTTTCAAGGCATGATGCAAATATATGGGAAAAAGCTGATTGGGACAACGGGGACGTATTTAATTGTATGTGGAGACCCAGCCAGGTTACAGTAGGAAATGGTAAAATGATACTTACATTGGATAAGGATTACGACCCAAGCCACGAATACCCGTATAAAAGTGGTGAGTACAGGACTACTTCATATTTTGGATATGGGTATTTTGAAGTGAGAATGAAACCTGCAAAAAATCCAGGTATAGTGTCATCATTTTTTACATATACCGGTCCATGGGATGGGGATCCATGGGATGAAATAGACATTGAGTTTCTTGGAAAAGATACAACTATGGTTCAATTTAACTGGTGGAAGGATGGAAAAGGTGGAAATGAGTATTACCACCATTTAGGTTTTGATGCTTCACAGAGTTTTAATACTTATGGTTTTGACTGGAAACCGGACTCAATTGATTTTTATGTAAACGGGGTTAAGGTATATACAGGCTATGGAAATATACCGCGCACACCGGGTAAAATAATGATGAATTTATGGCCAGGCAGAAATGTTGATGAATGGCTGGCGCCTTATGATGGAAGAACGCCTTTAATGGCTGAGTACGAATATGTAAGATATTATCCGAATGGTTTTCCAGGTAACAACCCAACACCTACTCCGTCACCATCACCAACGCCAACACCAGGCAGTAAAGGGGATATAAACGGTGATGGGGTAATAAATACAAATGATTACGTATTGCTTAAAAGATATATACTTGAAGAAATGGATTTTCCTGATTACAGGCAAAGGCAAATTGCTGATGTAAATAACGATGGTGTAATTAACACATTGGATGCAGCACTCTTGAGCCGTTATATCCTGGAAATTATAAAAAGCTTTTAATTTATACTTTTGAAATACTGTTTAAGGTTATGAAAATCTTCCTCAATTTTTCAAACCTTAAAATAAATAAAATCCAGCCGCCCGGATTAACAAAATGGCGGCTGGATTTATTTTTGTTAAAGATTTAAATATTAATCAGATAATACACTCCTGCAGGATTTTCTTTTTACCATTTTTACATCTATTATTTTTTCTACAGGTTCTATAGCACCCTTTTCAACTGATTCTATAAGTAATCTAGTAGCAGTTTTTGCAATTTCAGACAAACAAATATTAACAGTGGTAAGTGGGGGAGACATATATTCTGATATTTTAATATTATCAAAACCAATTATTGAGATGTCATCAGGAATTTTTAAATTTGACTCCTCAATAGCTTTATATGCTCCTATTGCCATGGTATCGTTGCACACAAACACTGCTGTTGGAAGTTTTGGAGATTGTAAAATACTTTTCATGGCCTGGTATCCGCTAGGTTCTGTAAAATCACCATACCCGATAAAATTATCCGGCAAATCTATATTATAATCCTTTAAGGCTTGTTTAAAACCTTCAAACCTGGTTTTGCCAGAGAGTTTTTCCAAATCCCCTGTCACTATACCAATATTTTTATGTCCAAGTTCAATAAAATGTTTTGCTATATCGTAAGCTGATTGGTAATTGTTTGTATTTATGTATATGGCCTTATCTTTATTGGAGTTTTCTGTTTCAACATCCACAGCAGCTAAAATAAAGTCCTTTTTCATAAGGTCAAGTATTTTTTTATAATCTTCTTTTCCACTTCCAATAACTACACCGGCATCTATTCTTTTTTCACAGAAAGAACTTTGTATTTTCCACAACTCACTAGAAGAGAAAATGGTGGATACCAAAACGTAATAATGCATTTTATTGGCCTGATCAATAAATGCATTGGTAAATGGGGCAAAGAAAGTGTTGTCATATAGCAGTGCCTCATCATTTTGAATAACATGGTGTGGCTTTTCATTATCTTTAATATCAACTATAAAAAGCCCTAGTGTGGAGCTTTTACTTCCAGCAAGTCTCCTGGCTGATGCATTTGGATAATAATTGTATTCCCTTATTGCTTTTAAAACCTTTTCCCTTGTTGCTTCAGGTATATCAGGATAGTTATTGATTACACGGGATACAGTGCTTCTGGATACTCCGGCTATTCTTGCAATGTCTTCACTTGTCATAAATTAACCATTCCTTTATAGCAAATTTAGTTTTTTATAAAAATTAAATTTATATATTCTGTATTTTTTATTTATAGTATATCATATAATTTTTTAATCTCCATAAAAGTTTACGCCATCCTTTATTAGAAAGGATGGCGTAACTTTGAGGGGTATTTCTATTTTATTATTACAGTTGCAATGGATTTTGCAGGTAAAACAAGAGTGTTGTTACCATTTAAGCTTCCAATAAATTCTGCTTTTTCGTTTTCACTTGTTCTGTATATTTCAGAACTGGATGCTGTAAAGTTATTAAAGTCCAGTGCTACTGTTTGGGAATTTGATGATGTATTTAATAAAACAACAGATATAGACTTATTGTCCGGTGAAATATAGGCGGATATCTTTATGTCATCTGAATTTGCCGATGCGTCAACACGGGTATATCCAGGTCTTATAAACTTAGCGTACTGTTTTAAAACATAGTATTTGTCGTCTATAATATATCCACCTGGTGTTGTCCACTGTCCTTTATCCCAAGGGAATTCTATTGTCACAAGACCTCCGCTTTCACCCCAAATGAGATCCCAGTACAAGTACATGGATACATCACCGTTAACAAGACAGTTGTGAATAATCCATGCAGTATTAAATGCATCACCACGGTAAAATTCTGTCTGATATTTAGGTATATTCGGATATTTGTTTTTAATTTTCATTAATTCTTGATTAAATGAATCAGGCTGGTTTTCATCTCCTCCATGATATAGGTGGAAAGCTAAGCCGTCTAAATAGTCGGTATTTATAAGATTCATATATCCGTCAAAATTATTATATCCAATGCCAAGAACTTCAGGACCTAATATTTTAGGAGGGTTATCCATGCTGCTATTGAGTTTTTTATAGACTGCCTCAAGAGCTTTTGCATAAACTGCATTGTTTCCGTTTTCGTCCTTGTCAAAGATACAGGACTCATATCCGGTTTCTATATCAGGCTCATTTTGTATACTGATATAATCAGGAACCACACCGATTTTTTCGTATTCCTTTAATGATTCGTACCAATAGTTGGCAAATTTATCATATACAAATTCACCATTTTCTTTTTTTAGTGTTCCGCCTGCAGCGGAATTATTTGATTTTAAATAAGCAGGGGGAGTCCATGAAGACATCATTATTTTTAATTCTTCACCCACGGATTTCTTAGCTTCACTGACGATTTCTTTTGCATGGTCGTCAAAAGAAGGTTCATTTTCATATGTTATGTACCAGTTATTGAGGCGAAGTACACTAAGACCAAGTTCATTGAATATAACATCATATATTTCTGCTTTATTTGGATGGTCTATAAGCCAATTTTGATAATAAGCAATGGATGCTCCAAAACCTTCAATTACCTGATGTCTTGTACTGGTATCAATGGATGCGTAAACAGCTCCGGTTGAAACAGGGAATTCTTTTATAACACCTAGTATATATCTACTCATGAGTGTGGCATCTAATGAGTTTATTTCATCATCCCCGTTTAAATCAGCTGCTTTCGTATTGCCTACAGGAAATTTATTAATTACGCCTAATGCATATCTTTGTAACAATACATAATCCATTGTATCTACATTTTCATCCCCGTTTAAATCACCATAAAAAATGGAGCTTCCTAAAGTATTATAGCTGATTTTTTTCTCTGTATTAGCAAATACAGAACCTGGTAAATAAAAAGCGGAAAAAATCAGTACACTTACTAAAAGAAATACAAGCTTATTAGTTTTGCAATTTTTCACAATATTACCTCCTTATAAATTTTATATCTTTGTAAATTTTATATTATATTTATCCGATATATTTCTTTAATTTTATGTACACACCCACACTTTAATGATATCTCTTTTCTAGGTGTAGTTCTATGATTTTTTTTATAATATAATTGATATATCTTCTATTGGCAGAGCTTTATTATAGATTGATGAAAAAATCGGCATAACTTAAAAATACTCCTTCTTGAAATATCAGATAAGATATTTCATAGAAAGAGTATTTTTTGAAATTATTAAATTAAATTATTTAGAATTATTTAATTATTGCAGCGTAAATAATGTCCTCAATTTTATCCTCTAAAGCTTCTTTTTCAGCTTTAATCTGATCATTTAAACTTTTTTCTGTTTCTTTTAGTTCTTTTTCAGCATCTTTGTCAACAGGTTTATTTTCTCTTAATGCTTTTAATTCTTCTTTTACTTTTTCTTTCTGTTCTTCTAATTCAGCAATTTTTTCGCCAAATGCAACGTATGCTTCTTCTATTTCTGCTATAACGTCTTCACCGTATTTTGCAACTAGTTTAATTCTATCAATTTTATTATGTAATTCATCTCTTTTTTCTTTTAACTCATCGTGTAGTGCTTTTTCTTCTTCTTTAAGCTCTGCAATTGCTTCTTCATCAACGTTTTCAGCATCTTTTAATTCACGGATTTGTGCTTTAATAGCTTCAATTTGTTCTTTAATAGCCTCTTCTTCTTCTTTAAAATCAGCTTTTAAAGCTTCAATTTCATTAGCAGCTTCTTCGCCAAACTCTCCAACTAATTTTATTCTTTCAATTTTCTTATTCATTGCATCTCTTTTTTCTTTTAATTCATCATGTAGTGCTTTTTCTTCTTCTTTAAGCTCTGCAATTGCTTCTTCATCAACGTTTTCAGCATCTTTTAATTCACGGATTTGTGCTTTAATAGCTTCAATTTGTTCTTTAATAGCCTCTTCTTCTTCTTTAAAATCAGCTTTTAAAGCTTCAATTTCGTTAACAGCGTCTTCACCATATTTTGCAACTTTTTTAATTCTTTCAATTTTCTTATTTACAGCATCTCTTTTTTCTTTTAATTCATCATGTAGTGCTTTTTCTTCTTCTTTAAGCTCTGCAATTGCTTCTTCATCAACGTTTTCAGCATCTTTTAATTCACGGATTTGTGCTTTAATAGCTTCAATTTGTTCTTTAATAGCCTTTTCTTCTTCTTTAAAACCAGCTTTTAAAGCTTCAATTTCATTAGCAGCTTCCTCACCATATTTAACAACCATTTTTACTTTTTCAATAACATTGTGTAATTCATCTTTTTTAGCTTTTAATTTGTCATGTAGTGCTTTTTCTTGCTCTTTAAGCTCTTCAACAGCTTCTTCATCTACTGGATTTACTTTTCTTAAATTTTTAATTCCATTGCGAATAGCTTTTAGACTTTCTTCAATTTCGGCAATTTCTGCTTCATATTTTGCTTTAATTTCTGCTACTTCTTTCTTTTCAACAATAGATTCAACATACTTAGGGTGAATAATTTCACCAATTGATTTGTTTTGAACATCCTTTGAAGCAAAGGTACTGTTTAGAAAAATACCTGCTGATAGTGAAAATACCAATGTTCCTGTTGCTAAAAACCCTACAACTTTCTTCATTTTGCATTCTCCTTTTCTTAATTTTTTTTCTTTCGTCCAAGTCCTTCGGCAATGGAAAATTTTTTTGTTCGGACTGTTTATAAAATTTTTTAGATTTATAATTTTAAAATATTTTAGTACAATCTATATAGACTTACCTAATGGACCAGTCTAACCGAATAAAAATAAAGATGTTATTCGAATACCCTGATATAGGGAGGGAATATTTATTGATAAGTTTTAAACCACGCAATATATTAGGATACGAGAAAGATTCTTTTTTAGAAATTATAAAAAAAATTAAAGATGGAGACGTTGTGCTTAGAAATAAATTCATTGATGATTTTAAACCCTTTATTTTGAAATGTGTTTATCAAATGGTGGGGCAAAAAGATGATTTAGAACAATGTGATGAATATAGTATTGCCTTAATTGCCTTTAACGAAGCTATTGAAGCCTATGATTTAAATAGAAAAACTAAGTTTGTCAGCTTTTCAAAACAGGTAATAAGAAGGCGGCTTATAGATTATTTAAGGAGTACGAAAAGAAACAATGCTACGATACCATTTTCATGTTTCAATGAATACGAGTCTAATAGCTTTGAAGAAATGTACTTACATGATAAAGGGGCAGATTACAGCAGTGATTTTGATTTTAAAGAAGAAATTAAAAATTTAGAGTTAAAAATGTGTGAATATAAAGTAAAACTTGAGGACTTAATTAAATGTTCTCCTAAACATCGTGATACCATATGTTCTTGCCTTAATATAGCGAATCTTATTATAGAGGACAAATCTTTATATGAAAAATTTGCAACAAAAAAAACTCTTCCGTACAAAGAGTTGACAGAGCGTGTTAAACTATGCCGCAGGACTCTTGAAAGAAACAGAAAATTTATTATTGCTATGGTTTTTGTACTTAAAAGTGAACTTGAAGTGTTAAAAAAATATATATATGATACTATAGGACGGTGAAATATTATGTCAAATAAAAAGGGGACTATTTTAAAAATTAAAAATAATTTGGCTATTATAATGACCAGTGATTGTAAAATTGTTTCTATAAGGAAACAACCAGGCATGTATGCAGGTCTGGAAATTTCTTTTAATGAAAAAGAGATTGTGTATAAAAGGAGTAAAATTAATTTTGCATCTGGAATTGTTGCAGGGCTTGCTGCAGTATTTATAATTATGTTTATTTTTTTCAATTCATTTAATAGTTATGGGGCATATGCATATGTCACAATAGATTCTGATACCAGTATAGAATTTGAACTGGATAAAAATAATAAAGTACGAAAAGTTAATTACTTTAATGATGGTGCAAATGAATTATTAAAAGAATCAGAGTTGAAAGATAAATATATAGATGTTGCCATAAGAGAAGTAATTGAAAAATTCAATTTAAGAGAGTCAACTGTGTTAATATCGGCATGTTTAAAAGAGGGAAAAAACAAACCCCATGCCAAAACCAAAAAAGAGTCCCAAAAGTTTAGTAAGTTGATAGATATTTGTAAGAATGCTGTTGAAGACAGTATTAGTGAAGATGCACAGTCAAAAGTAGTGGGTGTTTCTTATGACTACAAAAGATTGGCAGATGCAAACAAAACATCTATAGGCAGGACTATTATCTATGAGAAGGCTAAAGAACAAAAGGTTGATCTTGATATTGAAGAGATAAAAACCAAGAGTATCGGGGAAACTTTAGAGAAGGTTAAAATTGACGATGTGGGTGTTGTTTATGATGTGAAAAAGGTTAAAAAACCTGCTCTAAAACCTGAGAAAAAAGATTCGCTAAAACCAAAACCACATCTAAAAAAGGAGGAAAAAGATCCAAAATCGGTAGTAGAAGCAAAGGACAAGCATCAAGAAAAATTAGATTCAGAAAAAAAGGATAAAGTAGAAGAAAGACCATTACCAAAACCAAAGAATAATGATAAAGAAAAAACAGAACCGGAAGAAAAGGCAGGTCCAAAGGAAAAAGTAAAGGAAAAAGATGAGACAGAACCGGAAGGAAAGGCAGATCCAAAGGAAAAAGAAAAGGGTAAAGAAGAAGAACCAGGAGCAGAAGAAAAGACAGGTCCAAAGGAAAAAGAAAAGGGAAAAGGAGAAGAACCAGGAGTAGAAGAAAAGACAGATCCAAAGGAAAAAGAAAGGGGAAAAGGAGAAGAGCCAGGAGCAGAAGAAAAGACAGATCCAAAGGAAAAAGAAAAGGGTAAAGAAGAAGAGCCAGGAGCAGAAGAAAAGACAGATTCAAAGGAAAAAGAAAAGGGTGAAGGAGAAGAGACAGAAGTAGAAGAAAAGACAGATCCAAAGGAAAAAGAAAAGGATAAAGAAGAAGCACAATCAGAAGAAAAATCAGGTTCAAAGGAAAAGTCAAAGGATAAAGAAGAAGAGATATAGGCAGAAGAAAAGACAGATCCAAAGAAAAAGTCAATAGATAATACTTAAAAAAAGAGAACCAAAAAAGATCAATACAAATAAAGAACCATAAAGTATAAACCTTAATAAAAAAGCAGGCATAACAAGCCTGCTTAAATTATTGGAATTGTATATTATTTACATTAAATACGCATTAAATTTTTGCCGTTTATTTTTTGTCTAAATTGTGATCTTTAATAAATTTTTCTATAACGTCATTAAGATTTGGTTTGGTAACTTCATCCAATTCATAATGTACACGGGTATATGGTTTATTTATATGAATAACCCTGGAAAGGTCTATAGGAGTGCCTATAATAACAGCATCACAATCGGTTTTGTTTATTGTTTCCTCCAGGTCTTTCAGTTGTTGCTCACCATAACCCATGGCAGGCAAGAGTCTTCCAATATTTGGATAGATGTTGAAGGTTTCTTTTAGTTTTCCGACAGTGTATGGACGTGGGTCCACTAATTCTGCCGCTCCGATTCTTTCGGCAGCAACTGTTCCGGCACCTATTTTCATTTCACCATGGGTTAAAGTTGGGCCGTCTTCTACAACTAAAACCCTCTTGCCTTTAATTATATCAGGCTTGTCCACTGTTATTTTTGAGTCAGCTTTAATAATTTGAGCTTTAGGATTAACTTTCTTTATGTTTGCTTCCACTATATCTATTCCTTCTTTGCTGGCACTGTCTATTTTATTTATAACTGCTACATCCGCCATCCTTAAGCAAACTTCTCCCGGATAATAACTTAGCTCATGACCTGGGCGGTGAGGATCCACTATTGTTACAGTTAAGTCTGCATGGTAGAATGAGAAATCATTGTTGCCACCATCCCATAAAATCACATCGCAGCCATCGGGATCATTTTCTGCACTGCGGAGTATAGCTTCATAATCAACACCGGCGTATATAATGTTTCCACGTATTACATGGGGTTCGTATTCTTCCATTTCTTCAATGGTACATTTATGTTTCTTTAAATCTTCAATTGTAGCAAAGCGCTGTACTTTTTGTGCCACCAAGTCACCATAAGGCATAGGGTGTCTTACAGCAACAACTTTAAGATTGTTTTCCATTAAAAGTTCAATTATCTTTCTGGAAGTCTGGCTTTTTCCTGAACCTGTACGAACAGCACAAACTGATATTACCGGTTTTGTACTTTTTAGTGCTGTGTTTTTAGGTCCAAGGAGTGTAAAGTCCGCTCCTGCAGAGTTGACGATAGCGGATATATTCATTATAGTTTGGTAGCTTACATCACTGTAAGCAAAGACACATTCGTCCACATCCAGCTCTTTTATTAATTCTGGCAATCTGTCTTGTGAATAAATGGGTATTCCGTCAGGATATAAGCTGCCTGCTAATTCTGCAGGATACTTTCTATCATCAATATCCGGTATTTGTGCTGCTGTAAAGGCTACCACATTATAGAGTTCATTGTCACGGTAGCACATGTTGAAATTATGAAAATCCCGGCCGGCTGCGCCAATAATAATTATGTTTTTCCTCTTCATAATCATATCCCCTTACTTAAATATCTTTTTTATTGTCATCATTAACAGTATAACAGAAAAAATATCTAATGAAATATTTTTTTTATAATTTTTTCAATTTTTAATGCGGCAATATAAAAAATATTAAATGGCTGTAAATAGAAATGTATAATTTGTAAAATCTATTTACAGCCTTAATTTGATAATTTCAAATAGGTGTAAAACTTTATATAACTGCAACTAATAATTGCTGCTAATATTGGGGATTTAGAGATAGCATCATCTAAAAATTTTATAAGTTCACTATATTTATTGAGATTTAAAAAAATAGCAATCTTATCATTTAATTCTTCCTGTTCATTTGCGTAAGTTAAAATGCTAAATGATGAGATTGACATAAAGGTGTAAACCAGTAGTAAAACCTTGATGAAAAATTTAAATTTTTTTCCCCAATTTTTTTGCCTCCGTTTTGTTTTTGAACAACTAAATAACAAATCCAGTTTAATAATGGCATTATTATTTAATTATACCTTAAGTATTTTAAGTAATTATACCATACTTTGAGAAAAATAAAGTTAGCGTAAAGTTATTGTAGGGAATGAGACATAAAATACCATATATAATTGAAAAGAAGATGACATCCTGTTAAGATATTAATTAACCAAAAATAATAAATAGAAAGGATGACATCTTCTATGTATAATAGTATACAACATTTTAATGAATTTGGGGTAAAAAGAATTGAAAAGATAGCGTCAATTTATTGTAGGAAAAAGAAAAGTAGATGGCATCCCATTTTTTATACAACTATTTCAAATAACGGTCTCTTAGTAACGAGAGTATTTTGCATAATTTGCATGCTGAGCTAATTATTTTCTTTTATAACTCCTCTAACTTATTCTCTATTATACCATATAACTCTTTCTTCCTATAAAGAATCCATTTTACTCAATGATTGTCACAAATCAGTACATTTTGTTATCTATGTTCCTTCACATTTTAACGCTACTTTTAAAAGAAAAAAGTATTTCTATTGTACCATTTTCCATTTTGTCAAGGCTAAAACAAGCGGGCAAAGCCCGGCCTTGACAAGTAGTAGGACTTCGCGGGTCATGGTACTAAAGTTTTGCTTTTTTCTTTTCTTTTTCTTTTTTTATGTTTTTTCTTTTTCTTTGTCTTTTTTCCAGATATGTATAATTCCTATTGGATAGGCTTACTTGTAAACTTTCCCGTAATTTTTGCTTTATTATTACCTCATCCCTATCCGCATATACCTATAATACGCCTTAATTCTTTATATAAACCAGTTTTACACCCCTTATGAATAACAGTTAAATTACTATTCCATACACTCTCATACCTGTTTGATGACTTCTTTAATTCCTTAATTAATTTTTCCTGAATTTCTTGCCTACTAGCTGCTAACTTTTTTTGTTTTTGTGCCATAACTATGTCATATACCTTACCGCCATTCTTCTTGTATATTATCAGCTTTGACATCTTTTCTACACCTTTTCTCGACCAGCCTTTAGGTCTTGAACTTAAACGGGATGAAAATACATGACTCACATGACCTTCAGCACTACAACCCACTATTCTTGTGTTTGACCTTATTTCTATACCATCCCAATTATTTAAAATATATCGCTTTGCACTTTTTATAGCCTTTATTTTACTTTCATTATCGCCTGTCTTTTCGATTATCTTTTTAAAAACCTTTGTTAGCTTTTTTTTATCAGATAAATTCAATGCGTCCTGTAAATCTTGGCTTATTGCTTCATCATTTAAATGTGTGGTTGCAACTCTTACATATTTTTGAAGATGATATCTATCAAGTACAAATTTACTTTTTGAAAGCCAGTTAACTCCTTGCCTTATCCATGACGCCCCATCTCCTGATATATACACCGTCTCTAAAAAATCAACGTCATATTGTTTATATATGTATTCCGATACTTCAAGCCACAAATTTTCTGAATTACTATACACACCCCCAAAATATCGAACATTCTTTAATACTTTTCTCTTCTTATTACTTTTTTCAAAGTCAATTCCCTCATGCACATATACAAGTTTTGGCATAATTGTATTTCTCTTGCCCTTCTCATTCTGTCTTAATGTGCTTTTTTGTTGTAATGCTACATGATCCTCGTCTGCCTCAACATACAATATTTTTACTTTTCTCTTTTTATCTACTTTTATTTCAGGCTCAACTATTTCAATATTATGTATTTTATTCATCACAGCTTGTTTGCTGATTTCATCAATATATGTCGCCTTTTCTCCTGCCTTTCTGTAGCTGCTGTCAGCTGCTTCTTCTATTGCATTAATTACAACATCGGCACTTACTCTGTCATGTGGTTCTACACCTACAATCCTGTCGACCAGGTGTTGTCTATTACCATTTTCCTTATGCTTAAAATATGTCCTGTTATAACTTAGTGTTCCAAATGTCGTTAAAATAGCTGTTTTATCTTTTCTTATAATTTCCCAATACTGTTTCCTTATTTCACAGTTACGTAAATATTCATCCATATCTTCAAGCACTTGTTTTATCTTTTCTTATAATTTCCCAATACTGTTTCCTTATTTCACAGTTACGTAAATATTCATCCATATCTTCAAGCACTTCTTTAAGTATATCGCGTCCAAGTTTAAATAAATCTTCTTTCAGACCAAGAATAAGATCAGCTAAGTCTTTTCCTTCTTCAATAAAATTTTTTATCTTTTTTTCAATTCTTTTTGCCCCAAATTCATTAAAATGTTGTATACTATTATACATAGAAGATGTCATCCTTTCTGTTAGATTTTTTTTTGTATTAATATCTTAACAGGATGTCATCTTCTTTTCAATTTTATATGGTATTTTATGTCTCATTCCCTACAATAACTTTACGCTAACATTGAAAAAAAGATAAAAAATTTTATTGAAGAAGGAAAAGACTTAGCTGATCTTGTTCTTGGTCTAAAAGAAGATTTATTTAAACTTGGACGCGATATACTTAAAGAAGTGCTTGAAGATATGGATCAATATTTCCGTAACTGTGAAATAAGGAAACAGTATTGGGAAATTATAGAAAAGATAAAACAGTATTTTAACGATGTTTAACACTAAGTTAGAAAAGGACATATAAGATAAGGAAATATAATAGAAATATTGGGAAGTATATGTAGGTGTAGAACACATGAAGAGAGTAAGGCAGATGCTGAAAATTTTAGATTAAAAATAAAGCTGCATTAAGAAAAATGCAAGGAGAAATAGGCGAATATAAAGATGAAAAACAAAAAGCTATAGAAAATAAAATACAATTGAAATCGAAGGTTTTCAATGTTTAAGTTCAAGAAAAGGCTATTGGAATAGAAAAAGAAAAGGTGTCGAAAATATAATATACAAGAAGAATGGCGTGGTATATGATATAGTTAACAAAAACAAAAGATCAACGGCAGTATGGCAGAGAAATTCAGGAAAATTAATGGGAATTAAAGAAATCATCAAACAGGCATGAGAGTGTGTACTGTTATATTCAAAGTAATGTAAACTGGTTTATATAAAGAATTAGGCATTATATATATGTATGCGGATAGGGATGAGGTAATAATAAAGCAAAATTACGGAAAGTTTACAAGTAAGCCCATCAATAAATTATACATATCTGGAAAAAGACAAAGAAAACATAAAAAGAAAAGAAAAGAAAAAGCAAACTTAATACCATGACCCGCTACTACTTGTCAGCCGGGCTTTACAACCTGTTCAAAAATGGAAAATGGTACAATAGAAATACTTTTTTCTTTTAAAAGTAGCGATAAAATGTGAAGGAACATAGATAACAAAACGTACTAATTTGTCACAAGTATTGAGTAAAATGAATTCTTTATAGAAAGAAAGAGTTATATGGTATAATAGACAATAAGTTAGAGGAATTATAAAAGAAAATAATTAGCTCAGCATGCAAATTATGCAAAATACTCTCGTTACTAAGAGACCGTTATTTGAAATAGTTGTATAAAAAATGGGATGCCATCTACTTTTCTTTTTCCTACAATAAATTGACGCTATCAAAATAAAAAAGCATTTGACATAGTGGAAAAAACATGTTAGAATACTTCCAAACAATTATATAGGGAATTTGATAGAGGAGCAGTTTTCATTAGTAGGGTTCTTGAAAGGTAAGGGCTTTGATGATAGAATTTGAAAGGGGAAACTGCCGAAGAATATACTGACCCTTATAGGTATATTCTGGTTATATGGTTAACAGCTATATAACTGTCATCATATATTTGATGGAGAGCTATCAGTTCAAAGGAAAAGATGTTATTATTATAAGAGGTATCTTGAAATTTTGAACTGCTGGTTTAAGACCAGCTTTTTTAATTTATTGTTAATTATGTAAAGTTTAGGAGGTAGTTAATATGAAACAGGTAAGCCTGGCGGTTGTAGGTGCAACCGGAATGGTAGGACGGACTATTTTAAAAGTATTAGAAGAAAGAAAACTTCCAATAGAAAAAATATATTTCTTTTCTTCAAAACGATCAGCAGGAACAAAAATAACCTTTAATGGAGAAGAATATATAGTTGAAGAACTGACAGAAGAGTCCTTTGACAGAGGGATAGATATAGCCCTGTTTTCAGCAGGCGGAAGTATAAGTGAGAAGTACGCACCTATTGCAGCGTCAAAAGGATGTGTGGTAGTTGACAACAGCAGTTTTTGGAGAATGGATCCAGAAGTTCCTTTGGTTGTTCCGGAGGTAAATCCCGGGGAAATTTCACGCCATAAAGGCATTATAGCTAACCCGAATTGCTCTACAATACAGGCTGTTGTAGCTTTAAAGCCTTTAGAGGACAAATATAGGATTAAAAGAATAGTATATTCAACATACCAGGCTGTATCAGGTGCCGGAATGGCAGGATACAAGGATTTAGAAGAAGGGCTTAAAGGAAAGGCTCCTGAAAAGTTTCCACATCCAATAGCAGGTAACTGCTTGCCCCATATTGATGTATTTCTTCCTGACGGATATACCAAGGAAGAGAAAAAAATGATTGACGAGACAAAGAAAATATTAGGAAGGGATGATTTAAAAGTCACAGCCACAACTGTTAGGGTGCCTGTATTTAATTCCCACAGTGAGTCCATTAATGTTGAGTTTGAAAAGCCCTTTGATTTAGAAGAGTTAAAAGAGGTACTAAAGAATGCTCCCGGAGTTATCGTTGAAGATGATGTTTCAAATAATATTTATCCTTTGCCTATAAATGCAAGCGGCAAAGATGAGGTATTTGTAGGAAGGATACGCAGGGATGACAGTGTTGAAAGCGGGATAAATTTTTGGGTTGTGGCAGATAATATCAGAAAAGGTGCGGCAACAAATACAGTTCAGATAGCGGAAGAATTAATTAAAATGTGGAATGAACAAAGTGGGGAATAAATAATATAATAAAATTAAAGAAATTAAAAAGGGGTGTTTTCATGAGAAAGCCGGTATTTACAGGATCAGGTGTGGCAATTGTTACTCCGTTTACTGAAGATGGTGTGGATTTTGAAAAATTAGAAGAACTTATAGAATTTCAGATTAAAGAAGGCACTGATGCACTGATTATTTGCGGGACAACTGGAGAAGCATCCACAATGCCTGATGAAGAGCATAAAGAAGTTATAAAATTTGCTGTAGAAAAGGTAAATAAAAGAATACCTGTTGTTGCAGGGACAGGAAGTAACGATACAAAACATGCAATAAGCCTTAGCCAATATGCAGAAGAAGTTGGTGCAGATGCTATATTAAGCGTGACCCCGTATTATAATAAAACAAACCAAATGGGTCTTTACAGGCATTTTAAAGATATTGCAGAGAGCATTAAAATACCTGTTGTTTTATATAATGTACCGGGAAGGACAAATCTTAATATTGCACCTGATACAATAAAAGCATTGTCTGAAATTGACAATATTGTTGCCATTAAAGAGTGTAATATCAATCAGGTTGCAGATATTATCAATCTTTGCGGGGATGATTTTACCGTTTACTCAGGCAATGACGATTTAACTGTGCCTATGCTGTCTTTAGGCGGAAAAGGTGTTATTTCTGTTATGGCTAACATAATTCCTAAAGATACCCATAATATGGTTGTAAGCTTTCTAGAAGGAAATATAGAGGAAGCAAGGAGGCTGCAGCTAAAATACGTTGATTTGATTAAAGCGCTGTTTATGGATGTAAGTCCTATGCCTTTAAAGGCTGCCATGAATCTTATGGGAATGAATGTAGGAAAATGCCGTATGCCTTTGGTGGACTTAGACGAAGAGAAACTTTCTAAGATGAAAAATGTTTTGATGAAATACAATTTGATTTAAATTTGTATAAAAGTAACACATAAAAATTGAAAAAATAATATACTGAAGTTAAAGGAAGTGCGGTTCAAATGATAAAAATATTATTAAGTGGTTGCAATGGTGCCATGGGTCAGGTTATAACCAGGTTAGCTGAAAAAAAAGAAAATTTAAAAATTGTTGCCGGATATGATGTGAATACTTCAATTAAAAATACATATCCGGTGTTTGACAATTTGAAGGAATGCAATGTAGATATTGATGTTATAATTGATTTTTCCCATCCTCAAGCATTAGAAAGCTTACTTGAGTTTGCCCTGGCTAAAAAAATACCATCTGTTTTTGCCACTACCGGACTTGCAAATTCCCAGATAAATGCACTTAAAGCTGCGTCAAAAGACATTCCTGTTTTTTATGCTGCAAACATGTCAATTGGCGTTAATTTATTAATAGATTTGGTAAAGAAGGCGGCAAAGGTCCTTGAAAAAGATTTTGACATAGAAATTGTCGAAAAACACCATAATTTAAAAATTGATGCCCCCAGTGGTACTGCTTTAGCCATTGCAGATGCAGTAAATTCTGTTTTGGATGAAAAACAAAAATATGTTTATGACAGGCATTCAAGCAGGAAAAAGAGAAGCAAAAAAGAAATAGGTATTCATGCAGTAAGGGGCGGAACCATTGTTGGAGAACATTCAGTGATTTTTGCCGGAAATGATGAGATAATTGAAATTAATCATATAGCAATGTCAAAGGAAATATTTGCAGAAGGAGCTTTAAATGCAGCTGTGTTTATGCATGGAAAAGGTGCAGGCATGTATGATATGGATGATTTAATCCAGGGCAAATAGAAACTTCTATTATTTGAGGAGGTATAAAAATGGATAAAAGACCTGTAACAAATATTGATGTCTCCTACAATGTTGCTATGATAACTTTAGGGAATATGCCAGACGACATAAATCTTATTTCAGAAATATTTGCAGTCTTATCAGATGAGGGCATTAATATTGACATGGTTAGCAAGCCGGCACCTTTAAAAGGTACAGTAAGTATATCCTTTACCCTTCCGGCAGATGATATGGTAAAAGCAATTACCCTGCTAAACGACTATAAGAAAAAGATGACGGGAAATTTTTTGGTGGAAGTGGATGCGTACAATTCCAAAGTATCTGTATACGGTGAAGAAATGAAGCATACTCCCGGCGTTGCAGCAAGGGTGTTTAAAGCATTGGCAAAAGAAAATATAGAAGTAAAATTAATTACAACATCAGCAGTTGATATATCCTGCCTGGTTTATGAAAGAAGCATTGATGATGCAGTAAACTCAATTAAAAAGGAGTTTTCCTTAGAGTAAAAACAGCATTATATAAGCTTAGAGTAAAGCTTTGGTTAGTTATAGACAGTTTCTAGATATATTTTAGAAGATATATTTTAGAAGGTTTATAAGACAGTTTTAGACAGAGTATTAAAAGATTTTTAAAAGATATTAAAAAAGATATAGTAAAAAGAGCTGTTAAAACTTAAATACAGCTCTTTTTTAGTACTCTATTCCTTCTCTTGCAGGTATACCGCATTGGAAGGGATGTTTTATGCTTTTTATATCACAAACATAATGGGCTATATCCTGTAATTCTTTTGGTGCGTCCCTTCCTGTTAAAATAATTTCCATTTTTTCAGGTTTGTTCTTTAAAAGCTCTATTACACTACCGGTATCAATAAAATTATTGCTTAAAACCCCCATAATTTCATCTAAAATTAATAAATCGCAATCACAGTTTTTAATGGTATTCTTGATAAACAAAAAAGCAGTGTTTATTTGGGATTTTAACTCTTTTAACTGGCTTTGGGTAAGATTCCACACAAAATCCTTTATTTTTTCAAAACGGAATACTTTAAAATCCGGTTCTAGTTTTTTTAAAGTTGATAATTCCCCTGTACTTTGTCCTTTTAAGAATTGAACCATATATACTTTATTTCCCCTACCGCAGGCACGAATGCCCTGGCCAATTGCAGCCGTTGTTTTTCCCTTACCGTCGCCGGTATAAATATGTATTAATCCTCTTTCCATATGCATCCCACACTTTTTATATAGTTTTCTATTAATTTTAGCATTTAGGATTTACTTTTTCAAATCTAAAAGCAATGGTATATTTTACAATTCCATTACAAAGAAGGTGAAGTTTATTTTTTTGTCGAAATAAAAGATATAATAGATTTAAAAAAATAATTACAAAAGATAAAGCAGGGGGATTAAAATGAGGTTTATTAATTTTACTGAGAGTAAACTATTGAAAAAGTTACTTTTAAGTATAATCACAGTTGTTATTTTTGGTATATGTGCTGTTTTCACCACTGTTGTTACATATGCAAATGTACCTGAAATTGTTAGAATCGGCCTTTATTTTAATGATTCACAGACCGGTCAGTATACCGCCCTTTCAAACTTTAGTATTGATGCAGCAAATGGAGTTCAATTAGGCATTATTAAAGACAATAAATTCAATTTTTTGATTCCGGAAACCTTTAAAAATACCATTACAATTTCAAAAGATTTTGCCAAAAACTCTTTAGAAAGCTATCATGTTAAAATTTGCGGGGGATTTAACAGCTATAACAGTTTAATTGATGAACTTAATAAAATAAAGAAAAGCGGTATTGATGCCTATCCGGTTTATAATGATGAATGGCAAATATGGGAAGGAGTCTATTTAAGCTATGAAGAGGCAGAAAAATCAATTGAGGAAGTTTTAAAACTTAAGCTAAATGGATATAAATGTTCAGTGGTACAGCCTTCTTTAAAAAGAATTGCAGCTTTGTCGGAAAATAATAAAGTGTTATTTATATTTGACAGCAATGAGAGTGTATTTGGAATTTCCCCGTCACCTGAAAACCAGCCTAAAGTTTTCAGGATTAACAAAGATAATGAAAAAAGATTCAGGGGATGTCTTGAAGTAAAGCGTATTGACGGAAGTGACATGACTTTAATAAATGTCCTTCCATTAGAAGAGTATCTTTATGGTGTCGTACCCTATGAAATTCAGGCAAGTTCCCATCCGGAAGCCTTAAAAGCACAGGCAGTGGCAGCAAGGACCTATTCTGTAAACAATTTGGGAAAATACAATAGGCTTAATTTTGATATGTGTGGGACGGTATATTCCCAGGTCTATAAAGGCTATAATGGTGAGACGGCAGCCACCAATAAAGCCGTTGATGATACAAAAGGGGAAATAGTAACTTATAATGGAAAGCCTGCTGCTGTATTTTATTTTAGTTCAAGCGGCGGTAGGACGGAAGATGTGAAAAATGTATGGGGAAGTACCGGTTATCCTTATCTTGTAAGTGTGGAAGATAAATATGAGTCCGGCACTTCATGGCGCTATGAGTGGGAAGTGTCGTATACAGCTAAAAAAATAGCTGAAATAATGGCAAGCAGGGGTTTTGATATTGGAAATATATTAGGAATTGATGTTACAAAAAGATCTCAGGCAGGAAGAGCCATTGAACTGGTTGTCAGGGGAAGTAAAGGTGAAAGGGTATATAAAAACAGCAATACCAGAAGTTTTTTAAATCTAGACAGCCAGTGGTTTTATATTACCACAGATGCAGATGTGTTGGTAAAAACAGGTGAGGATACTTATGAAAAAACACAGCTAGCGGGAAAAAAAGTAATGACAAGTTCAGGACTTACAACAATTAGTGGGGATGTTAGTGTTGTAAGCAGGGGAAATAAAAAAATTAAAATACCTGCCACTCCTACAATTTTCACTTTTACAGGAAGAGGGTGGGGACATGCAGTGGGTATGAGTCAGGAAGGTGCAAAAGGCATGGCAAACAATGGTTATAAATATGATGAAATACTTGGTCACTATTTTCCTGGCACAAAAGTGGAGAAGAAATACTAAATTTAGCCTTGCAGATATATAATTTTTAATGTATATTATTTTACATGTGGAATTTAAATAGAATTAAGAGAGAAATGGTGTTTAAATGAAAGTCAGCGATTTTTATTATGATTTGCCGGAAGAGCTTATTGCCCAGGAGCCATTAAAGGACAGGCACCTGTCAAGGCTTCTTGTGTTAGACAGGGAAACGGGAAATATTGAACATAGAGTTTTTAAAGATATAATTGGGTATTTAAATAAAGGGGACTGTCTTGTTTTAAATGATACAAGGGTGCTTCCTGCAAGACTGTTAGGAAAAAAGGAAGGCACCGGAGGCAAAATAGAATTTGTCCTTTTAAAAAAAATTGAAAAAGATATTTGGGAAGTGATTTTAAAGCCTGGAAAAAGGGCAAAGCCAAAGGCGAGATTTATTTTTGGTGATGGTGAACTTAAAGCTGAAATTTTAGAAATTGTAGAGGAAGGAAACAGGCTTGTAAAGTTTGAATATGATGGTGTTTTTGAAGAGGTTTTAGACAGGGTGGGTATTGTGCCCCTTCCTCCGTATATTACCAAAAAGCTGGATGATTCTGAAAGGTATCAGACAGTTTATTCAAAACACAAAGGTTCCGCTGCAGCTCCCACTGCAGGGCTTCACTTTACAAAAGAGCTTTTGGAAGAAGCGAGGAATAAGGGAGTTGAAATTGCCTTTGTAACCCTTCATGTTGGTCTTGGAACATTCAGACCTGTTAAAGCGGAAGATGTAAAAGAGCATAAAATGCACAGTGAGTATTACTGGATAGATGAAAAAAATTGTAATAGAATTAACAAAGCTAAAAAAGACGGAAAGAAGGTAATTTCCGTTGGCACAACAAGCAGCAGGGTTTTAGAAACCGTTGGGGATGAAAATGGAATGGTAAAGCCCCAAAGAGGATGGACAGATATTTTTATTTATCCGGGATATAATTTTAAAGTGGTGGATGCATTAATTACAAACTTTCACCTTCCCTGTTCTACACTGCTTATGCTTGTAAGCGCTTTAGCAGGCAGGGAAAATATATTAAAGGCTTATAATGAAGCAGTACAAGAAAGATACAGGTTTTTTAGTTTTGGGGATGCTATGTTTATAAAATGACGCAAATTTATAAAAACAGAAAAGTAGGGGAGATATGAGCGCAATAAGATATGAACTTATAAAAAAGTGCAAACAGACTGGGGCAAGGCTGGGAAGGGTTTATACCCCCCATGGGTATTTTGACACTCCCGCATTTATGCCTGTGGGTACCCAGGCAACTGTAAAGGGAATGTCACCGGATGAATTAAAAAGCATTGAAGCAGGTATAATACTTAGCAATACATATCATTTGCACATAAGACCTGGGGAAGATATTATAAAGGAGGCCGGAGGACTCCACAAGTTTATGAATTGGGATAGACCAATTCTAACAGATAGCGGAGGCTTTCAGGTTTTCAGCCTTGGGGATTTCAGAAAGATTGAAGAAGAGGGAGTTACCTTTAAATCCCATGTGGATGGTTCAAAAAAATTTCTTTCTCCGGAGAGTGCAATAAAAATACAAAATAAATTAGGTGCGGATATAATAATGGCATTTGATGAGTGCATTCCATATCCTGCAGAATTTCACTATGTCAAAAAATCCGTAGAGAGAACCACCAGATGGGCTAAAAGATGCATAAAGGCTCATGAAAACCCTGAAACGCAGGCTCTTTTTGGAATTGTACAGGGAGGTATGTATAAAGAACTAAGAAGGCAAAGTGCATATGAGCTTTTAGAACTGGATTTCCCGGGTTATGCAATTGGGGGACTTAGTGTTGGGGAGCCTGCAGAAGAAATGTATGAAATGCTTGAGTGTACAGTACCTCTTCTTCCGGAGGACAAACCCAGGTACCTTATGGGTGTTGGAAGCCCAGATTACCTGGTAGAGGGCGCAATAAGGGGAATAGATATGTTTGACTGCGTTCTTCCGACAAGAATAGGGAGAAACGGCACTGTATTAACAAGCAGGGGAAGAATGATTATAAGAGATGCTTTATATGCAAGGGATCAATCTCCTATAGATCCTGATTGTGACTGCTATGCTTGTAAGAATTTTACCAGATCCTATATAAGGCATCTTATAAAAGCAAAAGAAGTTTTAGGCATACGCCTTACCACTTGGCATAATTTAAGATTTTTATTGAATTTAATGAAAAATGTAAGGGAAGCTATAAAAGAAGACAGGCTTTTAGATTTTAGAAATGAGTTTTTTAAAAATTTTGGGTATAACTAGGCTTTTATGTGCTTTTGTATACAGAAAAAAGCACTAAGAAATATAGATATAGGAGGAGAAAATTATGGGAGGAGAAGCTCCAAATAATGTAGGCGCAGGTGGCAGTATACTCGGTGCCTTGACAATGCCTTTGCTTTTTATTGTATTTATGTATTTTTTGATTATCAGACCCCAGAGGAAAAGGCAGCAGCAGCATCAGGAATTGGTTAATTCAGTAACGGTTGGTGAAACTGTTACAACTTCAGGGGGGATAGTTGGAAAAGTAATCAACATCAAGGATGATGAAGTTGTAATTGAAACAAGTGTAGAAAGAACCCAGATAAAAATAAAAAAATGGGCAATAAGTGATGTTGAAAGACTAGAAGAGGAATAATAAAAAAAGGAACTTAAATTAAGTTCCTTTTTTATCTTAAAATGGGAAGTTTGTAAAGCATATAAAATAAATGATTTAAAGTCAGATAAATGATTGGACATAAAAATTAATTGTGTTAAACTCAAAACCAGGTAAAAAATATTGTTAAATTTATTTAAGGGGTCAGCTAATGAAGAAAATATTGTATACCATTATTTTATTTATTTTTGTACTGGCAGGGTGTAATGATGAATCAGTTGTTAATCATGAGGATGAAATGGGTGCTAATGGAGAAGTGGATATGGATGGGGATGGAAATGAAGAAATCATAAAAGTGACTCTTTTAGAAGGAGAAAAGACCAAAGAAAATAAATATAAATGAAGGGGAAAAAAACATGAATTATTATGATGTGTTTGAAATGCTGTAACATGTGGGATATAATATACTACGTTTAGAAAAGGAGATGATACACTTATGGAAAAAGCATTTAAAAAAACATTGACAGTTATAATTTCAATAGTTTTAATATTAAGTGTTGCAGGATGCAGCGGTGAAAAAAATGAAGAAAAGACCGTAAGGGTAGCTGCATTAAACGGACCGACGGGAATGGGAATGGTTAAACTGATTGAGGACGGCAGTGAGGGAAAAACCAAACTTAATTACGATTTTACATTAACTGGAAGTCCTGAGGATTTAAACGGGAAAATAATTAATGGGGAAGTGGATATTGCAGCAGTTCCCACAAACCTTGCCATGGTTTTACATAACCGTACAGACGGCCAGGTGAAGCTGGCTGCAGTAAATACATTGGGAGTACTGTATCTTTTAGAAAACGGAGACAGTATAAGTACCATAGAAGATTTAAAAGGGAAGACGGTAAATGTGAGCGGGAAGGGTTCTATGCCGGATTTTCTCTTCCGGTACTTATTAGATAAAAATAACCTTAAAGCAGGTGAAGATGTAACTGTTGATTTTACCCTTGAACATGCAGATCTTAGTGCGGCGGTTGCACAAGAAGATGTAGAAATTGCCCTTTTGCCCCAGCCCCATGTAACCACGGCGATGATGAAAAATGAAAATGTTAAAATTGCACTAGATATTACCAAAGAGTGGGAAAAGGCAACCGACGGGAAAGAACTAATAATGGGGGTTATCATTGTTCAAAAAGAGTTTGCAGAAAAAAATAAGGAACTATTGGATAAATTTTTAGATGAGTACAAAGAGTCTGTAAATTTTGTAAACAGTAATACAGATGAAGCGGCGAAGTTAATTGAAAAGTACGGTATTTTACCTAATGCACAGGTTGCAAAAAATGCAATCCCCTATTCTAATATAGTATACAGGGATGCCATTGAGGCAAAAGAGTCATTACAGGAAATATATAAAATACTGTATAGTTTTGAACCTAATTCTGTCGGGGGAAAAATAGCAGATGACGGATTTTACTACAAAAAATAAAAAAAGTATATTAAACAAGATACTTATATTTGTTTTTTGGATGTGTATATGGCAGGCAGTGCATTTAATAATAGGGCGGGACATTTATGTTCCGTCCCCTTTAAGTGTTTTTATCCGCTTAAGTGAGCTGGTATTTTTAAAAAGTTTTTGGCTTTCTGTCCTATATTCTATATACAGGGTTGTTGCAGGTATTCTTCTTTCAATAGTAATCGGTGCAATAACCGCTGTCTTTTCAGCAATTAGTGCCTTTGTATTAAATTTGATTCACCCTTTGATGACAGCCATTAAGTCAACCCCTGTTTTGTCTTTTATAATTATTGCTTTAATTTGGTTTTCATCTGGAAATGTTCCTGTATTTATATGCTTTCTCATGTGTTATCCGGTAATTTGGACAAACCTTGTCACCGGAATTAAAGGTGTTGATAAAAAGCTTTTGGAAATGTCTAAAGTGTATAAAGTTAAAAAAACCGTTGTATTTAAAAAAATATTCATTCCATCTGTGTTGCCGTATTTTACGGCAGCCTGTATTACATGCTTAGGTCTTGGATGGAAGGTAACTGTTGCGGCGGAGGTTTTAAGCCATCCTAAGATTGCCATTGGAAGTAACCTGCACACTGCCAAAGCTTATTTAGATTCCACTGAACTCTTTGCATGGACTTTTGTTGTAATACTTTTAAGTTTTATATTTGAGATTGTATTTTCAAGAATAATAAAAAAACATGGTATGGAGGATAAAATTGGAGCTAACGATAAATAATTTAAAAAAGAGTTTTGGGAATTTAAAAGTTTTAGACAGTTTAAATTTAATTTTTAAGCCAAATAAAGTTTATTGTATATTTGGGCCTTCCGGATGCGGGAAAACCACATTATTTAATATAATAGCCGGCATTTTGCCTGCAGACGGCGGGGAAATTAAGGGATTGGAAGGGAAAAAAATATCCTATGTATTTCAGGAAGACCGCCTTTTGCCTTGGGCAACGGTGGAGGAAAACATTTTATTTGTTTTAGAGAGCCATTATAAAAAAGAAGAGGCCAAAAAGCTTTCTGATAAATACATTTCCCTGGTTAACTTATCAGAATTTAAAAACCACTATCCCCATGAGCTAAGCGGAGGGATGAAACAAAGGGTTTGCATTGCCAGGGCTTTAGCCTTTAGAGGGGATATTCTTATAATGGACGAGCCTTTTAAAGGACTGCATTTAGAGCTGAAAAAAAGTCTTATGGACTATATTATAAATTATTTAAAAGAAAACAATAAAGCTGTTTTTTTTATAACCCATGATATTGACGAAGCTTTGTATTTAGGAGATTGCATATATGTGTTTTCAGGACCGCCCATCAAATTAAAAAAAGAAATTGAAATAAAAATACCACCTGACGAGAGGAAAAAAGATAAAGAATATATGGAAAAATTAAAAGAGGAGATAATAAATTTTGATTTTTAAGGAGTGAGGGGACGACCCCTCACTTTTATGTGCTTTTTTAAAAAACGTGGTTTTCAAAATTATAGTTGTGACCTGAGTTATTGTCCCAGTTTTCAGCATTGTCTTTAAATGCAATATTAATGTTTCCGGGTCTTTTGACGGTAAACATCAGTTCAAATTTATTGTCATCTGATTTAGTCATTTTGTGCTCTTCCACGTCTTCCCATTTTAAGTTATTTCCATAGCCCACTACTGCATAAATTTCTTCTGACCCGTTTTGGGCTAATATACCGTCATAAACTAATTTAAAAGTATTTTGTGCATTTTCCATGTGAACTCCGTTTTGGGAGTAGGAATCATCTTCCCGGTAAAACGGAGATTCAAAATCATTTTCTGCCAAATTTCCTGAAAACTCCTCATTTATTCCTATAAGGTTTGTTGGTTCGGTATCAGCAGGTCCAAAAAGGTTGTTATCTTTCAAGCTGTCTTTTTTGTTTGAGCCGAAGAAAAAATCAAAAAAACCCATAACTGAACCTCCTAAAATTCAACTTAAAATGCACAAAATATTAATATTTTTTTAAAAAAGCACATTGTTATTTTAGGCTATTTAAGCCCATAATATTTTATTAATATATAGGCATTAATGCAAAAAAAGGTTTGTTTAAAATTGTTCTAAATTTAAAAACAAATAAATAAATTATTAATGTGATAAAAAAGATTTATTTATGGAGGTCAATTCAATATGATTAATAAAACCGGTCAGTCAGCAAAAAATATCATGAGTGAGCATGCGAATGCATTGAACATAGCAAAATCAATACTTATATCATATTTAATTACAATACCTGTTTTTGCAATATTTGCATATATTTTAATATTGACTGATTTTCCACAAAAATACATATCCACTTTTGTAATTATTACTACATTGCTAAGTGTAGTTATAGCCGGATGGTCTTCTACAAAGTACATCAAAAGTAAAGGATGGCTAAATGGAGGGATTGTTGGATTTTTTTACATGCTTGTGTTATTTTTATTAAGCAGCAGTTCATATGGGGACTTTAGCATTAATATCCATGTTATAACAATGTTTATCATTGGTACTCTGACAGGGAGTATTGGCGGGATATTGGGCATTAATTTAAGAAAAGAGCCCAGAGTAGGTAAAATAAAAAATTTTTAAATTGTATGAGGAATTTATATAGACAAGGATATTATGTTGTGATAATATAATGGGTGAATAAATCTTTACAAGCTTTATATGTTAGTAGAAAAACCTTTAAAAGAGTCCAGAGAGGCTGGAAAGGTTAGAGTGTAAAAGTTAAACATGGTATTATACTTTTGTACCTTAGCTTCTTGCCGTCTGGCGGGAAGTTTTATTTATGCCAACATGCAGGTTTATATTTAAATGCAGGAATTGAACTACAGTATGGAATTTGAACCACAGCATGGAAATAAAAAAGATACAGAACCTTTTTTTCAAAATGTTTAAGGGGTGTGAAAAATGGCAGTGAAGGCTTTTATAATGGACGAGAGCGGAATAATTAGAGCAGTAACCAGGATAGCCCATGAGATTATAGAGAGAAATAAGGGTGTGGAGGATTTGGCCTTAATTGGAATTCAACGCCGGGGCGTACCCCTTGCTAAAATGATTGCTGAGAAAATTAAAGGTGTTGAGGGAAAAGATATTCCTGTAGGAATTTTAGATATAACTTTGTACAGGGATGATTTAAGCCTTTTAGCTGAGCATCCTATAATAAACGGGACAGATATAGGTTTTCAAATTGACAACAAAAAAATTGTTCTTGTAGATGATGTTATATTTACAGGCAGGACCGTAAGGGCTGCAATTGATGCTTTAATGGATATTGGAAGACCAAAAGCAATTCAACTTGCAGTATTAATTGACAGAGGACACAGGGAACTTCCTATACGTGCTGACTATGTAGGTAAAAATGTTCCTACATCCAAATTTGAAGTTGTAAATGTTAATTTATATGAAATAGACAGAGAAAATTCAGTAACCATATGTGATATGGAAAAGGGAGTCAGCCATTAATATTAGTGGAATTTAATTTGTTTTATTTAAATTTGTTAGTGTTTATTAATTTTGTTTATTAATAAAGAGAAGTAGGGGTTTTTTAAATGGGAAAGTTGTTTGGTTTGGATAAAATAGGGGACAAGTCTCAATTGTGTATAGATTATTTTAAATTAAAGAAAGGTAGTGTTATTTGTCTTTTCTATTTTATCTATTTCATTTTCAAAATTACAATTTGGAAGAATATAGTTTTTAATGGTATAGATATCAAAAATAGTAAGGGGGTTATCCTCTTACTATTTTTTTATTTTCTTTTTATGAACTTAAAACCCATACCACCCCATGGGTTTTATGCCATATATTAATTATAATAGTTTTATTAATAAGTGAGGTGTTGAAATGGCTTTAAGATCAAAAAATCTTTTAGGTTTAAAAGATTTAACAGCAGATGAAATTGAATATATTTTAAACACTGCCAAAACCATGAAGCTTATTCTTAATTCAAAGAATAAGAAGGCTCCGCATTTGCAGGGTAAATCCATTGTTACTTTGTTTTATGAAAACAGTACCAGGACAAGATTATCCTTTGAGCTTGCTGCAAAATACCTAAGTTCCAGTGCTGCTAATATATCAGCTGTAGGAAGCAGTGTTGCAAAGGGTGAATCCCTTATAGACACAGCTAAAACCATTAATATGATGGGAGCAGATGTAATCATACTAAGGCATTCTATGGCAGGGGCACCACATTTGTTGGCAAAAAATGTAGATGCATCTGTTATAAATGCAGGTGACGGAATGAATGAACACCCTACACAGGCATTATTGGACATATTCACCATTTTGGACAAGAAAAAAACTTTAAAAGGCTTAAAAGTTGCCATAATAGGCGATATATATCATAGCAGGGTGGCAAGAAGCAATATATGGGGGATGTCCAAGTTAGGTGCAAACGTTTGTGTTGCAGGTCCTTCAACGCTGATGCCTCCTGAAATAGAAAAAACAGGTGTAAAAGTTTTTACTACAGTTCAGGAAGCTTTAATTGATGCAGATGTGGTTATTGCCCTCAGGATTCAAAAAGAAAGGCAAAAAAGCGGGCTGCTTCCCGGTATAAGGGAGTATTCAAGATTTTTCGGGCTTGATGAAAAACGGCTGAAACTGGCAAAAAAAGATGCCATTATACTGCATCCGGGTCCTGTAAACAGAGGAGTAGAGCTAACCACTTCAGTGGTTGACTGCGACAGGTCATTTATAAATGAACAGGTTACAAACGGTGTGGCTGTCAGGATGGCACTTTTATATCTTTTAACAAGGAGGGACGTTAATTGAAAATATTAATAAAGGGCGGACATGTTGTAGATGCTAAAATGAATTTGGATAAAGTGGCGGATATATTAATAGAAGACGGTAAAATAGCTGAAATAGGCGAGAATATAGAGTTTTCCGGCGGGGATATAATATATGCAGAGGGCAAGTATGTTTTTCCGGGATTTGTTGATGCCCACTGTCATTTAAGGGATCCTGGCTATGAGTACAAAGAAGATATAGAAAGCGGGACAAGGAGTGCTGCTGTAGGAGGTTTTACATCCGTTGCATGTATGCCAAATACAAACCCGGTTATTGATAATCAGTCTGTGATAAAGTACATTATAAACAAATCAAAGCAGGAAGGTATGGTAAATGTATACCCCATTGGGGCAATTTCTAAGGGCTTAGAGGGAAAAGAGCTTTCAGAAATAGGTGAATTAAAATTTGCCGGGGCAGTTGCGCTTTCAGATGATGGGAAACCTTTAGAGGATGCTTCACTAATGAAGAAAGCCATGGAGTATTCATCAATGTTTGACATAACTATAATATCCCATTGTGAAGAACCTAGCCTGTCGGCTGAAGGTGTTATGAATGAAGGGTACCAGTCCACCATATTAGGACTTAAAGGAATACCTTCTGCTGCAGAGGAAATTATGGTGGCAAGGGATATTATACTGTCAGAATATACAAAAGTTCCGGTTCACATTGCCCATGTAAGTACTGAGCTTTCGGTAGAGCTCATTAGACATGCAAAAAAGAGGGGAGTAAAAGTAACCTGCGAAACATGTCCTCATTATTTTGTGCTTACTGACGAGGCTTGCAGTGACTTTAATACTTTTGCAAAGGTAAATCCGCCCCTTAGGACAAAAAAGGATGTGGATGCAATTATAGAAGGGTTAAAGGACGGAACTATTGATATAATTGCAACAGACCATGCACCTCATCATATAGATGAAAAAAATGTTGAGTTTAACATTGCTGCTAACGGAATATCTGGTTTTGAAACGGCTATTCCTTTGGCGATAACTTATCTTGTAAAACCAGGGCATCTTACCTTAAAACAATTAGTTGAAAAGATGTGTGTAAATCCTTCTAATTTATTGGGACTTAGCAAAGGTACTTTAGAGGTGGGGAGTTCTGCAGATATAACCATTGTTGATTTAGATGAAGAATTTCTAGTTGATGTTCAAAAGTTTAAATCAAAAGGTAAAAATTCACCTTTTGATGGGTACAAATTAAGCGGAAGAGTTTACTACACAATTGTAAACGGAAAAATACTTGTAAGGGAAAAAGTTTTACTTTAGATTTTACAGTAAAAATATTCTATAGAGAACAGGAGAGAAGAAATGATGTTTATTGACGTACTAATTAAAAAAATTAAAGAAAAAAACAATCCCTCCGTGGTTGGTTTGGACCCTAAAATTGAATATATACCTTCTTTTATAAAAGAAGAGGCTTTTAAAAAACAAGGTAAAACATTAAAAGGTGCAGCAAATGCAATTTTTACATTTAATAAATACATTATTGATGCTGTATATGATATCGTACCTGCTGTAAAGCCCCAGCTGGCCTATTATGAAATGTATGGTCTTGAAGGCCTTAAGGCTTTTTATGAAACATGCAGGTATGCAAAGGAAAAAGGGCTTTTGGTAATTGCAGATGGAAAAAGAAATGATATAGGTTCTACTGCTGAAAGTTATTCTGCAGCTTTTTTGGGAAAAACAAAAATAGAAGATACAGAGGAAGCTGCCTTTGATGTAGACGCCCTTACCGTTAACCCTTACTTGGGAATAGATGGCATAAAACCCTTTATAGAAGATTGTGATAAATATAACAAAGGTATATTTATTCTTGTAAAAACTTCAAATAAATCCTCTGGCCAGTTTCAGGATATTATTACAGAGACGGGAAAGAGTATGTATGAGATTGTTGCACAGCATATTGAAGAATGGGGAAGGGATTTAAAAGGAGAGTACGGATATAGTAGTGTCGGTGCAGTGGTAGGTGCAACATACCCAAATCAGGCTAAAATACTTAGAAAAATATTAAAAAGTGCATATATTTTAGTTCCGGGCTATGGGGCACAAGGTGGCACTGCAAAAGATGTAGCCAGCTCATTTAACCCGGATGGATTAGGGGCTATAGTAAATGCATCTAGGAGTATTATGTGTGCTTATAAATCAGAAAGATGGAAGGAAAAATATACAGAGGAAAAATTTTATGAGGCTTCAAGGGCTGAAGCATTGAGAATGAAAGAAGATATTAACGGTGTATTAAGTTAAAAGATTTGGTGATTAGCTTAAGTGTTTAGTAATTAATTTAACTGATTTAGGAGGATAATATGTCTAAGATTTTAAATGAAAAGGTGGAGATGGTAGAAAAGTTATCAGAGAGTATTTATAAAATGAGAA
Organism: Acetivibrio saccincola; assembly: GCF_002844395.1. Lineage (NCBI taxonomy): Bacteria > Bacillati > Bacillota > Clostridia > Acetivibrionales > Acetivibrionaceae > Acetivibrio > Acetivibrio saccincola. The sequence continues at coordinate 1,981,650 of NZ_CP025197.1, read as the reverse complement.
TTAACTCAGAATATATAGCAGAAAATGCAAAGCCAGGACAGTTTGTCAATATTAAATGCTGCGAAGGGATAAATGCCCTTTTAAGAAGACCTATAAGTATATGTAATGTGGATAAATTAAAAAAAACCGTTGACATTGTATTTCAAATAAAGGGTATTGGTACAGAGTATTTATCAAAAAAATCTAAAGGGGACAAACTAGATTTAATAGGTCCTTTAGGAAATCCTTTTACCATTTTAGAAGAATACAAAAATATAGCTGTTGTGGGCGGGGGCATAGGGATTTTTCCTCTTTTGTACCTTTTAAATGAAGTAAAGGACGCAAAAAAATCAGCTTTTTTAGGTTTTAGAAGCAAGAATTTTGTTGTATTAAAGGATGAATTTAAAAAAGCCTGTGATGGTGTTATTATCTCCACTGATGATGGAAGTGAAGACTATAAGGGACTTATAACGGAGCCTTTAGAAGAGGAAATTAAAAACAATAAATTTGATATAATTTATACATGTGGTCCAACGCCTATGATAAAGAAGGTTGTGGACATTGCAAATAAGAATAATATTAAATGCCAGGTTTCATTAGAACAGAGAATGGGCTGTGGAATAGGTGCCTGCCTTGTATGTGCTTGTAAAACCAAAAGTGACGACGGGTGGAAGTACAGCCATGTGTGCAAGGACGGTCCTGTATTTTGGAGTGATGAGGTGATTTTTGATGATTGATTTAAGTGTTGATATAAATGGGATAAAATTTGACAACCCTGTTATTGCAGCCTCCGGCACCTTTGGGTTTGGAAGGGAGTTTAAAGACTATGTTGACCTTAACATGATAGGAGGCATAGCGGTAAAGGGACTCACTTTAGAGCCAAGGCAAGGAAACAGGCCGCCCAGGATTGCAGAGACTCCGGCGGGTATTTTAAACAGTGTTGGACTTCAAAATCCCGGTGTTGAAGCTTTTATAAGGGATGAAATACCTTTTTTAAGAAAATACAAAACTAAAATTATTGCAAACATTGCAGGAAACACAATAGAAGATTATTGTAAAATGGCAGAGATGCTGTCAGGGGAGGATATTGACGGTATTGAATTAAATGTTTCATGTCCTAATGTAAAAAGGGGTTGTGTTGCCTTTGGTACTACTCCTGAAGGAATAAGTGAAATCACAAAAAGTGTTAAAAAGTACTGCAAAAAACCCCTAATAGTAAAACTTACTCCTAACGTAACGGATATAAAGGAAGTGGCTAAAGCGGCAGAAGATTCAGGGGCGGATGCTATATCACTTATAAATACAATTTTAGGAATGGCAATTGATATACACAAAAAAAGACCAATTCTTGCCAATAATATGGGAGGACTTTCAGGACCTGCGGTAAAGCCAATTGCAGTCAGGATGGTTTATGAAGTGGCACAGACTGTGAATGTGCCTGTAATAGGTATGGGGGGTATTTCCAGCGGAGAGGATGCCGTTGAATTTATGTTAGCAGGGGCCAGTGCAATAATGGTGGGAACATATAATTTTATAAATCCAAAAGCTTGTGAAGATGTTGTAAATGGTATCAAAAAGTATATGGAAACCTATGGATATAAAAGTGTTTATGATATAATCGGAAAGGTCAGCTTGAACTGATTTATTAAAAACAGCATAAATACTTGAATTAAATACTACCTGAATATATAATACTATTGAATATAACTATTAAAAATCTACTTCAAGTAAATGTAATTAAAGTCTTAAAAAACTTATATTACATAATATTAAAATTTTTAATGGAGGTCTGTTATGTTACAAAAAATTGTAGCCAGGGATTTTAAACTATCCCCCGAAAGCATATTGAGAGAGCGCTTTGGATATATGTTAGATGATAACACAATTGTTGATGCGATTTTTGTTAATACTGATTATAAAAGTGCTATAGGAGTTGCCAATCTGCCTTTTAAAGTTCCAGCTGTTTTACAGATCCTTAAAGATAAGGAAATATCAGAATTTATATTAAAAGAATGCGGCAATTCATATTCAATTTTAATATTTTTAGAAAAAGATGATGTAAAAATATACAAGGAAGGCTCTAAAAAAGAAGTATCAGCTCCTTCCCAAATTAAAAAAGGTCTTAAAAAACTATTGGAAAATGTGGATAGATGGGCAGGAACTTTAAATGACAGAGGGGAGCACACCATTGATTTGCGTACTCCGTCACCGGGACCACATTTTTATGTCAATCTCCTGATGGGTAACAGAATAGGCTATGACTATGCCCTCCAGACAACGCCAAAGAGTGTTGTGGACAGGTTTGGAAGAGGTTCCTTCAGATCCCATGCAGATACCCAGGTGTTGGCAACCAGATGGGATATGAGGGCTGAAGAAAATGGTTTTCCTGCAAACCGTCAATTTTACATTGTTGAAGATTTCAAAAAAATATTTTATTCAGCAGATGTAAATGATGAAAATATAGAGTCAGCATTTTGTACCCACTCACAAAACCACAGTATTATAGAATACAGGACAAAATGCGGTCTCGAAATTAAGAGAACTATATTTATATTGCCTCAGTATGAAGGACTTCCACTGGCAACAGAAGTACAGAGGATAGAAATAAAGAATACATCTGGAAAGAAAAGAAATTTAAAAATAGTATATACAGGAATGTTTGGTACAGGAACACCTCATGCAATTTTTGAGGATGTTGTATATACAAATGTTATAATGCAGGCCTCTGTTTTAATGCAAGACGGCGGTGGTATAGCAGCTATATCACCTGACTATTATCCAGAGCAATGCCGTGAAGATTTAAGATTTAGCACATTAATGATTAGAAATGGCAACAATGTAGAGTTTCCAAAAGAATTTTGCTCAAATTACAATGAGTTTGTCGGAAACGGAACATTGGAAAATCCCGAAAATCTTACTAAGCTTAGCAATAATTTATATAGAAAAGGGCCAGGCTTTTTTGCATTAGCAGGAGACTTAACAATTGAGCCGGGAGATGTGGGAGTTGTTGATAATTTTACCGGACTTGTTTCAAGTAAAGCAAATCCTGACTTTGATTATGACAACACCCTTATTGAAGAAGTGTCAAACCTTATTAATAAGTTTATGGACAAGGATGAGGTTTTGAAGGCATTGGATAAAAACATAGAGTTTTATGATAAATATAGGAATTTTGTCCAATTAAACTCAGAAAACCAGGAACTAAATACTTATTTTAACAGGAACCTTCCCTTTCAGATTTTGTATCAGACGTTTGTTTCAAGGTCTTTCTGCCAGACCCAAAAGGGTTATAGGGAAATTGGTTTTAGGGAAATTCAGGACGTTTTTGCCACAATGTATTACTTTGTCAGCATGGGAGAGGCTGATTTTGTCAAACAGCTATTAAAAGAATGGTGTTCAAAGGTATTTGAATTTGGATTTGCTTACCATAATTTCTATTGGGAAGGAAAAGAACCTGGAAAATGGTCTGATGATGCCCTTTGGTTTATACAGGCTGCTTACAGGTATATCAACCTTACCGGGGATATAGGGTTTTTGGACGAAGAAGTTATAGTTGCCGGTAATTCACCTATTTCCACCAGACCTGTTTATGAAACAATCAAAGCAATAATCAGGTATTCCGCTGAAATTTCTATAGGAAAACACAAAATGCCGCTGCTTGATTCTGCAGACTGGAACGACTGTTTAAAGCTTGACAGTGACTATATAGACGGTATTGAAAAGGAAAAGCGGTATAAGGAGCAGCTTAAAAGAACCGGCGGAAAAATGGGTGATCCCTTTGAAAGTAATTACACGGAAAGTGTCATGAATGCTTTCCTTTTAAAAGTTGCAATTGATGAAATGATAGAGCTTTCTGAGGAAAAGGGAGATTTGGAATATAATAAAAAGTTAAAAGAGCTTTCTAAGAATTTATACGATAATATTCAAGAACATGCATGGAAAGAAGTATTTTTTGCAAGAGCCCTGTTTAACAGATATGAAAATGGAGAATTTACATATTTGGGTTCAAAAGGAGATAATTTATCTGCCGACCCTAATATAGACGGCTCATACTTTATAAACTCCTTTAGCTGGTCTGTTCTTGCAGATTGTGCAAATGAAGATCAAATAAGGAGTATGTTAGATGTAATAGACAGCACATTAAAGACCCCGTATGGAATTAAGCTTGTGACGCCTACAGATTTAGGAAAGGTTGCGGATGATACTGCAACGGGACACTACTTCCCGGGAGACAGGGAAAATGGAGCTGTATTTAAGCACGCAACAATGATGGCAACTGCAGCAATGTTTAAAGCGGCTAAAAAAGTAAAAGATAAAGAGCTGGCAGCAAGACTTGCAAATGTTGGCTATTGGATGGTGGATCTTGTACTGCCGTTTAGAACAATGAAAGATCCATTTGTAATATGTGGAAACCCGAGAATTTGTACTCAGTACAACAACAGTGAAACAGGGGAAAATATAGGACCTCTTTTAAGTGGTACGGCTACATGGCTAAATCTTACAATGATATCAGCTATAGGTGTTGAGTACAACATAAACGGCATAATTATAGATCCTATATTAAAAGAAGAACAAGAGTCACTGAACTATATAGTAAACACAGGCAGGGCTTTATACAATGTAAGTATTAGCAAACCTAAAGGTTTTTACCGCCTGGCAGATTGTAATGCAACTATAACCGTTGACGGTAATAAAATAGAAGGCAATTTCATTCCTCTATTTACAGATGGAAATGAACATACTGTAGAAGTGGTATTTGAATAATAAGAAAAAAAGAAGCACGGGGAAGTCCCGTGCTTCTTTTTTAGTTTGGTGTGCCAGGGTATGGCACTAGTCTAGCTAGTGAAAGTCATGTAACTTAAAATCATTAAATGAAAAGCTATAATTTTCTTTGAAAAGAAATCGATTTTTTTATTCTTATACTTTATCAAAATACAACTGTAAAGATAGTCAATTTGACATTTAAAAAAATCATAGAATCTTGGTGATACAAATAATATTATAAGTATATAAAATTATGTAACCAAAGCATTACAAGAAAAATTATCAAAAATTTAAAAATTTTAATAAATAATTTATACAAAATAAAACGTCAATTTTTATGGAAATAATAGAAACCATAGATGGCGGAAAGGGTGTTGGATGCATAGAGTTTAAAGATACTGACATTTAAAAATATAGATTTCGGAAGCGGAGCAAATACTTTTACAGCCCGTGTTGCATCAGATGCTGATAGGACTGTAGATATTGAAATAAGGTCAAACAGTGCCACTGGAACCTGTGTTGGAACATTAACAGTGAATTCAACAGGTGATTGGGATGTATATGAGGAAATGTCAACAAGTATTAGCGATTTAACAGGTGTAAATGATATTGTATTAGTATTTTCAGGTCCTGTGAACATAGATTGGTTTACATTTGGGAAAACAGGAAATGGTGGTTCAGAACCTTTATTAGGTGATATAACCGGTGATGGAGTCATAAATTCAGCTGATGTGGGATTATTAAAAAGACACCTGCTTGAAATTGTTACTCTTGAAGAACCTTCTATAGATGATTTAAACAAAGACGGCGGGGTAGACTCTATAGATTGTGGGTTATTGACAAGATATGTACTTGAAATTATTGATTCTTTTTAATTAATAACTGTAAAGGAATATTTAAAGGAGCTGTTTTACAAAGATTTGCGAGTAGCTTCTTTTTTAGCATGTGTGTCAGGGCATGGCACTAATCTAGCCAGTTTAAAACTTTATTTATAAAAAATAAATATTGTATTTATTTCCGTTACATTGTATAATTGATAGTCAAGTACATTAAAAATTCATATTGAAAGGAGGGAGAAAGAGTGACTGACAGAGAACTGTTAGAACTGATATTTACAGAAATAACAGGCTTAAAAGCAGGGCAAGAAAGACTGGAAGGAGAAATAGTAGGCTTAAGAGCAGGGCAAGAAAGACTGGAAGGAGAAATAGTAGGCTTAAGAGCAGGGCAAGAAAGACTGGAAGAAGGACAACAAAGACTGGAAGCAAGACAACAAAGACTGGAAGCAAGACAACAAAGACTGGAAGCAAGACAACAAAGACTGGAAGCAAGACAACAAAGACTGGAAGACATAGTAACCAGAATAGAAAATGACCACGGACGCAAATTAGAAGCTTTATTTGATGGTTGGAAGCAAAATACAGAACAACTTAAAAGGCATGGTGAAATATTGGAAAGAATAGAGAGTAAACTGGAAAAGCATGAAGTAGAAATAAAAGTTATAAAGGGCAGTAAGAATATCTCAATGTAGTGATACATAAAATATTAGAATCACTAAAAGATATATAAAAAACAGGGTATAAAATTACGAAAATTACCGGTGAAATCCGATATAATATATTTATAAATAGAAATAAACACAGAAAGGAAAATTAAAGAGCCTGTAAATGCTATAGAGTGAAATTTTTAAAAATAGTATTTGCAGGTTCTAATTTATGCATATTAATAATGTTTTTTCTGGCTAAAATAGTGCTTGAAAAAGAATACTAATACCTATAGACTATATAATAAGTATAACTTTGTAGAAAGGAATATATTATGAAAACAACACTAATTTTTGTTCGTCATGCAGAGGCTGAAGGTAATCTTAACAGGGTATTTCATGGTTGGACAGATGCTGACATTACAGAGAAAGGACATATTCAGGCAAAACTTGCAGCAGAAAGCCTTAAAGACAGAAAGATTGATGTGATTTATTCAAGCAGTATGAAGAGAGCTATAAAAACGGCAGAATATATTGCAAAGTCAAAAAACCTTCCAATTATAAGAACGGACAAGTTAAAAGAAATAAACGGAGGGGATTGGGAAGGTAAAAAGTGGGAAGAACTGCCGGAGCTTTGGCCAAAAGAATATGACACATGGGAAAACAGCCCTCATTCCCACAAGATGCCAAATGGCGAAAATATGGTGGAATTTCAAAAAAGACTGATAGATGAAGTGGAATACATTATAAAAAACAATAAAGGCAAAAATATTTGCATAGTTACCCATGGCACAGCAATAAGGACATTGATGTGTTATTTTTTCCGGTGGGACCTTACAGAAATGATAAAAATAAAATGGTACGACAACACTTCCATTACAATTGTTGAACATGACGGGAAAGAGTATAAAGTGGTATTAGAAGGTGATGCTTCCCATCTTGGAAAGGAATACAGCACTATTGAAAATCAAGAGTGGTGGGTTGAATATATAAAAAAATACAATAATATAAAATAATGTGATATAATTATTGACAGATTACCTGCAAAATAATTTACCGAAAGAGAGAAGGCTTATGAAATTTCTTTTTTTTACTGACTCTCATATCAGAGGGACTACTCCTAAAAACAGAAAAGATAATTTTTATGAAACATTAAAAGCCAAATTTTTAGAAATTATAGATATTTCTAAAAAGCTGGATGTGGACTATATACTCCATGGCGGGGATTGGTTTGACAGACCGGATATTTCCCCGTCTATAGTGAGGGAGTTTGCCATTATTATAAAAAAATTTGAAAAGCCAGTTTACACCGTTGCAGGGAATCACGATATTTACGGGCACAATCCTGATACCATCGGAAGAACCATGTTGGGGCTTTTAGACGGTACAGGAATGGTTACTCTTTTAAGGCATGGTGATGAAGTATTATTAAAAAAGAATGGAATAACCGTATGTATTACCGGAAGTTCCTATAATTATGATATTGACAGTGAAGAAAATTATAAAAAATACTACATTGTAAAAAAACCCCCACATGCAGATTATGCCATTAATATCATTCATGGCATGCTTCTTTCAAAGCCCTTCTTTGAAGGAATTCCCTATACACTTCTTGATGATATAAAAGATACAGAGGCTGATATAACCCTTGCAGGTCACTACCACAGCGGTTTTGGAATTAGAAAACAAAATGGTAAATTTTTTATCAACACAGGCAGTATTGTAAGGGTTTCTAATAGTTTAGCTGAAATAGAGAGAAGACCCGGTGTTGTGTTTATAGAAATAAAGGATAAAATTTATGTAGAGGAAATACAACTTAAAACAGCTCTTTTAGGTGAAGAAGTGTTGGACAAGGATAAAATTGAGGTGTCAAAAGACAGGAACTTAAAGCTTCATGAATTTTACCAGGGCATCTCCAATAGCGGGCGGTACAAAAAAGTTGATATTTTGCAAATTATTAATGAAATAGTTTCAGATGAAAATCTTAGCCCCAAAATTAAAGAAGAGGCACTAAGAAGAATAGGAATTGCCCGTGAAAGCCTTTCTAAGGGAGGGGAAGAAGATTATTAGGATAGAAGAGATTATTATAGAAAATTTTCAATCTCACAAAAATACCAAAATCACTTTCAAAGACGGGCTAAACGTTATTATAGGAGCATCGGATCATGGAAAATCCGCTATAATAAGAGCTATTAAATGGGTCTTGTATAATGAACCAAGGGGAAGTGATTATATTAGACAGGGGGCTAATTATGCAAGGGTTACACTAAAGATGAGCAATGGCTACACAATTATAAGGGAGAGAAGTGCCGGCAAAAACAGGTATATTTTAAAAGATAGGCATGAAAATGCCAGTATTTTTGAAGGCTTTGGAAGTGAAGTTCCCTATGAGGTTGTTAAAGCCCATGGAATTCCAAAAGTCATTTTGGACACAGATAAAAAGACATGTCTTAACATTGGGGAGCAGCTAGAAGGCCCTTTTCTTATTTCAGAATCCGGTGCACTGCGGGCAAAGGCCATTGGCAGGATGGTAGGACTTCACATATTGGATAAATCCATAAAAGATACTTCTACAGATTTAAGAAGGGAAAATCAGACAAGGGACAGGTTAAATAGCGAAATAGAAGATATAGATTCTAAACTTTCAGAGTTTAAAGATTTGGACAAGTTAAAAGAAGCCCTAGATGAATCTGAAAACGTTATAAAAAAACTTGAAAACTTAATAAATAAAATTGAAAAGCTGGAAAATAAGAGACTTCAATTAGAATATATCGAGGATAAAAAATTAGAAGTAAATGAAATACTTCTAAAACTCAATAAAATAAACCAAGGGGAAATGGTTTTAAAAACCATTGAGTTGTACATTGAAAAACTAAACAGGTTAGAAAGTGTACAAAAAAGATTTTTAGATGTTAAAAGGGATATAAAAGATATAAATATAATTTTAAATAAAACTGAAAATGTAAACGAGACAGCTGAAATTATCAATATTGCAAATGAAAAAGCTTTAAAATATGAAAAAATAAAAGGTTACAAAACCAATTTAAACGGTATAAAAAAAGAGATTGCTGATAAAAAGATTATTTTAGAAAAGACTTGCAATATAAACGAAGGGATTGAAATTATAAGCTCTGTAAACATAAAAATTTTAAGATACGACAAAGTTAAAAAACATCAAATTAGTTTAAATAATATAAATAAATGGATTGTAAGTGAAGAAGAAATATTAAATAAAACAAAGGATATTCACCATGTTGAGGAATTAGTAAAAAAGATTTATGAGGACAGTTTAAATATAAATATGCTTAATTTATATCAAAATAAATATAATATCTGTAAAAAAGAGATAGCAAATGTTGAAAAACAAATAAAAGAATGTGATAATGTTAATGAAGCAGAGAGTATGGTAATAAAAATTGATGAAATGTTAAAATCAGAAAAAAGGCTTATAGAGCTGAATGAAAAGTACAAAGATTATGAGAAAAGAATAGAAGAAGGGCAAAATTATATTAATGCGAGGAAAGCAGAAATAGAAAAACTTTTGAATGAATATGTAAAAATACTAAAAGACAGTGGGAAATGTCCTTTATGTGACAGCTTAATAGGTGAGAATGTTATAGAAAATATTATCGCTAATTACAGGGAGGAGAACAGGTAATGTCTGAATACGAAAAAAAGATAAATAAAATAAAAGAAAATTTAGACAAAGCTAAAAACCTTAGAATAAGGGCAGAAGCCAGGCTGGAGGATTTGAACAGACAAAAACAGGAGATACTAAAAGAGCTGGATGAACTGGGAATAAAGCCGGAAAATTTAGAAGAGGAAATACAAAAGCTAAAGTCGGAAATAGAGGAGTTGATTTATAAGGCGGAAAATCTTATACCTGAAGATTTAATAAAAAATAATTGACAATTTCTCTATAAAAGTTAATAATGAAATATGTTCATGCTTTCTTATTTTAGCATTTTAAATGTGATTTTTAAGAAGGCTTATAATAAATTAATATTTATTAGAGGTGCAGGATTTGAAGAAAAAGGTAGGACTTGTTTCACTGGGATGCCCGAAAAATTTAGTTGACAGCGAAATAATGCTGGGGAAACTAAAAGAAAATTTTGAAATAACTTCAGATGAAAGGGCAGCTGATATTATAATCGTTAACACTTGTGGATTTATTGATTCTGCAAAGGAAGAGTCAATTAACACTATATTGGAGATGGCAAAATACAAAGATGGTAATTGTGAAGTGCTAATTGTTACAGGATGTCTGGCTCAAAGGTATAAGGATGAAGTAATTAAGGAAATGCCTGAAGTAGATGCTGTAATTGGTACAGGGGAATATGGTGAGATTGATAAAGTAATACAAAATATTTACAATGGAAAAATAAAATGTTATACAAATTTAAATGACAGGGATAATATTAAATATTTAAACGAAGAAAGAGTGCTTTCAACTAAAAATGGATATGCTTATTTAAAAATAGCTGAAGGCTGTGACAACTTTTGTACATATTGTATTATTCCTTCCCTTAGGGGACCTTACAGGAGCAGAAAAATTGAGGATATCAAAAAGGAAGCAGGGATCCTTGCAGAAAAAGGTGCAAAAGAAATTATCCTCATAGCCCAGGATGTTACCAGCTATGGAAAAGATATATATGGAGAGAAAAGACTAGTTAGATTAATAAGGGAAATAAGTGAAATTGACAAAATTGAGTGGATAAGACTTCTTTACTGTTATCCTGAAGAAATTGATGATGCATTGATTGAGGAAATTTCAACCAATAACAAAATAGTAAAATATTTAGATATTCCCATTCAACATGCAAGTGATGATATACTCAAAAAAATGGGAAGAAGAGGAACATCAAGAAATTTTAAAGATGTTCTTGAAAAACTTAAAACCAAAATACCTGAAATTGCCATTAGGACATCATTAATAGCCGGGTTTCCCGGAGAGAGTGAAAAGGACTTTGAAATTTTATGCGACTTTGTTAAAGAAACAGAGTTTGACAGATTAGGGGTATTTACATATTCAAGAGAAGAAGGTACAGCTGCATACAACCTAAAGCCCCAGATTAAAAAAAGCGTCAAAGAATTAAGACGGGCTCATATAATGCAGCTGCAGAGGGAAATTGTGTTAAAGAAAAATAAAAAGAGGTTAAACAAAGTTTATAAAACGCTGGTGGAGGGTGTTGCTGAGGACGGTATCTTTTATTATGGAAGAACGTATAAAGAAGCACCTGAAATAGACGGATATATATTTTTTACAAGTATGCAACCTATAGAAATTGGAAAGTTTGTAAATGTGAGAATATTAAATATTGATGAATATGATTTAATAGGAGATGTTGTGCATGAACCTTCCCAATAAATTAACATTATCCAGAATTATTATGGTACCGATTTTTATGCTTTTAATAATACCAATACCTGATTGGATATTTGAAGTACAAATGCTTAAATTTGCCCATCCTCACCTTAGGGTTATAAATGAGTATATATGGGAGTATGGAAATTATCTTGCTGCCCTTTTATTTCTCATTGCATCAAGTACAGACGGCTTAGACGGTTATATAGCCAGAAAGAGAAAACAGATAACCAGATTTGGGAAATTTTTAGACCCAATTGCAGACAAGCTTCTCATTACCGCAGCATTAGTTGCCCTTGTGGAAAGAAATAATGTTACCTCATGGGCGGCAACGGTTATAATAGGCAGGGAATTTATAATTACCGGTTTAAGGCTGGTGGCAGCAAGTGACGGGATAGTTATAGCGGCAAGTAAGTGGGGAAAGGTAAAAACAATAACACAGATTGTTGCAATATTAGCCGCCCTTTTAAAAAATTATCCCATTAGTTTGTGGGTTGATTTTCCATTAGACAGGTATTTAATGTTTATAGCAGTTGTTATAACCATATATTCAGCCTATGATTACATAATAAAAAATGCAAATGTTATAGACTTTAATAAATAATTTTAAAAAATTTTAAGGAAATTCTTGCACAAAAGATAAAAATATAATATACTCTTTATTATCAGCAATTAGTATCAGGTAATAATTATAATAAAAATATAATATATTTTATATAAATGATAAATTTAATGGATTTAAAACTGTAAATAATGTATTTAGTATTTTTAAAAGTTTAATTTTTGGTGCAATATAGTTTTAAAATATTATATTCACCTTTAGGCATAGTTTAAAAGAGGTGATTTTATGAGCAGGCCGTCCTCTGTAAAAAAGGAAAGACAGTCTGTTTTATTAGAGAAATTAACCCAGGACCCTTTTTTGACTGATGAGGAGCTGGCAGAGATTTTTAAAGTCAGTGTACCAACTATAAGATTAGACAGACTTGAACTGGGTATACCTGAACTAAGGGAAAGAATAAAAAATGTAGCAGAAAAGAATTACACCAAAGTCAAATCACTAAACAGCAAGGAAATAGTGGGGGAACTTTTAGATATTTCTTTAGGTGTTGGGGGAATGTCAATACTTGAAACAGATGACAGTATGGCATTTGAAAGAACTAAAATAATAAGGGGTCATTATATTTATTCCCTTGCAGAGTCCCTGGCAATTGCAGTAATTGATGCTGATGTGGCTTTGGTAGGAGTGGCAAATATAAAGTATAAGACGCCGGTTTATTCAGGAAATAAACTTTTGGCAAAGGCAGAAGTAAAAAAAGTAAGAGATAATAAGTATATAGTTTGGGTAAATATTTCACATAAACAAGTTGAAGTTTTCAGGGGGAAATTTATACTGGTATCCCTTGAAAAAGATTTTTACGACAGTGAAAAATGATTATTTTTCTGGGAGTGAAGGTTTTGGTAATTTTAGTAGATGCAATGGGCGGAGACAGTGCGCCGGAATCCGTTGTTAACGGCTGTATAGATGCCGTTAATGAGGCTGACGGGTTCGAAGTATTGTTATTAGGAGACAAAAATAAAATTACAGAAATATTGAATAAGCGTAATTTTAAAAGCGACCGCATTAAAATCCATGAGACCACTGAAGTTATAACTGTAGAAGATATTCCTACTAAGGCAATTAAGACTAAAAAAGATTCTTCAATGGTAGTAGGTTTTAAAATGCTCAAGGAGAAAAAAGGTGACATATTTGTTTCCTGTGGCAACAGTGGTGCATTGATGGCAGGGGCACTTTTAATTTTAGGAAGAATAAAAGGGGTTGACAGACCTTCCCTTGCTGCAATTATACCTACTAAAACAGGAAAAGGGCTTATAATTGATGCAGGACTCAACACTGTATGTAAACCAATTAACTACTATCAATTTGGCATTATGGGTTCTATATACATAAAAGCAATGCTTGGATTGGAAAAACCCCGGGTTGGTCTTGTAAACATAGGTTCAGAAGAAGGAAAAGGTAATGAAGTTTTAAAACAAGCCCATACTCTACTTTCAAATTCAAAATTAAACTTTGTTGGAAATGTTGAAGGCAATGATGTTATGATGGGAGAAGTTGATGTAATTGTTTGCGACGGGTTTACAGGAAATGTCCTTCTTAAATTTTTAGAAGGGACTGCATCCTTTTTTATGCACTCTTTAAGAAATATATTTAATACCAATTTTAAAACCAAATTATCCGGCTTAATGATAAAAAAACAATTTATGGAATATAGAAGCAAATTAAACCCTGAAGAACATGGAGGGGCTCCTATATTAGGAGTTAACGGACTGGTGTTTAAGAGTCATGGAAATTCCAATGCAAAGACAGTAAAAAACGTTGTGATAAAGGCTAGTAAATTTGCAAGTGATAACGTAATAGAGAGTATAAAAAATGAATTTTCTAATATGGAGGTTGGAGACGTTGAACAAAATTTATAGCTGCGGGATACTAGGACTAGGCAGCAGTCTTCCTGAAAAGGTTTTGACCAATTTTGATTTGGAAAAAATGGTGGATACCTCAGATGAATGGATAGTAAAGAGAACCGGTATCTCAGAAAGAAGGGTACTTAGGGAAGATGAGCCTGCATATAAGCTTGCAGTTGATGCAGGAAGAAAAGCCCTTGATGATGCAGGGATTAGTCCTGAAGAATTGGATTTAATAATTGTGGCAACAGAGACGCCGGACTATTATACACCTTCTATGGCATGTATTGTTCAAAGCAATTTAAATGCAACAAATGCTGCTGCATTTGACTTAAACTCAGCATGTTCAGGGTTTATATATGCATTGACTGTTTCAAGCCAATTTATCCAAAATGGTTATTATAAATATATACTTTTGATTGGATGTGAAGGGCTTTCTAAAATAATTGACTGGAAGGACAGAAATACATGCGTCCTTTTTGGGGACGGCGCAGGCGCAGCTGTAGTAGGAAGGGTAGATGAAGGGTATGGTATTATAGCTACCCATATTGGAGCAGATGGAAGCTTAGGAAGATGCATTACCGCTCCTTCAACTTATGCAAGCCCTGAAGACTTAGAAGTGAGAAAGGGCGATAACAAGAGAGTTTTAGTAATGGATGGAAGTGAAGTTTTTAAATTTGCAGTTAAAGTTATGGAAAGAGGCACTATAGAAGTGTTAGAGCAATCAAATATGACATTAGATGATATAAAACTAATTATTCCACACCAGGCAAATATAAGAATATTAGATAATGCAGCAAAGAGACTAGGAATTTCTAAAGATAAAGTATTTTCAAATCTTTACAAATATGGTAATATTTCCTCTGCATCAATACCGGTGGGATTGGAAGAAGCTTATAAAAACAACTTGTTTTCTAAAGGGGACAATTTAGTTTTAGTTTCCTTTGGTGCAGGATTAACCTGGGCTTCTGCACTCATTAAATGGAGTAAATAACTTAAAATTATTAAATTTTAAAAGAAAACAATGAAATAGTCATAAAGCTACATGAAATAATTATAGATTAGTTAATTAAAAGGAGAATAAAATTTTATAAACTTTAAAAAAAGGAGATGGGTATGGGTAGGATTGCATTTTTGTTCCCGGGTCAGGGGGCTCAATATGTAGGTATGG
This sequence comes from Acetivibrio saccincola, assembly GCF_002844395.1. NCBI lineage: Bacteria > Bacillati > Bacillota > Clostridia > Acetivibrionales > Acetivibrionaceae > Acetivibrio > Acetivibrio saccincola. The sequence continues at coordinate 1,966,431 of NZ_CP025197.1, read as the reverse complement.
GTAAAGAAATAGCCAAAGAGTACAAATCAGCTGATATGATATTTGAAGAAGCCTCTGACGCACTTGGGTTTGATACAAAAAAAATGATTTTTGAAAGCGATGATGAAACTCTTAAAATAACTGAGAACACACAACCTGCCATTTTAATTACAAGTATTGCATGTATGCAGCCTTTAAAGGAAGAGGGAATAGTTCCTGAGGTTGTTGCAGGTTTGAGCCTTGGTGAATATTCTGCCCATATAGCGGCGGAGACCATTGAGTTTAAAGATGCTGTCCCTTTGGTGAAAAAAAGGGGAAAATATATGCAAGAAGCCGTACCCTTAGGAAAAGGGACGATGGCAGCTATTTTAGGACTTGAAAGAGATGAAGTATTGAGTATATGTGAAATGGCTTCAAAAGAGGGGATTGTGGAGCCGGCTAACTTTAACTGCCCCGGACAGATTGTTATAGCAGGAGAAACGAGGGCTATAGACAGGGCGATGGAAATTGCAAAAGAAAAAGGGGCAAGACGGGCTATGGTTCTTCCTGTCAGTGCACCTTTTCACTGCAGCATGCTAACGCCTGCCGGAGAAAAGCTAAAAGAAGAACTTGATAAAATTAATTTAAAAGATATGAAAATTCCTGTGGTAACCAATGTAACTGCAGAATATATTTTAGATAAGTCCATGGTAAAGGACTTATTGATAAGGCAGGTAAGCAGCCCGGTTTTGTTTGAAGATTCCATTAGAAATATGCTGGAAAAAGGCATAGATACTTTTGTTGAAATAGGTCCGGGCAAAGTGCTCAGCGGCTTTGTTAAAAAGATAGATAAAGGTGTTAAAATTTTAAATGTCGAAGATATTTCATCTTTACATAAAACCCTGAATGAAATTACCGGATAATTTAATAATAAGTACGAAGGGAGAGGAACTGATGAATAATATGCAATTAAAGGGGAAAACTGCTGTTGTAACAGGTTCAGGCAGAGGTTTGGGAAAGGCTATTGCAAAAAAACTTGGAGAAATGGGGGCAAATATTGTTCTAAATGATATTTCCTCATCTGATTGTTTGGATGATACTGCGAAGGAGCTTAAAGCTTTAGGTATAAATGTAATTGTTACAAAGGGTGATGTAAGAAACCCTGAAGATACAGAAGCGATGATTAAAGCTTGTATCGATGAGTTTGGAAGTATAGATATATTAGTTAACAATGCAGGTATAACCAGGGATATGCCTATAATTAAGATGAAAGAAGAAGATTGGGACGATGTTTTGGATATAAATTTAAAAGGTGCTTTTTTGTGTACCAAGGCTGCGGTAAAATACATGATGAAGCAAAGAAGTGGTAAAATTATCAACATTGCTTCTGTAGCAGGTGTTATGGGAAACCGTGGCCAGGCAAACTATTCTGCTTCAAAGGCAGGATTAATAGGTCTTACAAAATCAACTGCAAAAGAACTTGCATCAAGGAATATCACCTGTAATGCAGTTGCCCCCGGAGTCATTGAAAGTAAAATGACAGAGGTTTTACCTGACAACGTAAAGGAAAATTATTTAAACAACATCCCGTTAAAAAGGTTTGGGACACCTGAAGATGTGGCAAATGTTGTTGCTTTCCTTGCATCTTCTGACTCAGATTATGTTACAGGTCAGGTAATACATATTGACGGAGGACTAGTAATGTAATAATATCATATTGTAATATATATTTTAAACAATATGATTGCACATTAGCTAATAAAACCCCCTTTGGAAGGAGGTGAACCATAGTGCTGGATAAAGTTAAAAAAATTATTATGGAACAGTTAGGTGTTGAAGGAGATGAAATAACTTTAGAATCTTCCTTTATAGATGATTTAGGAGCAGACTCATTGGACATAGTTGAGCTTATTATGGCTTTAGAAGAAGAATTTGACCTTGAAATTCCTGATAGTGAGGCTGAGAAAATTTCTACAGTGGGAGATGTTATTGAGTACATTAAAAATAATTCATAAAAAAAGTCCCTTTGTGGAGGGACTTTTTTTAAAAAAGACAACAGAACTAATCTATCTATATATTAGACAAAAGATAATTTATAGTATTTTTTTATAGTATGTTTTAAATTTGCACTGGAGGTTGAATTATGAAAAAGCGTGTAGTTATTACCGGCATGGGGGTTATTTCTGCATTAGGTAATGAACTGGAGAAATTCTGGGACGCTATAAAAAACGGAGAATGCGGCATATCAACGGTAACATCATTTGATGCATCAAATTTGAGTACTAAAGTAGCAGCTGAAGTAAAGGACTTTGATCCAACATTATACATTGATAAAAAAGAAGTAAGAAGGATGGACAGGTTTACCCAATTTGCCCTGGCAGCTACTAAAATGGCAATTGACATGTCTGGTTTGGACGTTGAAAAGGTGGATAAATATAGGTTTGGAGTTGTTGTAGGTTCCGGGATAGGAGGAATTCAAACATTAGAAACCCAGCACAATGTATTAATTGAAAAGGGACCTGGCAGAATAAGCCCGTTTTTTATCCCTATGATGATATCAAATATGGCAGCGGGACGTATAGCTATCCAATATGGTGCGAAGGGTTTTAATGAATGTGTGATTACTGCATGTGCAACATCTACCAATGCCGTAGGAGATGCATTTAAGGTTATCCAGCGTGGGGATGCTGATGTAATAATTACAGGCGGTGCAGAAGCATCAATTACTCCGTTGTCCTTTGCAGGTTTTTGTTCAATGAAGGCAATGTCCACATGTGAAGACCCAAAAGCTGCCTGCAGACCCTTTGATGCAGAAAGAGACGGTTTTGTAATGGGTGAAGGTGCCGGTATATTGATTATAGAAGAGTTAGAGCATGCCCTAAAGAGGGGTGCAAATATAATAGCTGAAATAATGGGATATGCAGCCACTAATGATGCCTACCACATTACAGCTCCTGACCCTGAGGGAGAAGGCAGTGTCATGTGTATGAAAATGGCCATAAAAGATGCTGATTTAGATGTAGAAGATATTGACTATATAAATGCCCATGGCACATCTACAGAATTCAATGATAAATTTGAAACAAAGGCAATAAAAACAGTATTTGGAGAAAAGGCCTATAAGCTGCCTGTCAGCTCTACAAAATCCATGACCGGTCATTTACTTGGGGCAGCAGGTGCAGTGGAAGCTATAATTTCCACCCTTGCAATCAGGGACGGATTTATACCTCCGACAATAAATTACAAAACACCGGATCCGGAATGTGATTTGGATTATGTGCCAAACAAAGGCAGAAAAGCGGATATTTCTTGTGCACTATCAAATTCATTGGGATTTGGCGGACATAATGCTACAATTATAATAAAAAAATATCAGCCTTAAAGCATTTAATTTGCATGCAGCTTGCTTTAGGAGGTACCATGGAAAAGTTTGAAGATATTACAAATAAGATAAATGAATTTGAAAAAATAATACAGTACACATTTAAAGACAAAAATAACATTATTCTGGCGTTAACTCATAGTTCCTATGCCAATGAATATAAAAATCAAAAGCTTAGAAGCAATGAGAGGCTGGAGTTTTTGGGAGATACCGTTTTAAATATGATTATCAGTGAAGAAATATACACTAAGTATAATGATTTATCCGAAGGGGAAATGACAAAATTCAGATCAAATGTAATATGTGAAGCCTCTCTTGCCGAATGTGCAAAAAACTTGAATATAGGAAAATACCTCCTTTTAGGGAAGGGAGAAGAAAACACAGGCGGAAGACAAAGGGCGTCCATTCTCTCAGATGCAGTGGAGGCATTAATCGGTGCATTATATTTAGATGCAGGGCTTGAGAAGGCCAAAAGTTTTGTTTTGGCCCAAATGGGTGAAATGATTGAAAAATCCATAAAGGGTATAATTTTCATGGATTATAAAACCCAATTGCAGGAAATATTGCAAAGGGGCAGTGAAAAAAAAGTTGCCTATGAAATTATTGATGAGAAGGGGCCGGATCATGATAAAATATTTGTTTCCCAGGTAAAGATAAACGGGAAACCGGCGGGCAAGGGAAAAGGTAAAACTAAAAAGGAAGCAGAACAAATGGCAGCTAAAGAAACCATTAAAACTTTAGAAAATCACATATAACTTAAAGTGTATAAGTAAGGGAGAAGGATGAGTAACAAAAACATAATTATACCAATTTTCATACCTCATAAAGGATGTCCCTTTGATTGTATTTTTTGTAATCAAAAGAATATAAGCGGACAGATAAAGGATATGGACGAAAACCAGATTAGAAATATCATAGAATCCTTTATACATTCAATTCCTAAAGGGAATATAAGTGAAATAGCTTTTTACGGCGGAAGTTTTACAGGCATAGAAAAAGAACAGCAGCTAAAATTCCTTGACATAGCAAATGAATATATAAAAAACGGTTATGTAAAGGGAATCCGCATTTCAACACGCCCTGATTATATAGACCAGGATATTTTGGATTACCTTAAAAGTTATAATGTTACCACAATAGAGTTAGGTGTCCAAAGTTTAGATGAGGAAGTTTTAAAAGCAGCTTTTAGGGGACATGGGGTTAGAGAGGTTTACCATTCTTCAGGGCTTATTAAAAAGAACGGTTTTGTTCTTGGTATTCAAACAATGGTGGGACTACCCAAAGATACTCCTGAAAAAGCTTTATATACCGCCAAAAAAGTAGTTGAAATATCTCCTGATTTGGTAAGGATATACCCTGTATTGGTAATAAGAGATACCTATCTTGAAAAAATGTATTACAGCGGCGAGTATGCTCCTCTAGAATTAAATGAAACTGTTGACCTTTGTTCAAAGTTGGTGAAAATTTACCGTGAGAATAATATAAATGTTATTAGAATCGGACTTCAGACAACTGAAAATATAAATAAAGATGGTGATGTAATAGCAGGGCCTTTTCATCCTGCCTTAAGGCAGTTGGTAGAGTCAAAAATTGCTCTTGATGCAATAGAAAAAGAAATACAAAGAAAAAACCTTAAAGAGAAAGATGTTATTATTATATCTACAAGCAAAGAAAAAATTTCAGATGTAATTGGTCAAAAAAAATCGAATATTATGTATTTAAAGGAAAAATATAAGTATAAAAGAGTATTAGTTAGAATATCAAAAGGAAAACATGAACATTGTGATATAAAATATTAATTTTGTAATATTGTCTGTTTACCAGTAATGTTATAGAATAGAGATGTAACAGGTTATACTAATACCTCTGGTCTACTGATAGATAGATAATATACATATGAAGAATATAGAGATACATATATAAAGAGTAGAGAGATAGATTTATAATAATTTTATAATTTATATAATATTTATTTATATTGAGGAGGATGAATGTATGGAAGTATTAAAGGTATCAGCACAATCTCAGCCGAAGATGGTCGCAGGAGCGTTGGCAGCAATTCTTAGAGGAAAATCAACAGCAGAAATACAAGCAGTGGGAGCAGCAGCAGTGAATCAAGCTATTAAAGCTATTGCAATTACCAGAGGTTTTGTAGCACCTAATGGTATTGACATCGTCACTGTGCCTGCGTTTTCATCAATTAATATTGATGGAGAAGAGAGGACTGCAATCAAGTTTCTTGTTGAACCAAGATAATCTTGGTTTTAAATTTTTGTTTTGTATGAATAATTAATATTAAAAAAGCTGTCTGGATAATGGACAGCTTTTTGTTTTGCATTTTTCTTGATTAAGCATAAAATTGTGTTAAAATAATTAGTGTTAAACAAATTAAAAAGATGCTAAAGAATTGAAAGATGGCAGGAAAATTTCAAGAGGTTTTATATAGAGGTGTTATAAATTGCATTTAAAAAGACTTGAAGTGCAGGGTTTTAAATCATTTGCTGAGAAAATTGTTCTTGAATTTAATTCTGGAATAACAGCAGTGGTAGGTCCAAACGGAAGTGGTAAAAGTAATATTTCAGATGCCATAAGGTGGGTGCTTGGAGAACAAAGTGCCAAAACCTTAAGAGGCGGGAAGATGGAAGATGTTATATTTGCCGGTACTGAACACAGGAAGCCTCTGGGGTTTGCAGAAGTTTCACTGTGTTTTGACAATACAGACAGAACCCTTCCCATTGATTACAGTGAAGTCATTGTAACCAGGCGTGTATACCGTTCCGGGGAAAGTGAATATAAAATTAACAAAACTAACTGCCGCCTTAAGGACATTACTGAACTGTTCCTTGATACAGGGATAGGCAAAGACGGCTATTCAATTATCGGTCAGGGCAGGGTGGATGAAATATTAAGTACAAAATCAGAAGAGAGAAGGCATATATTTGAAGAAGCTTCAGGTATAATGAAATATAAGATAAAGAAGCAGGAAGCAGAAAAAAAGCTTGAGATGACAAGTCAAAACCTTCTTAGGATAAATGACATCATTTTAGAGTTGGAAAGCCAGTTAGAACCTTTGAAAGAGCAGGCTGACAAAGCAAAAAGATACCTTTCTTTAAGGGACGATTTAAAAGAATTGGAAGTCAGTGTATATGTGGAAAACATATCTAAGCTAAAAAGCAAAATGCAGGAGATTGAAAACCACTATACAACCATAAAAAACCACATTGACACTGAAAGTAAAAAATTAGAAGAAATAACAATGCTTAATCAAAAAAAATCCCATACCTTAAAAGATTTAGATGAAAAACTTGAAAGGGCTAAAGAAAAATATTATTCTTTAGAGGGAAATCTTGAAAGGTGTAGTTCAGAAATAAAATTAAATGAAGAAAAGAAAATCAATTTAAAAATTAATATAAACCGTCTGAATGATGAAATAAGTGAAATAAATAAAAGAATAGAAGAATTATGTGATGAGGAAAAAGAGCGGAAAGAAAAGGTTTCTTACTTAAAAGACAGATATTTGGAATTTAATAAAAAGCTAGAGGAGTACAATAAAAAACTTAAGTCTCTTTTGGATAATTTAAGTGAAGATGAAAAATATATTGAAAAATTAAAAGAAAATATTATGAATAAATTTGATCTTCAAGGAGACAAGAAAAGTCAGGCTAATAATGTAAAAAACCATATTGAAATTATACAAAAAAGGCAAAACAGCATTGAAAATGAATTAAAAGGGCTTTCTTTAGAAAAAGATGGGGAATGTATAAAGTTAAAGGATTTAAAAGAAAGCATTTCTAATACTGAAAATTTGATTATTAACTTAAGAGAAAAGATAAATGATTATAAAAATAAAAAGACAAGTGTAAATAATGAGCTGGAAAAGCTTAAAGAAAAGCAAAACAATTTAAGGTCTGAGATACATGTAAAGGTTTCAAGACATAAAATGCTAAGCAACATGGAAAGTAACTTAGAAGGCTATACCAGAAGTGTTAAAATGGTACTGAAGGCATGTAAAGAGTCATCAGAATTCGGACAAGGTATCCATGGTGCATTGGTCCAGCTCATAAATGTTGAAAAGAGGTATGAGACAGCCATTGAAATGTCTCTTGGCGGGGCACTTCAAAATATAGTTACAAGCACTGAGGAAGATGCCAAAAGGGCAATTGGATTTTTAAAGAAAAACCAGATTGGAAGGGCAACCTTTCTTCCCATTTCTTCAGTAAAGGGAAGGTATTTTGATGAAAGGGTTTTAGATGAACTAAAAAGGCAGGAGGGATTTATTGGCGTTGCTTCTGATTTGGTAAATGTTGATTCTTTGTATAGAGGAATTATATTAAGCTTTTTAGGCAGGGTTGTGGTGGTTGATAATCTCGATTCAGGAATAAAAATTGCCAGAAGATTTAATTATGCTTTCAAGATAGTGACATTAGACGGGGACATTATAAGCAGTACAGGTTCTATGTCAGGAGGAAGCAAGAACACTAAAGAGTCCGGGATTTTAAGCAGGAACAGGGAAATTGCAGAACTTAAAGAAGTTATAGAAAAGTTAAAGGAAGATGAAAAAAATTTAGAAAACAAAATTACCGGGCTTTCTAAAATTCTAAATACTTTAATTGAGGATATATCCATTGAAGAGGAAAATTTAAGAAATAAAGAGCATTTAAAAATAAGGGACGAAAGCCACCTTATGCAAATTGAAGAAAATATTAAAAGAATTGAGTCAAAAGAGGATATGCTAAAACAAGAAATTGTGCAGCTTAAAAAACAGGAGGAAAATACCCAAAAAGAGCTTTATAAATACTTAGAAGAATTAAAAGAAATAGAAGAAGATATTAAAAATACAAAGGAAATAGTGGCGGAATATGAGGTAAAGCACAAAGAAAACCAGTATTTCAAGGATTTAATAAATGAAGACATCACCCAGTGCAAAATATCCATAAATTCAATAAAAGATAACATTCAAGGGGTTGAAGATGCTTTAGAACGGATTTTAAAAGAAAAGGATAATTTAAAAAACAGCATTGAAATGAAAAGTTTAGAAAAGGAAAACAGTTACAAGGAAATTCAATCTTTAGATGAAAAAAATGAAGGGTTGAGAAATTTAATAAAGGGGTATGAGGAAGAGAAAACAGGTAAAACCCTTGAAATTGACAGGATAATTGAAGAGAAGAAAGTTTTAGAAGAAGAGTCTTCAGATATAATAGAAAAAATAGCCAAAATCAATAAAGATATTATAAGTTTAAAAGAAGAATATGGAAGACTAGAAGTCAGGAAGGCAAAGATTGAGTCAGAAATGGAAGCTATGCAAAACAGGATGTGGGATGAATATGAACTTACCTATACAAATGCATTAGAGATTAAAAAAGATGTGGATAATATAAATAAAGCCCAAAAAAGGATAAATGAATTGAGAAACGAAATTAAAGAACTTGGATATGTTAATGTGGCAGCTATAGAGGAGTATATAAAGACAAAAGAACGGTATGAATTTATGTCAGTCCAAAGGGATGACATGGAAAATGCCAAAGAGAAGCTGCAGAAGGTTATAAATGAAATGGTATCAATTATGAAGCGTCAATTTATGGAACAGTTTAAACGCATTAACGAAAGCTTTAACACTGTATTTAGGGAGCTGTTTGACGGTGGACATGCAGAGCTTATTTTAGTGGATAAAGAAAATGTTTTAGAAAGCGGTATAGAAATAGAAGTGCAGCCTCCGGGGAAAAAACTTCAGAATCTTATGTTGCTTTCCGGGGGTGAAAAGGCATTTACAGCAATAGCGCTGCTTTTTGCAATACTAAGGTTAAACCCTACCCCTTTTTGTGTATTGGATGAGATTGAAGCAGCCTTAGATGATGCCAATGTGTATAAATTTGCCCAATATTTAAAGAAGTACTCAACTTCAACTCAGTTTGCAGTTATTACACACAGAAAGGGGACAATGGAAATTGCGGATACCCTTTACGGCGTTACAATGGAAGAACAAGGGGTGTCAAAAGTAGTTTCTCTTAAAATGGGAGATACTATAAACTGATGCATCTTTTAAATTTAAGGTTTTTATAAACAGTGTTTTTATAAATATGGTTGTGATAAAAAAACAAATTTAAATACAAAATGTAATAAGAATTGGAGGAAAGAAAATGGGTTTTTTTGATAAACTAAAGAGAGGCTTAAAGAAAACAAAAAATACAATTACAGAAAGGATAGATCAGGTACTTGTTTCCTTTGGAAAAATTGATGAGGAACTTTTTGAAGAATTAGAAGAAATACTTATAACTTCAGACGTAGGAATTGAAACCAGTATGAAAATTATTGAGGATTTAAAAAAGAAGGTAAAGGAAACAAAGACAACTGATCCTAAGGGAGTAAAAAAATTATTAAAGGAAGAGCTTAGTGAAATTTTAGGCACAAGTAACTCAAAGTTAAATATAGAAACCAAACCTTCTGTCATTATTGTAGTTGGTGTAAATGGTGTAGGAAAGACCACTTCAATCGGAAAAATAGCCAATGTTTTAAAATCCCAAAACAAAAAGGTGGTTTTAGCTGCAGCAGACACCTTCAGGGCAGCTGCCATAGACCAGCTTGAAATATGGGCAGAAAGGGTTGGGGTTGATATAATAAAACACAGTGAAGGTGCAGACCCAGGTGCTGTGGTTTATGATGCCGTACAGGCGGTAAAGTCCAGAAATGCAGATGTTTTAATATGTGACACTGCAGGAAGGCTTCATACCAAAAAGAATTTAATGGAAGAGCTTAAAAAAATATTTAGGATAATAGACAGAGAGCTTCCAGAATGTTCAAAAGAGACTTTGCTGGTTTTAGATGCCACAACAGGACAAAATGCCATATCCCAGGCTAAGACATTTGGAGAGGCTGTAGGGGTGACCGGTATAGTTCTTACCAAACTTGACGGTACAGCTAAAGGGGGAATAGTAATAGCAATTTCTTCAGAGCTTAATATCCCTGTTAAGTTCATTGGTGTAGGTGAACAGGCGGATGATTTACAGCCATTTAATTCAACGGAATTTGTGGAGGCTTTATTCTCAAATAATGATGACTAAAGACCTATGTCTATAAAAAAATAAGTTTTAAATTATCCTCTATTTAAGGGGATAATTTTTTAATGTAAATTATTAAATTTGTATAAATTATTTTTTTGACAGTACAAACTTTGTAAATTATAATGTATAATCCTTATATATGCACATGAATCCGGGAGGGTTTAATTATTCCTTGGAGGTGAGGATGTGGGTGAAAAGGAAAAGTGTGAGAAGCAGCTGATAAAAGAAGCTAAATCAGGAAGTGTAGAAGCCTTTGAAGAACTTATTAAACAGTGTCAAAAGAAGGTTTTTAACATTGCTTATAAAATGACAGGTAGTTATGATGATGCAAATGAGCTGGCCCAAGAGGCTTTTATCAGGGCGTATAAATCCATAAATAAATTTAAAGGGGATTCCCTTTTTTCCACATGGATATACAGGATTACTACAAATGTATGTTTAGATGAGCTTAGGAAAAGGAAAAACCAAAAGGTAATTTCTATAAATGAAGATATAAAATACAATGATGAGGAGCTTAAACCTCAGATAAAAGATGAAAGTCCCGGACCTGAAAAAATATATGAAAGAAAGGAATTTAAAAGCCTTGTAAAAGAGTGTATAGAATCCTTACCCCCTGACTATAAGACTGTTATAGTATTAAGGGATATTGAAGGTTTTAGTTATGAGGAGATAGCTAAAATAATTAATTGTCCGGAAGGTACCGTTAAATCCCGTATAAACAGGGCAAGAAAAGCTTTAAGGGAAATTTTCAAAAATAAAAAGGAACTTTTTAATGAGGAATACGTCAAATAAGTATAGGAAGGAGGGTTAGATGTGAAAAAGTGTGAAGAGATAATGGAACTAATTTCATTATATATTGATGATGATTTAAATGAAACTGAAAAACATCAGTTTGAAGAGCATATAAATTCATGTATAAAGTGCAGGGAAGAACTTGACTTGCAGATGGAAATTATTAATTTGTGCCAGGACATGGAGGAAGTTGAGCTTCCAGAGGATTTTAACAGACAACTTAATCAAAAGCTTGTGGAAGAAGAACAAAGAAGAAGCCCTCTTTTCCGGATGCATTCTAAATATATTAAATTGGTACCATCTGTTGCAGCAGTATTTTTATTAATTTTTATGACTTCAGCGTTTCTTTTAATAAATAAATTTAACATGAGTAAGTCTGATGATAGTCCACATGACGGGATGCTTTATGTTAGGGGAAACTCTAAAAAAGAATCTTTAAAAGATGCTGATGGTCTTCCAAATGAGGATGTATTAAATGAAATTGCAATATCTGTCAGAGAACAGGATGAAGCTGATTTATTTTCTGCAAAGAATGATGTAGTAAGCAAAGAAGAAGGTGGTGAGGATACTTATCACCGTACTGTAAGTCCTGATATTTACTATGATGATATGAAAGAAACGGGTTCATCCGGAGCCGGCATGACTGAGGAGGCCGGGGATATTGCCGTGGGGGGTGGAATGTCTTCTTATGCCGGGGAAGTTGAACCGGCGTACGGCGCTGAGGCATCATATACCATTGTAAGGGCAACTGTTATAAACAAGTCCCGGGAGCCGGAATATATGGCGTATGTTGTGGACACTGCCAATAAACTTGAAATTGAATTTATTGAAGATAAATCTAATGATTTAGTAAGATTTGAAGCGGAAATAAACAAATACCACAAATTCTTAGAACAATTAGAAAGTAGTTTTACAAACTTAAAGGTTAACATTACGGCAGATGGAGGAACAGAAATAACAGTTGAAATATTAATAGAGTAGTTAAATAAAAAACCAAATTACTGTAGATATAAAAAGCAAAGGGTAAAGGACTCTTTGCTTTTTTAAAATCTTATTGCCCGGTATCCTTTACTTAGGCTTTTTTTTTGTGTAAAATGTTTCTTGTACGGCTTTTAACAATAGGGAAAAGTGGCAATTATTTTGATTATAAAAGCTGTATTTGATAAAATAAAACGGTAAGATTTAAAAATTTAAATTTTGAGAAAGGATTGCTATGGATAAACAAAAAATAATGATTATAGACGGAAACAGCATATTAAACAGGGCTTTTTACGGTGTAGAGCTGCTTTCAACTTCTGACGGCTTACATACAAATGCAATATATGGTTTTTTAAATATTATGTACAAATATATTGAGGAAGAGAATCCCCAGTATATTTGCGTGGCATTTGACCTTAAAGCCCCTACTTTCAGGCACAGGCAATATGAGGGATATAAGGCAAAAAGAAAAGGAATGCCTGATGAACTTAGTGAGCAGGTTCCTTATATGAAGGAAGTATTAGATGCAATGAGAATAAAAAGGCTTGAGTTGGAAGGTTTTGAAGCAGATGACATATTAGGCTCTGTTTCCTTATGTGCGGAGCAAAGGGGATTGGAGGTAGTTATAGTTACAGGGGACAGGGATTCCCTTCAGCTTGCGGGGAAAACTACAAGGATAAAAATTCCAAGAACAAAGGCAGGGAATACCGAGACTGAGGAATATGATTATGACAGGATAGTAGAGGAATATGGAATAAAACCCCATCAGTTTATAGATGTAAAGGGCTTGATGGGAGATAGTTCAGACAATATTCCCGGCGTTCCCGGAATTGGTGAAAAAACTGCTTTAAAACTTATTAAAGAATATGGGAATTTGGAAAACTTGTATAAAAACATTGATGAAATAACCCAGAAAAGAGTAAAAGAAAATCTTATGACTTATAAAGAACAGGCATTTTTAAGCAGGGATTTATCCAGAATTGAAAGAAATATGCCAAGTCTTTGCGAGTTTGAAGAATTTAAATACCAGGAATATGACAGCGAAAAGCTTTTTAGTATTTTTGAAAGGTTAGAGTTTAATAGCTTTATTGACAAGTTTGCTCTTAGAAGTTCAGTTGCTTTAGATGAAATTGACGTAAATATAAAGAGGGTTGAAAATATAGGTGAGCTTAAATCTATAAAGACAAAAATACTTATGTCAGGTAAATTGTATTTTTATTATTTAATTGACAGAGAAGGCAAATTTTCAAAAAAACTTTCTTCATTGGCCTTTTCATCCGGAGATGAAGAGGTTTGGTATGTTGATTTTGCCAAAAGTATAAATGAGAAAGAATTTTTCCTTGAGTACAAGGATGTTTTTGAAGATGAAAATGTTAAAAAATATTCCCATGATGTAAAGAATTTTATTGTTTATTTAAAGCAGAATGATATTGTATTAAAGGGTTTGGCATTTGACACAATGATAGCAGCCTATATTTTGGATCCTTCCAGGGAATCTTATATAATATCAGACCTTGCCAGGGAATATATAAACTTGAGAATAAGTTCAATAGAGGAGATGGCAGGGAAGGGGAAAAAGGCTGTACTTTATAAAGATATGCCGGCAGAAGAAGTGGCTGATGTCATAGGGCGTTATCCACATGTGATGACAAAACTAAAGGAAAAATTTGAAAAACTTTTAGAAGAAAACAACCAAAAAGAACTTTATTATGATATAGAACTTACTTTAATTAGTGTTTTAGCGGATATGGAATACCATGGCTTTAAAGTTAATACTGAGGAATTGCTTAACTTTTCTAAAGAACTTCAAAGTAAAATTGATTCTGTCAAAACCAGAATTTTTGATTTAGCCGGGGAAAAATTTAATATTAATTCCCCAAAACAGCTGGGCGTAATACTTTTTGAAAAGCTTGAGCTTCCAATCATTAAAAAGACCAAAACCGGCTATTCAACAGCTGCTGAAGTACTAGAAGAGCTTAAGGACAGGCATGAAATTATTAAAGAGATTTTAGAATACAGGCAGCTGGTAAAGCTTAATTCCACATATGTAGAGGGACTTTTGGGGGTTATAAATGAAAATACAGGTAAAATTCATTCAAGTTTTAACCAGACTGTCACTGTAACGGGCAGAATAAGCAGCACTGAGCCAAACCTTCAAAATATACCTATAAAGCTTGAAATGGGGAGGAAAATAAGAAAGGTTTTTGTTCCATCTGATGAAAACTATATTCTTTTAGATGCAGATTATTCACAGATAGAGCTGAGGGTTTTAGCCCATATAACAAATGATGAAAACATGATAGAAGCATTTTTAAATAATGAAGATATACATACCTCTACAGCATCTAAGGTATTTGGTGTTTCAAAAAGTGAAGTTACACCCCTTTTAAGGTCAAGGGCAAAGGCTGTAAATTTTGGAATTGTATACGGTATTGGTGATTTTAGTCTTTCTAAAGACTTAGGAATAACCAAAAAAGAAGCAGGAAATTATATAGAGGAGTATTTGGAGAAGTATCCTAAAGTTAGAGAATATATGACAAACATAAAAAAAGAAGCAAGGGAGAAAGGCTTTGTCACCACTCTGTTTAACAGAAGAAGGTATATACCTGAGATAAAATCAAATAATTTTAATATAAGGTCCTTTGGGGAAAGGGTGGCGCTAAACACCCCTATACAGGGAAGTGCTGCAGATATTATTAAAATAGCAATGGTAAATGTATATAAAGAGCTTAGTAAAAGAAATTTAAAATCTAAGCTTATCCTCCAGGTGCATGACGAACTTATATTGGAGGTACATAAAGAAGAAATAAACCAGGTTAAAAAAATAGTTGAAGAGAGCATGAAAAATGCAGCATCACTAAAAGTGCCTTTAGAAATTGACATAAACTTAGGAAAAAACTGGTATGAGACAAAATAAATTTATAATATTTATAAAGGGTGTATGAGATTTGAAAGTAATAGGTGTTACAGGTGGAATAGGAAGCGGGAAAACCACCGTTTCCGGTATTCTTTCTTCTTTAGGGGCAAAAGTAATTGAAGCAGATAAAATTTCAAGGGAGATAATGAAAAAAGGGCATAAAGTTTTTGATGAAGTTGTAGATTTTTTTGGGGAAGATATTTTAGATGAAAAAGGGGAGATTATAAGGGCAAAATTAAGGGATATAGCTTTTGAAAGTGAAGAGAAGGTAAAGGCATTAAATGATATTACCCATAAATATATTTCCATAGAAATTAAAAATAAAATTAAAAAATGCGCCAAAGAAGACACTGTAGTGGTGGATGCTGCAATTCCACTTGAAAACGGGTTTTTAGATGTATCACATGAAATATGGTTTGTTACTGCAGACATAGATACAAGAATAAAGAGGGTTATGAAAAGAAATAATTTAACATATAGTGAAGTAATGGATATAATAAAAATGCAGCCGGATGATAATTATTATATTTCCATTTCAAATATAATCATATATAATAATGGCAGCTATAAAGAACTAGAAGAAAGAGTAAAAAATATATATATAAAAAGTGCGTATAAATAAAGGTGGTAGCTTTTGTGGTAAAAAAAATAAAAAAGAGAATAAAAAATATTCTATTTTTCGTCTTTATAATTTTAATAATAGCTTTTACAGCCAAAACAGCTTTAGAATATCTATATCCTTTAAAGTATAAAGAATATGTTTTTAAATATTCTTCCCTCTATGACAATTTAGACCCTTATTTGGTTTTTTCAATTATCAAGGCAGAGAGCGGTTTTAACCCTGATGCAACATCCTATAAAAATGCCAGGGGACTTATGCAGATAACAGATGATACTTCAATTTGGATAGCTGAAAGAATGAAAATAGAGAATTTTAAAGTGGAAAATTTATATGACCCTGAAACCAATATAAAAATGGGATGCTGGTACCTTAACAACCTTATGCAGGAGTTTATGTATGAGGATGGCGTTTATGTAATTGAAGAAGAGGACGAAAGAAAAAAGCTGGTTTTAGCAGCGTATAATGCAGGAAGAGGCAATGTAGCCTTGTGGTTAAAAGATAAAAAGTTCAGCAGTTCAGGAAAAAAACTGGAAGTCATACCGTTTAAGGAAACTGAAAGGTATGTGGAAAAAGTACAGAATTATTATTTAATATACCAAATACTATACAAAGATGGAATTTTAAAAAAGGATGTTTCTGAGTGAATGTTATAGTAAATGTTAAAGTAAATAGCTAAGATGACTTGAAATTTATAGTCTTTGAATAATTGCCTGTGTACACTGATTTATACCTACGGTGATAGGCATTTGTATAGCACAAACTACAGTATCTGCCTGAGCGGATTGATTTATTGCAAACTTCGCAAAACAGAAAGTGATTATCAGCTTCCACTATCTCAAGCCTGTTTTCACGCAAATACCGTTTTATTTTTTTTAAAGGCATATCAAGGGCACTTACAACTTCAAATATTTTAGCCTGCGGGTTTTCTTCTAAATAGACTTTAATTCTGTTAAAATCAGATTCGTCCCGTTGAAAACAGGTAGGGCATACTTTGTGAAAACCATTTGAGGTGTAAATTTTCCCACACACTTCACAGTTTCTTAGCTCGAGCATATTATTCACCTCTTAAAAAACATCCATTATACCGGATACATCTACGATATAAGGTATAATTATATTATACAACAAAAAAAGGTTTATGTTAATGGTTAAAAAGCATTATATTAAAAACAGTACTAGTACTAAAGTCCTATTTTAATTTTAAAAGGGAGGATAAGAATTTTGAAAAAGAATGGGTTTGGCTATTTATTTTTGCTAAATACGGTTATATTATTTAGTACCTATGAAGTTGTAAGTAAAATAATTATAGACAGGATAAGTCCTTTTCAAATTAATTTTTTGAGGTTTTTTTTAGGAGGATTATTTCTCTTTCTGTTTAGTTTAATCAAGAGGGATTATAAAGTTGAAAAAAAGCACCTTAAAATGCTGGCTGTACTTGGTGTGATAAATGTTGTTTTATCCATGAATTTATTGCAGCTAAGTTTAAGTATGGAGAATGCAAAGGCGGCACTGGTTGCAGTTATTTTTAGCAGTAATCCCATATTTGTTACTCTTTTTTCATCTGTAATTGAAAAAGAAAAAATACATACATACAAAAAGGCAGGGCTTATTCTTGGCTTAACGGGTGTAATGGTTATGTCAATTAATGAACTGAGTATAGATGCGGTAAATATATTAAGTCCTGTTTTAGCACTTTTTTCTGCGGTGTTATACGGCCTTTATACCGTTTTTGGAAGAAAAGTATCTAAAGATATAGGCAGCCTTAAAATGAATTCATATTCTTTTTTAATAGGAAGTATATTGCTGCTTCCCTTTTTACTGTTATTTAAAATTCCGGCATTTCACATTAACCCCTCAATAACCGGGCATATAATATATTTATCCGTTTTAACAACAGGGGTAGGATATTTGACTTATTTCATAGGTCTTTCCATTGTAGGGGCATCTAAAGGTTCTATGGTTTTCTTTTTAAAACCGGTTTTAGCAAGTATTTTTGCAGTGATTATTTTAAAAGAAAGTGTCGGGATTTACTTTTTGCTGGGTACTTTTTTAGTGGTTTTAGGTGTAACGGTAATTTTTTACTGGGAAGACTTTATGGGCTGGATTAAAACCGCAAAAGATAGATAATTGACAAATTTTAAAAAAGAATATAAAATAAATGGCAAAGGAGCAAAGCAAATAAATCTCTTTTAGAAATATTATCTATTAATTAAAAAAACAAAAATGTTTGGGGGAAAAATAAGACAAAATGGATATAATTAATGATTCAGTCATAGAGAAAAAACTAAAAAGTATAGAGCCAAAGAAAGGTTATGTTTTTGTCAGATGGGGTTTATTGCTTTTAATAATTCCGATTTTCCTGATTGTATCAGATAAACCTTTTTTATATGTAAGGTTTTGGTTTGTTTTTGCCTTTGCATCTGTATATAATGTTGTTTTTTCCATTTTATATTTAAAAAGCAAACTGGCAGGTAAAAATTTTGGGTTTATATTTTATGCAGATATATTGTTAGTTAGTATTTTCTCATACTTTTTAGGTGGTTTGCAGTCAGACATATATGTTCTCTTATTTTTCATCATTGCCTACTATGGAACTAGCAGGGATGTTTCTTCTATAACAAAAATAAGTATATTTACCATAATAACCTATTGTGTTTTAAGTCTTTTATCTGAAGGGGGTAATTTAGCCGGTTTTAATTTTTTAAAGCTTGCCATAAGGGGAATGTTCATCATCTTTACAGCTTACGGCATATCCAGTATTATTATTCAGGTCAAAATATATGATGAGATGCATAAAAGGGAGTTTAAACGTGCCAGGACAGATAAGCTTACCGGTCTTGCCAACAGGCATTATTTTGACCAAAAATTAGAGGAAGAAGCGTTATATGCAGAGTATTCCGGAAAACCTCTAAATGTTTTGATGTTTGATATTGATAATTTTAAAGTGTATAACGACAGTTACGGACATATTGAAGGGGATAAACTGCTCTCCCTTTTTGGAAATATTATACTTCAAAGCATAAGAAAAACCGATATACCTGTAAGGTACGGGGGAGAAGAGTTTATAATATTAATAAGGGATCTTGATCTTGAAATGGCGAAAAATGTTGGCGACAGAATAAGAAACCAGTTAGAAAAAGAAAATATGAGTTTAGAAAACAAGAAAGACAGCGTAAAAGTCACTGTAAGCTGTGGTATAGCACAATTTCCAAAGCACTCTGACAATATTAAAAAAGTGGTGGAATATGCAGATAAGGCACTTTATCACGCAAAAAGAACAGGGAAAAACAAAGTTGTGTGCTATGATGAAGTGCTGCAGCTAGAACATGAGTTAGAAGTAAATAAAGCTAAAACCAGTTAAATAAAGTTATATAAATAAAAGCTTTTAAATAAGTTTTTTAAAAACCACGGGACAATGCCCGTGGTTTTAAATTTGGATTATTCAAAGTACTTAAATTTGGATTATTCAAAGTACTATAATGTTCTTCCGACTGCTTCGGCAACTTTCCTAAGCTCCTCCATAACTTGGGAAAACTTAGAAGGTTTTAATGATTGGGGTCCATCGCACAGTGCGCAGTTAGGGTCTGAATGAACTTCAATTATAAGCCCGTCTGCACCGGTGGCAACAGCTCCCTTAGACAGGGCACTTACATACTTCCATGTTCCTGTTGCATGGCTGGGGTCTACAATTACAGGCAGATGTGAAAATTCTTTTACAACAGGTATGGCACTTAAATCAATGGTATTTCTTGTAGCGGTTTCAAAAGTTCTTATACCCCGCTCGCATAAAATTACATTTTGGTTTCCTTCTGAGATGATGTATTCAGCTGCCATAAGCCATTCTTCAATTGTTGCAGACAGACCTCTTTTTAAAAGTACAGGTTTTTTATAAAGTCCCACTTCTTTTAAGAGTCTAAAGTTTTGCATATTTCTTGCACCAATCTGAATGATGTCTGTGTAGGAGGCTACCAGCTCAACATCCCTAGTATCCACCACCTCAGTTACAAGTTTTAAACCGGTGATTTCTCTGGCTTCTGCCATTATTTTAAGTCCGTCTTCTTCTAACCCCTGGAAGGAATAAGGGGAGGTTCTGGGCTTAAATGCGCCGCCACGTAGGATATCTGCACCGGCTTCCTTTACTTTTTTGGCAGTGTCTATATAGATTTCTTTGTTTTCAATGGCACAAGGGCCTGCCATCACTACAATTTTATCCCCGCCAATTTCCACACCTCCAACATTGACAATGGTTGGGGTCTGTTTAAACTCCCGGCTTGTAAGCTTATACGGCTTCATAATAGGGACAATGCTTTCAACTCCAGGCATTGTGGATATTTCCTGTGTATTTAGAAGTCTTTTATCGCCTATGGCTCCTATTACTGTTTTAATATCCCCGAATATGGGGTGGGTTCTAAAACCAAGCTGCGACAATTTTCTTTCAACATTATTAATATCTTCCCTTGAAGCGCTTTGACTCATAACAATAATCATAATTATTACCTCCCTTATATGAAAGTCTTATTACTTTGCTTATAAAACTAAAAAACTCTTCATCCCTTTAGTCTTAAGGGACGAAGAGCTATAATCTCCACGCGGTACCACCCAAATTTGGCAAATGTGCCCACTCATTAAATGTACAGGAAATACTTCCGAAAGAAATACTTCCGATACACTCTTTCTGAGATAACGGTGAAAGTTCCGGTTAAGCCTACTTGAGCAATATTATTGCTTTTCAGCCAACAGCTCAAAGGGGAACTTCAATTATACTCCTTTTTTAGGCTTCCACCATCCCTAAATCGCTTTGAAAGTCCGTATAACCTACTTTCCCTTGTCATTGCTTTTTAAAAATATATACTTTAAAAAAATATATGGTATAATCCATATTATCACATACAAATGTAGTAGTCAATAATATTTTTTAAGCAAATTTTATAAGTCACCGACGGTATTTAAGAATCTTAAAAAACAACCCCTGATTATCCTAACCTGACGGTTCAAACATACCTCTTTCCCTGTGCATAGATATACTCATTACAACCCCAACTGCTATATAGTATGTTACCATTGCACTTCCCCCGGCGCTTACAAAGGGTAAGGGGACACCTGATACAGGCAGAAGGGCTATATTCATTCCTATATTTTGAATAAAATTAAATGCCAGCATGGCGGTAATTCCAATTGAAACATATGCCCCATATATATCTTTTGATTTCCATGATATATATATGCATCTGAATAAAATCAAAAGAATCAGAGATATAAGCAGTACAGAGCCTATAAATCCCAACTCTTCAGCTATAACGGTAAATATAAAATCTGACTCTTTAACAGGAACACCTTCTAAACTTTGTGACTGGGTACCGTTAAAAAGCCCTTGTCCCCAGATTTGACCTGAGCCAACAGTCATTTCTGCCCTGTTAACCTGGTAAGCTGCCCCTTGGGGGTCTAAGCTGGGGTCTAAAAAGGATAAAATTCTTATTTTGTGATAATCCTTTAAAACAAACTTCCATACAAGGGGAAGTGAGGCTATGGCAGCAGGAATACCTGCAAAAATATATTTATATGGTATTCCATGTACAAAAGTTATGACAAATAATATAAATAAATAAGTTAAAGCCATACCGCCGTCCGGCTGGCGGAAAATAAGAAGAACAGGAATAACGGTAAAAACAAATATTTTTATAATGGTTTTTTTATTAAATTCCTTTGAAAGCTTTTCAAAATGCTTTGAAATAAATAGTATATAAAATATTTTTGTCAATTCAGAAGGTTGAAAACTCATATTAATAACAGGAATTATAAGCCAACGCCTACTTCCTAAAATATCCGTACCAAACCTTAAAACTGCCACCAGCAGCAAAATACCAAATATATACAAAAGAGTGCTTAAACTTTTGAAGATGTTGTAATCTAAAAAGTTTAACACAACACAAATTCCAATACCTAAAATCATGCTGGCAATTTGCACCATTACCATTCTGCTTCCACTTGGATTTGTTGCTGTTGCACTGCATAGGACAATAATGCCAAATATGGATAACATAAACACAGAACAAAAAAGTATATAGTCAAATTTAAATTTCTTTTTTTTCTTTTTATCCGATAATGAGTACATGGCAACACCTTTTATTATTTTTTTAAAAAATCATTTATTTTTCAGTTTATCACAAAACATTCAAATAATCTACATGAAAGATTTTGGATTTATTAATTGAAATGGTATACTATTTTATGATATCATTATAATTAGAAACTTTTCAATGATAAATTCTTAAAAAAGAAAGGTATCTCTTGTATTTACAGTACCAGATTTAAAATTCAAAATGCCAAGTTTTACAGCAGTTATTCTAAAAACGAGGAGGTATTATTGTGAAAGAAATGCAGATTGTGGTATTCACATTAAACGGAGAGATTTGTGGAGTGGATGCATCTCAAGTTAAAGAAATTGTCAAATTTGAAGGACTTGCCAAAATGCCCAAGATGCCTAAATTCATTGAAGGAATAATAAATTTAAGGGGTATGGTTATACCCGTAGTAAACCTTAGTAAAAGATTTTCCTTAGGAGAACTTGAGGTTACAAAGAAAACAAAAATTATAATTATAGAGGCGGGGGAAAAGTTAATAGGATTTATTGTGGATGATGTAACTGAAATTTTAAAATTATCCTCTCAAAATATTGAAGCCACACCGGATATAATTCAAAAAAGCTACAATCATTATCTTGAATATGTAGGTAAAAAAGGCGAAAAGTTAATTTCTATTTTAAATCTAGCCAATATTCTGACTGATGCAGAATTAGATAAACTTGACAATGGAGAATTTGAAAGTTGTGAGAATTGTTAAAATGTTTTCTTGCATTGGCAGTTCATATAATATATAATTTATTTTGATTTTAACACAAAAGCTATAAACTCATTTTAAACTCATTAGAAAGAAAGGGAAGATTTTTAAATGAAGTTAGGAATAGTAGGACTGCCAAATGTAGGTAAAAGCACACTTTTTAATGCTCTCACAAAGGCCGGGGCGGAAGCAGCAAATTATCCTTTTTGCACCATAGAGCCTAATGTCGGGATAGTACCGGTTCCGGATGAGAGGCTTGATGTACTTGCAAAAATGTACAACCCTGAGAAGGTTACACCTACCACAATTGAATTTGTGGACATTGCAGGGCTGGTAAAGGGTGCAAGTAAAGGTGAAGGACTAGGTAATAAATTTTTATCCCATATAAGGGAAGTTGATGCCATAGTGCATGTGGTAAGGTGTTTTGAGGACAGTGATATAGTTCATGTTGATGGTTCAATAAGCCCTGTAAGAGATATTGAAACCATTGAGACTGAGCTTATATTAGCTGATTTGGAAGTTATGGAAAGAAGGGTTGAAAAAACCCGCAAAATGCTTAAATCCGGTGATAAAAAGTATAAAATTGAATTGGACGTTTATGAAAGGATATTAAAGACGTTGGAAGAAGGAAAAACCGTAAGATCAATGGATTTTGACCAAGATGAAAAGAAAATTGCTGATGAGCTTTTTTTAATTACATCAAAACCTGTATTATATGCAGCAAATGTGTCAGAGGAAGATATAAGCTCAGAAAAGGACAATGCTCTTTTAAAAGAATTGTCTGATTATTCCAATAAAGAAGGTTCAGAGGTAATGACGGTATGTGCAAAAATAGAAGAGGAAATTGCGCAGCTTGATGAAGGGGAGAGGGAAGAGTTTTTAAAAGGTTTAGGATTGTCAGAGTCAGGACTTAGTAAACTTATAAAGAAAAGTTACAGGCTTTTAGGACTTATAAGTTTTTTAACTGCAGGTCCTAAAGAAGTGCGGGCATGGACTATTTCTGAAGGTTTAAAAGCCCCTCAGGCAGCAGGTAAAATTCATTCGGATTTTGAAAGGGGTTTTATACGTGCCGAGGTGATTTCCTTTGAAGAACTTGTAGAGTGTGGAAGCTACAATGCAGCAAAGGAAAAAGGATTAGTCCGTTCTGAAGGAAAGGACTATGTTATAAAAGACGGGGATGTAGTTCTTTTTAGGTTTAATGTATAGTTACAAAAGTTATACATAAACAAAATGCAATATATAAAAAGGAGGGAGAATATCCCTCTTTTTATTTTATTTTTATTTTATTTTGAATCCTTGGTAAAATAAAATTTAATACTCTTACTATAACATATGCCACTCCCATACCGTATATGGGGTGCAAGGGGAATACATACCTGGAATTTCCCTCAAGTACAAACATCATGGCATTAAAGTACAGGAAAACCAGCAAAATAAATGTGTTAAAATCTACTTTTTTATGACGTATAAATCTAACGGCAGCATACAGAATATAGGCAAAAAGAACTAAATAATAGGGTCTGTATAAAAGTTTTTGAAGTTTTATAAATTTTGTATGAATTGGGTGCCACTCATTGATGCCGGTTTCTTCCTTTATGGTAAATGCCCACTTTATTTCTTCCGTTTGCCACCAGTATGAGTTTGCAAGCCTTAAAAATGCAAGTCTTAGAAATTCTTTTGGATTTTCCTTTATCCACTCTACAGCAAGCTCTTTTCCCAGCTTGTGTATAGCCATTTCATCAAACCATTCATCTGTCCTGTATTGTAAAAAGGGACTGTCGGGATACTTATAAGGGTCGCTCCAGCCGCCTATGGCATAATCATTGTTGTTTACGTATATTACATAGCCCCCGTTGGTGGAAAAGACAGGCTCCCCAAAAACTTTATAGTTTCTTATAATCCAAGGGGAAACTGCCAAAGCAAAAAATACACCAAATAAAAGTACGTATTTAAATTTTTCCTTTAAGAGCATATCTTTTTTTATAAATATAAAGAAAATGAATATTGCAGGAATAAACATTCCAATAGGTCTTATAAGTGTTAAATATCCTATAAGTAAACCCAGTAAAACAGGGTTGTTTTTTACAAAGAACAAATAAATTGAAAGCATAAGCACTGCTGAAAAAAGTATTTCAGAACCTAAAACACTGTTATAACAAATGGTAAGGGGTGATAGTGCAAAAATAAGCAGTGTAAAAAAAGCAACCTTTTCATTAAAAAATTTTAAAGCCAGTTTATATGTTAAAAACATAATTAAAGCTGAAAGTAAAACATTGAATAATTTTCCCACCAGAAAATTTATCCCGAAAAAATAATATAAAATGGCTAAAGTTCCCGGATAGCCAATGGGTCTGAAGGCAGTAGGCAATCCCGGATTTCCTGTGTAATAGGGGTATATGCCGTTTAAAAAGCCTTTACCTTGGGAAATTTCCACTGCTTTAACATGGTACCACATAAAATCAGTATAAGGATATGTATCCATTATCAGCACCCATATCAGTCTTAAAAGAACGCCAATGGTAAATAAAATTATGAAATTGTATTTTTTTATAAAATTCATAATTTTTGAATTCATATTATCTCCTTCTATAAAAGTTTAATTTTTAAATGGTTCACTGTACATTTTACTTATCATAAAAGTGGTATGTCAATAGGAATTTAATATAAAAGCCTTTTAATTTGTGATAAAATTATATATAATTGATATATATTTAAATATAGAAAATAAAAAATACTAAAGAAGAGGAAAAATAATATGGTGGAAATTTTTTATTATACATATGTTATTATTGTAGGACTTTTAATTGGTTCATTTCTAAATGTTTGCATATGCAGAATACCTAAAGGCGAGTCAATAGTAACACCTTCTTCCCACTGTGTAAAATGTGACCATAAATTAAAGTGGTTTGAACTAATCCCTGTTTTTAGTTATTTATTTTTAAAAGGTAAATGCAGAAAATGCGGCGAGAAAATTTCACTAAGATATGCTTTGGTTGAAATGCTTACAGCACTTATTTTTGTAATATTGTTTCATAAATACGGTATAGAAAAAATCGGGGATTTTATTGCTGCAGCTTTTTTCATGTCGGTTATGATTGTTGTGTTTTTCATTGATTTAGAGCATATGATAATCCCAAATGGTGTTGTTGTAACCGGTATAATTGGGGGTATGGCAGCAGGCATTTACAGTGCTTTTATAAATCCATTGGAGATTTATGGGGATGATAAGTGGTGGAATCCTTTCTTAGGTGCTGTTATTGGATTTGGAGTCCTCCTACTTATAGCCCTTTTAGGATATCTTGTATATCGTACTGAGGATGTAATGGGCGGAGGAGATATAAAGATATTTGCCCCCATCGGGCTGTTTTTAGGATGGAAAATGGCTCTTATGACATTTTTTATTTCTGTTATTCTTGCAGGAATTGTTAGTGTTATTCTGATACTTTTAAAAATAAAAGACAGAAAAAGTGGCATACCTTTTGGACCTTTTATTGTAGCAGGTACTTTTTTGACATACTTATTCGGCTGGGACTTACTTAACTGGTATATAGAGAGGGTTTTTGGTTAGTAAAACTTAGTGTATTGAATTTTGCCAATGTGAGAGGGTATTAAATAACGGAAGGGTGATATAAGTGCCGCAGTTAAAAAATTATATGGAAGATGTAGTTATATTGGTGATAAAAGATATTATTAAAGATATGGAGGTATGTACCTGTGAAAAATGTTCATTGGATATTGCAGCAATTGCCTTAAATACTTTACCTCCTAAGTATATAGTAAGTGAAAAAGGGGAATTATACTCTAGAATAGATGCATTAAGACAGCAATTTGAAGTGGATGTTATGACAGCGGTTACAAAAGCTGCCTCCATAGTAAAAAATAATCCAAGGCATGAATAACTTTTTTATTTTGTTTTAAAAACCCGTTTAATTAGCTATAATAGTGTTATACCTTGTTTGGTATAATACTTTTTTATGGGTGATTATATTGACAAGATTTGGACCGTCGGGAAATCCGGAAAGTTTTTACAATGCAGGATATAAATCTTCTGTCGATATGCCAAAATGGCTCAGCAACATGGGGCTTAGTGCATATGAATACCAGTGCAACAGGGGAGTCAGGATAGGGAAGGAATTGGCAGAAAGAATTGGTAAAGAAGCTTTGAAATATGATATTTTTCTCAGCATACATGCTCCTTATTATATAAATTTAGCAAGTCCTGAAAAAGAAAAGAGAAAAAAATCAATAAATTATATTATAGAAACTTTAAAAGCTGCAAAGTGGATGGGAGCAAAAAGAATTGTAGTGCATACCGGATCTTACAGTAAAGTTGATAAAAAATGGGCTTTAGATACAGTCAAAAAAGAACTTTCCCATGTGATAAAAGAGGCAGATGCTTCAGGGTATAGTGATATAACCATTTGCCCTGAGATATTGGGAAAAAACAATCAATTAGGTTCTTTAGAAGAGATACTGGATTTGTGCAGTATTGATGAAAGGCTTATTCCTACAGTTGATTTTGCCCACTTGCATGCACGGGGGCAGGGAAGCCTCAATTCCCCTGCTGAATTTGAAAAGGTGTGGTATATATTGGAAAACTCATTAGGAAGAGAAAGGGTAAAAAACATTCACTGTCATTTTAGCAGGGTTGAGTTTACAAAAGGGGGGGAAAAGAAACACTGGACTTTGAAGGATACAGAATTTGGACCTGAGTTTTCCCACCTTGCAGAAATTATTTTAAAAAAGAATATAGAGCCGGTTATAATATGTGAGTCCAGGGAAATGATGGCGGAAGATGCTTTGGAAATGAAGAAAATATACCAAAAGCTAAAGGGAGGAGTTTAAAATGAAAAAAATACTTCTTATAAATGGTCCCAATTTAAATTTATTAGGTACCAGAGAAAAGGACATTTACGGGACGGAAACCCTTGAAGATATAGCCAGAAAAGCAAATGCAGAGGCTTTAAAGCACAATATGGATTTAACCTTTATCCAGACAAATCATGAAGGGGAAATAATTGATAAGATACATGAAGCAAAGGGAAATATTGATGTTATAATAATAAATCCGGGAGCATATACCCACTACAGCATAGCCATAAGGGATGCCATAAAAGCTGTAGAAATACCCACTATAGAAATTCACCTGTCCAATATATATAACAGGGAAGAATTTCGAAAAGAATCAGTAATTGCCCCTGTTTGTGTAGGACAAATAAGCGGTTTTGGAAGCAACAGCTATATACTTGCAATAAATGCAGCAGCTTTAATTTAAGATAAAATTAATGCTCTAAGGAGATTTTAATATGACAGGAAAAAGACTTGAAAAATTAAGACAAAAACTAAAAGAAAAAGATTTGGATGGAATTTTAATTGTAAAAAGAGAAAATTATATGTATATTTCTGGTTTTACAGGCACATATGCCTACCTTGTAATTTCACAGGAGGATGCTGTTTTGCTGACTGATTTCAGATACAGCAAACAGGCAAAAGAAGAGGCGGAAATTTTTGAAGTTATAGAATATGAAGGAAGGCTTTTAAATGCATTAAATGACGTTATTGTGTCTAAAGGCATTAAAAGACTCGGGTTTGAAGAAAATGTGGTTACATATAAGACATATACCGAAATGAAAAAGCTTTTAAAAGTAGAAAAGCTAGTGCCTGTTGACGGAATGGTGGAAGATATAAGGGCGGTAAAAGATGATGAGGAAATAGAAATTATAAAAAAAGCAGTGGAAATTGCAGACCATGCCTTTTCACATATATTAAACTATATAAAGCCGGGGGTAAGTGAATATGAAATAGCCTTAGAGTTAGAGCACTATATGAAAAAGAAAGGGGCTAAGGGTACATCCTTTGAAACCATTGTGGCATCCGGTTACCGTTCTTTTTTTCCCCACGGTACGGCAAGCAGCAAAAAAATTGAAAATAATGAAGCGGTAACATTAGACTTTGGGGCTGTGTATAAAAACTACTGCTCTGACATGACCAGGACTGTATTTGTTGGAAAGCCAGATGATAAGCTCTTTAAAATATACGATATTGTACTAAAGGCACAAAAAAGTGCAATAGAGGCGGCAAAAAAAGGTTTTACAGGAAAGGAAATTGACTCTGTAGCAAGAAATATCATTGAGGAAAACGGATATGGAAAGAATTTCGGTCATGGTTTAGGTCACGGGGTAGGTCTTGAAGTTCATGAAAAGCCCACTTTATCCAAAAGAGGGGATGTGAAAATGGAAAACGGCATGGTTGTCACCATTGAGCCGGGGATTTATTTGGAGAATTTAGGAGGGGTAAGAATAGAAGATATAGTAGTCATAAATGATGATTTTCCTGTAGTTTTGACTAAGTCACCTAAAGAAATAATAGTGCTGTAGATTTTTAGTTTATTAAATATATGAAAATTTTTCTTGAATTATAGCTGATTTTAATTTAATATTAACTTATGAATTAATTAATAAAAAGAATTTTAAAAAGCAAATAATTAAATGTATATAAACATCTTTAACTGATGTTAACAATAGATGATTTGATAAGATGAAAATTTTGGAGGGATAAAAAATGATATCAGCCGGTGATTTTAGAAACGGAGTAACTTTTGAGATGGATGGCAGCATATACCAGGTAATTGAGTTTTTACATGTTAAGCCTGGGAAAGGTGCAGCTTTTGTGAGAACTAAGCTTAAAAATATAGTCACAGGAGCTACAATTGAAAAAACTTTTAACCCGACAGATAAGCTGCCTAAAGCTCATATTGAAAGAAAAGATATGCAGTATTTGTACAATGATGGAAGTCTTTACTATTTCATGGACTTGGAAAATTATGAACAAATACCACTTGGAAGTGATATAATAGGTGATTCATTTAAATTTATAAAAGAAAATGAAATTGTAAAACTTCTGTCTCATAAGGGCAATGTATTTGGAGTTGAGCCTCCTAACTTTGTTGAACTTGAGGTAACAGAGACTGAACCAGGGTTTAAAGGTGATACAGCCACAGGCGCAACTAAACCTGCAACAGTTGAAACAGGTGCAACAATAAAGGTACCTTTATTTATTGATATAGGAGATGTTATCAGGATTGATACCAGGACAGGAGAGTATATAGAAAGAGTATAGGGGTTATACTAATATTATATTTTGTATTAAAAACAGGAGGTATTTTATGGGATATGTAAAAGAGAGGGTTGCCTATCTTAAAGGGCTTGTTGCAGGTATGAATATTGATGAAGCAACAAATGAAGGTAAGCTTTTTAAAGAAATAATAGGGGTTTTAGACGATATTGCAGATTCGTTAACGGATATTGAAGAAACCCAGGAATACTTAGGAGAGCAGGTTGACAGCATTGATGAAGACCTTGGGGCATTAGAAAGCATGTTGTATGATGATTGTGATGATGACGGGGTAATTGCAGAAATTGAGTGCCCTCACTGTCATGACATCATTGAACTTACTGAAGATATGCTGGATGATGAAGCAGGTTCTTTTAAATGCACTTCCTGTGGAAAGGACATAATGGTTGAGTGGGACTGCAATTGTGATGAGTGCAGTGATGAAGGGGAAGAATCATAAGTACTTATTATTTTAAGAAGTTATAGCAATATAAATTTGTAATTTCCAAAAGTTTAGAACAAAAAAGCAGTATGTGTATCTTTTGATGCATGTACTGCTTTTTTTGTATTTATTTTTAGTCATAAATTTGGACAAAGGGAATACATATAAAACAGATAAAAAAAGGAGGGACAAAAAATGCTTACCAAAGACAAGCATATTGTTAAAATGGCGGATATACAGTCTTTTGAAAGGGAAATTTTAAAATTTTTATCCTACGGGTTAAAGGAAGTTCTAAAAAAAGTAAATCCCCTAGAACTTGTTAATTTAGAAGAGATAAGAATACGGGCTTTAAAGCCTGTTATGCTGCAAAACAGAAGGGGTAGGTTTTTTTTAAACTGTGACGGCAAATTGACAAATAATAAGTTTAATCTTTTTTATATGGATCAGGAACAAATTTTAAAAACTTTAACTCTAATAAGCGAAAATTCCATTTATGCATATCAGGATGAAATAAAAAACGGCTTTTTAACTTTAAAAGGGGGACACAGGGTTGGAATAGCAGGAAGGGTTGTTTTAGAGGGAGAAAGGATAAAAAACATAAAGGACATATCCAGTCTTAATATAAGAATCTCTAAGGAAATTACAGACTGTTCTTTAAAAATAATAAAATACATAATAAATGACAAAAATGAAGTTTACAATACCCTTATTATTTCACCTCCCGGATGTGGTAAAACAACCATGCTAAGGGATATAACAAGAAACTTAAGCGACGGGATTGAAAAATTAGGATTTAAAGGTGTAAAGGTGGGTCTTATTGATGAACGGTCTGAAATAGCCGCCTGCTACAGGGGGGTGCCTCAAAAAAAGGTGGGAGTTCAGACTGATGTATTGGATGCTTGCCCAAAACAATTAGGAATGACAATAATGCTAAGGTCTATGTCTCCGGATGTCATTGTGACTGATGAAATAGGGGGAAGGGGAGACAAAGATTCAATAATAGAAGTTTTAAATGCAGGGATAAAAATTATAACCACTGCCCATGGGTATAATATTTCCCAGCTAAAAACAAGAAAAGAAGTTTTAAGCCTTATGGAGGAAAAGGTTTTTGAAAGATTTATTGTGCTAAGCGGTGAGGAAGGTCCTGGCACTGTAGAAGAAATAGTTGACGGAAAAAGTATGGATGTTATTTACAGGAGGGGGAAAAGTGGCAGTTAAGCTTTTTGGATGTTTCATTGTATTTATGTCAAGCAGTTTATTAGGATATATTTATTCAAGAAAATGTGCTAAAAGGCCTGAAGAACTAAGAAGCCTACAGGGTATGCTTCAGATGTTTGAAAATGAAATCAGCTTTTTATCAAATAAACTAACAGATGCCTTTTATAAAATATACAGCCAAAGTGACAGTCCCGTTTCAAATTTCTTTAAACACGCAGCGGAAATTTTGCAAAAAAAACCTGAATTAAGCGCATACGAGGCATGGAAAAGAGCTGTAAAGCTAAATATAAATGACACTTCTTTAGACAAAGAAGATGAAAAGGTGATAGTATCCTTTGGCAAAATGCTTGGAAGCTCTGATTTAGAAGGGCAGATAAAAAACATAAGGCTTACTTTAAACCAGCTGAAGCTGCAAGAACAAAAGGCTGAAGAATTCAGAAAGAAAAATGAGGCCATGTACAGAAACTTAGGGATACTAGGGGGATTGGCAATTATAATTATACTGTTTTAAATTTTTTTTAGAATATTTTTGTACCAAACATGAATATACTTGTACAAATGGTAAGTGTAAAAAATACATAAGGGGAAAGAAGAGTATATGGATATAGATTTAATTTTTAGAATAGCAGCAATAGGAATTTTAGTTTCTGTTTTAAATGCAGTATTAACCAAGTCAGGCCGTGAGGAGCAGGCCATGATGACTACTTTGGCAGGGCTTATAGTGGTACTTATGATGATTGTTAAGGAAATTGCATATTTATTTGAAACTGTAAAAACCATATTCCAGTTTTAAAGAAGTTAATTTTAAAGAAGGTGGTGTTAATATGGAAATATTTCAAATAGTTATACTAGCTGTAGTAGCCACCTTAATAATTATGGTACTGAAGGTTCAAAGACCTGAAATTGCGCTGCAAATAAGCATCATCACAGGGGTAATTATTTTCTTTGTAGTTTTAGGAAAAACATCTGCTGTAATTGAGCTTCTAAAAACTTATGCAGACAAAGCAAATATAGATACAGTGTATTTTTCCACACTTCTAAAAATCATTGGCATTGCATACATTGCAGAATTCGGGTCAGAAATTTGCAAAGACGCCGGCGAAAGCGCCATTGCTTCAAAAGTTGAACTTGCAGGAAAGGTTATCATAATAGTGCTGGCTGTTCCTATTGTGACATCTTTGCTGGATCTGGTAATAGAAATTATGCCTTGAGTAAATCAAAAGTAAAAATGGGGAAAGTAATCATGAAAAACAAAAGATATTTAAAGCTAACAAAGAAAATACTTTGTCTCATTGTTGGTATATGTTGTATGAATTTCTGCCATATAAAAGCAGAAGAAGACATAAAGGAAAGAATTATTGAAAGCCAGACTAAAACAGAAGAAATTACAAAGATAAAAGAAAGCCTCAAAGAGTATGCCGGTGAAAATATTGATGAAATTATACCCGGATATGACCCGGAAAATATAATTTCTGATGTTTCTAAGGGGAATTTTAAGTTTGATTTTATGGGAATTATAAATGGCATATTGAGGTTTCTTTTTAAAGAAATATATTTAAATATATACATACTTGCAAGATTAATGGTATTGGTGGTTTTGTGTGCAATACTTAAAAATTTGCAAAGCTCATTTTTAAGTAAAAGCACAGGAGAGCTGGCTTTTTATACATGCTATATAGTTTTGGTATCAATACTTTTGGTTAGCTTTAATACAGCTGTAGAGGCAGGGATAGGAATAATAAATGCAATGGTAAACTTCATGCACCTTTCCCTGCCTGTTTTGGCAGCACTTCTTACGGCTTCCGGCAATGTTACCACAGGGGCAGGAATGCAGCCAATGCTTATTATGATGGTTCAGGTTTTTGCAGCTATAATAAAAAACATATTAATCCCAATTGTAATATTATCCACCATTGTATCGGTAATTGATAATATATCGGAAAAAATACAAATATCAAGGCTTTCTGGATTTTTGAAAAGCTTGGCAGGATGGCTTTTGGGACTTATACTGACTGTTTTTATAGCAATAGTTAGCCTTCAAGGTGTAATAGGGGCGGTGGCAGACGGTGTTGGAAGCAAAACTGCAAAATTTGCAATAGGTGTTTTTGTACCGGTGGCGGGAAAATACCTGGCAGATGCAGCAGATGCAGTTATGGGATGTACATTGCTTATAAAAAATGCAGTAGGGGTATCCATGCTTATAGGCATTGCTTCTATATGTATTTTGCCAATATTAAAAATAATTGCAGTTGTAGTTTTATATAAGCTGACGGTAATTTTATTAGAACCTGTGGCAGATGACCGGATTATAAAGTGCATAAACTCTATTTCAGATTCAATGTCTGTAATTTCTGGAATTATGGCATCAGTTGCATTTATGTTTTTAATTACAATTACAGCCCTTGTTGCAGCTGCAAATATAAGTGCAATGATAAGATAAAACAAAATTACGCGGGGGATAAAAATGGTTTTTTTAAAGAAATGGGTTTTAAACATTGTTTCATTGTCTCTTTTTGTGTTACTTATAGAAATACTCATTCCATCAGGAAGAATTAAGAAAGTGGTAAATATGGTTACAGGCTTTATATTGGTAATTGCCCTTATTAACCCTGTACTAAAGCTTCTAAAAATGGATATAGATTTGGAAGAATTTCAAATTGAATCGGGTAATTTTATAAATTCAAAAGAAATATCTATAAATAGTGATGTTTTAAAAGAAGAGCAGATAAAACTTATGACGGGGGTGTATAGGGAAAAAATAATTGACCAGTTGGAATATTTAGCAAAAAAAAACAATAAAGTAAAAGATGTAAAAGCTGATGTGATAATAAATGAAGATTACAATAGTGAAAATTACGGAGAGGTTGAGAGGGTATATTTGTATTTGGCCACGGATTATGAGGAAAACACCATAAAGCCCATATTAAGTATTAAAAAAATAAAAATCGGAAAGATCGGGGATTCAGAAGAAGAAAATCAGGAAGAAACTTCTTCAGATAAAATAGAAGCTGAAATTGAAGAAGAACTAAAAGAGAAAATCCATGAACTCTTTAAAATACAAAAAGAAAATATAATAATTTCTTCTTTAAAATGACAGGAGGTTAAAAAATGGATAAAGTACGCAAAATGATTAAAAAATTTATAGGCACATTTGGAAAAGATAACAAAAAACTAGGAGAAAATCTGGTAATAATGATAATTGTAGGTATGATAATTATTATAGCAGGGGGGAGTTTGTTTGGGGGAGATAAAAAAAAACAACCGGAAACGGAAGATACCAAACCTGAAAAATCAGAAGCTTTCGGATTCAATGATGGACTAGAGGAAAAGACTGAATTGGAAGTAAAGGTGGAAAAAATACTTTCCCAAATAAACGGCGCAGGGGAAGTAAAGGTGATGATAACCTATGAGTCAGGGACTGAAATTGTGCCTTTTACAGATGTAAAAAGAAGTGATGATGTTATTGATGAAAGAGATAGTGCGGGGGGAATTAGAAAGACAAATCAGACAAGTTATGAAAGCAGTATTGTATATGAGGAAGGGAACGGTGTAAAAAAGCCAATTATAGTTAAAGAGGTGTATCCTAAGGTAAAAGGGGTTGTTGTTGTTGCTGACGGCGGGGGGGATTTGACTGTAAGGGAAAACCTTTTAAGGGCTGTACAGGTTTTGTTGGATGTTCCCGTTCACAAAGTACAGGTTTATGAGAGGAAAAAATAATTTAAAGCTATTCCTAAAAAAAAGATATAAATTAAAGGGAAATATAATATATATGATAGTAAAAATAAAGACAATCCGGTTTTGAAGGGAGGGATTTTTAAAAGAAAATATTTATTTTTAAGAAATTTGATTTCACATAAAAAACACTGGGATTAAAGGGGGAACATCAATGATGGTATTAAAAAGAAAACAAGTGGTTGTATTGTCTTTAATTTTAATGATAATAGTGGCAGGTATTTTACAGTACACATACAACAAAAGCGGCTCATCTTCTGATGGGTTGGATGATATTTCAGCCGGCAACATTTATGAAAACATGGTACTTGATGAAGAGGGTGATGAAGATGTACGCCTTGGGGAAGCTGTGTATGTAGATAGTGAGTTAATGGATGATGATATTTTTGTTAAAAAAGAAGACGGGGAAGATAAAGATGAAGAGGGTGAAAAGGCTTTAGAGGCTTCTAAGGAAGCAAATGATTTTTTTGCTCAGGCAAAGATAAACAGGGAAGTAACCAGAAGCAGGGATCAGGATGTACTGAAAGAAATTACCCAGGATGCTACATCTAGTGAAGAACTTAAAAAAAGTGCACAGGAATTGATGATGCAGATAATAGAAAATTCAGAAAAGGAAATGAGAATTGAGACACTGATTAAGGAAAAGGGTTATAAAGACGTTGTTGTATTATTTGGCAGCGACGGTAGTGTGGATGTGGTGGTTAAAGCTCCAAGCCTTACTTCAGTGCAAGTTGCTCAGATAGCTGATATAGCCTCAAGGCATGCTGATGTGGATATAAAAGATGTTTATGTACGGCAAAAGTTTTAGTATAATATTGATATCACATTTTTGAAATGATATAATTATTTATAATTATTTATGGTTAACTCTCAAGGGTTATTATAAAAATTCCCTTTTTTAAATATCTAAAGCGTTAAGATTGCTTAGGTACTTAAAAAAGGGAGTATTTAAACTCTTGGCTTGTTTCTTATAAAAGGAGGTTTTAATATGGAAGGAACAGAACAAAACAGCATACAAAGCAAGCTGAATGAAGTAGGGGAAATAAAGATTTCCGAAGAGGTAGTTGCAATAATTGCAGGTATTGCTGCTATGGATGTTCCCGGTGTTGCAGGTATGAGCGGCGGGATTGCAGGCGGTATTGCCGAAATGCTGGGGAGAAAAAATTTGTCTAAAGGTGTAAAGGTGGAAGTGGGTGACAAAGAAGCAGCAATTGACCTTTATATTATCGTTGAATATGGGTGCAGGATACCGGATGTTTCATGGGATATTCAAGAAAGGGTAAAAGAAGCTGTTGAGACAATGACCGGGCTTGATGTTGTAGAAGTTAATATTCACATACAAGGTGTCAATATAGAAAAGGACTTCAAAAAAGATTTGGCAGAAGAAGTTGCAAGGGTTAAGTAATTATATAACAGGTATGTTAAAAATGTTTATTGGAAAAAATAAAATAATAACCCCTGTAGGGTTTATTTTTTTTCTAAAATAAAATATAATGTAAGTGGGTATTGGAAACATAAGATAAAAAAGGGGTGGTAGTAAGCCTATGAATATTTTTTTCAGGATTTTGCTTGCTTTTTATGCTTTTTGTCTCACAGTTATTTCTCTCATTTTAATGATTGTGACTCTAAATAAAGAAATGTTTATAAATATCACAAATTTTTTAGAAAAAACTGTTTTAAGCAATAAGGCGTCGGTTATCCTGCTCTTTATAGTAGAACTGATATTTTTTGGTTTAAGCCTTATGTTTTTACTTTCAGGAGTGAGAAGTGAGAGAAACAGAAAGTCTATAACAAGGTTTAATAAAATAGGAGAGGTAAAAATATCACTAAACACCATTGAAAATATAGCCCTTGCAGCATCAAGGAGAAATAATGGTGTAAGGGATTCAAAAGCTTATGTAAAGAGAACAGGTGAAAATGTTTCTGTACATATAAGGGTAGTTGTAATGCCTGACATTAACATTCCGGCCCTTCTGGAGGATATACAAAAAAGAGTTAAAAAGTCTGTTGAAGAGACTTCAGGTATTTTGGTAGATGATGTAAAGGTGTTTGTGGAAAATATATATACAGGTTATAGATCAAGAGTTGAATAATGGAGGCATGGGCAGTGAATAAGGAGAAAATTTTAGCTTTTTACCGTTCACATTTCGGAGAGATAAATGGCGCTCTTGGAGGTTTGATTTTTTCGGTAACTGTATTGTTAGTTGGATTTTTAAAAACAATTTTTATTGCAATATGTGTTCTGGCAGGTTATTATATAGGAAAAAAGATTTCCAATGATAAGGATTACATAAAAAATCTTTTAGACCGCATACTACCACCAGGTACATATAGATAATACAAGATACATAAAGGTTTATTTTAAAATACAGTTTTGGGGAGGTATAAAAACTGTTAATAGGAAGAAGAGCTGCAAGAGAAATGGCTATGAAGCTTTTATATCAGTTTGAAATAAGGAAGGAACCTATAGAAGGGCAAGTTGAAGATTTTTTAGCCCGGCATAAATTTAAAAAGGAAAACTTAGAGTATATAACTGATGTGCTATATGGAGTACACAGGAATAAAGAAAAAATAGACAGGGCTATTGAAAAATATTCAAAAGGGTGGAAACTGTCCAGAATATCTAAAGTTGATTTGTCAATTTTAAGGCTTGCAATTTATGAAATTGTTTTCAGGGATGACATACCCCTTAATGTATCCATAAATGAAGCTGTTGAACTTGCAAAAAACTACAGCGGGGAAGAAAGTGGTGCATTTGTAAACGGGATTTTAGGAAGGTTCCAAAAAAACAGCCCTTTGCCTGTTGGGAGCAAAGAGAATGAGGAAAATTAAGCTAAGGTGAAATTATATGAATTTACTTCATACCCAAAATAACAATATTTTAACTGTCACGGCAATAAACAGGTATATAAAGGAACTTGTTTCAAAGGATTTTATACTTTCAAATCTCTGGATCAGAGGTGAAATATCCAATTTTAAACATCATTCTTCGGGACATATGTATTTTACCCTGAAGGATGAAAACAGCCTTCTAAAATGTGTAATGTTCAGAAGCTGCAATTCAAGTCTTAAATTCATACCTGAAGATGGAATGAAAGTCATAATAAGAGGCTATATTTCTGTTTTTGAAAGGGACGGGCAGTACCAGCTGTACGCCCAGGAAATGCAGAATGACGGTACCGGCAATTTACATATAGCTTTTGAACAGCTTAAGAAAAAGTTGTTTAATGAAGGGCTGTTTGATGAGAAAATCAAAAAAAGAATACCTTTTTTGCCTCAAAATATAGGAGTGGTGACATCCTCCACAGGTTCTGTAATACGGGATATAATTAATGTATTAGACAGAAGGTTTTATAATACCAGTGTAAAGATATATCCTGTAAGGGTGCAGGGAGAAGGGGCAGAAAAGGAGATTAGCAAAGGTATATTAAGGTTTAACCAGCTAAAATGTGTGGATGTGATAATAATTGCAAGGGGTGGGGGTTCATTAGAAGAATTATGGCCTTTTAATACCGAGGAAGTTGCAAGGAGTATTTTTGAGTCTTCTATACCAATTATATCTGCAGTGGGACATGAGACTGATTATACAATTGCGGATTTTGTTGCAGATGTGAGGGCACCAACCCCTTCAGCTGCAGCGGAGCTGGTTATTCCGGAAAGAATTGCAATTGAAAACAGGATAAAGGAGCTGAATTTAAGGCTTGGTAACTCCCTTAAAGGTAATTTGAAATTAAAAAGGGAGCGGCTTTTAAAAATTCAAAATTCACCTGCATTAAGGCAGCCCTATGACAGGATATACCAGGAGAGAATGAAGCTGGACATATTAAACAGGGATTTAAGGAAGGCTGTCTTGACTAAACATGAAAGATTAAAAGCAAAATTTAGTCTCTTAGTTGGAAAGCTTGATACATTAAGCCCTTTGGCGGTATTGTCAAAAGGTTATGGTCTTTTAAAGTCTAATGAAAAAAGAAGCTTTATAAAATCAATTGAAGATGTGGATATTGGAGATGAAATTGAAATTAGTCTAAAAGACGGAAAGATAATTTCAAAGGTTCTTTCAAAAGAGTAATTTTTTCCTTTATAATTTTTTGGAAGGTGAATAAATATATGGGTAAAGAAAAGAAGACTTTTGAACAGTCAATGAATGAATTGGAAAAAATCGTAGAAGATTTGGAAAAGGGTGAAATGCCTTTAGAGACCTCCATTGAAGTTTTTCAAAAGGGTGTGGAGCTTTCAAAAAACTTAAGTAAAATTCTTGATGAAATGGAAAGAAAAATAACAATATTAATAGAAAAAGAGGACGGTTCAATAAAAGAAGAGAATTTTGAAAATTGAGATTATATGTCAGTTGCGAGAAATATTTAAATGTGATATAATTCTTTTCACACAAAGTTTAGGGACAAACAGGATGGAGCAGTATTCTAGTCAGTACTGCCGGTTTCGAAGACGGGGCTAAAAATCCGTTAAGGGCACATCGATGAAGTTCCTGGTGTTGGCTTGTTACGCCCAGTGATGGGCTGATGCTGGGAGTTAAGGTTTAGGGGCACTCTGCAAGGGCATGCGGATGCTGTCCCCTCTACCGTGGAGACCCTATGCCGTGGGATAAACAAATAAATTTGTTGCCTACGGGTAGGGAGTAAACCTGTTTTGCGGTACGTAAAGTGCTGTGAACAGCGTAGCCTGCCTTGAGTGGTGTTGGCGGATAACCGTCAGGTGCGTAAGTATTGGCCGGTACTTATGCGCTAATGCAGTTTGAAACCAACATTGCAAAAGAGGCTAGAACCGGTAAGACTGTTGAGGAAATCTCCTAGACTGTTCTTAAAAGAGGTATGCTGGGGATTGAAGTGTGGACTAAGTGGTAGTCAGGCCCCATATTTGGAAACAATATGGCTGGACCCTTAAAGGGAAACCGCTGAACTGGCGACATTCAGTGGGTCCTGTGGAAATCAAGCTTGACCTAAGCCGCAAAATTTACCCAGCATATTTCCATCCTGTTATCTACATAAATTTACATTAGGAGGAAGGCAGTTTAAGTGGATGAACACAGTAGAAACACTAATAGCACTAGAAATTCTAATAACAGTAAAAATTCCAATAAAGCAACTAAAGCCAATAATAAAAAAATAAAGTTCAAACCAAATGCTTCAACTGTTTCTAAAAAGGAAAACGCCAAGTGGGTTACATTCATCGTCTTACTAACTTTTTTTCTATCTGCAACATTATCTAACATTTCTTCCACTATATTGGAAAGTGCGGGACTTGCCAGTTCTTTTTTAATATTATTAATTATAATAATAATAGGGATAATTTTTGATATAATAGGTATAGCAATAACAACTGCAGAAGAAGCCCCCTTTCATTCTATGGCGTCTAGAAAACTTTATGGTGCAAAACAGGCAATTAAACTTATAAGAAGTGCAAATAAAGCCTCCACCATCTGCAATGATGTTATAGGGGATATTTGCGGTGTTATAAGCGGGGCTGCAAGTAGTTACATTATCATAACCATATCTAAAACGGCAAGTTTGACAACAGCGGCTGTTGCAGGATTTAGTTTGACAGGTCTTGTAGCAGCGGCTACAATAGGAGGTAAGGCAATTGGGAAAACTTTTGCATTAAAATACAACAATTACATCACATACAAAGTGGCTATAGCCTTAAGTGTTTTATCCGGAAGGAAATCATAAAAATTTTTAAATTTATATACTAACTTTTAAAAATTAAAAAATAAATTTTAAAAGTTTGAAAGTGAGATGAAAGCTAGTTGGAAAATATATTGGATTGTGTAAATTCTCCTGAAGATTTGAAAAGTCTTAATTATGAACAGTTAAAAGGACTTGCTTCTTCAATAAGGTCTTTTTTAATAGAGAAGATATCAAAAACAGGAGGACATTTAGCACCTAATTTAGGAGTAGTTGAGCTTACCCTGGCTCTTCACAGGGTGTTTGATACACCCCGTGATAAGATTATATGGGATGTGGGTCATCAGTGCTATGTACATAAAATTATTACCGGGAGAAAAAATAAGTTTGATACCATGCGGAAGTTAAACGGGCTGTCGGGTTTTCCTAAAGTAAACGAAAGCCCTCACGATGCTTTTAATACAGGCCACAGCAGCACATCTATTTCCGCTGCTTTGGGGATTGCAAAGGCCAGGGATATAAAAAAAGAAAAGTATTCAGTTATTGCAGTGATAGGTGATGGTGCCCTTACAGGGGGTATGGCATTTGAAGCCTTAAATGACGCAGGAAGATCCTTTAACGACCTTATTGTTGTACTAAACGACAATGAAATGTCCATATCTAAAAATGTAGGGGGTCTTTCAAAATATTTAAGTAAAATAAGAACAGAGCCTTTTTACTACAAAGTAAA
Organism: Acetivibrio saccincola; assembly: GCF_002844395.1. Lineage (NCBI taxonomy): Bacteria > Bacillati > Bacillota > Clostridia > Acetivibrionales > Acetivibrionaceae > Acetivibrio > Acetivibrio saccincola. Next base: position 1,925,010 of record NZ_CP025197.1, on the reverse strand, counting down.
AGAGGATATTGACATTATATTAAACAAAATTCCGGCAATAGGGAAAAGTGCAGTAAAAGCTCTTGACAGGGTTAAGGGCTCTATAAAATATATGATAATGCCGGGAATAATTTTTGAAGAACTTGGATTTAAGTACATAGGACCAATTGACGGTCATAATATAGAAGAACTGGAAAATGTATTTAAAAAAGCAAAAAGTATTAAGGGACCGGTTTTTATACATGTTTGTACTCAAAAAGGCAAGGGATATAACCATGCAGAGGAAAATCCGGATATATTCCACGGGATTGCACCTTTTGAAATAGAATCAGGAGAAGTTATTTCCAATGGAGGACCTGGATATTCTAATATTTTTGGGGAAGAATTAGTTGAAATTGCAGAGAAAAATAAAAAGGTTGTCGCTATTACCGCTGCAATGCCAAACGGGACAGGTTTGGATGCATTTTCTAAAAAGTTTCCTGAAAGATTTTTTGATGTGGGGATTGCCGAGCAGCATGCAGTGACATTTGCAGCAGGGCTTGCCAGAAATGGCTTGGTGCCTGTGTTTGCCGTATATTCGTCTTTTTTACAAAGGGCATATGACCAGGTACTTCACGATGTGGCAATTCAAAAATTACATGTTGTTTTTGCCATTGACAGGGCAGGTATTGTAGGAGAGGATGGGGAAACCCACCAGGGTATATATGACATATCTTTTTTAAGGCATATTCCCAATATGACCATTATGGCACCATGTGATTACAATGAGCTTAGAAAGATGATGAAATTTGCCATAGAAGACTTTGACGGACCTATAGCAATAAGGTATCCCAGAGGGAGTGGGTCTCATAAATTATTTGAAAGTCCCGGTATTGAATTAGGGCAGTCCCTTATTTTAAGGGAAGGGAAGGATGTTTCAATAATAGCTGTGGGAAATAAAGTGGAAGTTGCCATGGAAGTTGCGGCTTTGCTGGAAAAAATGGATTTATCGGCAGATGTTATCTATTCACGGTTTATAAAACCTGTTAATCCAAAGCCCATAATTAATTCTGCAATTAAAACGGGAAAGATTGTAACCATTGAAGACAATACCGTTGAAGGTGGTTTTGGAAGCAGAATACTTGAGATTATAAATGAAAGCGGCATAAATGTTAAAACAAAAATATTTGGATACCCTGACAGGTTTATTTGCCATGGTTCTAAAAAAGAATTGGAAAAAATGTTCGGACTGGATGCAAAATCAATTTTTAACTCTGTGATGAAAATGTTTAACAGGTACAGTGTAAAAGATATAGTTGTGGAGGGAATTTAATTTGAAAAAGGAGAGGCTGGATGTACTCCTTGTTCAAAAAGGGTACTTTGACAGCAGGGAAAAAGCCAGAAGTTCAATAATGGCGGGTGTAGTATTTGTAGACGGTGAAAAGGTAGATAAACCTGGTACTAAGGTTGGTATAGATTCTAAAATTTTTATAAAAGAAAATGTCCATCCTTATGTAAGCAGGGGCGGGCTGAAATTAGAAAAGGCAATAAAAGTTTTTAAAATAGATTTAAATGAAAAAGTTGCCATTGATATAGGGGCTTCAACAGGCGGGTTTACCGACTGTATGCTGAAAAACGGTGCAAAAAAAGTATTTGCCGTTGATGTAGGCTACGGTCAGCTTGCCTGGGAACTTAGAAATGATGAACGTGTAGTGTGTATGGAAAGAACAAATATAAGATATGTAACAAGGGACCAAATAGGGGTTTTAGCAGATTTCGCAGCAATAGATGTATCCTTTATCTCTTTAAAAAAAGTGATACCTGTGGCAGTGGATCTTTTAAAAGAAGACGGGGAAATATTATGCCTTATAAAGCCTCAGTTTGAAGCAGGAAAGGACAAGGTAGGAAAAAACGGGGTGGTAAAGGATAAGGATACCCATAGGGAAGTTATAGAGGATATTTTAGGTTTTTCCATAGAATGCGGCCTTAAAATAAAAGGTCTTGACTTTTCCCCAATTAAAGGTCCTGAGGGGAATATTGAGTTTTTAGCATACCTTTCTAAAACAGAAGGAACCACTTCTTTTGATGCTAAAAACATTGTAGAAAAATCCCATGAAGATTTAAATTTAAAATGATAAAATATAAAAAATATATTTATAAAAAAAATATATTTACCCTGTTATTTTTTGAATAATTTATTGTGAATTAGCAGTATTTATGGTACAATAAAAACATAAGACAGGATTTTGTACCAATGATAGGTTGTAAAATCAAAAAACTACTTCTTTTTTTGTCTCACTAGAAAATTTTTGTCTAAAAGTTTTAGTTTGTATTCCAAGGGGTAAGTATAAGCTATATCAAGGGGTAATTATATTGTATTTAAGGAGGATGATTCACTATGACAAAGCAGCAGGAAAGCAATTCCATTCTTTCAGAAGTGTACAATCCGGGTGTGAATGCGCCAAAGAAAAATAGAAAGGTTTTAAAAACCGTTTTATTTGTTTTATTGGTTATTGTACTTATGGGAGGAACAGTTTTAGCAACAACTTTTTATTATGAAAATTACCTTATAGAAGGTGACAGAGCAACTACCGCAATTGTAGAACCTGATACTGCAGACTATCCAGGGTTTATTGCAGTTAAGGTTAAGGACGGAAAAATCGGAATAGACGAGGTTGAAGATTTTTTTGATGAAGGCAATGTATCTGTCATTAAAAAGAAGGCAGGTCTTATTGATTTTTCAGACGAAAACTTAGAAAATAAAATCAGGGAAAAAATAAACAAAAAAACAGGGGTTATATTTGATACTGATGTATCCCAAATAAAAGCTTTAGATTTTAGCAATTCTTCAATCCAAAATCTTGATGGCTTAGAGTTCTTTACAAACTTAGAAAAACTGGATTTAAGCAACAACTACATAAGGGATTTAAGCCCAATTAGAAAGCTGACCAATTTAACATACATAAATTTATCCCAAAATCAAATTACAAATATAGGTGCTTTAGAAGAAATGGCCAATTTAAAAGAGCTGGATTTAAGTTATAACTTTATTGACGATATAGAAGCCATTGGTAAGTTAACTTCTTTAGAAAATCTAAATCTTAAAGGAAACCGGATTAAAAACATTACTCCTTTAGGCGGACTAATTTCTTTAAAGACTTTAGTTCTTGCGGAAAACGACATTGTAGATGTAAGTTCCCTTAGCAATTTATCCAATTTAGTTACCCTTGAGCTAAATGACAACCAGATAACTGATATTTATGGTTTAGAGGGTTTAACCAATGTTTATGAACTTTCACTTCACAATAATAAGATTTTGGATATAAGTCCTTTAGAGGGATTTACAAATTTAAGAAAACTAGATATATATAACAATTTAGTTTCGGACATAAGTATTTTAGATAATTTTACTTCATTAGAAGAAGTACGGGTTGACCGAAACCCTATAAGCGATTTTGAAAGATTGGAAAAGTACAGGAAAATGGCACCAAAAGAAGATGTTGAAGAGAATAATGTAAATGAAGTAAGTGAAGTTAATAAAGTTAATGAATCCCATGAAGAAAATGTAGTTGAAACAAATGAAGAAAATGGAGCAAATGAAATAACAGATGTGGATGGAACAAATGAGACTTAATTAAAATACAATGTGTTATACATAAAAGACAGGTATTATAATGTACCTGTCTTTTATAATATAATAAAAATACAGAAGCTTTATATAATATGATACATATAATTAATATAACCACTATATATTAACAACTACTTTATATTTCTTTAAAATACTCATTTATAGACTCTTTACATACCCTTACTATAAAGTCAATATCTTTATTTTCTACAACATAAGGGGGCATAAAATATATTATGTTTCCCAGAGGTCTTAAAATAACGCCTTTTTTAAGAGCTTTTTTATATATATTGTATCCAACCCTTTTTTCAGACTCAAAAGGCTCTTTCGTTTTTCTGTCTTTTACAAGTTCAATTGCACCTATCATACCCATTTGCCGGTATTCTCCAACGTATGGGATATTTAGGAGCTCTTTTTCCGCCTTATTTTTAAGATAAGCTTGTTTTTGGCTGTTTTTTTCCAGTATTTTTTCATCCTCAAATATATTTAAAGATTCAATTGCAACAGCACATCCTAAAGGATTGCCGCTGTAGCTGTGACTGTGTAAAAATGCCTTCATTTTGAGGTAGTCGTCATAAAAGGCATTGTATATTTCATCTGTCATAACCACTAAGGAAAGAGGCATGTAACCTGCTGTAAGACCTTTAGAAAGGCATATTATATCCGGGGAAATTCCGGCATGTTCACATGCAAACATTTTGCCTGTCCGCCCAAATCCAACGGCTATTTCATCTGCAATAAGGTTAATGTGGTATTTATCACAAAGTGCCCTAAGCTTTTTAAGGTATACGGGAGGGTATATTTTCATTCCTGCAGCACACTGAACTAAAGGTTCTACAATAATGGCGCTTATTTCTTCATGCATTTTCTTAACATCTTCTTCAATAAATGTAAAGCATTCTGCACTGCAGCTTTCTCTGTGTTTATTAAATTTGCAGCGGTAGCAGTCAGGACCAGTGGAACGTATGACATCAAGTAATAAAGGTTTATAGATTTTACTGTATAAATCAATCCCTCCCACAGAAAGAGCCCCTATTGTTTCACCATGGTAGGCATCAGTTAAGGCTAAAAAGCGCACTTTTTTTGTTTTCCCGGTTTGCTGGTGGTATTGAAAACTTAGCTTTAATGCAATTTCAACGGCGGAAGAACCGTTATCCCCAAAAAACACTTTGTTAAGGCCTTCAGGAAGAATATTTACAATTCTTTCAGAAAGTTCAATAGCCGGCTCATGGCTGAAATTTGCAAAAATCACATGTTCCAATTTGTTTGCCTGCCTGTACAAAGCCTCATTAATGCGCTTGTTGGAGTGGCCAAAAAGGTTTACCCACCAGGATGACACTGCGTCTAAATACCTTTTTCCGTTTATATCTTCTAAATAAGCACCTTCCCCTCTTTTAATTACAATAGGGGGGAACTCCTCATAGTCTTTCATCTGGGAGCAGGGGTGCCATATGTATTTTAAGTCCTTTTCCTGTAAACTCTTCATTTCATCCATTTTAAAATCATTCCTTTTCTTTTAAAATTTACATCTTAAAATCTTCATCAAAAACATAAGCTTATTATTTTATCTAATTCAATATGTTTTTTATAGTAGCTTTTTAAGTGAGAAAAATCATATACATTTATCTGAGGCATTACAGAAACTATAGGAATTCCTGTAGCTTTTTCAATTATATCTATATTATCTTTTTCACAAAATGTATTGGTATAGCCGTTTATAATTATTCCTTTAATTTTGATGCCAGTGTTTTTTGCAAATTCACAAGAAAGGACCGTGTGGTTTATTGTTCCCACACCTGCCCTTGCCACAAGTAAAACAGGCAGATTTAAATCTTTTATAAGGTGGTACATATAATATTTATCCCTTATTATGGGGACAATTAAGCCTCCGGCACCTTCCACCAGTGTATAGTTATATTTTTCTTTTAAATAATTAAAGCTTTCCAATAACTTATTTGTGTCAATTTCAACACCTTCTAATTCAGCGGCTAAATGTGGCGAAACTTCTTCCTTCAGGCAGTAGCAGTTTAATTTTTCATAAGGTTCATCAATACCGGTTAGTTTTTTTACAAATTCTATATCCCCTGGTATAAGGGAGCCGTTTTTTTCTATTCCTCCTGACTGTACAGGCTTAAAAGAGCAGCATTTATAGTTTGCCTTTTGAAAACAATAGTTTAAGCCTGCAGTGATGAAGGTTTTTCCAACACCTGTATCAGTTCCTGCAATGAATATGCCTTTTCCCATTTTTAAATCTCCTTTTTTATAGTTTGGATTTTATAATTAATATAAATCCTGTTATAAATATAAATTTAATAATACTATAACCCTGATAAAAGTCTGAATTTGATAATTGCTATAAACTTTATCCAAACTTAGATTGATAATTTCTATATTGATAATTTCTATATAGTAAATCCTGCCTCCATTATCATGGCTTTATCCTTTTTTACATCACTTCCTGTTGTAGTGAGGTAGTTGCCGGTAAGTGCTGCATTTATTCCGGCTTTAAAGCCAAGGGCTTGCTTGTCTTTTAGTGCCATTCTGCCTCCTGCATACCTGATGTAGCAGTCAGGGAGTATAAATCTGTAAACAGCCATGGTTTTTAAAACTTCCATAGGCGACAATACTTCTAAATTTTCAAGAGGGGTTCCTTTAATGGGGGTCAGGACATTTACAGGTACTGATTTTATACCAAGGCTTTTTATTTCAAAGGCCATATTTATCCTGTCTTCTAAGCTTTCACCCATTCCTATTATCCCGCCGCAGCATACGTGCAGCCCTGCTTTTTTGGCATTTTCTATTGTTTTTACCCTGTCTTCATAGGTATGGGTGGTGCATATGTTTTTATAATGGTTTTTGCTTGTTTCCACATTGTGGTGGTAGGTAATAACTCCTGCCTCTTTAAGTGTTTTTGCCTGCCGGTAGGTTAAAATGCCATGGGATGCACAAAGTTCTATACCTACGTCCTTTGAAAGCCTTTCATATATTTTAGCTAGCTTTTCAATATCCTCATCTTTATCAACCCCTTTTCCGCTGGTAACTAGTGAAAACCTGTGGACACCGTTTTCTTTAGCTTCCAAAGCTTTTTCCAAAACTTCGGAGTATTCCAAAAGATCATATTCTAAAACCCCTGTGTTGTAATGGGCGGATTGGGCACAGAATTTGCAGTTTTCAGAGCATCTTCCTGATTTGGCATTTAAAATTATACAAAGGTCAGCTTTTTTTCCCACCAAATTTTCACGTATTTCATTGGCAGATTCAAATAAAACATTAAGGGAACAGGTGTCATTTTCATCTATTTTTATAAGTTTTAAAGCTTCATCAAAAGCAATGCTTTCACCTTTTAGTATTCTATCCTTTAGATTTAAAATAAACTCTTTCATAATTTGTACCTCCAAATACATTTAATTTAAAATATTTTTAAGCTTTATACTGCATTTTTAGAAATAAAAACAAACAAGCTGTGATATGTTGCTGCAACTTTGCCGTCTTTTTTAAAGTCCTTATCATATATGTCAATTACTTTGTCAATAAAGTCCAGAGGGACTTTTATTATGTTTTTTTGGCTGTTATTTGCACCTATTTTTTTAATTGAGTAAAGAAAGTCTTTGCAGCAGTTAAAATACTCATATTCATAGGTCTCCATAAAAGAAAGGGTAAATTTTTCATTAAATATACTGCTGCATATTTTTTTGTAGTCCTCAAGGGATAAAAAGGGCTGGCTTGAGTAAATGGTATCTTTTATGCCAAAGTATACACTTGCCTTTTGGTAGCACTTTTTAAGCTCTGTAAAAGTGTTTTTCCCAAAGGTTGAAAAGCACATAAAGCCACCAGGAGCCAGAGTATCTGCCAGCTTTTTTAAAGTGTTTTCTAAATTATTAAACCACTGGAATGTGGCATTTGATATAATAAGGTCATATTTTTTATCAAAATCCATTTCTTCTGCATCGGCACAGATAAATTCTACTCTTTTATCTAATAATTTGGATTTTACGTGGTTTATCATGCCTGGTGCAATGTCAACGGCGGTTATATTTGAGTCTTTAAAAAGCTCAAATAAAGCCGTTGTAACATATCCTGTCCCACAGCCTATTTCAAGTATGTTTTTGTACCGGCATTTGGTGGATTTTATTTTTTCAATTAAAACATCCCCCATCTTTTTTTGTACTTTTGCATATTTATCATATTGATTTGCATTTCTGCTAAACCTTCTTTTTAATTTTTCCTTATCAATCATAATTCTCTGACCTCTTAATGTCTTTTTATTATTTCATAAAGCTTACTAGGGTCGGTATAAAAGGGTATGTGCCCTGTATTTTGCAATGTTACCAATTTTGCATTTTTAAATTTTTCTTTTATGTACTCACTTGATTTGTACGGACAAATAACGTCCCTGTCCCCGTGTATAACAAGAGGGGAGAGGGGAAGGGAAATTTCCCTTAAATCCGTGTTTTTAAGATATTCAAGGCCGCATATAAGTGAATTTATATTGCAGCAAGGTTTATGAAATTTTATTTCTTTCATAAATCTTTCATAATGTCCGTCTCTTTTTTCAGTTTTAGAAAAAAAGTTTTTGTAAAATTTATTTAAAGTGCTGTCTTTATCGCTTTTTAGCATATAAATCATTTTATCTATGGTATCTTTTGACCAAAGGGCGGTATAAATGTCGTCTTTATCATTTACAAATTTTAAAGTGCCGCTTATCAATATTAAATTATCAATTCTTTTATAAAGAATTTGTGCAATTTCCACTGCTACCATAGAGCCTAAGGACCAGCCCATAAGGGTAAAATTTTTACCGCCTTTTATTTTATCATCTATTATGTGTAGGACTTTTTTCTTAAAACCATCTATTGAAAAAACGTCATCCCAGTCCACAAATGTAATTTCAAAATGTTTTTCCAAAAGGCCAAATAAAGTTTTCCAGGGAAATTTACCTACAGCCCAACCTGTAAGCACAACCATATGTCTTGTCATCTTAAATCAACCCCAGCTTTCTGCCTGTAGTTTTAAGCCTTTCTATCACATACTCCAAATCCTCCCAGGCATGGGCTGCAGTAATTGAAATCCTGAGCCTGCTGCTTCCTTTTGGCACCGTAGGAGGTCTTATTGCAGGAATGTATATCCTGTCATATAAAAGCTGCCGGGAAAATTCCAGTGTCTTTTCTTCATCTCCCACAATTACGGGTATTATGGGGGTTACTGTGTCCGGGATTTTAAATCCTAAATTTTTAAGCTCCATTTTAAACCGGTGTGAGTTTTCCAAAAGCCGCTGCCTTCTTAAAGGTTCGTTTTTTATAATATCCAGGGCTTTAATGGAGGCTGCAACGGATGAAGGAGGAAGCGCCGTTGAGAAAATAAAACTTCTGGAGAAATTTTTAAAGTACTCAATAAAGTATTCTTCTGAAGCGGCATAGCCTCCTATTGAGCCTACAGCCTTGCTTAATGTTCCCATGTGAATATGAATTTCACTGTTTACTCCAAAATATGAGGCAGTCCCTGCCCCGTCTTTTCCTAAAACCCCAAATCCATGGGCATCGTCTACCATTATAACGGCGTTGTGCTTTTTTGAAATTTCCACAATTTTATCTAAAGGGGCAATATCACCGTCCATGCTGAATACCCCGTCTGTAACAATTAAGTTGCACTTTCCTTTAAAATTTTCCAGCTTATAAGACAAATCATCCATATCACAGTGCCTGTATCTTAAAAACTTGGCCCCGCTTAAAAGGCAGCCGTCTAAAATGCTTGCATGATTATATTTATCGCAAAATATAACCCAGTCTTTATTGCAAAGGGCTTGTATAATTCCTAAATTGGCCATGTAGCCGGTATTAAACACCAATGCTTTTTGGGTGCCTTTAATATCTTTGATTTTTTCCTCCAGCATACTATGGAGTGTGTATGAACCTGTTGTAAGCCTTGATCCTCCTGCACCCACCCCATACTTTTCTATTGCTTCCATAGAGGCTTTTTTTACTTCTTTGTGGTCACAAAGACCTAAATAATTGTTAGAACCAAGTAGAATTATTTCCCTTCCGTCTATAACAACTTTTTCTTTTTGGGGTGACTGAAGTTTTTTAAATTCTCCCCTGTATTTATTGTTTTTCTTTAAATTAGATAAAATCTCATTAATATACTCCAAAAAAATCCTCCTAAATAAAATAGCACTAGTATAAAGAGCGACAATTATAAAATATAACAATAAAAAAAGATTGTCAACCAAAAACTAAAAATAGGTTGACAATATAATATACTTTAAAGATAATATAGTTTAGGCAAATATAGTTTAGACAGAAGATGATGTTAAATTTAAAGTATAAAATTAAAAAGTATAAAATTAAAATGCATTATTTATAAGTTGGTTTAGATATAAAGCACTTTATATAGAGAAGTTTAAATAAATAAGATTAAATGTAAAAGCAGGAGGTTTTTTTATATGGTATTTGATGAAGTTAAAAAAATATTAATAGATGTTATGGGATTGCCGGAAGATGAGGTTTCATTAAAGAGCCATCTTTATGATGAATTGGATGCTGATTCCCTTGACATATCCCAGGTAGTTTTGTCGCTGGATAATAAGTACAAAATAGACATTGACCAGCAGGATGTTTTAAATTTTGAAACTGTTGAGGATATAGTAAAATACGTAGAAGGACAAATTAAATGTGCGAAAGGGCAGGTTAAATGAAACGAAGGGTTGTTGTAACAGGTGTTGGTGCAGTTACTCCCATTGGAAACAATGCAGAGGATTTTTGGAACAGTGTTAAAAAAGGTGTTTGTGGCATTGACTATCCTACTCTTTTTGACGTAAAAAATACAAAGGCAAAACTTTTTGCAGAAGTAAAAGATTTAAAGCTTGAAGACCATTTTAGCAAAAAGCAGATATTAAGAAGCGACCGTTTTTGTCAATTTGGAATAATTGCGGCAAGAGAAGCCTTTATTGACGCAGGTCTTTCTCCTTCTGATATTGATAAAAGAAGACTTGGTGTTGTAATGGGAAACGGGGTTGGCGGAATAAACACAATAGTAAAAGAGACAATTAATTTACACACCGGCGGGATGAACATGGTTTCACCTCTTTTGATTCCAAAATCCCTTTCAAATATTTTAGCAGGAAGCATAGCAATAGAATTTGGTGCAAAAGGAATATGCAATGCAATTATAACAGCCTGTGCAGCGGGGGCAAATGCAATTGGTGAAGCAATGAGGAGTATACAGTACGGTTATGCGGATATAGTTATATGCGGGGGAAGTGAAGCATGCATAAACCCTCTTATGGCGGCGGGCTTTACAAACATGAATGCACTTACTTTAAGTGAAGATAAATCCAGGGCTTCCATACCCTTTGACAGGGAAAGAAGCGGTTTTGTAATGGGGGAAGGGGCAGGGGTCTTGATACTGGAAGAATATTCCCATGCGCTAAGGAGAAATGCAAAAATATATGCGGAAGTTGCAGGTTACGGGTTTACCTCTGATGCATATCACCTTACAGCTCCTGCGCCTTTGGGGGAAGGTGCTGCAAGGGCAATGGAATTAGCTCTTTCGGACGCCTCAATGAGTCCTTGTGACATTTCATATATAAATGCCCACGGCACCTCTACCGTTTTAAATGATAAGTATGAGACAATGGCGATAAAAGAAGTTTTTGGGGATTTGGCATACAGCATCCCGGTAAACTCCACCAAGTCCATGATAGGCCACCTTTTAGGGGCGGCAGGTGCCGTGGAAGCCGTAGTGTGTGTAAAATCAATAGAAGACGGTTTTATTCATGAGACTTTAGGCTATAGGGAAAAGGATTCGGAATGTGATTTGGACTATGTAGAAAATAGGGGAAGGGAAGAGAAAGTAAAGGCTGTTTTATCAAATTCTTTTGGATTTGGAGGACACAACGCTTCCATTATATTTAAAAAAGTATAATAAAAAATCAAACTAATGGTTAAACTATTTTTATCTTTTATTAATAAAAATGGCAGGTGTTTTTTAAAATAATACAAAATATTTTTAAAGGAGATAAAAATGGAAACCATTAGGCATGAGTATCAAAGTGATTATTTAAAATTTAATTTTAATACAAAAACCATTCCTGAAATTCAGTTGATAGAGCTTGAACTTATAAATGTCCTTTCAGACAGCAGAGGGAAAATAAGGGATATGTGCACAAGCATTTTAAATGCAGGTGGAAACAGAATAAGGCCTTTACTTACCATGTACAGTGGTAAAATACGGTACTACTTTCTCCTTCTTTTACAATGCTTGTACTTACTTTTTTATTGTGTTTTTGAAAGGCTTTTTTATCTGATAAATACATGGCAAGAAGGCCTTTTACCACTGTTTTGTGAAATAGAGGGTATTTTAAAGTGCTGCACATTTCTAAAGATTTTTTTAAGAAAAATATTATCCTCTCTTCGCATAATTTTATGTCTTTATAATAAAAAGTGAAGTTTAGCTGCTTTTCTTCTAAATCTTCCATATAGTCAATGTAGTAATCCAGTAAAATGTGAAGACCGCAAATCCAGGGAAAATAAGCTTTGTCCAAAGATGAAAAATCTTCTTCTTTAAAAAAAGGGTCGTAGGATGCTGCATACATAGCAAAAATACCTAAAGTTGATCCGGTTGCAGCTAAAATTTCCATATACTTATTTCAGGATAGTTAATTAAATGTTTTTTGCCCCAGTTTATTAAGTATTTTTCCCTTACATCAATAGAGAGGTGTTTAAAGGTTTGCAAATTTGAATAGAAGTTTACGTATTTTTTTATGTAGGGGAGTGCTTTTTCATATGAATGTAAGTTTAAAAGGGAAGACCTGCACTCTGAAACAAGGTAATGAAGGTATTTGCTGTCTTCTTTTATGGGATAGTATTTATAATAATCCCCAAAAAAAGATGAAGTATCTGTAGCATCTAAAAGGGATAAATGAAGATGGCGGAATGCCTTTTCATCTGAAATTTTGGTTTTGTCACAAAGGTTGTCAAGATAGTCGCTTATTGTCTGTAATGCGCAAATAAATTGTATAGAAGAGCTAAAGTCAGCATCCGGGTACAAGGCATAAATGCTTCCTCCTATACAGTGAAAACTTTTTGTATGTATACTGGATAATGCCTGTTTTTTAAGCTCATTGTCATTGGTGGTTTTTAATTTATTTTTATACTTTTTAAGCTTTTCTTTTACTTTAGGAGACACATATATTACATATTTTAAAATCAGATTTAGTCCGCTGTTATATTTAGTTTTGATTTAAATTAACCTCCCTTGTAACTGGTATTATATTTTTACTTTTCCCATATTTTATGCATTTTATTATTGTATTTAAGAATATAAATAAATAGAATTTTTGTAAAAAGGACGGACTTATTAAAATGGTAATGAATTTATCAAAGCATAGGGCAAAAGTTTTCTTTTGTATAATTGGAATAATATCATTATCCTTTGGCTTTTCTACGGCTTTTAGCCGAAAAGTGCTAAATGACAGTGAGGGGAAAATCTTAGACACTGAATTCAGTTTATATGAAAGAACTATGAAAAGGGATATTTTGTCCTTGATGATGGCCTATCCTGAACATATAGAAGGTGTAAGAAAAAAGGATGACGGGAATGTTTACATTGTGATGAAGTCAGGTAATGAAATTATTTATGATGACAGAGGGGAAAAAAGCTTTAGCGAGAAAATTTATAACGGAGATCTTCAGGATATGCTAGAGGATATATACCCTTTATGGGATACCTATGAGATAATGGAAAAAAATATAGACCCGGGGCGCATCAGGGTATATCCTTTACTTAAGGAGGTTTATGGCAGTTCGGAAAAAGAGGTAAGTTCAAATCTTGAAAATGTGTTTATAGGGGGAAGTGCCTTTGCATTCAATAAAAATAATAATGCTTCAAAAGCACTTAAAAAAGCCATTGATGAAGTTTATCAACTGCTTAAGGTAAAGCCTGAAATATACCAGCATGTATTTCCCGTAAACGGCACTTACAACTATCGTTTTATAGCAGGTACCAATTTATTAAGCCCCCATGCCTTTGCAATTGCAGTGGATTTAAAAAGCGACAGCAGGGATTACTGGAAGTGGGCAACACCGGAACAGGCTCAGGAAAGACTTGATAGTTACCCTAGGGATGTTGTAAAAATATTTGAGAATAACAATTTTATATGGGGAGGTAAATGGTCTCATTCTGACATACTTCATTTTGAATACAGACCTGAAATAATAATAAAATCAAAATATTTTGTGGAATCCCACGAGGCAGTTGACCCCTGGTATTATGGCTTTCCTACAGATGATGAAAATGTACGGCAATACATAAAAATAATTGAAGAAGCTTTAGATTAAAATTTTTAAAATTATGATTTATTTCTAAATTTAACTGAAAAATAAATCCAAAAAGCAATATTTGCCACTGCCCATATGAGGAACATAATTACCCATAGTAGAAGTACTCTGGACAACTGATCGGTAAAATTGTTGGTATAAATTTTTATAGTGTAACTAAACCCAAATGTAGCCAAGTCAAATAAAAAATTAAAAATTACTATAGCTATAACTATAAATAGGGAAACATAAAACGGCTTAATAACAAAAAGTTTGAGTACCCCGTTTTCCTTCATGTACTGCCAATGTTCTTCATCACTCATGAAAATAGGAAATTTACGCATATTCTACCTTCCAATAAAAAAATAATAATTACATATATATATTTTAACACTAAGTAGCGGTGTTTTGTCAATAGCTTAAATTGTTTACAAATTATTTTGGCATTATAGCTTGTTATATTGTCAAAAAAAAATTATACTAGAAGGTGAAACATTTTTAAAGGATTATTTAATAGCTAATATAAAAAGTGGTGATTTATAAAATGAGGGGACTAATTTGTTATTGTTCAAATACGGGAAATACTGAACTTACAAGTAGATATATTGATAAAAATATAAGCAATGCCCAATTTGACTTTTATAATATTTCAGAAGGCGGGTATTTTAATTTAGATGAATATGATATTATAGGTTTTGGTACATATACTCATTGGTGGGGGATGCCTGAGGTTTTTGAAAGCTTTATAAATTCTTTAAATAAGCAAGAAAATAAAAATGCTTTTATATTTAATACGTATTCCCATTTTAGTGGAAATACCCAGAAGTGTATGTATACCAAATTAAGAGAAAAGGGATTTAAAATAATAGCTGCCCATTCCCTGCGCGTTCCTACCAGTTATCCGCCTAAGAGGGCGAGAAAGAAGAAAAAGATTAAAGACTCTCCAAACTTTAAAGAGTTTTGGAAATTTAACTGTTTTATAAACAAGTTAGACGGGTATATTGACAGGATCTCAAAGGAGAGAAGTGTAGATGAAGTTAAAATAAGAACCAATGTAATTGGATTTTTGCTTTCTAAGTATATAAAACCTAAAATGAAAGATATTACAGGGAAAAAATATGTGGATGCAAAGTTATGTACCCAATGTGGTGAATGTGGGAGAGTATGTACCTACGGTGCTGTTGTTTTTAAAAAAGATAAAGTTACTTTTAACAAGTCTAAATGCAGGAATTGCTGGGCATGTTTTAACAACTGCCCACAGCAGGCAATATATACAGAAAATGTTAAGGGAGCTGCACAGTACAGAGGACCATGTAAACAACTGGCTATGAAATTAAAATAGTATTAAAAAATAAACTTTAGGAGGATTTAATATGAGATATGAATATATATTCTTTGATTTAGACGGGACAATTATAGACTCTTCAGAAGGTGTGACAAGTTCCGTTGCCTATGCACTTGAAAAATATAATATTAAAGTCAGTGACAAAAAAGAATTGTATAAATTTATCGGTCCCCCTATAATAGAATCTTTCCAAAACTTTTATGGTTTTTCAAAAGAGAAAGCAGGTGAAGCACTAAAATACTACCGTGAGCACTACAAGGAAAAGGGTGTATTTCAAAACACACTCTATCCGGGGATTGAAGATTTAATAAAAGCATTAAAGGATGATAACAGAACTCTTATAATTGCAACATCCAAACCTGAAGTATATGCAAAACAAATATTAGAGGATTTTGGCATTGCTAAGTTTTTTACCCACATTGCAGGAAGCACCCTTGACGGAACAAGGCTTACCAAATCCGATGTTATGAAGTATGCAGTTGAAATTTCTGATATTAAAGACTTTTCAAAGGCAGTAATGATTGGTGACAGGGAGTATGATGTTTTAGGCGCAAAGGAAATGGGCTTAAGTTCCATTGGTGTCTTGTATGGATTTGGCAGCAAGGAAGAGCTAGAAAAAGCAGGTGCAGATTTCATTGCAGCCTCAGCTCAGGATATCGGAAAGATTTTGTTGGGATGATGTGGTATACTATTAGTCTAATTTTATGTTTGTAAATAAATACAGCGTATTATTTTCTGAATCGTCATAATAACGTTTGGAAAAAATGAATTTTCATCCCAGCCAATGACATCATAATATGGATGCTCTGTTGGAGTTTCCTTAATGCTATAAAAATCGCCTGTAAAACATATACGGGAATTGAGGAATACCAATCCTCAATAATACCGAAATTTCCAAACAAGATATTTTGCATGTACATATTGGATAAATCTACTTCATTTACGTATTTATATTTTTTTTGCCCGTCTTCTGATATAACATACAATTTTTTATCCCGGTAAGACTTATTTAAAATTATTAACTTGTTGTTCATTATGCGTGTTTTCTGATTCATTATTTTTCAGGCTGCAACCTGACAGTAAAATGATAACCAGTATAAGTAATAGTTTTGTTATTTTTTACCTCCTTTAGGAGAATACCTCTAATTAATAATAATTTCCGGAACAAACAAATCCTTCATATTTAATACATCAGGAGTCTCAATACCACTAGGGCTGCAGTCCCCTGATAAAACCATTGTGCCGTCGGATTTTAAACCTATGGCAAAATATTCACCGGCTGCAATGGCTACAATATCAGTCCAGTCACTTACATCTATTTTTCTTTCGGTGGCACCTTCAGTTATAACCACAGTACCGTCTCTTTTTAAACCCATTGTATAAATATCACAGCTGGATATGGCAATTATGTCTTTCCAGGTGGATACTTCTCCTCTTCCAAATTTGTTTGTACCGGCAGATACAACGGTTCCGTCTTTTTTTAAACCGATAAGGTCGCCGCCTGCAGATATAGAAACAATGTTTTTCCACTTTGATGTTTTTATTTTTCCGGGATAAGAAAAAACACGACATTCAACAGTACCGTTTTTTTTAAGACCCGCTATATAACCCATTCCGTCTGCAATTGATACTATATTTTTCCACTTAGAAATTGCTTTAACATCTTTTTTACCGAGGAAAGGATAAGCTGTATAAACAAATCCGTCATTGGTAACTGCAACAGCAGATTGAGGATAGTTTGCCTTAAATGCTTTTATATTGTCCCAACTGGATACTTCTTCAATAACATTGGCTATTTCCCTGGTTATGTCAGATTTAAAGTTCAACAATGCTTCTTTTGAAATGGTACTTGTTGTTATTACTTTTCCGTCCTTTGTAAGAGCCTCAACAGAATTACCGCCCATACATATGGCTTTTATATTATTCAATGATTCTGTACCGGTATATTTGTTATTATCACCTTTATAGGCTATTTGCACCCTGCCGTCTTTTGTAATGGCTCCCACGGCCCAAGTACCGTTACATATATAAGAACCTTCAATTAAATACCGTATTTGTTCCAATAAATTTTCAGAGTCTTTATAATCTCCCAGCTTCATTAAAATACCCATTGCCTGGGGGTATGCTTTTTCTTTTATATGGTTAATTGCCTCAGTATATAATTCCTCATTTGATTTTTTTGAAAAAAAACACCCTGTAACCAGATTGAATATAAGTATCAGGCATAAACACAAGGTTGTTTTTTTAGGGCTTGTTTTCCACATATCTTACTTAAACCTCCGCTTTTATAAAAAAACTCAATTAATTTCATTATACAGCCAATTTATTATTATTTCAAACTATAGATATAAATTATATTATTAATTTTTGAAAAAAATCCATTGACAAAAGAGTGTTATATGAATTATACTGTATATATACGGTATAAACAGTAATAACTTTTGGAAAGGAGCCAAAATGAACATTATTATTTCAAACTCCTCTGAAAAGCCCATTTATGAGCAAATAATTTCGCAGATAAAGGACCATATCATAAAGGGTGTACTAAAAGAGGCTGATGCTCTTCCGTCTATAAGGAGCCTGGCAAAGGAGTTAAAAATAAGTGTGATTACAACCAAAAGAGCATATGATGAATTGCAAAAAGAAGGGTTTATAACCGTTGTTCCCGGAAAGGGCACTTATGTTGCCGCACAAAATAAGGACCTATTAAGGGAGTCAAGGCTCAGGATTGTTGAAGAAAAGCTTTTGGAGGCAGTAAATGCTGCAAAATCCATAGACCTGTCCTTTGATGAACTTTTGGAAATGTTAAAACTATTTTATGAGGAGGATTATTGACATGGCACCCATTCTTGAAATAAAAAACTTAAGGAAAGAGTTTAAGGGTTTTTGTTTAAAGAACATAAACATTACTCTCGAAAGAGGATTTATAATGGGATTTATCGGTCCTAACGGTGCCGGTAAAAGTACCACCATTAAACTTATATTAAATCTTATAAACAGGGATGGCGGAGAGATAAATATATTTGGGAAAGACAACATTAAATATGAAGTGGAAGTGAAAAACAAGATTGGGTTTGTATTGGATGAAAGTTACTATTATGATGAAATTACCGTTAAGGAAATGAAGAGTATAATTGCCCCTTTTTACAGTGATTGGGATGAGGACACTTTTAATAAATATGTTAAGGATTTTGGCCTTCCCGTTAATAAAAAAATAAAGGAACTTTCTAAAGGAATGAAAATGAAATTTTCACTGGCTGTTGCACTGTCACATAATGCAGAACTTTTAATTATGGATGAACCTACATCAGGACTTGATCCGGTGATAAGAAGTGAACTTTTGGATATACTGAGTGATTTAATTCAGGACGAGAACAAAGGGGTTTTCTTCTCTACTCATATTACTTCAGACCTGGATAAAATTGCTGACTATATTACATTTATAAATGACGGAGAGATAGTTTTTAGCACTTCTAAAGATGATATACTGGATAACTTTGGTCTGGTGAAGGGGCCGAAGGAATTAGTTTCTGAAAGTAATTTAGGCGAATTCATAGGAATTAAGAAAAATCAATATGGTTTTGAAGCCCTTGTACAAGACAAGGAAAAAATCAAAAAATTATATGGTGACAAAGTCATCATTGAAAAACCTGCGTTGGAAGATATTATGATTTATTATACAAGGAGGGGTAAAAATGCTTAGACTTGTAATTAAAGATATACTTATACAAAAGAAAACCTTTATTGGTGCACTTATCTATTTGATATTTGTTATTTTTGCATTTCAGGGTCTGGAAGGGAATGCCTATACCGCTGCAATTGTTGCTTTTTCATATTTGATGGTAATGGGAGCATTTGGCCATGATGATAAAAATAAATCGGATATTATGTTAAACAGTCTTCCTATTAAGAGAAAAAATATAGTAATGGCAAAGTATATATCATTATTTGCCTATATTACCATTGGAACATTAGCGTTTATTGCTGTTAATTCACTAGTTTCAGTATCTAATATCAATATAAAAACATATCCTGTGACTCTTGAATCGATAATTAGTGCTATTTTTGCCATCAGTTTATTAAATTCAATATCTTTTCCGCTGATGTTCAAATTAGGTTTCACTAAATCAAGGGTTTTTAACATGATATTGTTTCTTTCAATATTCTTTGCCGCTCCTTATGTAGTTAAGTTTTTTTCAAAACCGGAAAGTGCATTTGCCGTGAAAATTATTAATTTTTTAAAAAACCAGTCTGACATTGCAATAGTGTCAGGATTACTGGCTGCATCCTTTATAATTCTATTAATTTCATACCTGATTTCAGTTAAAATGTATAAAGGAAGGGAATTTTAAGTAAATTAAATTATGGAGGCCGGAATGTTTAATTCTAAATATACCGTGATACAAACAGCCAATGTAAATGTTCATGTTTAAATCCCTTTAGGGTTGTATAGATAAACTGTATGTAAGCTTTTTACTATATATAATTTAAAAAAGGATAGCAATTAAAATGATAATATGGTAAAATAAAATAAATGTAAAAATAAATTAATAATTTATAACTCTAAGAGGAGTGAATTAGGGTTTGGATGAAAAAATTTATGAATTGATAACAAAAATGTATTCAGACATTACAAAAAGGTTAGACGGAATTGATGAAAGGTTAGGCGGGGTAGACAATAGGTTAGACGGAATTGATGAAAGGTTAGACGGGGTAGACAATAGGTTAGACGGAATTGATGAAAGGTTAGACGGGGTAGACAATAGGTTAGACGGAATTGATGAAAGGTTAGACGGGGTAGACAATAGGTTAGACGGAATTGATGAAAGGTTAGACGGGGTAGACAATAGGTTAGACGGAATTGATGAAAGGTTAGACGGGGTAGACAATAGGTTAGACGGAATTGATGAAAGGTTAGGCGGGGTAGATAATAGGTTAGACGGAATTGATGAAAAGTTAGGCGGGGTAGATAATAGATTAGATGGAATAGACCTTAGATTAGATGGGCTTGATGCAGATGTTAAAAAATTAGGTAATCAGCTTACAAAATTAGAAGTGGAATTAAAAGACGACATAAAAGCATTATATGACGGATATAAGCAAACCTATGAAAAAGTTACTTTCCTTGAGAGTAAACTCGATAAACAAGAAGTAGAAATCAGGGTTGTTAAAGGCGGAAAATGATTTTAAAAAGTTAAGATACCAAAAGCCAGGCAATATTTGAAGGTTATTAAGTATATATGGGGAGTTTGAAAACGGGCAATTAATATTTAGGGGGGTTAATATTCATTATGAAAAAAACATTTAAAGTCAGCTTCATTATTTTTTTCATTGTATTTTTATTGC
Organism: Acetivibrio saccincola; assembly: GCF_002844395.1. NCBI lineage: Bacteria > Bacillati > Bacillota > Clostridia > Acetivibrionales > Acetivibrionaceae > Acetivibrio > Acetivibrio saccincola. The sequence continues at coordinate 1,904,417 of NZ_CP025197.1, read as the reverse complement.
TTGCTTTAAATGTTAATGCAAATGAAAGTGAAAATTCAGATGTTTTCTATAAAGATTCAATTAAATTTAGTGATGAAAACGGAAAATTTTTATTAGAGTCTGATTTGTATAAATTTATCTATAAATATGGTCTTCCAGGTATTATGAGCAAAAGAATCATAAATCCGGTTATTGTTATTGCAAAGGAACATGATTTTGTGTTATCAAATAAAAATATTGCCGGCAGCGTACAAATAAGCACATATGAAGAAGAAAAAGATACGCAGGAAGAAGGAACGGCAACTGATGCAATTAATGAAACAGAAAGAATTTTATCTTTAGTTAAAGAATCCACAGTATATGGGGAGATTATTGAAGATACAAATTATTATCAACATCGTGGAAGCGGCCTTATTGGAACATTTCTAAAGGGAGAAACAGTAGAAATTTTAAGAGATTACAGTGAAATATGGTATCAGGTAAAATCAGGAGATAAGGTAGGATGGGTGAGAGAAACAGCATTGAGTATTCCGGAAGAACCCAAAACAAATGAACATAGGATGACGAAAGAAGAAATAGAATTTTTTGTAAACCATATTGGACTTTCAAGCGATACCCACTACCTTGTATGGGTTGATATTGACAGACAGTTAACCCATGTTTTTCTTGGTACTAAAGGAAAGTGAGGGCTTATAAGGACCATGGTTTGTGCAACAGGAAAAAATAATTCTCCGACTATAAGAGGTACATATAAAATCCAGGACAGAGGTACTTGGTTTTACTCACACAGATTAGGAAGCGGGGCAAAATACTGGGTAAGATTTTCTGGAGATTATCTTTTTCACAGTATATCAATGGATATTAATCAAAATATTATAGACGATACACTGGGAAAAAGGGCTTCAGCAGGATGTGTCAGGCTTTCTCTGGAAGATAGTAAATGGTTTTATGATTATGTATCTCAAGGAACTACTGTATTTATAAATTAATAAAAGGGAAGCAAAAGAATTAATTTTGAAAAATTATAAAAGATTGGGACAGGGGATATACTTGTCTCATTTTTTTTTTTTTTCAATTTGATGCTTTATGCCGGATATTATATAATATAATTACAATATATATTTAACAATAATTTATATGAGGTATCAATCATGAAAAAGTTTTCATCCTTTCTATTAATTGTTTTCCTAATTATCTTCCTGCTAGCTGAAGGATATTTTGTCACTGCCATAAACACGCCGGAAGAGTACATATGGAATCCCGGAGTGGAGGGAGGAATCCCTGATGTACCTAATGTGGTAAATGTTCTGGATTTCGGTGCTAAAGGTGATGGGGTAACAGATGACTACGAAGCCTTTAAAGCTGCTGTTTCAGCCGTTACTGAAGGCGGCGGGGTTTTTATACCGGAAGGAAACTACCTGATAAAATCCCCACTAACCTTTAATAAGCCTGTTGTGCTCCGGGGAGAGGGTACGGATAAAACCCATCTTCTAATAGATCATAATTCAAATGCTTTTGAAATTATAACTTACAAAAGAGGTGCCTGGCAAAAACTTGCCGGCGGGTTTACAATGGGCTCAAACAGGCTACTGGTGGAAGGCGGGTCATCCTTTAAGCCGGGACAGTACGTGGAAATACAGCAGGAAAATAATCCGGATGTCATGTATACTTTGCCGGAGTGGAATGTGAACTGGGCAGAAGGTGCAATTGGACAAATTGCCAAAATAGTTTCCGTTGAAGGAAATACCATAATAATAGACAATCCTTTAAAGCATGATTATAAACAAAATTTAAATCCTGTAATCAGAACCCAGGGGTTTGTAGAATATGTGGGTTTTGAAGATTTTTCAGTGGAAAGGCTTGATAGAAGCGACACAAGCATATTTTATTTTAAAAATACTGCCAACTGCTGGGTGAAAAATGTTCACAGTAAGCTTGCAAGAAAATGCCATGTGCATGTAAATACAGGGTACCGCATAGAAATAAGGGACAGTTTTTTTGATGACGCCACCGACTGGAGCGGCGGAGGACATGGGTACGGTGTCCAGCTGTGGTTTCATTCTACAAACTGCCTTATTGAAAATAATATATTTAAGCATTTAAGGCATTCCATGATGGCACAGCTAGGTTCAAACGGCAATGTTTTTGGATATAACTATTCTATAGAGCCTTATCAAAGCGAAGGAGGCAACTGGACGCCTGCAGATATTTCACTCCACGGGCATTACCCCCATGCTAATCTTTTTGAGGGAAATATAGTTCAGAAAATAACCGTGTCAGACTATTGGGGACCTTCAGGAGCAAATACTTTTTTGCGCAACAGGATAGAGACTGAAGGAATCAGGATTGAAGATTCTTCAAACTATCAGGTATTTTTAGGTAATGAACTGGTAAAGGGTAGTTTGTTGTGGGATACAGACAGCCGATACCCTCATTTAATAGATCCTTCCACTTTTTTAATACATGGAAATTATATCAACGGCTCAATTGAATGGGATGAAAGAGTTTCCGGTCACATCATACCGGTTTCATATTATCATAATTCAAAGCCATCTTTTTACAAGTCTTTAGAATGGCCTTCAATAGGTGCAGACAGGTTAAACGGAACAATTCCTGCGAAAGAACGGTATTTAAATCAGGGTATATTATATGGGGATTTAAATGGTGATAATACAGTTAATTCACTTGACTGCGTGCTGCTTGGAAGATATCTTTTGGAAATTATCAACGAATTTCCAAACCTTAATGGTATAAATACAGCGGATTTAAATAGGGATGGAATAATAAACACTTTAGATTATGCCTTGTTAAATAGGTATGTTTTAGGAGTTATTGATGGTCTGTAAATCTAAACATCATTTTATAAAAATGATATTTATAGCATAATTTAAATTAAAAAGATGCTTAATATATAAATTTAGTGGAAAATAAAAAGCAGGTATAATATTAGTAAAAACGGAGGAACCGTGGTGAAAAAAGACGATATTCAATTTAGCAATTCCCAAGCAAAAAAAATTGCCATGAAAGTATCTAAAATAACCATTATTATGAATCTCATATTATTTATTTTAAAACTTTTTGCAGGTATATTTGCAAAGTCGGGGGCAATGGTTTCAGATGCTATACATACGGCTTCTGATGTATTTAGTACTTTCATAGTAATTATAGGTGTTAACATTTCACACAAAAAAGCTGACAGCACTCATCAATACGGGCATGAAAGGCTGGAATCCGTTGCATCCATTGTGCTTTCAGTTATGCTGGCTGTTACGGGAATGTTTATCGGATTAAATGGATTAGAAAAAATATTTGGCGGAAATTATGGAGAACTTGAAATTCCGGGGGTATTGGCACTTATTGCAGCTGTTTTATCAATTGCTGTTAAAGAGTGGATGTATTGGTATACCAGAAGTGCAGCAAAGAAAATCAACTCAGGTTCACTTATGGCAGATGCCTGGCACCACCGCTCGGATTCACTGTCATCAATAGGTGCATTTATAGGAATTTTAGGGGCACGTATAGGATTTCCCATACTTGATCCGGTTGCCGGTTTAGTAATATGTATATTTATAGGCAAAGCAGCCTTTGATATTTTTAGAGAGTCCGTTGATAAACTGGTAGATAAATCCTGTGATGAAGAAATATTAGAGAAAATCAGGAATGTAATAAAGGCCCAGGAAGGGGTGCTGCATATTGATGAAATTAAAACCAGATTATTTGGGAATAAAATGTATGTTGATGTGGAAATTGTTGCGGATGGCTCTAAATCATTAAATGAAGCCCATGAAGTTGCTGAAAGGGTGCATGATGCAATTGAAAGAGAGTTTGAAATGGTAAAACACTGTATGGTACATGTAAATCCTAAATAGCAGGGAAGTATGATAAAAGCATTAAAGGATGTATCATTATAAAAAAGAAAAAGTATATGGGGTGAGAGTATAAAAAAGGGGAGAACCGGAAAAAAGTAAACTTAAAAGAATTAAATTCAAAAAATAAATTAAAATAAATTAATTAAAAAAGAAAGCTGTGGCAAAAGGTTTACCCTTGCCACAGCTAAATTTCAACTTTTTACGCTAAATTTCATCAATTTTACCATAGTCATGCATTGGGATATCCAGTTCTTTATAATTCATACACTATAAAGTGGTGGTCTGTTTTTTTGGAAAGCTCTATATATATTTGTCCTAGCATTTCCTCGCTTGTTCTGTAGTAAGCTTTTCCTTTAGCACTTGGGTATGCAATATCTAATAGTTTATACTTTCTGTTTTTCTTAATAGCCTTTCTGAATTTTTTCGGCAGTTCAACAGCGCCAATTTGTTTTTCGTCAGTAAGGTTTGAGACCACAATTTCCAGTACAGGGGTACCTTCTTTACCGTGCTTTAGTTCATCCCATTTTTTAGTTACAGGGTTTTGATATATTATTTTTCTTCCAGGTGTTATGTTTGCAATCCATGTAAAAAATGTACCATGTTCAATGAGTCTTTCAGGGTAGTCAAAGGGCTGGCTTTCCCTGTTAAAAATCTTTGTAAGCTGCTTTTTAAAAGGCTCAAGTTTTTGAATAGGGGGCAAAATCCTGCAGAAATTTTTATTTTGGTTTTCAATACTGCAGGAAGTGCCGGCAATATTTATATTAAAATACTCTTTTATACCCACTTCCTCAGGATATAGAAGTGCAAAAATATCCTGCAGGGGAATGGTTACAGTTTGGGCAGAAGACGTCACAAAGGCTTCCAACATGGCAATACCCATTTGGGAGGTTATGTCTTCAGGATTTAAAGGCGTTTGATTCGGGGTTGTCAAAATTCCAAACTGCTGGCTTAAAAAGTTGGCTATTTTGTGCTCCGGGTACCTGAAGTCCCACAAATCAATATCCCCTCTTTTACCGCAGAGAATTTGGATAATGGTAGGTAAATCGTGGGTGGTTAAAAACAACTCTATATCCTCAGGCAGTTTTTGAGGATTTGAATACTGGCCTCCCAAACTCTTATGAGGGGCAACATACATTTCTGCAATGGGGTGTCCTTCCTTTTTCATTTTCCTGATGGCTTCTTCAACAGCACTTTGTCTTGGAGCGTCCCCAAGAGTTTCCCCTCCAACTTCAAGTCCGTGTTTTAGGGCAATTTTAATGATTCTCTTAACATTCTTAATTTTTTGTGCCCTGTTGGAAGGGTCAATTTCATACCTTCCCGGGTCATTTGGCACTCCTTTTTTTATGATGTACTGGGTGGCATAGCCGCACATATGGTCTAAAAATATAACGTCGATATATTGGGCCAGGTATTTTATTCTCTGTTCCATCAATTCATAGTAAGCTTCGCTTTCTGTGATATACGGCGGGATGCACCAGTTTTGACCGTTGTCAGTCCCAAGCTCATATTCAATATTAAACGCCTTTCCTTGAAGTGCCCACACATCCCCGCTGGCAGAGGGGTCAATTCCAAATGCAATATTTACTTCCCGCTTAAGTCCAAGCTCATTGTATAATTCTTTTATAAAAAGCTGCTGTTCGTGCATACAAAACTGGCTGTATTTATAAATTTCAATTTCTTCAGAATGAAGGGATGCCAATATCTTTACTTCTTCGCTTTCCGGATTTTGATACCTTTCCGGCCAGGTTCTGAAATCAGGCATTGCATCCATATAAGTATTTAGCACTTTACTTTGCACAATGGAGAATATAGCATTTATCTCTAAGTTTTCCTTATAGGTGTTAACATATTCCTCATATTCCTTAGCCCGTTCAGATTGTGGATCTTTGGAAATTTTATCAACAAATTTTTTATATGCCTTAGCTAATATCCCTTTACGTATTTCACGGTGCATGGCAAAATCACAGACCATATCCTTTTCATAAGAAGCAGGCCTTTTAGGAATCATAGCTAAAAGCTCAGGACTTTCCTGTACTTCAGGAACCAACTCTAAAACCAAATAATCCAGTTCCAATCCAAAAGATGATGAAGAAAAAGGACTTGTTGTACTTTGGTGTTTTTGGGTAAATGGAAGTTCTGCAATACCGGAAACACCAATGTCTTTTAAAAAGTGCATAATATATATTAGATCTTCAAGATTTCCAGAAAAGTCCCGTCTTGTAAGAAGGTTCAAAGCGGTTTTTATGGCAGCCATTTTAAAAAACGGGTCAAAATCTATTTTCTCTAAAATTTTTTCTGACTCATTATTTCCTGAGTAATATATTTCGGGAAACACTGTAAGAAGTATTTTAATCACGTCATTTAACCGGGTAAAACTTGAGGATGAATTGGCGGCGAATACTGGTACGATAACCTTTGATTTTTTTACATATGACTTTTTCATTATATACCCCCTACATCTTTGCTATATAATATTTTAATACCCATTAAATATTATTATATATCGGATTAAATCCTTTAAACATAAAGACTTCCTTTATTCATAAAAAATTCATTAAGAATTCATTTAGATATAAAGATTTCATCTTGTTACAGGAAGTAAGTTGCAATGGAATTAATTAGTAATCAATTCTGTGCAAAGGGTTAAATATTTTTTATTATAACATGATAAATATTATATTTCCCAGGTAGTTTCGACCAATACAATTTTATTTTACCAAAAGATTTTATTTTACATTTAGTTTAAAAAAATCTTTTTAGCATCTTTTTATACTATAGTGTGTTAATATTTTTACAAAGGAATGTCGATAAAACTATAAAAACAGTTTATCAGGGGGATTTATATGTTGAAGTTCAGGTCTTCAGTAATCATCCTATACATTGTCTTTACACTAACTTCATTTTATTCATATGCACAGCAAAATGTGAACATAGCTTCAAACAGTGCAGCTTACATATTAATTGATGCAAATTCCGACAAAGTAATTTTAGAAAAGAATGCTGATACGAAATTGCATCCTGCAAGTGTATCCAAAATTATGACAGCAATACTGGCCATTGAACTTGGTGATTTTTCAAAACCCTGCACTGCAAGTAGTTTTGCAGTAAAATCTATAGGACTTGGCGGTTCTAACGTTGGAATACAGCCCGGAGAACAAATATACTAAAATGACCTTTTACATATGTTAATGCTTGCATCTGCAAATGATGCCGCCAATGTTATTGCTGAAAATATTGCAGGGAGCATTAATGGTTTTGTAAACCTCATGAATAAAAAGGCAAGGGAAATCGGTGCTAAAAACACCAACTTTTCAAATCCCATAGGTTTGGATGTGGAAGACGGCTTTCCTGATAACAAAACAACTGCCAGGGATTTGGCATGTATAACCCGCTATGCCATGTCTAATGCAAAATTCAGGGAGATTGTATTAAAAAGTGAATACGTTGCCCCGGCTATAAACACCTTTACACAGTAAACGGCGTTAAAACAGGAAACACCAAAGCAGCTTTAAACACAGGTGTATTTTCTGCAAGAAACAATGAAGGAGCAGAATTAATATGTGTTGTTTTGAAAATCCTGACAGGACAAATATGTTTGAGGAAGTAAGAGAGCTTTTTGACTACGGTTTTACACAAAACACAGTTGAACTTCAAAAAAGTTTTTATGATATAAGATTTAGATGGTCTAGGGTTCAAATAGACTCATTTTTACAAAAAGGGTATATCCGGGGGTACGAAGACGGTTCTTTCAGACCTTGTAATGAAGCTACAAAAGAGGAGTTTATAAGCCTTCTTATGAAAATAAAGGGAATTGAGCCTTATGAACAGCAGGAATACTGGTCTAAAGGATACATTGATGAAGCAGTAAAGAGAGGTTTTATTGATGATTCGTGGCATGAAAGAAGAAAGGAAACAATAAGCCGTTTAGAATCCTTTCTTGTACTTTCTAAAGCATTAGACTATGATTTTGACATAAACATGTTAAGTAAAGAAAATTATTTATTAGTGTCTAAAGGTGAAAACACTTTTTCTAATGTATCCAGTGGCATTCCGGAAGACATTATAAAATTATATAATTATGGAATAATCAGTGGTTATAATGGAGATTTATTTCTAGACAAGCTTTCAACAAGGGAAGAGATGGTGGCAATGATTAATAATTATTTAAATTTTAAACTGGGAGTTCAATTAAGTGCTCACTGACTTTTTAAAAATTTTATAGGTTGTGGCACTGGTTTTTAAATGCCACAGCCTTAAAAAATATTACAAAGCCCAAAAAATATTTTAATCTCCGGTCACAATTGGGATTTTGTTGTCTGTAGCGAATTTAGAAATTTCTTTTTTGTATTGCTCAAAATTATCCCAATCCATTAACTTAGTTAAAATAATAGGTTTTTTTGCCCCTTTGACAACGATTTCTATTTTTTCAGTTGTTTTTTTAGAAAATAGTTTTGTTATGGTATAGTAGCCAATTCTGATTTCTTGTATTTGTGAATAATCCAGAAAAACACGCTTACCGTTTTTTGTTGTTACAGTAATTCCTGTCCATTCCCTGTTACAAGCTATTAGTCTGTCGCCCTTTCTCATTCCCATTTCCCTCCCTGCAACAAATTGAATTGTTTTATAGAAACTGATAAGTTGGTATTATATTAATTAAGTTGGTATTATATTAATATTGCAAAAGAAAAAAGTTAAGTACTGTATGCCTTAAGTTGTGAATTTTAAAATAAAAATACCGTTTACATTTCATGATTATTATATATAATATTACATAAGATTTATATTTTGATTTATATTTAACGGGATTTTAAATTAGTTATATTGCTATAATTACATTATAACATATCATAGTGGTGGCTGCAATTAATGTGACGCCTTATGCTACATAAGATATGAAATTTTAAACCGGAGGGAGTAACAATGAAAAACAGCAATAATTTTCTAAACTGGATTTTTGAAACTTGTGCAATTAGAATAAGTTCTCACCAAAAGCCATTTTGGTATACTTCAGGTACAATTGGTCCTTATTATATAAATACTCATTTTCTTTATGGCAGTGAGGAAAAGGCTATAGATTTATTGGGTTTTATAGACAGGGAAAAGGGGAATAAACTAACCTTGCCTGAAAAGCTTTTTTCTGAAACATATAAAAATTACCAAAGCAATGACATCTATAAGGGCGTAATTGATGAAATGTGTAATTTTATTAAAAGCAATATAGATTTAGATGAGGTTGGCTACATATCAGGGGGAGAGAGAAGGGATTGGTTTTTTTCCATACCCGTGTCTAAAATATTAGAAAAACCTCACATAACAATATATAAAGATTTGGACACTGTTATAACCTGTAACGGCAAAACCGAGTATTTAAAAAATCTAAATGGGGGAAAAGTACTGCATATAGCAGACCTTATAACTGAAGCTTCAAGCTATGAGAGGGCATGGATACCTGCAATTAAAGAAAAGGGCGGTAAAATTTTTTGGAGTGTTGTAGTTGTAGACAGAATGCAGGGGGGAAGGGAACTTCTTGAGAAAAACGGGATTAAGTCTTTTTCCATGATAAATATAGATGTCAGCTTTTTTAAAGAAGTTTTGGCAATGGGTATTATTAACCAGGAACAATTTGATTTGATAAGTAAGTATTTAGAGAATCCTAAAGAGTCAATGGCTTTATTTTTAAAAAACAATCCTGACTTTTTAAGAGAATCCCTTGAATCTGACGGTAAAGACAGGGAAAGAGCAAGACTTTGTATTGAAAAAGATATTTACGGGCTAAAAGGCTTGGAATTTTAATTTGTAGCTTTAAAAGGAGGAAGGATTTTGGAAAGAAGAGACAGCCATGTTCTAGAAGAAGAGTTAGAGAGGCAAAAGGAATTTATACAGCTGGTTGCAGACAGAAATGACGGGAAAATTCCCAAATATTACCTGAATACTTTTGGGTGCCAGATGAATGAGCATGATTCTGAAAAGCTTGCAGGAATGCTTTCTAATATGGGATATGTTGAAACTGATGATGTGGATGAATCTGACCTTATTATATACAATACCTGCTGTGTCAGGGAACATGCAGAACAAAAGGTATACGGTCATTTAGGCTCTTTAAAGAGGCTAAAAGAGGAAAAACCGGAACTTAAAATTGCAATATGCGGATGTATGATGCAGCAAAAGGAAGTGGTCAGTCATATCGAGAAGACGTATAGACATGTTGACCTGATTTTTGGGACCCACAATCTTCATAAATTCCCGGAACTTCTTTATAAATCCTTTGACAGGGACAAAATGATTATTGATGTATTGTATGCAGACGGGCAAATAGTGGAAAACATTCCTGTTAAGAGGAAAGACAATATAAAAGCATGGATTACAGTTATGTACGGGTGCAATAATTTCTGCTCATACTGTATTGTCCCATATGTACGGGGAAGAGAGAGAAGCAGGGAAGTAAAAGATATAAAAGAAGAGGTAATGATGTTAGGACGTCAAGGGTTTAAGGAGATAACACTTCTTGGCCAGAATGTAAACTCCTACGGTAAGGATTTGTCTGTTAAAGTTACCTTTGCAGAGCTTTTATATCAATTGAATGAAGTTCCTGGTATTGAAAGAATCAGGTTTTTAACTTCCCATCCAAAGGATTTGTCAGATGAACTTATATTTGCAATGAGGGATTTAGATAAGGTTTGCGAACACTTGCATCTTCCTTTTCAGGCCGGAAGTACAAAGGTTTTAAAGGAAATGAACAGGGGTTATACAAAGGAAGAGTATTTAGAACTTGTTATGAAGGTAAAGGAAAACATACCGGGTATTTCACTTACAACGGACATAATTGTGGGATTTCCGGGAGAGACGGATGAGGATTTTGAAGATACTTTAGACATTATAAGAAAAGTACGTTTTGATTCTGCTTACACATTTTTATACTCAAAAAGAACAGGTACACCTGCTGCAAAAAGTAAAAACCAGGTTCCGGATGAAGTGAAAAAAGAAAGATTTGAAAGACTTCTAACCCTGCAAAATTCAATAAGCAGGGAGATTAATGAAACTTTTTTAGGGAAAAAAGTAGAAATTCTTGTTGAGGGAATTAGTAAAACTAACGATAATATATATACAGGAAGAACAAGGGGGAATAAAATAGTGAATTATAAGGGAAGTGAAGATGATATTGGCAAATTAAAAAATGTTTTAATAGAAGAAGTTAAGACTTGGTCATTAGAAGGAAGGCTAATTAAGGAATGTTAATTAAGAAAAGTTAAATACAGGGGGTATCTTATTAATGAAAAAGTTTGCTACAGTTGCCGTAATAGTTGTATTTCTTTTTACATTTAGTGCTGTAAATGTACATGGAAATGATGACATTAAAGTTACCATAAACGGGTTTTTAATAAAATTTGAAGATGTAAAGCCAATTATTATAGATGGCAGGACTATGGTTCCTGTAAGAGGAGTTTTTGAAAATTTAAATGCACGGGTAAGGTGGTTTCCTGAGGAAAAAGCGGTTCTCATTATGAAGGAAACCCTTCAGATATACTTCCGCATTAATGACAAAAAGGTTAGCGTAAGCCAGGAGGGGGACTTTTTACTGGATGTCCCTGCCACCATAGTAAATGGTAGGACTATGGTTCCCTTAAGGTTTATTGCGGAAACATTAGGTGCAAATGTATCCTGGGACGCAAAAAACAGGACTGTAGAAATAAATATCCCACACTACCCTTTTGCCTATATTGAAGAAATTGGGTTAGAGCTTTTGGCTGAAAAATACCAGGACAACATAGAATGGCTTATGGGTGCTCCATTAGAGTATGTTGAGCATATACTTGGGAAACCGGACAGAATAGATTTAAGCAGGTATGGGTTTGACTGGTATGTTTACAATTCCGATTTGGAAAAATACCTTATGGTGGGTATAAAAAATAAAGTTGTAGTGGGTATTTATACTAATTCTTTGCACTATAAAATAAATGGAACCATTGGTTATAATTCATCAATAGAAGAAGTGCGTGAATTTTTTGGAAGACCTGCACCGCCTACTATTATAAAGGGTAATAAAAGATATGTGACAAGTGAAATAAACAGTGACGGAAAAACTGAATTTCAAACCTATGATGTTGAAAAAAGATATTATGCCACTATTTTTCACGACATACACAATGAAGAAAGGGTAACTTCCTTTATGCTTATAGACTATGCAACGGAACATTCGCTACACGGGTATTACGGAAAGCCTTCAAAAGAATTGGTGGAAAGTTATGAAAGACAGTTATTTGATCTGGCAAACACAGTTAGGAAAAGGTATAATAAGCCTCTTTTGACTTTTGATGAAAAGGCTTCTGCCGCAGCAAGGATGCACAGCATAGATATGACACAGAATAACTTTTTTGACCATATGAACCTTAGAGGGCAAAGCCCCTTTGACAGATTAAAAAATGCAGGGATCAATTATAGAAATGCAGCTGAAAATATTGCCACAGGTCAAATGTGTGCAATATTTGCCCACGAAGCCTTAATGAATTCAAAAAAAGGACATAGGGATAATATCCTGGGAAATTTTACACATATAGGCATAGGAGTTTCTTTGGACTCTGACGGAACTCCCATGTATACACAAAAATTTTATACTCCTTTAAAAAGCAAAATATCCTTTTTTAAAATTTATAATTGAATTAATAAGCCGGTAAATTTATAAGAAGGCTTTTAAAAATTTATTGTTAATTTTTAAGCTGTTTTATGATAAAATTATATAAAAAATTATATAAAGCATTAGCTAAAATGTACACTCAATATCTTTTCAACACAGCAATGTACAAAATATATTTAAAAGGGTGATAATATGGATATATTGGAAAAAGCAAAAGAACTTGGTGAAATGATTGGATCATCAGAACAGATGCTTACATTCAAAAAGTGGGAAGCTGACCTTGAAAGAGACCATAAAGCAAGGGCTATACTCCGTGAGTACCAAACGCTGCAGACTGAGATGATGCGGGCAGCTCATGAAGATGCAGAAAAGGAAGTACTAGATGAAATAAAACAAAAACTTTCACTTAAATTTGATGAAGTCAATAAATGCGACATAACCAGAAATTACCTTGAATCCAAGGACAGGCTGGACAGCCTTATAAAAAAGGTAAATGATGTGCTTATATACTCTATTACAGGTGAAGAACAGTGCATGCCGGAAAAATGCGGCTCTTCCTGTGGCAGGGGATGCAGATAAATTACGGGTTAATTTAATATATTCACGCAAATTATATATGTTTATATAAATTAAGGGGTATATATAAGTTGTATTTTGATTATATTTTTTATTATATGATATGATATATCTTATATTATATGATGCATTTTATATTATATGATGGCTTTGACATCTATGTGACAAATTATAGAGAAGAGGTAAGATAAAATGGCAACACTGACACCTATGATGCGGCAGTATGTTGATATAAAGGAACAGTATAAGGATTGCATTCTTTTTTTTAGATTAGGGGATTTCTATGAAATGTTTTTTGAAGATGCAAAAATAGCGTCTCGGGAGCTTGAAATAACCCTAACTAGCAGGGAATGCGGATTGGATGAAAAGGCTCATATGTGTGGGGTGCCTTTTCATTCCGCCGACTCCTACATTGCAAAGCTGGTGAATAAAGGCTACAAAGTGGCTATTTGTGAGCAGGTGGAAGACCCGGCACAGGCTAAGGGGTTGGTAAAAAGGGATGTGGTGCGGGTTGTTACGCCTGGTACAATAACAGAATCCCCAATGATTGAAGAGAAGAAAAACAATTACTTAATGTCCATATACAAATTAAAAAGCTATTTCGGACTTGCTGTAACAGACCTTTCCACCGGTGAGTTTTTGGCCACATCCATAACACTTGGCAACACCAAAGGAAAGCTTTTTGATGAAATAGCAAAGTTTTCCCCTTCTGAAATTGTAGTAAACGGGGAGTTTGAAAAGGATATAGATTTGGTTAAATTTATAAGGGACAGATTTAATGTTTATATATCCAAAGCAGATGATGAACTATTTTCCAGTGATTTTTCATGTGAGAAATTAAATAGTTATTTTAAAGACTATAAATTTGAAAACAATGATTTTAGTTTATATGTAAATGCATCTGGTGCCCTTATAGGCTATTTGGAACAGACACAGAAAATAAATTTAAGTCATATTCAAAATTTCACCAAGTACGAAATAGAAGAATATATGATTTTGGATATTTCTACAAGAAGAAATTTAGAGCTTACCGAAACAATGCGGGAAAAGTCCAGGAAAGGCTCCCTTCTGTGGGTTTTAGACAGGACAGTGACATCTATGGGGGGAAGAACTTTAAGAAAGTGGATTGAACAGCCCTTAATAAACATATATGATATAAATGACAGGCTAAAAAGTGTAAATGAATTAAAAGAAAAGTTTATGATAAGGATGGAAATAAGGGAGCTTCTAAAAAGGGTTTATGATATAGAAAGGCTTATGGGTAAAGTTATTTTAGGGAGTGCAAATTGCAGGGATTTAGTTGCAATTAAAAATTCCATAGCCCAAATCCCCTACATTAAAGAACTTTTAAAAGACCTTAGTGAAAACCTTAATGTTAAATACTATGATGAACTTGACCCTCTTTTGGATGTACATGATTTATTAGAGAGGGCAATTATTGACGATCCTCCTGTTACAGTAAAAGAAGGGGGGATTATAAAAGAAGGCTTTAATGAGGAAGTGGATAAATACAGGGAAGCCTCAAGAGAAGGTAAAAATTGGATTGCATCTTTGGAAAGCAAAGAACGTGAAAGAACAGGCATTAAAAATTTAAAAATAGGATATAACAAGGTTTTTGGCTATTATATTGAAGTTACCAAGTCATACTACTCCCAGGTTCCTAAAGAATATGTGAGAAAGCAGACTCTTGCTAACTGCGAAAGATACATAACGGAGGAGTTAAAGGAAATTGAGGACACCGTTTTAGGTGCCCAGGAAAGGCTTGTTGAGCTGGAGTATAATTTGTTTACAAAGGTGAGGGATGAGATTTCAAAAGAGGTAAACAGAATAAAGGCAACGGCAAAAGCCCTTGCAAACATTGATGTTTTGTGTACTTTAGCAGAGGTTGCGGACAGGGAAAACTATGTAATGCCAAATATTACAAATGAAGACGTTATAGAAATTGTTGACGGGCGCCATCCGGTGGTTGAAAAAATGATTGATGAAGGCGAATTTGTGCCTAATGATACATTCTTAGACAGAGGGGAAAATTTAGTTTCCATTATTACAGGACCTAATATGTCTGGTAAATCAACATATATGAGACAGGTTGCATTAATTGTGCTTATGGCACAGATTGGAAGCTTTGTTCCTGCCACAAGTGCTAAAATTGGAATTGTAGACAGGATATTTACCCGTGTGGGTGCATCAGATGATTTGGCATCAGGGCAGAGTACTTTTATGGTGGAAATGACGGAGGTTGCAAATATATTAAACAACGCAACTTGTAAAAGTCTTTTGATTTTAGACGAAATAGGCAGGGGAACCAGTACCTATGACGGTCTTAGCATTGCCTGGTCTGTTATTGAATATGTGGCTAATAAAGAAAAACTTGGGGCGAGGACGCTTTTTGCAACCCACTACCACGAGCTTACAGAGCTGGAGAAGAATTTAGACGGTATTAAAAACTACTGTATTGCCGTTGAGAAAAAAGGTGACGATGTTATATTTTTAAGAAAAATTAAAAGGGGCGGTGCAGACGACAGCTACGGAATTGAAGTTGCCCAGCTTGCCGGGGTGCCTCTTCCTGTAATAAACAGGGCAAAAGAGATATTGAAGGAATTGGAAAGTGCAGATATAAGCAAAAAGGACAGGAGCAAAAAAGCTAAAAAGCCCATTGGAGGTCAGATTGATATTTTTTCATTTAATGCTGCCCAGAGAAATACCAATGAGGTTTTAACGGATTTAAAGGAAATGGACATTAGTACTCTTACCCCGCTAGATGCACTAAATGCATTATATAATCTGCAAAAGAAGGTAAGGGACTGCAGCTGAATAAATTGTTAAAACAATTAAAATACTTAAATTATTTATAAAAAGTTAAGATTTTAAAAGCTTTTAGATAGGGTTTAGCATTGAATTTTGGTATGAAGCTTTAAAATAAGTATTAGGAAAGGTTTTATTTATGGGACAAATTGTAATACTTGACGAAAATACATCCAATCAAATAGCAGCCGGTGAAGTTGTGGAAAATCCTGCATCGGTTGTAAAGGAGCTTGTGGAAAACTCCATTGATGCAGGGAGCACAAATATAACGGTGGAAATTCAAAAAGGCGGTATAACCTTTATTAAAGTAATTGACAATGGCTGCGGAATGGAAGAAGACGATGTTTTAATTGCTTTTGAAAGGCATGCAACAAGTAAAATCAGAAGCTCCAATGATTTAGAGGGAATTTTGACATTAGGTTTCAGAGGAGAAGCCTTAGCAAGCATAGCATCGGTGTCTGTTGTTGAGCTTACAACCAGGACCAAAGACAAACCCTATGGAAGCTATGTCAGGGTAAAAGGCGGTACAGTGGAAGAAGTTAGGGAAGCAGGATGCCCTGTAGGGACAACTTTTGTGGTAAGGGATTTGTTTTTTAACACCCCTGCAAGGTTTAAATTTTTAAAAAAAGACTCTACTGAGGCAGGATATATTTCAGATATATTAAATAGAATAGCATTAGGAAACCCCCATATATCTTTTAAACTTGTAAATAATAAAAAAACAGTTGTACATACACCGGGAAATAAAGACCTTCTTAGTACAATATTCAGCATATACGGAAGGGAGACCGCAAAAGAGTGTATTAAAATTACTTATAAAGACGAAATGTTTGAGATAGAGGGATATGCAGGGAAGCCTTCCATAGCAAGGTCTAACAGGAACTGGCAGTCCATTTATATAAACGGAAGATATATTAAAAATAAAACAATAACCGCTGCCATTGATGAGGCTTATAAAACAAGCCTTATGAAAAACAAATTTCCCTTTGTCGTTTTAAACATAAAGATTAACCCGGTTTTAGTTGATGTAAATGTGCATCCTACAAAAATGGAAGTGCGGTTTACAAATGAACAGGATGTGTTCAGGGCTGTGTATTATGCTATAAACAACGCCCTTTTAAGTGAGTCCCTTGTAAAAAATATTGAAATTGAGAGTAAGAATAATATTTTTAAGTACGAAATAAATTCCAAAAAGGATGAATATATCCAAGAGAGAATTGGCAATATAAAAAGTGGGTCTCAAATGTCTAAGCCTGAAAAAGCTGAATCAAAAATAACCGGATGTGAAACAGCTGAACTTAAAGAAGCTGAGATTAATGAAGGTGAACCAAAAGCAGAAGAAAAAAGAAAATCCGTATCTGAAACAATTGAACTTAAATCTGCTAAAATTAAAGAAACTGAATCTATAGCTAAACTTAAAATAACTGAACCTGAAATAACCGAAACAAAAATAACTAAACATGAAGCAGCTGAACCTGAAATAATTAAGCCCGAAATAGCAGAACCGGAGGCAGCAAAGCATGAAATAGCAGAATCAAAGAGAGAAAAGAATGAAATAACAGAGCCGAAAGCAGTAAAGCATGGAATAACAGAAACTGAAACAGTAAAAAATGAAATAGCAGGGATAGAAGCAGCAAAACCTATTAAAGCTAAGCAAAAAGCATCCGGACCTCTACTGAAAGAAGAGCCGCAAGGGGTGGAAGACATAACCCTTGAAGCAAAAGAGGATATATTCACTGACTATAGAATAATTGGACAGGTTTTTTCAACATATATTATACTTCAAAAGGGTGAAAATTTAGTTTTAATAGACCAGCATGCAGCCCATGAAAGGATTGTTTTTGAAGAATTAAAAGAAAAGTACTACAAGGAAGAAAATTTAGCCCAGTACCTTTTAGAGCCTGTTGTTATAGAGCTTACAAGCCAGGAGGCAGAATTTATAAATGACAAAAGTGAAATGCTTAATAAGTTAGGTTTTATTACTGAAAATTTTGGCGATAATTCTATTATACTAAGATCGGTTCCTGCAAACAGTGAAGGCGGCAGTATAAGGGAAGCTTTTTTGGATGTTTTGGATTTTCTAATGTCGGAAAATAAAAAAGACAATGTTTATATAGCAGAGGAAGTACTTTATAAAATGGCGTGTAAAGGAGCAGTTAAAGCCAATGAAAAGCTTGGGGACATTGAAATCAGAAATATTATAAAGAAGCTTTCACAGCTTAAAAATCCTTATACCTGTCCCCACGGCAGGCCAACAATTATAAAAATTACAAAATATGAATTAGAAAAGATGTTTAAAAGGATAGTTTAAGGATATGGATAATGTAGTAGTTATTATAGGACCTACAGCTTCTGGGAAAACAAAGGTTTCAATAGAACTTGCAAAGGAAATACAGGGGGAAATAATTTCTGCCGATTCAATGCAAGTGTATAAATATATGAATATAGGGACAGCAAAGCCCACTAAAGAAGAAATGGCAGGAATAAAGCACTACCTTATAGACGAAGTAGAGCCCTCTGAAGAATTTAATGTTGTAAAATATCAAAAACTTGCATACAAATATACTGAAGAAATTTTAAAAAAAGGGAAAGTCCCGATAGTATGCGGCGGTACAGGACTTTATATAAATTCACTTGTTTATAATATTGAATTTGCCGATACTATTTGTGACTGGGATTTGAGAGAAAGACTTGCAAAAGAAGCGAAAAAATATGGAAATGAGTACGTTTATAACAAGTTAAAAGCTATCGACCCAAAAGCTGCAGAGAAAATACATATGAACAATGTTAAAAGAGTAATAAGGGCTATAGAGGTTTATACCCATACCAAAAAGCCAATTTCTCTCCATCAGGAGGAATCTTTAAATAATCCTCCCAAATATAATTATATTATTATAGGTCTTACCAAAGAGAGAGAAAAGCTTTATGAAGATATAGAAAAAAGAGTTGATCTTATGATGGAACAGGGGTTGGTAGAAGAAGTTAAGAATTTAATGGAAATGGGGTATGATAAAAATACCATAGCTATGCAGGGATTAGGTTATAAAGAGATAATATCATATTTAAAAGGGGAAATATCCAAAGAAGAAGCAGTATATATATTAAAAAGGGACACAAGAAGGTATGCAAAAAGACAGATTACCTGGTTTAAAAAATTAAAAAATGTTTACTGGATTAAAGTAGATGAGATAAAAAAAGAAAAAGAAATTATAGAAAAAATCAAATATCATATTGCAAGACATGGAATTATCTTGTAGAATATAAATTATAGTATACACTATCAATTGAAATAATTATTTATGTTTTTAATAAAAGAAAGAAATAAAGAAAGAAAATAAAGAGAGAAAAAGAGGAGGATTACTTGTGTCTAAGAGTACTATTAATTTACAAGATGTCTTTTTAAATCAGGTAAGGAAGGAACATATTCCTGTTACTGTCTATCTTACCAATGGCTTTCAATTAAAAGGGCTGGTAAAAGGGTTTGATAATTTTACCGTTGTTTTAGACAGCGACGGTAGACAGCAGCTAATTTACAAACATGCTATTTCCACAATTAGCCCAATGAAATTGGTTAGTCTTATTTTTAATGACTCCAGGGGTTCTGCCGAATAAGATTAAAAACAGCAAAGGGTAAAAGTATTAAATGCCTTGTCCTTTAAAATTGTTTTACAAATTTTAAAAAAGGTAATCTATATTTAATTTAAGTTCTTGTAGTTCCTTTAAATATGGTATACGGGCAAAAAAAGAGACTTCCGGTTTAAGTGAAGTCTCTTTTAGCCATATTCCTAAAACTTTACCCCTCAACTTTATTCCTTAACTACTTTACATCAAAACTTTATCCCTAAGTTTTTTACCTCTATACTCTAAATTACATTTTTCTAAAAACGCCTATAACTTTACCTAGAATGGTTAAATCCTCTTTTACTATAATGGGGTCTAAATATTTGTTTTCCGGCTGAAGTCTTATATGTTCTTTTTCTCGGTAAAAAGTTTTAACAGTTGCTTCGTCTCCAATGAGCGCCACCACTATATCCCCGTTTACAGCGGTGGACTGCTGCCTTACCAGTATATAGTCATTGTCTAAAATACCTGCTTCTATCATGCTGTCCCCACTTACTTTAAGCATAAATGCAGAAGAATTTTGAACAAAATCCAAAGGCAGTGGGAAAGTATCTTCTATATTTTCAACTGCAAGTATAGGCTGACCTGCAGTAACTTTTCCAACTATAGGCACTTCAACAAGTTCTTTTTTACTATAGTAATCCTTTTTATGATTATCATTTTTATTATCATCAAAATTTTTATTGGAATTTTCTAAATTTTCACCTTTACTTCCTTTTACAACCCTAAGAGCCCGTGATTTAGCAGGACCTTTTACTATATAGCCTTTCTCTTCTAATTTGGTAAGGTAACTGTGTACTGTGGATGTGGATTTAAGACCGACGGCTTTGCATATTTCCCTTACTGAAGGGGGGTAGCCTTTAGCTTCTATTTCTTTATTTAAAAAATCGAGAATTTCCTGTTGTTTTTTCGTAAGTTTATTTTTCATTTTTTCACCTCTTGAAAATATTAGTCTTTATTTATCCTAATGATATTATATCACATTATTTTTCAAAAAACAAACTAATGTTCGGCAAAAGTATTGACATAAGAACTTTTGTTCGGTATAATTCTTTATAAGAACGCATGTTTCTTAGATCATTTGTTTGGGAGTTGGTTTTATGAAAAAAAGATACGTTTTAAAAAATAAAAAGAGATTTATTTTCTTTATGGCTTTTGTCATAACTTCAATGTTTATAATAATATCAATGGTAAATATCTATGGATATAAAGAAGAGTGTTATGAAATAATTAAAATAAACAGCGGTGATACTCTGTGGGATATTGCAGAGCGCTACAATAAAAAAGGTGATATAAGGGAATACATACATAGAATAATGGAGATAAATGATTTAGAAAACAGTGAGATTAAAGCCGGAGACGAACTTGTAATAATTGTTGAATGATTATTAAAATTTATTGCCTAAAACTCTTTTAAAAAAATCATTCTTCTGATAAAATGTTTATGCAAAAATCAGTTTTTAAAAACTGATTTTTGCATAAATATGATATGTTAAGGAGAAGCATTATGACAGGATGGCTTGTTGTAAATCATTTTGTTAAGTCAAAAAAATTTATGGAAATTTTTAATATGCTTCAGGAAGCGGCAGAAAGACAACAAGTTAATTTAATTAAAAAAACAAATGTTGAATTAATGTGTGGTTTATTTGATTACGATAACATTAGCATTTTTGAAAAACCAAGCTTTATTTTGTTTTGGGATAAGGATATAAGACTTGCAAATTTTCTTGAAGAAAAGGGATTCAGGCTATTTAACACGGCATCAGCAATTGAAATATGTGATGACAAATCACTATCACATATTAAGCTTTCCCAACAAGGTATAAAAACACCTAAAACCATTGTATCACCTAAAATTTACTGGGATGTGGATTATGAAAAAGAAGAATATATTGACATGGTAATAGAAACATTAGGATTTCCCTTAATAGTAAAGGAGTGCTTTGGCTCCTTTGGGCGGCAAGTTTATTTGGTACAAAACAAAGATGAATTAATAGAGCTTCTTAAATCTTTGGGAGTAAGACCTATTCTCTTTCAAGAATTTATTGAGTCCAGTAAGGGCAGGGATGTTAGAATACACATTGTCGGCGGGAAAATGGTGACATCAATGTACCGCTATAATGATAATGATTTCAGGGCTAATATAACAAATGGAGGAAAAATGAAAGAATATACCCCCGCTGATGCCCAGATTGAACTTGCTGTTAAAGTATGTGATGCTCTTGGTTTGGATTTTGCCGGAGTAGATATATTGTTTGGCGAAAATGATGAGCCGGTTTTTTGTGAAGTGAATTCAAATGCACATTTTAAAAATATATATGATTGCACGGGGGTTAATGTGGCAGATTACATTATAAGACATATTATAGATGAAATAAACGGGTTTAACTTAGACATGAAGCTTTATGCCAACTAAAACTTAGAAAGTTTTTGTACGGAAAAGTACAGTTTTATAAGTAGAGTTTTATTAAAAGAGCAGTTTTTATAAATTAATTTTTATAAAATTAATTTGATGGAAAAGCTTAAAATTTTTTAAAAGCAATTTTAAGTAAGATTTAAAATAAATCATTTTTAAAAGTTTTTTAGTTAAGTTTTAAATTAAGCATAAAGAATGTTGCGTGAAAATTGCATAAGCTACGGTTAAGTTTTAGATTATGAGAAAAGGGGAGCTAAAGGAATAAAATAATGGAAGCATGGCTACTTTACGACAAGTCCAGGGTTGACAGAAATATACACTATATCAATATATATTTTAAAGAGTGTAGAAAAAGAAATATAAAACTTAAACT
The DNA here is from genome assembly GCF_002844395.1 of Acetivibrio saccincola. Lineage (NCBI taxonomy): Bacteria > Bacillati > Bacillota > Clostridia > Acetivibrionales > Acetivibrionaceae > Acetivibrio > Acetivibrio saccincola. The sequence goes on along the minus strand of NZ_CP025197.1, from coordinate 1,882,146 downwards.
TATTTTAATTGAAGATATTGAATTTGGTATAAAGGATAATAAATGTGCACTCTTTTATAAGGAGGAAGAGTGCAGTCTTCCTCAATTTGTTATCATGAGAACCATTAATCCTCTTTTAAGCAAACAATTTGAGAATATGGGGGTACCTGTTTTTAATAACAGCTTTGTAAGTTATATATGCAATGACAAACAAAAAACTTATCAATACGTTTCTAAAGCAAATGTTAAAATTATGGACACGCTTTTTTTAAAAAAAGGCGCCTCAGTTTCCATAGAATACCCTTCAATTGTAAAGCCTTCCTTTGGCAGTGGCGGGGAAAATGTTTTTTTAGTTAAAAATGAAGAACAATTTAAAAAGGCTGTAGACCTGATTCCTGATGAAAATATAGTAATTCAAAAACCTGCCGGTGATTTGGGGAAAGATTTAAGGGTTTATGTATTAAAGGACAAAATAATAGCCTCAATTTTAAGGGTTTCTGATTCTGATTTTAGAAGCAATTACTCTTTAGGAGGCTCTGCAAAAGTTTATAGTTTAAGCCCTGAAGAAAAATCTACAGTATATAAAATAATTGAGCTTTTTGATTTTGGACTTGTAGGTATAGACTTTGTATTTGACGGAGGAAAAATGGTTTTTAACGAAATTGAAGATGTTGTAGGGGCAAGAATGCTGTATTCAACAACTGATATAAATATTGTATCTTTATATTTAGATTTTATTATAAATGAACTAAAAAATAAAAAATTTAAAAAAACTCTTGACTAATGCTTTAAATTGAAATAAAATGGGGTGTAAAGTGTTTTACTTTACAGGTGAATAAAATATGGATGATGTTTATAAAATGTCAATGCTTTTGGATTTTTACGGACAGATACTTACTGAAAGACAGTATGAGATTATGGATTTACACTTTAACAGCGACTACTCCTTAGGTGAAATAGCCCAGCACCTTAATATAAGCAGGCAGGGCGTTTATGACAATATAAAGAGGTGCAAAGCAATACTTAAAGATATGGAAGATAAGCTTGGGCTTATAAATAAATTTGCAGTACAAAAAGACAAAGAAAAAAAGATACTAAAGTATTTAGAGGATATAGATAAAAGCAATATGAAAGAAGAAGATATTTCTATTTTGAAAATGGTAGAGGAAGAAATACGGAAGATAATTGAAAGTTAAGGATATCGAAAATGAGGTGTCTTATATTATGGTTTTTGAAGGGTTATCCAGTAAGCTTCAGGAGACTATAAAGAAGTTTAGGGGAAAAGGAAGAGTTACAGAAAAAGATGTAAAACAAATGATGCGTGAAATAAAGCTTGCTCTTTTAGAGGCTGACGTTAACTTTAAAGTGGTAAAGGACTTTATTGACAAGGTTTCTGAAAGGGCTGTTGGTCAGGATGTTTTAGAAAGCCTGACTCCAGGACAGCAGGTTATAAAAATAGTAAATGAAGAAATGATTGACCTTATGGGCTCAAGCCAGAGTAAGGTAACTTTTTCTTCTAAGCCGCCAACTGTATATATGATGGTAGGGCTTCAGGGTTCTGGTAAAACAACCACCACCGGAAAGCTTGCCAATCTTTTAAGAAAACAGGGGAAAAAACCCCTACTGGTGGCATGTGACGTTTACAGACCTGCGGCTATAAAGCAGCTCCAGGTTGTTGGAGGCCAGCTTGATATTGATGTTTTTGCGATAGAAAACAGCAAAAAACCTGTTGATATAGCAAAGGCAGCTGTTGAACATGCCATTTCAAACCAGTTTGATTTAGTCATAATAGATACTGCCGGAAGGCTTCACATAGATGAAGAGCTTATGAATGAGTTAGAAAACATAAAGATGGCGGTAATGCCCCAGGAAATCCTGCTTGTTGTAGACTCTATGACAGGTCAGGATGCTGTTAATGTGGCAAAAACCTTTAATGAAAAATTAGGAATAGATGGAATCATACTTACTAAACTTGATGGCGACACAAGAGGCGGTGCTGCTCTATCTGTAAAAGCAGTTACCGGAAAGCCTATAAAGTTTATAGGTACCGGGGAAAAACTAAATGAAATAGAACCGTTTTTCCCTGACAGGATGGCATCTAGAATCCTTGGGATGGGGGATGTTTTAAGTCTCATTGAAAAAGCCCAGGAAGCGTTTGATGAGAAAAAGGCCATGGAATTAGAGAAAAAAATGCGCACACAGCAGTTTACATTGGATGATTTCCTAGAGCAAATGCAGCAGATTAGAAAAATGGGACCTTTAAATCAATTGTTAGGAATGATTCCGGGTCTTAACGCCAATGCACTTAAAAATGTAGAAATTGATGAAAAAAAGATGGTTCATATTGAAGCTATAATACAGTCAATGACCAAAGAGGAAAGATTAAACCCATCAATTATAAACGGCAGCAGGAGAAAGAGGATTGCCAGGGGCAGCGGCACTACAGTACAGCAGGTTAACAGGCTTTTAAAAGATTTTGAAAACATGAAAAAAATGTTCAAATCCATGTCTGAAATGACTAAATTTGGCAAACGTGGCAAAAAGGGATTTGGAAAATTCCGAATGCCATTTTAATAAAAAATCAGTTTATTTTAAAGTCGGGAGGTGAAAAAATGGCAGTTAAAATAAGATTAAGAAGAATGGGTGCAAAAAAAAGTCCTTTCTATAGAGTTGTTGTAGCTGATTCAAGATCTCCAAGAGACGGTAGGTTTATTGAGGAAATAGGATTTTACAATCCTATGACTGACCCGCCTGAAGTTAAAATTGATGTTGAAAAGGCGCAAAAATGGATTAAAAATGGAGCACAACCTACAGATAAAGTAAAAGCCCTTTTAAAAAAGGTTGAGGAAGCTTAAAATAATGGGTAAAATAATACGGGAGGCAGGAATATGAAAGAACTTCTCGAAACACTTGCTAAAGCATTAGTAGATAACCCAGATGAAGTATCTGTTAATGAAGTAGAGGGTGAAAAATCCGTTATACTTGAGTTAAAAGTAGCAAAAGATGATATGGGTAAAGTAATAGGCAAACAGGGCAGAATAGCAAAAGCGATAAGGACTGTTATGAAAGCTGCCGCTGTAAAAGAAGACAAAAGAGTGTCTGTAGAAATACTACAGTAAAATATTGCTTTAGCAAAATTATATGGGGATTTTATTCCTTGTAATTTTAAATATTTTGATACTTATATGATGTTTATATAAAAGATGTGGACAAATTTTTGTCCACATCTTTTATATAACAGGACAGGCTGTATAATGAAAAATACTTTTTGGTGGTGTTTCTATTATGATAAAATTCTTGCAAATAGGAAAAATTGTAAATACCCATGGTATAAGAGGGGAACTTAAAATTATACCCTTAACTGACGATCCAAAAAGATTTGATAAATTAAAACAGGCGTATATTTCTCCTGATATATCAGGGAATATGGAAAAATACAATGTGGAAAAAGTAAGGTATCATAAGAATTTTGTGTATATAAAATTTAAAGAAATAACCAATATAAATGATGCAGAAAAGTTTAAAAATTCATATGTGATAATTGATAGAAAAGATGCTGTAGACCTTCCTGAAGATTCCTTTTTTATATGTGATTTAATAGGAATGGATGTGTATGAGGAATCAGGGGAGGTTGTTGGAAAATTAAAAGATGTCCTCAAGACAGGCAGCAATGATGTTTATATTGTAAAGAGGAAAAAAGGAAAAGATATACTGATACCTGCATTAAAGTCGGTTGTTAAAGATGTTTCAATTGAAAATAAAAAGATGGTGGTAAGTTTACCTGAAGGGCTGGTGGACGATGAGATTTGATGTTTTAACTCTTTTTCCGGATATATTTCATGCAGTGATGAAAGAAAGCATAATAGGAAGGGCACAGGAAAAAAACATAATTGAAATAAATGCAATAAATATAAGGGATTTTTCTAAGGACAAACATAAGAAGGTGGACGATTACCCATATGGCGGCGGGGGAGGTATGGTAATGACGCCCCAGCCCATTTATGATGCATATTTATCAATTGTAAAAGATCTTCCCCATAAGCCTAAGGTAATTTATTTGAGCCCTCAGGGGAAGGTTCTGAATCAGAAAAAAGTAGTGGAATTGTCAAAGGAAAAACACTTAATTCTTCTTTGCGGGCATTACGAAGGTGTTGATGAGAGGATTATTGAAGAAATTGTTGATGAGGAAATTTCAATAGGGGACTATGTACTAACCGGCGGAGAAATTCCTGCAATGGTACTAATAGATTCTGTAAGCAGGCTGGTTCCTGATGTACTTCCAAGTGAAGATGCATATAAAAATGAATCCCACTACAATGGGCTTCTTGAATACCCCCAATATACAAGGCCTTATGAATTTATGGGCAGGAAAGTACCTGATATTTTGCTCTCAGGACATCATGCCAAAATAGAGGAGTGGAGAAAAGAACAGTCGTTAAAAAGAACTTTAGAAAAAAGACCTGACCTTTTGAAAAAAAGAGATTAATCAAAAAAATGAGTCTAAATAAAGAATGAAAAAATAAATCTAATTAAAAAATAAGCATTAAAAGCAGGAAAAAAGATTTTTATTTAGAAGAATATATAATATAGACAATTATTTTGTGGCAGGAAGATTTTAATGGAGATTTTAATATAGAGATTGAAGATTATAACATAAGGGTTTTAAATAGAAAGGGGAAATATTGTGGTTTTTGATAATGTTGAAGATAGAATTAAAGTTATTAAAGGTGACATAACAAAAATAGAAACCGATGCAATAGTTAACGCCGCAAATAACAGTTTGCTTGGTGGCGGTGGTGTAGATGGTGCAATACATAGGGCAGGCGGAAAAGAAATATTGGAAGAGTGTATAAAGATAAGAGAAAAACAAGGGGGATGCAGGACAGGAGAAGCAGTTATAACAACGGCAGGTAAATTAAAAGCAAAATATGTTATACACACAGTGGGACCTGTTTGGAAAGGCGGGGAAAATAACGAAAAGGAACTTCTTAGAAAGTGCTATTACAACAGTTTAAAATTAGCTGTTGAAAATAATGTAAAAAGAATTGCTTTTCCAAACATCAGTACAGGTGTGTACAGGTTTCCAAAGGATTTAGCAGCTGAAATTGCCATTAATGAGGTTGTAAATTTCCTGCAAAAAGATACAAGTATAACAGAGGTTATATTTGTCTGCTTTGATGATGAAAATTACAAAATATATTTAGACTATATTTAAGGTGGTTGCAGTAAAGTCCTTGTAATAATAAATAATAAAAAGGTGGCGTAATTATGGATTTAGTAGAAGCAATAGTCAGCAATCCTCAATGCAAAATCTTTGAAGTTTTAAGCAGCGGTGATGAAGGATTTTATTCATGGAAGGTGGAGCCATTAAAAGAAGAGATATTGCCGGAAAGAGAAGGATTTTACATCATAAAGGCCAAAAATATTATTACAAAGGATAAAGTTGTTGATTGCTACATTGATATTTCAATGACTGAAAGGATTAGCGACTGTACATATTTTGTTGAAAAGGATAATATATTTTGCAAATGCACTCATGAATGGGAAGGGGATGTTATTTCTGCAGTCCCCATTGCATGTTTTGGAAACTATGAATTGTTTTACTCTAAAATCAACCCTAAAATTGGCATAGATATTTTGAAAGAGGGATTTTCAAAATCAAATAATGTTTTTATTGCTGAAGATTTAGCATATATCCTCCGGGATGAAGGACTAAATGAGGAAGCCATAAAATATTTTGAATTTTCAGTAAATAACGGACCTTCTTCCGAGTATATTTATTCTGAGCTGGCACAACTATATAAATTAGAAAATAACATTGAAAAGTATAAATATTATAATTCTTTATTTAATGAGAAGTCTAAGTAGAGCTGTATTAATTTAAATTTAAAATTTAAAAAGCTAAATTTTAATTCAGTGCTTTTAAAAAGAGAAGGACGTGTAGTCTTCTTTTATGTAAAGAATGTGGGGGTTTTAAATGAAAATTTCCTTTGATTTGGATGATACGTTAATATTGACAGATAAAGACGCAGTATATGAAAAGCCTGTTAAACATTTCAAGGCTTTTTTCTTTAAAGAAAAGCTTCGGGAAGGAATAAGAGAATTATGTAAAGAATTGAAATATTTGGGGTATAAAATTTGTGTTTACACAACTTCCGAAAGAAGTATCAGATATATTAAAAGCCTTTTTGATGTTTACGGTATAAAGCTACATAGTGTAATAAACCTTCAGGTTCACATGAAAGTTGTCCAGGGAAACAGAAAAGAAATTATGCCGTCAAAGGTTCCTTCAAGGTTTGGGATAGATTTACATATTGTAAATTTTCAAATTAAATTAGATAATATTTTCAAATTATTTTAGGTCAATTTTACCACAAATTAGTGAATATTTTCAAATTAAAATAGGAACGCGATAATCAAATTTTCAAATGCCAGTAGGATTCAAAATAAAATTTGGAAAAATAAGTATTGCATAACACTTTCAAATTTGTATAATAAAAATGAGCAGATTAACTGCTCTTAAAATTTTAATCAAAATATTGATAATAGAAAACTTTTAAGTATAAATTCAATAAGTTTACAACATTTATTACTTAAACGGTTTATAACCGTTGTACTAAGGCTGCCGGTTAAAGATAAAAGTATTTTAGATATCAAAGTCTTTTTGTCCTTGGTATACGATTTCTTCATCTACATGCTTTTGCTTTATTGAACAAGCATACATAAGGCTTGAGGTTGCAAGACTGTTAACAAGGCGGGGTACGCCTTTTGATGCAGAATAAATAGCTTCAATTGCAGCCTGGGTAAATATATTTTCATGTAAACCGGCAGACTTTAGCCTTGTAAAAATATAGTCTGAAAGTTCCTCAGGCTTTAACCCCTGCATTACGTATTTTACGGCTATACGCTGCTTTAAAGGTGCATTTACCGCTAACTGTAATTTGTTCCTGATTTGCGATTGCCCCGACAATATTAATATAAAAGGATTTTCAGAGTCCATTTTAAAGTTAAATAAAAGCCTTAATTCTTCAAGTATGCTGTTTGACAGCATCTGTACCTCGTCAAGGATAATAACCGGAGTAATTTTTTGATTATAGTACAAAGACATTATTGCTTGTTGTATCTGATGAAACATTGTAACCTTCTTATGTGAAGGCACTTCTCCTAAAGATATTAAAAGACCCCGGTAAAAATCCATAACGGTAACTGTTGAGAGAGAAAAATAGCAGGGTTTGTAAAGTCCCGGATTTAACCCGGCTGAAAATTTTCTTAAGGCGGTGGATTTTCCCATTCCCGGTTCACCGACTAAAAGAAACATTCCCCGGATGTTTTGAATATATTTAAATCTTGAATTTAATTCCTTAATATCTTCACTTTCATAAACATCAGAAATATCAATTTCTTTTCCAAAAGGATTGTATTTTAGTCCAAAAAACTGTCTGAACATAATTATTTCTCTCCTTCCATAATTGTTTTAAATGAAATTGTTTGTTTTGATTTAGGCATGTCAGCATGTGTTACAGATACTTCGTTATTTTGTAAATCCACTATTAACTCAGAATTTTTAGGTCTGCCCCTTCGTTTCATATGGGCATTGTCATGAAAATTAACCTGCAAGGCTTCACCGATTTTCTTGCCTTCATGGTATATGAATACCGGCTCTTCCAAACTCTTAATTTTATTCATATTAAGTTGGGATAAAAATCTTTTTCTAACTGTTAAAAAGAACCTTTCTATTTTTCCCCGGCTATGTGCAACAAAGGGTTTCGAATGTATAAGAGCGCATCCTACGTCCGCGCACATAAATTCAAACTGCTGTGAACGGTAAATCTTCCCATTGTCCGTATAGAGCAGGGAAGGTATGCCTCTTCCTGTATGTAAGGTCCATACATTAAATCCCCATACCACAACTCATTTATATATTGATGTGCAAATCTTTTAATTTCTTTTTTCTCTTCAGTTTCATAAATGCTTTCATGATTTGAAAATTTTAAAAACCTGTATAGTGTGGTAAGTGATATTTGCCCTTCTTTTAATATGCCTTTTTTTATTAGTTTATCATAGATGATTGTAGTAGGCGCTTTAGGATATTTTCTTTTCGTCTCAAGGATTTTTTCAGCAAGTTCTGTATCTATTTTTCTACAATTACCCCTGTCTTTCCGGTATCCGGGTTTTAATGCATCCAATCCTCCACGCATGTAATCACAGTACCAGGACTCTATTGTTTTAGGTGAATATTTTCTTATGCCATAGTGTGGCATTTCTACGGGTTTTGATGAAATTTGAGCATAATAGTCCTTACGATTATTCACTTGTCCATTTAGGATCGGACTTATCAGTGAAAATCTTTTTAACGCAATGGCATTTCTTACCTCTTCACTTAACATATTTCTGACCTCCTGTTGCATTTTTAGGAAGCCATGACCGGTCAGGCTGTTCTTTACCACGGATGTTACCATAGTTATTTGCTCAAGTAAAGGAAAATATGGTGTTGCGGTTGATTTCATTAAAAATTTTTCATAAGACGCTTTTTAAAATCCTATTTTAATGTTATAATCATGCTGCAAGAAATGTTTTAGCGGTAGCTTGATAGTATTTTTGAGAGAATAGTTGAATGTTGGGGAATTCTCTTACTACTATTGCTAAAACGTTTCTTGCTTTTTCTGTGTTTCCAAGAGTTTCATCCGGTAATTTCACTTTGTGTATTATTTGTCTTAATCCATTTTGTATTGTATTGAGATTTTTAATGAATTTTTTTCTGTAATAGTATAGAATTTGCCTTGAAAACTGTACGTTGTTTTTTAGATTTAGTTGTTTTATAACTGAATTAATACTACCTTTACGATAAAATAAATTATATATGTATTCAAAAATATGATTTATTGCATTAATAAATCCGGGTAAACAAAAGTTAGGAATATATGATATGGTGCATCCACATAGAGGACATATATAGCGTCTGATTACTATTTTCCCTTTATATTCTTTTGAGTAATAATATCTTTCATAGAAGCCATGTTTGCGGAAACTAACTAATTTATTGCATTTTGGATTGTGACATCTTTTAGTTGGTGGCGGTGGAAAAGGATAATTTCTCCCAAGTTTAATATATTCATGAATTCCTTCATGAACATTGAAGATATATTGCATTTTTACATCACCCTCCGCAATATATTATAAAAAATAATCCTACTGTAAAGTGAAAATATTTTTTCAAATTGCGGTAGGGTTAAAAATTTTTTTCACCTATTTTAATGTGATAAAATAAGGGTAGATTTACCTAAATTAAAATGAAAATCTACATATAATGAATTTAGATGGAACAGGAAAAGAATTAATCTATAATGATTATGCTGATGGTTATTCTATTAATTGGATTATAAAATAAATATTTTAAATGGATTTTCATTCATGGACAATGTGAGTTAAAAATAAATTTTAAGGGGGAAGTGAGAATATTAATATACTGCTAAAAGTAAAGAATAAAATAAATTTATTTATTGGATTACTGATTGGATTATTAATGATTGTTTCCTCAAAATATATAATTTCTATAGATCCAATGGCATTTGAGCCTAAAAGATTTTATATATACCTATTTACAATAATACCGGGTTTAGTAATAATTATTTTAAGTTATTTCCATTTAATAGAAAACTAAGTAAAATCATTGTGCCTATATGTATAGTAGTTTATATTTTGGGATTAATTAGAGGCTATATGGGATTAAGTTGGGAAACATCAGGACCATTTACCGATATCAAATACTATAAGCAAATATTAGAAGAAAACAATTATCCTCATTCACCATATATTAAACATTTCCCTGCTGAAATTCCTGAAAGTGCTTCTAACATTAAAATAGAGTACTTTAGAGGTTTTTTGCAAGGGAAAAATTTTTACGACTGTCTATGACCCTTAGCGATTCGGATTTTGAGAGCACTTTAGAAAAATTTGGAGTGGACAAAGAAGAATTATTTACAGAAATAAAATATGTTACCACAAGTGAAATGGCAGCCTTAAAAGCACAAAGTGAGATTCTAAAACATAAGTATTATATGAGTTTTATAACGGAAGACTATTATATTTATCCGGATGACTTCATTTTTTTTGGCTGGAGTTGCTTTTAGTCTGCCAAGAAAACAAGTTGTATATTGGTATTAATATTTAGTGAAGATTTATAAAGGAGAGATGAATATATGAAATTTAAGTATCATCCTGAACCGTTAAAAACAGGTACTTTTATAAATTTTCACTTGCAAAAACAATTATTTTAAGTTATTTTAATATACAAGTAAAAAAAATTACAGCAATGCTGAGAATTTAATGAGTACATAGATAATATTTAAAAAAGTGGGGTATTTAATTGGATTTTGAAGAAAAAATAGTTTATGTTATTTCAGGTTCCTGTGGCGTAGGAAAGTCCACCATATCCAGAAAAATTGCAGAAAAATACAGTTTGAGTGTTCACTTAAACGTTGATTACATTTATGAAATGTATGTTGGCGGGTATGTTAGTCCATGGAAAGATGATGGGAGCCGATTAAAATTATTATTGAAAAATATAAAAGACATGATTAAAAATTATATAGACAGTAACTATACCGTAGTAATTGATTATGTTCTTTTCCCGGAAGATTTAAATAATATCGTTTATAAAGACATAAAACTCAAATATGTTGTTTTAACCGCAAGTGAGGAAACAGTTATCCGGAGGGATTTGTCAAGACCTGCCGATGAAATTATGGGAAACAGGGCAGTTGAGCTGCTTAATGAATTTAAAGAAAAAGATATTGATAAGAGGTTTATATTGGATACAACGAATTTGTCAGTGGATGATGCTGTTGATATTATTTTAAAAGACAGTAGATTTTTGTTGCAAAAAAGGAAATGACTTGAATAACCGGGGGTCTTTTTATGATTATTGAAAATGCACTTATATCGGATTTAGAGGAGATTTTAGCATTACAGAAGTTAGCTTATTTAAGTGAGGCAGAAATTTGCAATGACTTTTCAATTCCTCCCTTGCTTCAAACCATTGAAGATATTAAAAGTGAATATGCTTATAAAACATTTTTAAAAGCTGTTGATTCAGGGAAAATAATTGGGTCGGTCAGGGCTAATTTGCAGGACGGTACTTGTTATATTGGAAAACTCATTGTTCATCCTGATTTTCAAAACAGGGGAATTGGAACTGCATTAATGAACAGCATAGAAAATTGCTTTAAAGGCTGTAAGAGGTATGATCTGTTTACAGGGAAAAAGAGTGTAAAGAACATATATTTATATAATAAGCTTGGATACAGGATTTTTAAAGAAGAAAAAATATCAGAAAAATTAACATTAGTAAGCTTGGAAAAAATTGTTGCAAATTAGTGTAGCTCATTTCAATTTATTATTGTTAAGGAGAAGTTTAATGAATATTGTTGTGATTAACGGCACAGAAATAAAAGGCTGCACATACCAAATTAAGGAAACATTTTTATCTGTGCTGAGGGATGGAAATGAAATAGTCGAGTATTATTTTCCGAAGGATATGCCACATTTTTGCACCGGGTGCAAGACATGTTTTTTCAAAGATGAAAAACTATGCCCCCATGCAGAATATACAATGCCTGTTTGGAATGCAATGCTTAAGGCCGACCTGCTTGTTTTTGCCGCTCCGGTATATGCTTTGCGCACCCCGGGTCAAATGAAAGCGTTGCTTGATCACTTTTGCTGCCACTGGATGGTTCATCGTCCCGATAAAGCAATGTTTACAAAGCGTGCCGTTATTCTTACAAACAGCATCGGTGCTTCAAACAGGGAAGCGCAGAAGGATATTGCAACCAGTCTTCAATGGTTGGGAATTTCCGATGTAAGGTGTCTTGGATTTGGGCTGATGGAGGGCGTAAATTGGAAAGAATTATCCGATAAGCGGAAAAATAAAATTAAGCGAAAGGTTACTAATCTTGCCAAAAAATACGTTCTGTTCAAACACGGACACATGGGACTTAAGGTAAGAGTTCTGTTTAATATATGTAGAATGATTCACAAGGTACTCTTGAAGAAAGAAGAAACTCCTTCTGCCGATAATCAGCATTGGATTAATAACGGATGGATATAATAAAAAAAGCGAAGGAATAGGGGTCAATAAGAATTACCGTAAGTAGACTTGGTAGAAAGAAGGCTTAGAAAATTTTTAAAATTATAAAGAAGGTGATACTATGAAGCTATATAGGCCGGTAGGATTAAAAGAGTTAAAGAAGATAATAGAATTGGGATTTAGAGGTTTTCCGCCACGGTTACCACAGCAACCGATTTTTTATCCTGTATTAAATCAGGGGTATGCAGAGGAAATAGCATCTCAATGGAATACCAACGACCATTTTTCAGGTTTTGTAGGTTATGTTTTGGAATTGGAACCTAGTCTCAAAAAAGAGCTGATTTATTGATTCCGTAGGGTACTAAATCATATTTAGTCTTCAAGTGGAGTTAAATCTCCACCCGAAGTCCTCCAATTGATTTTTGAAGAGCATGTAGAAAACACTTAAATAGTGTATTTGCCTTACGGGAGGTAAAATATGGAAGTATACATATTAGAGAATAAAAAGGACTTTTTAGATTTATCACTAATAACCGGTGAGCAGGAAGATTTGAAGAAAGAATTCTGAAAGAAGAATAAAGGTGGACAAGTAAAATGAAAAAACTTTCTGAAATGAGCAATGAGGAGCTATGGAGGTTATTTCCTATAATAATTACTGAATACAATAAAGATTGGCCCAGGCTTTATAGCGAGGAAAAATTACATATTGAAAAAGCAATTGGGGCTGAAAAGATATTCAGAATAAACCATTTTGGTAGTACGTCAATTTCCGGAATGCTTGCAAAGCCTACTATTGATATCTTGCTTGAAGTATTTGAATATGTTGAGAATGACTACATAATAAGAAAGATGGAGGAGATTGGATATATCTATAGTCCCCAGGTTGATAACCCTCCTCCCCATATAATGTTTCTAAAGGGATATACTCCGGAAGGATTTAAAGGACAGGCTTATCATGTCCATGTCAGATATCCCGGAGATTGGGATGAATTATATTTTAGAGATTATTTGATCAGTAATCCTGATTTGGCAAAAAGGTACGGTGAGCTCAAGCTAGAGCTAAAAAAGATATACGAATTTAATCGTGATGGATATACAAAAGCAAAATCTGAATTTATAAAAGAAGTAACACAGATGGCGAAAAACAAATTAAAAGGAAAGTATGTACCTGTATTTTAATTTATGAAAGCAGTGATGGTACGTAAAATTCAGAGAAATGAGAATTTGTAGGGTTTGCCATAGAAAGGATGGGATAGATGTATGGACATTTTAAACATTCTCAATGATAAAGCAATAAAAGCAATTGAAAAGAGAAAACATATTATCAAAGCTTTTAATGAAAGTTTCAAGACATTTGCTATGTGGTTTATTGTGGCATGGGGAATTTGGTTAGTACCAATTTTATTGGAGCAATTATATTATTTAAACACTTAGTATGTTGCAAAAAAAATGTTATTATGCTAAAATTATGATTGTTAATTTTGAATTATAAGTAATTAAAACTATATTTATGTAAAGGAGCGATTGAATGAGAAAAGGTATTGTTTATGTATTGGTTTTAATTCTACTTTTCAGTACAAATTTAAAAGCTTTTTCGTTAGAGGATGAAGACATTTATGAAGGCATTTATATTGATAACAAATTAAAAGATAAAATAATTGTATTTATTGGAAGTGACAAATGTTATGTTGATGGATTTTTTGACAGAATAGATATTTCAAATTCGTCAGTTACACCAATTGTTATTGATGGAAGAACGTTGTTGCCGGTAAGATTCTTTGTTGAGAATTTTGGTGGAAATATAAAATGGGACGGAAGCAACAAAAGAATAGATATAAGTATTAATAACAGCGAATTAACAATGTATATAGGCAATAATAAAGTTATTTTAAACAACACTGAAAGAGAAATAGATGTTCCTCCGCAATTAATTAATAACAGAACTTACTTGCCTTTGAGGTTCTTCGTTGAAGAACTCTTAAAAAAAGACATACTTTATTATAATGGATTAGTATCGGTTTCAGATAAAAATTGCAATTTATCTGAAGTTGAAGATAAAGAGTTGATGGACAGATTAATACGTGATTTAAACCAAAAGTTAGGAAATACGGCCGGAAACATAAGACAATGGGGAATAGTAGCTGAGGACAATGACGGAACCATATTTTATGTAGAGCGAAATAGGCTTAAGAGGCAAGATAAGTTATATAGAATGGATGTAAATGGAGGTAATAAAAAGTTATTATTAACAAGCGAAATTATATATGACTTGAATTTAGTTGGTGATTGGATTTACTTCTTAAAAGACTTTGGAGACAAAAAAATCCATCATTCATATGCTATCTATAAAATAAAAAAAGATGGCACTAACCTTACAAAAGTAACAAATAAAGTAAATGAAGAAGCTAGATATATGTTGGTAGTAGACGATTGGATATATTTTGATGATTGGAATAATGATAACTATACCCGCACATTAAAGAGAATTGATTTAGATGGCAGCAATGAAACGATGATAAACAATGAACAATCACTATGGGCTTTTTGTGTGGAAGGCAATAATTTGTATTTTGCAAGTACATATAATCAAAAACCTTATATTTGGACAGATTTAAACGGCAGCAAGGAAAGAAATCCGTTATTGCCAAAGCTTTTTGCTATTGATACGCCTCTTACACATAACGGAGTGGTTTATTATGCATACGAGTCACCAAGGTTTGTCTATAATATTATAGGTTATGATCTAAGAACTATGACTAAAAAAGTTATTCTTGAAGGTTTAGATGAAGTACCTGAATTTAACATATATGAAGATAGAATATATTATTCACAAAAGTTAAAGCTGTACAGCGTGAAATTAGACGGAACCGATAACAAGTTTATTAGAGAGTTTACAATTGATAATTCGGCCATAGATGGTGGTATCGGAAATATTTTTGTTACCAAAAACAAGGTGGCAGTTGAAGTTTTGCAATGGTGGACAAGAGATTCTCAAGCAGATATTCGGCTTGTATTTATGAATAAATAAGCCTTGAGGACATATAGTTATTGTCACTGACTGCGATTAAAAGTATAACCGTTTTGTTAAAAGAGGGATAACTTATGAAACTGGAATTAGGTATTGAAAAACCAAAGGCTCTTACACAGAAATGGGAGGGTCAGTATGATATATTTTCTTGGATGGAATATGTAAGTGCTATTCCTCAGCCGTTATTTTTAGTAACAACATATAAAGATAACGATAAACCTAATGCTTGCTTTCATGCTTGGTCAACGTTTACAGGTGAAGGTGAAAATTACTATTGCATTTTATCAATGTTAAGTCATCAGCATACTTACAAAAACATAAAAGAGCGCAAAGACTTTTGTGTGAACTTTCCAGATGTAACAAACCTTGAAAAGTGTTACTCAACTATAAAGAATAATGATTACTCTGATGACGAAATAAAAAAATCCGGTTTTACACTAGAGGCTGCAAAAGTAGTAAGTGCACCGAGAATTAAAGAGTGCTTTTTAAATTTAGAATGCAGCCTTGAATGGGAAAAATCACTTTTTGAAGGAAGTAAATGGATTATACTCTGCGGGAAAGTAAAGCATTTTGCCATCGATGAGGATAAAGTTAAAAACGGTATTAAAGGTAGATACGGCAGTTTTGGTTATATGTACAATATTCATTCTCCAATGAATCCAATGGATGGGTCTGAAGAAGAGAGTAAGGTTGGAATTATAGAGATATTGAAATAGAAATTTCCAATAATTTCAAGTAAAGTTCCGTTTCCAAAAGCAATAAACAGGTTTGCAAAATCTACTTTTGGGAGGACGGGGTTTTATATTATTCGGACAATGCAAATTATGGAATTAAAAGGATTGACTCGACTTACTTTATATGATAAAATATATTTACCTTTGAGGGAGTAGTCAGCGCGAAAGCGTTGCAAGCCAACATACTGGTTTGTGAAAATCACGAACCTGGTTTTGCATTAAATGACGAGACTCGAGTATAGCGTGGCTGTACCCGGGTTTCGTAAATATAGGAAGTTAACGGATACAGCGACGTATCCGTTTTTTTTTATGCTTTTTAACATGACAAAGGGGGATAGTGAATGAGAATTAAAGTAAATGATGTTCACAAATTTTACGGCGAAGGAGATTCTAAAGTTGAAGTGTTAAGGGGGGTAAACTGCGAGATTAAGGACGGAGAAATATGTGTATTGCTTGGACCGTCAGGTTCAGGAAAATCCACGCTTCTAAACATCATTGGAGGAATTGAAACGGCAGATTCCGGATGTGTAGATATAGGGGAAAGCTGCACAAAATACATGAATGAAAAGGAACTTACCCAATACAGGAGAAACCATTTAGGGTTTGTATTCCAGTTTTATAATCTGGTTCCCAACCTTACCCTGAAGGAAAATATTGAGGTATGTGCATACCTTAGCAAGAATCCTTTGGAAATAGATGAATTATTGAAAACCCTTGGTCTATATGAACATAAGGATAAACTGCCTTCTCAATTGTCCGGCGGACAGCAGCAGCGTTGTGCCATTGGAAGAGCCCTGGTTAAGAACCCGTCCGTTCTTTTGTGTGATGAACCAACGGGAGCTCTTGACTACCAGACATCAAAAGAAATTTTAAGCCTTATAGAGGAAATAAATAAAAAATACAGCAATACAATTATCATTGTGACCCATAATGATGCAATTAAAAATATAGCCAACCATGTACTAAGAATGCGGGATGGTGTCATTGTCTCAGACTATGTAAATGAAAATCCCATACCTGCCGGCCTGTTAGAGTGGTAGGAGGTGACCGGCATGAGAAATCCGTTAAGCAAACGTTATTTACGCGAACTCAAAAAAAATGTGGGAAGATATATATGTACGTTTTTGCTTTTGGTCACTACCATCATTTTAGAATCCGGATTTTTGTGTGTGATGGAGAGTGCTAAGTATTCATTGGATGAATACCTGATTGAAAATAAGGTAGAAGACGGATATTTTGAAGCAGCGTTTCCGTTAGAAGATAAAATAAAAAGCAAGCTGGAGGAAGAAGACATTGTCCTTTGCGATAATTTTTACAGCACGGCGGAGGAATTCAACGGAGGGACAAAGGTATATATTTTTAATGAAAGAAGTGAAATGAATATCCCGGCTCTTTTTGAAGGTTCACTTCCGGCCGATAAAAATGAGATTGCAGTGGACCGGTTATTTGCCGAAAACCATAATATTAAGGTGGGGGATTCTCTTGAACTGAACAAAATTATATTTACCGTTTCAGGGACAATTTCTTTGCCTGATTATAGTTCCCTGTTTTTGAGTAACCAGGACCTGGTTATGAATACCACCGGGTTTGGTGTGTGTGTGGTATCAAATGAAGGCTTTGCAGGGTTTGAGGAAAGTACCGTTACATACCGCTACAGTTACCGCCACAATGATCGGAATCTCTCTGATAAAGAGAAGGTGGAAGCCGCCAACAGAATCCGTAAGATTCTTGTGGGTAACGGTGTGAATGTCCAGGATTTCTTAATTGCAAAAGATAATCAAAGTATCAGTTTCCTTCCTAATGATATGGGAAAAGACGGACCTATAATGGAAGTATTAATCTATATTCTGGTGGTAATTATTGCCTTTGTATTTGCAGTACTTTCTGCACATACCATTGAGGAAGAAGCTTCAATCATCGGCACCCTTCGTTCGATGGGATATAAAAAAGCCGAACTGGTTCTTCACTACATAGCTCTGCCTATCATTGTTACATTTCTTGCATTGGTAGCGGGAAATGCTTTGGGGTATACGGTGATGATTGAACCGTTTAAGCGGATTTACTATAAATCATACTGCCTGCCGCCTTTGACCGTCAAATTTAATCAGGTAGCATTTATAAAAACCACAATAATTCCTATAGTTATTATGATTGTGATAAATCTTTTGCTCCTTGTAAATAAAATGTCCCTGTCACCTCATCGTTTTCTTAGAAAGGATCTTAAGAAGAGAAAGCAAAAAAAGGCAGCAAAGCTTCCGAACTTCAAATTTATAAACCGCTTTAGGATTCGTGTGATTCTTCAAAATAAAGGAAGCTATCTGGTACTGTTTTTTGGCATCTTTTTATCCAGCTTTTTATTGATGTTTGGAATAGGCTTAAAGCCCCTCATGGATTATTATGTGGATACCATTGACGACACCATTCCGTATGAGTATCAGTATATATTAAAAGTTCCTGTAGAAGCGAAAGGGGGAGAAAAGGTATTAATTTATTCCTTAGAGACGGAGTACTACCTGACTAAGGATAATGTGAAAGTAACTTTTTACGGTGTACAAGAAGACAGTGATATTTTTAATGACTTTAAGATACCTAGAGAAGAAAACCACATTATAGTATCCGATTCCTTTGCAAAAAAGCTAAAGGTTAATGTAGGTGATGAGATTATTTTTGAGGATACCGTTTATGAGAAAAAATATTCTTTGGTGGTGGATGAAATTTGCCCGTATACCAATAATCTTGGAGTTTATATGAGCATAAATAATTTGTGCAGGCTTCTTGAAAAGGATACAGGTACCTTTAACAGTTATGTGTCACAGAAAAAACTTGATATTGACGATGCTTATATTGCCAAATTCATGAACAGAAGTGATTTCCTTGGGGTGGCAAAACAGGTGATGATTTCCTTTGGAAATGTTATTGCTATTATAAATGTGTTTTCTGTATTTGCCTATTTAGTATTGATGTACCTATTGACTAAAATTGTAATTGATAAGAATTCCCTTTATATTTCCTTTATGAAGGTATTCGGGTACGAAAAAAAAGAAATAAGGAAACTATATTTGGATACTTCCGCAATTGTGGTTTTGATATCATTGTTGGTTTGTCTGCCTCTGGAGGCAAATTTATTTAAAATGATTCTGGTATATATATCCTCATTAATTGAGGGGTATATGGATTTTTACCTGCCGGTGTCGGTTTATGTGAAAATTGTTTTAGTCGGGGTTATAGCTTACTTTGGGATTAATGCATTGCATCTTGGTAAAGTTAGGAGAATACCAATGAATGAGGCTTTAAAAAACAGGGAATAAGATACAAAGAATTTTTTGGAGTAAAAAATATGTGCGAGTTATCTTTTTTAGTATATAATTAAAAAAGACATAAATAGTAAATTTTAAGGTGAAATAAACAGAATGGGCTTAGGGGGAAGAATATATATGAGTAAGTATTATAAATTTGGTGTCTTTGATAATGAGATGATAGAAACAGAATATTACTATCAGAATAATTGGACTCTTGAGCAATATCCAAATTTTGAAAGAATTGTTGTTGCTCCTAAAAACAATCAGATTATGTTGATCAAAGATATAGTAAAGGATTTTGAGCCTCCATATTATATTTTATATGTATTAATAGTATCTAGGTGCGAAAATGAACTTGGAAGATATCAGTGTCCATATCCATTAAATAATGCTGAGGTCAATGATTTTTTAGATAAATTTAAAGACTATTTTGAAAAAGATGGGCGACATCATATTTGGATTGGTTCAATAAAAACCAAGCAATTAGCTGTTTACGATAATCATAATCTTATTTACATCTATGGAGATGTAAGTAAGAACCAAAAGAAATTAAATGATTTAGGTTTTATAGAAGGAGCTGTTAAGATACCTGCACCACACTCACACAGATATAATGTAGAAAATGATAATTACGAAATTGAAATTATGAATTATTGGGAATGGGTTAAATTTCCTTTATGTGAGCAAGACACCCCATAAACTTACTGGTAAGTAATTTAAATTATGTTAGTAAATGAGGCAGAAAAGCAGGAGGAGAAAGGTAAATGATTATAAGAAAAATGACAATTGATGACTATGACAGTGTATATAATTTGTGGATGAATACTCCGGGAATAGGACTTAATGATTTGGACGACTCAAGAGAGGGGATTGAAAGATATTTAAAACGAAATCCAAAAACATGTTTTGTAGCCGAAAAAGATAATAAGATTATCGGTACAATTTTATGCGGGAATGACGGAAGGCGGGGATTTATTTATCATGCTGCGGTATCCCCGGAAGAACGCAATAACGGAGTTGGAAGTGCTTTAGTTGAAGCGGCTTTGAATGCACTGAAAAAAGAAGGGATTAACAAAGTGGCACTGGTTGTTTTTTCAGATAACCAAATTGGGAATTCCTTTTGGGAAAAAAGAGGTTTTACCGCTAGGGAAGATTTGGTGTACAGAAATAAGATTATAAATGAGTAGTTTATCAAAGAGAGGATTTGTGTTGTGAAAAATATGCAATATTTGATTTCTTTGATTTTAGGTACCCGGGTTTTGGATTTTTATTTTAAATTGGATGGTTTTTTGGCAGGGGTATATTAAACGTAAGCCTGCTCCTTCCTGGATTCCGTTTTTATCAGGATGCCTTATTTGTGCGGCTTTTTTGATTTTCCCGTCTAATCCGTATCGCAGGT
Organism: Acetivibrio saccincola; assembly: GCF_002844395.1. Taxonomy (NCBI): domain Bacteria; kingdom Bacillati; phylum Bacillota; class Clostridia; order Acetivibrionales; family Acetivibrionaceae; genus Acetivibrio; species Acetivibrio saccincola. The sequence continues at coordinate 1,861,622 of NZ_CP025197.1, read as the reverse complement.
TGTGGTGGGTAGCTTTTATATTTGATTGGGGTTCCCTGCCTGGAATAGGTTTTTCTGCATGGCAAATTTTAAAAAGAAATAACGGAAATTGATAAAATAACTCAATGAAAAAATGACAATTTTAAAATTTCCTATAAATGAGAAGGTTGTTGATGCAATTATTAATAATGCTTTTAAGGGTATGGACGGAAGTGAAATGGATACCCTTATATACAACGGCCGTTCTTATGTACCGTAACGGGCAGTAGCAGAAGCCCTTGGAGTAGAAGTTGATTGGAATAAAGTAATGATGGGAATATAAAAGCTTTATCCCATCAAGCTACAATTCTTCCAAAAAAAAACACTCCTAATATTACTCAAAATCCTTTAAGTACTGATTTCCCAAAATTAAATCATACTCAATCATTTCATAGTCTTTTATATATTGGTTTTCCCTATCTATATCCTTACTTAAAATCTGGTGCAAAAAGGCATGATCCTTTTTTAGCCCGTCTAATATATTAAAATAGCTTGGGTATTCAACTCCCGAATCCTTTAATATTTCAAGTGCTATATGAGCCGGAGAAACTGGCAGGTGGAAGGATGTGGTTTCTTTAAAGTTGGACCAGGATGCATATGGCGTTACATAGTATCTGAATTCTCTTTTGTACGGGTCTTCCTCAGGATTTAAGCGGTCATAAATTTCGTACATTTTTTCTAAGCTGCCCATCCTTGGCAGGTGGTCGCCAAAAAAGTACACAAGGGTTGGAGTTGACGAGTTTTCTAATTTGCTAATAAGTTTATCTAAAGAATTTGCACCATCCCTTACCCCTTCTGCATATGTGCTTAAAATGATTTTTTCTTCATCATTAAGTTTGTCCGATGTTACTGACACCTCTAATTTATCATATTTATCCACATAAGGGTCATGATTTTGCATTGTAAGAACCCAAATGAATTTTGGTTCATCATCTTTTTTTGATAAAATTTCAAGTACTTTGTCTATAAGCCTGTCATCTGATACATATGGTCCCTTTAAATCAGTATCAGCATTGAAACTATCTAATGAAATAAATTCATCAAAGCCCAAAAATTTATACACCTTGTCCCGGTTATACATTTCAGCCTTGTAGGGATGAATTGCAATTGTATTGTATCCGTTATCATTTAAAACTGAGACAATGCCAGGGGTATCCCTTCTAAAGTATACATTGTATGCCAGCACCCCGGGACCTAAAAAATAAGTGCTAAGCCCGGTTAAAGCTTCAAATTCAACGTTTGAAGTTCCTCCGCCTATGGCAGGGGAGACTATTTCCCCCTTTTTATATTTATTAAAATTTTTCATAATATCCTCACTAAAATGTACGCCCTTTAATACCGTAGGATCCCAAAAGCTTTCACACATAATTAGTACTATATCAGGCTTTATATCTGATTTAGTACTTTTAGGAAACTCTTTAGAGAGCCTGTCATTTATTTCTTTAATTTTTTCCATGGAATATCCAGAAGGTTCACTTAAAACATACTTGTCATAATTTTTTAAATACATATAATTTTGCACAAATAACCCGTTTGCAAGCATTTCCACTTTCCCTATATACCACGATTTAACTATCCAGAATTTTGAAACCTGTCCCGGTGTATTTATTATAAATCCGTTTATTATAAGAAGGGAAGCAGCTAAAGGGCATAATTTTTTTATGAATTTTGGTTTAAAAAAGCTGCGAACTCTTTTGTTAAAAATTAAAAGAATAATAAATGCAATTATAAATATTAAAATGCCGATAAGAATTAGAGGAAGATTCACATATTCCTTTGATATAATAATACCTTCTTTGAGAATATATGTATCCCAAGGATAAAAGGGCTCATCAAAATATTTAAATTTTACGTAATTTGCCACAACCAAAACAGCCGTTATTAAAAAGAGGGTTATTGAGGACAATACCCTTCCCATTAATGCTGTAAGACATAAGTAAATTGTTAAAATAAAGATTAAATTAAATACTATAGAGGGCTTGAAAACTGTGGTAACGGTATCTTTTAAATCCCCCCTTATGGTGTATTCAGTTATAAAAATTAAAACACATGCAAATAATATAAAACTTAAAAAGTTAAATGCTTGTCTGGATAATTTTTTAAAAATCTCTTCAAATTTATTTGATGTGGGATTTACTTCTTCATCTATATTTATTTTTTCTCTGAAAAAATACTTTATAAAGAGGCAAATACTTGTTGTAATCCAAAGTAAAAGTATTCCCCAAAAAGGATGATAAGCTGATGTTTCATAAGGTGAATTTAAATTTACAAGTCTTAAGTCACCTGTAGCAAAATACGGTTTGGTTTTTAGAAGGAATAAAAACATTACAAGAGAAGATGCAAAAATATTTAAGATTAAAATAAAATAGCCATACCTTACCTTGGTTACTTTCACATTTTTAAATTTATATCCCAGTAAGTAAAAAGGGTACATGGTGATGGGAAACAGCGTGAACATCATATTGGAAAAAGGAATCAAATAAGATAATATCAATAATGCCGGAAGAAATACGCTGTAAAATCTTTTAAATTTAATAACATAAGGTGTTATTATATACCACAGAGTATATGAAAGCATCAATATATTGAAAATATATATTCTTGTTTTTATTGACAGTATCAATATTGGCAAATTTACTGCCAGTACAGCAAAAACAGCCTTCTTTCCCATTTTAAAATTTGATTGGGCTGCAAAAAATATACAAGCTGAAATAATCAGCATTATAAGAGCAGAGGTTTTCTGCCCGTACAAAATTATATAATCTACCAATGATGCCAATAAAAGAAATATAATTATCAAAATTGTACTTATATGATTTTTTATTTTTAAAAATATCCTTGAAAATTTTGAATGTTTCATTTTCCCGTCTCACTTCTTTCCGTTGCTTTTATTTTTAGTTTGTTATTCTTGCATATATTTTTGCCGGAATAAGATTTTTAAACTTGTCAGGCATTTCAATTAAATCATCTTTAGAAATCCCCTTAAAGAGTATCATTGAAAGCCCGTATACTGCAACACCGGCAGTTACTGATATAATTACGGCAATTACATTTGAAAAGAACTCTCCTATAAAAAGATTAAAAAACAAATATGAAAGTTTGTACAAAACAAAAACCATTAACCCCATTGTTATTGATGAAAAAAGGGGCTTTATAGTGTTTTTAAATAAATATATTTTAACCTTCAAGTGTTTTTGAATTGTAATTGTATTTAACATAAGGGGGACACAAAAGCCCACTATACTTCCTATTATAGCCCCGTATATATTGATGCGGGGGATTGAAATTAAAAAGTAATTTGTAACTATCTTTGCTATAATTCCTATAATAACATTTCTTGTAGCGGTGTAGAGAAGCCCGGCGCTTTGTAAAATAGTTGTCTGTATCTGCACTAATGACATAAATACCAGTACAACAGCACCGTATTTCATAAGTTCATAGCCACCGCCAAACTTTAAAAAGGAATAAATTGGACCACTTAATATGGAAAAACCAACTGCTGAAGGAACAACTACGAATATACAAAGCCTTAGGGCATACCGGAGTTTTTTCTCAAACTCTTCTTTATCATTTACTGCCATAGAGCCTGAGAGAGAAGGCAAGACAGCAGCGGCAAGGGCTGCCACAATGGATACAGGCACATTCATTAACTGCTGGTATTTAGTCAAAAAACCATATAGTATAGTTGCCGCCTCTTCAGCATACCCCCCGGCCATAAGTCTTATTTTTGTGTTGGCCATGTCCACAAGGTTTCCTGCATATGTGGCGCCTACAGATATTGTTATAGGTACGCTGTAGTGTATGATTCTTTTTGCCAATTCTTTATAAGTGTATCTTTTTACATCCTTTCTCACTTTGTCTTTTGGTATTATGGAATTTCTGTTTTTATAGAACATGGCAGTCATAAAAATCATTGCAGTTAAAGCCCCTAATGAAGTCCCTACAGTTCCTCCTGCACAAGCTGCTTCAACTCCGTATTTCATTAAAAGCAGAGCAAATATAAGTGTAAATGCTACATTTGTAATTTGCTCTAACACTTGTGAAATAGCAGTGTATGTCATATTGCCCCTTCCCTGAAAGTAGCCCCTGTAGGCTGATGCAACAGCGGTTATAAAAATTGTAGGGGAGAGGGCTAAAATTGCAAGGTAAGATTTTTCAAAATGCAAAACCTTTGATATAGGTCCTGCAAGCACAAACATACCTGTTGCCAGCACTGCCCCTATGACAATAAGATAAGAACGTGCTATCTTAAAAGTCCTCAGTGCATCTTTATAGTTGCCCATATAGGTAAGTTCTGATATGGATTTTGATATTGCCACAGGAATACCTGAGTTTGCTATTACATATATAAATGTGTAAGCCTGATAGGCTGCTCCATATACCCCATAGCCTTCATCACCTAAAATACCTCTTAAAAAAGGAATATATAAGACAGACAGCACTTTTACAAACATGCTTGCTGCTGTCAAAAGCATAAAACCCTTTGCTATAGATTGTTTCTTCATTTTCTATCCCCTTTAAAATTACTAGCAATGTACTATTATACAATTTACTATTATACAACTTATTATTATACAACTAAAGGGGAGAGGATAAAAGTATAACTTTTAAAAGCTGTTTTAAAAGTAAACTCTATTTAAAACTTCTTTCAAAAAAATCTTAATTTTAATGGACTGATTTGGATATTATCTGATATAATGTAGGATAATTGTTTTTTTGGAGTGATGTTTTTGGAAATAAAAGAATTTATGAGCTTTCCTGTAAAGACCATTACTGATACTACAACTATAGATGAAGCAAATGAAATCTTGCAAAGATATGGTCATTCTGCCCTTCCTGTTTTAGAAGGAGGAAAGCTTGCAGGAATCATTTCAAGAAGAGATGTTGAAAAAGCTTTTATGCATGGCTTTGGAAAATTCCATGTTAAAGAATATATGACCAAAGATGTCATTACCGTTAGTGAAAATGCAAGTACAGAGGATATCCTCTCTATTTTTGCCGCCTGTAATATAGGAAGGGTTTTAGTAATTAAAGACGGTGAAATTACAGGAATAATTACCCGTTCTGACGTTATATCCATGCTTTATAATAAATTAGATTTAAAGGGCGATAATTTAAAAAATAAAATTGACTCAATGCCCTTAAAAGTAAAAAATTTACTCTACAGTGCCGGGGAAATAGCTGACGGGCTGGGATATAGCATTTATGTTGTAGGAGGATTTGTAAGGGATTTAATTTTGGGAAAAAGCACATTTGATATAGATTTGGTTGTAGTGGGGGATGCGCATACCTTTGCGAAGAAGTTTTCTAAGTGCCATAAAGGAAAAGTTACAAAACACGAAAAATTTCAGACAGCAACCGTCAAATTAGATGATGATTTTTATATAGATGTTGTAACCGCCAGAAAAGAATACTATGAATACCCCGGGGCACTTCCTACAGTTGAAAGGGGTACTATAAAAGATGACCTTTTCAGGAGGGATTTTACAGTAAACAGCATGGCAATCAGGCTAAACAGCGGATATTTTGGTGAGCTGGTTGATTTTTACGGCGGTAAAAAAGACATTAAAAATAAACAAATAAGAATTCTTCACAATTTAAGTTTTATTGAAGACCCTACCAGGATAATCAGGGCAGTGAGATTTGAAAAAAGATATGGTTTTAAAATTGAAAAAAGGACAGAAGAATTTTTAAAAAATGCAGTTTTTTCAAATTTTTTATCCAGAGTGAGTGTTGAGCGTATTAATCATGAGGTCTTTGCCATTTTAAAAGAAAAAAAGCCATGGGAAATTGTAGCAAGGATGCATGAACTGGGGATTTTAGAAAAAATATATCCGGAAATCAATTACAACAATGAACTTATAAATCTTTTTGAAAAGTGTTTTGAAAGAATTAATGAATTTAAAAATAACTTGAATACTTATAAAAATATTGATAAAATCCTCTTATGTCTTTTAGTGCTTTATTCTAATATGAAATATGATAAAATAACGGCTTTAATGGAAAGAATGAGGCTTAAAAAGGAAACAAGATGTGAAATAAAAAGATTTATAAAAGCTAAAGACACTTTAAAGACAGTAGATATAAGAAATATAGACAATTATCAGGCTTATAATATTTTTAAAAATCTTTCCCTTGAATGTCTGTATGTTTTAACATTGATATTTAACAATGAGGATTTTTACAATAAATCACTGGAATATATTAACAAACAAAAAAACATAAAGCTTAACATTACAGGCAATAAATTAAAAGAAATGGGTATCGAGCCTGGTTCAAGATATAAAAGGATATTAGATGAAATATTGAAAGAAAAACTAAATGGAAATTTAGAAACATTAGAAGATGAGGTGGAATTTGTTAAAAAATTGCTTTCGGAAATTTAAAAGTTATTGTAAAATAGTTTTAAAGGGAGAGTGAAATTATGTATATTCTTAATTTAGGGATAGCTGCGGCTTTATATTATTTTATTGTTTTTTCATTTTCTATTTCCATACATGAATCTGCTCACGCTCTTGCAGCATACTATCTGGGCGACAGTACAGGGAAAGATTTAGGCAGGATTACCATAAACCCAATGAAGCATTTGGACCCGGTTGGAACTATTTTGTTGTTTATGGCAGGGTTTGGCTGGGCAAAACCTGTACCTTTTAACCCATCAAATTTTAAAAACCGTAAAACTGGAACTGCGTTGGTTAGCCTGGCAGGACCATTATCTAATTTTATATTAGCAATTATTTTTGCTTTTACATTCTTATTTTTTGTATTGAAGTTTGATGTTTCTCCTGATTTTAATTCTACAGACCCTTTGGTTATAATCACAAATTTTGGTTTAATAGGCCTAAATTTAAATATAGTCCTGACTGTTTTTAATCTTTTGCCTTTTCCGCCATTAGACGGTTCAAAAATATTAGCATTCTTTTTGCCACAGCATTATTATTTTAAATTTATACAAAACCAGTATGCAACTTTTATAGTTTTTATTATTTTAATTATGACGGGTGTACTGAACACAATACTTACTCTGGCCTATGAACATGTTTCAAATTTTATATTTTTTATTTTGGAACCGCTTAAAAACCTGATTGCTTGAAGGAAAATTATAACATATATAATAAAAATGTCTACATATATTTAATTGGACTTTGAATAAAAAAAAAGTTATAATTTATTTTGTATAACACTATAAAATAAAATTTATAAATGTAAAATTTGCACATAAAAGGCTTATAAAAGTGTATAAATAGCTTATAAAAGTAAAACTAAATGAATTACAAATTAATTATATTTTATAATATTATAAAATTTATATATTAGAAAATATTTTAAAAAATAGATAAATTTTACTTAGGAGAGTGAATTATTTGTGAAAAAAGGTACAATCTTAAGTGGCATGAGACCAACAGGGGCACTGCATCTTGGCAATTATTTTGGAGCATTGGAAAATTGGGTAAAACTCCAGGATGAATATAATTGTTATTTTTTTGTAGCAGACTGGCATGCCCTTACAACAGGATATGAAGATACAACACAAGTCAAAAAAAATATAAATGACCTTGTTGTGGACTGGATAAGCGCAGGCCTTGACCCGGAAAAATGTGTTATATTCCTTCAGTCATCGGTGCTTGAGCATGCAGAGCTGCATCTGCTTTTTTCCATGACAACACCTTTGTCATGGCTGTACCGCTGTCCAACTTACAAAGATCAGCTGAATCAAATGAAGGACAAGAATATAACCACCTATGGCTTTTTGGGATATCCATGCCTTCAGGCTGCAGATATATTAATATATAAGGCGGACTATGTACCGGTAGGGGAGGACCAGCTGCCCCACTTAGAACTTACACGGGAAATAGCAAGACGCTTTAACCACATGTATGGTGAGGTTTTTCCGGAGCCTGAAGCTATTTTAACAAAAGCTAAGGTACTTCCGGGAACTGACGGAAGAAAAATGAGCAAAAGCTATAACAACACAATAGCTTTGTCAGACAGCCCTGATGAAATCAGGCGTAAGGTTAAAACAATGGTTACAGACCCTGCAAGAATAAGAAAAGATGACCCGGGACATCCGGAAGTTTGTACGGTTTTTTCATTCCACAAAATTTTTAATGAAAGTGAAGTTCCTGAAATAGAAGAACAGTGCAGAGGCGGTAAAATAGGATGTGTTCAGTGTAAAAAGAAGCTGGCTGATAAAATGATTGAGTATTTAGGTCCTATTTATGAAAGAAGGCAGGATATTTTAAAGAAACCTGATATGATAAAAGAAGTAATTTGTATGGGAAACAAAAAAGCCAAAGAAGTTTCCCAAAAAACAATGGAAGAAGTTAGAAGGGCAATGAAAATAGATTTTATTTAAAACATAACTTATTTAAAACAAAATTTATTTATGACTTATTTTACGATTCATTTAAGGTTTTTTAGGTTAATTTTTAAGATTAGCTTTTATTTATGTTAATTCTCATATTAATTGGTGGTGTATTTTGTGGAGAGTGTTTTATCAAATGCCTGTACAATAAAAATTCAAAATTTTGAGGGACCATTGGATTTGTTATTTCATCTTATAGAAAAAAATAAAATTGACATATATGATATTCCCATAGATGAAATAACCGATCAATATATGGACTACCTTTTTAAAATGCAGGAAATGGATTTGGAAATTGCCAGTGAATTTTTGGTAATGGCAGCAACATTGCTTCACATAAAATCAAAACTACTTCTTCCTAATCCTAAAAAAGAAGAGGGGGAAGAACAGGTAGACCCAAGGGAAGAGCTTATATTAAGGCTTGCAGAGTATAGGAAATATAAAAAGTTTTCTGAAATTTTAAGGGCTCGTGAAGAAGAATACAGGAAAATATATTATAAACCACCAGAAGAAATAGATATAAAAGAGGAAGACCAGCCTATAGAGCTTTCATATGATGAGCTTACCAGGGTTTATATTGAGCTGATGGAGCGGAATGAGAAGAAAAGGAATAAAAACACAAAAAACATGACACAGATACTGCAGCGTGAAAAGGTATCTTTAAAAAGTAAAATACGTGAAGTTGTAAGGACGCTCCTAAACAGAACTTTTTTTAAATTTTCTGATGTATTTTCAGCTAAAACAAAATCAAAACTTGAAATTGTAACCGGGTTTTTGGCTATATTAGAACTTGCAAAATTAAAAAAATTAATCATTAAACAAAATAAAAATTTTTCTGAAATTTTTGTCTACAGACGTGAGGGTACTGACCTTGAAGATATTAATGATGAAAAGATAGCGGCGGAAAACTAAAGCCGGAGGGGATCTGACATTATGAATTTAAAAAAATACCAGCAGATTATAGAAGGGCTTCTTTTTGCAGCAGGGGACAGGGTTTCTATTGAAAAAATCTGTGAGGTTATTGGTACAGATAAAAAAACAGCCAGGCTTGTTTTAAATAATATGATTGTTAACTATGACAGCGACCCTTCCCGAGGGATAACCATAAGAGAAATAAACAAAGGTTATCAAATGTGTTCAAAGCCTGAGTTGTACCAATATATAAAAATACTGTTTGAACCCCGCCAAAAAAGCGGTTTATCTCAGGCGGCCCTTGAAACCCTTGCAATTATAGCCTTTAACAGACCTATTACAAAGGCAAGAATAGAAAAAATCAGAGGGGTTAATTCAGACAGCTCAATTGAAAAACTTTTAGAAAAAAATCTAATAAGGGAATGTGGAAGGCTTGATGCCCCAGGAAGACCCCTTCTTTATGAAACTACTGAAGAGTTTTTCAGGTGTTTTGGGTTTAAATCAGATTCAGATCTTCCAATATTTGAATTTAATGAAATAAAACAAAAGGATGCTGAACAAACTTACGAAGATGTACAAGTAAATGCAAATCCAAATACAAGTGTAAATGAACAAGTAAATACCGATGAACAAGGAAATAAAGATGATAGAGAAAATAAAGATGAAAATGAAAAGTAAGTCAATAAGTAAAGACAGAAGGTAAATACACAAGAATAAAGAAAATTTTACTAAAAAAATACACTAAATAAGTGTATTTTTTTATTTTTGGGGAAAAATACCTAATTGAGGTGATATAATGACCCGGTTTTTTTTTATTATTATTTTAACTGCCTTAGCAGTAATTATGTTATTAATAATTATATTATTATCCAAAATAAATATTGTAATTGAGTACAAAAGAAAATCCAAAGATGAAATCTTTATATTGTCTTTTTTTATGTATAAAGGCTTAATAAAGTACAAATATGAAATTCCAAAGATTGATACTGAAAAGAAGGGTATTTTTTATAGACTGAAAAAAGAAAAAGATGAAAAAAAGCGTGAAAAATACATAAAGTATACAAGTATTATGCATAGGATTGAGAGGGGAAGGGTTTTTTATTTAAAGCACTGCTCACTTATAAAAAGAATACAAAATTTTTTAAAATGTAAAATAACACTTAAAAATTTAAGTTTCAAAATGAATTTCGGGACAGGAAATGCTTGTCACACCTCTATATTAACTGGGCTTTTATGGACTTTTTGCGGCATAATTATCTCTTTTTTACACCGGTTTATGAAAGTAGAAAAAAAGCAAGTGGTTATAAAACCAAATTATACAGAAAAAAATATAAATTTAGAATTATACTGTATATTTAATATTAGAATTGTCTATATTATTGTTATAGGATTTATGATTTTAACACATTTTACAAAAAACAAGCGTGCTTTATTTAAGGCTGAAAAATGTGTTAGTGGCTAAAATGTTTAAAAAAGTATTAGGATAATAACAAAAGGCGGTGATTATTGTGGAGCAACATCCTATTGAAGGCTTGATGACAACAGCCATGGAAAGCATAAAGGATATGGTGGATGTCAACACTATTGTAGGAGATGCTGTTCAGGCTCCTGACGGGACTGTAATAATTCCGGTCTCAAAGGTATCCTTCGGGTTTGCAGCAGGGGGCGGGGAATACAATTCCTGCTGTAGTGCAAATACCGGGGAAAGTTCTGATGATGAAGGGGAAACAAGTGGAGGAACTTCTTCTAAATACCCCTTTGCAGGCGGCAGCGGTGCCGGGGTTAGTATAAATCCTGTTGCTTTTATGGTTGTAGGTCAAGGTCAGATAAGGCTTTTACCTGTTACAATAAATTCTTCTTTGGAAAAAATACTTGATATGGTACCTGATATTATAGAAAAGGCAAACCAGTCAATAAAGAAAAAAATTAAGGTGAGAAGAACCATTAAAGAACTTGATGATGAAGAAGTTTAATGCTTGTGTATTTATTGTCTGCAGTAGTATAATGTAGGGTAGGATGATGATTTGGAAGTGGGATGTGAAAAGTGAAATATAAAAAAATACGGCTGCAGAAATATTTAGCTGATTGTGGGGTTGCTTCAAGAAGAAAAGCAGAAGAGCTTATTTTGCAAGGCAGGATTTCGGTAAATGGCACTGTGGTCACTGAATTAGGGACAAAAGTAGATTATAATGACATAGTATGTTTTGACGGCAAAAGACTAAAGAGAAAAGAGGATAAGGTTTATATTTTATTAAATAAACCGGTTGGATATGTGACCACTGTAAAGGACCAGTTTCAAAGACCAACGGTTATTGATTTGGTGGATGTACCTGAGAGGATTTTTCCTGTCGGGAGGCTTGATTACGATACATCAGGTCTATTAATTTTAACCAACGATGGAAGTCTTACATACAGACTCACCCATCCTAAGTTTAAAATAAAGAAAGTTTACAGGGCAGTGATAAAGGGGATTCCTTCTAAGGAAAAAATAGAGAAGTTTGAAAAAGGCATAGAAATAGAAGATTACGTTACAGCACCCGCAAAACTTAAAATAATCAAAAGTTTTAAAAATACTTCTACTGTTGAAATAACCATATATGAGGGCAAAAACAGACAAGTCAGGAAAATGTGTAAAAACATAGGACATCCTGTTTTAGAACTTAAAAGAGTTGGTTTTGGACATCTTAGTTTAGGGGATTTACCAGAGGGTAAGTGGAGAAAGCTTAATAAGAATGAAATTTCTAAGTTATTAGAGTGAAGGTTCTTGTAATAAGCGTTACAAGAACCTTATATTTATTTTGTCATGATTTTATTGAAGTTGTGTTATAAATTATTGCAAGTCTTTTCTACAGGTTTTAATAATTACTTCTTATTTTTCTTAGGTTTGTAGCTTGCACAAAGTGTTTCATCATAAGGGGCGCCACTGTCTGAATTTGCACCGGCACTTACCTGTATAGCATCCAGGTTACACAAGTTTTCACTAAATTCGTTAAACATACAGCTTGAAACTGAGCACTGTATTTTTTGACATTTATTCATACTGATTTCCTCCATTTTTTTAGGATTCACAATTATTATTTGAGTTTTTAATAATAATATAATAGGTATGTTATTGTAATTAGATATGTTTTTTAAACTAAATAATCTTTCAGAAGATCACTTGATAAATGTTGATGTAAATGGTAGAATAATTAAATAAAAATACATATTTTTATTTAATTAATGTTTATATTGCTAACATTTTAATTTTTTACTTATGTGTTCTTTATTTATGTATTCATTGCTTATGTGATTATTATTTTTGCAATTATTATTTATTCTAATTATTATTTATGTGTTCATTACTAATTAAACTATTATTTATGTACTCATTATTAATTTAATTATAGTATTTTATTTACATTCTTTGTATTATTTTGAATTCAAGTTCTGGAGTTTTAAGGTGTTAATAAAAAAATAAAGTTTAGGGGGTTGTATAAATGATTAATTTTAAAAAAAAGGCTAAGTGTTATTACTTTATTATGCCTGCTTTTTACACTTCTTTTTAATTTCACAGTTTCAAAAGTATATGGAACTAATGAAGAAGTAAAATATGGTGATGTCAATAGTGACGGTTATATTAACCTTGAAGAAGCTGTAAAAGAAAGTTCAAAGCCTTTTATCCTTGAAGGTGTTTCTTATAGTGCCAGCGGTGCCGTTGGAAATTATTCCTGTTGAGGTATATAAAGATTCAATTTACTGGTCAACAAGTGATGAAAATGTGGTGAAAGTAAAAGACGGCGTAATTACAGCACAAAAAGAAGGGGTGGCTATTATAGCTGCACAGCCTATGTTTGATCCGCTTTTTAGAACCAGTCTTTTCTGTGTAGTGCGTGTAATAAAGAATGAATAAGATGGGTCAACGGCTCAAAATATTTAAAAACAGAAAGTTGAAGTTCCCGTACATTTTAGAGGAAGTCCTAATGAATTTGCTTTAGAAAAAAGGGTAGTTTATGATGTAAGTGGGAAAAACAAAAAAATAGCTGATGCTTCTTCTATAAAACAAAACTGCTATACATATGCACTTGGTTTATACACCTTTCATGACGGTACTGAATTTGAAGAAGGTGGTGCTGACCCGGCAGAGATAGCAGATAGATATCTTAAAAGTAAAGGATATCTTAAAGATTACTCGGAAAAAGATAGAGAAATATATTACTTACATGGTTATATTGACGGCTATATAGATGAATTTGTAAATTCTGTTATTGCAGATGGAATGGCTGTGGGATGGATTATCAGGGAAATGGATAAAAAAGATGACCCTATTCCTCTTGGAGCATTCAGGATAATGTCTGTTTTTAGGGATAAAAGGGATAAATACGGAACGGTGGATTATCATTTTTATAGGGAAGATAAAGATGGAAATTGGTCATCAAAAGCCGGCTATAAAGGGGATATTTTAGAACATGGAAAAGAACCTGAAGATAATTCTAAACATTATATAGACTATAATACAGACAGAAGGTATTATTATGTTATCAAACTAAAAAAAGGAGATAAATGCTGTGGAGGAATTTAGAATAGAAAAATATGATAATTATTCTATAGGCATTACAGGTAATCAAAAAAAAAAATAAATATGCAATAATATCTTTTGTTTTATCAAACATAGGCGTTATTCTGTCGCCTATGTTTTTGTTTCAAATTTTGGGAATTATATTTGGGGTTATGGGCTTAAGTTCAAAAAAAAGAGAGTTGTCTAAAAAAGGGATATTAATAAGTGTTGTGACTGTTTTTTTAGGAATTCTGGTTGTTTTAATGCATAAACATTCACACAGTTTATCATTTGATTATCATTACTTATCAAAATTTTGGATAATTGTATCTCCTGTATTTGGATTATTTTTAATTCAAACTATAGGATTTGCGTTTGGAATTATTGGAACTGGTGTAAGAACGGAAAAAAGAAATATTTCTGTGAAAAATATATTAGTTAGCATTGTATCAATTTTTTCAGGCATTTTCCTTGTATCAGTTTTAATTTATTTAAACTATCAAATGGGGATTATAGACTTTCAACGAGTAGGAATTCCACCTGATTATTTTGATTTGTCTGTTATTGGGATTATTTTATCTCCTGTATTTTTAATATTTTTATTTCAATTTATAAAATTTTTGTTTAAAGTTAATAATTTTAATTTTGAAAAAAGAAAGTTATATGTAAAAAAAATATTTATTAGTTTTACAACTGTTTTTTTAGGAATTTTTATTATTTCAATTATAGTGCGTTTAAACCATATGATAGAACGAGAGAGATTTTCATATGATTACTATGTTGCCAGCCGCATTGAATCCGGTATACGCTTTTATATGATGGATACAGAGGACTATGAATTAAAATTCATTACTGATGAAAGTCTTGATGTTGAAATATTATTAGCTAATTTATATGAAAAGTGTCATGAATATAATAGACCATATATAAGGCAAAAATTTACTTTAAATATTTTTCCGGCATCAAAACTACATAAAGGATGGGATATATTTGTGGACAGTGAAAATATTATTGTAGAAGTTAATCCTTCACAGGAGGGACATTCCCTTGTTATAAAATAAAGTTTTAAAAAACCAATTTAAAAAGGAAAAGAAATAATGAAAAAATTGTTGGTTATTAATTTATTAGCTGCTGTTTTTTTACAGTCATTATAAAGGTATCCGGAGCTTGTATTGTTGCTTTTCATTATGTAATTTACAATAATAAAATTTAAGAAACTGTCCTTGAAACTGTCAAGAAATCAGTTTGTGTTAGTATTTTTGAGCCTGTTTATAGTAATTAGTTCAATTACTATAACTGCTTTTTAAAGGGAGGAATATATTAAAGTTGGTAACTTATTTGAATTTTCTCCCTCACCTGATGGTTATAAATCTGCAAGTATTGATGAATCTAAAACAGGTTTATTATATGCAATATTTTAGACGCCGTATGGATTTCGGAACACTTAATTCATCTTATCATAAAATACGTGAAAGATATATGTTGAAAAAGTATTTAAAGAAGGAACGATAAATATCGGTTCAAAGATTATTACAAAGAAATAGAAAAAAAGAAAAGTCAGGACTGATTCGATAATATCTAATTTATATCATATTATAATATAAAATTAAATTGCTAATAGGTTATTTATATAATTTAATCTGTTTTTTTACCTGTATTGAATAAACATATCAAAATATGATACAATATATACGAAGGGAGGAATTAAAATGGTTGATGCTGCACAAAATTTATTTGTACAAAATTTAAATAAGTATATTAGCCATTATAAAATAAAACAATCATTTATAGCAAAACGTGCAGGAATTGAAAAGAATAAATTATCCAGAATTCTTAATAGTGTTCAGCCGATTACCTATGAAGATATGCATTCTATATCTGATGCTTTGGATAAGGATATAAAATACTTTTTGCAGGAAAAATTGGATTTGCTGGCTCCTGATTATAAAGATTCAGCTTCAATAGCGTTTTATATGGGAACTGCAGATGAAAACAAAGAAAGGTTAGCCAATCAGGTTTTTGATTTATTAGAGCATATAGATGCAATTATTGGAATTCGCAAAAAAATGCAAAAAGAGGCTTTAGAGGTTTGGGATTATGAATTTTAGCAGATTTAAAGAAATTGTTATTAAAAACAGGGCATATGCCGGCAGTGTCAAAGAGACGCTGAAAGTTTTCCAAGACAGGGTCCGGTGGGATGGAGATATACCCAAAATAATAAAAGAAATTGGAGAAAAACTGGATGTGTTGGTTTTCCAGGTTCCGATGGCTGACAGTGATTTTGGGGCTGTTTTTTTAGATACAGGCTACAGTAAATATATGTTGCTTAATTCAAGCCAACCAAGGAACAAAATGTATTTTTCTTTTTGTCATGATATATACCATATTATTTGCGGAGTGCCGGACTACATTAATGAAAAAAGAGAGGTTCATTTTAATCAGGATTATGATTCCAATGATAATGAGCGCAAGGCAAACCTTTTTGCGGCAAACTTGTTGATGCCGGAATTAGAGTTTAAAAAAATGTATGAATTATATAAGGATGATAATAAAGATATTGAAAAAATAGTTGCAAAACTTATGAATTATTTTAGTTCTCCCTTTGTTGCTGTTTTAATACGCCTTTATGAATTAGAGATATTGGAAAGGATAGAAGATGTAAAAGAAATATTGGAATATGGGGACAATCAAATCAGGGAATTATTTGATTCTTTGTGGCTGGACCGGGATATACTTGAACCAACTTACAAAGATGAAATGCCTTTTATATTGGAAATGATAAAAACTGAAGGAGCTGATTTAATAGAGAAGCAACTACTGTCTGAATACAATTATAACCGAATTGTTGAAGGAATAAAAAAAATATATTCCGACATAAGGAAAAAAGATTAGTATGGGCAAGAAATATCAGGAAACACCTTTAAATTTCAGCTCCTTTAAAAATTATATGATATATAAAAAAGAGGAAGTTGTTGATACTATTTCGAAGGCACACAGGTATTTTTTTTATGATACTTGTTCTATTCTGCATCATTCAAATTCATCTAACAGGCAGGCCATTATTAATTATTTGAAGAGCAAGGGGGATGTAATAATTGTATCCCGGACGGCATTAATGGAACTTACTGCCAATTCATTTGAGTTGCATCCCGTTCAGATTCAATATTTCAGCGAACTTAACAGCAGTGGCTTTAAAGTCGTTCTTTTTGACGAAGAAGTAATTTATAATTGTTTAAAGGATGCTTTAAATATCAGTACTGAAGAAGCTAATAGACTGCTTGGGTATGCCGTTAAAGAGGTATGCAGATACAAAACAAAAACAAGTGAAATTATTGAAAGTATGGACAAGCATATGTCTGTTAAGCTTAAAAGTACAAACCCGGGAAATAGGGAGTTGTTCAGCACTTTCTTCCGGTATGCCAGGACTTTAAAAAGAAAAGGGGACAGTATTGCAGAGGAATTAATTCTTATATGCATAATAGTGCTGACAAGAATTCCTTTAGGACGCTATTTTTTGATAAGTGATGATATGCGGATAAAACCACAGATAATAAGTGTTAATGATTATATTTTAAAACATCACGGAAGAAGAGAACCATATCAGCTGACGACAGCGGCATTGGTATATAAAATGTACAGGGATAACGTGCTGACTAACAGGAATGATATGATTGAAATTATGAAAGCAGCTTATAAAGGAAATATTAATGTATTTTTTGTCGGTGAATATGATATACAGCAAAGATATGAGTCTTTTAAATGTGAAGACTTAATTGACAGGATTTTAAATGAGAAAGATTTTAGGATAATATATTAATTTTGATTTGACATAGAAATGGTTTAGCATTCCAGGCTGAACCATCGGAATCCAAAAAGAAATAAATGTGATATAATATCTTTCATATTAACAATTTTAGGAGTTATTTTGTTTCTATTTTTATTGATGTATATGGTGAGGTGATTAAAAAATGGGAATAAATAAAAGATATTTGGCAGCTTTTTTTATTTTTTTAACTATAGAAATAATAATTGCCCTTTTTATAAGAGATAATATCATAAGACCGTATGTAGGGGATATACTGGTTGTTATTTTGCTATACACCTTTATAAAATCTTTTATAAGAAAGCCAATAAAATTTTTACCCCTATATATTTTTATCTTTTCTGTAATGGTAGAGATTTTGCAGTACTTAAATATTGTAGAAATTTTAAATATACAAGGTAATAAAGTACTGTCCACTATTGTTGGAGCTACCTTTGATATAAAAGATATTTTTTGCTACCTGGTTGGATGCATTATTTTAATAATCTGGGAAGTACATTTTATTGACAAGACATGTTTTGGGGATTAAAATATTAATGGCTAATTAATAATGCCTATAAATATTGGTTTAATCCATCACAAGGAGTGAATTTTAATGGAGCTTTGGTATACAGAATATCAAACAAAAAATGTAGGAATAACATGCAAAGTTAAACAAACATACCACACTGAAAAAACACAGTATCAGGACATTGCATTGATTGATACAGAGCAATTTGGCAAGATGCTTGTTTTAGACGGAACTGTGCAAACTACAATAGAGGATGAATTTGTTTATCATGAAATGATATCACATGTTCCTTTGGCTACTCATAAAAATCCTAAAAAAGCCCTTGTAATTGGCGGAGGGGACGGAGGGGCAATCAGGGAAATCATTAAGCATCCTACCATCGAAAAAGCAGTGCTTTGCGAAATAGACGGACGAGTAATTGAAATTGCAAAGGAATATTTGCCTGAAATAAGCTGTGCCTTAACTGACGAGAAGGTAGAGGTCATTGTTGATGACGGGATAAAATATGTAAACCAGCATAAAAACGAATTTGATGTAATAATGATTGACTCAACTGACCCGGTAGGTCCTGCTGTAGGACTTTTTTCAAAGGAATTTTATAAAGCCATATATGAATGTCTAAAAGAAGACGGAATATTTGTTGCTCAAACTGAATCACCTTTTTTTCATAAAGATCTAATTAGAAATGCATTTAAAAATGTAGAATCAATATTTCCTATAGCAAGGCTTTATACATGTGCAATACCTACTTATCCAAGTGGTTATTGGAGTTTTACAATGGGTTCTAAAAAATATGACCCGTTAGAAACAGATTTAGACAGTATACCAAAATTAGATACAAAATATTACTGCCCTCAAATACACAAAGCAGTTTTTGCACTGCCAAAATTTGTATCAGACATTATTAAATAATAAAAAATCATTATTTATAAATGTAAAATAAATATAAACAAAATAATATTAAATACAACAAGAAGTATTAAAACAAGAATCATTAAATACAAACAAAAGTTTTTAAATATGAACATAATCTGTGAATAAAGGAGAATTATATGAGTTTAAAAAGCGGAAAACTTACTGTTCCTTTAAGATTTATGGGAAGTTCTGATAACTATACAGAGTCTTCAATAATTTTAGTTGGTGTACCAATGGACTTTACATGTAGCTTTAAACCTGGTACACGATTTGGACCTCAAAAAATAAGGGAAGTGTCAATTGGCATTGAAGAATACAGTATATATATGGACAAGTCATTAGAAGATGCTTCCTTTTTTGATGCAGGCGACTTGGACCTTCCTATTGGAAATCCGGAAAAAAGCCTTGAAATAATTGAAGAGGCAGCGGGGGAAATTTTAAAGGACGGCAAGTTTCCACTTTTTATTGGAGGCGAACACCTTATAAGCGTACCCATTATAAAAAAAGTTTACGAAAAGTACAAAGATGAACTGGTGTTGATACACTTTGACGCCCATGCAGACTTAAGGGAGGATTATTTAGGCTGCCCACTGTCCCATGCTTCTGCAATAAGGCGTGTAATTGATTTTATGCCATCTAAAAATATATATCAGTTTGGAATAAGATCAGGTACAAAAGAGGAATTTAAGTTTGCTTCTTTAAATACCAACATGTTTACCTTAGAGGTGTATGAACCCCTAAAGGCTGTAATTGATAAATTTAAAGACAAGCCAATATATGTAACCCTTGATATAGATGTTTTAGACCCGGCATATGCAAATGGGACCGGCACACCGGAGCCCGGCGGCATAAGCTCAAATGAACTTATAAAATCCATGGGGCTTTTAAAGGATTTAAACATTGTAGGGTTTGATATTGTAGAGGTTTCACCTCCTTACGATTTATCAGACAGGACAGCCATTTTTGCTGCTAAAATAATAAGAGATGTAATACTTATGGTGAGTGATTATGAAAATAATTAAAAATTCTCTAAAACAATCCCACGAGTATATAAAAGGTTATGTTAATGAAGGAGATATTGTTGTTGATGCCACCTGCGGCAACGGCAACGATACAGTGTTTTTAGCACAGCTTGTAGGGGAGAGGGGAAGGGTTTTTGGCTTTGACATACAAGATGCAGCTATAGAAAATACAGCCGGAAAGTTAGAAGAACTAAAGCTTTCAGAAAGAGTAACCCTTATAAAAGACGGTCATGAAAACATGGGTAATTACGTAAACGAAAATATAAAGGCTGTAATGTTCAACTTAGGCTATCTTCCGGGAAGTGACCACAGTGTATCCACAAAGGCAGATACCACAATTTCTGCAATAGAAAAATCCATGGAACTTTTAGTTACAGGAGGCATTATTACAATAGTAATTTATTATGGAAAGGACAATGGGACAGAAGAGAAAGAAAAAGTTTTAGACTTTTTAAAAACCGTTGACCAAAAAAAATTTGCCGTGATGAAAACAGAGTTTATAAACCAGCGGAATTGTCCTCCTATACTTGTATGCATTGAAAAGCTATAGAGCTTCATTTGTGAAAAAGAAGAAAATAACAACAAATATAAAAATCACAGATATGGTGTAGATGGAATACTTTAACATATTAAAAATTCTCCATTCGTGTGCAATATTATTTTTTTCTTCTTCAAGGAAATTGATTAGCTCAGCTAAAAGAACATTATTTTCTTCGTCAATTTCCAGTATTTCTATACCATATGTCAGTTCACTGTTTCCTGCACTTTCTTTTCTAACTGTTTTTCCTATAAAATTAATGGTTAATGTTGCTGATATAAATATACTGATGCATACTATTGAATGGTCATCAATTTCCGCATCTGTAAAAAGCATCCCGCCTCCTAAACTGATATCGGAAAGTATGGCTATATATTCCTTATCCCCGTAAGTAATTTTACAAGGATAGTTTAAATAAAATCTTTCAAACCTACGTTTGTTGTGATAGCTCATTACCTTGTCTATATTGACGGTTATTGCCTGCTTTCTTATGGAAATTACCTTTTTGGTGATGCTTGCGGAAAATAAAGTTTCGTTATTGTTATCAAAAGATTTTATAAGTATTTTTTGACCTTCCTTTAAATGATTTTTGAAATAACGGGCAGAAAGAAATATCTCGGCAATTTTTTTTTCCAAGTTTATATAAGTTATTATGCCATGAATCCATGTTGCATCATTATCGATGGATACTTTACAAAAAGTTATACCCCTATTTTGCTCGGGTTTGATTTTTCTCAAAATAAATCACCCTTAGAAAATATATTATTTTAAGCCAGGTTGCAAAAACAGCACTAGGTAAAAAAAGTGGTATTCGGTATATGTATCGGAAGTTTTTCAATTCTACATTAATAAGAAAAATTTATCATAAGAAAAATTATAAATTTTCAAAATCATCTTGATTTAACTTGCAAGTAATTTCATATAGTATTATAATCTAGGATAGGTGTCTTTATTATAATATATCTATGTAGCAATTGCAATTAAAATATAATAGGGTATTTAAGGAAATTATTTTTTTGTATTTCAAATTATTTTACATTTGAAATGGTAAATTTAGATTAAAAACTATAAATAAAAAACATGAGGTGGAGCATAAAATGGATAACCAAAGCAGAATGGCCCTTTTGAACGAAAAGAGGTCTCAAGTAAACCTTGGGGGAGGAGAAGAAAAAATTAAAAAACAGCATGAAGCCGGCAAGAAAACTGCCAGGGAAAGGATAAATGCTTTATTAGACGAAAATAGTTTTGTTGAATTAAATGCATTTGCCGAGACAAGAAGTATTGATTTTGATATGCAGAAAAAGAAAGTACCCGGCGATGGCGTAGTGACTGGATATGGTTCTATTAATGGTAGGCTTGTTTTTGTATCTTCCCAGGATTTTACTGTTATTGGCGGGTCATTGGGAGAAATGCACGCTAAAAAAATTACAAATGTCATGGACATGGCAATTAAAACAGGCGCACCTTTTATAAGCATAAATGACTCAGGCGGTGCAAGAATTGAAGAGGGTATTGATGCATTAAAGGGTTTTGGTGAGATATTCACCAGAAACACCCACGCTTCAGGAGTAATTCCCCAGATTTCTGTAATAATGGGTCCTTGTGCAGGAGGGGCGGTATATTCTCCGGCCATTACAGACTTTGTTTTTATGGTTGAAAACACAAGCCAGATGTTTATAACCGGTCCACAAGTAATTAAAGCAGTTACAGGGGAAGATGTGACCTTTAATGAACTTGGCGGTGCAGATGCCCACAATTCAAAAAGCGGTGTTGCTCACTTTAAGAGTGAAAATGAAGACGAATGCATAGAAAAAATTAGAAAATTAATAAGCTTCCTCCCGGATAATAATTTATCAGATGTACCTTACTTAGAAACCAATGATGATGTAAACAGAATAGCTGATAATCTCATTGATATAATTCCGGATGACTCAAATAAGCCCTATGATGCTATGGAAATAATCACTTCTGTAGTTGATAACGGGGATTTCTTTGAAGTACAAGAGCATTTCGCAAAAAATATCATAGTGGGTTTTGGAAGAATGAACGGCAAAACTATAGGAATAGTGGCAAACCAGCCGAGATTTTTAGCAGGGGTTTTAGATGTGGATTCATCAGATAAGGCAGCAAGATTTGTAAGATTTTGTGATTCTTTTAACATACCTATAGTTAGCTTTACAGATGTACCGGGATATTTGCCGGGTGTAAACCAGGAACACAGTGGGATTATAAGACACGGTGCTAAATTATTATATGCTTTTGCAGAAGCTACAGTGCCTAAAATAAATGTTATTCTCAGAAAAGCATATGGCGGTGCATATATAGCCATGAACAGCAAACATTTAGGTGCTGATATGGTTTTTGCATGGCCCACTGCAGAAATAGCAGTAATGGGTCCTGAAGGTGCCGCTAATATTATTTTTAGAAAAGAAATTGGAAATTCTGATGACCCGGTTGCTACAAGAAACAAGCTAATTAACGAATACAAGGAGAAATTCTCCAATCCATATATTGCAGCGGCAAGAGGTTATGTTGATGATGTTATCGAGCCTGAATCTACAAGAATCCGTATAATTAGTGCGTTGGAAATGCTTGCAGGCAAGAGGGAAAGAAGACCTGCAAAAAAACATGGGAATATACCTTTATAATTCTCTTTATTTAATTTATACTTGTGCTTATAATTATCTTTAAATGTGATAAATTTAACATTATGTTTAAAATTTTTAAGGAGGATAAATATGAAAAAGTTTTTGATAAAAGTTAACGGCCAGCAATATGAAGTTGAGGTGGAAGAAATAAAGAACGGGGCTTCTCCTTCAGGTCCGGCAGTAACAGTAAGTGAGCCGGCTGCTGCTCCTGCACCTGCTCCAAAACCACCTGCTCCTCAAAAGGCAGCTAAAGCCGGTGGCGGTGCAGTTAAAGTTAATGCTCCAATGCCTGGAACTATACTTTCAGTTAATGTTAAACCAGGTGATTCTGTTAAAAAAGGGCAGGTACTTGTAATTTTAGAAGCTATGAAGATGGAAAACGAAATTTTAGCCCCCCAGGACGGAACAGTTGCCTCTGTGGATGTATCTAGTGGTGCCTCTGTGGATTCAGGAGATTTACTCCTTACCCTGAATTAATTTACTATTATTTAGTTTTGAGTTTTAAAAGAAGGGGTAAGAATAATTAAGGAGGTTAAATATATGGCTAAAATAACTGAAACTGTTCTAAGGGATGCCCATCAATCACTAATTGCCACACGCATGAAAATTGATGAAATGGCTCCTATATTAGAAAAGCTTGATGATATAGGGTATCATTCACTGGAAGCTTGGGGAGGGGCAACATTTGACTCTTGCTTAAGATTTTTAAATGAAGATCCTTGGGAAAGATTAAGGACAATTAGAAAACATGTTAAGAAAACAAAGCTTCAAATGCTTTTAAGAGGTCAGAACCTTTTAGGTTATAAGCATTATGCAGATGATGTAGTAGAATATTTTGTCCAAAAGGCAATAGCAAACGGAATTGACATAATAAGAATTTTTGATGCTTTAAATGATGTAAGAAATATTGAAACTGCCATTAAAGCATGTAAAAAAGAAGGAGGGCATGCACAAGCTGCTGTATGCTATACCACAAGCCCGGTTCACAATTTAGACCTTTTTGTAAAAGATGCAAAGAGACTTGTGGACATGGGGGCAGACTCTATATGCATAAAGGATATGGCAGGTTTAATGCTTCCTTATGCAGCATATGACTTGGTAAAAGCACTGAAGGAAAATGTAAAAGTACCTATACAAATTCACACCCACTATACAAGCGGTGTTGCATCAATGACATATCTAAAGGCTATAGAAGCAGGATGTGACGTGGTGGACTGTGCAATATCACCTTTAGCTCTTGGAACTTCACAGCCACCTACAGAATCAGTTGTTGCAACTTTAAAAGGTACTGAATACGACACAGGTCTTGACATAAACAAATTAAATGAAATTGCAGAGTATTTCAAACCTTTAAGAGAGGAATACCTAAACAGCGGGCTTTTAGATGCAAAAGTGCTGGGAGTTGATATTAATACATTAATATACCAGGTTCCCGGTGGAATGCTTTCAAACCTTGTATCACAACTTAAGCAATCAAATGCCCTTGATAAATTTGAAGAAGTTTTAAAAGAAATACCAAAGGTAAGGGAAGACTTTGGTTTTCCTCCTCTGGTAACTCCTACAAGCCAGATTGTAGGTACACAGGCTGTTTTGAATGTATTGATGGGTGAGAGATATAAGATGGTTCCAAAGGAATCAAAGGCGCTGGTAAAAGGAGAGTATGGCAAAACACCGGCACCTGTTAATCCTGAAATACAAAAGAAAATTTTAAACGGTGAAAAACCTATTACTAAAAGACCTGCTGACTTTATAAAGCCTGAGCTTAAAAATATAAAAAATGAAATGAAAGAGTATTTAGAACAGGATGAAGATGTGCTGTCTTATGCACTATTCCCATCCGTTGCAAAAAAATATTTTGAGTTCAGGAAAGCAGAGAAATACGGGATAGACCCTGATATGGTGGATTATGAAAACAGGGTACACCCAGTGTAATACAATATAAAAAGCAAATAAAAAGCACTTCAGCAAATTTCAAAAAAGAAGTGCTTTTTAAATGTTTTCATTTATTTTAACTAAATCTTATAAATTTATAATGACAAAATGTATTTTTACTGGTATTCTTATATTGATAAATATTGAATATAGATAATATTGCTTTATTTTTTTAAAAATAGGAGGTCATGTCAATGGAATGTAATAATTGTGGAAAAGTATTACAAGAAGGTGAAAACTGCTTATGCAGCGGTGAGACTTCAGCAGCGGTGCCTGAGGGATCTTCAGGAGATGAAGTAAATAAAGGAGTTATGCTAGCAAAGCCTGAAGAAAATAAAGGTGAGGGACAAGAAGGCAATAAAATAAATCTTGCAAAAGATTCAGGCGAAAATAGCAGTGCTAATGCCTCAAGTGGAGCCGGTACTGAGCCGGGGGAAAACAATAGCGGTTTAAGTGGAAACAATAATGCACAAGGCGCTAGAGAAGAAAGCTTTTTTTCATCTGAAAAAACAAAAGAAGTTATAAACAACACATCAAATTACTTAAAAGATATGCTTAAATTTTCAAAAGACTTTATTAAAAAGCCTGTAATCTCAATGAAGTACTATGCTGTTAACCATGATTTTAAAAAAGGTTTGTTTTTTGCAGTACTGCAATCTTTACTATTTGCTGTTATGATTCTTATTATGACATCCAAAACCCTCAACAAAGGGAATAGTTTCTTTGGACTTAAGATAAAGATACCATATTTTAAGCTGTTTTTACAATCATTAGTTTTTTGTTTTGTATCATTTTTACTAATTCCTGTATCACATTTTATTACATCAAAAATCTTTAAATTTAAAACAGACATTAAAGCACTTATAACTATTTCAGGTATATCAATTATTCCAACAATCATAGCATCATTAGTTCTAGTAGTTGGGATGTTAATTACTCCGTATTTTTCAGTTCTGTTAACCGGAGCAGCTATTTTTTCAATTATACTAACTTACATAGGCTTAAGCGAGTTGGTATCCGAAAATATGGAAAAAGTTGCATATTGGATTGTAACAGGATACACTTTGTTCCCAATATTATTATCTTTAGTGTTAAAAATAGTTAATCCTTTTAAATCCATGCTATCATCAATAAGTATATTTTAACGGTAGTTTTAAATAGCAAAAGAATAGCCGGTAAAATAAGAGCCAGGGCACATAAGATTTTTCCCTGGCTCTTATTTTAGAATTTACTTCTTAAAGATAATACTTCTTAAACTATTTATATGGCAGTTTATCTATTATTTCAAGTACGTATCTGCTTAAAATAGCGGAGTCTGCTGAATTTATAATACCGTCGCCGTTTAAGTCCGCAGCATCTAAGTTCACATTTTGAACAGGGATTTCTAAAATAACCCTTCCAAGAAGCATATAGTCTATGGAGTCTACAATTTCATCCCCGTTAAGGTCACCATATATAATATCAGTTCCTGGAGGTGTTGGTTCAGTGTCATCCGGACCTTTTGGAGGCTCTTCACCCCAAAGTAATACACCATCATCATATATGGGAACTAAAGGTGTCATGCCGGCAAAGGATATATTATCATAGTCAGGATTATCATGTATTCCTGCATATGACCAGTCATTTTCATGGCTTCCAATACCGTCTTTGTAGCTAATGGACACATTGGCTTCCTTTTGACAGAGTTTCCACTCTGCAGGCATAATAGGGGTGCCTGTAAAATCAACTGTAAAATAATATATATTGCCATAATAGTGTTCCAAACCATGAAGTGTTGCACCTTCGTGGGCACCAAGCTTAATTTCCACAGCATCTAAACCGCGACCTGCCTCAAAGACTTCAGTTAAGTCCATGAAGTAGCGGGCAGAAAGTTTATCCTTTACTGTCGGCGGTCTTGCAGAGCGGTTGTTAACTTGGAAAAGCACATTTACCGTTCCATAACCTTCATACATTCTCCAAACCCTTACAAAGTACTCTTCCAAATCATCTTCAGGTGCCCTGAAGTCTTCAGGCTGAGGCCAGTTTTCAAGTATTTCCCCTCCATACATGTCAACCATTTTAGCAAGGGCGCCAACAAAACCTGCATTGTAGTCAATTGCCACTTCATTCATTATATAGTCATCTATATTATCTTCCCAGTAGTCAGTTGCATCGGGACCGCCAACTAATGCACCATATAGTATATGCCTGCTAAAAGGAGGTGCATCTGTCATGCTTACCCATGAACCATGTGCAGTCCTGTGGTGAGGATGCTTAGGAGAATTTTCCCCAAAACCTACTACATAACTTCCACCCCTTGGATTGTCGCCTAATATGTAATTTATCTGTCTTTCAGCAAATTTTCTATACTCATCTTTTTTAGACAGTGTTCCAACGGTTTTGTCATCAGACCATACAAAAGCTAAAAATGCTGCTGTGCTGGCATAACGCAGAGAACCCCATTGAGAAAGCCATGCAAGTCCTCCCGGGCTGTAAGTTATACCTCCGCCTGGCAGGAAGAAGTCTAAATTTCTTTCCACCATATAAGCATATTCTTCATCCTTTGTCACCTGGGCAATTTTAATTGCTGCACCATAGCTTACATCATCCCAGCAATGGGTGTGGTATCCGCCTATTGTTTTAACAGGCATAATTGAAATGGACTTGTCTAAATAGTGCTGTTCCCCTGTTCTTATATAAAGCCATATAGCGCCCCATGCAAGGTCGTCCACATAGCTGCCGGATGGGTATAAAATATCTAATGGGTTTTTGCCTTGGTATGTATAAGCAAAATCAAAAATTCTCTCTGCATGCATCTGGCATTTTTGTGAATATTCAGGATCTGTCTCTTCAAATATTAATGAAGCTATAGCCAGTGCTGCTGCAGTCATACCTGCAACGTCAGAACCTGGCGTTGACGGGTCAAGCCTGAATGATTTTCTGTCTGTTACATAATCTAAAAACTCATGAGGAACCCATACCGAGTGGTCAGACTCTCCATATCCGCACATATAGTAGAGTACATTAGGCTCCGGATTGGCTTTAATCAAAAAGTCCGTTCCCCATTTTATTTCGTCTAATATTTCCTCTAACAAACCCAGTTTTTTAAATGCATCCCTGTATTCATATACAGCCCACCCCAGTTGTGCTGCAGCATATGAGATGGTGTGGGTAAATTTTATTCCGTCACCGGCATCAGCCCAGCCGCCGGTTAAGTCAAGACCGACGTCCTGACCGTCTGTCATTGCTGCATCTGCCCTGTAAGGTAAGATGTAATCGTCCGGCAGGTCACCAAGCCTGTTTGCCTTATAAAACAAAATAGCCTTTTGCAATGCTTCACCATAGTTGTAATACCGATCTCCTTCTCTTGGAGAAGAGCTGGCAAAACTTACCGGCTGCATTACAAAAGAAGGTAATAGTAAAGATACCAGCATTATAAATGCCGTTAGAAAAGTTAGTTTTTTGCGTAACTTTACACCTCTTTTTTTTAGCATAACATATACTCTCCTTTATTAATTTATTTTAATTAAAAATTTTTTTATCATTTTAATAAAAGATTTCTAAACCTTAATTTCATCTCTCTCTTCTCATTTTCAGCTTCCAACCTTCCACTTCCAACATCTAACATCTAACTTCTAACTTCTAACTTCTCAATTCCCACCTCTAACTTAATTATATAATGTTACTTCTTGTATGTACAGAAAATAATATTATAATTTAGTTATTAAATTTAAACTAATTTTATTTTTATAGCGTCAAGATATGGTGTATAATTAAAATATGAAAAAAAGGGGGGAGGAAAAATGTACAAAAGGATTACTTCTTTACTTATCATTACGTGTTTAATTTTAACAGCATGCATTTCTGTGTCTGCATCAGGAAGGGCTGCATATCCGCGTAATGGTTTCCGCTTAGTACCTTTAAAGTCCGACCACACCGGTATTGCTGTTGACACTGAATTTTTACTTGAAACGGAAGAAGATTTTTCACTGGAAGAGGTAAAAAAGGCCTTTTCAATTGACGGGGAGCCGGACCCGGTTATTAAAGAACTGGACAAAAACTTTTTTAGCATTCAGTTGTCAAGACCCCTTATTGAAGACAGCATTTATACTTTTAGAATGAAGACGGAAACTGAGACAACCTGGGTTTTTCAAACTCAAACACAATTTAAAATTATAGGTGCATTTCCCGGGAATGAAACTGTGGGAGTTCCTGTAAATACGGCAATTGAAGTTGTATTTAGCCACGAAAACTTTAGCAGTATTGAGAACCACTTTGAAATTACACCAAGCGTTCCCGGAAGATTTCAAGTGTATAACGGCAAGACAGCTGTATTTATTCCAGACGACAATTTAGAATATGAGACAATTTACACAGTAAGAATTAAAAAAGGTATCAGAATTATCAATACGGACAGAATTATAGAGGATGATTATGTATTTTCATTTGAAACAATTGAAGAACCTAAGCCAACCCCTCCAAAAGGAGAACCGGTGATATCAATTAATTACAATAGACAAATTATTGATTTTTCCACTGAAAGTAAAATCCAACTCCCTTTATACTTTCTATATTAGCAATACCGATTATACAAAGCTTCTGAACTTAAATACAAGTGTTTATGCATACAAAGATTTTGAATCTTTTTATGAAGCCGTTATGATGAGAAACAGACACCCGGACTGGGCACAAATAAACTACAGAAACAACCTTTTACCTGTTGACGGATTGAAAAAAATACTTGAATTTGATCAATTACTAAATGAAGACGGGAGAAGGTCCGGAAATGCAATCATTACAATTCCTGAGAACCTTCCATTGGGCTATTATATTGTAGACAGCTATTGTGAAGATAAAAGGGCACAAATATTTCTTCAAATAACAAATACAAGTGCTTACATAACCAAAGCCACATCGGATACTTTGGTATGGCTTAATGACATAAAAACAAAGAAACCTTTAAAAGGTGCTTTAATTGGTTTTTCAGATAATGATAACACATTTATAACAGATGATAACGGAATTTCGGTATTTAGTACTCAACTAATTGACCCTGTAAATAAAGAAGGGAAATATTCTGGTAACAATTATTTTTATGATGAATATTACAATGGAAATTATTATTGGCCGGATTCTGTTTATAATAAACAATTTCTCTTTATAACAACAGCAGACGGCAATAAATCCCTTTTAGAAACCAGTTCATACAGCCGTGGAAGCGGTGATTATTACTGGAGGTATTTCTTTACAGACAGGGAAATGTACAAGTCAAATGACACTGTAAATATATGGGGATTTATAAAGAACAGGTATGAAGATGAAGATATTGACTACATTACTTTGGAATTATACCAGGGCTATTATTACGACTATTATGATTACTACTATTATGACTACTATGGCTTGAGGGGAAATGAAAAACTCCCTGTTATTAAAAAGAATATAGGTGTAAAAGATAATTTCTTTGAAGATAAAATTGAGCTTCCTAATTTACCTACGGGCTATTATACAATAAGGCTTAAAAAAGGCAATTCAGTTATTGTAACAAAGATTATTGAAATTAAGGAATATATAAAGCCTTCTTATAAAATGGAAATTGATAAAGATAAATCTGCAGTTTTTGTGGGGGAAGAGGTAAATTTCCAACTTAATGCTAAATTTTTTGAAGGCACAGGTGTATCAAATTTAAATACAATTTATACAATATCAACCTCTGTACTGACAGGTGATACAATAGAGGGAACTGCAACAACGGATGCTTCCGGTAAATTAAATATAAAATATGTTCCTGAGGTAACTAGGAATATCCAAGGGGTTTACACAATTTCACTAAATGCCAGATCCCTTTTACCTGAAGCAGGGGATATCCGGGCTTCTAATTCAGTGAGGGTTTTTGTCAATGATATTGAAGTTAAAGGAAACGGAAAAATAGAGGATGAAAAAGGATATGTAGAGGCAGAAGTTTACAAAATTGTACTAGACCGCCTGAATGATGGAACAGCCAGCGGATATAATGACTATTTAGGTGATGCTGTAGAAGGCAAAAGCATAACAGGTAAAATTTATCTAAATACATGGGTTAAAGAAAAAAAAGGAACATACTATGACCCTATAAGCAAGGTTACTTATAATACATACACATCAAAACTTGAGACCAAGCCGATAAAGGATTTTTCAATGATTACAGGAAAAGACGGAAAAGCCAGGTATGTTTTTGATGCTCCTGAAATTAAAGATTCATACTATACAGCAGAAATATATTGCAAAGACAGCTCAGGAAGGAATATCTCCCATATGGTATACATAGGAAAAAGAATAAGCTATTCTCCCGGTGTAAACAACAGGTATACTTTAACATGCGATAAAGAAAAATACGGCATAGGTGAAGAGGTAAAGCTGGATTTTACATTTGCAAATGATAATCTTCCATTTAATAATTACATCTATATTCTGACTCAAAATGGATTTTTACATTATCATGTATCTGATTCTTCAACACATTCTTTTGAATTTTTAAATGAATATATTCCAAATGTTTATGCTACGGCAGTTGCCTTTACAGGCATTTCATATGTTACTGCAAGGAAAAATATTGTCTATGATATAAATGAGAAAGAAATTACCATTGAAGGAAAAACAGACAAAGATTCCTACAGACCCGGGGATACAGTAAATTTAAATGTATATGTAAAGGACAAGGACGGAAATCCTGTTAAATCAACTGTAAATATAAGCATTGTTGATGAAGCTTTCTTCGCATTAAAGAATCAACGGGTAAATGTACTCAGTGACTTGTTTATTCATGTAAATTCAGGAATATATTTTGACAAAAAATCCCACAATATAGAAGATGAAATGCGGGAAAGGGCTGCTGAACCGCCTGTTTGGGGCGCACCCCCTGAAGAAGCTGACGGCATAAATAAATCAGATTTAAGATCTGATTTTAGGGATACTGCAACCTTTTTAAGCATAGAAACGGGGGATGACGGAAAAGGCACAGCTTCTTTTAAACTTCCTGACAATATTACTTCATGGAGAATAACCATGTCTGCAATATCAAAAGAGCTTCATGCCGGAAGTGAAATAAAGAATGTGACAGTGACACTGCCATTTTTCGTAAACTATTCATTTAATACATCTTACCTTAAAGGCGACAAGCCTGTAATAGGTGTAAATGCATATGGAACAGGCATTACAGAAGATGATACCGTTTATTTTGAAGTATACGATGAAGAAAACCCTGACACTAAAGTTATTGTAAAAGGCAAAGCTTTTGAAAGAATAAACATACCTCTTTGGACCTTTGAAGAAGGGTATTATAATTTAATAATAAGGGCATATACTGAAAGCGGGCTTTCCGATGCTGTCATGCACCCTGTAAATGTATATGATTCCTATTACCAAATTGAAAGAGCTGAATTTATGGACGTTACACCTAATATGGAGATAAAAGGGGGAGAACAGGGTTTTACCAGCCTTGTATTCCAGGACAGAAGCAATGGGTTATATTATAAAGATTTAGTAAACTTATATTATGCCTTAGGAAACAGATTAGATCAAATTACTTCCAGATATTTAGCATCACAATTAATAGAAGAATATTTTGATGAAAACTGGTATCTGCCTAAAGTGATAAAACCCGATATTTCAGACTACCAGAAAACCGCAGGAGGATTGTCACTTTTCCCTTATTCAGATGCCGATTTTAATTTGACTGTTAAATTTGCTGTTTTTGCAAAAGACATGGCTAATACAGAAAAGTTAAAAGAGTACTTCAGAAGAAATGCTAATATTCATAGCAATAGGGTAAAGGCTTTATACGGGCTTTCTGTGTTAGGTGAACCTGTCCTTTTAGAACTTAATCAAATAGAAAACATTGATAATTTAAGCATAACAGATACTATATATTTAGCTTTAGCCTATTATAAACTAGGTGACATATCAAAAGCTTCTGAGATATACAATGAAAGGATTACCCCGTATATTGAAAAATTAACACCATACTACAGGATTAATGCAAAGACTTCTAAAGACGATATTATAGAGGCTACTGCCCTTTGTGCATATTTAGCGGCACTGCTTGAAAGACCTGAAGGGAACGGCTTGTATGAGTACTTTACAGTCTCCGCTTCCGGTGAAGTACTAATGAACATTGAAAAACTTCTGTTTATCTCTGAAGATATTAAAAACTTAAGCCCTGAAGATGTAGAGTTTACTTACAGCTACAACGGAGAAGAAAAAACTGTATATTTAGAAAAAGGAAAGAGTTTTTCCATAAAACTATTGCCAATACAGCTTAAAAATTTCAAAATAACCAGTGTAAAAGGGGATGTTTCTTTAGTATCGGTTTTTAAAGAAAATGTATTTGATATAAAAGAAAAAAGTGATGAAATTTCCATTAGCCGCTCATACCACCATTTAGACGGAACCCCTCTATATTCAAACACTTTGAAGCAGGGGGATATTATAAGAGTTACTCTTACTTGGAAAGTAAATGATACGGTATTTGACGGTGTTTATGCAATAACAGACTATCTTCCTTCAGGATTAAAACCTTATCATTCATGGCATGACACAGGAAGTCAAGAGATAACTTTCTATGTTTATAACAGCCAGCATTGGAAATCCAACACAACCATTAAATACCTTGCAAGGGTTGTAAGCCCTGGTGTATACACTGCCCAAGGTCCTGTAATTCAAAGCACAAGTTCCCGGGATATTATAAACTCAGGCAAAACACAAACAGTAACTATAGAGACTGACGAGTTAATTTCAACTCCTATTGACCCGCCGCCTGTTATACCTGAGCCTGAAAAAATCCTTTACGGGGATATAGACGGCGACGGGGAAATAAGCTCAATAGACTACTCAGTACTTATGAGATATCTTCTTGAAATTATTAAAGAACTTCCTGTACAAAAAGAAGCTGCTGATTTAAACGGGGACGGGATTATTGACTCTTTAGACTTAACCCTTTTAAGAAGGTATTTACTGGTCTATATAGACAAATTTCCGGTGGAAGAAAGATAAAAATAAATAAAAAGGCTCCGGGTAAGCTTTTTCCCGGAGCTTTTTTATTTAAGGGATGCTTGATTTTTTTCTTTTTAATATGTAATAATAGAAATGATAATATAATTTGGAGGAATAGTATGAGTTCAGAAGAGAAACTTGATTTAAAATCTGTATTGGAATTGGATTCTAATATGGATTTATACAAAGTGGTAGATTTTCTAAACAAAAATCTTAAAGACAAAAACCTTTTATTTGGTTTGACTATGAACAACAACAAAATGAGGATTTCTATTTATGAAACAGCATAATCAGATATAAAATCAGGCATAAGGGGATTTATGATGAAGAATAAAAATTCTGACTTAATAACCATGATTGAAAATAACATGGAAAATTTTAGCAAGGGACAAAAACTAATAGCCAATTTTATAATAAATCACTACGACAAAGCCAGCTTCATGACCGCTGCCAAACTTGGTGCAGAAGTAGGGGTCAGTGAATCCACTGTGGTGAGGTTTGCAAATGAAATTGGATTTGACGGTTACCCTGCTCTTCAAAAGGAGCTTAATAAACTTGTTAAAAGTAAACTAACCTCCATTCAAAGGATGGAGATTTCTTCTGCACGGATTAAGGACAGCAATGTTTTAAAAAGTGTCCTTTTATCAGATATGGAGAAAATAAAAGCAACTTTGGAGGAAATTGATTTAGAAAGTTTTGATAATGTAGTGGAAAGCATTTTAAAAGCAAAGAAAATATACATACTAGGGGTGAGAAGCTCTGCACCACTGGCTAGTTTTTTAGGGTTTTACTTTAATCTTATATTCAACAATGTAAGGCTTGTACATACCACCAGTGTAAGTGAAACCTTTGAGCAGATAATTTATGCTTCTAAAGGGGATGTGGTAATCGGGATAAGCTTTCCCAGGTACTCAATGAGAACCATTAATGCAATGAAATTTGCAAAGAAAAAGGGTGCAACGGTTATAGCCATTACAGACAGCAATGATTCCCCTTTGACGGAAAACTCCCATCATACCCTTACTGCCAGAAGTGACATGGCCTCTTTTGTGGATTCCCTTGTTGCACCTCTTAGCGTTATAAATGCTTTAATTCTTGCAATTGCCATGAGGAAAAAAGAACATGTGTATAGTATATTTGAAAATTTGGAAAAAATATGGGATGAATATGGTGTTTATGAAAGCAAGGATAAAGGTCAAAGATATAAATAAAGCAAAAACATAAAATAATAAATTATAAAAATAATAAATTATAAATAAAAACAGGGGATTTAATATGAAAAAGAAAATTGTAGTTATAGGAGCCGGTCCGGCAGGGATAATGGCTGCCGGAAAAGCTGCTGAAAACGGCAACCAAGTTATACTTGTTGAAAAAAACAACAGAATAGGTAGGAAAATTTTAATATCAGGTAAAGGTAGGTGCAATATAACAAATAACACCGATATAGAGGGTCTTATTGAAAACACTCCTGGGAACGGGTGTTTTTTATATTCTGCCTTTTATACCTTTTCAAACACAGATTTAATAGATTTTTTCAATAAATACGGTCTGAAGACAAAAGTAGAAAGAGGCGGCAGAGTATTTCCTGTCTCTGATAATGCAAAGGATGTAGTTGATACTTTAAATGCTTTTTTAAAAAAGAAAAGAGTTGACTTATGGCTGAATTCCCCTGTAGAAAAGATATTAACTGAAGATAAAAAAGTAACCGGTATTATGCTAAAATCAGGCAAAATAATTTCTTGTGACATGGTTGTGCTGGCAACGGGAGGTGCCTCTTATCCCGGTACCGGTTCAACAGGGGATGGTTACAAAATGGCAAAGGAACTAGGACATACTATAGTTCCCTTAAAGCCTTCTTTAGTGCCTTTGATCACAAAAGAAGAGTGGGTTAAAGATTTGCAGGGACTCTCTTTAAAAAACGTTTCAATAACCTTAGTGGATAATAAAGGCAAAAAAATATACAGTGATTTTGGGGAAATGCTTTTTACGCATTTTGGTGTTTCAGGTCCTATAATACTAAGTGCAAGCCGGCATATATTAGATTATGATTATAAAGGGGTAAAGCTAATAATTGATTTAAAACCTGCCCTTGCAGAAGAAAAGTTAGATGAGAGAATTCAGAGGGATTTTTTAAAATTTTCCAGAAAACAGTTTAAAAATTCCTTAGATGAACTTCTTCCTCAAAAATTAATCCCTGTTATTGTGAGGCTTTCAAAAATAGATTCTGCAAAGACTGTAAACCAGATTACAAAAGAGGAGAGAAGGTTCCTCGTAAAGCTTTTAAAAAACCTTACATTGACAATTAACGGGGCAAGACCAATAGAGGAGGCCATAGTGACTTCCGGCGGGGTATCGGTGGATGAAATCAATCCCTCTACAATGGAATCTAAATTAATAAAGGGGCTTTTTTTTGCCGGGGAAGTTATAGATTTAGATGCTTATACAGGAGGGTTCAATTTAACCATTGCCTTTTCCACAGGATATTTGGCTGGCATGAATTGTAAGTAAAAAAGGAATGTGTATTTTTTAAAAAATATGTGCATATTATTCATATAGTAAATATTCCCTAAAAAACCTGTGGAGTGAATGATATGAAAATAATTATATTTAATGCAGGTAGAAAACAAAGAAAATACCGGAATAAAAAAATATTTTCAGTATATATTTTTGAAAAATTTTTATTTTTTACCTTTGTAATTGTGTTTTTAAGCCTGGTTATTGTTCAGGCTGCAATGATGAATCCAAAACTAAGGGCGGTTTTTGTAAGTGAAAACAGTTTAGAAGGAAATCTTCTAAAAGATGAGGAGTACCTTTATAAAAGAGGGGAAATTTTTATTTCGCTAAAAAGTGAGAATACAAATAAAAAGGTTAAAGTACTTTTAAATGGTGAAAAAGTTGCTTCATTTGTTTCAAATGTTGTAAAAATAAATGTTAAAGACGGGGATGTGGTGGAGATTGATTCTACCATGGCAGGGGATGCTGAAGTAGAAATAATTTCTGCCAGCAGCAATATTATAGACAGGTATAAAGGTACAAAAGTAAAACTTGATTCTGAAATAAAAAGGCTGGCTAAAATACAAATTGATTAATTTTTTATTGTTTTAATTTTGTTATTACAGTATAATATAATAGTAATTTAATAACTATGCATATTAACTTTTAAAAATTTGCGGGGATATTATGGACAAGAATACTTTAAAATCCAGAGCTTATAGCAGCAAGGAAATTGCTTCTGCAGCAATTAAAATTGCCCTTACATCGCAAAGAGAGGAAGAAAAAAGGTATCAGGCAGATTTTTTAAAACAGGGCATCAAAACCGTTGCCGTAGACTTTGGTGGTGAATTTATCACCTCAGTTATGAAAATAATTGAAAGAGCTGTTGTAGCTTCAAAGAGGGAAAACGTTATTTCGGATAACCATGTAGAAGAGGGTGCAGTGGCCGGAGCTACAAGAGAGGCTCTGTCTCAAATAATGCCTAAGGCATTAGGTTTAAATGTAGGAGGAAAAATAGGTATTGCCCGCTACAAAAATCACATTAGTGTGGCAATATTCTTTGGTATTGGTTTGCTTCATCTAAATGAAGTTTCCATTGGGTTAGGACACAGGGTTGTCTGATTTCCTTTTATGTAAAGGGGTAGTATGGCAGAATGGAGGAAATTAAATTATGGTAAGAGCTATAAGAGGGGCTACCACTGTATTAAATAACGAAAAAACAGAAATTTTAAATGAAACAAAAAAGCTCCTCAAAGAGATTATTGAAAAAAACAATCTTGAAAAAGATGATATTATAAGCATTATTTTTACCGCCACAAAAGACTTAAATGCAGTTTTCCCGGCTGTAGCAGCAAGGGAAATGGGTCTTAATGATGTGGCACTTATGTGTATGAATGAAATTGATGTTCCGGACGGCCTTAAAAAATGCATAAGGGTAATGCTGCATATTAATACAAGTCTTGAGAAAGACCGGATTAAACATGTGTACCTTAACGGGGCAAAAGTTTTAAGGCCTGACTTAAGCTAAGAACTTATTTAAGCTAAAAATACTAAATAAACTACTTTGGGAGAGTAATATGGGTGACAGAAAAATTTCAATTGCCATTGACGGTCCTGCGGGTGCAGGAAAAAGTACAATAGCAAAAATTATATCAAAAAAACTGGGGATTTTATACCTGGATACCGGGGCTATGTATAGGGCAGTGGCACTAAAAGCAATCAATGAAAACATTGATACATTAGATAAAGAAAAGCTGTCTAAACTTGTAGAAAATATCGATATTGAAATTGTTTATGCCAATGATGAGCAAAAGATCTTCTTAGATGGTAAAGATGTCAGCTCTCTTATAAGAACACCTGAAGTTTCAATAGGTGCATCAAATGTTGCAACCATTCCTGATGTGAGAATAAAAATGGTTGAGCTCCAGAGAAAAATTGCCTCAGAAAACAGTGTAGTAATGGATGGAAGGGATATAGGTTCTTATGTGCTGCCTGATGCAGAAGTTAAAATCTTCTTAAATGCAGACGTAAGAGAGAGAGCCAAAAGAAGATATTTAGAAGAGAAGGCTAAAAATACCAAAGATATAACATTTGAAGAGGTTTTAAAAGATATTGAATACAGGGACAAAAATGACAGCAGCAGAAGCTTTGCACCCCTTACCAAAGCTCTGGATGCCATAGAGGTAGATACCACAAATATGTCTGTTGATGAGGTTGTAAATACAATTTTAGGGCATGTGAAAAATTATGGGTAAAGAGATACTAAGGTTTATAATAGCAGTATTCTTCTCCGTTTTTTACAGAGTACAAATTATAGGCATAGAAAATATACCCAAAGAAGGTGCCGCTATTTTGTGCAGCAACCATATAAGCGAATTAGACATGTTTTTCATTGGGTACAGGATAAAACGCCTGGTCAGGTATATGGCAAAGGAAGAGCTTTTTAAAAATCCTCTTTTAAGATTTTTTATTACAAGATTAGGAGCCTTTCCTGTAAAAAGAGGGAAAGGGGATGTGGGAGCTATCAAAACCTCACTAAGGCTTTTATCCGAAGGACATATTGTTGGTATTTTCCCTGAAGGCACAAGGAAGAAAACTGCCGATAAAAAAAATAAAAAGATAAAAGTAAAAGCAGGAGCTGCACTTTTAGCTCAAAAATCCCAGGCACCCATACTGCCTGTTTTGATAGATGCAAGCTACAAACCATTTAGCAAAGTCAGAATAATTTTCGGAAAACCTTTTACTCTTGATTTAGATAAAAATAAGAAATATACTAATAGTGAGTTATTATTGGAAAGTGAAAAAATCATGAAAAGAATTTACTCTCTTATGGAGGAATAGAATTGGAAATAATTGTAGCAAAGTCAGCGGGCTTCTGTTTTGGAGTGGACAATGCTGTAAAAAAAGTTTATCAACTGTTAGATACAAATAACGAGCGGATATTTACATTTGGTCCTGTCATTCACAACGACCAGGTGGTAAACTACCTGAAACGAAAAGGTGTAAAAATAGTAAATGATATAGATGAAGTTAATGAAAAAGGTCATATTGTTATAAGAGCACATGGTGTTACACCAGTTATATATAAAAAGATTAAAGATAAGGGGTTGATTTTGGAAGATGCAACATGTCCATATGTGAAAAAAATACACAATCTTGTAGAACAAAAAAGCAGTGAAGGCTACAGGATAATTATAGT
The DNA here is from genome assembly GCF_002844395.1 of Acetivibrio saccincola. Classification (NCBI taxonomy): domain Bacteria; kingdom Bacillati; phylum Bacillota; class Clostridia; order Acetivibrionales; family Acetivibrionaceae; genus Acetivibrio; species Acetivibrio saccincola. The sequence goes on along the minus strand of NZ_CP025197.1, from coordinate 1,821,700 downwards.
GGGTGACAAAAATCATCCTGAAGTAATAGGAATTAATGGCTGGTGTAACGATAATGCCTATATAGTAAACAGTGCTGATGATGTAGAAAAACTAAAAAAAAGTGATGAAAAAATTTGTGTTGTTGCACAAACCACCATCACAAAGGAAAAATGGCACGAAGTAAATGAAGCATTAAAAGAAAAATTTGAAAATATCTTAAAATTTGATACAATATGTAGTGCCACTACAAAAAGGCAGAGTGAAGTAGAGGAAATATCAAAAGTTGTAGATTTAATGATAATAATGGGGGATAAGAAGAGTTCAAACACTCAAAAACTTTGCGATATTTCCCGAAAACACTGTCCTTTGACTTTTAAAGTAGAGACATCTTTGGATTTGCCACAAATTGATGTTGAAAAAATAAAAAAAATAGGAATTTCTGCCGGGGCTTCGACACCGGACTGGGTAATTGAGGAGGTTATTAGAAAAATGAGTGAATTAAACAATCAAGAAGTAACTAAAAATGAAGTAAATCAAGAAGATTTTAATTTTGCTGATGCTTTAGAAGAATCCTTTGTGAGAATCCGGCCAGGGGAGATTATAAAAGGAAAGGTAATTGGTTTTAACGCCAATGAGGTTTATGTAGACCTAGGCTACAAAGCTGATGGCATAATACCTCTTGAAGAGTACACCGATATACCTGACTTCCAGATTGAAAAGGAAGTAAAGGTGGGGGATGAAATTGAAGTTTTTGTACAGCAAATCAATGACGGAGAAGGAAATGTAAGACTTTCTAAGAAACAGGTTGATATAAACAAAGCCTGGGAAGATGTAGAAAAAGCTTATAATGATAAAACTCCTTTAAAAGCCGTTGTAGTTGAAGTTGTAAATGGCGGGGTAGTAGCAAGCTACAGGGGAGTTAGAATTTTTGTACCTGGCTCTCAGTTAAGCGACAGATATGTAAAGGATTTAAAAGACTTCTTAAAGAGAACTATAGAAGTAAGACTAATTGATTTCAATCAAAAAAGGCGCAAACTTGTGGGATCTGCAAGGGTAATTCTTGAAGAGAGAAAGGAAAAAGCTTCAAAAGAAATTTGGGAAACCATAGAAGTTGGCAAAACTTACAACGGGGTTGTAAAAAGCCTTACCGATTTTGGTGCATTTGTTGATATTGGCGGTGTAGATGGTCTTATCCACGTTTCTGAGCTATCCTGGTCCAGGGTTAATCACCCTTCTGAAGTTCTAAAGGTTGGGGATACTGTAGAAGTACATGTATTGGAATTTGACAAAGATAAGAAAAAAATCTCCTTAGGCTACAGAAAAGAAGAGGATAACCCATGGGTTAAAGTGGGACAGATGTACAAAGAAGGGGTTATTGTTACTGTAAAAGTTTTAAGAATGACACCTTTTGGAGCATTTGTTGAGGTAATAGAAGGGGTGGACGGTCTTGTTCACATTTCACAAATATCAAATAAAAGAATTACAAAAGTTGAAGATGTTTTAGAAGTTGGAATGAAGGTTGATGCTAAAATAATTGAAATGGACCTTGAAAACAAAAAAATCAACCTCAGCATTAAAGAAGTAAAACCAATAGACCCGCCGGATAATAATGCAAAAGAGACAGGAGAAAACAAAGAAGAGCCTGAAATAACAGAACACAAAGAAGAGATGGAAGTTACACTTGCGGATGTTATAAAAACTTCAGAAGAGGTTAAATCCTAAAACTTAGTTGATTAAAATATAAAATATAAAAAACATTGGGAGAATAAAATATTCCCAATGTTTTTTTATTTAGCACCTTTTTAAAACAAAGAATTTTGAAAATTTAATGAGTATAATTGAGGATATGCAACATAAATTAATACAAATAATAAATATATATAATTATGCTAAAAAACTATTGACTTTTAAGTGAAAAGTGCTAAAATAGTTTTTGTTGAAATTCGTTTGTAAATTTCAAAAAAAAGAAAGGTTGGGATATTATTTATTAAAGGAGGAAACTAATATGAATGCATTAGGACGTCATATTCTAGCAGAAATTTACGGTTGCAGCGCCGATATGCTCAACAATGCGGATATTATTGAAAAATGTATGGTAGAAGCTGCGTTGAGAGCTGGAGCTGAGGTAAGAGAGGTGGCATTTCACAAATTTAGCCCACAGGGAGTTAGTGGTGTGGTAGTTATTTCAGAATCTCATTTAACCATTCACACGTGGCCGGAACTAGGTTACGCCGCCGTGGATGTTTTTACATGTGGCGATACCGTTAATCCGTGGGATGCCTGTAATTATTTAGGTGAAATGCTGAAGGCCAAGGACATGACGGCAACCGAGGTGAAAAGAGGCATTTTCAATGAACCGGTTAAAGTGGCAAATTATTAATATTTATATAGATTCTTTAGGAATGTATTAAAAGAGCCTAAGCCATTGCCAGTTTGGTTTAGGCTCTTTTAAAAATCAAGCTTTTATTCTTTATTTTTTAAAGATATTATGCTAAAATATACTTGGATATATTTATTATTTCTATTATTTTTTCATTAAATTCCTTTTATACATTGTAATAGTTGATTTATAATTTATCAAAAATCACCAACAATAGTTATAATAATAGAAGGAGCAGATATGGAAAGAACTTTGGTTATTTTAAAACCCGATTCAGTAAAAAGAAAATTAATTGGCGAAATTATTTCAAGATTTGAAAAAAAAAATTTCACAATAACCCACATGAAAATGATGACTATAGATGAAGAAACTGCAAGTTTACATTATTCTCACGTAAAAGGTGAACCTTTTTTTAACGACCTTATAAAATATATGACTTCTGGTCCTGTTGTAGCCATTATTCTTTCAGGAAACAAAGTTATATCAACTGTCCGGAATATGATTGGAAAGACAAGTTCTTTTGATTCTTTACCTGGTACCATAAGAGGGGATTATGGTTCTCATGATTTTGAAAACTTGATACATGCATCTGATTCTGTTGAAAGCGCAGAACAAGAAATAAAAAGATTCTTTCCTGAGCTTACATATTAATTTTTAGATGATATGAATTTTTTTAAGGAGAAGTACAATGTCTATGAATTATGAAGGATTTAAAAAAGAGATTTTTAAATTAACAGGAATTGATCTTAATTCTTACAAGGAAAGACAGATGAAAAGAAGACTTAATTCACTTATAAGCAAAAGGGGGTTTGAAGGATACCAGCAGTATGTTGAGGCGTTAAAAAAAGATTTTAGGCTGTATGAGGAGTTTATGTCCTATATCACCATAAATGTATCTGAATTTTACAGAAATCCTGACCAGTGGGTTAAACTAAAAGAAATTATTCTTCCAATGATCATAAAGGAAAACAAAAGATTAAAGGTATGGAGTGCAGCATGTTCCAGCGGGGAAGAACCCTATACCATTGCAATGATATTAAATGAATTTTTTCCTTTAGAAGAGATAAAAATTTTTGCAACTGACTTGGACAAGGAGATATTGGAAAAAGCCAAAAAAGGAGTTTACAACGAAAAAAGTGTAGCAAATCTCCCAAAAGCTTATTTGCAAAAATACTTTATACGGGATGGCAACACCTACCATATAAAAGACCAGTTAAAAAAATGCATTGAGTTTAAACAGCATAATTTATTGTCTGACGAATACCCGTCCAACTGTGATTTAATTGTATGCAGGAATGTTTTGATTTATTTTACAGAAGAGGCTAAAATAGAAATATATAAAAAATTTAACAGGGCTTTAGCTCCATCAGGAGTGCTTTTTGTAGGAAGTACAGAGCAGATACTTCTTTATACCAATTATAATTTTAGACCTGTACAAACATTTTTTTACCAAAAAGAAAGAGATCTCTAAACTATATAAAAAAGAATATATAGACTTTTTCCGGTAATAATAATTATTGGAGGTGGTCTTTTTGGTTGTTGCTATCCAAAGGGGACTTGAAGATATAAAAAACCAACTTGAACAAAGAGGTTTTGATGTTGTCTGTATTGAAAATTATAATTATCCTGTTGATGCCATTATATATAAAGGGAACTCATTTAATATTTCATGTGTATCCAGAAATAACATGCCTGAATTTACTATGGGGAAAAGAGCCCAATACGGTGTTTTTATGATTAATTCCCAGGGAAAAACAATTGATGAAATTGAAGAAATGTTAAAGAACAGATGTTATACTCCTTTATTTTAATTTTTTTTAAAATTTTAATTCCATTATAAAGCACAAAAACCAATATAATATATAATGTATATTTAAGTTTCAAAACAGTATGACAATAATTTCACAAAGTACGGAAAAAATATTGACAATCATATCCTGTAGTGCTAATCTAGTTAATGTAAATATTCAATAAAGTAGTTTTAACTATTTGTTTTGGGGAATAAATAAATAAGAAATCAGTTTAAAATATAAGGGGTAATAATTATGGACAGAAAAACAATATATTTTGATCATGCAGCGACAACACCTGTAAGCTCTGAAGTTTTAGAAAAGATGTTGCCGTACTTAAAGGGTAATTTTGGTAACCCTTCATCGATATATTTTCTTGGAAGAGAAAGCAAAAAGGCCATAGAAGAAGCCCGTGAAAAAGTGGCTAATGCTATTGGAGCCAATCCAAGGGAAATATTTTTTACAGGCTCAGGAACTGAAGCAGATAACTGGGCTATAAAGGGAGTTGCCTACTCTAACAGGAACAAGGGCAACCATATAATTACCACAAGTATAGAGCATCACGCTGTTCTTCATGCATGCCACTATTTAGAAAGTGACGGTTTTGAAGTAACATACCTTCCGGTTGATGAAAACGGGCTTGTTTCGCCGGAGGATGTGCTAAAAGAAATTAAGCCCGGTACAATACTTATTTCAGTTATGTTTGCCAATAATGAAATAGGTACAATCCAGCCTATAAAGGAAATAGGCAAAATTGCAAAAGATAGGGGTATAATTTTTCACACAGATGCTGTACAGGCAGTGGGAAGTGTACCTATAGATGTTAATGATTTAAATGTTGATCTACTATCCATGTCAGCCCACAAGCTTTACGGTCCTAAGGGAGTTGGGGCCCTTTATATCAGAAAAGGTGTGAAAATATCATCTTTTATCCATGGGGGAGCCCAGGAAAGAGGCAGAAGGGCAAGCACGGAAAACGTTGCCGGAATAGTGGGACTTGGAGAAGCCATTAAAATTGCAACAGAAAACATGGAAGAAAACAATAAAAAACTAATGAGTTTAAGGGACAGGACCATAGAAGAAGTGCTGGAAAAAATCCCTTATACAAGACTTAACGGGGACAGGTACAAAAGGCTTCCGGGAAATGTGAATTTTTCATTTGAATTTATTGAGGGAGAATCTCTCCTTCTGATGCTTGACATGAAAGGCATTGCAGCATCAAGCGGATCTGCCTGCACATCAGGTTCTTTAGATCCTTCCCATGTGCTTCTTGCAATTGGTCTTCCTCACGAGATAGCTCATGGCTCACTTAGAATTACTTTTGGAAAAGACAACACCCATGAGGATATAGATGCGCTTATGGATGTATTGCCTGAAATTGTTGGGAGACTTAGAGAAATGTCCCCATTATATGAAAAAGTGAAAAGAGGGAATCAATATGTATAGTGAGAAAGTTATGGATCATTTCATGAATCCGAGAAATGTAGGAGAAATAGAAAATGCAGATGGCATTGGGGAAGTTGGAAATGCCAAATGCGGGGATATAATGAAAATGTATCTTAAAATTGAAAACGATGTAATAGTTGATGCTAAGTTTAAAACATTTGGTTGTGGAGCCGCTGTTGCTACCAGCAGTATTTCCACAGAGCTTATAATAGGCAAGACTGTAGACGAAGCCCTGAAAATAACCAATAAAGCAGTAGCAGAGGCTTTAGACGGTCTTCCTCCTGCTAAAATGCATTGTTCCAATTTGGCGGAAGAAGCTATAAGGGCTGCTATACAGGACTACAGAAGCAAAAACGGCATGTCTCAAAAAGAATCTTCTGAGAAAGAAGATTATATTACATGCTGCAAAAGATGTGAAGATATAAATCACGACATAGACTGACGAAGGGTGAATTATAAAAAATGCCGAAAAAGAAAGTCATGATAGGTATGAGCGGTGGTGTCGATAGTTCGGTGGCCGCCGCTGTGCTTTTAGAAAAAGGTTATGAAGTTATAGGGGTTACCATGAAAATATGGCCTGAAACAGGTGAAGAAACAAGGGTGGTTGAAGGAGGGTGCTGTTCTCTTTCAGCTGTGGACGATGCCAGAAGTGTTGCGTATAAACTGGGAATCCCCTATTATGTTATGAATTTTCAGGATGTCTTTAATGACAGGGTGATTGATTATTTTAAAAATGAGTATTTAAATGGAAGAACACCTAATCCCTGTATTGCCTGCAACAGGTATGTTAAATTCGAAGCCATGCTTAATAAGGCGGTGTCCATGGGGATAGACTATGTGGCTACAGGGCATTATGCAATTATTGAATACGACGAAAATTTAAAAAGATATTTACTTAAAAAATCAGCAACTGAAAAAAAAGACCAGACATATGTATTGTATAATTTAACTCAGGAGCAGCTTTCTAAAATATTAATGCCTATAGGAAGCTATACAAAGGATGAAGTAAGGGAAATTGCAAAAAAAATAGATCTTAATGTGGCATCAAAGCCTGACAGTCAGGAAATTTGCTTTGTACAGGACAATGATTATGCAAAATTTATACGGGAAAATACAAATGAAGAAATTAAGCCCGGATACTTTGTTGACACAAAAGGAAATATATTAGGAAAGCACAAAGGGATAATCCACTACACCGTAGGTCAGAGAAAAGGTCTTGGGATAGCTTTGGGAAAACCTATGTATGTGGTGGGAATAGACACTGAAAACAACAATGTAATACTTGGTAAAAGCTATGAAACCTTATCTAAATCCCTTATTGCAGATGATATAAACTATATAATGATTGATAAATTAGAAAAGCCCATGGATGTTAAAGCAAAAATCCGCTATTCTGCAAAGGAAGCAGATGCAACCATTTATCCTTTAGAGGACGGTAAAGTAGAAGTTGTGTTTAAAGAACCCCAGCGGGCCGTAACCCCGGGACAGTCAGTTGTGTTTTACAGCGGCGATATAGTTGTAGGCGGGGGAACGATAACATAAAACAATTTTTTTATTGTAAATGTTCTTAATTTGTGTTAAAATACTAAAAAGCATGCAAAACTTAAGCATGTTAAAATTTAAAACTGCAAAAGACGTTGAAGGAGACTTAAGTAGCTTTCTATGGTTACATCCCAGAGAATAGCCCGTTTTGGTGGGAGGGCTTATGAACATGGAAGGACGAATTACACTCCGGAGTCTCACACTGAAACCATGGATTATTCTCCATTCAGTAGGTGTACGACGGTTGCCGGCCGTTATACCGGCTATGTAAAATGAGGCATATCTATATATAAAGGTATGTTTATAATGTATGTTTATATAGATATGTGAATTAAGGTGGTACCACGGGAACTTTCCCGTCCTTAAAACAGGACGTGAAAGTTTTTTTATTGTAGGTTTAAATATAAAAATATATGAACATAATGTTTAAAACATAATTATGAACTTAAATATTTAAAGCATAAATTAGGAGGAATTTGTTATGAGTGTATTTCAAACTTTAAAGGAAAGAGGGTTTATTGCCCAGCTTACCCACGAAGAAACTATAAAAAAAATATTGGAAAACGAAAAAATTACTTTTTATATCGGATTTGACCCCACTGCAGACAGCCTGCATGTAGGGCACTTTCTTCAAATGCTTGTAATGTCCCATATGCAAAAAGCCGGTCACAGACCCATTGCCATTATAGGCGGGGGAACCACCATGGTAGGAGACCCTACGGGAAAAACAGATATGAGAAGAATGATGACCAGGGAAGAGATACAAAAAAATGCTGAAAACTTTAAAAAGCAGCTTTCAAGATTCATTGATTTTTCTGACGGCAAAGCACTGATGCTTGACAATGCAGACTGGATTTTGGAATTAAAATATGTTGATTTTTTAAGGGAAATCGGTGTGCATTTTTCAGTTAACAGAATGCTTACCGCAGAGTGTTTTAAAACAAGGCTGGAAAGAGGGCTTTCATTTATTGAGTTTAACTATATGCTTATGCAAAGCTATGATTTTTTAAAGCTTTTCCAGGAATATAACTGCGTTATGCAATTAGGCGGGGATGACCAGTGGTCAAATATATTAGGGGGAATTGACCTTATAAGAAGGGTTGAAGGAAAAGAAGCATATGGCATGACATTTACCCTTCTTACAAACAGTGAAGGGGTTAAAATGGGCAAAACTGAAAAGGGTGCCGTTTGGCTGGATCCTGACAAAACTCCTCCATATGATTTTTACCAGTACTGGAGAAACATAGACGACAAAGACGTCATTAAATGCATGAAGCTTCTAACATTTTTGCCTATGGAAGAAATAGAAAAATACTCTAAATTAGAGGGGCAGGAAATAAATGAGGCAAAGAAAGTGCTGGCATACGAGGTTACAAAGCTAATTCACGGGGAAGAAGAAGCATTAAAAGCTCAAAATGCAGCCGAAGCCCTTTTTGGAAAAGGTGTAAGTGCTGCTGATATGCCTACAACTGAAATTACACCTGATGAGATAAAGAATGGAATAAACATAATTGATTTACTTGTAAAAACCAAGCTTGTTCCTTCAAAAGGAGAGGGAAGGCGCCTTATACAGCAGGGCGGGATATATGTAGAAAATGAAAGAATTAAAGAATTTGATTTTACAGTTAAAGCAGATGATTTTAAAGATAATGAGCTTATAATTAAAAAAGGAAAAAAAGTATATCATAAAGTTAAGCTGGTTTAAGTTTTCTGCTTTGTAATTTAATACAAAAAAGCTCCATTACCCATATTTAAGTTTATAATTTTATAAGTAATGGAGCTTTTTATAATGCTTTATTTTAAATAGAACTTTTTCTTTAAATAAAACTTTTTAGTAAAACCTTTCTTATTTTACAGGCAAAAAAACCGGTTTTCTGTTTTCAAAATAAGAAACATATTTAAACCCTGCCTTTTCAATGAGTTCATTTATATATGAAAATTTATAAGCTATATAATCCGGTGTGTGGGCATCAGAGCTTGTACATATTATTTCCCCGCCTAATTCCCTGTAGCGTTTAATAATATCAAAATCAGGCATAGGAGACCCTAAGTTGTACCTATATCCTGACGTGTTTACCTCCAGACCTTTCCCTGAAGATATTAATTTATTTAATATGGCATCAATATGGTCAGGAAAATCTTCATATCTTAATGTATTGACATCATAACATCCATACCTCCTTATGAGGTCTATATGCCCTAATATGTCAAAGTTTTTAAAGCTTGATATACTTTCTAATACAGCCTCAAGGTACCTTTCATATGCTTCTCTTCTAGTTTTACCTTTACAAAAATCCCCGTTATGAAGGTCTAATTTGTCCACCACATGGGTTGAAACTATTACAATATCAAAATCATACTTTTCAACAACCTCTAAAGAATCATCTAAAACATGTGGCTGTATTCCCACTTCAATACCTTTTAATACTATTAGCTTTTTATTATATTCCTCTTTAATTTTGTCCATAAATTCAGAATACTCATCAAAATCAATCATAAAAACATCGTCATAATCAGGGTAATCATAATCTAAATGGTCTGTAAATGCTATTCCCTTTAAGCCTATATCCTGTGCTTTTTCTAAAGCTGAATGGCAGTCCATCTCACTGTCCCCTGAGAAGTTGCTGTGAACGTGGCAATCAAACATTTTTGTCCTCCTAAAATTTTTTCTTAAAGTAAAATAATAGTTGTTAAAATTAAATGTGGAACACCAAAAATTGATGTCCCATAAGCATAAATTATCCTGAATAATGTTTGTTAACCAAAAAAACAGACAGTAGGTAATTATATGCTTAATAATAGTTTAAATCTAAAACAGATAGATTTCAAGACATCAGAGATAATTATTTAATTTCCTGTGCAAACTTTGGTGTTTTAAAAAGTGTTTGGGTTTCCACTGACAAATTTTTTTAAAAGATTTGAATATATCTTATTTATGAAGTATAATTATACTTAGGTCAACTAACCACCATATGTTTAAAATTTGTTCTGAATATTTCAAAATATTATAGAAAAACAATTTTTTTTTGCTATAATAAGTGTTAGGTGTTTTTACATTCTAGAAAAGAAAGGGAAAATGTTGTGGGTAAAAGAGAAACACAGTTTTTCAGTCTGGGAGATTTATTTTTAGGAAATACCAAAACAAAGAAGAAATTTTTAGATGCAAATGCTGCATCGGCAGATTTATATTATTTTGACGATATTAATTCCAAGCCATGGAGCCATAAATTAAAAACCATGGTAAATAAACTATTTCTAATTACCACAATAGTTTACCTGATAATTGTGCTTATTCAGGCTTCCGGACGTTTAAGTGTGGAGTACAGGGGGCTTTTGGCAATATTAGAAGTAGGACTTTCCATTTTCATTTCATACCGATTTGCTTATTTAGGAATGTCCATATCTGTTGTTACAAATACCATAGCATCTGTACATTTTTTCAGGTCTTCCATGCTTTTGTCGGGATATATTTTTAAAAACGCTCACCAAATTCCGGATAATATGATGTACGGAGCATCATTTGCACCGCCGCTCTTGATAAATTTAGCATTTATGAGAATATCCCTGGTTGTAGTATCTGTTTTAGTTGCATACATATCTACTCAAAACAGCAAACAAATTCACAAACTAGAAAGAATAGCTTTTATTGACGGTTTAACAGGTCTTTATAATCACAGGTATTTCCATACACTAATTGAGGAAAAAATTGAAGTTGCAGATAGCAGAAACAGTTCATTAGGAATGATAATGATTGACATTGACAATTTTAAAAACTTCAATAATACCCACGGGCGCAATGAAGGGGACAGACTTTTGGTCAAAACTGCACAAGTATTATTTAACGAATCAAAAAAAAGTGATGTTGTTTCCAGGTACGGTGGGGATGATTTTGCAGTTCTTATTTCTGAAACCAATAAAAATGATATTTTATGGGTTATTGAACGTATAAAAAAATCCTACAAAGAAATGACAGAAATGCAGAGATTCCCTGAAGATACCACCATTTCTATTGGATATTCAATATACCCTGATTTTGCAAACAACAAAGAAGACCTAATAACCCAGGCCAACAGTGCCCTTTACCAGGCAAAAAACAAAGGAAAAAACAATGTACAATTATACCGGAATATTTTTAAAGAAATAAGGGCTTTCTTTAATTCAGATGAGAATCAGCTGTTTGGAGGTATTATGGTTCTTTTAAGCACGGTTTATGCTAAAGACAGGTACACATTTAATCATTCTGAAAGGGTAATGGAATATAGTGTAAAAACAGGAGAAGCCCTTGGTTTTGATGAAAACAGGCTGCGTGAATTAAAAATAGCTGCTTTGCTCCACGATATAGGGAAAGTGGAAGTTCCTGAGGAAATACTAAATAAGTCTGAACCACTGACCGGTTCAGAACGTAGTCTTTTACGACAACATCCAAATTACAGCATTAATATTTTAGAACCTTTAGCAGATAAGAAATCTTTGATTGACACCATTAAATACCACCACGAAAGGTATGACGGCAAAGGATATCCACATGGAATTAAGGGGGATGAAATTCCCCTTGAAGCAAGAATTCTTTGTGTTGCTGATGCATACGATGCTATGTTATCAAACAGACCGTACAGAAAAGGAATGAAAAAGGAAGAGGCAATTGAAGAGTTATTGGCAAAATCTGGCACCCAATTTGATCCTCTTATAGTGGATACATTTATAAATATTTTATTGAATGAAAAAAATTAGCCTTCTAAAAATAATTGCATATGTTATTAAAATCATGTAAAATGTAAATAAGTTGTCTTTTCAATTCTTACACTATATTTTTCTTTTATTAAACGGGGAGCATTAAAATAACGTTGAAGCAAGTATACAGGGGAAGTATTTGCTGCTTAAGGAGGATTTTTATATGCGTAAAAGGCTTACCAGGATAAGCATGGATTATAAAATTCTTGTACTAGACGACGAAGAAGGCATAATTAATACAATAAAAATAATGCTCAACCGGAATGGATATTATTGCAAAGGTATTACAGACCCAATTGAAGCTATTGATGTGCTTAAAAATGAAAACTTTGATATGCTTATACTGGATTATATTATGACTCCCATAAATGGCGATGAGGTTGTATCAAGGTTAAGACAGTTTAACAAAGATATTTATATATTAATGCTTACAGGTCACAAAGATCTGACTCCTCCTCTTGACACAATAAAGGTTCTTGATATTCAGGGGTACTGCGAAAAAAGTGACCGTTTTGACCAGCTATTGCTTTTGATTGAGTCTGGAATAAAATCAATATCACAAATGAGAACAATAAAGCAGTTTAAAGACGGTTTGAATAAAATACTCCAAACTGTGCCCAAGATATACCAACTGCAGCCTATTACCACTATTATGGAAGAAATTTTAAAGGGTCTCATGCCTTTAGTAAACAGCGAAAGTGCTTTTATTTTAATTGATGATTTTAATAATAATACCAATGAAAAGAAAGTAATATTTAAAGGTGTGGGTACATATGACATTCCTACTGAGGATTTAATTGAAAAATTAAGTCCGTATTTAATGGAGCAAATAGGCAAGAGTAGGGAAATGAATGAGGTTTTATCATTAGAATCCGGTATGATTTACCCTTTGCACAATGAATACAATACTTCCATGGGTGTTATTTACATTGAAAGCAAGGATTTTAAAGAGGGAAAGGCATTAATTGAAATATATGCAAGACAGGCTGCATCCTCTATAAACAATGCCCATTTACATTCTCTTATAAACATGAAAAAAGAGGAGTTAGACTGGACATATAAGGAATTAAAAAAGAGGTATTTAGATACAATTGAGGCTTTAAGGCTTACCGTTGATGCAAAAGATATCTATACAAGAGGTCATTCTGACAGGGTTGCATACTATGCCATGAAACTAGGAAGGGCTTTTAATCTTCCGGAAGATCAGATTGAGCTTTTAAGACTTGCAGGAATATTCCACGATATAGGAAAAATTGGTACTGCAGATGATATCTTATTTAAGACAGACAAATTAGAATATGATGAATACGAAGAGATAAAAAAACACCCTCTAAAAGGTGCTTATATATTGTCTGCAATATCAATGTTCCAGGATGTTGTACCATTAGTAAAATACCATCATGAAAGAATTGACGGGAAAGGGTACCCTGAAGGCTTAAAAGGCGATGAAATTCCTTTTTTAGCAAGAATACTAAGTGTGGCAGATGCCTTTGACGCGATGACAACTGATAGGAAATACAGGTCTAAGCTTAATATTGAAGACGCTATTTTGCAATTTAAAATGAACGCAGGTACCCAGTTTGATGCGGAAGTTGTTGATATGCTTATAAAAATTTTAGATGATTTTGAGACAATGAAGAAAGAATTGGATGAAACCTTTAAAACATAAGAAACACGTCTTATGCAGGTAATGGAGTGGTTCTTCAAAAATACACAGGTTCCCGGGGAAAGGCAGGAGCAAGCGATGCAAGTGCTGAATTTACAGGAAAGGTTAGAAAACTTTTTAATGATAACGGGATTATATGGCAGAGTGCAGAATTAGGCAAGGTTGACCAGGGCGGAGGAGGCACAATTGCTCAATACATAGCCAATATGAATATGGATGTCATTGATTCCAGAGTGGCAGTACTTTCTATGCATGCACCTTTTGAAGTAACCAGGTAAAGCGGATATTTACATGACCTATAAGGCATATAAATTGTTTTTGGAAAAAATGTAGAAAATTTTTAAAATATTAAAATTATAAATACAAATAAAAATCCGGTAGAAGACAAAATTTATATTCTACCGGATTTTTGCTATATTTTTATCCTCCGGAACTTTCAATTTAGTTATTCATTTATTCCATTAAATATTCATTAAACTTAATTACTAATTAGAACTTAATTCACGCTTATATTTTTAATTCACGCCTTTATTTAAACTTAATTCCCGGTCAGAATCTTCAGAATCTTCTGTGGGCTCAACAGACTCAACAGGTTCTTTTATCTCAACTGTTTCTACAACAAAATAGTCATCAATAAGCTTCATGGTTTCTATTTTATCTATAATATAATAGGACAATTCCTGCTGAACAGGCCTTCCCGGCAGCGTGAAAAAATTTATATTTTCAGCATTTATCTTGTCTAAATTCATGCTCAATTTTAAAACTTCACTTACACTAAGGTTTGTTTCAAGCCTGTTAAAAACAACATCTAATATTTCATTTATTCTTGTTATATAGTAAAGGTTTGCCTTTTGCTTTATAAGTTCTTTTACAAAGTTTTGCTGGGCTTTTATTCTTTTTAAATCACTTCCGTCATAGTATTCATTAGCCCTTCCGTCACTATACTGCCTGAACCTCATAAATTCTTCTGCTTTTTTACCGTCAAAATGCTGTTTTCCTGCCTGTATATTTATAGTGAGGTTTTGTAAAGGATCCCTGTAGTACATATCCACCGGGACATCGTAAACCACCCCTCCTAATATGTCAATAATCTCCCTAAAGGCAGGAAGTCCTACATGAACATAGTATTCAATATCCGTCTGGAGAATTTCGCTCAATCTCTGCACTGCAAATTCTCCGCCGCCGTTTTGATACAGTTCATTTATTTTTGCATTCCTGTTGTTTAGTCTTATTTGTGTATCTCTGGGGATGGAAAGCACATTAATCTGAGCGGTTTTAGGATTATAGTTTATCACCATCATGGTGTCGGTAAGATTGGCTGCCTGATCCCCACCGCAGATAAAAACATTAACGCTCTTCATCCGGGTTACTTTAAAAGGATCAAGCAAATCACCTATTAAACTGCCGCTTTTTTCTGAATTATTTAAATTTTCCTGATTACCGTAAACATCTGTTACATTAATGTAAACAAGCATTAAAACCCCTAAGGTAAACATAAAAACCGATAATACAGAGCACACTATAAAGTAAAATTTCCTGAAATTCATAACCCATCTCCATAAATATTATTTTTGTAATAAGTTTATATAAAGGCTCATCTATATTGAAAACGTACTTATTTTTATAATATAGATGATTTTCTTCATAAAAATAATATAACTCATTTTTTTTATAAATGCAAAGAAAAACAGCAAATTTTTATATATTTTTAAGATTCCTCATTTTCAGGGGTTATTTCTGATAAAGGGTTGCTTTCAAGTGCAGTTTTAAGCCTCTCACTGTTAACATGGGTGTATATTTCTGTTGTGGCAACGCTTTCATGTCCTAATATCTCCTGTAATACCCTTACATCCACATTTCCATGCCTGTACATAAGAGTGGCGGCAGTGTGGCGCAGTTTATGGACTGAATACCTTTCGGTATCAAGACCTGCAGCTTTTAAATATTTTTTCACAATATGCTGGACAGTCTTGGTGCTTATTCTCTGTTTTCTCTTACTTAAAAAAAGTGCATTTTTATCCTTTACGCCATCAGAAGGGCGTACCTTTAAATATGCCTCTATGGCACCAACGCAGGCTTTGTTAAGGTGTATAGCCCTTTCCTTTCCGCCCTTTCCCACCACAGTTAATACATTATTTTTTATTTTGTTCATATTGATGTTAACAAGTTCTGAAAGCCTGAGACCGCAGTTTAAAAAAAGGGTTATAATGGCATAATCCCTTTCCTTATTTTCGCCGTCTATAACCTCTAAAAGCCTTTTGCTTTCCTCAATATTTAAATATCTTGGAAGCTTTTTTAATATTTTCGGCGACTCTAGCTCGTTTGCAGGGTTGTAATCTAAAAGTTTGGCTTTATTTGTTATGTATTTAAAAAATGACCTTATGCTTGCTACTTTCCTTGCCCTGGAGCTGGAACTATTATCCCTTTCCCTGCTTAAAAAAGACATATAGGAATAGAGGTCGCTTAAAGTAATTTGCTTTATTAAATTAATATCAACATCAGATATATCGATTTTGTCAAATTCACATTCTTCTTCTAAAAGTCCTTTGTGAATTTTCATAAACCGGAAAAAAAGCCTCAAATCATAATAATATTCTTTAATGGTATTTTGGGATTTGCCTTTAATTGTCTCCATATAGTTAAGAAAATCTTTTACAATTGGTGGAATATCCTTCATTTTCATTCTCCTAAGAATAAAGATTTATCCTGTCTCATTTATTATACTAGATTTATATAAATTAATAAATATTAAAAAGTAATTGGAGATTTTTAAATTTACATGTATAATACTTATTAATAACAGAACTTATTAATTTAGGCTATGTTTTTTTATTATTAAGCCTTATAATAAAGACTATCTACTTTTATAGTGAGGGGAATGGTATGAAAAATATTGTGCTTATTGGAATGCCCAGTTCAGGGAAAACAACTGTTGGAAAGCCCCTTTCTAAAAAAATGGGCATGGGGTTTGTTGATACAGATAAATTAATTTTAGACAGGGAAAAGAAACCCCTTAGGGATATAGTTATAGAAGACGGGCTGGACAAATTTTTAAGTATACAAGAAAAAATTGTATTAGACTTAAATGTAGAAAACCATGTAATTTCAACAGGTGGAAGTATTGTTTACAACGAAAAAGCTATGGAGCATTTAAAAAAATTTGGGTTTATTGTGTATTTAAAACTGGGTATAGATGAATTAGAAAAAAGAATAACCACAGAAAGAAGATTTGCTAGAAATAAAGAACAAAGTTTTTTAGATATTTACAATGAAAGAACTCCTCTTTATGAAAAGTATGCAAATGTGGTGATAGAATGTGACGGTAAAAAAGTAGATACAATTGTAAATGAAATTGGTACAATTTATAAAAACAATGTAAAAAGGGAGATGATGTAGCATGGTAGGAAATACTTTCGGGAGGATATTCAGGGTAACCACTTGCGGTGAGTCGTATGCAGGAGCCTTTCGTAAAAACCTTGATATTCCAAAGGAACTATTTGGGGGATTAATGACAATTGTTGACGGTGTCCCTCCGGGAATTAAACTTACGGCAGAATTTGTTCAGAATGAACTGGATAAAAGAAGGCCGGGGGTAGGACGGCTTGATACTCCCAGAAAAGAGAGGGATAAAGTTTACATTTTTTCCGGTGTTATGGAGGATGATATTACAACAGGAGCACCTGTAGGCATGATAATTCCAAATGGTGTAATAGAAGATGAGCACTTGAATAAACATAAAAGCTATAAAGAATTAATAAGACCGGGACAAGCAGGGTACACCTTTTTCAAAAAATACGGCCAGTATGCAGATAATATAGGCGCAGGCCGTGCTTCCGGACGTGAAACTGCAGCCCGTGTGGCGGCAGGGGCTGTTGCAAAAGCTGTTTTAGATGATATGGGGATAGATGTAATTGCATTTGTTACTGAAATACACGGCATTAAAGCCGGAAATATAGATTATGAAACAGCTAAGGCAAATTATAGAAAAAATGAAGTGAACTGTCCCGACCTTGAGGCCGCTGAACTAATGATAAAGGAACTGGAAAAAATAAAAGCACAAGGAGATTCCTGCGGAGGGGTTGTGGAGGTAATTGCAAGGGGAGTACCTGCCGGGCTTGGAGAGCCTGTTTTTGATAAACTTGAGGCAACTTTGGCTCATGCGTTAATGTCTATAGGTGCTGTTAAAGGAATAGAATTTGGTGCAGGTTTTGAACATGCAAGAATGAAGGGGTCCGAGTCAAATGACACACCCTATTATGACGAAAGTTCAGGCAGGGTAAGATTTAAAACAAACAGGGCAGGGGGCATACTTGGAGGAATTTCCAACGGGGAAGACATAAGAATAAGACTTGCTGTAAAGCCAACCCCAACCATTAATATAACCCAGGATACTGTCAATATGTATAAATTAACCAATGTTAAAGAAAGTTTTAATACAAGAAATGACCCGTGTATATGCACCAGGATATACCCAGTATGCGAAGCCATGGTAAGAATTGCCCTTTTAGATGCTTTATTTATGGCAAAAGGCTATAGGGCTCTTTCAAGGAATATAGATGGAAGATGGGATAAATTATAAATTAAAAAGCCCTCGGTTTTAACTTTAGAGGGCTTTTTTTTATTATATATTAATTCATAATGTTAATTCATAATGGACTTTGTCATAAGTCTCTTTTTATGTACGTTAAAATCGTATTTTAACCTGTCCAGGGCACTTTCCTGATCCATCTTTAAATACAGTAGGCAGCTTTCCAAATTTTCTACAAATTCCTCTCCAACCGACTCAAAAACCAGACCGTATTCAAATCCCAGCTTTCCAGGTTTCTTCCACATTATTTTTGCATCAAATATAAGTTCTTTATTTTCTATAATTGTCTGGACATTTATTATATCACCCTTGTTTTTTTCTAATTTAGAACATATTGATAAACCGTCAAGACTTATATTTCTGATATATGCAAATGATTTCTCATTGTGGTTAGTTATATATGCGCTTAAGGATACCGGAAATCTTTGAGTAATTCTTTTATTTGTAAGCGTCTGGATATTTTTTATATTGACAGATATGGTGTTTTTGTTATAGTCGATGTCTGTTACAACAGCCTCACAGATACTAACTATATTTTCATTTTCATAGCCTAAAACAAGTGGATCATCTATAAAGTAGCTATAAATTAAAAAGTCTTTTTCAGGTCTTACTACAACGTTGTTGCTTTCTACATCGCTTATCAACCCCTTGTTTATTTTTTTCCCTGAGTAGTGCTTTAGCGTAACGATTTCTCCAACTTTAAGCTTCAACTTAAATCAACCCCTCTTAAAATATTGTTTTGAAGGACATTGGTACATAGTTTGTTAGCAAATAAGTTTTAGTTGAATGGCAATTGTAGGAACATAAGAAATGTCAAAAATAAGAAAAACTTTTGGTGACTACTTAAAAACAAATTAACTACATTCATTATAGCATATTTTAGAAGAAATTTTAAGTATATTTAAGTATATTTTAAATATTTTTTTGGATAAACAAAAACAAATATAAATATACAAAAATTTGAAATGAAAGAGATGCACCAATAATCTTGCAAAAAAGTGTTGTAATTTTAATATTTATATGTTAATATATTAACAAAATGCAAGTTAGGTATTCATAAAGTTTTATATTATTTTTTATTTTTTCAAATAATAGTTTGGCAAACTGGCAAAAATCTATTTAAAAAGGGGGATTTAAAAGGGGATGCTAAATGAATCTGAATTTGGTTACCAGAACTTTGATATTTTCATATCTTTGTTTATGGGCTTAAAATAATGTTCAACCAATTTTATAATATAGAGAAGGAGATTTTGTTATGGATAAAACAATATTGAAAAAATTTATTTTTTCTAAAGAATTGCAAGAAATTGTAGAAGGAGCTTCAAAAGTTGTAGTTCCTGAAAGCAGGAAGCAACTTTTAGACATGGCTCTTGGAAATGATGAGAATATTGATTTATTTGAAGTTGCCTATGACATTCCCGGAAAGGGCAGGGTAGTTGAAGCAACTGTTGCCCGCTGCAACAACGGTGCTGTTGTAAATTATGAAGATGTTTATATGAGGCGCCGTGACCCTGATTGTCTGGTGGTAGCTGATAATAAGGATACAGATAAGCCGCGTTACGGGGAGCTTTACGGTGGGGATTTTGAACCAATCAGGCAGGAGACCTTTGAATGGTTTAAAGGAAAAGAACTTATAATTATGCCTTTTATGTCCGGAAGTGATGAACTTGGCTATCCATCAATTTTAGTAGCCCCAATGAATGCTGCTTTCTTTGCTGCTTCCCTTGCAGACCTTCAAGGTTTTATTCCTAAAGATGAAATACCTAATAATTTCAAACCTAAAGCTGCAATTTACTTAGCACCTACTTTCAGGCACACTCATTTTGACGGTAAGCAGGTTGTGGTTCACAACAGAAGAAGTGAAATACACGAACTGTTCTCATACAACCTGTACCCGGGACCAAGTGCAAAGAAGGGGATTTACGGTGTTCTCATTCATATAGGGGAACTGGAGGGCTGGGTAACCCTGCATGCTTCTTCTGTAAAAGTTATAACCCCTTATGATAACGTAATAACCATAATGCATGAGGGGGCAAGCGGCGGCGGTAAAAGTGAAATGTTAGAGCCTATTCACAAACAGCCGGACGGAAGCATAGTTCTTTGTGAAAATATTTTAACCGGTGAAGCAACACATATGGTGCTAAAGGAAACTTGTGAACTTCATCCGGTTACAGACGATATGGCACTTTGCCACCCATCCCTTCAAAATGACAGCGGAAAGCTTGTGGTTAAAGACGCAGAAAACGGATGGTTCCTAAGAATTAACCACATAACTGAATATGGTACTGACCCTCACTATGAAAAGCTCACAATACATCCAAAAGAGCCGTTGATATTTTTAAACCTTAGGGGTGTTCCAGGCTCCACATGCCTCATTTGGGAGCACACTATGGATGCACCTGATGTGCCTTGTCCAAACCCAAGGGTTATAATGCCAAGACGGTTTGTACCACAGATTGTAGATGAACCTGTAGAAATAGATGTACGCAGTTTTGGTGTCAGAACACCGCCTTGCACAAAAGAAAATCCTACGTACGGGATTATAGGTATGCTGCATGTATTGCCGCCTAGTATTGCATGGCTGTGGCGTTTGGTTGCACCAAGAGGACATGGCAACCCAAGTATTATAGATACAGAAGGTATGACAAGTGAAGGAGTGGGCTCATACTGGCCTTTTGCAACAGGCAGGATGGTTGACCAGGCAAACCTTCTTTTAGAGCAAATAGTTAATACTCCTAATACAAGATATATTTTAGTTCCAAACCAGAATATAGGAGCATATAAAGTGGACTTCATGCCTGAATGGATAGCAAGGGAATATGTGGCAAGAAGGGGAAGTGCTAAATTCAGACCGGAACAATTAACAGAGTCCAGGTGCCCGCTATTAGGATATGCACTAAACTCACTAAAAGTTGATGGAAACAAGATACCAAAAGGATTGTTGCAAACTCATATGCAGCCTGAAGTTGGAATTGAAGGATACGATAAGGGAGCTAAAATATTAACTGACTTCTTCAAAAAAGAACTAAAACAATTTTTATCTGATGATTTAAACCCTCTAGGCAGAAAGATTATTGAGTGCTGCTTATCCGACGGGTCATTTGAAGACTACCTGGATTTAATTAAAATTAAACTATAAAAATTAAACTATTTTTTAAAAAGTTTTCTATAGATGAAAAACATATGAAGTCTCTATTTACTTTAAAAAACTATAAGGGAAGATTAAAACCTTCCCTTATAGTTTTACCCAAATCATACCATATATTGCCTTAACCAGCTAAAAAAATTGCTTTTATACTTTAATTGTGTTAACATTTATTCGTATAATTAAATCTTAATTATTAATAACTTATGTTATATTTGTATTATGTTATGCTATACTTATATTATGTTATATTTGTATTATGTTATGCTATACTTATTAAGTAAAGTATAATTTAATGCAAAAATAAGAAACTTATTTTATGCTAAAGGGGGCACAAAAGTGCAAACATGTAATTATAAAGTTAAACCCGGTCCAGAAGGGTTTGTAATTTCATCTGCTGCTATGAAAGGAGTAGTTTTACCTGAAAAAGGTGAGTCTTTGGTAGAAGGGTGTGTTCTGCCTGAAACAGATGGAATGAAAAAGGCGGCAGAAAAGCTGTTATCCGCTAAAAATCCGGTTTTTGTTCCTGGACCGCTTATTTTATGGAATTGGATGGATGGTGTTGAGGAAAAAGCAAAAGCTTTTATAGAACTTGCAAATACTGTAGGGGCAAAGATAATACCTATGCCTGACTACAGACCTAAGTATCCTAAAATTGAACCTGAAGTGGAATTAAATCCCATTCATTCTAATTTAACAATTATGCACCATAATATAGATGTTTGTGTTTTTGCGGGTGTTCATTCCCATTACGCAAACATTGCATTAAAACTTATCAGGGGCGGCACCAGCTGTTATACCATTTCACTTTCTACTGAAACGGGAAATGAAGATGCCATGATCTCAATAAGGGATGTGGATGCTGCAAAAATCAGACAACTTACTGAGATTACCAAAAATATGAAGTGCCAGCAAGGAGGTAAGCATTGTGAGTAAAACAACCAAAATAAGGCTATCTGGATTAGGAGGCCAGGGTGTAGTGACAGCTGCCCACATCCTTGGATTTGCTGCAACAAGAGATGGTAAACAAAGTACCGTAAACCCGTTTTTTGGTGCAGAAAAGAGGCTGGCTCCTGCTGATAGCTATGTGCGTATTTCATCTGAAAGAATATATGAGAGGGGAGAAATTCACGACCCGAATATAGTTATGGTATTTCATCCCCATGTAATTACCCAGGGCAAATGTTACTCAGTTCCGTTTTTTGAAGGGCTTATGCCTGACGGTACAATAATAATAAACTCTGATGAAGATTTACCGTTTAGTGATGAAGAAGTTAAAGAACTTAAAAATTTAAATGCAAAAATAGCATATGTGCCTGCAACAAAAATATCCGTTGAAGTAGCCGGAACTGAACTGGCTACAAATATGTCCATGCTTGGGGCACTTCTTGAGGTTACAGGCATTGTTTCAGATGAATCTTTAGAAGCTGCACTGATTGACAGGTTTGGCGGGGGAAAATTTGTTGCTTCTGGTACTACAGCGGCTTTAGATGATGCATTAAAAGAAAAATATAATAAGATAACTCAATTAATTGAAACAAATATGAAAGTTGTGAGAGAATCCAGGAAACATGTTAAAGTGGTTTCCATTTAAGGGGGGCAAAAGAATATGTATTTTTCTGTTAAAGTTGATGAGGAAAAGTGTATAGGATGTAAAATATGCATTTTTACCTGCCCTGAACCAAATGCAATAATGCTTACCGAAAATAAAAAGGTTTGTATTGATACAAACCGCTGTAAAGGATGTTTCCTATGTGTATCGGTCTGTCCTAAAAAAGCATTGGAAAGAGGCAGTGTAGAATAGTATAGTTAGAATAGTGTAGAAATAGCATACAATATAAAATTGTGTAGAAAATCTAAAATAAAAATTTTAGTTCGAGGAGATATATATGATGGCAAAGGAACAATGTGTTAAAAACCCAGAGTACATTTTTTTTGAAGCACCAAGAGAGAAAGCTTTTATAACAGGAAGTGAAGCTGTTGCTGAGGCTGTTAAAAGGGCAAATGTGGATATGGCAATAGCTTATCCTATAACACCACAAAGTGAAAGTATGCATTTAATTGGTGATTTGTACGCAAAAGGGTATTTAAAAGATTATTACCGTGCTGAAAATGAGTTTGCCGTTATGGCTGCAATACACGGTGCGTCTTTAGGTGGGGGACGTGTTTTCACTGCCACAAGCGGTCCTGGTACTTTAAGGGCTATGGAAATGTTTCCGGTCTGGGCAGGTTCACGCCAGCCAATAGTAAGTGCTTTTATGTGCAGGGGAGTTTCACTTCCACCGTCAATACAGCCTGAAAACATTGAAATGGCATTTCTCTTGGACACCGGAATGCTGATGTTTCATGCTGAAGACGCTCAGGACTATTTTGACATGATTTTAAAGGCATATGTTATAGCGGAACAACCTGAAGTTCATTTACCGGTGGGGGTTTTTGCAGACGGGTTTTTTGTTACTCATACCCGTGATTTGGTAATGCTTCCTCCGGATGATATCAAGCTGCCGGAGTATGATCCAAAGTCTGCACCTGTTCCGGCTTTTGATATGGAAACTCCACCTATACGTGTTACAAGGGATCCTCTGCTAAATAAGAGCAACTATACAAGCTATGCAGCCAATGCAACATGGCACCAGGAAATACTTGCAGCAGCAGAACGTGCTAAAAAACATATAGACCGTTATTTAGGAGGAATGATTGAAGTTACCAACCCTAACGCCAAAGTTTTAATTGCAGCATCAGGTACTGCTGTTTCACAGTCAAGGGAGGCTATAAGGGCTTTAGAAAAAGAGGGAATAGAAGTAGGATTAATTAAGATTAAATCAATCCGTCCATTCCCTACACAGGAAATAATAAAAGCTACAGAAAAGGCAGATATCATAGTGGTGCCTGAATTTAATGCAGGGGGATGGCTCTGCAGGGAAATTAAAGCTGCTATTGATAACAACAGCAGGGTTATTGAAGGTCCAAGGGTCTACGGTGGCATGACAATGCCAAAGGAAATCATCATGAATGAAATTAAAAAAGCAATTGGCAAAAACAAATAAAAAAGGCAGGTGGAGAAAATATGTCATTAAGAGCAATAACTCCTGTTAAGGAATTTGAAGATATATTACCGCAAGAATATAAAGAACTTGTAAATAACGGGCCATATGGTAAAAATAAAAGCGTTGATGACTTGGGAACTTTTAAAGAAATAATAGAACAGCATCCTCACTGTGCAGGCTGCGGTGTTTCTTCAGGAATCCGTTTAGCAATTGCATCACTGCCAAATCCTGAAGACTCCATTGTAATAGGGACGCCCGGGTGTTCATTTTTTGCCCTTTCACAAAGCGGTCTCAATTACTCCAACACAGCCTTTGGAAATCAAAACTCAGTTGCATCAGGTTTAAAGAGAATGCTTAAAGTGCGTCATCCTGATAAAACAAAAGACGTTATTGTTATGGTGGGGGATGGCGGTATTGCAGATATCGGCTTGGATATGACCCTTCACTCCTGGTTCCGCAGGGAAAACATAACAACCATTATGCTGGACAATGAAGTATACGGAAATACCGGCGGTCAGGAAAGTGGTATGACAAGAAAGGGAACAGTCATAAACATGGCCCCTAAGGGAAAGAATTTTGAAAAAATACCTGTATTTGAACTTGCAAAGACATCCGGCTGTGACTATGTTGCAAAGGTTACTGTTGCAAGTCTAAGAAAACTTGGCCAGGCTGTAAGAAAAGCAGTACTTGTAGCAAGGGAAATAGGTCCTACCTATGTACAGATTTATACACCTTGCCCTACTAACATGAAGTTTCCGCCTGACCACACTGTTAAAATTGCAAAAGAAGCAGAAAAGGATATATATTCTTTTGAAGAGTATATGTCCAATGAGGCAGCTGAATATTTAAAAAATCTAAAGTAAGTTAAGGAAGGTAGTACTTGTGGCTATAAGAGATATAAATCCATTAATGCCCCCGGCAAAAATCGGGATTGTAGGCGGCGGGCAGCTTGGCAGAATGCTCAGTTATGAAGCAAAAAGAATGGGATACCATGTATCGGTATTAGATCCCACACCTTCTTGTCCTGCAGGACAAGTTTCAGACAACCAGATAGTTGCATCTTTTACTGACTACAATGCAATCAGGAAACTTGCTGAATCCACCCATGTACTGACTTATGAATTTGAACACATTAATGCGGATGTACTATGTGAATTAGAGTCAGAAGGATATAAAATATATCCTTCCGGAAGGACACTAAAAAAAATACAGGATAAATTAATACAAAAACAAATTTTAAAAGAATCAGGGCTTCCTGTACCGTCATTTAAAAAGGTGGAAAGTAAAGAAGATATTTTAAATATAATAGAAAGCTACGGTCTTCCTGTTTTGCTCAAAACCTGCCATGGCGGGTATGACGGCAAAGGAAATATGCTCATTAAGAATATAGAAGATGTAGATAAAGCTTATGAAGCATTTAAAGACAGAAAGCTTATGGTAGAGGAATTTATAGACTTTAAATGCGAATTGTCAATAATTGTGGGACGTGGATTAGATGGCAGCATAACAACTTTTCCCGTAGTGGAAAATGTACACAGGGACAATATATTAATTTTAACAAAAGTACCTGCCCAAATTGATGATACAATTAAAGATAAGGTTGAATATGTGGGCAGGAAAGTTGTTGACGTTCTTGACGATTATGGTATATTTTGCATTGAAATGTTTCTTGACCAAAAGGGAGAGGTATATATAAATGAGATAGCTCCAAGACCCCACAATTCAGGACACTACACCATAGAAGCCTGTGAGACGTCCCAGTACGAGCAGCTTTTAAGGATACTTACAGGACTTCCCCAGGGGTCAACAAAATTACTTTCTCCTTGTGCAATGGTTAATATTTTAGGGAATAATGAAGTTTTTGGTGAATATACTTTTAGTGGGTTTGAAAATGCTTTGCAAGAAGAGAATGTTTATATCCACATTTATGGGAAAAAGTTTACTCAAAATTTAAAGAAAATCGGACATATAACTGTTTTGGATAAGTCAAGGGATACAGCCATAGCTAAAGCCCGTGAAGCATTAAATAAAATTAAAATAAAACCTTTAATTTAAATTTTGAAAGGATGCGGTATCTGTGGATGATAATAGAAAAAGAGTCGGAATTATTATGGGAAGCGATTCAGACCTTCCCGTTATGAAAAATGCTGCTGCCATTTTAGACGAGCTGAAGATAGGGTATGAAATAAGCATTGTATCTGCCCACCGGACTCCTGACAAGATGTACCGGTATGCTAAAACAGCAGAAGAAAGAGGACTTGATGTGATAATTGCAGGGGCCGGCGGTTCTGCCCATTTACCCGGGATGGTAGCTGCAATAACTCATCTGCCTGTTATAGGAGTTCCTATTAAATCCAGAAGTTTAGACGGGCTTGATTCGCTGCTTTCAATTGTGCAAATGCCTGCAGGGGTACCTGTAGCAACTGTTCCTGTTAATGCTGCTGAAAATGCGGCTCTTTTGGCTGCAAAAATCATTGCATTAGATGATCCAAATGTACAGAGAACCATAAACTCCTATTTCAGGTTTAGAGATATCGTTTCATAAAATACCGCTAAAAATTCTATAAAATATTAAATAAAAGAAAGTTAACGGGTGTTTTACCTTAACTTTCTTTTGTTATGTCAATTTTTAATGATATTTCTTTTTTTATTCTGCAATTTATTATATAATTAATATAGAAAATATTATTGTATTATAAATATTTCATTATAAATATAAAATTGCACTATGAATAAAAACTTTTTTTTAATATGGGAAAAATTTAATAAAATTTAATTCAAAAATAAAGATAGATTAAAGACAGAAATGCTTTGTGCTGTTTATTTTGAGAATCTTAAGGAATCTCATTTTTGAGGTTTATTATAAATTTTTAATAAGGGGGAAAAATGTATGAAAAAAACCGTAAAGATTTTGGCTGTGGTTGCATTGCTGCTAAACCTGATACTTCCTGCCGGAAGTGTTTGGGCTGCATCTGACTCGCCTAATCTTCTTATCAACCCGGACTTTGAAACCGGTGATGAAACAGGGTGGTACCCATATGGGGAAAACCATTCAATTAAAATTGTAAGTGATGACCCGCAAAGCGGAAACTACTGTGCTTACGTTTATGACAGGACAGATGAATGGAACGGTATAGCCCAAGATGTAACTGACATTATTGAAGTAGGTAAGGCATATGAGTTTTCAGCATGGGTAAAAGTTGATGCTCCGGGAGAACATGAAGTAAAAATAACAATGAAAAGAGTTGAAGGCAACAACGAACCTGAATTTGACACAATAACTGTTATGAACATGACAGGTAATGTTTGGACCCGTTTTAGCGGCTCTTATTCTATAACAAAACCTGCTACACTATTGGAAGTATATGTTGAAGGACCACAACCTCAGTATAGTTTTTATGTAGACAATATAGTGATGACAGAGATGTATATGAACGCCGGAAACTGGAGAGAGATTGCAGACCAAAGAATTGAACAATACAGAAAAAGAGATGCGTCAATAAAAGTTGTAGATAAAAACGGTAACCCTGTGAGTGGTGCCACTGTTGAAGTTAAACAGACTAGAAACCATTTTGCATTTGGTTCAGCTCTTAGAAGAAGTGCAATGTATGATGAACGTTACACTAAGTTTTTTAAAGAAAATTTTGAATGGGCTGTGTTTGAAAACGAAGCTAAATGGTATCATACTGAAACCAGCAGGGGTAATGTAAACTACACTGATGCTGATTATATGTATGAGTGGTGTAAAGAAAATGACATTATTGTACGCGGTCACTGTATATTCTGGGAAGTTGAGGACTATGTGCCGTCCTGGGTGAGAAGCCTTTCAAATACTGAACTTAAAAAAGCAATAGATGACAGGCTTGAAAGTGTAGTACCTCATTTTAGAGGGAAATTTGTTGACTGGGACGTAAATAACGAAATGCTGCACGGAAGCTTTTTTAAAGACAGGCTAGGACAAGATATCTGGCTATATATGTTTAACAGAACAAAAGAATTAGATCCTGACACCAAATTATTTGTCAATGACTACAATATTATCACTGAGGCTGAAACTGATGCATATGTACAGCAAATTAACTGGTTTTTAGAAAACGGTGTTGATTTATACGGTATAGGAGTTCAAGGTCACTTTTCACAGGACAAGGTTGTAGACCCTGTTGTAGTTGAAAGCAGGCTTAATACATTGGCTTCAACGGGATTGCCAATATGGATAACAGAATATGATTCAACAACCCAGGATGTAAAATTACGTGCTGACAACCTTGAAAATTTATACCGCATTGCTTTTTCACATCCAAGTGTGGAAGGTATATTAATGTGGGGATTCCATGCAGATTCTCACTGGAGAGGTCCTGATGCAGCAATAGTTAACCATGACTGGACTGTAAATGAAGCAGGTTTAAGATATCAGGCTCTAAGAGAAGAGTGGAGGACAAATGATTCCGGTACTACCAATAGCAGTGGAAATTATACTTTCAGAGGTTTCCACGGCAAATATGATGTGACAATATCCGCTCCAGGTAGCGCTCCTGTTTCAGTAAGTATTTATTTAGAACCAGGGGAAGGAACGGCTTCATATAAGATTTCACTTGACGGAACAGTTGAAGAGTTGCCTCCTGAAAAAATAAAATACGGGGATTTAAACAATGACGGTACCATAGATTCAATTGACGCAGCTATTCTTGTAAAATACATACTGGAAATTGATGATATCCGTGTACCGGTACCTCAGCCACCAACTGTATGGAAACCTGCAGATTTAAACGGAGACGGCTTTGTTGACACAATAGATTTAGCAATTTTACAAAGATACATTTTAGAAATTATCGTTTCTTTTCCTGTAGAATAAAAGTAAATATGAATTACATTAAGTTTTAAAATATATGATTTAAAAAAACCGGCTGTTGTACTAAATTTGTACAACAGCCGGTTTTAGGTTTTATTAATAATTTAACATTTTTAGGGTAAATATCCTCAATATTTTTAGAGCCTTGAAATTTTCATAAATAGATGATAAAATTGCTATAGATAACCACAATAGTTTTAATTAAAAACCCACGTTAAGCATACATTTATTCAATGTATGCAACGAATATTAGGGGAGATTTTAAGTGTTGAAGTTTAAAAAAATTATTATTATTTTAGTTTTAGTTTTTTTTATTTGGTGTGCAAACCAGGTGTCTTTTGCAAGCCTGCTTTCTAAAGGAATGACGGGGAATACCATATACCCTTTAAATAATAATAATATACGTCTTGAAACCCAGGTTATAAATATTAACTACAACATTTCTAAGAATAAATCACATAACTTCCACGAGATAGAAGTTATTTTTAATTTACATAATACAGGTGAAGCTGCACAAATTAAAATGGGCTTTCCAAATGCAGCAAACCACGAAGAAAATCTAAAGGATTTTGAAGTTTTATCTTATCCTGATTTAACACCTTTTGATGTAAACCTTAATTTAAAAGAAGGGATGATTTTGACAGGAATAGAGGATTACTATCATTATTCATACTATTCATGGACTGTGGATTTTGAGAAAAATGAAAGAAAATCCCTTCTTGTAAGATACAAATTAAAAAGCCCTGATGGTATTAGATATATCTTAAAGACTGGAGCCCTGTGGAAAGGTCGTATTGACGAAATAAATGTTAATGTGGAGTTTTCAGAACCTGTATCTTCTTTAGAAATAGATGCTGTGCCTGAAAACTATTATTACAGCGGAAAGGGGATACAGTGGCAGTTTAAAAACATAGAACCTTCTTTTGATTTATATATTAAATATGTACCTGTACCAGAGTTTTACCAACTAAAGAATAAGTTTCACGCCCCGTATCAAAGGGAATCTGACGGTTATAAATGGGATAAAAAACTTTTCTATATTGGTACAATGCTTGAGGACTTTGACGGATATCTTTTTGAATGCACTGACGAAGAACTGGTTCTTTCTGAAATTAAAAAAAGATTGGATGTATGTGAATTAATCCGCAATGAAATTTATGCAAGAAACGGCTATATCTTTTCAGAAGAAAAATGGGATGATTTTTTTACAATACAAAGCTGGTATGAACCGGATGTCTTCTTTGAATACGCAAAATTAAACGAAATTGAAAAAATAAATATAAAGCAAATATTAGAATTTGAAGATGCAATGAAAGATTTTGAAAATAAAACTTATGATGAAGTTATAAAAGCTCTTAAAGAATATTCCTTAAAATATGATGATGAACAAAAAATATCCTATACAAAGAAAAGCTCTTCTGAAATAAATACCACCTATTCAGAAATTACAGCCTGGCAGGAACGTATAGAAAAAAACCGTAAAAGCTTTAAAGAATTAATCCGGCTTCCTGAAAAGTTCACTGAATTTAAGACAAATTGCAATTCTGATGGTTTACCATCCACTGATATAAACGATTTAAATATGTCAAATATGTACGCTTATACCAATGGGATTATTAAAGTTTCCAATGGCAATTCAGATACATTATTTATAGATAAGGATGATTCCATTTTCAGGCTTACAAATTTAGAATCAATGAAACTAAAATGCATAAGTCCTGACGGAAAATATGTTATTATGGCAGGCAGCAGCATTCCAGGCTTTATAGAAGACGATATATATCTTATATCTACTCTAAATGGGACTTCCTACTTAATAGGCAGCGGAAACTGGGAAGATTATCAATTCATATGGTCTTATGATGATTCTCTTCAATACAGGAGTTTAAAGAAGGATACAAATATAATTTATCATTTTAATCCTAAGGACGGCACTTTTTTAACTTTGGTTATACCTATTAATGATTTTGAAAACTTTTATGTATATGAAGACAATTCAGTGGTCCTGCAGTCCGGAAACATTATTTACCACATGGACAGCAAGGAACAGTCAATAAAGAAAATAATTGAAGACGGAAACCTTATGGGCTTTTATCCGTCCGATAATAAAATTTTATATTACAAAGGCTCAGAAATATACGAATATAATCTTTCTGACGGCACTACAGCAAAAAAAGTATCTTTAGATGAGCCTATATGGAAAACCCAGTTAATACACAATAATATGTATATAATCTACAGCGGGTCTCAAGTAATTTTTTGCTACAACTACAATACAAATTCTTTAAATAAGTTTTCTAATATAGAAAATGCCAAAGATATTAAATTTTCTTATGAAGGTGACAAGCTTTTATACCACAGGATGAACTATTCAAAGCCATATGAATCAAATTCATATATAGTGTACAAAGACGGCGGTTTAAAAGTGCCGTTAAATGTTGAAAGTGCCAATTGCATATGGATAGATAATGATAACTTTGTAAATTACTCATATGACCAGGATGCAAAAGATATAATAAAAACCAACACCTGTGTGACGGAAAATACAACTGAGTATTACAATACATATTCAAAATCAATTAATAATAAAGTAAATCCGGCTTTTGATTTTAATAAATTATTTATTTGTGTATGTTTTGTTCTTTTAATAACTCTATGTATAATTTACTGGCTGTATAAAAAGAAAATGAAAGCTTTTAATTAAGGCATTTTAGAATGCCTTATTATTTTTTTGTTTTATCCCTCTCCCATTAGACAAAATTATTATTTTGTCTAATGGCATATATTTTTTATTCCCTGCTAAAATATATACTAAAAGACCTTAATACATATTAAAAAAGACTTTGTATTTTTTTTGTTAAAAAACTCGAAATATATGTTATAATATATAGGTATGTTTAATTCAAATTAATATAATATTAAAAAGGTAGGATTTTTTATGGTGTTTTTCGATTATTTATCAGAAGAACAAAAAAAAGATTTTTTTTATATTCCCCCAAAGCCATTTAATAAATATACCAAAAGAGATGTTCTGGCTTATTGTCTTGGGGCTACTTTGTACATGCCTGCAACAAGGACTACAATAGCTGAAGATATATTAAGCAAAAAACATAAGGGTCTCTCTTCCCTTGTTATATGCTTAGAAGACGCTATCGGGGATAAATCTTTAGAATACGCCAACGGCATCCTTGAGTCAACTGTAGAGAAATTATTTTTTCATATTGAATCAGGTAAAATATCATATGATGATATTCCTCTTATATTCATAAGACCTAGAAATGAATCTCATATGGTCAGTATATTTGAAAGAATATCACCTTATATTTCTGTTATTACAGGGTTTGTGTTTCCTAAAATTACCTGCGCCAATGCAAGAACATATTTTGAAAGCTTGGAAAAAATCAATAAAGGGCTTGATACTTCCCTTTATGCAATGCCTATTTTGGAAACTGAGGATTTTATTTACCACGAAAAGCGCTCTCACTCTTTAAAATACATTGGAGAAATATTTGAAGAATATAAAAATTATATCCTTAATATAAGAATAGGCGCTACTGACTTTTGTAGTTTGTTTGGAATAAGAAGAAACGAAGATACAACCATATATGATATAGCTGTTATAAGAAATTGTATTGAATTAATTATAAACCAGTTTTTAAGAAAAGGAAGCGGCTTTGTTTTGTCAGGTCCTGTCTGGGAGTATTTTTCCAGCGGTGAAAGACTTTTAAAACCACAGCTTAGGCTCAGTCCTTTTACTGAGCACGGCAGTTTTGGTATAAAACTGAGGGAAAAATTAATCAATAAATCCCTTGACGGTTTAATAAGGGAAGTTTTACTTGACAAAGCAAATGGCATCATAGGAAAAACAATCATCCACCCTACTCACATAATTCCTGTAGAAGCGCTTTATGTTGTAAGC
This sequence comes from Acetivibrio saccincola, assembly GCF_002844395.1. Classification (NCBI taxonomy): domain Bacteria; kingdom Bacillati; phylum Bacillota; class Clostridia; order Acetivibrionales; family Acetivibrionaceae; genus Acetivibrio; species Acetivibrio saccincola. The sequence continues at coordinate 1,788,617 of NZ_CP025197.1, read as the reverse complement.
CATGAGGAATATACCGATGCATGCAATATAATTGACAATAACGGTGGTGAAAAGGGTGTTTTTAAAAGCAGCTACTCTAATAAAATGAATGAAATAAAGCCACATTTAAGCTGGGCTTATAATATAATCAAAAGATCAGAAGTATACGGGGTGTTCCATGAAAACAAATCTTTTACAGACCTTCTTGCAGAAGAAGAAATTTGAAATTGTAAACGGGCTGACAATTGATATAGATGTTAGCAAAAATCCGTATAATATACCTATTGAAAATTTATTCTCAATGGCAATGAGGATAAATACAAAAAGAAGATTTCTTTTTGTAAGCAGTGTTTTGGGAAAACACTTGGCTGTTGACCCTTTTATACCCATGCTTACAGGCACTGCCCTTGCTATTAGGTTTTTAAAGAAAATTTATAATATAGAATCTTTGGTGGAAAAAGACGTTATAGAAGCTCTTAAAACCGGACAAAACCTAAAAGAAACCTATAAAAAGGTTATCTCCTCTAGAATTGTGCCCCCTGAAAAGTTGATTTTTGTTGGCTTTGCTGAAACAGCCACTGCACTGGGGCATTCCATGTTTGAGTTTTTCTCAGACAACAGTTTTTATATTCACACTACAAGGGAAAATATACAGGACATTAACCCTTCCATAAGCTTTGAGGAGGAACATTCCCACGCCACCTCCCATAGGCTTTATGACTGTAGTGATGTATTAAAGTCCTCAAAAGGATCTGTTATTATTGTAGATGACGAAATTACTACAGGAAAAACACTGTACAATATTATAAGTTCAATGGATAAATACAGCAAGAGAAAAAAATATATTATTGCAAGTATTTTGGACTGGCGCTCTGAAGAAAGTAAAAAATTATTTTATCATTTAGAGAAAAAGCTGGGTATTGAAATTACTTTTATCTCCCTCCTGTCTGGAGAATTTTCTGTAAATGAAGATTTATATGCTATAAATGCATTTATAGATGAAATTAACTTAAAAAACCCTGATGCAAAATCAGATAGCAATGATATTAATCATAGCATTAATAAAGTAAATTTTATAGATGAGCCTGAGATTATTAAATTATCTTTAAAAGACTTTAAACTTGATACCCTGAATTATACATCAACTCATTCCTATGAAGAGAACAATAATTCCTGCTATTTAAGCTCCACAGGAAGATTTGGCATTGTCTCTTCCCTATGGAATGATACAGAGGAAAAAATTAAAAAAGCTGGTGGCTACTTAAAAAGCATACGCAAAGGAAAAAGGATTCTGTGCCTTGGCACTGAAGAGTTTATGCATATTCCAATGAAAATTGCATCTTATATGGGAGATGGGGTAAAGTTTCATTCCACCACCAGAAGCCCTATTTACCCAATAAATAAAGAAAACTATGCTATAAAAAGTGCAATTAAGTTTAAAAGCCCCAATGAAGTTGGTGTACCAAATTATATTTACAACATACCTGTAAATTATTATGATGAACTCTATATATTTTTTGAAAGAAATTTTGATGACAAAACATTGGAACCATTGCTTACTAAACTAAAACTCACCAAAATTCCAAGGATTTATGTTGTGAATTTGGTATAGAGTTAACCATTAAATAAAAATTACTAATGTAAGAAAATTATTAAAGTCAGGTGTAGAAAATGAACGGAATATTAGAAAATATAAAAATACAAGAGCCTTCACCCATAGGCAGTTATTCAAAGGAAGATGTTGTATTTTTACTTAAAGATATAAGCAATCTGGTACAGGAAGATAATACAGCCACAAGGGAAAAGATTATTCAATCAGGTGGGCACTACTCTGAAATGCTGCCCATTGAATACAAACCTTCAAAGGAATACATGCATCTTTTTTATTCATCTTTAGATGAGTCTTCTAGAAAGCTTGCTATATCCGTTGGCGTAGTATCAAATTTAATAATGAAAAAAAGAAACAAAAACTTAGTACTTGTATCCCTTGCAAGGGCCGGAACCCCTGTGGGGATACTAATAAAAAGGTATATTAAATTTAAATATAATTTAAATCTTCCCCACTACAGCATTTCCATCATCAGGGGAAAAGGAATAGATGAAAATGCCCTTTTGTACATTTTAAAAAACCATCCGGGCTGTGATATCCAGTTTATCGACGGCTGGACAGGCAAAGGGGCGATAAAAATAGTTTTAGATGAGGCTTTGAAAAATTTTGAAAACAAATATAAAATAAAATTAAATGGTGATTTGGCTGTACTTGCCGACCCAGGCTACTGTGCAGAAATTTTTGGAACCCGGGAAGATTTTCTCATTCCCAGTGCCTGCCTCAACTCCACCGTTTCAGGACTTGTAAGCAGGACGTTTCACAGATGTGATATAATTAAAGAAAATGATTTCCATGGGGCTAAATACTACAAGGAGCTTGAAAAAGAAGATGTGTCATATGTTTTCATTGATGCCGTGGTAAAGGAATTTTCCCATGTGGAATATGAAGTGGAGGAAGAAACTAAAAAATTGGAAAACACCTCCCCTAACCTTTCCTGGCTGGGTTTAAAGAGCATAGAAAAAATTCAGAAAACCTTTGGTATAAAGGATATAAATTTAATAAAGCCGGGTGTGGGAGAAACAACAAGGGTTTTGTTAAGGCGTGTCCCCTGGAAAGTCCTTGTTAGGGATTTAAACAGTAAAAATTTAAAACATATTCTTCTTTTAGCCTCTGAAAAAAATGTTTCCGTTGAGGTAAATACCGATCTTATATATGAGTGCTGCGGAATAATAAAGCCCCTTTAATTGAGGTGATAAAATGCTTTTTGCAAGTGATTTGGACAGGACTCTTATATATTCTAAAAGATTTTTAAAAAATTATAAAAATAACCCTGTACTCATTGAAAAAAAAGAAGACAAAGAAATATCCTATATGACGGAAGCTTCCATTAATATTTTAAAAAAAATTGCTGACAGGGTGCTATTTGTCCCTGTTACCACAAGGACCATTGAGCAGTATAAAAGAATTTCTTTATTAAAAAATATCATTATTCCCGAATATGCAATTGTTAGTAACGGAGGTAACATACTTATAAATGGGGAAACAGACAGCTACTGGGCTAAAATTATTTCATTTAAAATTAAATCAGAATGTATATCTTCTAAAAAAGTTTTAGAGCGGTTTAATGAAATAAAAAACAGTGAGTGGGTTTATAAAGAAAGACAAGCGGACAATCTTTTTTATTACTTTATTATTGACAAAGACAATATACCCTTAGATGAAATCAATGATTTTAAAAAGTGGATTTTAAAATATGGGTGGAATATATCCATCCAGGGAAGAAAACTTTATTTAGTTCCTGAATTTATAAATAAATCCTCTGCTTTAAACTACATTAAAAATAAAACCGGGAAAAAGATAATAATTGCATCCGGTGACTCCATACTGGATTTACCCATGCTAAAATATGCTGATATAGCATTTTGCCCATCCCACGGGGAAATATACAATTCGTACAAAAAAGGTTCTTTAAAAGTTCCAAAACACATTACTTTTACAGACAGCCAGGGATTGCCTGCCTCTGAAGAGATACTAAAAGAAGTGGAAAGGTTAACAAAAGGCATCAAGCTTATAAGTTAGAGAGCCAATTTAAACAGCCAGTCTAAACTTATTAGCTGCTGGTAAAATAAACTACCAAATAAAGTACTAAGTTAAACTACCGGTAAAACAGCAAAACAAAAGGGCTGCTACTTATTCAGTAAAGACAGCCCCTTTTATTTTTATCCGGTTTTACATTTAGTTTTTTATAAACAGTTTCTGGCTCCATCTTACCAATGCTCCTACCACTAAGGTCAGTGAGCTTACCAGAATTATTTTACCCCACATGTAAAGGGGCAGAGCCTGGGTATTGAAAAAAGCTCCTCCAAACTGTGTTATAATTACCTGTACCACAACTATTACCGTAAATATCGCCATGAAACTTTTACTCTTGGTTAAATTCTCAAATATTGATGCTCCGGGCTTTAGACTTCTTGAATTTAAAAGATTAAACAGCTGCATAAATACGTAGGTTGTAAAAAGTACAGAAGACGTACCTTTATCTCCAAGCTTAGAAGCACCCATAAAGTCAAATGCCTGAAGTAAAAGTATAAATACCGTAAAGTAAAGTCCTGTTGTCAGTATGCTGAAAGACATATTTTTAGTAAGGAAGGACTCTTCCCTTCTCTTTGGCTTTTCTTTCATTATTCCATCCCTTGGTGGCTCTAAGCCTAATGCTAACGCCGCCAAAGTGTCCATCACAAGGTTTATCCACAAAAGCTGCAGTACGGTAAGAGGTATGGTCTGGAAGTTGGCACTTGGGAAAATCATTTCCAAAATAGGACTTAAAAATGCAATGGCCAATGCTGATACGTTTATAGTCAATTGGAACTGCAAGAATTTTTGAACGTTTTCATAAAGGGTTCTGCCCCAATGCACTGCTTTAACGATACTTCCAAAGTTGTCGTCAGTAAGGACTATATCACTGGCTTCTTTTGCAACGTCTGTTCCTTTAAGTCCCATGGAAATACCCACATCCGCCTTTTTAAGGGCAGGCGCGTCATTGGTACCGTCCCCTGTTACCGCAACAACTTCCTTTGTCCTTTGGATTAAGGATACAAGGCGCTCTTTGTCAGAAGGTGTTGCCCTTGCCAATACCCTTAATTTCTTTAGTATTGACAGTATTTCTTCGTCGGATTTTTCTTTAAACTCACTACCCTCCATTACAATGCTGTCTTCTTCTAAAAGGTTAATTTCCCTTGCAATTGCCCTGGCAGTGTTCACATTATCTCCTGTAACCATTATTACATTTATACCTGCCTCTTTTGCCACATTAATTGCATGAGGTACATCTTCCCTTACAGGATCTGTTATACCTAAAAGTCCTGCAAATACTAAATCTTTTTCAATGGAGTCCTTATCCAGTACTTCATCCTCAGCTACAACTTTATATGCAAGGGCAATAGTCCTCATTGCTTTATCAGACAGACCTAAAAGTTTATTGTTAATATCGTCTTTGTGCTTTTCAAAGCTTTCAATTTTATCTCCAATGCTTACTCCTGTACATAAGCTTAAAATTCTCTCCGGAGCCCCTTTAGCCAATACAACCTTGCAGCTTTTTATTGTTTGTGAATCCTTGTCCTTATTCTCATTAAAATTAAACAAATCACTATTTTCCAAGCCGGTAACCGTTGACATCATTTTTCTATCTGCATTAAATGAAAGCCTGTCATAAACCGGCATGTTTTCACGTATGTCCAAAATAGTGTTGAAATTAACTCCTAGTTCGTTTAACCAAGTGAGCATAGCCCCTTCAGTGGTGTTACCCACTATTTCTATATTCCCGTCCTTATCCTTTGTAACGTTGGCAGTGGAGTTGGCTGCAAGTAATATTTTTATAACTTCAAACATTGGATTTTGGGTTAATTCATTAAAATTACTGCTGTCAAAGTGTTTACCATTGAAATATACTTCCCTTACCTGCATCTGGTTTTTTGTAAGAGTACCTGTCTTGTCACTGCATATTACATTTACAGAACCAATGGTTTCTGTAGCAAGCATTTTTCTCACTAAGTTATTGTCACGTCTTATTTTTCTCATACTTAGTGCAAGACTGATTGTAACCGCCATGGGAAGTCCTTCAGGTACAGCCACCACAATAATTGTTACCGCTACAATGAAAAAGTCAAGTATGCTTTTTGCACTTTCAATGGCATCTGCCGGTTTCCCAATTGCAAAAGCAACGTATAATAAGCCAATTGCTGCAATAAGAGGTCCTAAAACAGTTGCTATTCTTTTTATCTTCTTATTACCTTTAATTAGCAATACGCCGGTTATTACAGCTATTGCAGCTAAAAATACAACGGTACCTGTTTTGACGCTATTGCTAAGTACCCCGAAATTACCGGTCAAAACTGAGTTGGCAAACAGAGCAAAGAATATCAATACTGCCGCAACTGTACCAACTACACTTATAAGACCTGCCAGCTTTGCAAGCTTATATTGAAGGGGAGTCTGTTCCTGAGTCTGGTCAGCAAGGGATCTTAAAATTGAGCCCATCTCCATGTTGTCCCCCACATTTGTAACAACAGCCCTTGCAGAGCCTGTTACCACCATTGTTCCCCCTATTAACTTAGTGTTGTCAGGTCCCTTTTCTACAGGTACCGATTCACCGGTCATTAAAGATTCATCAACCAATAAATCGATACAGTTTAAAACCACTGCATCCGCCGGAATTTTATCACCGTTTTCCAGCTCAATAATGTCACCCACTACCAGCTCCTTTGTGGAAATAACCTTTAAGCTGCCGTCCCTGATGACTTTAACATCAATATTTTCATTATCTTCTTTCAGTGTCTCAAAGGCTTTATCCGCTTTGTATTCGCTCCAAAATCCAACCCCCGTTGCAATAATGATGGCAATAAATATACCAATACCATCCCACGGAAATTCACCTTGGTAAATACCTATTGCTGTAGATACAAGCGCACAGATACATAAAATTATAATGGTAGGATCTTTAAAGTGTTCTAAAAATTGTTTCCACACAGGAACCTTTTCACTTGGTGTGATTTCGTTTTTTCCATACTTTTCCCTATTTCTTTTTACACCTTCTTCACTAAGGCCGTTGTGAGCATCAGACCCGAAATCTTTAATTAACTTTTCTGCCTCTTTGAATATTTTTTTGTTCTTCTCCATATCTCGTCTCCTATTCTCTAGTTCTTTATATTTTTAAAAGAAAATTTTTGTATCTGTATTAGTATCTTTTAACAATTTCTCTTAATGATGTATCATTAGTTGCTTCACCAATAGCAGCAAATTTCCATTCATTATTATACCTGTAAATTTCACCGGCAAAAAGTGTAGTTTTCCCGTGGTAATTATCTGAAAGGTTGAACCTTATCAATTCTTGATTATTTGAAGCATTCACCACCCGGATAAAGGCATTTTTAATCATGCCAAAATGCTGGTTTCTTCTAACACAATCATAAATATTTACAAGAAAAACAAGTCTGTGAATATGAGGAGGAATTTTGTTAATTTCTACAATTATTACCTCATCATCCCCTTCTCCTTCTCCAGTAAGGTTGTCCCCGGTGTGTACTACACTTCCGCACATGCTTCGTAAATTTCCAAAATAAATTAAATCTTCTTTTCTTGTAAGTTTCCCATTTTCGTTAAGCATAAGTACTGAGGCATCACAGTCAATAGGAGGAGGGGGTGAGCTAAAAAGGCTTGCAAAAAAACCTCCTTTTCCGGTTTTTTCGGCTTCATCCCATCCAAGACCAACCATCAGCTTTGTCAATCCTGCATTTCCCTTTGTAAGGTCAACTCTTTGTCCTTTTTGTAAGTTAACTGCCATATATCAAATCCTCCTTTTCCCGTGTCAATAGAATACCTGCCGGGTAAGCCGACAGGTATTCTTCTATCATACCCTGTATAAAACCTAAGTAGCTTTCTTATTTATACATTTACTCCAAAGTTTCTGCAAAGGGCAGCCAGTCCTCCCTGGAACCCGCTTCCTATAGCGTTAAATTTCCATTCTCCACCATGGCGGTATAATTCACCAACCACCACAGCTGTTTCGATACTAAAGTCTTCTCCTAAGTCGTACCTTATTAGCTCTATTCCTGTAGCTTCATTTACAACTCTTATAAATGCATTGGATACCTGACCGAAATTTTGTCCTCTTACGTCTGCATCATGTATTGTAACTGTAAATGCAATTTTTGATATGTTTTGAGGTACTAAACTTAAATCAACCAGTATTTGTTCGTCATCCCCCTCGCCTTCTCCTGTTAGGTTGTCCCCTTGATGGACAACAGAGCCGGAAGGATGTTGCAGATTATTATAAAATACAAAATCCAAATCACTGGTTACCCTGCCATTTTCATCAGTTAAAAAAGCTGCAGCATCTAAGTCAAAATCATGTCCGCCATCGTATTTGTTAGTATCCCATCCTAATCCTACCATAATCTTTGTAAGACCAGGATTCCCTTTTGTTAAATCAACTTTTTGTCCCTTTTGTAAACTTACTGCCATTTTCAATTCTCCTTTCTATTTTTTTATAGGTTTTATTGTAATTCTTTACTATGTACATCCTAGATAAACTTAGGATGAAATATAAAGAAATTTTTCCAATTTAATAAACTTTTGCATTGTATATATTGTTTAGTACACCCAGAAGGTTTTCATCTGAATAATTATTTACAGTGTTAAACCTCCATGTGTCTTTGTATCTGTAAACCTCACCTAAAACCAAAGTTTCTTTCCCATTTGCAGGTATACTGCCCTTTAGGGTAAAAATCTTTAAACCAGTGGTTTTATTTACTGCACTAAAAGTAAATCCTGTTTCTTTATCTTTATCAGCGTGGTGTAAATTTCTATATAAAGTTGCCGCCATTACAATTTTATCTGTAGCTTCAGGTAAAAGCCGGATGTCTAAGTCTATTTTTTTTTCAAATATTTCATAATCATAAACCTCACTATACAAAATGCTTTTTCCAATGTCTTTTACATTGTTGTAAAAAACGATGTTTTCTTTGTTTGCAATTGCATTTTTTTCTATATTAACGGCAAATAAATCCATATCAAATGTCCCTTTGAACCTATTCTCAATTTCCATTTTAAATATAAATTTACTTGCACTTTCTAAAGACTCAGTTAATATAACTTTTTGCCCGCTAACTACTTGAATTCCCACCTATCTACCCCCCGGTCTTAAAATCATAATTAAATTTTACAAGCACCAGAGCATTTTCTTTTACTGCCTTTTCTATCACATCATATACACATACCTTAGGATAGCTGTTTACTTTTGCATTTTGTGCCTCAACTAAAATATAATTTTTCACATTATAAGCGTTATTTATAATGCAAATATTTCTGATATAAACTTCAGAAAGTATATTAATTAAAAACATTTTTACATATTCAGAACATTTTGAATTTAATTTTATAAAATTAGATACATACTTCTTAGTCAAATTCCTATTTAGTACCATTTCCCTAAGTTCTTCCTGAGAATAGGATGAAATCTCTAAGTACATATCCTCTTTAAATTTATTAAAATCAAAAGCGCCCTCTTTTGTCTTCTTCCTATTATGGTGTTCTAGTGCGTTTTCAACACTTCCTGTTGCAAAATAAATTTTTAAAAACTCACTGTTTTGGTACACATAGTAAAAGTATTCTCCCAAATCGGTGCATAATTTACTTACTCCTTCAAACATAGTTTCTGCTGCAGAAGTCACAGGAACTATTTTAAAATACCCGCTAAAGAGGGTCTCAAACTCAGCTCTTATAAAATATATATCAAATACAATATCATCGCTTATATTTTTTGATTTTGCAGTAGCTATTTTGATATCATTAATTCCTTTAAAATTACTTCTGTAATAGAAAATTCTACTTTGCATTAAAAAGTCAGGATTTTTAAGCCATAATATATCGGTATTCAACTTAAAAAACTTTTCCATATATTTTATGCAATTATTTTTGTCCAAAAAATCACCTTGAATTTCTTATTGATAGTAACTTCTGTTTTTGGGTTTCTTCAAGCTGGGTTAATTCTTTTTCTACCGCATTTCTCTTTTGTTTTCCTTCCTGATAGATTTTCATTGATTCTTCAATTGTTTCAATGAGTTTTTTATGAGTTTCTTTTAATGTTTCAAGACTGATTACTCCCCTCTCACTTTCTTTTGCAATTTCTATTGTATTTGTCTTTAATAGTTCTGCATTTTGCCTTAATAAATTCTCAGTGGTATCTGTTACCTTTTTTTGAATTTCCAACGCTGTTTTTTGCTTGTTTAACGATATCGTAAGAGCTATCTGGTTTTTCCATATAGGTATTGTAGTAAGTATACTTGCTTGAATTTTATTGGCAAGAACCTTATCATTACCTTGAATAATACGAATTTGCGGAAGGGTTTGAATGGCAATTTCCCTGCTGAGCTTTAAATCATGTATCCTCTTTTCCATCTCATTTAGCATCTGGGCAAAATCATTGTATTTTTGAATGTCAAGCATGTCTTTTGTCTGTTCTGCTTTATTTTTAAGCTCTGCCAATACCGTTTTCCTAAGCTCATCCAACTTTAACTCTCCTGCCGCAATATGCATTTCCAACTCTTTTAAATATTCTAAATTTTTATCATATAAAGAATCCAATATATTTATATCACGTATTAATTCTTTTTTGGCTTTGTCTAAAGAAACTACAATTCTATCAATTGTTTCGGTAACTTCTTCAAGTTTTATCTTGTAGCCAGAAATATTGTTGGAGATTTTCCTTAAAAAAGGAATTTTTCTCTTAATACCTTCCTTTTCCTGTAGTTTGTCCATATCAATACCCTGCATTGTCGTAAGAAGCAAACTTAAATTCTCACCCACTTCACCTGTGTCCTTTGTTTTGACACCGCTTAAAATCCCATCTGCAAATTTTGCAATGCTTCTTTGCACATCAGAGCCAAAAAAAGCTATACTATTAGAATTTGAAACATCTATACTATCTTTTATTTTATTAACCTGGGCAATTTGATTGGAATCAAATTTAGATAAATCAACGGTTATTTCTGTATCACTTTTCTTTAATTCAACTAAGCCGGTGCTGTTTACAGGCAGGTTTTCATTTGTGTTATTTGCCTCTTCATTATTTTCAATGCTGTTTAATAAATCTTCAAAACCCAATATCAATCCCTCCTTTAAAAGTCTGATTTTATCAAATCCTGTAAGGTTTTCAAATCTATATCCAACTCAAAATCACTTTTTTCATTTATATCCTTACAAGTAGTATATAACTTTTCATTTATAATATGAAGTGTTTTTTTTAGTTCTTTTCTGTATTTAATATCGTCATTCGAATTTTTTAAATTAACTAAAATTTCCTCAAGCATATCTATATATTTTAAAAGCATTAATTCTTTGACAGAAATAATTTTTTCAATATTTTTGTTGTAAAAATTAATTATATAATAATAATACGATAAAAATGATAAAAGGTCTGAAAAAATATTATGATCTTTAATATCTAAAAGTTTTTCTTCAATTCTGATTAGTGATTTTTTAGATGCATTTAAAGTCTCCCTGACCTGATGTTTTTCGTCATTATGTTTAACTTCAGGCTCTCTTATTTCTTCTTTTTTTCTTTTAAATATCCTAAAAATAAAAATCACTACTTTCTTTTTAATAAATTACACTATTTATAATATTACAAAAAATATTATTAATACTAGCTAATCTACTTTAAAATCAATAATATTAATTTTATTAATATTATATCAAATTTTTTTAAATTTGAAATAGTTTTTTGTTAATTTTTTAATTATTTATTTTTTTGATATGGCAAATATTAAATTTTTCTTTAAAACTATTGACATGAAAAATATATACTAGTATAATTTAATATGCTTAATTGATAAATTATTTTGTTTTAATGAACTTTCACCGTGCGGTCGTGGTGGAACTGGCAGACACGTACGTTTGAGGGGCGTATGCGAAAGCATGTGGGTTCAAGTCCCACCGTCCGCACCAAAAAAGGCTGGTAAAATATTTTTTGTATTTTATCAGCCTTCTTGTGTTTTATAACTTAAATTTTTATAATCCATAATTTATATGGATTATATATTTTAAATAAATTAAATTTAAAAAAATCAGACTTTATAGGATTTTAAGTGTATAAAAACAGAGGACTTCAGTAAGTTTTAAATTCTTACTGAAGTCCAATAAAGTGAATCTATGTTAAAAAGGCTAAGTCTAAATTAGTATGATACATCTAAAAGTATCTTACCCACCTCAGGGGCAATTATACATCCTCCAACATATTCACCATTGACTTCCCCTGAAAGTATAACATGCTCTTCATTTCCATAGCTTGTCAAAGTAAGCATTTCCCCGGTATTTAGTTTCATTTTAATGTTGTTTCCCGCCAGCATTGCAATATATACACCTGTGTATGTTTTGCTTGAGTTTAATATATCTATTATTTTTTCTGTTTCTTCTTTTGTAAATGTTTTTATTTCTTCGTCAAAAAGAGTATATAATTTCATTTCTTTAACAAGCTCAACAGGTATAGCCTTTCCCATTTCCATTAAGGATTCGCCCGTTTCATCCTTAATTGGTTCTTTATTGTATTTGTTGTCAACTATTTCACCTTCTACTAATACTATATCATTTTTATCGAATTTAATCAATACATTTGGATATGTAAATGCCATAGTAACAATACTATACATATCTGGTGAAATCAACCTTGCATATACATATGCTGTATCAGAAGATGTTTTAACTACACTGTCCACCTCTACATTGTATCCACCGGTATTTTTTTCTCCTGCAGCAACAAGTACATACATCCATTCCCCATCTGCTATTGAATATATGCCCTTTTCTTTATAATTATTCTCATACCATTTTGACAATGTTTCATTTTCACTTATTTCTTTTGCATTTACTATTTCATATTCAATTATCTGACCGCTTTCATATTCCGGCTCAGCATCTTTTTTTGTATTTATAACCATAGCGCGTATTTCAGGCTTCCAATTAACATCTGCCCCAATAGTTTCAGTTACAAAACGTCCCGGAATAAATGTCCTGTCATTCACAATCATTGCAGGAACATCTAGTTTAATTTTTTCTTCCTTTACACCTTCCCTTGTTACTACTGCAACATCGCTTCCTATAGTAAGTTTAATGCTAATATCTTCTTTGTCAACTGTAACAACCCTATCCTTTGCGTTCCAGCCAACAACAGCCCCAAGACCTTCCATTACGCCTCGCACCGGAATCAAAGTCCGGTCATTTTCGATAAATGGCTCTACATCCAGCTTAAGTTCTTTACCGTTTAGAATAATTGTAACACCTTTCTTCTGACTGTTACCCATCATCCCCCATACAATGCTTGTAGCCACTACTGTACAAAAAACAGCTATGGCAATTATTTTTTTGAGTTTAGTCATATAAATCAACCTCCATATAAGTTTTATTTATATCATTAGACGCATATTATTTATAATTTGTTCCCGCCATAGCATCTCTTTGTTCTGCATACCTTGCCATCCGGTTTATCAGCCGGCTCATGGATTTTTTCCTTTAAGCTTCTCGTTCCAAAATAAAACCATATACCCGTTATCAGTGCCGAAAGAAAGTCCGCAAAAGGTGCTGCATGAAGAAGTCCTTTTATTCCCCAGAACCTTGGGAAAATAATAATTGCAGGAATTAAAAGTATAATCTGTCTCGTGAGGGTCAAAAAAGTTGCAGTCTTTGGCCTTCCAACGGCCTGAAAAAAGTTTGAGGCAATAACCTGAAAGCCAATGACAGGAGCACATAAAAACCACGTAACCAGTGCATAACTTCCAAACTCCAGTACATCCGCCTCTTTATTAAAGACTCCTATTATTGCTTCCGGAAATGCCCTGATTATTATATATCCTGTAACTACAACCAGTGTGGACGCTAGTATGGCAAGCTTAACAGCTTCTTTTGCACGGTTGTATTTTTTTGCCCCGAAATTAAAGCTTATAATAGGCATAACACCCTGCTTGATACCTATAACAGGCAGGACAAGGAGGGATTGGACGCTATTTACTATACCCATTCCTGCAACATTTCCGCCGTAAAAGAGAAGGCTTTTATTCAGGACAGCATTTAATAAACTGTTAGCCAGCTGCAGCAAAAAACCCGGTATTCCAAGGGAAAAAATAGTGGTTACTATTTTAAATTCCAGTTTCATATTTTTAAATTTAAGCTTTACCATACTCTTTTTACTGCCTATAAAGTAGTAAACTGCCCATATAACTGCAGCCAGTTGGGCTAAAATGGTGGCAAGGGCTGCCCCTGCCATTCCCATCTTGAATATAAAAATAAAGACATAATCCAATACAATATTTATCCCCGCTCCTAAAAACATGGATACCATCGCATAATTAGGGCTTCCGTCAGCCCGGATAAAATTATTTAAGCCCATGCCCAATATTTGAAAGACAGCCCCAAAAAATATAATTCTCATATATTCTACCGCATAGGGCATTATTTCCTCCTTAGCGCCAAATACAGATAACAAAGGTAGCAGAAAAGCCTGTCCCAAAAACATAAATATAAGTCCGGATATAATAAGGAGTAAAACCCCGTGCCCAAGGACTTTTTCTGCTTCATCCTGTTTTTTCTCACCCAGCCTTATGGAAAATAAGGTAGATCCACCTACCCCAAATAAAATAGCTATTGCCATAAGTATAAAAGTTATGGGAAGGGTTATAGTAATGGCCTCAAGACCCTTTGATGCCAAGTCACTGCTTCTTCCTATAAACATCCTGTCTACAATATTGTACAGGGCATTTACCACCATGCCCACAATGGCAGGTATAGAAAACTTCATAAGAAGAGTGAATATTTTCTCTTTCTCCAATGGATTAGCTTGTTTCATTAAAAACCTCCGTATTTTTAAAAGATAATTATTAAGATAAATTATTAATTTATCATGTCCTAAAGCAATTTAAAAAATAGCCCGCATTCAATACTATATAATATATTTTAAAAGTTGGCAAAACAATAAAGGCCTTAAAGATAATGTACCACTTTAAAGCCTTTTTTAAAATTAATTATATTAATCTAATTATATTAATCAGAGTAAAGAGTGGTTGAAAGATACCTTTCTCCTGTATCAGGCAGGAGAACAACTATATTTTTCCCTTTATTTTCAGGTCTTTTTGCCAGCACCGTACCCGCATATAAAGCTGCACCTGATGATATTCCAACCAAAAGCCCTTCGGTTTTAGAGATGTTTCTTGAAGCTTCAAAGGCATCTTCATCTTTTACTCTTATAACTTCATCAATTATATCCCTGTTTAATATCTTAGGAACAAATCCTGCGCCTATTCCCTGTATTTTGTGGGGACCGGGTTTTCCTCCTGAAAGTACGGGAGAACTATCAGGCTCAACGGCTACAATTTTAACAGAAGGTTTTCTTTCCTTTAATACCTCTCCTATACCTGTAATTGTACCTCCTGTTCCAACACCGGCTACAAATATATCTACTTCTCCACCGGTGTCCCTCCATATTTCTTCTGCCGTTGTCTCCCTGTGAATTTTAGGATTTGCCTCATTGTCAAACTGCTGCGGGATAAATGAATTAGGGATTTCCTCCGCCAGCTGGTAAGCTTTTTCAATGGCTCCCTTCATGCCGTCAATTCCAGGTGTTAGAACAACTTCCGCACCCAAGGCTTTTAGAAGATTTCTTCTTTCTATACTCATGGTGTCCGGCATTGTAAGGATAAGCCTGTATCCTTTAGCTGCAGATACAAGGGCCAGGGCAATCCCTGTATTCCCGCTTGTTGGCTCTATAATTACCGTTTCGCTGTTAATAAGCCCTCGCTCTTCCCCGTCTTTTATCATTGCATATCCGATTCTGTCCTTAACACTGCCCCCAGGGTTAAAATATTCAAGTTTTCCAATAAGCTTTCCCTCAAGTTTATTTATTTTATTATAATTGGTTAATTCCAGCATAGGTGTGTTTCCTATAAGTTGTGTAATGTCTTGGGCTATTTTTCTCATTCCCATTGTAAAACCTCCTGTCTTCTTTAAATATAATACATATAAGACTGATTGGTGTTAATTTTCCTGTACTCCTGCAACAAATCTTCTAAAGTCATTGAATCCACTACAGCATTTATACTTTCGTTCATTTTATTCCATACATTAAGCTGTAAACAGTATTCAAAATTATTGTCCTTTAAAATTTCATTGTTTTTTTCATCAACTACCAAAAGGTCACCTTCTAAAACCCTCAAAATATCCCCCACTTTTATTTTTGAAGGTTCCATCCCTAATGTATATCCACCCTGGGGACCTTTAATGCTTTTAACAAGCCCGGCTTTTCTAAGAAGGGAAAAAACCTGCTCTAAGTAGTTTTCAGAGATATTTTGCCTTGCAGCTATACTGTTTAATGAAACATGTTCTCCTCTTGCATTTACCGCCAAATCCAGCATAGCCCTAAGACCATATCTTCCTTTTGTAGAAATTTTCATATCATCACCTATAACCTAGTATTCCTATATGTTTTATTCGCCTTGTTTTTATCATACTATATTTAGCTATCAATGTCAATAGATATAAAAAAAAAGAGCATATTTATAATGCATCTTAATTATAAAAAAATTATATATTTATTTAAGGAAATTTCTTACCGGTTACAAACCTGTATACTATATATGCGGCGATAATTACAACGGCAACCGGGAAAAGTACAGCCACTATCTTCCCAATTACCTTTACGGCAATAACCACTAAAGCAATTAAAATCAAAATAACTATGATATTCCTTATTGTTTTATCATTCATATAACCCACTCCCAAAAAATTTTCCTCTATTAATTATACTATAGATGGTATAAAAAAATCCACCACCTGTTAAAATACCCGGATTTAAAGAAAACTTTCCGGTTTGCGGGAAAATTTTCTTAAACCAAAGAAGTTTAGCATTAAAAAAGCACCAATAAACTTCAGGTACTTTTCATATATATTTATTAGAGGTTTTGCACTTACATGTAAATATAATCTAAAACACTATTTATTAAAGGGAGATTCCTACAGAGTTGATTAAGTAATTAAGCTTTTCTCTGTCAAGATTCTTTCTTAGTTCAACACCCTTTAAATTAAGAAGTCCTATGGGATATACCGGAACTTTAAACACTGAATATAAGTATTGATCCAAACCACTTAACTGCGAGCCTCCACCAATGATAAAAATCTTGGAAATTGGTGAACCATAGCATCTTTCAATGTAAAATTCAAAACACTTGGCAATCTGCCTTACAAGTCTTTCTATAAAACTACTCACTTTGCCGTAAGTTATAACGTGATCCCTTTTAGAAACACTGGTAGGCCGTGTCATTCCATAGGTCTTCTTTAGCCTTTCTGCTTCCTGAAGACTAATGTTCATCTCATTTGCTATATGGTTGTCTATATTGGAACTGCCAGATAGAATAACTTTATTAAATTCTAATATTCTATCCTTCAAAAAATTAACTATTGTTGTCTCTGAACCAAAATCCAGCACTGCAAAAGTATCACTTTCAACATTTTTATGTCTGTTTCTTCTCTTCGAGTAGTATTCGTCCATGTCCTTTGTATAAATTTCCCTGTTGAAGAATTTAGCGGTACTGTTTGCAGGTATATCAACAGCTAGAGGCTTTAAATCAAGACCTTGCAAAACTTCTATATAGCTTTCCAGGATTTTGCGAGGTACAGCGGTAACAAAGACTTTATATTTTTCCTTGTTGTTTTCTCTGACAGTTTGAAGGACCTTATAGTCCACTCGGTAATTATTAATATCAACAGGAAGAAAATTGGGCATACTATTTTTAATTGTAAAGTCTTCACTTTCACCTTCTTGTTTGTCTATCATGTAAATTCGGGTAATAATATTGGTACCAGACATAATTATTTTAGCATTTTTTGCTTTCATACCTTCTTCTCTTATAACGGATTTTATAACTCTTAAAACCCTTTCCACGTCATATATTGCACCATTCTTAATACAGTCTGGAGGAGTTGATACTATCCCGTAATTTTCGATAAAAATATTATTGTTTTTTCTTACCGATACCTCAACTACCTTAATGTTCCTATACCCTACATCAATACAAACCATTGAAGTTTTCCTGAAAAACAAATCCCAAAACATTTACATATCCCCCTTAAGTGCAAAACATATGTGTTTTAAACATAAACTGTATATAATTATACTTTATAATAACATAGGGCACAACATATTTATTATATAATTTTTATAAAATTTATAACTTTTTTATATAATATAGATATGCCACTTTTAAATAAACTTGTATGCTTTTTTAATTATAGCATATAAATAATTTTAATACTAGTATATTTACTTTTATAGGTACATTATTTTTTATAATTTATTTTTATTAGAGCAAAAACTGGAAAAATATTTTTTTTAATAAATTTATGCGAATAATTTATGTCTACCAGCACTTATATAGTATTGTCGGAAATTTCCTTCAAAAACTTTAAAACTATTTTTACTTCTTCTAAAGTATTAAAGCATCCCACACTAATCCTTACTGCACCGGTTTTTATTGTTTTTAATTTAGTGTGTGCCAAAGGTGAACAGTGAAGCCCGGAACGGGTGGCTACATTGTACACTTTATCCAGTACATAGCTCACTTCATTTGATTCCACATCATCAAAATTAAAAGCAATAATCCCGGAGTTTTTTGAAATTTCCGGTCTGCTGTATATTTTGACATTTCTAAGCTCTGATAAACCTTCATAAATTGTTTTTACAAGTTTATGTTTTAATATGTTAATATTGTCCAGTCCCATTCTGTTGATATACTCAATCCCATAGCCTAACCCAACTATTCCGGGAGTATTTATTGTACCGCTTTCAAATATATCAGGAAATGTTTCAGGTTGCATAAAACTTTCAGAATTACTGCCTGTTCCACCAAGAATCAAGGGATTAATTTTTATTCCCTCCCTGACATAAAGCCCTCCTGTCCCCTGAGGTCCTAAAAGACCTTTATGACCTGGAAATGCCAGCATGTCAATATTTAATTCCTCTACATCTATTTTTATACTTCCGGCTCCCTGGGCTGCATCAACTAAAAACAAAACCCCCTTTTCCTTTGCAATGGAGCCAATATCCTTAACCGGCATTATAATACCGTTTACATTTGATGACAGAGTGCTTACAATAAGCCTAGTATTACCTTTTATAGCCCTTCTAATGTCTTCTGCGTCTACTTCGCCAAATTCATCCCCCGGCACAATGGTAAGTTCTATAATATTTTCTTTTTCCAAGGCCTTTAGGGGTCTTATTACAGAATTATGCTCCATGCAAGTGGTTATTACATGGTCCCCTTCCTTTAACACGCCTTTTATTGCAATGTTAATTGCCTCTGTGGCGTTTTTGGTAAATACAACCTGCATGGGGTTTTTTATATTAAAAAAGTCTGAAATAATCTCTCTTACTTTAAGTACTGCCCTTCCTGATTCAAGGGACATTTTATGTCCACCCCTGCCAGGGTTTGCACAATATTTTTCCATACACCAAAGCATTTCCTCATAAACTCTTTTAGGCTTTGGAAATGAAGTTGCAGCATTGTCAAAATATATCATAGTAACCCACCCTCTATTAATCAGTCTTAAATACATTTTAGAAAAATTTAAAACACTTCAGGAAATTTTAAAGCTTCAGGTATTTTGGAAGTTCTAAACCTGCTTTTTTAGCTGCATAAATAGCAGAATCAATGTCCACCATATTTTTATCATTGTAAATCATATAATTTGTTCTGTATTTTGCCGGTGTATTAATTAGCATAATGGTATTTGCCCCTGCCTTTAAAGCCCTGATCTGGGCATCTTTACTTAAAGATGCCAATGCTGTAGTCGAAGGTATGTATACTTTTTTGCACACAATTCTTGTAACCGCCATAGTTCTTATAGTAAGGTCAATATCACCAGGGGGCATATTTTCAAAGACGGTACCTTTTGCAGGAATAAAAGGTCCTATTCCTATCATATTAATACCCATTTCTTTAAAATAAAGTATATCCCGGGCAATATCCTCTATAGTCTGACCGGGAATTCCAATAATGTTTCCCGAACCATTTATGTAGCCTAATTCCTTTAGCCACCTAGAACATTTAAGCCTTGAATCAAAATCCCCGTCCGGATGAATTGTCTTAAAAAGCTTTCTGTTTGTTGTCTCGATTTTTAAAAGGTAATTGTCTGCACCCGCTAATTTTAAACTTTCATACTCTTCAAAGGATTTTTCCCCCACACTCAGGGTTATTCTCATGCCGGTTTCTTTTTTTATCCTCTTTATAAGCTGTATAAGTCTTTCCGTTCCCCAGTGAGGGTCTTCCCCTGACTGGAGTATCACTGTTCTTAAGCCAATTTTATTCAGATACCCCACTACTTCCATTATTTCTTCTTCATTCATTCTATACCTTTCAATTTTGTTTTGTGAATTTATACCGCAGTATTTGCACTTTTTACAGCAGTAATTGGAAAACTCAATGGCACCCCTTATTTCCAGCACATTTCCCACAGTCTCTCTCTTTATCCTGTCAGCTGCAGCATAAATACTTTCAATTTCTTTTATGTCTTTCGTTGAAAGAAGGTATACAATTTCTTTTTCTAAAAGTTCGTCCCCGTCTTCAATCTTTTTTAAAATATCCAAAAATTCCTTTGATACAGAAGCCCCAAGTTTTTTATCAATAAGCCCCTGAAGCTTCATTTTTTTGTCTTCATATATGCCTCTTACTTCAATCTGATTTTCAAAAAGTATATTTTTAGCCTTTTCAAGGTTTACACCCTGTATTTTTATAGCTATAGCACATACTGTACCTGATTCCGGCGGGGAGGGAACTAAATCCGTCTCTATTCCGTTTTCCCTTAATAGCTTGTTTATTAAAAGCATCTGGGCACTATTTTTTGCCAGTATTAAATAAAATTTTTCCTCCACATATACACATCCTTTCAAAAAAGTCCCTTGGACTTCCCCCCTTATCTTTGACTTTCCTTGTCTCATAAAACTCCTGTCTCATAAAACTATAAAACTCCTTAAGACTTTTTTATTTAGTATTAAAGAGTTTTTATATAATTTTAATAAGTAATGGCAACCTTTGCCTTTACACCATTGATGTTTCCCAACTTACCGGCCAGCGCCCCTATTTCGTCATTGGTACCGTCTACAATAATGGATATAACCGATATACCCTTTTCCTTATAGGGAATGCCCATCCTCCCTACAATTATATGACCAAAATCACTTAGTATATTATTTATTTTTCTGGAAGTTTCCTCGCGGTTGTTAACCACTATTCCTAAAACAGCCACTCTGTTTTTCTCCATATAAAAACCCCTTGCATGTTAAAATGTTTAATTGTCTAGACTTTCAATAGCCTTTTTAATTAAATTCTCATCCTCTAATGTACACTGGACTACTTCCCCTATTTTTTTCCTTGGCAAGATAAATTTCAGTTTATCCCCTACTATTTTTTTATCGTAAAACATCTGGTTATATACTTTTTCCACATCAATACCTTTTAGGGAAACAGGCAGGTTTATTTTTTCTAAAGTTTCTTTAACTTTTTGGGTTGCGTAATCATCTATAAGGTCAAGATAATTTGCCAAGTTAAAAACAGCTACCATTCCTAAAGAAACACACTCGCCGTGAAGTAGTTTAAAATCCATCACTGTTTCAATTGCATGACCTATGGTATGGCCAAAGTTAAGAATTGCCCGAAGTCCACTCTCCCTCTCGTCTTTTTCAACAACACTGCCTTTAATAGAGCAGTTCACCTTTACAATATACTGCAGAACCCTTTCATCTAAATTCATAATCTTCTCGGCATTTTCATCAATATACTCATAAAATTCTTCATCTTTTATGATACCATGTTTTACAACTTCCGCAAGTCCGGAGGAAAGATCCCTTTTAGGAAGGGTTTTGAGGGAATTAACATTTATATATACCAGTTTTGGCTGGTAAAAGGAGCCAATTATGTTTTTGTGTCCTTTAAAATCCACCCCCACTTTTCCTCCCACACTGCTGTCAGACTGTGCAAGAAGGGTTGTGGGGATTTGTACAAAATTAATCCCCCTAAGAAAAGTAGAGGCTACAAATCCTGCAATGTCTCCCACTACTCCCCCGCCTAATGCTATAATTGTAGCATTTCTATCTAGTTTAAGGGTAATTAGAAAGTCATAAATTTGTCTTACCGTATCAAGGTTTTTGTTGCTTTCACCCGCTTCAATAACAAACTTCTTAACATCTAAACCGACACTTTCAAAAGCTTTCATACACTCATCTGCCTGATATTTGTCCACATTGGTATCGGTTATCATAACATACTTTCCTTTAAGTGCCGCATCATCAATAGCCTTCCCTATGCCGTTATAATCAGTTGTTATATAAATTGGATAACTTCTCTCACCTAAATTGATATTTAGTTTAGTCATTGACACTCCACCTTTATAAAAAAATATGTCCAATATGTATATATCCAATATGACCACATTTTTAACATGTGGCCATATTGTTTATATAAAAACATCTGCTATTCAATTACAGCTCTGCACCTTTCACAAATTGAAGGATGCTTTTCATCTTCTCCTACCGTCTTGCTAATCATCCAGCATC
Source organism: Acetivibrio saccincola (assembly GCF_002844395.1). Classification (NCBI taxonomy): domain Bacteria; kingdom Bacillati; phylum Bacillota; class Clostridia; order Acetivibrionales; family Acetivibrionaceae; genus Acetivibrio; species Acetivibrio saccincola. The sequence continues at coordinate 1,766,445 of NZ_CP025197.1, read as the reverse complement.
TTTCACATTTTTCCCCTTCTGCCTGGGATACTACAACCTTTAATCCTTCAAATTCTTCATCTTCATAGAACTTTCCTTCTACTTTTTCTGAATTTACAATTTCTACATCGGACACTATAAAAATTGTAACTAAGTCTTTTTCTATTGACTTTAAGAAATCGTAGTGGGATTCATTTGTGTATATGTTTACTTTGGCATTTAATGAGTGCCCTATTAGCTTTTCTGTCCTTGCAATTTCTAAAGCCTTTGAAACCACTTGACGGATTCTTATTATTTTTGCCCACTTTTCTTCTAACTCTTTATTATCATATGTTTCATTTATAACAGGCCAGTAGTTTAGCTGCACGCTTTCAGCGTCGTCCCCTTCTTTGTGGGGCATGTGCTGCCATATTTCCTCAGTTGTAAAAGCAAGTACAGGAGTCAGCATCTTAACCAAAGCATCTAATATTTCAAACATAGCAGTCTGTGCAGCCCTTCTTCCTATAGAATCTGCCTTTGAAGTATAAAGTCTGTCTTTTATTATATCAAGATAGAAGTTACTCATATCTATAACACAGAAATTGTGTATTGCATGGAACATTAGGTGGAACTCATACCGGCTGTATGCGTCATCCACCACTCTTATCAGCTTGTTAAGCTTCATAAGAGCCCATTTATCAAGTTCGTATAATTTGTCATATTCCACACTGTCCTTATTAGGGTCATAATCATTTATATTTCCAAGGATAAACCTGCATGTATTCCTGATTTTTCTATAAACCTCAGAAAGCTGTTTTAGTATGTCTTTTGAAATTCTAATATCGCTCTTATAATCTGAAGACGCAACCCAAAGCCTTAAAATATCAGCTCCATACTCTTTTATAACATCTTCAGGGTCAATCCCGTTTCCTAAAGATTTAGACATTTTCCTTCCTTCACCATCAACAACATATCCATGGGTCAGGACAATTTTATAAGGTGCCCTTCCCCTGGTTGCAACGGAAGTAAGAAGGGAAGACTGGAACCAACCTCTGTGCTGGTCACTTCCTTCTAAATACATATCAGCAGGTGAATACAATCCCTCAATAGTTTCTAAAACCGCTGCATGGGTAGAACCTGAGTCAAACCACACATCCATTATATCCTGTTCTTTTTCAAATTCACTGCATCCACATTCACACTTAGTGCCTTCAGGTAGAATGTCCTTTGTATCCACCTCATACCATGCATTAGAGCCTCTTTCCTTAAAGAGGTTTGCCACCGCTTCTATTGTTTGATCATTTATAAGCTCTTTATTACATTCTTTGCAGTAAAATATAGGAATTGGAACTCCCCATATTCTCTGTCTAGAAATACACCAGTCCCCTCTGTCTCTAACCATTGCTGTTATCCTGTCTTTTCCCCATTCAGGAACCCACTTAACTGTGTCAATAGCTTTAATTGCCTCATCCCTGAAACCTTCCACAGATGCAAACCACTGCTCTGTAGCCCTGAAAATTATTGGTTCTTTACATCTCCAGCAATGAGGGTATTGGTGATCTATTTTTTCAGATGTCAGAAGATGCCCTGTTTCTTTTAGCTGTTCAATAATGGCAGCATTTGATTTTTCGTAGAAAAGACCTGCAAACTGTCCTGCCTCCTCTGTCAGATATCCTTTATCGTCAACAGGTACAATTACAGGAATATCGTATTTTTTACACACTTCAAAGTCCTCTGCACCATGACCCGGAGCAGTGTGAACACAACCGGTACCCGCTTCTAAAGTTACATGGTCACCTGTTATTATCACCGAATCCCTGTCAAGGAAAGGATGCCTGCACAAAATTCCTTCCAATTCCTCTCCTTTAAACCTTTCCACCACTTGATATTCTTCAATTTCTGCTGTTTTCATAACATTTTCTATTAATTCTTCTGCCACTACATAGTACTCATTACCGGCTTTTACTACAGCATAATCAAATTCTGCATTTAAACATATAGCTAAGTTTCCAGGGAGCGTCCAGGTAGTTGTAGTCCATATTACAAAATAAATATCATTTACATTATCAGTTATTGATTTAAATTTACCTTTGTCATCTTTTACGTTAAATTTAACATATATAGATAAAGTGGTATCCTCTAAATACTCTATTTCAGCCTCTGCAAGTGCTGTTTCACACTGAGGACACCAGTATACAGGTCTCAATCCCTTATAAATATATCCTTTTTTTGCCATTTCTCCAAATACTTCAATTTGTTTAGCTTCAAATTCAGGCTCTAAAGTTACATAAGGGTTATTCCAATCACCGCGTACTCCAAGCCTTTTAAAAGCATTTCTTTGTATATCCAGGTACTTTAGGGCAAAATCCCTGCAGGCATTCCTGAACTTTACAGGTCCTACTTCGTGCCTCTTTAAGCCCAGTTCTTTTATTGCCCTTTGTTCAATGGGAAGACCGTGAGTATCCCAGCCTGGAACATAAGGGGTTTTGTATCCTTTCATACTGTAGTACTTTATAACTATGTCCTTTAGTATTTTGTTTAAAGAAGTTCCAAGATGTATTCCCCCGTTTGCATAGGGAGGTCCGTCATGTAGGATAAAAACAGGCTTTCCTTCATTTTTCGCAAGCTGTTTTTTATAAATATCCATATCTTCCCATTTCTTCAAAAACTCCGGTTCCCTTTGAGGAAGATTCCCTCTCATGGGAAAATCGGTTTTTGGTAAATTTAGTGTTTTTCCATAATCAACTGACATATTTATACCTCCATTTATAATTTAAACTTTTATGTTGTTTTCAAAAATATTATTTATAATCAAAAAGCCCTCATCCTGAAAAAAGGGACGAGAGCTTTAACTCACGCGGTACCACCCACTTTATTTATTAATATATAAACCCAGCGGCATTTATTACCAAGGCAGCATTAATGCCATTTGAATATAGCCTGATTTATATATTAAATAAATCACTCAATTAACATAACGGGTTACCCGGCTTTGCTTAGTGGAAATTTCTTTCTTTCGGCAAAGCAACTCCTAGATGATTTTCGAAAATTACCTTTACAGGTTCGCACCAGCCACCTGCTCTCTTAAAAAGAATAATTTTCTACTCCTTCTATTCATCGTTTTTAACGCTATTAAAGTTTTGGTCATTTAAGAGAAATTATACAATATGGTATATTTTAATGTCAAGGGAGGATTTTTAATTTATTTTTTGAACTCCCACAACTTCATAACTTGAAAGCCTGTTGCCATCCCAGTTAAACAGCATTGTACCCTGTTTTCCCGTAGGCATGGCTTCACCGTTTTCAAAACCAATTACAGTGGTTTCTTTTTTTAATATTTTAAAGCCTATTACAGCCAAAACACCGCTTTTTTCAGCTACACCTGAAGCTTTATAATCCGGATAGTTGGTATAGGTAGTTCCGAAATTTAAAATCCCGTTTGCTATATCATTATCTACAAGATTCATTGGAAGATATTCCTGGTTTGTAAGTATTGTAGCCCCGGGTGGCCTTGTCCCTTTATCAAATGGCTCATGTGTTTCGTAGTTTACAGCCTGCAGCACCTCCGGGTCGTATTTTAAATTTAGCTGGTAGCCTGCAAAATTAGCTGCAAGGTTTATGCTGATTTCTGCCTTTATAACATCCCCTACTTCTCCCTGGTTTTTATCAACCTTTAAATATATGTAATTGCTTGTTGAAGGTTCATTGGGAACAGGTATGCTTTCTATATTTACATCCTTTACCAATCTTTTGTCTTCTTCAGTTGTTTTTGGGGCAACACCTATGCTGTCTTCCTCCCCGCCAGGGCTTTTACCGTTAGTTTCCCCGTTATCACCTGTAATATTATCTTTTCCTCCTTCATTGCCGCCTTGTTCCGCACTTTGGTCTTTCCTTGAAATGTCAGAATCTGTGACAACAGGGTCATCTCCTTGTTTGTCCTTGTCTTTATTTGAGCTGCATCCGGTTAAAACAGAAAAAATCATAAAAATTGATGCCAAAAGCAAAATTATTTTTTTATTATTGTACAATAATATCATCTCCTAAAATAAAGTTATTTACACTATTCCTTGAATTCTTTTATAACACAATATTAACTAAAATTCAATTGTTTTTATCACATTTTAACAAAAGAAAAAAGCCACAAAATAATGTATAAATCATTATATGCGGCTTTTATATTAAATTATAAATTTATAATATATATTTAAAATATTAATTAGTTGATTACAACCGATTTAGTTGATTACAACCGATTCCTGCACTTTGCAATCAGGTATTTCATAACCGTCCCAGTTAAAGATCATTACTCCTAAAGTAGTACCTGATGCTGAAGGTCTTCTTTCAAATGTAATTTCCGTTCTTTCTTCTTTTAACACTTTAAATGAAATTTCTGCTAAAACACCGCCGTCTTCACTATAACCACTGCTTCTTAAAGAAGTCATATCCACATATAATTTTCCAAAAGCCAATCTTCCTGCTTCTAAATCATTGGAAACAACTGATATTGGTAAGAATTCTTCGTTATTAATAACGGTGCTGCCTCCTGGCATTGTGCGCTTACCGTAAACCTCACCTGATGGCTGTACAGGAACTAAAACTTCAGGGTCATATTGTACATTTAGCTGGTAACCTGCAAAATTTTCAACACCTTTGAGTAAGAATGTTGCTGTTATTATTTCCCCTGCTTTAGCACTGCTTTTATCCACCACTATAGATACATTATTTTCTGAAACACTTGAAGAAGCATTTATTGTTTCCGGTTGGATTATTCTGTAATTTGTAAGTCTTTCACCATACCAGTTGCTGAGGTACGTGCCTGAAATGCCGTTTGGCATTGTACTTGTGTTTTCAAACCTGATATTTGTGCTTTCCTCTCTTAGCACTTTAAAGCCTATTACCCCGATAGTTCCTGATTCCTCAGGTTTTCCACTCAGTCTATACTCTTCCATATAGCTATATGCTTTACCAAAATTAAGTATTCCCTTTGATAAATTGTTACTAGCCATGGATATAATGCCAAATTCCTGATTCATTAATACATCCCCGTTACTTGGTGACGTATTTTCACGGAAAGGTTGCCCTGTATTAACATCAACCGGCTCCAGTACATTAGCATCATATTCTATATTTAGCTGATAAGCTGCAAGGTTAGGTATACCGTTTACATTAATATAAGCTTTTATAATTTCCCCTGCCTTAGCTGATGTTTTGTCTAATTTAATTTCTATATATCCAGGTTCCTCCGGACTTGGAGTTTCCACCGGGCCATCATCTGACTGGGATATGATGATAATTTCCGGCTGTATTACCGAATAATTTGTAATTTTGTTCCCATACCAGTCATATAGCATTGTACCTGAAATGCTGTTTGGCATTGTAATTGTATCTTCAAAACTAATACTTGTATTTCCTTCTTTTAATACTTTAAATCCGATTGTACCTAAAGTACCTGTACTACCTTCTCCTTGTCCGCTTAATCGGTAATCATTAAGCAGTGAGTAGGATTTTCCAAAATTTAATATTCCTTTTTCAGCATCATTTGCTGCAATTTTAAAAGGCATGTATTCTTCGTTTACCACAAGTGTACCGCCTTCCGGCACTGTGCCTGCCTTAAATGGCTCTAATGTATCAGGGTTAACAGGCTGCAAAAATTCAGGATCGTATTTTATATTGAGCTGAAAAGCTGATAAATAATTGATATTGTCAACTTTTATGACAGCTTCTATAACATCCCCAACCTCAGCATAAGTTTTATCTAACTCCAGGGAAAGGCTGCCGTATGTATCATTTCCATCCTCTGAATCTTTTTCATTAATTGTGAAAGGCTGTGATGTGGTATAATTGGTAATCCTGTTACCTTTCCAATCATAGAGTAAAGTTCCTGATATGCCACCTGGCATTGTAACTGTATCTTCAAATCCGACAGAAACGGGTTCTTCTTTTAATACTTTAAACCCGATTACAGCTAAAGTACCGGTATTTTCACCATTACCTGATTTCCTGTACTCATCAAAAAATGTATATGTCTTTCCAAAATTTAAAATTCCCTCTTCAATATTATTTGAGGCCATTGTCAAAACTTTGTAGTTGTCATTAACTAAAATATCCCCATCTTTAGGGAAAGTTTTTCTTTTCATTGGAGTACCTGTATCAGGGTCTACTGCTTCTAAGATTTCAGGATCATATTTTATATTAATCTGAAATCCTGCTAAATTGTCAATACTATATGCATTGACCTTTGCTAATATTATTTCACCAACCTGTGCCTTTTCTTTGTCAAACTCCAAAGAAAGATAATTTTCTATTGTCTTGGCATTTACAGAACCGTTTTTGGAACCGGATATTGAGCTAAAAGCGTCTAAAACAGAGTCTAAATTAGAAATAGCAAACACCGATGTCAGCAAAAGCGCGACAACTAAAACCCTACAAATATTTTTTTTCATGTTAAAATCTCATCTCCTCCCAAAAAATTCGTAGATAACCGGCATGCCGTATATATGTCAAAATGTCAGTAATAATTATTTTACCTCCCTTCCTTCATATTTGACATATAAAGTATTTAGCATGCTATTGTATTTAATTGTTATATAAAAATAAATATTAATAAACTATTCCAAATAATCACATAAATGGCAATGCTTAAAAGCACAAAATCACAGGGAAGATAGCAGAATTTTCATATCAGGAATATTAGGTAAAAGGCTGGTATGTTTTAAAACTGACGTATTTACTGACAATAGCTAATAATTAGCATATACCCTACATATTTTTATTTTCATAATTTTATATATATAATTTAAAATTATTAGCCTGTATAATTAACACAAACTTTTTTAATAGTTTTAAAGGAGCATTAAGTTTCAAGTTAACTGTGTATTAATAAGCATTCTCCTTAATATAATTATATGATAATTCTGCCCATCTTTCAACAATGATTTATACTAGCAGAAGGCTTTTAAAAAGTCAATACAAACGTATTTTATTACACCAAAAAATTAATTTTGTAAGGTTTTTTAGAATAAAATATGTAAAAAAACACATCTTTATTGAATACTATTACATATTTACAAATAATATAATAAAATAAAATCAGGATGTATATATATACATCCTGATTTTTGTTTTTATAAAATCTGCATTTATATTTACTTTTTTGCTTTATTCAGCTACTGTATTTAAGGAATATACATATCCTAGTACATACGCCAGTGGTGAGTTCCAGTAAATACAGATTTCGTTGGTAGCATAACTTCCAGTTACGTCTGCATAACGCCTTGCCGGTGGTGTATTTTCATCTACCATCTGGGAAACAGGATCCCATATTTCATTCATTATTTCTGCATTAGGACCACCTACAAGCATACCCGGTACAGTGGTTTCAAGTACAGCTGAAGGTCTGTGGTGAGGATTTTGTGCGCTCTTTTCCCCGAATGCTGTTACATAGCTTATATCGTTTGCATTTCTTCCAAGGAAATAATGTATCTGGTCTAAAACAGCTTCTTTATATCTTGGATCCGGCTCTATCATATCTGCAAATATCAGCATCATAGCCCGGTCAGCTAAATCTTTATTGCTGCCCCATACATAATAGTCTAATGCAACTTTGTATCCGTCTTTTTCCCATATTTTTAATATACTTTGTGCATTGTTTATAAATGCATTCTTAGTTTTTTGATACAATTCGGTGTCTTCTTCAATTAAAGGATTAGTGAGTATTGCCACATGTGCATAAGAGCCCATTTCTACCCATCCAAAACCTGGTTTTGGAAGATAGTTGTCTTCCATATATTTCAGATATTTCTCGTCTCCGGTGGTTTTATATAGTTCTGCTGCTGCCCAGTAGCGTTCGTCCGTCGCACTGACATCATTGTATGTTCCGGTTGTGAAGAATGACGGATCAGTGTACCTGTTTACAGTTGGATTTTCTTCCAGCCATTCCCATGCAAATATTGCTGCATCCAGACACTGATTTGCAAATTCTTCATCAATATCTTTGTACATTCTGTATGCATATGCCATAACTGCTGCAAAGTCCCCTGTTGCCTGTGCTGATACAGGTGACAAATACAATGGTGATTTATCCTCATGAGGTAAAATAGTCATAGGTGCATGGTCTTTTGCAGTAACTTTGTGGTATACACCGCCTGTTTCAGGATTTTGCATTTTTAGCATCCATTCCAGTTCGTATCTTATTTCACCCAGTAGTTTTTCCGGTCCTCCAAAATCAATTTCCTGTGTAGTTGGGAAATGTTCTGCAGTCAATAACAAGTCTGCAACCGCTTTTGATGCAGGAGTGATATATCTTCCAAAATCACCCGCATCGTACCATCCGCCGTGTACATCTATTTCCACATCTCCATATACAGGGTCATCCGGATCATAGTAGGAAGCTTTTTGAGTATGACCTGCTTCACGTGCAAACAGTTCACCTACATATTCTGCTTCCAATTCACCGCTTCTTTGATAGTAGAACATCTTTAACACTGCTTTAGTTACTTCATCATATACATCCTCAGCTATACCAAATACCGGTGATACATCATTTCTTACTTTCACGTAGTAGTTTCCGTTGTAGTCAAAAGAAGTAAAGTCAGCTGCACGTGTAATATCACCGCTATTAGGGTCTACAACCGGATTACCGTCTTTATCTTTGCTGTATAATGAAAGGTTTCCGGTAAACACAAGCTGGTCATCTTCTGTATAGAGCCTGAATGTACGCTCATCTGAAATTACAAATGCAACTTTGTTATCTTCCGGACGGTACCCAATTTGATTTAAGCGTATAGGATTTTCCTTTTCCTCTTCCGGAAGGGTACCTTCTGTCATAACAAGGTTGAAATCATCAAAGTAGAAATACTCGTCAACTTCAGTCGGCTCTCCGTACACTCCTAAATTGAAGCAGAAGCGTGCAAGTGTATCGTCTTCATACATCATGGTAAACTCTTTTTCATAAGTCTGCCATTCTTCAGACATTCTTATTCTGTCTTCAAGGTAGCCTATATAGAATCCTCCGTTTTCCTGAATACGTACTTGTACACTCCGGTCCACATTTCCTTTATACCTGAAGGAAAGCTTGTACTTATTTCCTTCATAAAGTTTTACACCGTCTTGGTAGAACTGAATTGAATAATCTTCAGTACCTGTATTAGTAATATGTATTACTGCTTCTTCATCCTCAACTTTGAATGTTGCCTCTGCATCAGCCATTGTAAATAGTCCCCAATTTCTGGTTCCTGATGAAAAGTCCGCATTTCTTATCATATTTCCTTCAGGGTCTTCTTTCTTTGTTCCGGTACCATAGTCAATATAGTAAACTTCTACATTGTCAAGGTATACAAAATATGTTTCTCCTTCTTCACCAAAACCACCAAGCTGGAATTGTAAAAGTACGTCAATTTCTTCAGGCACCTCAAAATCGTCAAATACTACATTCTTAAATTCTTCGCCTGCAGCTATTTCAAATACTTTTCTATATATTTCATTTTCCTCATCAGGTTTTGAAGGGTCAACAATCTGGAATATTGCTGTTTTATCTATATCAGATGCTATATCAAAGGAAATTGTATATGTTCTTCCAGGTTCTACAATGAAAGCACGCCAGTTACCCATCATTACATCCCATGGGTTTTCATGACCGCCTTCAATTTCTATTGAAGCATAACCGTTATCTGCTGTTAAAACACATGTATCAGAAGCCCACCATGCATTTGTCCTTCCTGTAAAGCTTCCATTGGCAACATCTGCATAAACAATGTTCGGTATTTCTTTTATTTCAACATTATCTACATAGATGTTGTATACTTCTCCTTCTTCGCCAAATGAACCCAGTTGGAATGCAAATTTTGCACCAAAATCATCAATTGGTTCAAAGTCATCAAATGTAAATGTAACAAGTTCACTTCCTGCAGGAACTGTAATAGTTTTTCCAAATACTTCTGCATCTTTTTCGTCAGCATTTACTATCTGGAACCTTATATTTTGCTCAATCTCACTTGCTATATCAAATGAAACCTGGTAATTTACTCCGCCTTCCAGCTGGAATACCTGATAATAGCCAATCATAACATCCCACGGATCCACTGAACCGCCTTCAAGTTCAACTACACCGACGCCATCTTCAACTGTAAGGGTACATTCATTGCTCCACCAGCCGTTTATTCCTTTTGAGAAATCACCGTTAGGAACCCTGTTTTTAAAGCGGTCTGGATCAATAACTACTTCACCCGGATCACTTGGGTCTTGATAGTCTCCTGTTCTTTCAATAGCAAGATTACTTACTTTTACAGCATGATACCCTATAAATTCATCTTGGTCAAAATATCCTAAACGTATGGAAAATTTTGCAGGTACGTCTTCAGCAACTGCAAAAGGAATCTCAACGGACTCCGGAGTTTCAGCTAATGTAACAGGTACCACCTGATCTAAAATAACTTCCCCGTTTATATCATCTTTTTCTAAAACAACGCGTACACTGCGGAGTTTTTCAGAAAAATCAGGTGAGCCTCCAAGGGAAACGGATAAATTGTACTCTCCTTTATCCAGTTCAAAAAGATCCTCGTATATAAGCTGTATGTCATCCTCTGAAGTTCCTGTATCATAAATTCTTACTTCTGCTCCAGTTAGTTTTGAAGCTTTCATTTCAGCACTTGTATGGGACAGAGTATACAAAGTCCATCCGGCAACGGTATCGGTTTTTTCCGTTATAACTTTTGGCTCATCCGGATCTTCTTCTTTATCTTCAGCAGGAAACTTACTTATCACTTCAAGTATATACCTGCTTACCAATGCTGCGTCAATAGTATCAACTAAATTGTCTCCGCTTACATCTGCAACTTTAAATTGCCAGGAACCAGGCAATAATCTTTCTTCATATAAAATGTGTTTCATAATTATTGAGTAGTCAATGCTTGTAACTTTTTCATCCCCATCTAAGTCACCGTACATGAACTCAGGCAGTACTAAAGCTTCTGAGTCATCCCCTTCTCCGGCTCCTGTCGCCAGTACTTGCGGTGTCAAAAGAGTCAAAACCATAGCAAGTACCAAAAATAGTGTCAAGCTTTTTTTGGCCATTACTTTACCACTCCTTTTTGATAATTTTTATTTTAAATAAGTAAAATTATTGTACACCAAAAACTAAATAATCTGCTTTTTATAGTAGTATTTGGCACATTTAGTGGTGTAATAAAGATTTTTATAACAGATATATGGAATGTTAGATGAATGTTAGATAAAGTTTAGAAGAAGTTTGTCCAATGTTTAGATAAGGTTTTTAATGAAACTTACATAAAGTTTAATACGTTAATTATTGCGTTTGGTTAATTGCCTTATTTATTTAGTTTGGTTATACAAATGATTTTACTTAAATAATAAAATACAATTATATAAAGCGTATAGGTGCATCTTTCTTGTTATTTTTATTTTAATATTCTTTTTTAACAGTACATCTTATATATCTATATTTATAATACCACATATTCTAATTTTTTGGATATATGAATATAAATTTTTCGACTACCTTTAAATATATGCGCATACTCTCAAATTTTTGGGTACTTAGTTTTTATTTTTATGTACTTAAAATAAAAATATTATCGAATTACCTATTGTTTTCCCTTGTTTACAGTCTTTTAATACAAAAAACGCAGGTTTTTACCCGCGTTGTTTTTACTCACATTTTTTGTGTAAAACCTATATGTCTTAAAACCACCTTTTTTTACGGAAGTTGATTTTTATACTGTTCATTAGATATATTACCCATAGGATCCACTATTCCTTGTCTGTCCAATTTATTTGTATAGAATTCTTCATAGTCTTCATATCCGCCCATATCCTGGGGAGTGTCTGCTGAACCCTGTTTTAAAAGATCATTTAACTGGTCTATTCCTTCAAATTCATCATCTTCCCTTGAATTAAGATACTTTCTTCCTATAGGTATATCTATAACCTTTTCCTCTACAGGTCTCTGATTCTTTAAAGTTGCCATTTTTTCCTCCCTATCTTTTTCACAATCAATGCAAAGCCTGGAATAAGGCAGTGCTTCAAGCCTTTCATATGAAATTTCTTCATCACAAATCTCACATTTTCCATATTTACCATTATCTATTTTGTCCAAAGCTTCATTTATTTCCTGTAACAGATGCTCTTCATGTACTTTAAGGGCATTATTTAGCTCAAACTGAAATAATTCCGTTGCAATTTCTGCAGGATGGTTATCATAATTAGACAGTTCACCGGGAGAATCCACATCTTGTTCTGCAATCTTATGGTTTTTCATATTATTTATTGTATTTTCAATTTCTTCTTTTTGCTTATGAAGTAATTGCTTTAATGTATCTATTTTCAATTCATTTATATTATTGGTTATATTGCTTTGTGCGCTGTTATCTATATTATTATCCATCATTTTTTCCTCCTTATTTAAACTCATATTTTTATAAAACTTATAAAGAATAAAAAAGTATTAATTAATTTATACAAAGGATAACTTTTTATTTGATGTTTATTATGGAAGAAAAAAAATGACGGTTTAATATTATGTTGAAACTTTTACTATTTACAAATATAATAAAGCTATGTTTAGTAAAGCTGTATTATTTTTAAAACAGGAGGAACAAATATGGACTACAAAGTTGATATAGGTGTATTCGGCGGTTCAGGATTTTATTCTTTTTTATCAAATGTAGTGGAAATAGAAGTTGATACTCCTTATGGAAAACCCAGCGACAAAATAGCCATTGCTGATTATGCAGGAAAGAAAATTGCTTTTTTGCCCCGCCACGGCAAGGCACATCAATTCCCACCGCATATGATTCCATACAGGGCCAATCTTTATGCAATGAAAATGTTGGGGGCAAAAAAAATACTTGCACCTACGGCTTCAGGGAGTTTAAAGCCTGAAATAAAGCCTGGGGATTTTGTGATATGCGATCAGTTTGTCGACAGGACAACAGGACGTAAAGACACCTTTTTTGACGGTCCTGTAACTAAGCATATCAGTTCTGCCCATCCCTATTGTTCTGAACTTAGACAAATTGCTATAAATGCAGGAAAAGATTTAGGAATTACAACTCATGAAAAGGGAACTGTAGTTGTTATTCAGGGACCTAGGTTTTCAACAGTTGCCGAAAGCAGATGGTTTAGTAAAATGGGCTGGGATGTAATAAATATGACTCAATACCCCGAAGTTTACCTTGCAAAAGAACTGGGAATATGCTATGCAAATATAGCCCTTATCACAGATTATGATGCAGGACTTGAAGGACGTGACGATATAGCGCCTGTTACTGAAGAGGAAGTTTTAAAGGTATTTGACGAAAATAATGAAAAAGTTAAAAAAATGCTGTTTGAAATTATTAAAAGAATTGACACAGACTCAAAAAACTGTGACTGCCCTGAGTTTGACTTAAAGGAATTGTCTTTACCGTAAACTTTTAAATTTAAAATAGATAGACAAATAGATGACTCTTTTTTATTGATACTCTTGTTAAATAATTTAAATATACTGTACTTATAAAAGAGCTGGCAAATGCCAGCTCTTTTATGAGTTTAAACTGTAAGTAACCTAACTGCTGTAAACATCTTTATACTTTCTAATAATGTCTAAAACTTCTACCGGAAAAGATAATTCCGGCGATACCTATTATTTTGTTCATGTATTTAATTCCAAATAATAACCTGCTGCTGGAAAACACATAGACTGATGTCGCAGTCATTATAATACTGAGTAATACATATAATAACTGTTTTGATGTGCTTTGCTTTATAACTATCTTTTTTTCATTCATTGTAATAAACCTCTTTTAAGTAAATTATAATGATTTAAATTAAATTTAGGTGATTTCTTTCTCTTGTAGACAGGACAATAGGACGTAAAGAGAACATCCCTATTGATTATAAACTTCTTTGTAATTTTTAATAATTTCTAAAACCTTCTCCGGTTTATAGCTAGTTGATCCAAGTGTTATTGACACCGGCGGGGCTCCTGTTTTTAAATTCCTCTTTATCATGTTTTTTTTAAATGAAGATAAACCTTTTAGTTTTTCTTCTATATTTTCAACATCAATACAAATAAAAGACTCATTAAGCACATCTTTAATGTAGACTGATTTTATATCATGCCATGGAATAAAACCAATACTAACAGCACTGGAGTTATCTGTAATACCATTCCGGTCAATAACAAGGACAGCTTTAGGTTTTATAAAGCATTTAATTATATAAATTGAAGCAGCTCCAAAAAATATAATTCCAGCAGCTCCTATTATTTTACTAACAAAAGTAATACCAAATATAGGCATGTTGATAAAAAACACAAAAACTGATGATACAACCATTATAATACTGAGTAATAGCAGCGAAAACTGTTTTAATTGATTCTGTTTAATAACTATCTTATCCATTTCTAAATCCCCTTCTCAATCTATATTAGTTTATATGTTAATTTTACCATAATAATCAAATAAAATCAATTATTTTTAATTATTTTTATTTAAAGAAATACATTTGAATAAAAATAATATACTATAATCTTTGTATAGCTTGTATTTACTTTTCCATTATGCTATTATTAATAAAAATTAAATAATAAACACACACGGGGTGCTGGTTTTCCGGCTGAGAGCGGAGTTTTCCGCAACCCGCATAACCTGATCTGGATAATACCAGCGTAGGGATAGAGTAAATAGCATTTTACCGCCTATGTTGGGCGGTTTTTTGTTAATTTGAATAATAAAATATTGATTTGTCTAATGTTAGTTTATGAAATATTAGTTTATGTAATTAAAAAAATATAATATGGATTTCAAATAGGAAAGGAGCTTTAAAAATATGGCAAATATAAATGTATCACTTCAGGTTTTGCCAAGTGTACCTGAAGAAAGGGTTTATCCTGTTGTGGACAAGGTAATTGAAATGATAAAAGAAAGCGGTGTCAAATATGAAGTAGGTCCAATGGAAACAACTATGGAAGGGGACTTGGACACCCTTTTGGAAATTGTCAAAAAGGCACAAAAAATCTGTACGCAGGAAGGGGCAAAAAGGGTTGTATCTGTAGTTAAAATTGACTACAAAGAGGAAGGCGTGACCATGGATGAAAAGATTTCCAAGTACAGGTAATCCCATTTATCCGTCCATAGCCCTTGTACTTTTTGTCATTTTGTGGGAAGTGGTTGTAAAAGTAAAAGATATAAAAGAATATGTCCTGCCGGCACCTTCGGCTATTTTAAATGAGTTTATAAAGTCTAAGGATTTACTCCTTTCCCACTCAATTACAACAATAACCGAAACTGTTTTAGGCTTTATATTAGGTGTAATATTGGCGGTTTTATTGTCTGTAATAATGAGCAATTTTAAAATTATACGCAGCATCTTTTACCCTTTTATGGTGCTTTCTCAAACCGTACCAATAATTGTAATTGCCCCATTAATTACAATTTGGTTTGGGATAGGTATTGTGTCAAAATTAATTGTCTGTGTGCTGGTGGTTTTCTTCCCTGTGGCTCTTAGCCTTACGGAAGGATTAAACTCATATGACAGAGACTTTGAAGAACTTCTTAAATGCATGAATGCAAGCAGGATGCAGATTTTTACCAAAGTAAAACTCCCCTCAGCATTGGTCCACTTCTTTTCAGGACTAAAGCTTGCAGCGGCATATGCCGTAATGGGGACTGTAATGTCTGAGTGGACCGGGGCACAAAAGGGACTAGGTATTTTCCTCACCCGCTCAATGAAATCCTTTAAAACTGCTGCAATGTTTGCAGATATTGTGATAATTTCACTTTTTAGTATTTTATTATTTGCAATTATAAGCATAATAGAAAAGAAAACAATAAAATGGGAGTTAAAAGGATGATTAACATGAAAAAAAATATACTAAAGCTATTATTTACATTGATTATTATTAGCCTGTCTTTGACAAGTCTTCTGTCAGGCTGTACAAAGCAGGAAACTGTAGAGCCGGAGGATACCATACCTTCAAAAGGGAGTACTGATAATTTAGACAGTACTGATAATTTGCAAGATGTAACATTTGTATTAGACTGGACTCCCAATACAAATCACACCGGGGTTTATGTGGCAAAGGTAAAGGGTTTTTTTGAAAAAGAAGGTCTTAATGTTTCTATAATACAGCCCGGTGAATCTTCCGCCGACCAGCTTGTGGCATCAAATACCGCCCAGTTTGGTATAAGTTATCAAGAAGGAGTTACATTTGCACGTTCTGCAGATATACCTATAGTTTCAATTGCAGCTGTAATCCAGCACAACACCTCCGGATTTGGCTCACTGAAGTCAAAGGGAATAAATTCCCCTAAGGATTTTGAAGGTAAAAAGTACGGCGGTTGGGGTTCTGAAGTTGAAACTGCAATGGTAAAGCAAATTGTAAAAGATGCCGGAGGGGATCCGGAAAAGGTTGAAATACTTACTACAGGTACTTTGGACTTCTTAACCGCCAGTGAAACAGGTCAAATTGACTTTGCCTGGATTTTTGAAGGTTGGGATTATATAAATGCCACAAATAAAGGAGCAGAAATCAACTATATTTCCCTAAGGGAGCTTTCAGACATCTTTGACTACTACACTCCTGTAATAATAACAAACGAAAACAATATCAACAACAACCCTGAACTTGTTAAAAGCTTTATGAGGGCTGTACAGGAAGGTTATAAATTTGCAATGGAAAATCCTGACGAGGCCGCAGAATGCCTTTTAGAACTTGCACCGGAGCTTGACAGGGAACTTGTTGTAAAAAGCCAAAAGTATCTTGCTTCAAAGTACCAGGATGACGCTCCATACTGGGGTATGCAAAAAAAAGAAGTGTGGGAAAGGTATATGAACTGGCTTTACCAAAATGAATTCATCCCTTCCCCTATTGATGTGGAAAAAGCATTTACCAATGAGTTTTTGCAAGGAGAGTAAATTAATTAATGAGTACTAAAATTGAACTTAAAAATTTAAGCAAAACATTTATACATAATAACAAACCCCTTGAGGTGTTAAAGAATATAAATATAACCCTCAAGGAAAACCAATTTGTGTCTTTAATAGGTCCCAGTGGCTGCGGCAAAAGCACAATACTTAGAATTTTAGTTGGTTTGGAAAAAGACTTTACCGGGGACATTTTAGTCTCCGGCAGAAAACTTTCCAAAACTTCAGCACAATTTGCCTACATGCCTCAAAAGGACCTCTTAATGCCCTGGCGCACTGTGTACAAAAACATCACTCTTGCACCTGAGATTAGTGGAAAGCTTGATAAATTACAGGATTTAAACTTATCAAGATTAATTAAGGAATTTGGACTTGAGGGGTTTGAAAATTTCTACCCCTCTGAAATATCAGGTGGAATGAGACAGCGTGCAAACCTCCTTAGAACCTTTTTAATGAACAGCGATATAATGCTTTTGGACGAACCCTTTGGCGCATTAGATGCAATAACCCGCATGGAAATGCAGGAATGGCTGTTAGGGGTACTTAATGAACACAAAAAAACCGTGCTCTTTATCACCCATGACATTGACGAAGCTGTTATTCTCTCAGACAGGGTTTATGTACTGTCTAAAAGACCAGCTTCCGTCACTGCCACAGTGGATATCGGTCTTAAAAGACCCAGGACACGGGAAATTCTTACAACACAGGAGTTTTTAAATTATAAAAACATTATATTAAAGGCACTTAAATAAAATCATATAAACATAATCAAAAATATAATCATTTAAATAAAATCAAAGTGAAGGTATAACCCCGAGTATAAATCTTATCATCAATGAATAATCCCTTGAATCTATAACCCCGTCACCGGTAACATCAGCATTAAAGTGTACCTTCTCTGAAAGTTCGGTTATGTTTAATAAATGTCTTGTCAACATGGCACAGTCCCTTGAATCCACTTCCCCGTCCCCGTTGATGTCGCCTTTTATACCTGTTTGCATTTCATTTATAATCTTTGCACTTACCTTTATTTGGGATACCACCTTCCCGTCCGGAGCCGGTATGCCAAAATAAGGGGTGCCATCAGGATTCCAGTATAGTTTCTGTATACGGGTATGCCTGCCTGCATCGTAAAGGGGTTCATAATTGTTGCTTATATACCTTTCTTCTCTCCTTGCATGGTACACAATAATATCATCCACACCGTCTTCTGAAACTGTAAATGAATTATGCCCGGGACCGTATTGACCCGTTGATGCATTAGACCACATAATAGGTTCAGGTTTTTTTACCCATGAATCAGGGTTTAATAAATTGCTGTTTTCATCAGCTGTTAAAAGCCCGACACAGTAAGATGCATCTGTAGCACTGGCAGAGTAAGTGAGAAATATTTTGCCGTTTCTCTTAATTACAGCTGCTCCCTCATTTACTTGGTGTCCCTGCTTTTCCCAATCGTAAACAGGTTCGGCGATTTTTACTGCATTATCAATGGTTATAGGATCCACCATCCTGGCAATATACAAATTAGAGTAAGGGTCATTTTGAGCCCAAACCAAATATCTTACGCCCTTATGTTCAAAAACCGTTGCATCCAGTGAAAAACCTCTAAAGGCCATATCTGAAGGATTTACCTTTCTCATCTGACCCAAGTCCTGCCAATTTGATTTTACCATTGGATCCAAATTCCCCGGACACTTTAACACATGGGGGCGTATTTGCCATACATCGGTATTGGATGCCGTAGTTGCATAATAAATATACCAATCCCCGTCAATAAAGTGTATTTCCGGCGCCCAGACATGGGGACTTTTGTTTCCTTCCAACGGAGCTTTTGTATATATTACTTTTTCCTCTGCAGAAGAAAGGCCTTCAATGGTTTTTGCCCTTCTTATTACAATCCGGTCATACTGGTACATACCCACATTATTGCGTCCGGAAGAGGCGTCCATATATGATGCGGTAAAGTAATAGTAGCCGTCAGTATGTCTGTATATGAAAGGGTCCGCCCTGTTTAATATGAGAGGATTATTATATTCATTGTTATATAAAGTCCCTTCCACCGTTATACTGCCTGAATTGAGAAGCTCTTTTTCATCAAATGAATCCCATACCACCCTGGCAGTACCGGAAGTTCCGTTGCTGTATTTTACATTTACCCTTGAAGGAAGCTTAATCTCTTCTCCCTTATTTATTTTTATCACAACATCTTCTGCACTTATTATTTTTATGGCTTCATTTTTAATGCCAAATTCCTTTTCAATTTCTTCTTGTGAAAGAGCACGGTTGTATACCTTCACATTATCAAAATATCCTTTAAAATAAAGATCTGCTGAATAAAAGGATTTTCCTAAATACGCCAATAAATCAGAGCCTAAATTTGAAACTGAAATGGATATATTGTTGTTTTTCCCAAGAAGATAGCCGTCTTTATAAATTGCCATGGTTCTTGGTGTAATTACAAGCTTTATATTCATCCACTTATTTGCTATAGGGGCTGTAGTTATTTTTGCATCCTGTTCACTGCCGTAGGAATTTAATGTAATGGCATTTCTTATTTCAGTATCCCTTGTTCTTAAAAACATGTATTTTACATTGTCTTTTCCTATGGTAAAGGTGAAAAAATTACCTGAAACAGTAACAGGCTTTATATCCATTGAAATTGTCATTGTACTCATCCCGTCAAAAAAGCCCTGGGGAAAAGCAGCAAATGTACCTGAGGTACCGTCTAAATACAAAACTTGTGAATTTTTCTTCCTGTCCATTACATAGGTTGCATTACCGTTTAAAGTGCCTGTGTTGTTGTTTCCTGAAGTATCGACAATAGTCCTGCCGGATAATCTTTCATCAAATTTATATTCAAGTACCGGATCTTTTTGGGGTTTTTGCCTTCCGGCCCATTTTTCCATAACAGCATCATATTCAGATTGGGTAATTTGAATCACTGTTCCGTGCCGTGGCGCTGAAGGCAGGGAATATTGTGACGGGGAGAGTTTTGTAAATTCCCCTGTGGAAATGTCGTGAGTGACCATTGGAAAATATCCGCTTCCACCGTAATCATCCAGTAAAAGACACCATTTATTTTCCCCGTTAAATTTAAAAACAGCCGGTCCTTCAACACCACTTAAGCTGCCCACACTTTGCGAAAAAACCTGTTGGTAGTTGTTACTGAGGAACTGACTTGCCTTTTCTATAAAAATGGTTTTATTTGATTCATTTTTTGAAAACCTGTAATACATTCCATTATGCTTTATTACAGTGGTATCAATTACATCATGGGATTTTTCTATCCACAAAACAGGTTCTGTGAAAGTGTAGAAATCTCTGGTTTTAGCCATATATATCCTTTGTTTTGCATAATTGTCCTGTGCCACCCTTGACGCCCAAAAAAGTACATACTCCCCTGTTATGTCGTCATATACAATTTCAGGAGCCCATGTACACCCTGCATCGTCCCTTGCCACCTTAACAAGTCTTTCTTTTGACCAGTTTACCAGGTCATTTGACTCCCACACAACAACACATTTGCTTCCTGAACGCTGTGCCGCAGTCCATCCTGCCCCGTTTGCAATTCTAAGGTCTGTTGCAACCATGTAGAATTTATCTCCTTCCGGGGAACGAATAATAAACGGGTCTCTTACTCCTTTGTCCCCCACATTTGAAACCAGTACAGGATTGTTCTTGTTAAGTTCCGTCCAGAAGAGGCCGTCCTCACTTGCAGCAAAATAAATTTGTTCTGCATCCGGCCTGTTGGCACCGCTAAAATATGCAAATAAATATCCTTTATAGTCTGATTCTTTAACCGGTACAGGTTTTGCCTTTACTTTAACTTTTATATTCACCGTGCCGGTTGACATTCCATAGGAAAGAAAGGCAGTTAAAGTTACATCTGTATCAGCTGCCTGCCTTGTTACAACACCCGGCGGGGTACTGTAGTAGTTTGAATTTTGAATTTCATTGGTATTTATCACATGGGGTTTGTCGCTTGTCCATGAAATGTTTACTATATTTCCGTTGACATTAAGCTTTGTAGGCAGTGTAATATTTCCCCGGATATCATTTGAATTAGGAATTGTTAACATGCTTTTGGCAGTTTCTATAATCTGGTCTTCATAACCTAAAATAGTTACGCCGCTGCCCGTTGCACTAAGGAATGGTCCTCCTATAATTATCCACACAACTATTGATATAAGCAATAAAATAGACAGCTTTTTTTTCACAATTATAACCCCCCCGTTTTATTTATATCATCCTATTTACATAGGGCTTTTTTTACTTTTTCTCCTAAGTAATTTTGGGCTATTTTAAGCAATTTGGGGAGACAGCGTAATTTCATCGCCAAAGAAATCAATTATTTTTTCTTGACATATACTCCATAATATCAGGTGTGATAACTATATTCTGACTGTAAGGATTAATAACAAAACCCATTATTCCATCTGATGACATTAGCATGGCTTTTAAATCTTCATAGGTAGAAATCAGTGTCTGTTCATTGTTTTTTGACCACTTTCCGGATTTGTTACAGGCTTATTTACATCAATCATGCGGCACCCCCAAAAATATAAAAATCTAATACACTTCATATTTTATCAAGTTTTTCCTTGTCTGTCTATCTCTCAATTTAAATTGTTACATTTTGTTTTAATTACCAAATAGTTATTAAACGATTTTTCTTAACTCTGTAATGGTATTTTGTCCTAAGAAAAAAAGCTGACTAAATTCATCTCTCTGACTAACCATATCCTTTTCCAAACCATCATACTTATATACTCCATCTGTAGTTACGACATAAAAACAAACATGACCATTTTCCGGAAGTTTAAAATCACTGTCTTTTTTCATCCGGCTTAAATATTTCTCCGATGCTTCACGGAAAGCAGAACTGGCTTCAACAACATTTTGATGTCCTCCACCACCTATTATTCCCCCACCTGTGCTCAAGTAAAGGCTTGTAGAACCATCAATTACTGAAACCAGGGTTGCAACAGAACCGGATATTTCCCATTCCATTACAGTACATAGGGATATACCGGATTTTACAACTTCCAGTCCTAAAGTTCCTACATTTAATGAAAACACCATTTTTCTTAAATCATAAAATGGGTTATCATTATTTGACTGTTTTAGATTAGTTTTTGTTGATCTTGACATAATTACAGCCTCCTCTTATCTCTCCAATTTACTCTTGATGCAGTATTCATCTCCAGACTTCTTGTAATGTTTCTCTAAATAACCTGTCTAAATGCTCCACATTTTTGCTTGTATCACTGTCTAATTGTTTGACATATTCGTTAAAATAGAGTATCTTCTCTTCTAAAAACTCATTTATTACATCAATTCTATATCCTTCATCCATTTCTTTACTTATTCTTTTTTGTCTTAGTAAATTATTAATCTCTTTTAAAAGAACAGGATCTGTAATCAATGAGTTAAGCAGTGTTTCAAAAAGCATAGGAGGCTGCGTTTTATATTTTTCTACCCACATACAGGCCATTATTGGCCTAAGCACATAAAAATACTTTTTTAATTTTACAAGATCGCCTTTTAAATATTCCCTATAATTGCCCTCAGCCATATGCAAATAATGATATACACACGAAGCCGATCTGAAATATTCTTCTTGTAATGTTTTAAGTGCTTCTATAAAATTACCGCTTTGCTTATAAATAATGGAAGAAGTCAGCCATTCTAAAAGGGTAGGATTTGATTTACTAAATAGCACCAATGTTTTTCTTATATCCCAACCGTTAATATCCAACAAATCATTAATAGGAAGTTCTATAACATCCTTTCTACTTTGTATTGACAAATACCAATCAGGTTTATGAATATAAATAAAACGAACATCATAATCACTGTCAGGAGATTCAAATCCCCAGCCCCGGCTGCCGGATTCAACGGCATAAAGGATCTTAACGTCATTTTCCCTTTCTATTTCTTCAAGTTTTTTAATTATTGTATCCCTCAACCTAAGTCTCACCCCTATGAAAATTATTATAGTGTAAAAATTCTAATTAAATTCTAACTTAAAATATATATTTTGCCGGTTTTTACAAAGTCTTATCCAGCTATCTGGAAATTCAAAATCCCTTTATTAGATTTTACCATAATAATCTGTCCATTTCTACGACAATTGCCTTAACTGCTTTTCTGAAATTAACTTTACTTTACATATCACGATTTCTTTCATTCCATATTCAAGTTGAAATAACATTTCTATTTATCCTAATTAAAACTATGTATTATGCATTTTATAATAGACACAAACATATCAAAAAACTATTTATCAATAACTAAATTTTTCATAAGTCTTGATATCCTATATGTACAGTCCTTTACCCTCAATTCTTTTTTACGCCATGAATTAGATAAAGGAAATCTAACACCGTCTTTCACAGTTGTTCCCATATCCCAGTATCCCTCACCTTCCTTTTGAGTGTTCAGCCATTCAACTACAAACATAAGCTTTTCTTTGCATCCCGGGTTTTTGTATTCTGACAATAGCTCAATAGCCGCAATGTACTTGCTTGCTTCTTTTGATTTAAACACTTCCGGCAATATAGATAATTGTCTGTCATAGATATAATAAATACCTGTCTTTTTATGCAAAATGTAATCCATTAACGCTGAAGCAGTTTTATCCTCTAAATTATCTGAAACTAATGAAATCTGATAAAAATTTGAAAAATCCAGCAGACGCCCGCCTTTAGGTGGTAGGCCATAGATTTTTTTATATGTATCTGAATACACGTTATGGTCGTATACACCCTTTTCAAATGCACAGCAAATTATTTCAGTCCATTTTTTTGCAATATTACTTGCGTTTCCAAATAATTTTGTAGACATATATAATTTAGAAATTGGAACAAAACTTATAACTGTTAATACATATAGCAGTATTAATAAAACAAATCCATCAAACCCCTCTACAATGCTTCCATCATCACTTATTCCTGATTTTAACTTCTTTTCAGCTGAATATACAGGAACTCTTTCTTTTTTTAAATCCCCGTTCCCACCCTCACTAAAACATCAGACCAGTACATGGTAGTAACTTTAACAATAAATTGTGCCCCTGTTACATTACAAGGCATAACAATAAAAGTAGGAGTCGAACCTACATAGCGTGGCCCCTCACGCTGACCATCATCCTACTTTACCCAGTAGGCGGGTTGTACTCGCTTCTAATGTTCCAGTTACCATCTATATCCATAAATTTTCTTTCACTATTAATCTTCTTTTAACTCAATTTTCCAATTGTTTTCCTGAATTTTTGTATCAATTTCCCTGTATTCCTTAGACAACGTATCTATTTCTTTTTGTATTTTTGCCACATCTACTGTACTGAAATATTTCACTTCTGATTTACTATACCTGTCAAGTTTAATTGTTGTCGCATTTATCAAGGACTCCAGAATGCTTCTTTTTTGAGAAATTGAATCTCTTTTTGCTAATAAGTCCGTGATGGTTTTCCCATTTTCTACTATAGTTAATGAATTAGTTCTATTAATTTTTTGTACAATATCAGTAAGTTTATTTATAAGGTCATTCATTTCATTCAATAAATCATAGGGATTTTCTGAAGGTTTTTCTCCTTCCTGAACTTTAGCGTTTCTAATTAATCTTTCCCGGATTTGTTCAAGCCTCTTCTGATAATCTGCTCTTAATATCAGTGCTTCTGCAAGTTTCATTCCATCTCCTCCAAACTTCAAAATATAGTACCAAAACAGCATCTCTTAAATTAACTTTTCTTCTTTTATCATATCTTTACTTTGTTTTGAATTCAAGTTAAATTATATTTTTCTTTAAAGTTGTTTTTACTTTTTTATCAATATGTCTTTCATTTTTCCTCCAAGTTAATCTGATAGAAAATTTTTTTAAGAATATCCTGACGGCTAACAATATCTTCCGTACCAGAATCTCTTGTTTCCTGCCCGTAATAATAAACGGCAGAATTACCAAGAATCATAACTTCACAACTATCGGTGGCTATCTGTAAATTAATTAACTTTCCGTCCTTACGGGTAAGATAAATGGAAGCGGTAAAAGGGCAACCTGTTAAACCGTTATATTTTGCATTTGAGAACAATAAGAGTACTAGTATCACAGTTTGTTTTTTCAATACTGTCAAGCTTTTCTTTCATGCCTTTTATAAGGGTTTCTTCCAAAAGAACATACTCATTTATACTGATACCGTCAATAATCATTGTTACTGCAATTTGTGGATATACTTCCAATTCAAATAAGGAATTTCCCCTCTTTATTACTTCCTTTGCATTCTTAATATATTTGTGATTTCCTGAAAGCTGAAATCTTTTAATCGTTATAATCTGATCTATATTTGGTGTTGTTTCACCCACTGCTATAAAAAGAATGTCTTTGTTATTGTAATAGTTTGCATATATACCCTTAGAAAAACGGCCAATTTCTTTCCCTTGGGAATCCTCTAAAACCCATTCATTTATATCGTTAAAGCTTGTTTGATAAAGGCTTGTGTATTCCGGCAGCCTCTTCCCGCCGCTTTTACAGGTAAGCAAAACATACCCGCTACCGTTATTATCTGTACGCCCCACACCATGGTAATTGTCACGTATAATTTCAGGCAAGGTATTTAATATTTCCTCCATTTCCTCATCAGTCATGTACCGAAAACCGCTGTTTACCAAAAGTTCTTCCATGGCAGCAACATGTGCTTTAAGTTCACTGATTTTATCCCCTTCATTAATTGTATTTTTTCATTGGTAGTATAGTCACCGTTGTTTTTCGCCGTATCAGTTAAATTTGTATTATCAACCGTCGCTGACATACCCTCATTAACATCCCTGTTTTACCGTTTGTTAGTTTGTTAAAAGTATAAGCCCAAGAATAACAAGCATAAAAAACACAAAAATACTCATCCATACCCCGTATTTTTTAAATTTCATTATTCCCTTGATTCTATCCTTGACATTACTTTCTCCAAATCCAAGAAATCCTCCATACATTAAGGCATTTTGTTTTGCAGCAATATTTAACTGTCACATCTATTAGCAAGAAAATCAGGAAGTATTATCCGTACATTTGCAATACCAGCTACAATAGGCGTAATCTATTCTTTCAGAAATAAAAACATTTATTTTTCGTTTAAAATTCAGCTTGCTGCCACACTCTTTAACCAATCCGTCATCATTATATAGAACGGCTGTTTTTAGTCTTTTAGAAGCTTTCAAATATGCATATATGCCAAAACTTAGCAGCACCAAAGAAATCAACAGCCATATGTAAGAAATTATAGAAATTGTACTGAGTTTTTCAATATTATAACAGCAGCTATTATTTCATCATCGGTGAGTTTTTCTTTTTTAAGAAATGTAGAGAAAAAAAGCTTTAATGAACCATCATGGAACTTATTAATATGTTCTTCACTTTCTGAGCGTATAACCTGTTCCCGTTCAATTAACGGATAAACTATGGAATTTTCATTTTTACTTCATTTATAACAGGTTTTTCAACCGAAACAACGTTAACAATATGATCTAAACACACAATTCCATAGTGTTCAAAATGCCCCGGATAATCATCACATGCAAATGTATGTACTTTTATAAAATCCAAATACCGGGATCTCTTATAAATCCTAAAAGCCTTTCCCTCGAATTCCTCATAATCATCCCAAGAGGTAAAAGATTCATTAGTTACTGAGTATGCAATATAGCTGTCAAAGTCCATCTGTATAACTGGCATCTTCTCATCCTCTATAATTGGATATAGATTTTCTATAATATGTTTATTAATAATTAAATTTTCTGATTTGCCACTGATTTTACATTTTTTAAAATATAACCTTAATGAATTGGCTTCCGGCTCAGTTAAACCAACTAATTCTACATAAACCAGATCCATAAGTTTCCTGTAATCCATTCATATTTTCCTTTCACAAAATTTTTTATGTAATTCTTGCGCCAAAGCTCTTAGGTATCACATAATCTTCAAATTCCCTGTTGAAGTAATCATCAGTCATGCCTGCAATAAAATCAACCACTTCTCGCCCTCTAAAAATTTTTTAAATACAATAGTTAACATCGCTTTACTTTATTTAAAAATTTAGAATGAATGGCATACTTTTTTACATATACCATTCATTCTAATTATCCTGTCAGTAATTTATATTCATACTTTATTTAAGTTATTTACATCATACTTTTTAGAACAAATTTATATTCAACCTTTATCAACAACTTAACAAGCTTATTTAATGTAAACTGCCTACTTCCATATTCTATAATTTCCGCTTAGTGCCAACAGCGCAAAGAGATACAGGCAATTGTCATAATAACGCCTGTTGCCTGTCCTTAATGGTGTATTCCAAAATAAATCAACACATTCTTTTCTGTATTTCCCCTTAGCAGCTAAAGAGGCCTGGGCATTTGTAGCAATAATTGCAACAGGATGCAGTGCTTTTTCATCAATAATTGTCCCGTCTATTTCGTACACCATGTCTATTTTACCTTCAACGGTTTCACAGAAAAACCTTTGTATATTATCAGCACATGTGCATTGCCAGTCATCTACACCAAACCATTCATAATCCAGACCGATGTTGGCAGCTACACGGTAGGAATCACTATAGTACCTTTGCCTGTTATCTTTCATGTAAGGTGTCCCGTCATAATGTGCATACTCCGGTGCAAGACCTGTAACAGGATGACAGGCTTTCTTTAAGTACTCCCTGCTGGCTTTGGCAGCTTCTTTCCAAAACTCCCTGTCTTCTTCATCCGCCCACAGGGCAAATAATTCATAAAAATGAGGCAAATGATACGATGGATCTGTAATCTCCATACCCGGAACAAACTTAATAAGCTTGTTATTTGGATTCCACATTGGATGTCCCGGTTTCCCGTCTTCTCCTTTATGTAAGCATTCTCTTAATATATCCCTGGCTTCTTTGGAATATTCAAAAATACCTTCACCGTCACCCCAGCGCTTCCACGCAAAAAACAACGCCATGGCAAAGTACTCTTCCCCGTCAGGTGCCGGGCCGTAGGAGTTTTTTGTCCCGTCAGGTGCTACAGACCATGCAAAGTAGCCGGCATTTTCCCCTTCTTCCATCCACATATATTTTTTAGCCCACTTCCAAAGGCAGTCAAATTCCTTTCTCCAATTTCTTTGTACACACATCATCATGGCATATGACATTCCCTCAGTTCTCACATCATTATTCCCGGTATCTAAAAAATATGACATATCGTCCCCAACTTGATGGTACAATCTCTCATCATCTGAACCATAGAAAATTGTATTATACGCATCTTCAATCTTTTTCTCAATTTCCTTTTCAGAATAGCCAAATTCTTTAAATATGTTTCTGTATTTTCCTGTGTAAAATGCTCCCTTCATATTAAGCTCCTTTCTTTTTCTTTTATTTTTTTCTTTTGATTTTTTCTGTTAAGTTTTATTTTCAATAAATTCTAAATAAAATATCAAAGCAAACTTCCAAATTTGCTTTTTTAAAATTGACTTAAATTCCATTTGATAACCTAATTCTATATTGATATAACCCTCTTGTCAAACCTTATATTTATATAATACTCATACCTATATTCATACTCGTATTTCATATTTATATTAATACATTAATATGACACTTGTTCCTTCTCCTTAGGTGATTAATTTTATTTTTTTACATATATTTCTTGGTAAATTGTCAGAATTTGCTGTATAATTTAATATATATATATTTTTTAAATAAAGGGGGGTATTTATTTGAAGCCCAAAAGATTTATTTTTTTTATCATCATTTTGGTGTTTTTATCGTCTAGTCTTACATTAAGTGCAAATCCGGAGTTTGATAAAAACACAAGAACACGGCTAATTGACCACATTGAAGGACAGCTTGTTGTCTGCATAGAAGACAGAAACGTTTTTTCTGCCCAAAGTACAAATAATTCAATACCGGATGCCATTTCAATTATGAAATTAAACGGATTTAATGTAGTAGACTCCCTTGACAATGATATATATACTCACCACCATACTCAAAATTATACTTTCTCAATTCAAAACTATGACAGCCATTTTAATTACGATAATCTTTTAAATTATGATAAATCTTTCAAAATTCAAAGTTATGACGGACATTTCAAAGAAAAAATTCTTCAAAATATAGGTAATGTTATGTTGGTGGAATACCCCGATAAATATCAATCTATAGAAACCGCCATTAAAAATCTTGAAAAGATTCTTACCGAAAACCATTACAATGTCAAATACATTGAACCAAACTATATCCTGAAAGCACTGGCAGAGGATACAACAAGTATGCACAGCTATCAAAAATGGTACTTAAACATGATTAACATTCCTGATGCATGGAACATATCAACCGGTCATGAAGATGTTAAAATTGCTGTTTTAGATTCCGGAATAGACTATAATCATGAAAGTCTTAAAAACCTGGTAAACACAGACTTGGCAAAAACTTATATAGGGAACGGCATAATGGATGAAGGAGCACATGGAACACATGTTGCTAGTGTCATTGCAAGTTATGGCAAAATTTCAGGTGTTATGAAAAAAGCAACAATTATCCCTATAAAGGTTTTAAACAAAGACGGTTTAGGGTCATCTTATGATATTCAGAAAGCTATATTATACGCTTCCGGCATAAATGCAGACGTTATAAATATGTCTTTTGGAGGAGAGTTTTTTTCCAGAGGGCTTAATGCTGCCTGTGAATTTGCATTTTCAAATGGCTCCATTTTAGTATCGGCAACCGGAAATGACAACAAAGATGAGGTTATGTATCCGGCAGCTTATGATACTGTTATTGCTGTAGGCGCTGTAGACATGAATATGAATAAGGCGGATTTTTCTAACTATGGTGATAAAATTGATATAGTAGCCCCGGGTACATTTATATACGGCGCAATACCGGGCAATAAATACGCGCATTTTTCAGGAACATCCAGCTCTGCCCCTCAGGTTTCAGCAGTTGCAGGTCTTATAAGATCCTTAGACAAAGACATATCCCCAGAAGATGTACGCAGGATTTTAACGGAAACTGCCCGGGATTTAGGCAATAAGAATTATTTTGGTCATGGCTTGCTGGATGCACATGCTGCTTTACTGGCTGTAAAAAATACTGATGACACCAATCCTCACTCATATACTTTAGGGGATGTAAACAGGGACGGCTCCATTAACTCAGCTGATTTAACTTTAATATCTAGATATATTTTAGAAGTGATAGATGATTTCCCTTCCATAGAAGGAAAAAATGCTGCAGAT
Source organism: Acetivibrio saccincola (assembly GCF_002844395.1). Lineage (NCBI taxonomy): Bacteria > Bacillati > Bacillota > Clostridia > Acetivibrionales > Acetivibrionaceae > Acetivibrio > Acetivibrio saccincola. Next base: position 1,736,298 of record NZ_CP025197.1, on the reverse strand, counting down.
ATAAATAATGACGGCGAAATCAATTCTTTTGATTATACCCTGCTTCAAATGCACATTTTGGAAATTATAGACATTTATTCTTTGAAAAAATAAAAGCTAAATAAATATCCAGGATATTAGCAGGTATTTTACTTCTGCTAATATCCTGGATATTGCTCTTTTAATATACAAACTTTCTCTTCTAACATATACCCCCCATATCATATATCATGACAAATATAACTTAAAATACAGGCATTTAAAAAATTTATTTTAATAGTCAGGTTCTGCTTTCATGGACAATGTAATATTTAAATTTCCATTTCTGCACCTTAATTCATCAATAAATTCTTTTTCGTTTACATCTTCCCTCATTGTAATTATATAAACAAGTTCATAAAGGGTGCCTAAATCCGTCGTCTTAACCCTCCTTAATTCATGACTTGAAGTATATTTTAAAAGCACATCATCAAAAACACCCTTATAGTCTAAATCTTCCGGTATAACAATTTTAAGCTGTTTGGTGTATATCTTTTTGTCTCCAAAATTAATTATACTTATAACATACATAAATCCACATATTATAAGAGTGAACAATATTGAATATGTCCACAACCCAATACCACATGCAAGTCCTGCCCCTGCTGAAAAAAGTATATAAGAAATATCCTTTGGATCTCCCGGGGCACTTCTGAATCTTATAATTGAGAATATACCCATTAAGCTGAAAGCTCTTGCAAAGTTACTTCCAACAAACAATATTATAATTGCAATGACAGCCGGAACCATAAGCAATGTATGTGTAAAGTTTTGTGAGTAGCGGCCCCTTGCATGTGTTATTATATAAGTTAGCGCAATTATAATTCCTGATAGAAACGCAAATACCAGCGTCCATATTACCTTAGAAATAGATATATCCATTCCCATTTCTTCTACTGCAGGATTTATTATATTGCCTATATTTGCAATTATCCTGCCTGCATTTGAATTTGCAACAACCTCACCTATATTTGCAATTGCGGAGTTGCAAAAGTATATCTTTGATGATAAAGCTGTGGTATATAAAATTGTTTCAAACACTCAACTCTTTCCCCCTCAGAAACTTTTTGAACTATTGTTTTCTTGTACTCAGTACCATACTTAGAAAAACTTGTTCTGTAAATTTTAAATTCACTAAGCATTTTAGACACCCATACAGGGATGGTTTTTTCTGCTTTTATCTCCATAAGGTACACATTATCGTCTAAAAGTTTTTCTCCATGGTCACCAAGTTCAAGCCTTAAATCCGTTCTTCTTGTCCTTATATTTGTGTCAAATGTTATTCTCAAATCTCTGTTATCAATTCCAAAAAATGCCCTCCTGTCATATGCAATATAAATCCTTGGCACAAGATTATATAGTTTTAGAAAATAGTCAATTTCATTTAAAACTTGTTTGTTCATATATTCTTTGTATTCGGGCATTATTGAAGTAAAAAGATAATTGTAGGCTTCTTTTAATACCAGCCTTGTTCTTCTTTTATTAACCAGCCCGTTTACCTTCTTTTTGATTTCTAAATAGACCTTATCTTCTAAAGAAGGTATTCCATAACCTCTTAATCTTAATTTTTCTTTGTACTTAGGTTTTGAAATTGACTTTCTGATAAGCTCATTATTCATCGTATCATAATATATGTTGCAAATAGTGTAATACGGATGTTTTTTGTTGTATTCGTCAAGCTCCATGTATTTACTTAGTACACGTTGAACATCTTCGTATATTTCGGCTCTAACTAAATACTTTTTTTCATACCTGTTAAATACCTCTATTGCCATGGCTTTATACCACCCCCTTATTATTTTGACTTTTGCAAAAACAGACAACATCAGATAATGGCTATATAATACACCACTCCTTTCCCACAACTTTTACATTTAAACATTACAATATTAAAATACGAAGGCAATAAAAATTTTGATGCATCTTTTCATTTTTTTAAAACACTTGCCTTTATTCTTATACTTCGGATTAAAAAAATTTTTGGGTCAGTAAAGATAGTCTTTGCCATGGCACTTTTGTGCCATGGCATTAAAAATTAAACTTATTAATCATTTATGTGGTAATGATGTGATTATATTTAAAACATATCTTTGTAAAATTGCACAATCTATGGAGTTGATTTCTCCATCTTCATATAAATCAGTAATGGCATATTTATCTTCTAATTTCAAATCTGAAATATTTAAAATATATCTTTGCAAAAGTACATAATCTGAAGAATTTATTACATTATCTCCGTTTATGTCACCCATCATACGCCCTCCTGATGAGGTCTTTTTAAAGACAGCTTTTATACTCAAATTGTTTTGAGGATTAATTGTAATTGTATCATTATACTTTATATCTTCATTGACTCCTTCCCATCTTTCAAACTGATAACCTTCATTCGGAATTGCTTTGATGGTAACGGGAACCCCTCCAAAATACACTCCGTTCCAGTTAGCAGGATCTTTAACCCCGGGGGTTTTTTCGTTTATATCTATTGAATTTATCCTGATATAACCCTTTTCAATATCAGTGCTGAGATTTATAGATGCACTTTGACTTACCCCGTTATTTCTAAATCTGTTAACTATATGATTTATAACGAAAGAAGGTCTTCTGTTGGCAAAATCCCTTAGTATATTAACTTCCTTGTTCCAATCCTCAATTTTATTCCAGCGCCTGTTGTGTTCATCTATAATATGAGCTATATCTCCACTTTTTTTGTCAATCATCTCATTTACCCTTTCTGGGACAAAAGCAGTATTTATATGATCTGCAAAGCGGTTTATAAACTTATTTCTAAAATCGTCATTTTCTAAAAGAGTTTTAAATAAAAATACCGACCAGGCAGGGGGAGCTCCAAAACCTCTTCCCTCAGTTGAAGCATATGATAATGTATCGTGATTTACCTGACCGCCGTATGCAAGACCAAAACCAAAGTCAGTATCTCTTATAGCCCATCTCCATCTGCCGTCCTGTCCTTTAGGGGCATTAGGATTGTACTCCCGATTATCTGTCTTGTATTTCCATAAAGTCTGATTGTTTGCAGGCCAGTCTGTGTTTGCAAAATAAATATGGGTAATGAGATAATCAATATAGCTGTCCAAATCCAGCTTTGTATTGACATACTCATATGTACTACTGTCTTTAATATTATTTTGCCTGATATAGTTTATAATATTTCTGTAATCCTGGGCATCCTCTTCCGTCCCTTCATCCACTTCAATTGATTCTGCCGTGGTACCTGCGATACTCAAAAGTGCAACTTTATCCCTGTCAAGGTCGTAGTGGATTTGAAAATACCTGTCATCGTATCGCTCCCTGACATTGTATATTCCCCAAAATTCGCCGTTTAAAAACAATACCGATGCCCTGAAAGCCTGGGTATCCACATTGAAATGGGAAACTAAATCCTGCATAAGCCCGTCCCTGAACATTGTATACTGGGAATCATTACCAGACATTCTCAGAACCAGACGCTTAAACTTTTCTATACTCTCCCCGGTACCTTTAGCTTTTAAACCGGGAAAAATCTCATGTTCAAACCATTTTTTTTCATCGTACTCTTCCCTGGCATACAGCCTGAAGGATTTTTGGGCATATTTTCTTGTATACCCGCCATGTATTCTGATTCCGGCATTTTGAGAAAAAGCAAGGGTATTGTCAGCTTCAAAAAACTCCACATGGACAGGTCTTTCCCATTCTTTCCCTCTCATTTCATAATTTCCATTCACATATATTCCAATTTGATTATCAAAAAGGTTATCCCTGTCAGTTACTATAGAAATTACAGGTAGTTTATACCTTTGAATCCCATTAGGATCTACAAAATATGACCGGGTAACCACATCACTTGCAATTCCCTGTTGGTTTACAGCAATTGCCCTTATGACAGTTCCTTTAAAAAGCTGTCCTTTCGGCTCTATCCAGCCCTGAAACATGTCGTTTGATACATTTCTTATCATTGACAAATCATTAGGTTCATCTGTTCTGTTTCTAATCAATATTCCGCCTGAATACTCAAAAGTCCCCTCAGAACCGGGAACAGGCACTGAGCCGTCTAAAGTATAAAAAATGCGTGTATTTGGTTCCTGGACACTTAAATACAACTCAAAAGGCTGTGTATAAAAGCCTCCCTGATGTGAAAAAACCGGTCTTAGGGCCTTGTTTGACTGCGCAAAAACATTAAGCCCTGTTAATGCAGATAACAGAACTGCAAAAATTAGTAAAGCACATATTTTTTTCCTCAAATCTAAACCCTCCTAAAAAAAATTATATAAAACTAAAAACAGATTCTTTTTAATTTAAAAAATCTCTTTTTAGTTAAAATCTTATTAACTAAAAAAATTTAAACCAGTTCTGAAACTTAACTCTGAGACTTAAAAAAAAGAATATCTAAAATGAATACTATAAATCTGCTTTTCGTTGAATAATTTCCATTGAATGCTTTTCATTGAATATAAATAGATTGAATATAAATAGGATATTGAAACGGTAATACCATATTCATTTATAATTTAATGCCGGTTTTTAAAATACAACTATAAAAACAAACTATAAATATTAAAAGTGCTTACTTATTATATTATACCCACATAGCAATGATTATTTCAACACCTTAAGATACCCTTAGTATTACTATTCGGTGTTTTTAAAATTTTTATTACTTATTTTATTATAATTTTCTTAAAGGAACTATAAACCTCATTAATATGCTCCTGTGAAAGTTTAACCCCTGTCCATATTTCATATGCCTTAATTCCCTGATAAAAAAGCATACCCAGTCCGTTTATTGTTTTACAGCCCTTCTTTTTTGCATCTTTTAATAATTTTGTCTCAAGGGGTGTGTATATTACATCATAAACAATCTGGCTGTCATTAAAATAATCCCCGCTTATAGGACTCTTTCCAACATCAGGGGTCATTCCCACAGAAGTAGTGTTTATAATTATATCACTTTCTTCAACAGCCATTTTAAATGTTTTATCTTCAAAATTATAAACTTGTACAATTTCCCTCACATTTTCATTTACAGTTTCCGCTAGTTCTATAGCCTTTTCTTTAGTCCTGTTTACAAGGCTTATTTTTTCTGCCCCTTCAGAGGCAATTTTTACCGCTATAGGGCGTGCTACTCCACCAGCCCCGATTAAGACAACTTTTTTCCCTTCAAAAGAAGTACCGGCTTCTTCTTTAAATGACCTTAAAAACCCCTCTGCATCCGTGTTGTAGCCATATAATTTTCCGTCAATTTTTTTAACTGTATTTACAGCTCCCATTAAAATGGCTTCTATGCTGTTTTCGTCAATGTATTTCATTATTTCTTTTTTATATGGAATAGTAACATTAAATCCTACAAAATCCAAAGATTTTAGTGCCTTAACTACAAGGGATAAATCTTCCTTTTCTACCTTTAACGGCACATATACATAATCCAAACCCAAAAGAGAACTTAGAGTATTGTGTAATATAGGCGAAATAGAATGTCCCACAGGATTTCCAATAAGCCCTAGTAATTTTGTCTTTCCTGTAACCCTTGCATCAATATTCATGCTGCTATCCCCTCTATTCTTAATTTTTTAAGTTCTTTTTTGATTACTTTTTGCATGTTTTGCCAAAACAAATTTTTCTGCTAATCTTTTTATCCTTACCAGAATAAATTCTTTAGTGGCTATGGGTTTTACCAGTATTGTAAACATATTAAGCTTATTTCCTCCATATATATCGGTAAAAATCTGATCTCCTATAACAGCAGTTTCTTCTGCTTTTATACCCATGATTTTTATTGCCCTTAAAAAAGACTTCTTGCCAGGCTTTGAGGCCCTGGAGATTGCATCAACCCCCAACTTTTCATTAAATTTTAAAACTCTCTTTTGGGTGGCATTTGAAACTATACAAACTTTAAACCCCATTTTTTTTACTTTATCCACCCACTTTATAATATCATCCCCTGCCTCTTCAACATAGTCAGGCACAAGAGTATTGTCAATATCAAGGATAAGACCTTTTATATTATTTTCAAGTAAATAATTTAAATCTATTTTTTTTACATTATCCGCTATTAAATCAGGATAAAACTTTTTAATCATCTTCCCCTCCAAAATTTCAATTTTAAAACTTTTATAATTTTTTTTATCCATAATTAAAACCATAATTATAGAATAACAGTACAGAAGGATAATATCAACAATATAAAAATATAAATTTTTTATTTTGCTTTTTTTATATCAAATATTTAAAAGTACTGGATTTTTTAATAAAAAAGTAGCATAATAGAATATATGCTATTTCTAATTCACATCACAACACTATACTATGATAAAATATGATAATATATATTTATTAGATTTTTTATTGAAAGGGGTTATTTTAAATGTCATTAGTAATAAGCGTAGAAAAAACTCAGAATCCTAAAGAAAAACCAGATCCATCAAGTTTAGGTTTCGGACAAGTTTTTACAGACCATATGTTTGTAATGGACTACACAGAAGGCAAGGGTTGGCATGATCCCAAAATTGTTCCTTACGGACCTATGGAATTTGAGCCTTCAACAATGATTTTTCACTATGGCCAGGCAATTTTTGAAGGCCTTAAAGCATACAAAACCAAAGAGGGAAAAGTACTTCTTTTCAGACCTCAGAAAAACATGGAAAGAATAAATATTTCAAATGAGAGACTGTGCATACCTGAAATAGACACAGATTTTGCACTGGAGGCTTTAAAAGCCCTTATTAAACTCGAAAAGGACTGGATTCCTGAAGCTGAGGGCACTTCCCTTTATATACGCCCGTTTATCATAGCGACAGATCCGTTTTTAGGTGTAAGACCCTCATTAACTTACAAATTTATAATAATCCTTTCACCGGTTGGTGCATACTATAAAGAGGGAATAAATCCTGTAAAAATATATGTTGAAAGTGACTATGTGCGTGCCGTAAGGGGAGGTATAGGATATGCCAAAACTCCCGGAAACTATGCATGCAGCTTAAAATCCCAGGTGGAAGCAAATAAAAAAGGCTATACACAGGTACTATGGCTGGACGGTGTAGAGAAAAAATATGTTGAAGAAGTTGGAACAATGAATGTATTTTTCAACATAGATAATGAAGTAATCACCCCATCTTTGGAAGGAAGTATTTTAGCAGGCGTAACAAGGGATTCCACCATTGAACTTTTAAAATCCTGGGGCGTAAAAGTTACAGAAAGAAAAATTACAATTGAAGAATTATATGATGCCCATGCAAAGGGTACCCTTATAGAAGCTTTTGGAACCGGTACCGCTGCTGTCATTTCACCAATTGGAGAGCTTAGCTGGAATGACAATGTTATAAAAATAAATGATGGCAAAATCGGCTCACTTTCTTCTAAAATATATGAAACACTAACAGGTATCCAGTACGGAAAAGTAGAAGACAAATTTGGCTGGACAGTAGAAGTATAGTAATAATAGCAGTAATATAAAGCAGTAATATTTAAATATTAGTAATCCAATAATAAACTAAAAAATTTATTATTGGATTACTTACAAAAAAACAAAATATGAAAGGAGCAATGTTTATGCCGCCATTTGTAATTCTAATTCTAGTAATAGGTGGAGCAGTTATCTTGCTGTCTGTTCTCTTGTCTTTTATTCCTGTAGGTCTTTGGATTTCTGCTTTTGCTGCCGATGTAAAAATCGGTATTTTCACACTTGTAGGTATGAGATTAAGAAGAGTTGTACCTTCAAGGGTGGTAAATCCCCTTATTAAGGCGACAAAAGCAGGCTTAAAGCTTACAATTGACAAGCTGGAAGCTCACTACTTAGCAGGGGGAAATGTTGACAGGGTTGTAAATGCCCTTATTGCCGCTCAAAGAGCAAATATCCCTCTTGAATTTGAAAAAGCTGCTGCCATTGACTTAGCAGGAAGAAATGTTCTTGAAGCCGTTCAAATGAGTGTAAATCCCAGAGTTATTGAAACTCCTGTTGTTTCCGCAATTGCAAAGGACGGTATAGAGCTTAGTGCCAAAGCAAAGGTTACGGTAAGGGCAAACATCAACCGCTTAGTGGGAGGAGCCGGAGAGCAGACAATTATAGCACGTGTTGGTGAAGGTGTGGTTACCACCGTTGGTTCTGCTGAAAGCCACAAGGAAGTTTTAGAAAACCCTGATGCAATCTCTAAAACCGTATTGGAAAAAGGTCTTGACGCCGGTACGGCATTTGAAATACTTTCCATTGACATTGCGGACATTGATGTTGGCAGAAACGTAGGCGCCCAGCTTCAAACTGACCAGGCAGAAGCTGATAAGCGTATAGCACAGGCAAAGGCCGAAGAGAGAAGGGCTATGGCGGTAGCTACCGAGCAGGAAATGAAAGCTAGAGTCCAGGAAATGAGAGCTAAGGTTGTGGAAGCTGAAGCAGAAGTTCCAAAAGCCATGGCTGCAGCTTTACGTGAAGGTAAAATCGGCGTTATGGATTATTACAATATGCAAAATATAATTTCAGATACCCAAATGAGACTAAGCCTTTCAAAAGCAACTCAGAGTGATGATGAAAAGCAACATGATAAAAAATAGTTTTTATAATTTTAAGGAGTTTTATTTATGAGTGAATTTCTATTTGATATTTTTGAAAATATTGTGGATGTAATTGACACTGTGGTAGATGAAGTTCAAAAAAAGTCTGATAAAAATAAATATTCGCAAAGGACAGCTGAAGGCAATATAGAAACAATTAAGGGTCTTTCCCCTTCTGCAAGGCGTCCTGTTAATGTAAAAGAAAATGTTATCATTTCAAATTATACTAATACTGATGATAAATCTGGTGCTTTAAGAGAAGCTAATAGTGGTACTGTAAAAGAAAATGTTGCAACTCCAAAGATAAAAGAACATGCTAACCCTTCAGTAAAGAAAAACCGAAACAGTGACATTATACCTAATTTTTCAAATTTATCCGGTAATGATGTTTTAAAAGGACTAATATTTTCTGAAATACTTGGAAAACCTAAATCTTTAAGAAGATACAGACAGTACTTATAAAAATAAGCCGGGACTTTATAGTTCCGGCTTATTTTTATAATGATTTTTACTTTTAAAAATTTTATATTAATAATTTTCCATGAAAACTTCAAAATGTGCTTGTGGGTGTATACATGCAGGACATAGTTCTGGAGCTGTGTCTCCCTCGTGAACATATCCGCAGTTACGGCATCTCCAAACGATTTTTTGATCTTTTTTGAATACTTTATTTTCTTTAACATTTTCAGCAAGTTTTCTATATCTTATTTCATGCTGTTCTTCAGATTTAGAAATCATTCTGAAAGCTGCTGCAATTTCAGGGAATCCTTCTTCTTCAGCTACATCAGCAAAAGCAGGGTATAATTTTGCCCACTCTTCATTTTCCCCGTCTGCTGCTGCAAGAAGGTTGTCAAGTGTTGTACCCTGAGCAACAGGATAAGTAGCATTTACTTCTAATATAGCTGGAAGCTCTCCCTCTAAACCTTCTAATAAAAATTTATAAAATCTTTTTGCGTGCTCTTTTTCATGGTCAGCAGTTTCTAGGAAAATCGCTTCAATCTGCTTATACCCTTCTTTTCTTGCTACGCTGGCATAATAAGTATATCTGTTTCTTGCCTGCGATTCTCCTGCAAATGCTTTCATTAAGTTTTCAACTGTTTTTGTACCTTTTAAACTTTTCATCTTATTATAACCTCCTATATTATTATTTTATTTTAGTCAATACTACCCATATATATACCATTGTTATTATATATTAAAACATAATTTTTTAAAATTGTTTTAAAAAAAAAATTATTTTGTGTGACAATATTACAATATATTTAAGTTTAGTTTAAAAAAATCATTTTTTTTCTAAAAATCAAAAAAATATGATAAAATATTATGTAGTATACATTTTACAAAAGAAAAATAAAATATAGGGGTAATTGTGATGAATTTTAAAAAATCTATATTTATATGGGGTTTTGTATTTTTTGTAGTGGGAAGTTTAATATTTATCCTGGCTAAGGCAGGTTTTAGCGGGACTTATGACCCAATTAACCCTGATACATATGGCGGGAATGCTCCGGATATAAATCCTGGTAATTTCTTTAATTCTTACTTAAATAAAAAATCAACCAATACACCGGAACCTGAAGAAGAAATAGACTATGATGCCATCCCTGGTTTAACCAATGGTCCCAGATACCAAGAACAGCTTGTTTCCCCAAACAGCATAAATATATTATTTACAGGCTCTGACGCTTTATCTGGCCTTAATGATACTATAGGTATATTTAGTATAGATAAAGAAAGCAAAAAGTTAAAAATCATTATGATACCCAGGGATTTGTATATAGATTATAATTTAAAAGTCAGGCACTATCTTGATTTAAATAACAGAAACCGTCCTGACTACTATAAAATTAACAGTGCCCATCAAATTGGCCCCTTTTTGTCCTATGAGGGTAAGTTTAGTGCATACTCTGTTAATTTTCTTGCTGATGTAATATATGAAGTTTTTAACATAAAAATAGACGATTATGTAAGCGTAAACCCTAAAGGCTTTAGAGAAGTGGTGGATTTGTTTGGAGGGGTTAGCATATATGTTCCTTACGATATGTTCTATGAAGATCCATTCCAGGACCTTTCAATTGCCCTTGAAAAGGGCACCAGGTGGCTAAACGGAGAGGAAGCAGAAGGTTTTGTACGGTTCAGACAGTACTATGATGAAGAAGGAAACCTTGTCAACCTGGGTGATTATGAAAGAAAAAGAAATCAGATAAACTTCATAAAAGCCTTTATAGAACAGCATGGTACAATATCAAATATTGACAAAATACCCGGACTTATAAGTACATTGAGCAAAAATGTCCGCCACAGCATCGGGGTTGGGAATATTCTCACCTCATATATAGGTATTGCTAAAGATGTAATCACCAACGACTATCAGCTGGAAACAATGACTGTTACAGGTACCGGAAAAATCATAAACAGGACATATTATGTTGTTATAGAGTAAATTAAATTATATCAGAAATATATTATATAAAATTATTATATCAAATAAATAAATCTAACATTTTAATTATTCATATATAAACTAAGCATATAAATGAAATAAATAAGCCTGCATATTAATCACATTTTATGCAGGCTTTTAAATAAACCTTTAAAACTTTTAAGCAAATTCCCTTATCATATCATTAATTTTTTCTTTAGATACAGGTTCCTGATAAACAAGGGGCTCCTTATTTTTTAGAAAATCCACTTTATCATGGTACGTCTCCATCTCTTTTTTAAATATTATACCTATTGGGATTTTATCCCCCCACTCCATGGCTTTTTCCATGGCTTTTAGCTTATCGGTGCAATCATAGGAGTCATCAAGTTTATAAACTCTTTTGCTGTACCAGGAAAAAGTATTTATTTTGTTAAAACTTACGCAGGGCTGGAGTATATCAACTAAAGCATACCCCCTATACTTTATTGCCTCTTCCATAATAGAAGTCAAATGTTCCAACTCTCCGCTAAAGGCTCTTGCAACAAACCCCGCTCCGAGGGATATGGCTGTAAGGACAGGATTTATTGGAAAATTTATGGAACCTTCAGGCTGGACTGCTGTCCTGTGCCCTAAATCAGTGGTGGGGGACGCCTGACCCTTTGTAAGACCGTATATCTGATTATTGTGTACAAAATGTGTAATGTCCACATTTCTTCTTATGTTATGGATGAAATGGTTTCCTCCTTCCCCATAAGTATCCCCGTCCCCTGTATTTATAATTACCGTCAAATTTTTATTTGCTATTTTAGCTGCAGCAGCAGGAGGTATGGCTCTGCCGTGAAGCCCGCAAAATCCATTGGTATTTATATATTGCGCTGTTTTTGCCGCCTGTCCTATACCTCCCACTACCAAAACTTCATGAGGCTTCTTTTTAAGGCTTATAAGGGCATTTTTTAAAGCCTCCAATATATTAAAATCACCACATCCCGGACACCAGGCTGTTTCAAATGTTTTATAAGTGCACTTATCCATATTAATTTACCTCCATAAGCTTATTGTATATTTCATCCCTGCTAATTGGTCTTCCATCGTACTTTAAAATGCTTCTGTGGCATGTAATACCTGTTTCTGCCCTGATAATAGAGGCCAGCTGCCCTGTTGCATTTTGCTCAACATTTATAATGGTCTTAGCTTTTTTGTGCATCTCATTTAACATTTTTACAGGAAGGGGCCATATGTCCCCAAAAACCAACGCAGCATACTTTTTACCTGTATTTTTATTTAATAGCCCCACTGCTTCCCTCATAGGACCATCAAGGGAACCCCATCCTAAAAGCAAAACATCAGGCTCATCTTCTCCATAAAATGAAGGCTCAATAAGTTCTTCTTTTAAAAGTTCCATTTTCCTTAGCCGCTTTTCACACATATTCTTCCTGACTTCAGCTGATTCTGTTATCAGTCCGTATTCATCATGTTCATCACTGTCTGCTAAAACCCTGGTACCTTCTATTTTCCCTGGAATTATCCTGGGTGAGATACCACTTTTATTTATCTCATATGTTTTAAATTCTTTTTTGCCGTCCATATAATCTTTATGGTTAAAATACCTTTTAATCTCCACTTTTGACAAGTCAAAGGGTTTTATGGTTGTGGTATAATCCGCCAAATACTGATCTCCTAAAATAACAACCGGGATTCTGTATTTATCAGCTATATTAAATGCCCTGACAGTCTGATAAAAAGAGTCTTCAGGATTTTTAAGGGCTATAACCATTCTGGGAAATTCACCATGGGATGCGGAAATTACAAATTTTAAATCTGACTGTTCTGTTCTTGTGGGAAGTCCCGTTGCAGGACCGGGTCTTTGAATTTCTGCAATCACCAGGGGTATTTCCTGCATTCCCGCAAGCCCTAGGGCTTCCACCATAAGGGAAAAACCTCCTCCTGAAGTACCTGTCATAGCCCTTACTCCTGCATAAGACGCACCTATCGCCATATTTATTGCTGCTATTTCATCCTCTGCCTGCTCTACAACAATACCTGCCTCATGCATTTTGCCCGCCAGGTAGTTCATAATGCTTGTGGAAGGGGTCATAGGGTATGCAGAATAAAATTTACATCCTGCTGCTATAATCCCAAGGGCTATGGCGTCATTGCCGTTTATAAGTATATTCTCATCCTTTTTAGGTAAGCTGATGCTATAGAGGGAATCAACCAAAGCATATCCCCTCTTTACCGCCTCTATGTTTAAGGATGCTATCTCCTCCCTGAAGGTTTCCTTTAAAACCTCTTCTAAAAAAGATATGTCAATATTAAAAAGCTTAAAAAGGGCTCCCGCCGCAACACTTCCAAAAACCCTTACGTTTCCTGTTTCCTTTGCCGTTTCCATCAGGGGAAGTTTCTTAAGACGCGCATCTTCAAATTCAACACTTTCATCAGATATGATAAAACCATGATTTTCCAGTCTTTTAATGTGATATGAAATGGTTTTGGCATTAAATGCTATAATCCCGCTAAGCTTGTCCCTGTGGGAAGTAATTTTTTCTTCACTAAAGCGGATTTGGGTAAAATTATGTCCTCCTCTTACCCTTGACATATAATCCCTAATGGTGAAAATCTCAAAACCGGCTCTTTTTAATGCCTTTTCAATTATGGAGGTAATGGTTTCCATTCCCTGCCCTGCCGCCCCGCCAATTAAAATGTTGTAATCCATTATCTCACCTCTTATGTTTTTTATTTTTACTACTTCTAAATCTTTGTTAATATAAATTTTTTAAAATTTTACATAAAAAATAACTATTAACTTACAATTTTATATTTACCACCAAATAAAATAAAAAACAATTAATAAATATAAATTTTCACTTATTTATTGCTTATTCTTGACATTGCAATATTTGTCTTAATAAATTATAATATTTTGTGTAAATTATATAGTAGAGATATTGTAGTAGATAACTTTTTTCAAGGAGGTTTTTTATGCACTTCCATATGCATAAATATAAATTTGAAAGTAAAGAATCTAATTATCACAAACACAAAATACTTGGCTACACACAACACACAGTAGGAACAAGCTCCTTGCACTTTCATACATTTTATGGTGTATCTTCACATAAAGACCACACTCACTATTTTTCGGGCTTTACAGGCTTACCTGTTAAAACCCCTAACGGTCATGTCCATAAAATTGAAGAGATTTTAGAGGAAAACCAACATCATGAGCATGCCTTTTCCGGCTACACTGATGAAGAAATTGCATATGTAAAAGGGAAAAAGCCAATCCAGGCATTCATTTAAAATCCTGGATTTTTAAAATAAAAACTTGCTTTTTTATAAAAAAACGTTTACTATATATAGTATGTAGATTACCATATGTAGTATTTATTATGTGCTATATTTAATGTAGAATTGTAATAAATTTTAGAAAGAGAACTTACATGAAAGGCGTTTCACAATTGTATTGGTACGTCTTTTTGTTTTTTTGGTATGTTTTATCTTGAAAGGAGATTCAAAATGTATAAAGATCAAAAGGAGCAGACCTACTCATTGAGTAATGTATTTGGTTCTAATGTATTTGATGATACTGCCATGAGGGAACGCCTCCCTAAACTTACTTATAAAGCTTTAAAACAGACAATTGATGAGGGTATTCCTCTTAATCCCCAGGTTGCTGAAATAGTGGCAAATGCAATGAAGGACTGGGCAATAGAAAAAGGAGCTACCCATTACTCACACTGGTTTCAGCCTATGACAGGAATTACCGCAGAAAAACACGACTCCTTTATCTCCCGCACATCTGACGGGAAAGTAATAATGGAGTTTTCAGGGAAAGAACTTATAAAGGGTGAACCTGATGCATCCTCCTTTCCTTCAGGAGGTCTCAGGGCAACTTTTGAAGCCAGGGGATATACTGCCTGGGACTGCACTTCTCCGGCATTTGTTAAGGATAGTACCCTTTATATTCCAACTGCCTTTTGTTCTTATAACGGGGAAGTATTAGACAAAAAAACCCCCCTCTTACGTTCTATGGAGGCTTTATCAAAACAAGCCCTGCGGATTCTCAGGATTTTTGGAAATACAACAGCCAAAAAAGTTATAACAACTGTAGGGGCTGAACAGGAATATTTTCTTATAGATAAGGATCTTTACCTGAAAAGAAAGGATCTTATATTTACCGGCAGAACCCTCTTTGGAGCAAAACCCTCAAAGGGACAGGAGTTGGGAGATCATTATTTTGGGGCTATAAAAGAGAGAATATCCCTTTTTATGAAGGAATTAGATCAGGAACTTTGGAAGCTTGGTGTTTTATCAAAGACTAAGCATAATGAAGTTGCCCCTGCACAGCATGAAATAGCACCTATTTACACCACTGCAAATATTGCTACCGACCAAAACCACATTATTATGGATACACTAAAAAAAGTTGCACTAAGGCATAATTTAGTGTGTCTTTTACACGAAAAACCCTTTGCAGGTCTCAACGGCTCCGGTAAGCACAATAACTGGTCCCTTTGCACTGATGACGGCCAGAATTTATTAGACCCGGGAAAAACTCCCCATGAAAATGCACAGTTTCTGGTGTTTTTGTGTGCAGTAATTAAAGGGGTGGATGAATATGCAAACCTTTTAAGGCTGTCTGCTGCTACTCCCGGAAACGACCACCGTTTAGGAATCAGTGAAGCCCCCCCTGCTATAATATCCATCTTTTTAGGGGAACAGCTTACTGATATTATGCATCAAATAGAAAACGGCAATGGCGGGGCAACCTCCTGTAAAAAAGGCGGTAAACTTAAAATAGGAGTATCAACAATCCCAAACCTTCCTAAGGACACAACAGACAGAAACAGGACTTCACCTTTTGCCTTTACAGGTAACAAATTTGAGTTTAGGATGGTTCCTTCATCTGCTTCCATTGCAGGAGCAAATTTTATGCTAAATACCATTGTTGCTGAAATGCTTTGCCAGATAGCAGACAGATTAGAAAAAGCAGAGGATGTAACTTCAGAAGTACAACATATTTTAAAAGAAATTGTGACTAATCATAAAAGAATAATTTTTAACGGAAATAATTATTCTGAAGAATGGATTAAAGAGGCTGAAAGAAGAGGGCTTCCAAATATAAAATCAACCGTTGAAGCGGCAAATGCATTGGTTGAAGAAAAAAATGTAAGATTATTTGAAAAACATAATATACTAACAAGGCATGAACTTGAATCCCGCCGTGAAATTCTTTTGGAACACTATATAAAAACCATTAACATAGAAGCCTCTACCACAATTGAAATTGTAAACCGTCAAATTATACCTGCTGTTATAAAATACATCACCATTGTTGCAGACTCTGTAAATGCCGTAATAAAAACGGGTCTTGATGCAGATACCTATGCCCAAAATGAAATTTTAAAGGAAGTGTCTTCACTCCTTGCTTTACTGAAGAAAAATGTATATGATTTGGAAAACTCCCTAAAAGAAGCATCAGAATTGTCTGTTGACACCTACGGTATGGCGATGTTTTATAAAGACAACGTGTATGTTAAGATGTCTAAGGTAAGGGAAGTTGCCGACAAATTAGAAACTTTAGTGGATGAAAAAATGTGGCCATTCCCCACTTACGGTGAGTTACTGTTTAACATATAAAATAATAAAAAAGGCATATAGTTTCTACACTAATGCCTTTTTTATATATTATTCTTTGTACTCTATTCCGTATTTAAGGGCTTCCATCTCCGCCGGTATTAAATGATGTTTATTCTGTGACAGAATTTTATATAAAGCATTCTCAAAATTATCCTCTGAAACTATTCCTGTTTCACCTATAAGCTTTCCTAAAAGAATAATATTTGCAAATGCAGCATTCCCCATTTCGAAAGCCTTATTTGTCGCAGGTACATAGCACACTTTTATATCCTTACGAGAAGGTTTTTTGTCAACCAGTGAACTGTCAGCAATAATAATGCCGCCTTCCTCAACTACACTTTCAAACTTCTCTAAAGAAGGATTGTTCATAGCTATTAAAGCCGTTGCACTGTTTAAAACCGGTGAACCAAAGTCTTCATCAGAAACAATTACATGGCAGTTTGCCGTTCCCCCCCTCATTTCAGGGCCATAGGAAGGCAAGCATGAAACCTTTTTATCTTCAATCATACCGCAATATGCAAGTATCCTGCCAGCTGATACCACACCTTGTCCGCCAAAACCGGAAATAATAACTCTATGCTGCATTAATTACACCTCCAAATCCTGACCCTTAAAATTTCCCAATGGATATGCTTCAATCATTTTCTCTTCAACCCATTCTAAAGCTTTTAGAGGGTTCATTCCCCAGTTAGTTGGGCATGTGGATAAAACTTCAACCATTGAGAAACCTTTGTTTGCCATCTGAACTTTAAATGCCTTTTCAATGGCTTTTTTGGTATTTCTTATATTTTTAATGTCATGAACGGAAGTTCTCTCAATATAAACCGCCCCGTCTAAAGTGCTGAGAAGCTCACAAACCCTTATTGGGTAACCTTCTGTCTCCGGCTTTCTTCCAAAAGGTGAAGTAGTGGTAACCTGGTTTATCAATGTGGTGGGAGCCATCTGACCTGATGTCATCCCGTATATAGCATTATTTATAAATATTGTGGTTATCTTTTCACCCCTGGTGGCTGCATGAACTATTTCAGCTGTTCCTATAGCTGCCAAATCACCGTCTCCCTGATAGGTAAATACCACTTTGTCAGGAAGAGCCCTTTTTACCCCGGTACCTACTGCAGGTGCCCTGCCGTGAGCCGCCTGTATCATGTCACAATTAAAGTATTCATAATTGTTATATGAACAACCCACAGGTGATATACCAATGGTTTTGCCTTCAATACCCAATTCATCTATTACTTCAGCTATAATCCTGTGAACAATTCCATGAGTACATCCAGGACAGTAGTGCATAGGTACATCTGCCAACGCATGTGGTCTTTTAAAAACTATAGCCATTTTCACTACCCCTTCCAAAAGTAAATTCTAAAAAATTCTTGTTATTTCAATATTTCCTTTATTTTGTCCAAAATCTCCGCTTCCTTAGGTATCATTCCGCCCATTCTTCCGTAAAAATAAACAGGTTTTCTACCATTTACTGCCAACCTCACATCTTCCACCATCTGTCCTGCATTTAGCTCTACAGTTAAAAAGGCTTTTGGCACCTTTGCATACTTTTCAAACTCTTCCTTTGGAAATGGCCACAAAGTAATAGGTCTTATAAGTCCTACTTTGATTCCTTCCTTCTCTGCCTGCTTTATAACATTACTTACTATCCTGGCTATTGTTCCAAATGCCACAACAATAATATCAGCATCTTCACAATTGTAGCTTTCAACCCTGACTTCATTTTCCTCTATCATTTTGTATTTAGCTTGAAGTTTTAAGTTGTGCTGTTCTAAAACTTCCGGTTCTATATATATGGAGGTTACAACATTTTTGTCCCTTTCCATATTTGTCCCTGTAGTAGCCCAGGATTTATCTCCCCGTACAATGTTTTCCTCTTCTTTAAACTCAACCATTTCCATCATTTGACCTAGTATACCGTCGCCCATTATCATGGTGAGAATCCTGTACTTATCAGCAATATTAAAAGCTTCAACTGTAAGTTCATATAGTTCCTGTACACTTAACGGCGCCAAAACAACCATTTTATAGTCCCCATGGCCTCCGCCTTTTACAGCTTGAAAATAGTCTCCCTGTGCCGGAAGTATTCCTCCTAATCCTGGTCCGCATCTTACAATATTCACAATAACTGCAGGAAGTTCAGCACAGGAAATATAGGATATTCCTTCTTGTTTTAAGCTTATTCCGGGACTTGAAGATGAAGTCATAACCCTCACACCGGTGGATGCAGCTCCATAAACCATATTTATAGCAGCTGTTTCACTTTCAGCCTGAACGAAACTTCCACCCACCTTTGGCATTTTTTTTGCCATATAATGTGCTATTTCCGTCTGTGGTGTTATAGGATATCCGAAGTAACACCTGCATCCCGCTCTTAAAGCTGCTTCTGCAATAGCTTCATTTCCTTTCATTAAATATCTTTCACCCATTTAAATAACCCCTTTTACTTTTTCTAATATATCTTATATCATGTTGTAAAATATCTTAATCTTATGATGTTAAATATTGTAATGTTTTTTGGCAGGTACTGTGTCTATTTCTCAACTTCAATAACGCAATCAGGACACATCATTGCACAAAAAGCACAGCCAATGCATTTTTCCATGTCTGAAATACCTACAGGATGAAAACCTTTTGAGTTTAACTTGTCCTGTACTATAATAATTTTTTTTGGACATACAGAAATGCAAAGCTTACATCCTTTGCACCTGTTTTCATTGATAGTAACTTTTGCCATTTAAATCCCCCATTATCTTTTTCTTGCTATTTATTGTATTTGCTGTGTTTAGACCAAAAGCCATCTTGTCTATTATAAATCTCATTATCCTTTTTTTCAAGTCTATTAATAAATCCTTCTAAAGCATTTCTATCCTCTTTATCAATATGTGTAATTTCAACCCCGTATTTTTTGCCTTTTTCACTTGGACTTTGTCCCTTTATCACACCTTCAAAACAAACTTTTTTCCGGGATGTTATATAAAGTTCAAAAAAGAGCATGTCCCCCTTTTCCAACGTCCCTTTTTTACTTAACTGTTTTTCCAAATCTTCATTTACAACAAAGGCCAATCCTATATTGCTAAGGTTAACTACTATAGCAAATACTCCTTTTTTGTCATCTTTATTTTTTTTGATTATTGAGCATAGATATACATCATATCTGTAGCTTTTTCTGTTATTTAAGAATCTCTCTATCTCGTGTATCTTTATCGTTATGCTCTGTGGATGTTCTAATTTTATTCTGCTTACCCACCCTGTCATGGTGTATTCAAAAGCATCAGTGGAGTACTTACATCTCATGGTGTCCCCGATCATAATTATGTTTTCAATATAATCCTTTTCAAGCCCTATATCTATCTCTATGCTGTCATTATTAAAAGAATACACCAGATTGTTTACCCAGTTGTTGGAGTTATAGTGTTTTGTCTTTATTACCTTACCTACATCAAGAAATTCACTTAACATAATTTTATCTGCCATAAGCATATCCTCCATTTAATCCCACGGCAACTTTATATATTTATTTAAAAACAAAACTTTGTTCCCTATAATATCCTCTATTCCCTTTAAATAGTCATAAAAACCGCTTACAAAGGAAATAGGTACTCCAAGCTCTTCTGATGCTTCCTTTATTATAACATGACCTTCAACAACATCGTCAATGGTGGTGTTTTTTAGTAAATTTGTATTGTTTACAAGACCGGTTATATTAAGCCTTGATGCTTCTTCTATTTCTTTTGCCATTTTTATTATTTTGCTTACTGTATCAGTATCCTGCCTTTTGGTATTTACAACTAAATACATTTCATATCCTTCATTTATAAGCTCTTCATTATACCTGGCCAAGGCCTTAGCCCCTAAGTCATCCCCTCCTACATCCAAAACCACATTGTAGCTTTTGTCCTCAAACAATGCATTTATTTCTGGAGTAAGAGCCGGGACGTCTACATTTGTATTTGCATACATAGGAGACACTACTTTTATATTGCTTTCTGATAATAGCTTTTTTGCGTCAACGGCACGGAAATACGGGTTAACTATGTCCAAATCAACAAGTGCTACTTTGTTTTTAACTTGTGGCAGTTTTAATGCAAAATTTACAGAAACCTCTGATTTACCACTGCCAAAATGTCCTGTAAAAATACTTATTCTCTTTTCTGTCATATACACACCTTACTTTGTTAAAAAATTTTTAGATACCTAATTTTGGATACCCAATATTAAGCATCCTATTATTTATTATACCCTATTAAATCCTTGATTACCTCACCTGCAGCAATAAAGCCAACTACAGGAGGTACGAAGGATACACTTCCGGGTACCCGTTTTTTAATTACGCTTTTTTTGCCTGCTGCCTCATTAGCTGCATCCTTTGGAGATTCATCCCTCTTATCCGGGAAACCGGCATCACCGTTAATGCATATACCTTCAGGACTTGCAGGCTTTACAGGTTCTTCTGTTGAATACACAACTTTCAGTGAGTGTATGTTTCTTTTCCGGAGTTCTTTTCTCATTACTTTTGCCAATGGACATACTGAAGTTTCATAAATATCCGCCACTGTAAATTTTGATGGGTCAAGCTTGTTGCCTGCACCCATGCTGGATATTATTGGTATGCCCATTTCCTTTGCCTTGACAACAAGCCCGATTTTACCCGTTACTGTATCTATTGCGTCTATAATATAGTCATAGTCCTCCCGGATAAGATTACCCCCTGTCTCCGGTAAAAAAAACTCCTGATAGGTGGTAACTTCTACCTTTGGATTAATTTCCATTATTCTTTCCTTCATAACTTCTACTTTAGGCTTTCCAACCGTTTTGTGATTGGCATGAATCTGCCTGTTTATATTTGTAACACATACACAATCACTATCCACAAGAACAAGCTTTCCTACACCTGCCCTCACCAGTGCCTCCACTGCAAAAGAACCCACACCGCCAACTCCAAAAACCGCCACTTTTGAATTGCCTAATTTATTCAACGCTTCTTTACCAATTAATAATTCTGTCCTTGAAAATTCGTAAAGCATAAATACACCCTATTATTTATTTTTTTCTAATTTATTGCAAATATCAAATATTCTTTTTGCCAGTATTTCTGCCCTCTTTACTGCAAACTCGTCATTTTCCGCAGGGTTGTGGGCACATACACCATGATGTCCGCAGTCATCTTCAAAATACCCGTCCCCTACAATGGTCATCCCATGGACAAGCATAATATCATGAAGTGCTCTTATAGTTGTTTCCTGCCCGCCATATTTTGAACCGCCTACTGTAACTCCTGCCCCCACTTTGTTGTAAAGGGCCTTTTCTCCCCTAAGCTTTCTCGTCTTGTCAAAAAAGGCTTTCAATTGCCCACTTACAGTTCCAAAATAAGAGGGACTTCCAAATACAATGGCATCAGCCTTTTTCATTACTTCAAAAGCCTCTTCAAGCTTTGAATCCTTATAGCATATGCCGGAACATGGCGAACTGCAGACAACACAAAAACTGTGCTTTGCACTGTTTAAAAGTTCCTGTACATCGTAGACAACTGTTTCTGCCCCCAATTCTTTTACTTTGTTAAGGACAGTGTCAAGTAAAAACTTTGTGCTGCCGTTTTTTCTCGGACTTCCGTTAAGACCTACAACTAACAATTTAATCACTCCCATTTTAAATATATTATCATATTGAAATAAAAGCTGCAAATTCACTTTTTAAAAATTACAAAAACATATTGTAATAATATTTGTGAAAGGCAATTTATATAACCTATTTTATTTTACTTTATTATGAGATTTGAAACAAGAGAAAAAGGCTGTACACTTACCTATTAGTGTAACAGCCTTTTATTTTTTTGCTTATCCTGTTTAAATTTATACCTATTAATAAATTTATTATATACATTACATTAAATTTTTTCTTTTTAATTTTTTTAATTTTTTGTGTTATTTAAATATCTATTAGCTTTTCAAGTTCTTGTCTTGTATTTTTAATATTATATACTATAATTTACATGTTTTCAATGCTTTTATAATTCTTATAATACTTTTATAATTCTTTTTTATAATACTTTAATGTTATTAGCTCCTGGCTTTATAGATAAAGTCCCTTATTTTATCCCCGTCCTTATACCCGGAAGTCTCAACACCACTACTTACATCCACCCCAAAAGGTGCCAGCTTATCTATAGCCTCTTTTACATTTTCTATATTTAGGCCTCCTGCAAGAATTATTTTTCCATATTCTTTAGCCTTAGAGGCCAGTTCCCAGTCAAAAGTCTTTCCCCCTCCCCCATAGGCACCTTCAATGTAGGCGTCTAGAACAAAGGCATCCACATTGTATTCTGACATTTTTTCTATAGAATCCCCGTCCTTTACCCTTATAGCTTTCCAAATCTCAATTTTTCTTTCACCTTTTAGTTTTTCTTTTAAAGCCTCTATATACATGGAAGATTCGTCACCGTGAATCTGCACACAGTCAAGGGAGAGCCTCTTTATAGTTTCTAAAAGGCTCTCTAAATCTTCATTTACAAAAACACCAACGGTTTTAATTTCAGGTGAAAGATTTTTTTTTTAAACTTTCTGCCAATTCAACTGAAACCCTTCTTTTGCTTTCGGCAAAAACAAAACCTATATAATCAGGCAAATACTTGTTTACATATTCTATATCTTCTTTTCTTTTTAGACCGCAAATTTTAACCTTTGTCATACACTCACCATTCTAAGTTCTTTTATTTTTTCATCTATAGATTCGGCTCTCATAAATGTTTCACCAATTAAAACTGCATTAACTCCCAAATCCTTCAAATACTTCATATCCTCATGAGTTTTTATACCGCTTTCACTTACAACCAGCCTGTCATGAGGTATATAGTTCATTAATTTTTCCGTGGTTTTTAAATCCACTTCAAATGTTTTTAAATTTCTGTTGTTGATGCCAATTATTTTTGCCCCCGACTCTAAAGCCCTTTCAAGCTCTTCCCTGTCGTGTACCTCAACTAAACACTGCATTCCAAGTATCTCCGCCACAACCTGGAATTTCTTCAGTTCCTCATCGCTTAATACAGACACTATCAAAAGTATGGCATCTGCACCTAAGTATCTTGACTGGTAAACCTGCCACAAATCTATTATAAAATCCTTTCTCAAAATAGGCAGGGTGACAGACTGCCTTATTTTTACAAGATAGCTGTCATCACCTAGAAAAAAGTTTTTTTCTGTAAGGACAGATATTGCCTGTACATCCCCTTCACTATATTTTCTGGCAATTTTTATAGGGTCAAAATCCTCTTTTATAATACCCTTTGAAGGGGAAGCTTTTTTAACCTCAGCTATTATAGAGATTTCATTTTCTCTTTTTAATGCACTGTAAAAATCTATGGTTTTATGAAGACCCGGTCTTGAAATCCTTTCTTTCCAACCCTCTATAGAAATTTCACTCATCTCTTTTTTAAGCTGCACTCTTTTTTCATTAACAATTTTATCTAATATCATTTTGCCCTCCTTAAATCCTCCTTAAAATTCCCCTGTATAACACTATCCATTTAACGCAACTTTGCAGTTAAAATAATTTAAATCCAAATAATTTTTTAATTCATATACTTTTTCCATTGCTTTTTTAGAATCAATTATTTCAGCAGCCATCTCTATTCCCTCTTTAATGGTTTTTGCAACTTTTCCAACATATAGTGCCGCTGCTGAATTTAAAAGTATAATATCTCTCTTTTTACCCTTCTCACCATTAAATATAGAATATATAATATCTGCGTTTTCCTTTGCATCCCCGCCTATAAGTTCTTCCTTTTCAGCCAATGAAAAACCGTACTCCTCAGGATCTATATAGTAATTTATAATGCTGCCGTCCCTTACTTCTGATACTTTTGTCCTGGTGGTTGTAGTTATTTCATCCATACCGTCCAACCCATGTATAACCATTGCTTTTTCCACACCAAGATTTAAAAGAACATTTGCCACCGGCTCTGTAAGCCTTTCATCAAAAACACCCAGTACCTGCCCCTTTGCATTGGCTGGATTTGTCAATGGTCCTAATATATTGAATATTGTCCTTATACCCAGTTCTTTTCTAGGCCCTGCTGCATACCTCATGGATTTATGAAAATGAGGTGCAAACATAAATCCTATTCCTACTTTTTCGATACAATCTTTTACCATCTCCGGCGGAATTTCTATATTTATACCCAAGCTCTCTAAAACATCTGCACTACCGCTTCTGCTGGACACAGACCTGTTCCCGTGTTTTGCAACGGCAACTCCTCCTGCAGCTGCCACAAAAGCCGTTGCCGTGGATATGTTAAAAGTATTTGAACCATCACCGCCGGTACCGCAGGTATCGATATAGTAACCAACTTCCGGATTTATTCTGTAAGCCTTTTCCCTCATCACTTTTGCACACCCGGTAATTTCCTCTATGGTCTCGCCTTTAATCCTAAGGGCTGTAATAAAACTTCCTATTTGTGCATCAGTTGCCTTGCCGCTCATAATACAGTCTAAGGAGCTTATTGCTTCCTCCTCATTTAAATTTTTCCCCTCAACTAATTTTGCTATTGCCTCTTTTAACATAATAATTCTCCTCTCTTCTCATCTCAATTTTTGAATTTTTTTAACATTGAACTGTCCTTTATTAATTTCCTGCAAGCTGTAATTTTTTTAAGCCTTTATAGTCAGAATAAAATTCCCCTGTTTCCTCCAGAGCTTTTAAAAGTGCACCTAATTTATTTATAGTTTCCTGGTATTCATTTTCCGGGACTGAATCTGCAACTATACCGGCTCCCGCCTGGATATAAGCCTTCCCGTCTTTAAATATAATGGTCCTTATGGTTATACAGCTGTCTAAGTTTCCGTTAAAGCTAAGATATCCTATAGCCCCGCCATAAGGTCCCCTTTTTACATTTTCAAGCTCATATATAATTTCCATAGCCCTTACCTTTGGAGCACCTGACAGGGTACCTGCCGGCATAATGGACATAAGGGCATCAAATGCAGTTTTGTCCTCCCTAAGTTCCCCTGTAATATTGGAAACTATATGCATTACATGGGAGTATTTTTCTATATGCATTAAGCTGTTTGTTTTTACCGTACCTTCTTTAGCAACCTTTTTAACATCACTAATTCCTAAGTCCACCAGCATAACATGCTCTGACAGTTCTTTTTTATCTGATAAAAGTTCCTTTTCAAGCTGTTCATCCTCTTCCTTTGTCTTTCCCCTTTTCCGCGTTCCTGCAATAGGGCAGGTTTCAACAATACCATCCTCTACCCTTGCAAGCATTTCAGGGGATGACCCTACTATTTTGTAATCGTCAAACTTCAGATAATACATGTAAGGTGAAGGATTTATAACTCTCAAAACCCTGTACACATTAAAAGGGTGCTCTTCTGTCTCCACACACAAACGCCGGGAAAGTACAACCTGGGAAACTTCCCCTCTGCTAATATACTCTTTTGCCTTTAATACATTCCGGCAAAACAACTCTTTTGATATATTGGATGTATACTTTAAAGTCTTAGGTTCCTTGACAGAGTCTTTATCAAAACTTGGAATGAAATCATCAAATACCTTCCATCTTGTATCAAGAATTTCTTTATAAATGCTCTTTATTCTATCAGCTGCACTATTGTAATCCCTTTCTATATTTCCTCCCACATGTAAATTTACAATTATGTGAATCTTCTGCTTAAGATGGTCAAAAACCAAAACTTCATCTGTAAAGAGAAAATGGCACTCCGGAAGTTCTAAATCATCTTCCGGGACGTTTGGGAGGTTTTCATAGTACCTTATAAGGTCATACCCGAAAAAGCCCACTGCTCCTCCATTAAACCTTGGCAAATCAGGAATATCTGCACCCTTATATTTATTCATAAGCTCTCTTATAATTTCAACAGGGTTGCCCTTTTCCTCTTTTACAGCACCATTTTTATCTTGGATAATTGTGCTGTCTTTATAGCTTTTAACTATTAAGAAGGGATTTTTGCCAATAATGGAGTAACGTGCCCACTTTTCTCCCCCCTCAACGCTCTCTAGTAAAAAACAGTACTTGCTGTTTTCAAATCTTTTGAAAAGACTTATTGGCGTTTCCATATCAGCATAAACCTCCATGGAAACAGGGATTACATTGTGATTTTTGGCTAATTTTTTAACCTCTTCAAGACTTGGATACAACATAAAAAATGCCCCCTTCTTTTTTGAAGGAAGACATGAGACTTGACTAAAATAAAAACCCGAGTATAGGACTTGGAACTTTAAAGCTAAAATTAAATTGTACTGCACCGTCTCATCTCTTCTCTTCTAAAACTCATCTCTTCTTAAACTTTTAAACTCAACTCTTCTTACCTGACACCTGTAGTTTAAATACCTTCTAAGGTGTACAAACTAAGGTGTACAAAGCAGCCTCACTTTTAGTATCACTGTTACAAATCAACTAATCTTATGACAATTATAACACAGTGAATATCTAAAAAGCAACAGTAAATTGAATTTTTATTCCAAAATAAATTAAAAAGTAAATTCAAAAGGTTTTATACAGCTTATTATTGTGCTAAAATAGATGAAGTATTTTATTTTTGGGGAGGATGGAAATGAAAAAATCAGCTCTTAAATTAAAAAATGACAGACTAAAAGTTGAGATAGACTATCCGGGAAACAGCTACAACGGTTCCCGCTTTGACTGGACAGGCTTTATTACAGATGTATGCCTTGATGACAAATATTCTTTTTGCACTAAAGAATCACTTATCCCGGGTAAAGGCTCCGGAGGAGTTGGACTTTGCAACGAATTTGGAATTCACACTCCTATAGGATATGATTTGGCAAAGCCTGGGGAAAAATTTCTCAAATTAGGAGTTGGGCTTTTAACACGCCCTGATGAATCTGATTACTTTTTCTTTGATAAATACCAAGTGTCCCCTTTTGAGGTTGTAGTAAAAGAAGAAGATGACAGCATTACATTTATACTTAATCATTTAGATTGCAATGGATATTCTGCTAAAATGACAAAAAAGCTTTCAATAAAAGACAACACCCTTACAATTGATTACCAGCTTGAAAACACCGGCAAGAAAACCATTGTTACAGAAGAATACTGTCACAACTTTATATCAATTAATGAAAATCCAATTGATAAAGGATATATATTGAGATTCCCATATAACATAAATATAAAAGAAGTGCCTGAGGTTTTAACCTTTAAGGATAATGAAATAAAAATTATTAAAAATCCAAAAAATGATTTTCACTGCATCATTGAAGGATATGATTCTATTGACAACCATTATTGGGAATTGGTTTTTGAGCCGTTAAAGGCAGGTGTCAGGGAATACAGTAATTTCAATGTAAAATCCCTCGCTCTTTGGGGAACTACCCATGTAATAAGCCCTGAAGTTTTTATAGATGTGAATATACAGCCTGGAAAAATACAAAAGTGGGCAAGAAAATATGAATTTTTCACATATTAAAATATAAAGTAAATAAATTTTAAATAAAAAAGTCTGTATACCCGTAAAGTTTTCAACAAAAAGGCATACAGACTTTTTTTAAATTTTTTTAATTGCATAATTTTTTAAAATCCTGTATTTTTAAATCCTTGGATTTTCTAAATACCTGTATGAATTTTCATATTCCTTTGCTTCTTTGGTCCTTGCCTTTTAAGACTCTTGATGTTTTAAATTTTATGCTTCTTTATTGGCAATTTTTGACCATGTATCTTTCAATGACACCGTTCTGTTAAATACCGGTGCATCCTCCGTTGAATCCACCCTGTCAACGCAAAAATACCCCAATCTTATAAACTGGAACATATCCCCCGGTTTTGCATCTTTAAGCCCAGGTTCAAGTTTACAGGATTTTAGCACTTTAAGTGAATCCGGATTAATTAAATCTGTAAAATCCCCGTCTTTATATGAATCCGGGTCAGGAACACTAAACAGGTGGTCATATAAGCGGACTTCTGCTTCCACAGCGTGCTTTTCAGACACCCAGTGTATTGTTCCCCTTACTTTTCTTCCATCAGGTGAATTACCGCCCCTTGATTCAGGATCGTAAGTGCAGTGTACCTCCAGTATTTCCCCTGTGTTTTCATCCTTCACCACATCAGTACACTTTATAAAGTAGGCACCCATTAACCTTACTTCCCTTCCTGGAGCCAGCCTGAAATACTTCTTTGGCGGATTCTCACAAAAATCATCCCTCTCTATATACACAACCTTTGAAAAAGGAACTTTTCTTTTTCCTGCCTCAGGGTCCTCAGGATTATTGGTAACTTCAAATTCTTCCACCAAATCTTCAGGATAGTTGTCTATAACCACTTTTAGAGGGTCTAAAACAGCCATAACCCTTTTTGCTTTTGCATTTAATTCTTCTCTTATACAATGCTCCAAAAGAGCTATATCCACCATACTGTTGTTTTTTGCAACACCAATTCTGGAACAAAACTCCCTTATTGAAGAAGGGGTATAGCCTCTTCTTCTAAGACCTGATATTGTAGGCATCCTAGGGTCGTCCCACCCATTTACATAACCCTCTTTAACAAGCCTTAAAAGCTTTCTCTTGCTCATTACAGTGTGAGTTAGATTAAGCCTTGCAAACTCAATCTGTCTTGATTTGCACTCTAAATCCAGTGTCTCCAAAAACCAGTTGTACAAAGGTCTGTGATCCTCAAACTCCAGTGTACAAATAGAATGGGTAATACCCTCAAAGGAGTCAGAAAGGGGATGTGCAAAATCATACATTGGATATATGCACCACTTATTCCCTGTCCTGTGATGTTCCACTTTCATTATTCTGTAAATAACAGGATCCCTCATATTAAGGTTTGGGGATGCCATATCTATTTTTGCCCTTAAAACTTTGGAACCTTCTTCAAATTCACCATTTTTCATTCTGGTAAACAGGTCTAAGTTTTCCTCTACAGAACGGTCTCTGTACGGGCTGTTTTTCCCAGGCTCAGTTAATGTACCCCTGTACTCCCTAATTTCTTCAGGGCTTAAATCACAAACATACGCCTTGCCCATTTTTATCAGCTGTACAGCACATTCATAAAACCTGTCAAAATAATCTGAGGCATAGTACAGTCTGTCTTCCCAATCAGCTCCAAGCCATTTCACATCTTCAATTATAGATTCCACATATTCAACTTCTTCTTTGCTAGGATTGGTATCATCAAATCTTAAATTAAATTTACCATTATTATATACAGCTATACCGTAGTTTAAGCAAATTGATTTAGCATGCCCGATATGAAGATACCCGTTAGGCTCAGGCGGGAACCTGGTATGTACCCTCTTGCCATATCTGTTCTCTTCAGTATCTTTATCAATAATATCCTGAATAAAATTAGATATCTTCTCCTTCTTTTCAGAGGTGTCTAAATTGTTGTTTTCTTTATTGGTCATATTTTTTATTCTCCTCCCGTAAAAATCTAGTATCTCTGATTTAATATCCTTTTGTACAATACTTTTATACTCTTAATATACATTTAATATTATACCTTTACATTATACAATATTTAAACTGAAATTTTAATCATTTTCTACATAACATAAACTTTCTACTAATAGTTTAACTGCATTTTCTATATCCGTCAAACTTGCCGTCTCAACAGGGCTGTGCACGTACCTGCAGGGTATTGAAATGACACCTGAAGGAACTCCTCCCGCGGATATATGAATAGCCCCTGAGTCAGTTCCCCCAAATTCAAGTATCTCAAATTGATAGGGAATATTTATTTTGTTTGCCGCCTTTTCCAATAAATTTTTCACTTTAGGGTGGCAAATTATAGATCTGTCTTTTATTTTTATAGCAGGACCATTCCCACACTTTACTTCCATAGGACGGCATTTTGGAGTATCACCTGTTGCAGTAACATCAACAGCAATGGCTAAATCCGGCTTAATCTGGTAAGCTGCTGTTTTAGCCCCCCTAAGACCTAGTTCTTCTTGCACGGTAAACACAAAATATATTTCATTTTCAGTTTCCTTCATATTTTTTATAGCTTGTATAACCACTGCACATCCGCATCTGTCGTCTAATGCTTTTGATATAATCATATCCCCCTGCCTTACTGCATCACCTACAAAACATGCCACATCTCCTATATTGACGCTTTTTAACGCTTCTTCCCTGTCTTTTGCCCCTATATCTATATACATTTTTGACAAATCTAAATTTTTAATGTCATCTATTTTCTCTTCATAGTAAACAGCGCCTATTGTACCGTTGCCAAACTTCACCTTTTGTCCTATTGCATTGTATTTTGACACCCCGCCTATATTAGAAAATCTTATAAATCCATTGTCGTCTATATAGGTTGCTATAACACCAATTTCATCCATATGCGCTGCAACCATGATTCTTTTCCCGCTTCCCTTTTTTACAGCTATAAGGTTTCCTAAAGTATCAACAGTTATTTCATCCACTTTATCTTTTATTTCTTCTATTATGACATTTCTTATCTCTTCTTCATTTCCGGATACACCTGTTATTTGTGTCAGTTTTTTTAATAAATCAAACATATTTCCTCCTCCATGTGTCATTATTTGTATAAAATTATTTGTATAAAATTATTTGTATAAAACTATTTTATAAAACTATTTTATAAAACTATTTTATAAAACCATTTTTATAAAATCATTTCTACCGAATTATATAGAATTATTTAAAAATATTCTTTATTTATTTTACTTTAAAATTCACTTAAACAAATGTTTTTTTATTTAAATGAGTCAATAAGTCCAGGATTTTTATCAAACTCATCTAAAGCCATTTTCACTAATTTATAGCAGCTGTCAAAATCATTTTTACTCATTAAAGAAACAGGAGAATGAATGTATCTGCATGGAACGGAAACAGAAGCTACCACAACCCCTCCCTTTGCAGTTTGAATCTTTCCTGCATCATTTCCTCCTGTAGTGGTTGTTTTATACTGTACCGGTATATTGTTCTTCTTTCCGTTGGTGTACAAAAATTCCACCAGCTTTTTATTGGAATATGCCCCCCTGTCCATAATTGTAAGGGCGGCGCCACCGCCTAATATAGTTGACTGCTGGTGTTCTTCCACATCTAAAACATCTGAACAGGTGGTTCCTTCCACAACTAAAGCAATGTCCGGATTTATGCTGTAGGACAACACTTCTGCACCCCTTAGCCCCACCTCTTCCTGAACTGTAAAACAGGCATAAAGGTCAAAATTATTGTATTTTTCATCCTTTAGTATGTCAAGTAAAATAGCACATCCAACCCTGTCATCTAAGGCTTTTGCTTTAATTACATCTTTGCCGAGATTGGTATAGCTGCTGTAAAATGCCGCATACTCTCCCACTGAAATCAGCTTTTCCGCCTCTTCCTTGGTATCTGCCCCAATATCTATATACATATTTTTTATATTAATATTACTCTTTCTTTCTGCCGCACTTTGAAGATGAATGGGCTTTCCACCTATTACCCCGGGAAGCTTTTTATCTCCTACAACAAGCCTTTTTCCCAAAAGTATCCTGCTGTCAATACCTCCCACAGTGGCAAATTTTAAAACCCCGCCATCCCCATATCCTGTTATCATAAATCCAACTTCGTCCATATGTGCAGAAATCATAAGCTTATGTTTAGCATTATTGCCTTTTTTTACACATACCAAATTCCCCATAGAGTCAACTTTTATTTCATCTGAATACTTTTCTGCCTTTGATTTAATAAACTCCCTTACTTCTTTCTCATTTCCAGATACTCCATAAAGTTCCGTTAATTCTTTTAACAACATAATATCCCCCCTATCTCACCTTCAATGGATAAAATAAATTTTAAAACAAGTTTTCCTGAATACTTTATATCATTTAAATGGAGAGTTTCCACAGTTGTGTGCATATATTTAAGGGGTACAGACACTAAAACCGTTGGAATGCCGGATCTTGAAACCTGTATAGCCCACGCATCAGTACCTGTATTTCCTGGGGATGGCTCAATTTGATAAGGAATGTTTTCTTCTTTTGCAATGTCAATTAACTTTTTTGTAAGATCTCCATGTAAATTAGGTCCTACGGCAATGGCAGGTCCCTTTCCAAGTTTAAAAACCAAGTCCTTTGCCATTTCCGGAATAGCACCATGGCATGCATCAATAACAACTGCAACATCAGGTCTTATATTATATGCTGCCACAGTAGCTCCCCTAAGCCCTACTTCTTCCTGGGATGTGGCAACAAAATACACATCGCATTCATGTTGAATTTTTTTAAGCTTTTCCATAATATCAATTAAAACCGCCACTCCCCCACGGTTATCAAGGGATTTGGAACTTATTTTTTTGTTTTTTAGCAAAAAAGGCTCTGCTTTAAATGTTACAAAATCCCCGATTGATATATACTCTTTAACTTCCTCTTCTGAAAGTCCGGTATCTATGGAAAGATCCTGTATTTTAACCGCCTTTTTGGCATCTGTATCCTTTAGCAGATGGGGAGGCTTTGCACCAATAACGCCGATTATATCTTTCTTTCCATGCACTACAACTTCCTGGGCTAAAAGAATTTTAGGGTCAATTCCCCCTATATTTGAAAACCTTAAAAATCCCTTTTTCTCAATGCCGGTTACCACCATACCTATTTCATCTAAATGGGCTGCAATCATGATTTTTTTGCTTTTTTCAGAAGACCCTTTTTTTATCCCGATAACATTATAAAAGCTGTCAATTATAGTTTCATCACAGTACTTATCAAATATTCCTTTTATATATTTTGAAAAACTCTCTTCTCTTCCCGAAATACCAGGATAAGTACTTATATCTTTTAATATATTTGTGTAGTCCACTTAAATATCACCTCTTTAAAACTTTGTTTTGTACACATTTATTGCATCTTTAATTGCTTTTTTAAAACTTATTACAAAAAACTCTTGACTAAAAAGTCTTTTTTTATTATACTATTCATTGTTGTGCTAAAACAAGGGCTTTTAGCTCAGTTGGTTAGAGCAACCGGCTCATAACCGGTAGGTCCGGGGTTCGAGTCCCTGAAGGCCCACCAATAAATTTATTTTGTTTGCCCAGATAGCTCAGTCGGTAGAGCAGTGGACTGAAAATCCTCGTGTCGGTGGTTCGATTCCGCCTCTGGGCACCAAATTTAATATTTGTGGAGGAGTTCCCGAGTGGTCAAAGGGGGCAGACTGTAAATCTGTTGGCAAAGCCTTCGATGGTTCAAATCCGTCCTCCTCCACCAAAAAGAGTTGATACTTCAACTCTTTTTATTTTAATTTTCCTGTAATTTAAACCAGCCTGTATTATCTGTCTTTTTTACTGTTTAGGCTTTTTTAAGTAAAATTTAAATTTCCGTTAACTAATAAGTTAAGTATTTAAAATATCTTTAACAATTCCCTTGAACTTTTTTCCTCTTTCATCAAAATTTTTAAACATATCAAAACTTGCACTTGCCGGTGACATTAGAATTATATCACCGCAGAAAGCACTATCATATGCTTTTTTTACAGCCTCTTCTAATGTTTCACACTTGCATACAAATATATCTTTTCCTCTTCCTGTGCGGTTTATTTCATCCTTTAATGAGTTATGTATTTTATCTGCCGTCTGTCCGATTAAAAACATAGATTTGACTCTCTTTGCAATATGTGGTCCCATTTCATCATAAGGTATATTTTTGTCATAGCCCCCTGCAATTAAAATAACTTTCCGGTCAAAAGACAAAAGGCCTGCAATGGTTCTTGAGGGACTGCTTGCTATGGAGTCATTGTAAAACAATATGCCGTTTTTTTCTCCAACAAACTCTAGTCTGTGTTCTACACCCTTAAATTCCTTTGCAACTTTTTGTATTGTCTTTACATCCACATAATCTATTACAGCACAAATTGCCGCCATATAGTTTTCAATATTATGTACACCAGGTATTGAAATAGATTTTGTATTAACAACTTCTATTTCCCTGTCCCCGTCTTTATAAAAAATACAGCTGTTTTTTAAACCGGCACCTTTATCAGGCTCTTGTTGCCTGCTAAAATATAAAACCTTCCCCTTTGCCTCTTTTTTAAACTCCCTGGTTATATCGTTGTCATAGTTTAAAATCAGTTTGTCTTCTTCACACTGAAAATTAAAAATATTTTTCTTAGCATCCACATATTCATCCATGGATTTATGAAAATCCAGATGATTCGGAGAAAGATTTGTAACTACTGCCACATCAGGGCTTTTTGTCATTGTGTGAAGCTGAAAACTGCTAAGTTCTAAAACCACCATATCTGTCTCTTTTATTTCATCAATTTTGCTTAAAAGGGGCGTTCCTATATTGCCCCCCAGCCAGCAGTTGTACCCTTGTTTTTTAAGAATTTTGTATATAAGTGTAGATGTGGTAGTCTTACCGTCACTTCCTGTAACAGCAAATATCCGGGCCGGACATACATCAAAGAAAACTTCCATTTCAGAAGTAATCTCTGCCCCTTCCTCTTTAGCAGAAAGAATTTCCGGTAAATCATATCTCATGCCCGGAGTTCTGAAAATAACATCAAATCCTTTTAAATTTTTTAAATAGCCGTCCCCTAAACTATATTTTATGTCCAGACCCTTAAACTGGTCTATGACACAGCATAAATCATCTTTACAGCATTTATCAAAAGCTGTTACATCTACACCCAGACTGTATAAGTATTTAATTAACGGTATGTTACTAACTCCAATCCCTAATACAGCAACCTTTTTATTTTTTATGTATGTCTTAAATTCATTTAGCTTATTATTCAAGTCCAAATCCTCCAAAACTTTCCTTTAGCAGATATTTTAACAGTTATATTTTAGCATATTTATTAATAAGTTTTATTAAATTCTTTAAGTTTTATAAAGTCATATCATAATATAAATCTCTTATTATATAAGTCATGTATTATAAAGCATATATTGCATAAGTTATATCATATATTAACAGTCTATATTAATTGTTATTTAGATATATTAGTTGTAATAGATTATTAGTCGTAATAGATATATTAGTTATATTAGCTATATTAATGTTGTTATATTAGTTATATCAATTATATTAATTTGTGTTATATTAATTATCAATATATTCCTCTTCTCCTTCTATTGTGATACCTGAACTGCATAAGTATTCTTTCCCATTTTCTCTCCCATTTTTCAGAGCCAAATAATTTTGAAAACTCAACACACTGGGATAAAAAAATTTCTTCACTCTTTCTATTATTATTAGGTAACCTATCCCGGATGGATAAAAATGTACCATATTTATCATATAAAATTACATTTTCCCTACATATCATATATAAAAATGTACCCACAATCTCGTCTTCATAAAGTATTTCCTCAAATATTCCCGGTGTATAAAAAAGAAGTTTTACATTTATATATTTCTCTTTTAAAAGTGCGAGCTTTAAATTCTCACCAAATGAAATAAATTTTTTAAGAGGAGTATCATCGGCAAGAAGTATTAAAAGCTCATAGTCGCTATTAGAAGTATTATCCCCTCTTGCCCTGGAACCATACAAAACAATGCTCATAACTTCAACAGAGATGCTTTCTGAATACTCTTCAAGTAGTGCTTTGACCCGGTTTATTATTCTATTGTTTGCAAAATTAATCCTATTCACTGTATACATCCCCTTTAACATATTTATATACTGCCCCTTAGAATATAAAATAAATTAGTAAAATTAATTGCTATTTAAAATCCTGAATAAATAATTGTATTAAATAAACAATAAATAATTGTGATCAATATTTTAGATATTTAAATGTCAAACAACAAATGTCAAACACCAAGAAAAGTTTTTATTGGGCTGTCAACCATTTTTCTATTTTACGGAAATACTTTAAATAATTTTTTATTATATTTTTGTAACAATTTACTACCTTTTATTAAAAACAATATATCATATTTTTTGAGTTATGCATAGTGTAGATTTTCATTTTAATTTAGGTAAATCTACCCTTATTTTATCACATTAAAATAGGTGAAAAAAATTTTTAACCCTACCGCAATTTGAAAAAATATTTTCACTTTACAGTAGGATTATTTTTTATAATATATTGCGGAGGGTGATGTAAAAATGCAATATATCTTCAATGTTCATGAAGGAATTCATGAATATATTAAACTTGGGAGAAATTATCCTTTTCCACCGCCACCAACTAAAAGATGTCACAATCCAAAATGCAATAAATTAGTTAGTTTCCGCAAACATTATCAAGCTACCGCTAAAACATTTCTTGCAGCATGATTATAACATTAAAATAGGATTTTAAAAAGCGTCTTATGAAAAATTTTTAATGAAATCAACCGCAACACCATATTTTCCTTTACTTGAGCAAATAACTATGGTAACATCCGTGGTAAAGAACAGCCTGACCGGTCATGGCTTCCTAAAAATGCAACAGGAGGTCAGGAATATGTTAAGTGAAGAGGTAAGAAATGCCATTGCGTTAAAAAGATTTTCACTGATAAGTCCGATCCTAAATGGACAAGTGAATAATCGTAAGGACTATTATGCTCAAATTTCATCAAAACCCGTAGAAATGCCACACTATGGCATAAGAAAATATTCACCTAAAACAATAGAGTCCTGGTACTGTGATTACATGCGTGGAGGATTGGATGCATTAAAACCCGGATACCGGAAAGACAGGGGTAATTGTAGAAAAATAGATACAGAACTTGCTGAAAAAATCCTTGAGACGAAAAGAAAATATCCTAAAGCGCCTACTACAATCATCTATGATAAACTAATAAAAAAAGGCATATTAAAAGAAGGGCAAATATCACTTACCACACTATACAGGTTTTTAAAATTTTCAAATCATGAAAGCATTTATGAAACTGAAGAGAAAAAAGAAATTAAAAGATTTGCACATCAATATATAAATGAGTTGTGGTATGGGGATTTAATGTATGGACCTTACATACAGGAAGAGGCATACCTTCCCTGCTCTATACGGACAATGGGAAGATTTACCGTTCACAGCAGTTTGAATTTATGTGCGCGGACGTAGGATGCGCTCTTATACATTCGAAACCCTTTGTTGCACATAGCCGGGGAAAAATAGAAAGGTTCTTTTTAACAGTTAGAAAAAGATTTTTATCCCAACTTAATATGAATAAAATTAAGAGTTTAGAAGAGCCGGTATTCATATACTATGAAGGCAAGAAAATCGGTGAAGCCTTGCAGGTTAATTTTCATGACAATGCCCATATGAAACGAAGGGGCAGACCTAAAAATTCTGAGTTAATAGTGGATTTACAAAATAACGAAGTATCTGTAACACATGCTGACATGCCTAAATCAAAACAAACAATTTCATTTAAAACAATTATGGAAGGAGAGAAATAATTATGTTCAGACAGTTTTTTGGACTAAAATACAATCCTTTTGGAAAAGAAATTGATATTTCTGATGTTTATGAAAGTGAAGATATTAAGGAATTAAATTCAAGATTTAAATATATTCAAAACATCCGGGGAATGTTTCTTTTAGTCGGTGAACCGGGAATGGGAAAATCCACCGCCTTAAGAAAATTTTCAGCCGGGTTAAATCCGGGACTTTACAAACCCTGCTATTTTTCTCTCTCAACAGTTACCGTTATGGATTTTTACCGGGGTCTTTTAATATCTTTAGGAGAAGTGCCTTCACATAAGAAGGTTACAATGTTTCATCAGATACAACAAGCAATAATGTCTTTGTACTATATACCCAGGCTGCAATTGAAGCTATTTATTCTGCATCAAAAGGCGTACCCCGCCTTGTTAACAGTCTTGCAACCTCAAGCCTTATGTATGCTTGTTCAATAAAGCAAAAGCATGTAGATGAAGAAATCGTATACCAAGGACAAAAAGACTTTGATATCTCTAAAATACTTTTATCTTTAACCGGCAGCCTTAGTACAACGGTTATAAACCGTTTAAGTAATAAATGTTGTAAACTTATTGAATTTATACTTAAAAGTTTTCTATTATCAATATTTTGATTAAAATTTTAAGAGCAGTTAATCTGCTCATTTTTATTGTACAAATTTGAAAGTGTTATGCAATACTTATTTTTCCAGATTTTATTTTGAATCCTACTGGAATTTGAAAATTTGATTATCGCGTTCCTATTTTAATTTGAAAATATTCACTAATTTGTGGTAAAATTGACCTAAAATAATTTGAAAATATTATCTAATTTAATTTGAAAATTTACAGCATAGGTCTTTTAGCAAAAAAGATTTAATATTCATAAAAATATTTATATTTTTTTATAAAAACTTTATAAAAATTTACATAAAACACTTGATATTTTTTGATTTTTTTAGTAAAATGTATCCGGATTTATCTTGAATATTGTTTTGAGTTTTTTGTATAGTTTTTTGCATTTTTTGTAATTATTTTGTGGGTCGTGCATTGTTTTCTTCTTTTATGTTAATCACAGTAAAAGACTTTATTAATTTTTAGTTTATTATTTTGAGTCTTCATATTTCTAAATAAACGGATTATAAGTATTGACACTGCTTATAACCGTTAAATTACGTAAAGTAAATAAACTTTCTTATCAAACTTTTCATGAAGTTTAGTAAGTTAGTTTGTTTAGCTGTTATTAAATTTTATATGTTTATATTCTGCCTTAATGAGGAATATAATATAAAAACAGGCTTTGCTTAGCTAAACAAAAAATTGTGTTCTAAAAGTGCTTTAACACTTGTGTTATATACATTTTTACTAAACATTTTCTAACATAAGCATTAATATTTTTAGCAATATTAGCATAACTGGACTAAAATCAATCCGCAATAAATATTATATTAGAGAACTAATTTTATAAAATTATATTAATAAAGGGTGATTATAATGTTCAAGTCAAGAAGGAAAAATAAAAAACCTTATAAGTTGGTAAGTCCTGGTGATGAGGTTCTTGCTCCATGCGCTCAAGATGTTTACAGAAAAGCAATAGTTATATCTTACCAAGAAGTACGCAATAATCCAACCCTTAGAATAAAGTTTAAATCCGGCAATATGAACTTCGTTTCTGCACAATTATGCTATAAAATAGTTAAAGGAATCGCTGTACCTTTAGAAAAACCAAAGACAAGAGTTCAAAAGCTATGCTTATGGTTTTTAAGAAGATTTGGACTGGCTGAAGTATAATACGCACTATAATCCCCACACTACTCTACATTCTTCCCAACTCACCACTTTTGTTTAACACAAGTAAATAAGAAGACTTCTTATTAAGAAGGCTCTTAAAAAATACAATTTTTTAGATTTATTTTTATAAATCTTTTTCTTCTTTTATGATTTTGTTTATGACTCTTTTGACATCTTCAAAATTAAAGCCTCTATGCATCAGAAATGAATATGCCTTCTTAGCAATTTTAGAATCAGCCAGGTTGTATTTCCCAAATTTTTTTCTAAGAAGCCTTTCTATAACGGCATCTTCATCATATTCAATGCTGTTTAATACACAATCAATAATGTCTTTGGGGATACCTTTGTTCTCAAGTTCAAATCTAAGAGCCTTCTTAGACTTAGGTTTTAACTTTATTCTTTCATGAACAAATTTTTGGGCGTATATCATGTCATTTATATAGCCCATGGATTTAAGCTCTTCTATAGCCATACTCACTATGTCTTCATCGTATCCCTTTGCAACTAATTTTAAAAAAAGTTCTTTTTCACTCAGCAATTTATATGTAATTAATTTGATTCCACTTGATTTTACATTCCTTAAAGCAATACTCTTTTTTATTTCCTCTATTTCTTCCTCTGATATAGATGTTTTTTCATATAAATTTAAACGTAAATACTCTTCTTCCGGAATAGAAAAAGAATATACATTATCAACATATACAGATAGCAT
This sequence comes from Acetivibrio saccincola, assembly GCF_002844395.1. Lineage (NCBI taxonomy): Bacteria > Bacillati > Bacillota > Clostridia > Acetivibrionales > Acetivibrionaceae > Acetivibrio > Acetivibrio saccincola. Next base: position 1,695,863 of record NZ_CP025197.1, on the reverse strand, counting down.
TTTATCGTTTTTTTTATTCTTTTCAACAGAAGTTATTTTCAACGTAATCACCAAATTACAGCCAATATCCAGCTAAAGTACTTTTATTACTTCAGATGAAATTTACATCTTTTATGAAATCCCACCTGAAGTAATACCATTTAAAAGTCAGTCATTTTCTTTATTCTTCAGAATCATCTTCATCATCTTTTTCAACATGAGCATCTATACTATTTAAAAAAGCTTGATTGTAATTATCTCTTATTTTAGTTTCAATCTCTTTTAAAATCTCAGGATTTTCCCTTAAGAAGTTTTTAGCATTTTCCCTTCCCTGTCCGATTTTTTGTCCGTTATATGAAAACCAGGCACCACTTTTATTTATAATATCAAGATTTACCCCAACATCTAATATATTGCCTTCTTTAGAAATACCCTGTCCGTATATAATATCAAATTCTGCTTCTTTAAAAGGAGGAGCAACTTTATTTTTTACAACTTTAACCCTGGTTCTGTTTCCTATTACTTCATTAGCCTGCTTTATTGACTCTATTCTTCTTACATCAAGTCTTACAGAAGAATAAAATTTAAGAGCTCTTCCTCCCGGCGTTGTTTCAGGGTTTCCAAACATAACACCAACCTTTTCCCTTAACTGGTTTATAAATATTGCTGTTGTCCTGGACTTATTTATTACCCCGGATAATTTCCTAAGTGCCTGGGACATAAGTCTTGCCTGAAGACCCACATGAGCATCTCCCATTTCCCCGTCAATCTCTGCCTTTGGAACTAAGGCTGCAACTGAGTCTATAACAATTACATCTATTGCACCACTTCTAACCAGTGTTTCTGCTATTTCCAGCGCCTGCTCACCTGTATCCGGCTGTGAAACTATTAGATTATTAATATTTACTCCCAAATTCCTGGCATATATAGGGTCTAAAGCATGTTCTGCATCTATAAACGCAGCTTCTCCACCGGCTTTTTGTGCTTCTGCAATTATATGCAAAGCTACAGTTGTCTTACCGGATGATTCGGGACCAAATATCTCTACTATCCTTCCCCTTGGCACACCTCCGACACCTAAGGCTATATCTAAACCTAAAGCCCCTGTTGGAATAGTTTCAACATTTAAATGAGAGCTTTCTCCTAATTTCATTATAGCGCCTTTACCAAACTGCTTTTCTATTTGCCCAAAGGCCATTTCCAATGCTTTTTGTTTGTCCAAATTAATCACCTCATTATTTTACTGTGTACGTCCCTTGCGAACATGCGTTCTGTTTTTATTATACATCAATATCTATTGTTTAGTCAATAGATTTTTTATTTTAGTTAGTGTCAAGTTTTTGTCTTTCAACAAACATTATACAGGATAATTTATGCTTTTTAGGACATCATTTTTTGATGTCCCTAATTTAATTTTGCTAACTATTATTTTACTCAAAGTTTATTTTATAGATTTTGTTTTATATTTTACTAACTAACCTTTTTTAAACTTTTTTAATATTATATCCTTTACATAAGAAACTTCTTCAACTTTAAACAGTAAAGCAAATGCAAAATATACTGCTATTCCAACAGCTACAACCCCTGCTAAATAAGTATATTGCATAATTTTTGACTCTAATGGAGGCACAGCTGTATTTATAAAATATATTACAACCCCCATTATAAAAGAAGCCGGGAAAATTTTAAACAGAAATTTCAAAAGACTTTTAAGGTACATCCCATTCATTTTTTTATTTAAAATAGTTAAAAGCAGAAAGGCATTTACTATACTTACCAAAGAATAGGATAAAGCCATGCCAGCAACTCCAAGATTGGTTGTCTTTATAAAAGTTAAACTTAAGGTAAAATTTAAAACAATTGCAATTATACCTGCAATTAAAGGTGTTATGGTATCTTTTGCCGCATAGTATGCCCTGTTTAAAACATTTACAATTGACTGGCTAAAAAGGGATATGGAAAAAAACATAAGTACCCTGCCGGCAAGGGCTATGCTTTCCGGCGCAAAACCGGTAATATCAAATAAAGTCTTTATAACCTCTTCCCTCAGCACTATAAAGCCTGCTGCAGAAGGAATTGTAAATAACAAAACTGTTTTAATGCACTTTATAAGTGTAACTTTATATTCTTTGAATTCCTCCCTGGAAAAGTATGTAGACAATGTAGGAAGCATTGCAATACCCATGCCCTGTGCAAATATCCCGTAGGGCATCTGCCATGTCCTGTCTGCCATATTAAGAATTATCATGCTCCCAGGTTCAAAAAAAGTGGCAAAAAAACTTGCAATCATAACATTTACCTGCACAACGGAAGAGGCCATCAAAGAAGGTATTGCAAGTTTAATAAGCTTAATAAATCCCGGATGCTTAATATATATTTTAAATCTATAATGCTTCAAATGTTTAAACACAAAACTTAATTGGAATAAAAAATATACCAATGAACTTGCCATAACCCCATAGGCAACACTTGTAGGACCTCCCTTTTTACTTAAAAATATCAAACTTATAATACTTCCAATGTTGTAAATTGAAGGTCCATAAGCTGCCGCTGCAAATCTTTGATAGGAATTTAATATTCCGTTAGACAGCCCGGCAAGCATCAAAAATCCAACAGAAGGAAAGAGGATTCTTGCTATATCAGCTGTAAGTTTTATTTGCTCTTCTCCTTCAAATCCAGAAAACATTCTTATAAGCTGGGGTGTAAAAAACATACCCAATATACAGACAAAGGACATTATGATTATTATTATATTGATAAAGGTACCTACTGCCTTCCATCCGTTTTCTTCATCTTTATTGGAAATATATCCTGTCAAAACCGGTATAATAGCTGCTGCAATTGCCCCTCCAACCAGTAAATCATACATAAGTCCTGTTATTCTGAAGGCATATGAATACGCATCGCCTACATTTCCCAACCCAAAAACATTAGGAGTTATCATCTCTCTTATGTAGCCTGTTATTCTGCTGACAACAATAGATGACATAACAATAGCTGCAGCCCCACCTAATTTTTTATTACTCAAATTTCAATTCCTCCAATTTGTCTTCTTATTAAGTCTAATACATGCAGTGAAGCTACATTTATTATTCTTTCCCTATCCCCGGATAAATTTAATTTTTTACACACTGTATTGCCTTTATAGGCTAAAGCCATGTACATAAGACCTACGGGTTTTTCAGCCGTTCCTCCTTCAGGACCTGCAATTCCGGTAATAGAAACCCCTATATCGGTACCGGCTATTCTTTTTACTCCTTCTGCCATTTCAATTGCCGTTTGAGTGCTTACAGCACCATATTTTTTAATTGTATCCTCATTTACACCCAAATCTTGAACCTTCGAGTCATTGCTATAGGATATAATCCCCCTGTTAAAAACTTTCGATACCCCGCTTACAGAAACAAGCTTAGAACAAATCAACCCGCCGGTGCATGACTCTGCAATGGCAATTGTAAGGTTGTTTTCTAAAAGCATTTTTGTAACTACTTTTTCCAAATTTTCATTTTCAGTGCTATATACATAAGAACCTAATCTTTTTACTATCTCATCCTCAAAAGGACATATTTTATCAAACCCTTCTTCGGATAACGGGCACTTACAAGTAAGCCTTACTGTAACCTCCCCCATTTTTGCATAAGTTGCAATTGTCACATCTTCCTGTTTATCAACCAGATCCATTATCATCTCTTCAAGCTTTGATTCGCCAATTCCAAAGGTCCTTATATATTTTGATACAATTTTATAACCTGAATCTTTCTGAAGATATGGCATTACACTTTCATCAAACATAGGCTGCATCTCCCGTGGAGGGCCCGGCAATATTACAACAAATTTATTATCACTTTCAATAATGCACCCCGGGGCAGTACCCTTGTTATTTTCAATAACTATACTGCCTTCAGGAAAATAAGCCTGTTTTGCATTATTGTCAGTCATTTCCCTGCCAAGTTTTACAAAATAATCTTTTATTCTTTTAAGACTCTCCTCATGTAAAACCATCCTTTTCCCAAAGACTTCAGCAACTTTTTCCTTTGTTATATCGTCTTTTGTAGGACCTAACCCTCCGGTTATTACAACCAAATCAGATCTTTCCAGTGCTAACTTTATGCTGCTTTCAAGTCTTTTAGGATTGTCTCCCACAACACTGTGGAAATATACATTTATGCCAATGCTGTTTAGTCTTTCTGATATGTATTGGGCATTTGTATTTACTATCTGCCCCATTAAAAGTTCTGTGCCTACTGCCAAAATTTCTGCATTCATCTTTGAAGTCTCCTCTATTAAACTTTTTGATAGTTATTTTATTATCCAATACATTCACGTTTTTTGTCTTTTTTATCAGAATGCTATAAAAAAGACCTTGCTTTTTTGCTGGGATAAAACCCGCAAAGTTTTTTAATAAAAATATGGTGCGAGAGAAGGGATTTGAACCCTCACAACCTTGCGGCCACTAGATCCTGAATCTAGCGCGTCTGCCGATTCCGCCACTCTCGCACATCAAATGCAATAAATATTTTACTCCAAAAATTATAATATTGCAAGGTACAACAAAAAAGCTAATTGGTTTGAAAATAGCTGAACATCAATATTCCTGTGCTTTTATAACTTTTTTACACTACCAAATATTTTATATACTGTTATAATACAATTAATTTTAAAAATCAAACAAATACATACTACTTTTCCCGATAAAAACTTAGAAAATTATATATAATATTTTTATATTTTATATATTTAAAAATAGAAAAATTTAAATAAACCTCTTTTATATAATTCTCTTTCAAATATATGTTTACTTTTTTAATTTTAAGGTATATTATAATAGACAACCAGTATAACAGGAGGGGATAATATGCTGTGTAAAGTAATAAATAAAATAACAGTTATCGGAGCAGGCTTTGTAGGTTCAACAACTGCGTACACATTAATGATAAGCGGGCTTGTTTCTGAAATTGTGTTAATTGATATAAATGAAAAAAAAGCAGAAGGCGAAGTTATGGATATGAACCATGGAATACCTTTTGTAAGACCTGTTAAACTATACAGCGGAACTTACAAAGATTGTGCTGACTCTGACATTATAATTATCACTGCGGGTGCAAATCAAAAAGAAGGTGAAACCAGACTTGATTTAGTTAAAAAGAATACAGAAGTGTTTAAAAGCATAATAACTGAAATTGTAAAATACAACAAAGATGCAATCCTTTTAGTTGTAACAAACCCTGTGGACATACTTACATATGTAACGTACAAGCTGTCAGGGTTTCCTAAAAACAAAGTAATTGGTTCGGGAACAGTTTTAGATACTGCAAGGTTCAGATACTTAATAGGGGATCATGTGGGAATAGATACAAGAAATGTCCATGCATATATATTAGGTGAACATGGGGATACAGAAGTTGCTACCTGGAGTCTTACTAATATAGCCGGAATACCTATGGAACAGTTTTGTCAAGATTGTCAAAAATGCGAAGAAGGCAGAACCAGAAAACAAATATATGAAGATGTGAAAAATGCAGCATATCACATAATAGAAAGAAAAGGAGCTACTTACTATGCCATAGCTCTTGCAGTTAAAAGAATAGTTGAAACTATTGTTAGGGATGAAAATTCCATTTTTACCGTATCTAGTCTTCTCGAAGGTCAATATGGGATTTCAGATGTTTGCCTAAGTGTTCCCACTCTTGTTAACAAGGACGGTGTAGACAGAATTCTCACTGTTCCTATTAGTGATGATGAACATAAAAAATTGTTAGAATCAGCTAATACTTTAAAAGAAGTTATTAAATCCATTGAAATATAATGCAATATATTACTGAAATATAATGCAATTAATATTGATTTATTTTTAAATTCCTTTATAATTCTTTTGTAAAGGAATTTTTTTTTAAAACAGTATTAAAATTTAAATACACAACTTTTTGATTTTAATATTTTTAGTATTCTCTTTATAAAAGGGGGATTCTTTTTAAATGAAAGATTTAAAACTTACAAATTATATAACTAAATTGTTACTCTCATTATTAATGAGTTTTAGCCTTATTTACCCGCTTACCACTACATTACTGTTTCCATATAAACACTATGAAATTGCAGGAATATCGCTTATTGTCCTTTTAGTATTGTCTGTTATAACTATAAATAAAAAAGTTTTTAAAATATCATTAGTTTGCATTTTTTTATTCATTGTTATAGCTCTTATTTACTTATTTAAAAACAACCTATTGTTTTATGTTTACCAGCCAATTGCATGGTTAATTGATTATATAAAAGATGTTCAGCCTTTTAACAACCCTTATTCTTACATTATTACCGTTTTATTATGTGCCGGTTTATCAATCTTTGTTTTTATATTTACATTTATAAAATTTAATTTTCTAATGATTGCTGTAAGCGGCATTGGCCTCTTTTCAGGTCAGTGGATATTAGATTACTTTGCGGATAAAGCATACATAGCTTTCTACACTTTTTGTGTTTCAGTTTTAATATATTACTTTCTCCATATCTATTATAAAAAGTCAAAACAAAATACAAATGAAATTGTAAAACTCTCCGGCCTTTTTGCATTTGCACTTCCAATATGTATATTGATAATTTTTTTAACTAATTTAATACCAGTAAGTTCAAAACCCATTGAATGGAAATGGATGGACAGAAAAATACAAAAAGTATATGAGGATCTTACCCTTAAATTTGGAAACAAAGGCAAATTTGAAGATGTCCAGGATATAGGGGTATTTTCTTTAGCATCCATCGGATTTGGAGATGGTAGTTCTTTAGGCGGAAATTTAAAATTAGACGAGACCAAGGTATTAGAAGTTGAATCTGAAAAAAGAATATATTTAAGGGGCCGTTCAAAAAACCGCTATGAAGATAATAGTTGGAGTTTGGTTTATGAAACTGAAATGGAGGATTATCCAGAAGCTGAATTAGGATATACCAGTCAAAGATATTATTATACTCACCCTAAGAATTACTACACCATGATGTATGATGTCCTTTTTGACATGGCTTATCCGAATTCTAATGAACAGCGCCCTGAACTTTTAAGTGACATTACATCCTATCTTAAAATAAAGATTACTTATGACAATATAAAAACACCTACTATTTTTGCACCTTTAAATGCAGATATTTTTGAATTTGGTGATGCAAACATACATAAAGACTGGATTTTTTGTGATACAGAAGATACGCTAACTTACCTTGTATCCCTTGAAAAGAATTTTTCTTATACATTAGACACTTTGTTTTTTAATACAGATAAAGAAGTTTTTAAAAATATGTTAAGACAAAGCCATTCTGATCTTTACGTCACTGAACTTAGAAAAGTATTAAAAGAAATGAGTGACTATATTACAAAAAACATTTGTAAGGAATTATCTGATTATTTTGAAGGAAATACCGATTTATACATAGAAGAAACTCTTCTGGATTATTACCTTAATACCTTCCCTCAAGACTTTGACTATACTAAACCTACATACCAGGATAATTTAGAAAGATACAAATCAAGTAATGATGTGGTTTTAAAATACATTAATCCAGAGGAGATGTCTCATCTGGAATTATTAATAGCTTCTTCCTTTATAAATACAGACTCTAATAATGGTTACTTAAGTAGTCCTGGTATTATATACAATCATACATTTACACTAAATCTTCAGAATTATTTATTCTCAGAATTTAGTGAATATAAATATGGTATTACCTTCTTTTTACAGTATGCCATAGATGCAAACAATGAGTTGGAAAAACTACTGGATAAATACTTTTTCTTAAGGTTTGCGTTGATTTATACTGATTTTGTTTATGACAATTATACATTTGTCCCTGACAGCGTTCCGGAAAGAGTTTACCTACTTGCACATGAAATAACCGAAAATGAAAATAATAATTTTGATAAAGTAAAGGCAATAGAAACCTATCTTTCACAATATTACTACTACACACTAACTCCGGGGGATGTTCCGGAGGGGCGAGATTTTGTAGATTACTTTCTTTTTGACAAAAGAGAAGGGTATTGTACTTACTTTGCAACAGCCATGGCTATCCTCACAAGGTGTATAGGCATACCCTCCAGGTATATAGAAGGCTACAAACTTCCCTTTAGTCCTACAGATGGGAATTTATATGAAGTAAAAAATTCCGACGCTCATGCATGGGTGGAAGTATTTTTTGAGGGAATTGGATGGGTTCCTTTTGAGCCAACTGCCATTTTTAACTATTCTTATTACAACCCCGGTTCAACCCCTCCTCCTTATTTATATAACCAGATGCAGTATGGTTACAACCCCGGAGGCTACCTACCCGGAAATTTTACCGGTACAGGCAATCCCCTCTTGCCCAATAATGAAGGAATAGGTAAAAAACTGCTGAATTTACGCCTTATTTTAACAGTATTATTCGTTTTGGCAATATTTCCTCTTACTATTGGCTTGAACCTTCTGATACGGAAAATAAAACTTAGAAGAATATATAAATTAAATCCCAGGGAATGTACAATCAAACTGTTTGAAAAATACCTGAAACATCTTAAAATACTTAAAAAACCTGTAATGGACGGGGAAACACCCTATGAATATGCAAAAAGAATAGACGATTATGGATGTTTTCACCCATACAGTTTCAGCGATGTTGCAAATATATTTGTAAAAGCCAGATACAGCCGCCTTGAAATAACCGAGGAAGAAAAAGAGCTGGTGTATAATTTCCACAAACATATTTTGGAGGCAACCCGAAAAAAATTAAAGCTATTATATTATTTCACAACATTTTAGCTTTTACAAATTTTAAATTTAATTTTAAATATTATAACTTTTAAATTTTATAGCTTTGCATATAAAAAATATTTAAATTGTTATTTATGTTGATTTATTTACGTATACTTTTATAATTGTATTATAAACTTTTATTTATAAAAAATTCTTTATTAAATAAATCTTTTATGTTTATTAAAGGAGGCCATAATGGAAAAATCAATTGATATATTAAATAATATTGTGACAAATGTGGAAAAAGTAATTGTGGGTAAAAGAAAGACCATTGAACTTATACTTATGTCATTAATATGTGATGGACATGTTCTGATAGAGGATGTCCCCGGAGTGGGAAAAACCAGTATAGTTTCATGCATTGCAAAATCCATAAACGCTTCATTTAAAAGGATACAATTTACACCTGATGTCCTTCCTTCTGACATTACAGGCTTTACAATGTACAATCAAAAAAAAGGGGAGTTTGTATTTCATCCCGGAAGTGTCATGAGCCAAATAATACTTGCAGACGAAATTAACAGGACTTCACCTAAAACCCAGGCAAGCCTTTTGGAAGTAATGGAAGAAAAGCAGGTTACCGTTGACGGGGTTACCTATGACATGCCAAAGCCCTTTATGGTTTTAGCTACCCAAAACCCAGTAGAGTATCTTGGTACATATCCTCTTCCTGAAGCACAGCTTGACAGGTTTTTAATGAAAGTTTCCATAGGATATCCTGACAAAGGGGAGGAAAGCTATATACTCTCCCGTTTTCAAAAAACAAATCCTTTAGATGAATTGGAACCTGTTGCTCAAAGTGAAGATATTATTAAAATTCAAGACAAAGTAAAAAATATATATTCAGATAAAATTATAAATGATTATATTGTTGAAATAGTTAATGAAACCAGAACCCATCCGGATATATATTTAGGTGCAAGCCCCAGGGGTTCTTTAGCGCTGTTTAGGGCTGCACAGGCATGGGCTCTTTATAATAACAGAACTTATGTAATACCTGAAGATGTAAAATTTATGGCTGTACCGGTTTTGTCCCACAGAATTGTTATGAAACAAGAAGCAAAATTAAAAAAATTAACCCCTGAAGAAATAATTGATTCCATTTTACAATCAATAAGGGTACCAATGGTGGATGATTATGAAAAGAAATAGAATTTTATATTTTAGCCTTTTTACATTAGCTTTATTATTTATATACTTTTATGGCGGCAAAATCCCATACATGTTTTTTTATGCTGTTGTAATTACGCCGCTAATTTCTATACTGCTTACCACTTTGGCTTTTCTAAGGTTTACTTATGTTGAAGAAATAGACAAAATAAGCATTGTAAAAGGCGAAGAATTCAATTACAGTTTAATTATACACAATGAAGATTTTTTTCTTTACCCTTATATCAATGTTACTTTTTCTGCTGGAAATGTTTTTTTAGGAAAACAACTTGAAAAAGAAAGTCTCTCTTTGCCCCCTTTTTCAAAAAAGACTTTCCAGTTTAAAGCCGTAGCTAAATACAGGGGTGAATATGAAATAGGCATAAAATCCATAGAATTTGAGGATTACCTGGGAATTTTCAAATTAACTCACAGACCTAAGAGCCCAAAGGTTATAAAAGTGTATCCCCGTATTGTGGAATTAAGCGGTGTGAAATTAAAACCTATGCTTCTTTCTGAATCCCATTCAATACCGACGTCTTTATATGAAAATACAAACACCATTTCAGATATCAGGGAATATATATATGGGGACAGTATCAGAAGGATTCACTGGAAACTTTCTTCTAAAATGAATAAACTACTGGTGAAAAAATTTGACGCTACATCCAGGGCAAACTCTGCCATCATACTGGATTTAACAAAACCCGGATATTCTGATGAGGAAAATCTTTTAATTGAAGACACCATTATTGAATGTGCTGTATCATTCACATACTACCTTTTAGGCAGCCGGGCAAGCGTAAGTTTAATTTATTATAAAGACAGCTACACAGAAATTAAAGCAGAAAACATCCTTCAGTTTCAAAACATATACGACATCCTTGCTAAAATAAAATTTAACCAGGATATAGAAACTAAAGATTTGCTCTCTGTGTACGTTGAAAACAATATTTTAAAAAAATCAAATATCCTTCTTTTTACATCATCTGTCAGCAGCGCATTGTTTGAAGAATTATACAAAGCAACTTTAGCCGGATTTGATGTAAGCTTAATATATGTATCCAATAATAACAAAAACGAGCCTTTGGATGAAGAAAAAACCAAAATGTTAAAAGAACTCCCCGAATTAGGTGTTGCTGCCTATAAAATAAGTGTGGAAGACAATATAAAAGAAGTATTTTGTTCATAAAAATTTTTGATAAAATTTTGCCAGTTTAAACCTAAAAATAACCAAAAAAGCACCAGATAAAAATTCTGGTACTTTTTTGGGTTGTAATATATATAAAAATTAATATAGGGGATATTTTTTACACAAAACTCCTACTCTCTCTTTTATATTTTCTTTTGAGTTGTCAAAATCAGTGAGAGTAAGGTTTATAAGTTCTGCTATCTCCCTCATATCTTCTTCCTTCATTCCCCTTGTCGTAACTGCCGGGGTACCCAGCCTGATTCCACTTGTAATAAAGGGACTTTGGGTGTCAAAAGGAATTCCGTTTTTATTTACAGTAATATGAACCTCGTCCAACATGTTTTGAGCGTCTTTTCCTGTAATGCCTTTATTCCTCAAATCTACAAGCATTAAATGGTTGTCCGTTCCTCCGGATACAATATCCATGCCTTTTTCCATTAATGCATCAGCCAGTGCCTTTGCATTTTTAACTACTTGTTCCTGATACTTTTTAAATTCATCTGTCATTACTTCTTTAAATCCAACAGCCTTTGCTGCTATAATGTGCATTAACGGACCACCTTGTATTCCCGGGAAAACTGCCTTGTTAACTTTTTTTGCAAATTCTTCTTTACAAAGGATCAAACCGCCCCTTGGACCTCTAAGGGTCTTATGTGTAGTAGTTGTTACAAAGTGGGCATATGGTACAGGATTAGGATGAAGTCCTGCTGCAACAAGACCTGCAATATGTGCCATATCAACAAGCAAATATGCTCCAACTTCATCTGCTATTTCCCTGAACTTTTTAAAATCCAGTATTCTAGGATAAGCACTTGCCCCGGCAACTATCAGTTTTGGTTTATTCTCTAAAGCTAACTTTCTTACTTCTTCATAATCTATTCTATAGTCATCCTTACTTACACCGTAGGATACCACATTAAAATATTTACCCGACATATTCACGGGACTTCCGTGGGTTAAATGACCACCATGGGAAAGATCCATTCCTAAAATTGTGTCTCCCGGATTTAAAACAGAGAAAAATACTGCCATGTTGGCCTGTGCTCCTGAATGCGGCTGTACATTGGCATGTTCTGCTCCGAATATCTCTTTTGCCCTTTCAATTGCTATATCCTCAATAACATCTACGTATTCACAGCCGCCATAATATCTTTTCCCAGGATAGCCTTCAGCATATTTATTTGTAAGAGGTGTCCCCATTGCCTCCATAACCGCACAGCTTACAAAGTTCTCAGATGCTATAAGTTCTATGTTGTTTCTCTGGCGCATAATCTCTTTTTCAATCTCCCCTGCAACCTGAGGGTCAATCTTTTTTATTTCACTTAAACTATACATAATAAAAAACCTCCTGTAAAAATAAAAGCTTAAAGGGCATCAAGAAAAAAACCACCAAAGTGGATTTTCTTCAAAATAACACTAGATTAATAATAATAATAATTCATGCCAATGTCAACTTTCTTTTTGCTCTCTTGTAAGATAATATTGTTCCCTTGCCATTTCCAAAACAACTTTATTTTGTCTTGCCTCCTGGGAGCTTATTAGTCTGTTAAACCACTTGATGGCTTCATCATAATTTTCAAGACGCCTGTTAAGCTCTGCTATCATATACATACATGTAAACTCGTCCATTTTGCCTACAGGAAGTTCTTCTTTTTCATATACTTCATAATAAAAGTGCAATGCGTGTTCTAAAAACTTCTTTTCCCTTTCGTCTTTTAACATCCTGTAAATCCAGGCTATCCTTAAGCATATCTTAGCAAAATCACTTGGTCTTGAATCTATTGTCTGGACATTATAAAGTGCAAGTTTAAAAGCCTCCAGTGCCTTTTCCGGACTTCTTACCCCTGTAAAACTTCTTTTTTTCCACCGGGGGCTAATTTCTTTAATGACCTTCTCTGCATCCCGTGAAGAAATTTCCTCAAATCTGTCAGACTGGGCGGCATATCCACAAAATTCACACACCCATGCATCATAAAACATAGGATTTACAGTTTTGTAATAAACACAAAAATCAGTATCCCTGGAGGATACAATACAGCTTCTGGACTTAACCCTGGTTACTTCAATTTTTTTACCACACACAGGACATGTGATGCTTTTGTTGTATAGAGCTTCTTCCATAAATATAACCTCACCCATTATTTATTTATCTTCTGATATGTCCTACCCTGATGCGTCCCTTTACAGGTCTATATAAATCTTCAGATATTTTTTCCCTTTCTATAAGTTTATACTTCTCATCATATGTCTCCCTATAAACTGCAACCCTCAAACCCTCTACCGGGCGCTTTTCAACCACCATTTCCCCTTCTGCCAGTGACCAGTCATGTATTACTTCACTTGCACCCGGGCTTATTCTCTCGATTATAACAGACTTTAAAGTCACATTATACTTTACAGGCTCTTTTTTTCCTATAAGCCTTATAATTATTTGTCCACCGGATACTTCTGCATTTAATAATATCGGATATTCTTTGTTATTCTTAAATTTAAAATCAATATACCCTTCGGCAATTGTGGCATCCTGACCTGGCTCAACATAACCTAAGGGAATGGAGTGGTTTACCCTTTCTACCACACCTAATTTTGCTTTAAGTACTGCTACATACAAAGTTGAAGTAACCTGACAAACCCCGCCGCCGACTCCCTCTATAAGCTGGTTTTTTATAATTACAGGGGCGTTTTTATAGCCATTCTCTTTCGTCCTGGTCCCTAGTGCTTTATCCATAGAAAAAACTTGATTTGGCATAATCAGACTGTTGTTTATTCTTTCACAAGCCAGTTTGATGTTATAAGTCCGGTTGACATTATTAGGATTAAAAGATGTAGAAAATGAAGCAATAACCTCTTGGATGTGAGAAATATCCTTTAATTGAATTTCAGGGGTCACCTCTTTAACCTGCAAATCTATAGCTGAAAAATCCCTTCTTAATATTCTATTTTCTATCATTTCAACATTTTTGTCAACATCCATAATCTTGCCAATAACCTCTTTATCATGCTTTACCCGCCCATTTTCATATTCAGCTTTGGCATTCTTTTCTTTTCTGTCTATTTGGTTTTTAATATCTGAAAGTATCTCTAAAAGCTCTTGTTTAGAATAAGTTGAATCTACCAGGACATTTTTGCCATAGTACATAAGGTTAATAAGCTCCCCTGTCCTAGCAAAAACCCCGCCTTCCCTTCCAAGCTTATAGGCATCTATAAGTGTATTTTCCAAAAGAAATCTATAGGAAATATCCTCTAAAGGAATTTCCCACACCTTGTCTTCATACCTTAATCTTATACTATTTGAACTTATAAAATTATCAAGCTTTTTTCCCACTACTTCCCTGGCACCATTTATATCAAGACCGGAAACATCTATACCTTCTATAAGCACGCCCTTATAGAAAGTTTTCTTGTTTAAAAATTTAAAAGCGCCAAAAAACAATGCTGAAGCAATAACTATAAAAATAATTAATGTAACCTTTGTCTTTTTTTGGGATAAAAAATTAAGCAACATTTACCTACCTTCTACCACTTAATAATTTTAAATATATTATATAATTATTGTTGCTTAATTATATATTATTACACACAATTAAATTTATCTAATAATTAAATAAAATGTAATGTTAATCCCTGGTTATTATAAGTTTTTCAGTGTCTTCTACAGCCTTTTCAATTAAATTATCCAAATCAGCCTTTTTTTCTGACATAATTATCCTTTCTAATTTAGGTTTTGTATTGGGGTGTTTTGGCACAAAAACAGTACAGCAGTCTTCGTATGGAAGTATTGAAGTTTCATAAGTACCTATTTTTTTGGCTAAAATAACCACTTCATTTTTGTCCATTCCTATAAGAGGCCTGAAAACCGGCATATCCACTGATGCATTTGTCACAGCAAGGCTTTCTATAGTCTGGCTTGCCACCTGTCCTAAACTTTCTCCCGTTACAAGACCAACTGCTCCTGTCTTTTGAGCTATTTTCTCTGCAATTTTCATCATGGCTCTTCTCATTATTATAGTGGACTGTTCATGGGGACATTTATCATTTATTTCTAACTGTACATCTGTAAAGGGAACTATATAAAGGTCAATTTTGTGGCAATAATCACATAAAATTTTAGCAAGATCAATTACTTTTTCCTTTGCCCTCTCACTGGTGTAAGGATAGCTGTGAAAGTGAACTGCCTCTATTTCAACTCCTCTTTTACCTACCATCCAGCCTGCAACGGGACTGTCAATCCCCCCCGACAAAAGAAGCATGGCCTTTCCATTGGTGCCAATGGGCATTCCCCCGGCAGCGGGAATTATCTCTGAATATATGTATGTGTATTCCCTTACTTCAATATATAAAACAAATGAAGGGTTGTTTACATCAACGCTGAGTTTTGGGGTTTTGGATAAAATATAGCCTCCTACTTTCCCGTTAATTTCAGGTGAAGTTAAAGGAAATTTTTTGTTACCCCTTTTTGTTTCAACTTTAAATGTGGTATATCCCTTTTCTTCAACTAATTTAGAAGCCATCTTCAAAGCACTTTCCCTGATTACATCAATATCGGATTCCACCTTCCACACAACACTTACAGATACAATTCCAAATACTTTTGTAAGGATATTTACACATTCATCAAAATCATAATCAGAACTTTCAGGCTCCACATAAATCCTGCCCTGGGCTTTTCTAACCTCAGCTTTTCCTAAGCCTGCAACCGCCCTTTTAATATTATCAACAAGTTTTTTTTCAAAAGCAGGTCTGTTTAAACCTTTAAGCATTATTTCACCGCATCTTATTAAAATTACCTTTTCCATCCTCTTCCTCCACTTCTAATACTTATTCTAGGTAGAATACTTTTTAGGGCATCCACTGTCTCCTCTACATCTTCCACTGTATTGGTATGGGAAAAGCTAAACCTTATAGCCCCCTCAATACAGCCCGGTGGTAAGCCCAAAGCCTTTAGCACATGGCTGTGAATGTTTTTTCTTGAAGAACAGGCAGCTCCTGTTGATACAAATATATTTCTTTCTTCTAAATGATGAAGAAGCACTTCCCCACGTATATTTTCAAATGACGCATTTAATATATAGGGTAAAGAATCCCCCGGTGATATAATCTTTACACCTTCAATTTCAGATTTAAGCTTTTCAACTAATAAATTCTTTAATTTTTTACATTTATTATAATTTTCTTCAATGTTATCAAAAGTTATACGTGCTGCGGTGGCAAAACCGTATATCCCTGAAACATTTTCTGTCCCGGATCTTATAAGGCTTTCCTGCCCTCCCCCTAATAGTATTGGACTTAATCTTACATTTTTATTTTTATAAATTGCTCCCACGCCCTTAGGTCCATGAATTTTGTGAGAGCTTATTGTCATTAAATCAATCCCCAGTTTCTTAGGTATTATTTTAAACTTCCCGTACCCCTGTACAGCGTCCACATGAAGTACTGCATCTTTTTTTATTTTTGCAATTTTTTCAATTGGCTGTATGGTTCCAATTTCATTATTTACATAAATTATACTGATTAATGAGGTTTCTTCACATACTTTTTCTTCAATGTCTTTAACATCTACCTGCCCGTTTTGGTCAACATCTATAAAGTCCACTCTGTAACCTTCCGTGGATAAAAATTTAAATACCTCCAAAACTGAAGGATGCTCAATCTTAGTGGTTATAACATGTTTACCCTTCCTGGGATTAGCTCGTAAATACCCTAAAATAGCAAGGTTATTCCCTTCAGTCCCTCCTGAAGTAAAGTAGATTTCATCATTTTCAGCCATAAGGGTTTTAGCTATAATCTCCCTTGAATTTTTAATGATTTTTTCCGCTTCAATCCCTTTTGTATGCAAAGAAGACGGATTACCGTATATATTTCTATTTATATCACTGATAACCTCAACAACCTCATCATATGGCTTTGTAGTTGCACTGTTGTCTAAATATATTTCCCTTCTCAATTACATCCCTCCAAATTATACATAAACATTTTAACACATTAAATTTATTTTAACCACAAAAAATAAATAAAAGCTTAAAGGAGCATTAAACCCTAAGCTTTTATTTATTTCTAAAATTTATTAAATTTAACTATATGTCAATTTTAAATATTTAATGTATTGCATATTTCGGGTACATCCGGACACTGATTCCGGCAGCATCCGGACGTCGTTTCGGAATTATCCGGACAGCATAACGGTACATCCGGACACCTTGTCGATTTACTAAAATATAGGTACTCTTTAATCAGAATGATTAAAGGGGGCCAATCGATGAGGAGGCTGGATATGTTAAAAGCAAGAGAAATTTTAAGACTTAAGCATGAAGTAGGACTATCTCTAAGAGAAATTGGTCAAGCTTGTAATTGTGGTAAAACAACAGTGTCAGAGATTCTTAAAAGAGCAGAAAAAGCAAATATAACATGGCCAATCCAACTTAGTGATAAACAGTTAATGTCAATGCTATACCCACCTACAAATAATAGAAAAATCGTTCCAGAGCCTGATATGGAAGAGGAACTGGAGAAGTTTATCAACAGACCATTTCAGAAAATGGAGGGTAACAGAAAGACGGCTTTTAAAAAGATAGATAAACCCTGTCTGCAGCCATTGCCGGCAACAAAATACGAATATTGCGACTGGGTAGAAACAAGAGTTGCATTTAATTATCATGTTGAGTACAAAGGATTTTTCTACAGTGTTCATTACTCCTATGCGAATCATAAATGTTGGATTAGGGCATCATCAAAAACTATAGAAGTATATATAGGGAATGAAAGAATAGCGGTACACACCAGAAACTATGATAAATCTAATCGCTATAAAACATTAGAGGAACATATGCCCGAAGAGCATAAAGCTGTTTATGCATGGAGTTCTGAGCGTTTTCTGTCATGGGCAGAAAAAAACGGTCCTTATACCCGGGAACTAATCAAAAAGATTCTTGAAAGCAGTGATTATCCTGTTCAGTGTTATCGAACTTGTATGGGAATTATGAGACTTGCTAAAAGTTGTTCTGTTGAAATAATAGAAACTGTCAGCAAAGAGGCTATAGATAAAAATGTTTTTTCCTTCAAATATTTCAATATTATCCTTAAGCAAGTCGTCAAGAATTCCACAAAGAAGCAGAATGATACAATTATTCGGCATGAAAATGTAAGAGGAAGCAGTGCTTACTCAGGAGGTGGTATATATGCTAATTAACCCAACTATAGAAAAACTAAGAGATATGAAACTTAAAGTTATGGCCCAACTACTGAGTGATTCAGATCCGGCTTTAAGGGAGTTGTCTTTTGAGGAAAGGTTCGGTATTATGGTTGAAAAAGAATGGGAGTCAAGAAAAAACTCCAGGATTAAAAGATATATACATAAAGCATCTTTTAGTATTAATGCATGCATTGAGGATATAGACTATACTGCGGAACGGAAGATAGATAAAAAGACTATACAAACTCTTTCTACCTGTACCTACATTATTCAGAAATTAAATATCGTGATTACAGGAAAAACCGGAAGCGGAAAGACATTTTTGGCATGTGCATTTGGTAACAGTGCTTGTCGTCATGGCTATACCGTTAAATACTACCGTATTCCGGAACTTTTACTTGATTTTCAGGACAGGTTCCCCATACTCATTGGTATAACCTGTTTCCTGACCCTACAATAGCAGATGCAATTATGGACAGGATAATTCATAATGCATATATCCTTGCTCTGGACTCAAAAAAATCTATGAGAGAGGTAATGGCAGAAAAGGTAATTAGAGAAACAAAACATGATGAATAATAAAAAATATTGTAAATGAGAAAAGTTCGGTATAATTATGGCATGAAAGTTAGTACATAGGCAAAAGGGAGAGCTAATCATTTTAATAAAATACTTGAAGGGTATAAGTATAAACTTTAATACAATGTTAGAAAGAATTGTGTTAAGTACAAATTTATTATAAAATCAAATTAAATGACAAGGTGTCCGGATAATCCGGTTTAATTTCCGGATGTTTCCGGAACTGCCGTCCGGATAATCCGGAATACGCAATGTATTTACTGTACTCTGGATTTCCTTATTTTCTTACTTATCAATGATATGTATCAAAATAGTATTTACCATACTAAATATAGTCAGAATTTAACCATTTCATATAGTGGTATAAGCATTTTAAATTAGACTCTGATATTCCTATTATTTCTATGCCATATTCATAATAATCTTTTATTTTGGCTTTTCTTACGATTTTGCCATTAAAATTTAATTTATTTGTCCTGTCTAAAATCACTTCAACTTCTATTACATCATCATAAATTAGTACATCTTTGCAATAAATCTTTACACCGCCTGAACTGATATTTTTAACAACTGCAAAAATAGGTGTAATAAATCCAGAAACATTTATGGTGGCAGTTAAACTAACGTAGTATCTCTGATGTTTTCTCATATCTTTAAATTTTTCAATCCCGTTAACAGAAACACTAAATTTTAAAGGGGAAACAGTGTATATATAATTTATTATACCTGACATAACATAAAGCTCTTTATTGTTGGAATAATTTATTACCACATGGTCATCAGGAAAAAACAAAGGTTCTTTTATGCTGTCCCTCACTTTTAAAATTAATTCATCTTCCGTTCTATCTAAAATGGTAGCGTTTTCAAATTCAAACATTCTAAAATGCTTTAAATCAGCAGGACTGTTCGTTTTAATTATTTTATTTAAAGACTTAGTATTTAAAAAGCTTAGAATACCCATTCTTTTGTCTAAATCATACTTTGACATAATCCCACCCCTTTAGTTTTAATGCACTGCCAAAATTTATCTGAAACTTGTATGTCTAAAAACATGTAGAGATTAAACCAGGAAGATATGACTTTCATGTATTTAAGTGGTCAATCATCAAAGTTTGAAGATAATTTAATTATATCACAAAAACAAAAAATCTACATGTATTTTTGGTTTTTTCCTTTATTTTATTCCCGGCTTTTACTTTCTTTTTTTAAATAATTGTGCTATAATAGATATTGATAGCACAATATTTCCTCCCTAATGGTATAAGGAGATAAACGGTGACTTATGAAACAGGGCAAAATCACTGAAAGGTGATGACGCAAAGCTTTGGGTCTAAGGTTTTTTATTTTATTTAAAAAACGATGATCGCCAAGCTGCCATTAAAAGTTCTGTTTATTCTCTTTAAATATATGTATAAGAGGCAATAGTCAGTCTATTTCCTTATACCACTCTTTTTTTAAAACTTAAATGCCTTCTTTATGTGACTTGAGACATTTTAAAAAGTCCATTTTTTTATAGTCTTTTTCCAACTGTCTTTTTAAATATATTTTTGATACTCTTCTTATTTCATCTAAAACGTCACAGGACGCTTCAAAATTAAATATATTTTGCATATTACTGTAAACTATATAAAATATAGCTTTTGCTGCACCTTCTGAAAGCCTTACGGCACTTTTATCAGCAGCGGTACAATCTTTACAAATAAAACCGCATTTTACAAAACTAAAAGATATATTTTCAAACTCCTTCTTTCCGCAATTTACGCATCCATTTACCCATGGTGCAAATCCTAAAATGGAAAGAAGCTTTATTTCAAATATGGAAACCACCTGTAAAACCGGTCTTTTAGAATTTGAAATCATATATAAAGAATTTAAAAAAAGTTTCAGTACATCTATGGAAGGCTGGTTTTCCTGAGCTATGTCATTTATTATATCCGTCATATGTGCTGCACAAGTCAGCTTCTCAATACTGTTTCTTATATCATAGAAAGGCTCAATAACATCACAGCTGTTGATGGAATACATTTCTTTACCTTTAAAAAGTACAAAATCACTGTAACACAAAAGCTGTGTCCCTGCAATAAGCCGACTCCTGGGCCTTCTTGCACCTTTAGCAGAAGCTGTGATTTTACCTAAATTTCTAGTAAATATAGTTAAAATTTTATCCGCCTCACCGGTATGAACTTCTTTTATAACAATCCCAGTTGTTTTTACATAACTCATGCTTTTTTACATAATTCCCCCTGTATCCCGCTTTTCATTTCATACCAAAAGACTTATACCAAAAAACCCGGGTCTTGGAATTTTTCCTAAAAATCAAGGAGTTAACCGCAATGTATTGCTGTTGAACTGATAACAACCTCATCCTTTATCCTTTTTGCTTCTTCAATGATTCTCTGCTTCTCTTCAATTTCTTTTAAAAACATATAAATTGTTATGTCACCTGTATTTTCAAACGCTTTCCACGCAAAATCTTTTAGCATAAATGCAGTTCCCCCTCTTTTTTCTTCTTAATAATTAGGGTACACTTATTTTGTTTTTGTATACCAGAAAATTTTTTACTACAATTAAAATGTATTCATTTTTGGTATCCTAATGCTTTTAACATAAAATCACTGTTTCTCCAATCTTTCTTCACCTTAACCCACAGTTCTAAAAAGACCTTGGTTCCTAAAAAATTCTCAATTTCCATTCTTGAAAGAGTACCTATTTTTTTGAGCATATTTCCGTTTTTTCCTATTAAAATAGCTTTGTGGGTAGGTTTTTCACAGTAAATGTTGGCCTGAATATCAACTATATCTTTACCTTCCCTGTTTTTAAAACTCATTACTTCAACACCAACGCCATGTGGAACTTCATCACTTACAAGCTCTAATACTTTTTCTCTTATAAACTCCGCCACAATTATTTTTTCCGGTTGGTCTGTAATCATATCATCGGAAAAATATTTAGGACCTTTAGGCAAATTTTTCTTAAGTTGGTCAATGATCAGATCTTCACAGGCATCACTTGTAGCAGATATAGGTATTATTTCTTTATACTCATAAGTATCTTTATACTCATCTATCACATTTAATAAATCAGGCTTTGAAATCAGGTCAATTTTATTAATGATTAAAAATACAGGTGTTTTAACTTTTTTTAACTGCTCTATTATATATAAATCTCCGGGACCTGGTTTTAAATGATGTGCTTCAACTAAAAATAAAACTACATCCACTTCATTTAATGAACCCACTGCCACATCTACCATGTAATTTCCAAGTTTCGTCTTCGGCTTATGTATTCCGGGTGTATCTATAAAAACTATCTGATAATCTTCCCCTGTTACAATTGCTTTTATTGTATTTCTTGTAGTTTGCGGTTTGTCTGACATAATGGCTATTTTTTCACCTGAAATTTTATTTAAAAGTGTGGATTTTCCCACATTAGGTCTTCCAATTATTGATACAAATCCTGATTTAAACTCCATATTTACATCACCTCACTGTATACTGCTCTATACTTTATTATAACCTACTATTTAATAATCCAAAACAAAAATCTATATTTTCTATTTAAAATTTTGTAAATGCATAGGGCAAAAGTTCTTCTAAAGTAAATACTTTGTAATCACCTTTTTTATTAGCACAAATAATTTTTGTATCTTTATCCCCAAATTCCAAAATTACCTGTCTGCATATACCGCAGGGAAGCGTAATGCTTTCACTGTCCCCACAGACTGCCACAGCCTTTATTTTTAATTCACCTTCTGAAACCGCCTTAAATACCGCTGTTCTCTCTGCACAATTTGTTGCCCCGAAACTGACATTTTCAACATTGACACCAGTATAAACCTTTCCGCTGTCTGTTAAAAGGGCTGCCCCCACCGAAAATTTTGAATAAGGTGAATAGGAATTTTTCCTTACATCCATCGCCATTTCAATAAGCTTTTTCTCATCCATTGCCCTGCCTCCTTTATACTATGCACAAAACCTTTAAAATTCCTTTAAATCTATAGTTTAAAAAAAATCTATGGTTTATGAAAAATGCTAAACAAAAACAATGTCACAATAAATCCAATAATAGTTCCCACAAATACTTCCATAAAATTATGTATTTTTGATTCTATCCGGCTTTGTACAACAAGAAATAATAAGATTAAACACAGTATAGTTAAGTTTATATTTGAAGACCACAAAGCTACTGCAGTGGTAATTGAAGATGCAATTGCCGCATGCCCGCTTGGCATACCGCCTTTTAAAGGCGTGTATTTAGGAGAAAAAGACTTTATAACCAATACTATTACTATTGTTATTACAGATGCAATAACAGCAATGTGCATTGGATACTGGCGTATTCTTTCAACGCCTATTTCTAATCCTGTGCTCACCCTGTCAAAAAATATAAAATACCCTATAATAAGTGAAATAAAGGAGGCTACCAATACACCGCCTGCTGCAACATCTTTAATAATCCTTATTTTAGGGTGGTAGCCTGTTGTTATTAAATCCACAATCTCCTCAATGGCAGTATTAAATATCTCGGCGGTCATCACCATCCCTATTGAAAAACAAATAACTATAAATTCAAGTTTTGTAAGGTCTAAAAACAAACTCATAAAAAGAACCAGTATTGAAACGGCAACATGTATCTTCATGTTGCGTTCACTTTTAATGACATAAATTATGCCCTTTATTGCATTATTAAAACTGTCAGAAAGATTTTTATTCTTCATAAGACATACACGCTCTTTTTAATCCCATTTTATTTAAAACGGCATTTTGTTTCCCAAGCATTTTTTCCTCTCTTTCTTCATTATCATGGTCATATCCAAGCAAATGATACACCCCGTGGGTTAGTAAAAATATCATTTCCCTTTCTAAAGAATGACCATATTCTAAAGCCTGCTCCACGGCCTTTTCAATGGAAATTACAATATCACCTAAAATAATTGCCCCGTCATCTTCATCTATATCCCCAAGACTTGACTTTATTTCCCCGTCATACATGTTCACAATAGGAAAAGACAGTACATCCGTTGGCTTGTCAATATTTCTGTGCTGTAAGTTTATTTCCCTTATTTTTTCATTATCAACAATCATAACATCTATACTATATTCATCGGTAAAATTTTCATTTCCCATAATAATTTCTACCGACTCATACATAAGCTTTATAATCTCATCATTTATATTAACTTTATCCTGTAAATTTTCAATATATACTCCCATTATACATCTCCTCTTTTGATTTTACTCTTTTGTTGCAGCAGTTTCCTCAAAGCTTTTAACCTTTTCTTTTTTTTGTACTTCTTTTTTGATTTCAGGATACTCTTCCCTATTATGGAAATATCCACCAAAAACTTTCATAAAGGATTTTGCAATGCTGTCTAAATCTTTAAGGGTTAAATCGCAATGGTCAAACTGACCGTCCTCTAATTTATCTTTAATAATTTTCCGGATTAAACCTTCAATTTTTCCTTCCGTCTTATCAGGCATAGACCTTACAGCAGCTTCCACAGAATCTGCAAGCATTACAACCGCCGCTTCCTTAGACCTGGGCTTTTTCCCTTCATACCTGAATTTAGACTCATCCACTTCTTCCCCTTTTTCAGAATTCTTTGCTTTGTGATAAAAATACGCAACTAAAGTAGTACCATGATGCTGGAGTATTATATCAATTATGGCAA
Source organism: Acetivibrio saccincola (assembly GCF_002844395.1). Lineage (NCBI taxonomy): Bacteria > Bacillati > Bacillota > Clostridia > Acetivibrionales > Acetivibrionaceae > Acetivibrio > Acetivibrio saccincola. The sequence continues at coordinate 1,671,327 of NZ_CP025197.1, read as the reverse complement.
GGGGTATCTTGTATTTCTTTGCAAGTTCAACACCATCTGTAACATGGGATGTAATAACTAAAGCACTTAAATTTGGGGTCATTTTGTCATGAGGGTTTTCCGACATCTGGTTCTCTGTAAAAAAACCCGGTCTTTTAAGTTTACCCACGTCGTGAAAATAAGCCCCTACCCTTGCAAGAAGTGGATTTCCGCCTATTGCTTCCGCCCCTGCCTCCGCCAGGTTACCCACCATCAAACTATGGTGATATGTCCCCGGTGCTTCTGTAAGCAGCCTTTTTAAAAGGGGATGATTTGGATTACCCAGCTCTAAAAGGCGCATAGGAGTTATCACATTAAAGGTGCTTTCTAATGTGGGCAAAAGCCCTATGGTAAATACTGTAGAGAAAAAACCATTAATCAGCACAACTGCCCCGTTTTCTAAAATGGTCCTCCACCCGGCTTTGTTCATTAAATTTATAGGAATAACAACCAAAACATTTATAAGCCCTATAATGGCACCGGCAACTGTAAGCTTGTTTCTTTGATTAGCCTTTGAAACAAGAAAAATTGAAAAAGTACCGCTTATAAGAGCCATAAATATAAATTTAATTTCCCCGTTTGTCATAATTGAAATTGCAATGGTTAAAACTAAGTTTACCATCAGAGCAAGTTTTACATCTAAAAGTATCGATACCAGAATAACTGCTAAAAATACAGGAATTAATAAGGTGGTATACTCTTTTATCCATCTTGCCAAAAAAAGTGTAGTTATAATTAGAATTGACAATAGTATCAGGTCATTTCTATTGTACAAAACTTTTTTGCAAAAGTAGTTCATATAAAGAACCAGCAAAAAGGAAAGCATAACAAGGATAATGAGTATCGCCCCGGCAAGGGAGTAGTCAAACCTGCTTTTTGTCTCTAAAAGGTTTAAATCTTCAAGAACTTTAAGCTTGTCCTTTGTTACAGTATCTCCTACACTTAATATCCTCTGCCCCTTTTCAATTATAACGGTATTGGCAGGATCATTATATGCCTTCTCCTTTTTCAGTTTAGTGGCCTCATCGTCAATTTTCCTGTTGGGTTCTAAAATATAGTTAGATACAATAATTCCTATATTTTTAAGTTCTTGATTTAAATTGCTGTCAGATATATCGTTTTGAAGCTCAACAATTCTTGCTGCTATATTATCTTTTGTAACGTCTTTTACCATGATGCCGCTGACCAATTCCAACATTACATTTTCAAATTCATTAATCTCTTCATCTTCAGCCTCTGAAATTATATAAATAATCTGCTCTTCAGAAAACTCATAGCCTGTGTTTTCATTACTCTCCTTTAGTAATGAAGCAGCTTTTTCAAGTTCTTGTTGAAAAAGCTCATGGTAGTCTTCCTCCGACCCTGCTTCTATAGAATTTACACCCTTATTAAAACTATTTCTCGTCCTGTTAACTAAGGATAAAAAATTAGTTAATTTATTTATCACCTTTATAGAGGCATCTCTTATTTCTTTCATAACAGGTTCTTCAGCTTCTGCTGCTGCAATGGCATTTTGCTCTGTCAGTATTGTATTAACTACATCCCTTGGAGCAGTTATATCGTATTCCGATTTAGAATCTAAAGTAAGCCTGTACTTTTTAGGAGTAGCTCCCTGTAACAGAATGATAAATGCAATAGTAAGAGTAAAAAAAGCTATTAAGATTCTTTGTATTTTTGTATTTTTTAAATTAAACTTTGTACTACTTAAAGAACTTTTTTTCTTTTCTTTAGTCATTTTTACTTACACTCCTTCTTTGTAAAGAAGTTAGTGGCGCTTGTTTTTTGCTTTTTCATACTTTTCATAAGCCTGTATTATTCTTTGAACAAGTTCATGCCTTACTACATCCTTGTCCGATAAATAAACAAACTCCAAGCCTTTAATATTTTTTAAAATATTTATAACATCTTTTAAACCAGACTTTTTATCCTTTGGTAAATCTATCTGGGTTATGTCACCTGTTACAACAACTTTAGAGCCAAACCCTATACGGGTTAAAAACATTTTCATTTGCTCAGGCGTTGTATTTTGCGCTTCATCCATTATTATAAAGGAATTGTCCAAAGTCCTTCCTCTCATATACGCCAAAGGCACAACTTCAATCATACCTTTTTCAAGATAATTCTGGTACGCATCAAAACCCATCATCTCATAAAGTGAATCATATAAAGGCCTTAGGTACGGGTCTACTTTGTGCTGCAAATCCCCTGGCAAAAAACCAAGCTTTTCCCCTGCTTCCACAGCCGGTCTTGTAAGCACAATCTTGTCCACTTCCTTCTTTTTAAAAGCGGTTACCGCCATGGCTACAGCCAGAAAAGTTTTCCCTGTCCCGGCAGGTCCAATGCCAAAAACCACATCGTTATTTTTTATTGCTTCCACGTACTTTTTCTGACCATGGGTTTTGCATTTAATCTGCCTGCCCCTTGCTGTAACACAAACATAATCAGCGCAAAAACCATTAACCATTTTCATTTCATTATCATTTGCCAGCTGCACCAAATAACTAACACTTTGCTTTGTTATAATATCACCTTCTGTAACAAGATTTATCAAACGTTTAATTACAGTTTCTGCCTTTACAACTCCTTCACTAGAACCTGATATTTTTATTTTATTGTCCCTTGAAATTATTTTTACATCAAAGGCTTCTTCTATAATCTGTATATTTTTGTCGAAGTCTCCGAACAACTCCATAATGTGTTCTACTCTATCAACTTCTAGTGTTGTTTCTATAAAACTTTCCAATCAATTTCCTCCAATCTTTTTTGCAATTCCAATATTTTCTATACATTCAATTATAACATTTGCATACATGATACCGTTACTGTCTTCAAAAAAGTCTATCCGGGTATCTTTAATTTGTGAATCTTCCGGCATTAAACTTAAAATTTCTTCATAGGCTGCATCAATAGCAGCTTCCTTTGCCTCCTCAATAGATACCTTTCCTTCAACAACTCTGTTTTCATGATATCTTTCCACGATAATTCCAAATGGCAATACCAAATTTTCGCCTATTGACAATTGCTTTTTTATTTCTTCTTTGTCATATTCTTCATAGCTCACTTTTTTATGAAAAAAAGGTATTGTTTTTTTAAAAAATAAAAAGGTTACATTATTTTTGGTATTACCTGTCTTTATTTTTTCTTTAACATTTAAATGTATTTGCTGTCTGCTTTCATACCAGGTTCTTGCCATTACTTCTCCCATTGCATGAACAGTCCTGAAACTGTCTTCATTTAAAATTGGTATGGAACCTGATATTAACACATCACCTTCTTTTACAGTATCTCCTTCCTTTACCAAGGAATACCCATCTTTTACAATCAGCGATTCAATAACGCCGTCTTTAGCTGCCACCACATCGCAGGGTATATCTTTAGGAACTATCTCAGGTACCTCTGTTCTTTCTGCCACATTAACCTTTAACTTGGTACCCTTTACTGTAACACTTACCCAGGACAACTGGTTTATCCCGATTACAACGTTGTTGGCAACTTTTTCTGTATTAATGCGGTATTTTAATATCCCAGGTCTTATTCCTATTTTATCTAAATAATCAATTATAACCTGTGTCTCTACATTTTCATTTCCTGTAATCTCAATTGTCCACACAAAGGACAGCATAATATAAAAAAGAACAACAAATACTGCCAATCCAAGTACAAAAGTTTTTCTTTCTTTATACCTGCTTACAATAAAAGGCAGTCCTCTTTTTTCAACAATTCTCACCCTGCATCTGGTTTTTCTCGCAACAGGTCTTAAATGCTTAAAACCTTTTATACTTATTTTTAGACTTATTTTGCTGTTTTTTAGTTTCCTGATATCCCATAAATATATCTGTCTTTTTGTACATATATTAACAAACTTCTCTAAAAAATATCCCTCAACAATTATAATAACATATCCTTTGATATAATTCCACAATCTTAATAATAACATTTTGTTTCACCCATTTGCAAATAAAGTTTTTTCCCTTAAAAAAAATTAAGTTTTTACTTTAAAAATTCTATAGATGTAATATCTCCGTAAATCAACAAGTCTTCTGATGTTATTTCTTTTATAAAAAGCTTATTCCCCATAACTTTTATAATTCCGTCTTTGGTATTTATCCTCAACCTGTCATTTTCGTATTCTATAATGCCCTTGTAATTTTCAATAAGCATATTGTTATTGGCGTACATGGTGATTTTTGAAATATCCAGCACAATTTCCTTTGGAAGTTCCAAAAATTCACTCATTTTTTCCTTTATGCTACGCTTACCTTTTTCTGCTTTTCTTTCTTTTTTCTTTTTCCCCGGCATAAACTCTCTCCCCGCAACATTTTTTTGTACAGTTAAATTGTGCACTTAAACCAGTGTGTTTTTATTTATTTGAAATTCTTATATTTTATGTTTTTATGGTTAAAATACTTTAAAGACATTACTAAAGCTCATTTACATCCCCAAATTCAAATCCTCTTTCCCTGGCTCCTTTAATAATCATATCTAATGCATCAGCGTTGTCTTTTGAAACAGCGTGAAGTAAAATCACCGCACCGTTATGAAGGTTGTTCATAACCTTTTCATAGGCATACTCCTTGCCCCTCACTCTGTCCCTGTGCCAGTCATCATACGCAAAACTCCAAAAAAGATTTGTATAGCCAAGTTGTTTTGTAATGGCCAGTGTCCTCTCGCTGTATTCCCCTTTAGGAGGTCTAAGGTATTTCATTTTCTTACCGAAAATTTCATAAAAAGCTTTATCCAGCTCTAAAATTTCCTCCTCTATTTTTTTGTCATCAAGGCTTGGAAGACTAGGATGGTGTACAGTATGATTTCCAACTTCGTGACCTTCCTCCACCATTCTTCTTACTAAATCTTCATGTTCTTTTAAGTAAGGTCCTGTTATAAAAAATATGGCATTCACATTATTTTCTTTTAATACATCCAGTATTTTGGCGGTATACCCGTTTTCATAGCCTTCATCAAAAGTAAGGTATATTTTGTTTTGGGATGTATCCCCTAAATACACCCCCCCGTATTTTCTTAAAAGCTCAGGGGCACCCGGGTCTGCATCAGGTATTTCGTTATACCCTCTTCTTGAAATCCCCCATCGTAAGAGTTCATTGCTATAAGAAACAGTGCTGAAGGCTTCTACAAAAATATCCTCATATTCGGGTATCTCATCTATTACACCTTCGTTTAAGATGCCTGTAATTTCATTGCTAAAATCTATATTTTCAAGACCAACGGAATACGATGTTTCTAAATCTTCAGACCACTTTTCTTCTGGCTTATTTTCCCCCATCCTTAATACTATATTTATTGCAATAAGAACAATTACTGCTATGCAAAATATTACACCCTGTTTTTTCATATTTGTCCTCCAAATAAATCAGATTATATATATACCTACAATATTTATATAGTTTATTAGCATAAAAAATAACCTGTTTGAAAAACTATGGAATATAACTTTAGATAAAAAAACTGCACCGGCAAAAATCCGATACAGTTTTTTTTAGTCATTTACGAAATTCGTGATAATTCTGTTACTTACCCGACAATATCTCTTTATACTTAATTACTAATTCTAAATACACCTTTTTTTAGTTTTAGCAAACTGCCATTTTTTTCAGATACTATACTTCCCGGAACAAAACACAGACTAAATGCTTCCTCATCCTTATCTTTAATTCCTTCGGGAATTGCCTTTGTGTAATCCAATTGTACAACAGTTTCAACTTTGCCCTTTAGTAATTTAGCCCCACGGACGTCTACATAATTAGCTACTGAATTCCCGTTATTTCTGAAATATCCATTTTTATTCATATTCCAAGCTTCAAGCTCACTTTTCCCAATTTCTTTTATTGATTCCAATCTTAATCGTCCTAACCCATACTTTACATCTCCACCAACAATAATTTCAAGACCTTTACATAAAAAATTCCTATAGCTGGAATCACGTAACCCTATCAGCCCTCTCCAATAAACTTGATTAATATTATTGATACCGCAGATGTTAGTATTGTACTTGCTCCTATTGAGAAAAACCTCAATTTCATGGAGGGACTCATCTCTGGCAGCTTTATTAGCAGGTGAAACTGCCGTGGAAACACATGTATCGGTAAACGTTACCTTTATTTCTTGTTCTGAGTATCTTTTTTCATTGGAACAAGATGCATAAAACAGTTGGCCTGCACAAAATTTAGGGAAATATATATCACCGTTCAAAACGGGATAAAAGCATGTAGTGTATTCAAATTTCTTCTTTGCATCAGTATAAATTTCATCTGTTGCACCATTTTTTAACCCATAGGCATTTACCAATGCTCCCCACATTGTAAAACCTGGGATAAAAATTCTGCTTTCTGAAATAACTCCGTAATTATACTTACCGATATGAATGGGTGTAATCTGAGCAAAGGTTAATTCCAGCCACTTAATATTATTCATCATTCATCCCCCAATGTTTTTAGATGATATCTTGCATAAATTAAAGCTTTCTCCAGCATCTCTCTAAAAAATAATAAGTCATGCAAATTCTTCGATAATTCTTGGAAAAACTCTTCTGCGTCAGGATTACTATATGAGGGCAAAAATTCTTTTAATGAACTAATAGGAATATTAAGTTAATTTAAGAACTTGCAAACAATGATATATGTATATTTTATTGGACATAGAAAATTAAATCAACCCAAAAGTTCATACATGCTTGCACCTTATGGAAAAAAATAAAGGTTGACACTTATCATGCCAACCCCTATTCTAAAAAGCAAACTCAGAACATGGGGGATATGATAATGTATTTGAATAAAAAAGTAAAGAGGTTTTGGCTTAGTAATATAAGGAAAGAAGTTAGGCAAGCTATTGAAAAACTTTCAACCCAGCTAAAAGTTGAATTTCCTAAAGAACCCGAAAGACTACTCTCAAGTTATGTGTACAGAGAATTTAAGATTCATATTGATAAAGACGGAAGTATTAAAGGTGGTTTATTACGTCTATTGTTTAGTTTGATAGATTTTACATTTGTGAGAAGTCTGATAGCTGATTGTTATAGTGTTGAAGGTGGAAATTGTTATGACCCAGTTTCACTAATACTCTTAGAAGTAATAAAAATATGGGAAAGGTATCAATACTACCCAGATTTCTTGAAGGACTTAGAGGATAAGGAAAAAGGTGCTCAATACAGATATTATACAGGCATTGATGCTGAAAATGTTCCAACTGATGCCACTCTTCACAACTTTAGAGACAGGTTGGGAGAAGAAAAATTCAAGGATATAATGAATTTTTTAGTACAGATATTTACAATGGTAGAAATCATATCAGGTAAAATACTCTGCACTGACGGAACTCTGTTAAAAGCATTTGCAAGATACAGAGGGTGTAATTATATGGAAGACTGCTGTAAATGTATTTCTTGTCCTGAAAGTATAGTTGATGACGTAAATACAAGCATAAACGGAGCAGTTAAAGAGATAGAAGAAAAGGATAAAAAATCAGCTGTAGCAGTAATGAAAATGCAGCGTCCAAGAACTGAAATAATACAAAAAATAATTGAAATGGTTAAGAAAAAAGACAAGGATGCATTAATAGAAAATATAGGGACTTTTTCAATAATAAAGCTCCGTGTTATTAAAGGAACTATATCTGAATTTAAAGCACACAGTAAATATCTTCGCAGTATATTTGGAGAAAGTTTCAAATCACCTGATGGATATAGTCTTGAAGTAATATCCTGTGCTATTAGACTTGATCAAAATGAAAAATTGATATTTAAATGTCCCAAATCATGTAAAGATGTATCTGCAAGAATAGGATATAGGCGTAGTAAAGATAATCCAAGCAAGACAGAAAAAGTATTTGGATATAAGGCGGTAATAATTACAAGTATAGAAGCTGAATTTAATCTTGAAATACCAGTTGCAGTAATAACAGGTTCGGGAAATATCAGTGAGGCACAAACATTTGTTAACCTGCATCAAGAGCTTAAAAGGCATGTAAGCTTTAAAACAGAGTATCAAGTGTTAGACAGTGGCTATGATTACGAGTATGTATATTCATATATACGCAATGGCAATGGAAAACCTATAATAGACTACAACAAAAGACGTGAAAAGCTTGATGAGAAAAGCATGAAAAAAAGAGGATATAACCAAAATGGTTATCCATATGCTCCCTGCGGCAGAGTATGTACACCTAATGGATTTGATTCTTCTAGAAATGCATTAAAGAACACATGTAATAAGCAGTGTTTGAAAAGTAAGGATTTAGACAAACTTTGTAAATGTAGTTATAGAAAAAACAAGTGTGGGTATACAAAATGGATGACAATAAAGGAACTGCCTCGATTAATACTTGAAATTCCAAGGGGCACAAAGAAGTATAAAAAGATAAAGGCATTGAGGACATCATCTGAGAGAACTAATGGTTATGGTAAAGAATGGACAGGTATGTCCAATTTAAGGCTTCGAACTTTAGAAGCGTATGCTGCAAGAGTTACATTGTGCTGTATTGTTATAATGTTGAAAAAAATTATGGGTTTAATTTTACAAGCAACTATTGAACATAGGAATCCTTCTTTAGCAAAAAAGCTTTATAACAAAAAAGCAACCTCTAAACTCAAAGATTCTGCTTGAGATTATATACATTGAAAGGAGTGAAGTGAAGTTTTTGCCAAAAACTGATTTGCAAAATTTAATCTCTACATTAGCACCATATTTTAGAATGAAACTTCCGAACTGTAGAGGTCTAGTAGTAGTTATTTGGTTTTAGAATTGGATTATTTATACTCAATACCCATGGACAAAAATACTAATAATGTTTTGCCCATAAGTATTGATTTGTAATTACTGGAATAAAGAACTTAGTTCTTAAATTAACTTAACTTAACTTAATAACATAATGAATAAATTAAAGAATTTTATATCTTCATCATTTTTTATTACCTTATATTCAAAACAATTTTTAAATAATATTTACCGCCTTCATTTTCAAAAATAGCCCATGTACCGTCAAATTCCGAATATGTTTCTGCAAGAACTATTTTTTTAGAACCAATAACAAATATCTGAGGAGTACCATCCAAAGAATTAGGCAGCATACTACACTTATCTATAAGATTATATGTTGAAATTTCCTGAAGATCAAAAACATCTGAATCTTTAAAAAAGCTGAATTCATCCAAATTTAATACAGGAATTTCATCTAATCCGTATTCAGCGGCCTTTTGAAATAAATAACACAAGTCTATAGGAGTTTCATCAGCCACTTCAAATTGAAAATTATCAGGGATTTCAGCAAATAAATATTTATTTCTTACATCTTTACCCCTGTTCCCAAAACCGGAAGAAAAATTCCTTATAACTATAATTCCTGAGGATGAGATATTGTCTTTTATTTCACTTACATTTTTATTTTTTAAAGCTGAAATAAAATTTTCTACCGCCCTTAATGATTCTTCATCTCTTGTACCGGTTTTTTCCCCTTCATCACTTTCATCATTACTGATTATGTTAAATTTTGTAAGTATTTCTCTAGTTTCTTCCGTACTTTTTACCCCATTCCTTTTTAATACTCTATAATATTCTTTTATGAGCTGGTAGTATCTTGAATTAGGGTAATTATCCAGAAATCTTTCATAACTTCGAAGAATATCTTCAGCCCTGTCCGTTTCGCCGCGCATATCTGAAAAACTCATCAAATCTATACTGGTATATAGATAAATGTAAAAATCAATATTTTTATTTACCATCTCACCTATCCAGTCAACATTAGGATATTTCTTCAGGTAGTTCTCCCAGTCAATTATAAGATCACATAATTCATCCCTTCCTATAGACAACAACGCATCCGTTACCAAAAAACCCCCTCTTATATTCTTATCCTTACTATCAAGAAGAATAAATTCTTTTATTTCTTCCGACACATATTGTGTAAAATTATCTTTTAAATAATCGGGGTGGCTGAAAATATATTTTCCTTCCTCAAAAGATAAAGAAACAAATCCATTCCGCTTTAAATCCTCTTCTTCTATATATCCTCCGCTGCTAAAAGTATCAAAAATTTCATAATTTACCTCTTGGTATAACCGGTAAAAACTTTTAAACATTGCATCATTTTCAAGTTTGTCTTCAGATGCAAGCTCTTTGAATTTTTCAAAGGCTTTACTGACAGAATTATAGTCCTTTTTAGAAAGGGAACTTATATAATTTTTATATTCAAGGGTTTTATTTTCAAAGGTTCTTTTTACATCACCGGAATTCACTTTTGTACTCCAGACATATTCCCCGTCTTTATTTATGTATCCCCAATCCAAACCATCACCTTTGACTTTTGCAAGACCGTTGGAAAAATTCCCGGAAGTCACATAATGAGCAGCTTTTTGATGTTCAAAACCAGGCTCTATTACCACTTTTCCTTCTTTGTTAATATATCCCCATCCCAAATCCTCATCATTTATTTTGACCAGTGATAATCCTTCCGAAAACTCAAGACCGTCATAAAAGACAGGTTCTATTGCAAAATTCCCGTCTTTATCTATATATCCAAACTTTCCTTCAACAAAAACTCCTGCTAAGCCCTCACTAAATGAAAGTGCATACTCATATTCAGGCTCAATTGCAAACTTTCCTTCTTTGTCAATATATCCAAATTTTCCATTGCTTTTTACACATGCCAAACCTTCCGAAAAACTAAAAACCATTTCATATTCAGGCTCAATTACAAATTTCCCTTTTGTATTAATATAGCCTCCCTGCTCCTCGCCGTTCTTATTTACAGTTACTGCTGCCAAACCTTCTGAAAAGCCTTCGGCAAACACAAAAGCAGGATTTATAACCATATTACCCTTCTTGTCAATATAACCGTAATTGCCGTCTATTATAACCGGGGCTAAGTCCTCAGAAAATCCAAAGGCATGGTCATAAGAAGAGTCAATTACTACTTTCCCGTTAATGTCTATATATCCATATTTATTGTTCTCTCCGTCATATACAGGAGCCATTCCTTCAGAAAAAGCATACCCTGTATACTTTTTGTCCAATTCAAATACTTCCCTGCCTGATGCATCTATATATATGGTTTTTCCGCCTTTTCTCACCGGCGCCAAACCTTCTTTAAATTCCCCGGCCAAATCATATTGTTCTTCTACAATAACCTCTCCCTTTTTATTTATGTAGCCATATTTAGAATCAGGTGCATAGGGATTAAAAATACTGAATAAAGTTTCATTAACTATAGTTTGATTTTCTTTTGCAGCAGAATGTTCCTTATCTTTTTTTTCAATATTTTTACTGCATCCACACAGCAATAATACGGAAATCACTAAAATTAAATAATACTTCTTTTTTAACATTTTGTTCTCCCCTTTAAATTATATTTTTTTAATTATGGTTATAATTATACTTTAAAACAAATTATTCTTCTACAGGTTTTAATAAATTATACTTTAAAACCGAACCGTCATCCCTTACAGCCGGGATAATAATTTCATCTTTCTTTTCAACACTGATTCTATATCCGCTCCTTCTTAACACCTCCAAAATCCCACCTATCATATGCAGGGAATTATCAAGCTTATCAGGATCCCCAATGGCTTTTATGGTAAATGGCGGACTAAAATTCCTGCCATTTATAATCCACTTATTTACGTTGTGTATTTCACTTATATCTATTATCTTTATTTCAGTCATGGCAACAATTCTTTCATCCTGGATGGATATAGCCTGGGCTTCGGCTGCCTTTAACTCATTTATTAAGTCAATAAGCCCTCCCGGACGCCTTGCCCAAACACTAACGTCACCATCAATTGTCACAACAACCCCGGCTCCTTTTACATCCACCAATCCTGCAATGAGTTCTGCCCTTTCCTTTTCCCTTATAATGGTCTGTTCTAATTTTTCAATATCGTCTATAGCCTCTTTATATTCAGAAAGCTGGGCTTGCAACTCTTCATTCCTGTTTCTCAAACCTTCATTTATTTTTCTCTCCTCAATAAGCTGGCTTCTTACGTCTTCAAGCCTTTCATTTTGAATGGCTGTAGAAGCTTTGCTGCTGCTAATGCTTTTATACTGCCAGGACAACATGGTCCCTAATATTAAGCACACTATAGTTAAAGATATACTTCTGGCAACTCTTTTCATATTAAGCCTCCAATTTCCTCTTGCTATCCTGTTTTTGCTGTTTGCATTTTTTATTTATATTTTTTATAATTTTTATTTGAATTTTCTTATATTTTCTTATTTAATGTTTTCAATTTAATTGTTTCTATTAGCGCTTTATTGTACTAATAAACATATTTTAATAAAGACCCTTCATCTTTAATTTTAGGGATAATTATCTCCTCTTTTACTTCAATTTTTACTTCAAAATACATTTCCTTTTCAGCTATATTTTTTATCATATAAACTAAATAATCTATATTTTCAGGAGGTAAAACAGCTTTAATAACATAGGGAATTGTGTAATACATTCCGTTTATCTTATACCTGTCTCCTTCTGTCAGTTCAAACTCCGTCAAAGCTGTAACCCTTTCCCCGTTTACCGATATTGCCTGTGCTTCCCAAGCCCTAAGCTGGTTAATAATGTTTAAAATATCCACCTCGAATACTTTCCCATAAATAGAATCTATAACAATTTCAACTCCTTTGCCTTTTACATCAACTAACCCGGCTAAAATCTGTGCTTCTCTCATTTCCTTTTTTATTGTCCTATCTATTTTTCCCATATCATCCATGGCATAGGAATAATACTCTATCTCCTTATTTACCTCCTTGAGTCTTTCCTCTAACTCTTCATTCACTCTCTGCTGCTCTATAAGCTCCTCTTGCAAAGCTTCAATACTTGTTCTCTGAAAAACTAATAACTGGTTATTATTGGCAATGCTTTTGTACTGCCAGGATATCATTATTCCTATTGAGAAACACACAAGGGTCATGGTAATAATTCTCACAACATTTTTCATTCTTCAACAACCTCCACAGCATTGGTTAAAACATCAATCCTGCCGCTGTACTTTGGTATAACAATATCTTTTTCTTCCTTTATCTGAAACCTTATGTTATTTGGGATAAATTCAAATACCACTATAGAACTGTTTAAGAAAACCTCACGGATTTTCTTGGAATCCCCAATAACTTTTATTTCATAAGGCACAGCATACCTGTTTCTATTAATTCTTGTGGTAGGTCCTGCACAAACTATTTCAGTGGTGGAAATTATTCTTTCACCGTTTACAGATATAGCAACAGGTTGTGCTTTTTTTATTTCATTTAGTACTTCATACAAACTGGAGTCATGCAAAAGAGGGTCACTTACGCCACTTACTACCTCACTTGCATCATTTAAAGTTATAACAACACCGTCTCCTACCACTTCCGTAAGACCTGCTAAAATCCTTGCCCTTTCCCACTCTTCATTAATATCCTCACTGCCCCTCTCTTCCACTATATTTCTAAGTATTGTATCTCTCTCTACTATACTTTCTTCCAATTCTTTCTTTAAAATTTCTCCAATAGTCTTTTCCCGTTCTAGCTCTTTCTTTAAAGATTCAATGGTCTGGGCAGTTGAAACTGCATCCTTAGAAGTATTGCTCATTACACTTCTAAATTGCAATGCCAGTAAAAAGCCTAAAACCATAAATACAAATAACAATATGTTTCTTTTATCGCTTTTTCCCATATTAATACTTCCCTTTTCAATTTTTTATTATCTTATTTAAATATCCTGTTATAATAATCTTACACCAAAATAACCTTATTTCAAGTTAGTTAATAAATTTTTAAAAATAGTTTTTATACAGTAAAACACTAGCTTAATTATACTTTTTTAACTAGACACTGGCAAGATGTTAAAAAAACAGGATGAAAATTTAAATTATATCAATTTTCATCCTGTTTGAATTTACATTTATTTAAATGTATAATCCAGCTATTTTTTCTGGCTGTTTTCTATCTGGCTTTTTTATGTTTTTTGTGCTACCACCTGTCAGCTTTTACTTATTTCCCTTACTTTATTTACAAATGTATTGGTGAGTTCTTCTGCAAATTCAGCGGAAAAACTTTCGCTTTTTATCCTGCAGACAGGCTGTTCTGCATCAGGTAGAACCAAAACCCATCCCCCGTCTTTGAATATTTTTACACCTTCTAAAGTCTCTATGCTTTCACTTTCATTTTCCTGTATTATCTGGCGGATAACCTTTCCTTTGTCATTCCATGAGCACTCAACTTCTTTTTCATATATATGAATATCCGGTATCATTTCCACTAAATCAGACAAGCTGTAATTGTTTATTTTCATAAAGTCCAATATTTTTACAATCCCGGCTATAGCATCAAAATTGAGTATAAACTGATCATATACCTGTTCTTTTACATCAATTGTTAAAATCTTATTCATTAAATCCTGGTGAGAGGTTTTTGTTCTTATTACTTTTCCATTGTTTGCATCTGCCAGCTGTTCAATCACATGGCTGGTTGAAACCGGTACCACCACCGTCCCCCCTTCAACGGTGCGGAACATAATAAGTGAAATAAGGGCAGTAAACATATCATCTGTCACAATCCGACCTCTATTGTCCACCAGCATCATCTTTTCCGATGTCTCCTCAATGGAAACACCCAAATCAAAATCCCCCATGCTGACCATTTTAGCAAAGTATTCCCTGTTCTTTGAATTTACTTCTTTATTTCCATAACCAATATCAATATTTACTTTTTCTATAGAGCATCCTAAACTTGTCAATAAATCTGTTACACATTTTAATATAGACTCTGACGGGGAATTTAGAGCAATTTTAAAATCCAGTTTTTCAGATTTAACATTATTGATGATGTTTCTAATGTAAAATTTGGTGTAATCAGGTATAACTTCAACTTCTTTTATAGATCTTCCTTCGCATCTGGAAAAGTCTTCTCTCTGAAACATGGTTTCTATTTTTCTTTCTGTGTTCCTGTCTATATTGCTTCCGTTTTTATCTATGAAATCAATTTTTAATTTACCTATATTTTTACTGGAAGTACTAATATGAATACCCCCGTCTACGCCATAAAATCTCACTGCTGATCTCATAACCGGCAAATGTAAAACTTCAAAATCCAAAACCTTCAATCCTGCTGATATTAAACCTGCTATAAAGGAAATTTTAAGCATCTTTGCCGGATTTGACTCGTCTGAGCCAACTGCTATTTTACCCTTTCCTTTAAAAAGGGAGCCATAAGCAGCACCCAGCTTTGACGCATACTCCGGGGTTATGTCCACATTTATTTCCCCCGCCATTCCCCTGAATCCAAAAATGGAGCGTATAAATTTAGAACCCCATACAAGATTTGAACTTACTTCTGTTCCCTCTTCTACTATTTTATCAGGCCATATTTTTATATTAGGCTTTACAATTGCATTTTCTTTTATAATGGTGCTGTCTCCAACAACAGAATTTTCAAAACAAGATACATTTTGTTTTAACTTAACCTTATCACAAATAACAGTTCCCCTTAACTGCACATTATTTTCCAATATTGTATTTCTCCAAAGAATACTTCTTTTAATCCCACTTCTTTCACCAATTATATTGTTTTCTCCCAAAACGCTGAACTTACCTATCACAGCACCTTTTTTCACTTTTGTATTTGTTCCTATTATGCATGGTCCTTCTATTGATGCACCATCATCAATAATGCAGTTTTCCCCAACCCATACTCCGTCCTCAATTTCCTTTCCGGGTATGCTTACCTTTACCCGCTTTTCCAATATGTCTTGATGCGCCTGGCTGTATGCCTTTAAATCCCCAATATCACACCAGTAATCATCACTAATATACCCATACATTGGTTTGTCTTGCCTTAGCAAAAGAGGAAAAAGGTCTTTGCTAAAATCAAATATTTCATTTTTGTTATAATATTTTAAAACTTCTGGTGAGAGAATATATATACCTGTATTTACCGTATCGCTAAAAACCTCACCCCAGCTGGGCTTTTCTAAGAATCTGGTTATCCTTCCGTCTTCATCCGTCACTACTACACCGTACTCCAGTGGGATTTCGACTTTTTTAAGAACCAGGGTTGCCATTGATTTTTTGCTAAAATGAAAATCTATTGCCTTTTTCAAATCAATATCTGTAAGAGCATCACCACTTATAACAACAAAGGTGTCGTCTAAAAAATCCTCCGCATTCTTAACACTTCCAGCCGTACCCATTGGCTTATCTTCAACATAATACCTTAAATTTACATCAAATTCCCTTCCATCACTAAAATAATTTTTAATGATATTAGGCAGATATTGCAATGTAACGGCAATATCCGTAAGGTTATATTTTCTCAGTAGTTCTATAATGTGCTCCATAACAGGTTTGTTCACTACCGGTACCATAGGTTTTGGAATGTTGCACGTAAGTGGCCTCAGCCTGGTACCTTCGCCTCCCGCCATGATAACTGATTTCATTTTATTCATCCTTTCATTAATTTCTTATTTAAAAGACAAAGAAATATCTATATAACCATTTTTGTTTTACTCAAATTTTGTTTGCCCAGTCATAAACTCTTTATAAAATCATAATTTCTTAAAAAGATATTCACCCCTAACAATAGTTTTTAAGAAATTACATACAAAAAAGTATAGAATTTCAAAACATAATAAGATTAATTTTTATATTTAAAGCTTTTGTAATATTGATAATTTTAATTCCTTTTAAAATTACTCAAGTTTGTTAATTTATGCTTTAACAATATTTACACCACTATCATATATAAACATTTATCTTTAAAAATATGTTTTTAATCTTTTTTAGTATCCTTTTTAATCTTCATAAGTAACATTTTATTTTGCAAAAAAATATAATAATGCAAAGGAGGAATAATTATGTTTTTTTACAATAGAAGATTTATCCCGCAACAACCCAAAATAGAGTATAAAGAGCAAATACCTAAACAAACAATTGACATATTAAGTCTTAAAAATGCTGTTTTAAGAAGCCTAGAACACCTGTCTGACAATATTGATGAAATTAAAAAAACAATTAATGAACTTAAGAAAAAAATAGACAATATTGAAGCAAAACAAATTCATTTAGAAAACCAGTTTGACTCAGAAAACTTTTCAGAAGACAGAATTTCCCAATCTGATTTACTGGAGATTAAAGCAGAGCTTGATATGCTAAAAAAAGAAGGATTAATTAATAACAATTTCCCGGTCCAAAACACCAATAACTACTTAAAATCAACTGGTGAAAGCTATTCGGATTCAGATAACCAACCTATTATGCCCGGTTCAGGCTTTTCCAGCATTACAGCAGAGTATTTAAAAAACATCCATAAAAAATAAAGTACTTTCATATTTTAGTAACATAAGATAAACAAATAAATATTATGTAAAAAGAGTGGTGTGTAATCTAATAATTATTATTAAGAAAGGAGAATCATTATGAAGTTTCAACAGGATTTTGTTGGCTCAAAAGCTGAATTTGCTGATTTTATTAAAAAAATCATACCGGATCTTTTTGCCGGAAAACTTAGCGTAGAAGGACGGAACGTGGTACTACCGGGGGACAGGGAATTAGATTATAAAATAAAATTTACTGAAGAGGAAGACGGCGGTGCTTTCAACTTGAAAGTTTCATGGGAAAACACAGTTGAAGAAGAAGAGGATGATGAATTACAATTAGAAGTCGATTAGTAAGTTTTTCTATATTGTTCAGGGGATGGTTTTAACTTTCCCCTGGAACATTTAAATAAAGAGGAGGAAATATAACATGGTTTCTATATCCAGAGAGCCTCTTGAATATGTGCTGGGGAAATACAATATAGATGTAATAAAAATAAGAAATGAATCCTATAAAGAAAAAAAAGGGGTATGGTGGGTACATACCTCAGATGACTTTAAAGTTTTAAAAAAGGTTTCAAACTCTGAAGACACTTTAAAATATATAATTAGTGCCATCTACCACCTATGTGATAATGGTATTAAAATCCCTTCAATAAATAAAACCAAAGACGGAAAGGATTATGTAAAGGTAAATGACAGCTGCTACATACTGTCTGATGCAGCTAAGGGAAAAAATCCTTCATATAAAACAGATAATGAGTTTAAAATTGTTGTTACAGAACTTGCAAAATTTCACAAAGCATCCCAAAATTTTCATCCAAAAGCAGGTACAAAGCCTAAAGTGCACCTTGGAAAATGGATTGATGAGTATACAAAGAGACTGGAGGATATGAATAACTTTTACAAAAGGGATTTAAACAAAAATCAAAGCGGGGAAATTGGAGAAATAATCATAAAGGAATTCCCCTTTTTTTATAACAGGGCTAAGGAAGCTATATCAGGTCTTAAAGGAAAAGAATATAAGGACTGGGTGGATAAAGTGGAAAAGGTCGGGGGGCTTTGTCATCAGGATTTTGCCGCAGGAAATCTCTTACTTTCGCCAACCGGGGATGTTTATGTATTAGACACTGATTCCCTTACAATAGACATTCCTGCAAGGGATATAAGAAAGCTTTTAAATAAAATAATGAGGAAAAACGGCAAGTGGAGTTTAGAGCTCCTAAAGACATTTATCAATACCTATCAAATTACCAATCCCCTTTCTTATTCAGAATGGAAAGTTGTAAAACTGGACTTAATGTTTCCTCATTTGTTCTTAGGAGCCATGAGCAAATTTTACTATCAAAGGGACAAAGAATGGGGCTTTGATAAATACCTTAAAAAAATAAAAGAAATTTGTGAGTTTGAAAAAACCTTTTCCCCTGTACTAGATAGTTTTGATTCATTAATACCAGGCTTATAACACTCTTAATTAGATTTTTTTAGACAAACAGTAAAAATGAAAGGATGTAGTGTATGGAAAGCAAAAAAAACCACCTGCACCAGCTGGCAAAGAGGGTGCTAAAGGAATATAACATAATAGCTGGTGAAATCAATATAGTTCAAAGTGGAAATATAAAAACAGTGTGGAAAGTTAAGACAAATAATAATTTATTTTGTCTAAAAAGATTAAAACATACTTATGATGCTTACGATAAAGCTTTGTTTTCTGTAAATGCTCAAAACTATATCAAAAAGTCCGGTGGAAATGTCCCTGGTATAATAAAGGACAAAAATAATAATCTTATTGTAAAAACAGATGGCCAGCTTTTTGTATTATATGAGTGGCTGTACGGCAAGGATCTTAACTTTAATAATTTAAATGATTTAGAAAAGGCTATAACAGGGCTTGCAAAATTCCATGTGTATTCAAAAGGGTATGTACCTCCTGCTGATTCTAAAATATCTACTAAACTTGGCAAACGCCCCGGTCAATATGCATCTATGAGGAAAAAAATAGTATCATGGAAAAGCATTGCAAAGGAAAAACAAGAAATATCAAGCTACAATACATTTCTTAAATATTGTGACGATATAGCCAAACTATCGGATAAGGCTTTGGAACTTTTAGAATCATCATATTACAAACAATTAACATCTGAAAAATCAGACAGCATAGTGCTGTGTCATCAGGACTATGGAAAAGGAAACGCTCTATTAACCCAAGATGGCGTATATGTCATTGACTTAGACGGAGTTACTTTTGATATTCCCTGCAGGGACCTTAGAAAAATAATAGGTAAAACATCAGAAAACAGAGGGCAATGGGATAAGTCCATTGTTTTAGATATTTTAAAATGGTATTCAAAAGTAAATCCCCTTACACCTGAAGAAATGAAAATTCTTTTTATTGATCTTTTATACCCTCACTGGTTTTATGGAATTGTTAAAAACATTTTTAAAAACAATAAAGTTGAAAACTCCGGCAAAATAGAAAAAATCGCAAAACTTGAATTGTCAAAAGTTCCTTTGCTTGAATCTTTAATAAAAAGAGGTGAATAAAATGAAAAT
Organism: Acetivibrio saccincola; assembly: GCF_002844395.1. Lineage (NCBI taxonomy): Bacteria > Bacillati > Bacillota > Clostridia > Acetivibrionales > Acetivibrionaceae > Acetivibrio > Acetivibrio saccincola. Next base: position 1,651,464 of record NZ_CP025197.1, on the reverse strand, counting down.
TGCTTTAATTTGTACAGAGAAACTTCCTGTTCCCCCTGTTGCAGGCGGGGCAGTTCAGCTATATATATCAGAAATACTGCCGTATATATCCAAAGAACACGATATAACGGTTTTTAGTTTAAGTCACCCCAGCCTTCCTATGGAGGAAACTGTGGACGGGGTTAAGTTTATTAGGGTAAATGCAAAAATCCCTGCTGGTTATTATAAAAAAATAAAAGAATTGTTAGAAAATCTAGACTTTGACTTGGTACACGTTTTTAACCGACCGAGGTGGGTTCCTTTTTTAAGTGAAAATCTCCCTAAGACAGGATTTAGCTTAAGTCTTCACAATGAAATGTTTCATCCTGATAAAATATCTGAATTTAAAGCAAAACAGTGTATAAAAAGAGTGGAATTTATAAACACTGTAAGTAAATTTATAGCTGACGGGGTAAAAAAGCTGTATCCTGAATCAGCTGACAAACTAAATGTGGTTTATTCCGGTGTAAATGTGGAAAAATACAGCCCAAACTGGTCTTCCACCGGGATGGCAAATAAATTAATTTTAAAAAAGCAATATAATTTATTGGATAAAAAAGTAATTCTTCATGTTACCAGATTAAGCCCAAAAAAGGGTACTCATATTGTTATATCTGCAATGAAAAAAGTACTAAAAACATATCCTGACACCGCCCTTGTTGTTGTAGGCAGCAAATGGTACGGAAAAAATGAAGAGGATGAATACGGAATATACTGCAGAAACCTTTGCAATGACATTTCTGACAATGTAGTTTTTACAGGATTTATACCTCCTTCTGAAATGCCCCAGTATTATAATTTAGGAGATATATTTGTATGTGCCTCCCAGTGGGAAGAACCTTTAGCCAGGGTACACTATGAAGCAATGGCTGCCGGTCTTCCAATTATAACAACTGACAGGGGCGGAAACGGGGAAATATTTGAAGAGGAAGTAAACGGGCTTCTCATTAAAGACTACAACAACCCTAACTCTTTTTCCCATTATATAAATTATCTTTTATCAAGACCTAATGTGGCAGAAGAACTTGGCTTAAATGCAAGAAAAACAGCATTAGAGAAATACACCTGGCAAAGGGTGGCAGAGGAGGTATTTGCTCCTATAAAAAATACCGACCCTGATACCTTCCCAAACAGAGGAGAAATTACAGCCCTTGCTTTAGAAGCAGAAAATAGAAATGAACCTTCCGCCAATAATGGTTTTTTCCCAAGTAATTTTTAATACATAGGGAATAAACTTTATGCACTTATCTTAAAGGATGTGGTTAAAATGAGAGTTTTGCTTGTAACAGGAGGCGCAGGCTTTATAGGCAGCAATTTTATAAAATTTTTTATTCGCAGGAATAAAAATTTTCTTATTATAAATATGGATAATCTTGGTCCTTCATCTAATCTTAACAATCTTAAAGAACTAGAAAGGTCGCCAAGATATCATTTTGTAAATGGGAGCATTTGTAATCAAGAGCTTGTTAACTATGTAATAAAAAGACACAGACCAGATGTAATAATTAATTTTGCTGCAGAAACAAACGTCAACAAAAGCCTTGCAAATCCTATTGCATTTTCACAAACCAATGTACTTGGCACCCTCACCCTATTAGAGAGCGCCAGATATTTTTGGAGCAAACAGAATTTTAAAGGAAAACTTTTTATCCAGCCATCTACCTATCAGGTATATGGAAGTACTTACAATGATGGTGTATTTTTTATAGAGGATTCTAACATATCCCCCCAAAATCCTTATGCAGCATCAAAGGCCAGTGCTGACCTCATTGTAAAATCCTCTTATGACTCCTATGGTTTTCCAGCAATAATAGCAAGAAGCTGCCAAAACTATGGACCTTTCCAAAATATAAATGAATTTATTCCGTCTTGTATTTATAATATTTTAAATAACACGGAAATTCCTATTAAAAAGGATGCTTCTGTAAGAAGGGAATGGATTCATGTTTTAGATAATTGTGTAGCTTTAATAAGAATATTGTTTTATGGAAAAGTGGGTGAAATTTACAATATAGGTTCCGGATATGAGCTTTCAGACTATGAAATAGCCCAGGAACTTTTAAGGCTTTCAGGAAAACCATATGACAAAACAAAAGCTGAAAACATAAGCCGCTGTGTTTTAAACAGTTACAAATTAAAAAACAATTTAAACTGGGGCACAAAATTCTCACTAACAGACGGACTCATAGACACCATTCACTGGTACAAAGGATATTTTTCTAAAAGTAAATAAATATTTTTTTACCATAGGTAAATAAATATTAGGTGGTAAATTTTTTATATAATAAAAAATTCCCTGAACTTATAAAATAAATTATATAAGATAGTTCAGGGAATTTTTGTATATCTTATTCCTTTTAAATTTTATATGGATTTTTATATCTAAGTCTATTAACTAAATATATAAAAAGCAAAAAAAGGAGCTGTGAAAAGGAGATTTTAAGCTGCCTTTAAATCACAGCCCTTTGTGGGGGTACATAGGGGTGTTTTTAAAACCTATACATGAATATCATAGTAATATAACCTGTCAGGTGTTACTACTTCTTTGTATAATTTACATCCTGGCAATCCTAAGTGTCTTATTATATCAATTGCTTTTCTAAGATTTTCATGTTGAAATCTAACTCCCAGATTACAAAGGTCTGTCATTAACTCCCGGGGCATGTAAGTTATTTCACACTTTATACCTTCATCCTTCAGTCTCCTCTCAAGTATAAAAGCATGAGACCTTATTTCTACACCTGCATAATAGTATTCCATAAACTCACCCCGGATTTAGTCTTCTGAATACTCCCTCTTTTGGTCTAATGGATTCCATTTTTGTTCTGGGAAAAATCTAGTAGGAAATGGTGTTTTCTTTCTGTCAACAAATGTCTTGCAGTTTTGAGAATGGGTTACATTCTGTTCCGGAGGCACTGGGCAATATCCGTATGAAGGTATTAATAATTGTACAACACATTCACATTTAACAATAAAGAATACTCCTATATCAATGGTTAACATTCCTGTAGCCTGGTTAAGCATATCGTTAAAAGCTTCTGCTAATGCTTCTACTTTTATGATGGAACCTTCTGCTTCACGTTTTTTCTTCTTCCTGCCATCATCCCAGAAATTGTCACATGTTTTTGCAGACCCTGACTGGGATATGCAATTTGGACAGTAAATCTCATTTACTGTCAGGTTAAAAGCAGCTTCATCAACCTGTTCTAATTGTTCTGAACCGTCAGAATAGTGAATTGTATATCTTATTTTAACAAACAGCTTTAGTTTTTTATAGCCTGGTTTTGTAAGTGAATCTGTTTTTGATATAACTTTGACTTCAACAATTGTAAAATCAGTAGCTCCTTCAAAGGTAAATGACGGATGACATACATCACCGCCTTTTTTAAGGACAACTGTCCTGGTAATGCAATCTCTCAATGCAACCTGGTCAAATACTTTTGGAACTTGTATACATACCAGCTCATTAGGTGGTGGGAAACAACTTGGATTTAAAATCTGACCAGCTTCAATTCTAGGACCACGTTCGCTAGACATAAAAAAACCTCCTTTTTACATAATACCTCAAAAAATTCCTCATACCTTCTGTAATTTATCCATTTTTTTATCTGTGCTAATCTTTGAGTTCTATTGATATAATCATCTACACTATCATTATATTAGGTATTATTAAAAAGGTTACACTTTAGGAGGTTTATGGAGAAAAAAATTTACATAATGAAATAAATCATTTACTTTTTAAATCCAAAGTTTGGTTCATGCTGCCTGTTCTATATCCTTTTAAATCCAGAGCTGTATATATAAAACCGATTTTGCTAAATTTATCTGATATGTCGTCCATTAATTTTTCATTTAAAAGTTTCAGTCTTTCATTTGGAGCCACCTCAATGCGGGCTATATCACCATGATGCCTTACTCTTACCTGCCTGAAGCCTAAATCTAACAGATATTCCTCTGCCTCCTCCACCATTTTCAGCTTTTCAGCCGTTATTTTATGACCATAGGGAAACCTTGAAGACAGGCAGGCAAAGGAAGGCTTATCCCATGTTGGTAAATTCATCTCCCTTGACAATTCCCTTATATCATCTTTCTTAAATCCAGCCATTTTTAAAGGACTTAATACTTTAAGTTCTTCTATTGCCCTAAGTCCCGGCCTGTAATCTGATAAATCATCTACATTTGAACCTTCCAAAAGATATTTAATGTTTTTAAGTTTTAAAACTTCAAACATTTTAGAAAAAGTTTCATATTTGCAATAATAGCACCTGTCAACGGAATTATTATAAACTTCTTCTTTTTCAAGCTCTTTAGAATCTATTACTATATGCTTTATTCCATGCTTCTTTGTAAACTCTACAGTTTCCCGGTATTCCCTTTCAGGAAAACTTAAAGACCTGGCTGTTATAGCAACAGCACCATCCCCTAATACATCATGGGCAACCTTCAGTAAAAAAGTACTGTCCACCCCTCCTGAAAAGGCTACCGCCACTTTTTCCATATCTTTTAATATTTCTTTTAATCTATTTAGTTTTTCCCGGATTTCCATCATTATCACCTGCTTTTTAATTAATTTTATTAATCCTCATCAAATTCAGCATTCTTTTTATTTAAAAGAGTTGCCGCCGCAACTGCAGTAAGGGGCACAGTTATCACCAATCCTATACTGCTTGATAAAGCCCTCACTATCTCACTTGCTACAACTTCCCAGTTTACCATCTCAATAAATGAAACCTTGTATGCCATAGCAAGTAATAAAAGAGGAATTGATGCGCTTGTATATGCTAAAATCAAGGTATTTGACATAGAGCCTAATATGTCCCGCCCCACATTCATACCTGATTTTATCAAATCCTTTGTACTTATATCTTCTTTTGCTGCAGCTATCTCTGTTAAAGAAGAGGCAATTGAAATACCAACGTCCATAATGGCTCCCATAGCACCTATTAAAATCCCTGCAAAGAGAAGCCCTTTAAAATTAAATTTTATATCTAACGGTGTAAATTGAAGCATTTGAGCCTCTTCACTTCCCAGTCCCGTCATATTTGTAAAATACCCCATTAAAAGGGCAATTACACCTGCAATGATAACTCCCCCTGCTGTACCAATAATTGCAGCAAAGGATTTTTTATTAAAACCGCTTACCAGTAAAAGGGTTATAACTATAACTCCTACGCATACAGGCACAGAAACAATTATAGGATTATAACCTTTTAAAAGTAAGGGAAGCATAATATAAATAACTGCAATACAAGTAATGGCAAGGGAAATCAGTGCTTTAAACCCTTTCATTCTGCCAACTACAAGCATTGACAATATAAAAGCCATTAGAAGGTATAAAATATACTTATCCCTGACTATTTCAGCAACATAAGCACTTTCTATAGAACCGTCTTCCGCCTCATTAATATAAACAAAAACCTCTTGTCCTCGTGAAATTGTTATATTATATGCATCATTAAAACTATTTAGTGAGTTCTGAGCCTTTATAATTTTACCTTTATGAGGACCTTTGAGTATTTTTACTTCTAGCATCTGGGTTTTTATTTCTAAAATCCCACCTGAATACTCCTTTTCCTCATTTTCCACCTGATATGCGTTTAAAACCACTGCCCGCACTTGTTTTGGCAGTTTATCTTCTTCTTGCATTATTTCCCCCACTTCTTCTGCAAAGACAGCGGAATTTAAAAAGAAAAAAACAAAACATAAAACCATTAAAAATACAAATGTAAATCCCCTTATTCTCACAAAATTCAATCCTTTCCTCTGCCGGTATAGTTACCTCATTTATAATTACATTGTTTTAAAGTTCCTGAATATACCATTTGTCTTTTATCTGCTATTTACTAATCTAACTTATTATTTCTCCAAGGTCAATGACTATTTTTTTAAATCTTCTGCATTTGCCAGCCTCTTATTAAATTGCCGACTTTTATTATCAGTTTTTAAGCATAAAAAAGACCAAACCTAAAGATTTTAATGATAATCTCCAGGTTTGGTCTTTTAAGTTTACGTCTGACTATTTCCTCGGCTCAACAATAAGCCTTATTGCGGTCTTCTCCTGTCCATCAATCTCAACTTCTGTGAAGGCCGGAATACAAACCAGCTCAATTCCAAGTGGGGCAACAAAACCTCTTGCTATGGCGATTGCTTTTATCGCTTGGTTTAATGCTCCTGCTCCAACTGCTTGAATCTCAGCTGTTCCCTCTTCTTTGATGAATCCTGTTAACGCTCCTGCTATAGAGTTTGGACTGGATTTTGCTGAAACTTTTAAGATGCTCATGGTTCTTCTACCCCCTTTTTTGGTTTACGGATAATTGCACATTCACAAAGTTTGTTGACATGCTGGCAATAAGTGCATAATTTATTACTATATAATATTAATATTCTACAAAAACTTTAAAAATCCTCTTTTTACTATGTCACACTTCTAAAACTTTGAAAATCCTCTCTATATTAAGGGTTTTACCCGTATTGTCATCAATTTCAAGATATACAGCATTAAACTGTACTTTTCCTTGTGCCACTTCAAACCTTGCCGGCATATGTGTTATGAATTTATCTATAATTGTATCTTTTTTTACTCCAATGACCCCTTCATAAGGTCCTGTCATTCCAACATCGGTAATATAACCTGTTCCTGATGGCAATATTTTTTCATCTGCAGTTTGAACATGGGTATGAGTACCCAAAACGCAACTTACTTTTCCATCCAAAAACCATCCAAGGGCATATTTTTCTGAAGTTGCCTCCGCATGCATATCTACAACAATAACTTTAACGGATTCTTTTAAATGGGCAATTTCCCTCTCAGCTGCTTTAAAAGGACAATCTATGCTGTTCATATATACCCTTCCCATAAGGTTAAGCAGCCCTACCTTGCCCTTTATTATTGTAGAACCGCTGCCTGGAAGTTCCGGCGGGTAATTAGCCGGTCTTACCATACATTTATCTGTGGAAATAAAGTTTACAATTTCTTTTTTGGACCATGTATGATTCCCTAGTGTTATGCCGTCAATTCCAGCGCTATATAATTCCTGGGCAACAACGTATGTAATCCCGCTGCCCCCTGCTGCATTTTCACCGTTGGCAAAGAAAAAATCTATCTCTCTTTCTTTTTTTAGCCTCCTAATCATTTCTTTTGTCACTTTTCTGCCTGGATTTCCAAAAATATCTCCAATAAACAGTATGTTCAATGTACATCCTCCATTTCTACGCTTAAACCGCATTTCCTCCCTGATTTATTTTTTTAATACTCCTGGATTTATTTTTGCACACTTCCAAATACTTGATTTTCTTATGCTAATTATTTTTAAAATTTTAGGTGGAGTAAAACTCCACCTAAAATTTTATTTTACTAATTATAACCTATTTATTTAGCATACTCAATGTGTCTGGTTTCTCTTATAACATTTACTTTTATTTGACCTGGATAGTCAAGTTCTTGTTCAATCTTTTCAACTATTTCTCTTGCAAGTAAAGGAATTCCCTGGTCAGTAACCTCATCTGCTTTAACCATTATTCGTACTTCCCTACCGGCCTGAATAGCAAAAGACTTGTCAACTAATTCATGAGAATTGGCTATTTCCTCTAGTCTTTCCACTCTCTTAATATAAGACTCCAGTGTCTCCCTTCTTGCGCCAGGTCTTGCTGCTGAAATTGAGTCAGCAGCCTGGATTAAAACAGCTACTAAAGTAGTTGCATCTGTATCCCCATGATGTGATGCAATGGCATTTACCACTTCCGGGCTTTCCCTGTACTTCTTAGCTAAATCAGCTCCAATGGTTACATGGGAACCTTCCACTTCATGGTCAACAGCTTTTCCTATATCATGAAGTAATCCGGCTCTCTTTGCTAAGTTTACATCCATTCCAAGCTCAGCGGCCATTATACCTGCTAAATGAGCCACCTCAATGGAGTGAGTCAGTACATTTTGACCGTAACTGGTTCTAAATTTAAGCTTTCCTAAAAGCTTAACTAATTCAGGATGTAAACCATGTACCCCAGTTTCAAAAGTGGCATTTTCTCCTTCCTGCCTGATGGAGTTTTCCACTTCTTTCTTGGCCTTATCCACCATTTCTTCAATTCTTGCAGGATGTATCCTACCATCGAGAATGAGTTTTTCAAGGGCAATCCTTGCAACCTCTCTCTTAATGGGATCAAATCCTGACAATATAACTGCCTCTGGCGTATCGTCAATGATAAGATCAATTCCCGTAAGTGTTTCTAAAGTCCTGATATTTCTACCTTCCCTACCTATTATTCTCCCCTTCATTTCATCATTTGGTAGCGGAACAACAGAAACAGTAACTTCTGAAACGTGATCGGCAGAACACTTTTGAATTGCCATGGCAATTATTTCCTTTGCCTTTGCATCTGCTTCATCTTTTGCCTTGTTTTCAATCTCCTTGACAAGAGCGGCCATATCATGTCTAACTTCACTTTCGACTTTTTTCAAAAGGACTTCTTTAGCTTCATCAACTGAAAGCCCTGATATTCTCTCCAGCTCTTCAATCTGCTTATTCTGAAGCTCCAGAGTCTTTTCTTCCAGTTCTTGAATTTCCTTTGTTTTCTTATTTAAATGCTCTTCCTTTTGCTCTATCATGTCAAGCTTTCTGTCTAAGGTCTCTTCTTTTTGAACCAGACGTCTCTCTTGTCTCTGAAGCTCATTCCTTCTGTCCTTTATTTCCCTGTCAAGTTCAACCCTGCTTTTATGAACTTCTTCCTTGGCCTCAAGCAGCACTTCCCTTTTTTTGGCTTCAGCTACTTTTTCAGCTTCGCTGATTATCCTTTTTGCCTCTTCTTCAGCACTGCCTATTTCGGCCTCTGCTTTTTTCTTCCTGAATTCAATTCCTTTTTTAAAACTTATTCCTGAAGCAATAATTGAAGCAATTACTGCAATTACTATGCCAATGCCTAATCCAATAAAAAAATTTATAGCACACACCTCCTTATTCAGTTTTCAATGGACAAGCTTATGTGTAAAAAAAAATTACACATGCATACTTTTTCATTTTAAACTTTTTTAATTTTTATGTCAAGAATCAATTGCCTTACACTCTTATATTTTGTACATTTTGTTCTAAAAATGTACTTCTGTATCCTCTGTTTTCACTATACTTATACCATCAACCATTTCAACTTTATACCAATTATCTGCCATTTCTTTCAAATGATTGTTATGAGTAACCATTATTACCTGTCTATTAAACATCAATGCAACTTGTTTTAAAAATTCAGAGACCTGTACAATATATTCATCGCTGACATGCTTTGCAGGCTCATCTAAAATAACAGGCCCTTTAATTTCATCAACACTGCATTCCAGCATGGCAATCCTGATTGCCAATGATATAATATCTACCACTCCTCCTCCCCTTGCATCCTGAGGTTTTGTCTTTATAACCTGTCCTGTATAATTACTGATGACAAAAAACTCCGCCTCCGGTCTTCCTCTTACTTCATTAATTTCAATCCTAAACTCCAAATTAGTATCAAAAATAAACTGGAGACAGTTTGTAACCAGTGACTCTATCTGAACCCTGGCTTGTTCCCTTGCAAATTCCGAAACCCGACCTAAAAGTATCCTGACTTTATCCAAAAGCTCTATATTGTCAATACACCTTTGAAGCATTTTTTCAAGCTTTGAACGCTGCTCTGACAACTGCTCTTTTTTTCCCTTTTGCTGATAATAATAATTTTTGCTTTTCTCATATTTCTTTTTGATACTTTGAAGCTGGTCCTGATATTTTAAAATACTGTCCTTTAGCAATGCTTAAATACCCTCTTTCTGAAATACAGCCGCCTTTACTGTGTTCTTCATAAGCATGGCAATGGTCATAGGCCCAACCCCTCCCGGAACCGGGGTTATTGCTGATGCAACTTCCTTTGCTGTTTCAAATTCCACATCACCTACAAGTTTTTTGCCCTCTAATCTATTTATACCCACATCTATTACAATTGCACCAGGTTTAATAAAATTTCCTTTTATAAATTCAGGTTTACCCACAGCCGCAACTATAATATCGGCATTTTTAATTTTTTCCTCTAAATTGGCAGTTTTAGAATGACAAACTGTAACAGTCCCGTTTTGAGACAGCAAAAGCACTGCCATGGGTTTTCCAACAATATTGCTTCTTCCGATAACTACACATTCTTTCCCTGTAATGTCAATCCCGCTTTCTTTTATTAACTCCATAACACCTGCCGGAGTACAAGGTAAAAATACCGGGTTTCCAGTCATAAGTTTTCCTACATTCACAGGATGAAAAGCATCCACATCTTTTTTAGGGTCAATTGAATTAATCACTTTATCCTCATTAATTTGCTTTGGAAGCGGCAATTGTACCAGTATCCCATTAACTTTATCATCCTTATTTAATTTATTTATTAATCCAATTAACTCCTCTTCACCGGTATCTTCATCTAATGCATATTCAAAAGATTGTATCCCAATCTCTTCACATGCCTTCTTTTTTGAATTAACATATACCCTTGATGCCGGGTCATTTCCAACAATTATTACAGCAAGCCCTGGAAATATCCCCTTCTTTTTAAGTGCCTCCACTTCTGATTTTAATTCACTTTTTATTCTTGTTGCCAATTCTCTTCCATTTAATACCTTACATCCCATTTTTCCTGCTCCTCTTATATTTTAAAAATTTTTTAAAAAATTCTTTAAACCCTCTTAATTTTATTTCATTCTGCCTGTATTGTCAATTTTGCTTTACTTTCCGTCCCGCATTTCCAACTCCTGAAGCTGCTGTTTGGTAATTAAAACCTGTCTTGGTTTGCTGCCTTCAAAACCTCCCACAATGCCCCTCTCTTCCATCTGATCCACAATTCTGGCAGCCCTTGCATATCCTACTTTAAACTTTCTCTGTATCATGGATACAGAGGCCTGTCCCGCTTCAACGACAAGCTCTATTGCCTGGGGCAATAATTCATCCGCATCATCAGAAGCTCCGTCCATTACTTCACGTTCTGTGTTAATTTCCTCTATTATGTCCTCATCATATTCTGCATCACCCTGGGATTTAATATATTCCACAACCCTTTCCACTTCCTGGTCAGACACAAAGGCTCCTTTTACCCTCACAGGTTTTGGCGCCCCCACCGGATAAAAAAGCATATCCCCTTTTCCAAGAAGTTTTTCAGCCCCTGCCATGTCAATTATAGTCCTTGAATCCACCTGGGAAGTAACGGCAAAAGCAATCCTGGACGGTATATTTGCCTTTATAACACCTGTTATTACATTTACCGACGGTCTTTGTGTGGCAATTACAAGATGCATCCCTGCGGCACGTGCCATTTGAGCCAGCCTGCATATTGCATCTTCCACATCACCGGGTGCAACCATCATTAAATCTGCAAGTTCATCTATAATTATAACTATCTGGGGCAGGGTTTCTTCCCCTTCATCTGCATTTACCGCAGCATTATACCCTTTGATATCCCTGACACCTTTTTTGGCAAAAAGCTTATACCTTTCCTCCATCTCCTGAACAGCCCAGTTTAATGCCCCGGCTGCTTTTTTAGGATCTGTAACAACAGGTATTAAAAGATGTGGAATTCCATTATATATCCCCAATTCAACCACTTTAGGGTCAATCATCAAAAGCTTTACTTCATTTGGGGAGGATTTGTAAAGAAGGCTTATGATAAGACTGTTTATACAGACACTTTTACCTGAACCTGTAGCACCGGCTATCAGAAGGTGAGGCATTTTGGCTATATCTGCCACAGTGTTATGTCCCGTAATATCCTTTCCTAGTGCAAAAGCAAGATTGGAAGGGAAATTTTTAAATTCTTTAGATTCTATAACCTCCCTCAAAAATACAGGAATTACTTCCTTGTTGGGCACTTCAATTCCAATGGCCGCCTTCCCTGGAATGGGAGCCTCTATCCTCACCCCTGAGGCTGCAAGATTTAAACATATATCATCGGACAACCCCACTATTTTGCTCACTTTAACACCTGCACTTGGCTGCAGCTCATACCTTGTAACAGCAGGTCCCACACTTACATTTATCACCCTTGCATCTACTCCAAAGCTCTTTAGCGTCTCTTCAAGCTTTTTAGCTCCTTTTAGTGCAGTTTTCCTGTAGTTTATTGCATCACTATTTATTCCCGGACTGTTATTTAATAGGCTTATATCAGGATATTTATATTCAATGCTAATTTTTACTTTTGATTGTATCTCCTCACTTACGCTGTCCGCCATTTCCTCTACAGTCTCTTGAGAACTCTCGCTTTTTTTAATATCTTCCACTATAAAACCCACTTCTTCACTTTCAACATCCACTTTTTCCAATACTTGTTCTTCTGTGTAAAGGGTTTTCTTTTGCTTTCCTCTGCCATCTTTTTCTTTAAGTACGTTAAAATCAATTACTTTAGGGAGTTTCTCACCATTCATAACAATATCAGGCTCATTATAATCTTCAATAAGCTCATCTTTTATTTCCTTATCACTTAGTTTGAATTTATTTTCTAACTTATTAAAGAACCCCAATACAGCATCTTTAACTTTAATTATTGCCCCTGCAATGGACACATTTGTAATAAGTATAATATCTATTATTGCTGCAGAAGTAAGAATAATTATTGTCCCTAAACCTTTAAACATCAAAAGAAAAGGAATGCTTATAAGTCCTCCTGACACTCCTCCCCCTGCTAAAGCTTTCCCGTCTAAATAAAACTTTTTTATGCAGGAAATTGCGCTCTTTCCAACATAATCATCTTCTTTATAAAAACCTGCCTGGACTAAAGCAGATAATATCAGTATAAGTACAAATATATATATAAATTTTAAATTCATGTCAGGATTATTTCTTTTGAAAATAAGCAAACCAGAATAAACTATAGCTAAAATAGGTATCAAAAACCCCGGTGCCCCCATAAGTCCTAATGTTATGTTTTTCATATATGAACCAAAAGGCCCCATTGAGTTTTCAAAAAAAATACTTGAAAACAATATAAGACCTGCAGCCAGCATCAATATGCCTGCTATTTCATTATTGTACTTCTTTATCCCTCTTTTCTTTTGTTGTTTCTTAAGCTTTTGTTGCTTTTTTTTCTTTTGTACATTTTTTGATTTCACCTATTGCACCTCCGGAAAATAAAGCACTGCTTCTATTTAGATTATCAATTCTATTATCAAAAAGCAAGAAAAAACCCAGGTTTTTTCTTGCTTTTTTTATCATCTAAAAGTATATTTTAGTATAAATTCTAAAATTGGTTATTCCATTACATGGTAACAGTGCTGGCTATAGCTTTAATATCTGAATAGAAAAAGCTGACAAAAAACATAGCACACACAATGGAAAAAACAAAAATTAAAACCCCCAGCCAGGCATATGAAGGTGTAGCAGCCTGCTTTTTTCCTTTATACAAATTTAATTCTTTTGCCAGTGCCACCTGTTCACTATATGTCTTAAGCCCTCTTCTCTTCATCTCTTCAAATAAATCCACACTGGGGTCTCTATTGGTGGTACGGACAACACGTCTTTTTTTTCTCTGCATAACAATTGTATCTGCCGCTATATCGTGTACTGCCTGCTTGTTTGCTGTGAATATGGACAAAATAAAAAATATAACCGGTACTATTTGAGTTAAAGTAGCCACAACTTTGATACAGGACCTGATTAATGCATCAAAAATAGTGCTCTTTTTACAGGAAATAACCTGAAGATTCAAAATCAGCTTCCCTGGAGTGGTTGAAAAATTTGAAGATAAAAAAGCCACTTCATAAAATAAATACAACAATCCAAAAGTCAGATACATCAGTGCTAAATCGTTGGGATTTCTCTCTATAACCCCTTTAATTGGTATGTCCTTCCCCAATGCATGTAAAACCACTAAAATGCCTGCATAAATGCCTGTCACAATAATGATGTCAAAAAGATATGCCCAAACTCTTTTGGACAGTTTGCCTACCTCCATAATACTCCTCCTTACCCCTAAAAATGTATATAAATAAATTTTATTTATTAACCAAACTTATCAACCAATTCATATATATTTTTATGTTACATAACACATTTATTTTTTATGTTGATAATTATATTTTATCAGATATCATTTAGAGTTGTCCATTGTTTTAGCAGGGTTAATTTATGAAACTATTATGGAGGATTTTTTGCCATTTAAAACCTTTCTAAATTATATCTGTTATATATATAATACCATAGATTTTTAAAAGTATCCAACCAGCAAATAGGACTGTCATGAGTTGGTAAATAAGCTTCTCCTGACAGTCCTTAATAAAGATTTAAGTATTAATTACCGTTTTTTATCAGTCTCACAGTTTCCCTCGCAATAGCAAGTTCTTCATTTGTTGGTATAACAAGAGTTCTTACTTTTGCATCCGGAGTACTTATGTCCATTTCTTCTCCTCTGACTTTATTTTTCTCTTCATCTATTTTTATTCCAAAAAAGTCCATATCAGTTAATATTTTGCTTCTCACATAATCATTGTTTTCCCCGATACCTGCAGTAAATACTACAGCGTCAACACCGTTCATAATAGCTGCATAGTCCCCTATAAAGCCTTTTACCCTGTAGCAGAATATATCCAATGCAAGTTGTGCCCTGTCATTTCCGTTTTCAGCTGCTTCCTGTATATCCCTAAAATCGCTGCTGACCCCTGATACCCCAAGAACTCCGGACTTTTTATTTAAAAAGTCACTTATGTCTTTAACCGTCATCTTCTCCTTTTCCATTAAAAAGGATATTACCGCCGGGTCAATGGTACCACTGCGTGTTCCCATACACAAACCTTGAAGAGGGGTAAATCCCATGGAAGTTTCAACTGATTTTCCGTATTTAACAGCACAAATGCTGGCCCCGTTACCTAAATGGCATGTAATAATTTTTAGCTCCTCTATCGGTCTGTTTAACATCTGGGCAGCTCTTTCTGAAACATATTTATGGGATGTCCCGTGAAATCCATATCTTCTTAAGCGGTATTTTTCATATATTTCATATGGAAGGGCATAAATATAGGCATGTCTTGGCATTGTTTGATGAAATGCAGTGTCAAAAACCGCAACCATGGGAACATCAGGCATTATTTGCTTGCACGCCTCTATTCCTACAATGTTTGAAGGATTGTGAAGGGGAGCAAGCTCAGAACACTCTTCTATTGCTTTCTTTACTTCATCATCAATTATTACAGATTGATAAAATTTTTCTCCCCCGTGTACAACACGGTGACCTACAGCGGATATTTCACTCATATCTTTAATTACACCGATTTTATCGTCAGTTAATGCATTTATAACCTCTTTTATGGCTAATCTGTGGTTATACAAATCTTTTTCAATAACAACGGCATTTTCACCTATTTTTGAATGTTTTAAAAAAGACTGTTCAAGACCAATCCTTTCGCATACTCCTTTTGCAAGTACATTTTCATTGGTCATATCAATTAATTGGTATTTTAGTGATGAACTTCCGGTATTAATAACCAGTACTTTCATTTTATTTAACTCCTCTCTTTATAGTTTTATTCTAATTAATTTCTTCACTTATAATTTTTAAAATTCCCTGTTTTATTTAAAAATAAAGCCCTTTACTAAGGTTAAGGTGGAGTTTACAGTAGTATTTTTGCACTCACTCCACCTAAAAACCTTTTACATTTAACTATAAATAATTTATCCCTAAGCCTGGATAGCAGTAATTGCCACCACTCCAACAATATCTTCTGCACTACAGCCTCTTGAAAGGTCATTTACAGGTTTTGCAATTCCCTGGGTAATAGGTCCGTAAGCTTCTGCTTTTCCTAATCTCTCTGTCAGTTTATATGCAATATTCCCACAGTTTAAATCAGGGAAAATAAGTACATTTGCACATCCTGCCACATTACTTCCCGGTGCTTTTTTCTTTGCTATAGCAGGTACTAATGCCGCATCCGCTTGTAATTCACCATCAATGGCAATATCAGGTGCTTTTTCTTGTGCAAGTTTCGTTGCATTTATTACTTTTTCAGTTAATTCACTTTTAGCACTGCCGTAACTGGAATAGGAAAGCATTGCAACTTTAGGTTCTTCTTGTACAAGGGTTTTGAAAGATTTGGCGGAAGCTATTGCAATCTCTGACAATTGTTCTGCATCAGGGTTTTCCACCAACCCGCAATCGGCAAAAATAAATGTACCATCTTTTCCATACTCACAATCTGGTACCACCATTACAAAAAATGCTGAAACTAATTTTGTTCCCGGTGCGGTCTTTAGTATTTGAAGTGCAGGTCTTAGTGTGTCTGCTGTTGAGTTGGCAGCCCCTGCCACCATTCCGTCTGCATCTCCGTTTTTCACCATCATTACTCCAAAATAGAGAGGGTTTTTCATAAATTCTGCAGCCTGTTCTAAAGAAATGCCTTTAGATTTTCTCAGCTCATAAAAAATTTTTGAATACTCTTCTGTCTTATCTGACTTTAACGGGTTTTCTATCTTTATACCTGAAAGATCTAAACCATCAGCTAATTTTAAAATCTCATCCTCGTCTCCTACAAGTACAACGTTGGCAATTCCCTGCTCTTTAATCATAGATGCAGCTTGTACAACTCTTTTGTCTGTACCTTCAGGTAATACAATTGTTTTGACATCAGATTTTGCACGTTCAATTAATTTTTCAATAAAACTCATAAACTCTACCCCTTTCAAAGTAAACAAATAACCTTATTAATTATATAACAAAATGTTTATTGTATACAAGATTCAGTATTTCATTAGTTCTACAGTAAAATTCATTTTAATTAAGATATTGCCAATTTTTTAGCTTTTTTGCGCATTTATTGCTCTCTTGCTATAATATCCTCTATTTCCTTTATGTGTTTTTCTATGTCTGATTTTGTCAAGTTGCTCAAAAAAGACAAATTAAAATTATCTGCTTTTTTCATATTTTCCAAAGCTTCATTAAACCTTCCGAGTTTTTTTAAAAGGAGACTGTAATTGTAATAGGCCTCTGGAAACTGAGGGTTTAACTTCATCAATTCTTTATACATTTCTTCTGATTTAGAAAGATTACCTGCTAAATAGTAAGCATTCCCTAAATTATCAAGTATAATAGGGTCAGAATCATTGTAATTATATGCTTTCTCATTAAATTCGACAGCCTTTTCTAAATCTCCTTTTAAAATATAAAGATATCCTAAACTTCCATACACAACTGTACTGGTATACTCTGACAAAACTTCTTCTAAAAGATTAATTGCACCGTCTATGTCGCCACTTTTCCACAATACCAGGGCATAATTGGATTTTGCCTTCATCTTGCTGTCTATATCAATATCAGAGTCAATCATTTCTTTAAATACCTGGGATGATTTTTCAATGTCTCCCGTTTTGAGTAATAAGTAGCCGTAAGTTATCTTAGGTCTTGGGTTTTGAGTTGTCTTTGCTGCCTTTTCAAAAAGACCTAATGCTTTTTCTAATTGATTATTCTTATATGCTTTAGTTGCAGAAATTTCATAAAAAATATTTCTGTTAGAAAAAAGCATATACAGAATAAATACACCTAATACCACCTTTCCAAGGGTAGCATTATATAAAAATGAGAAAAAAACCACTGCTATATAAAATATTAATTTTACCGGAAATTTCTTTTTCATGACCATCAAACCTTTCATTGGCATCTTATTATAATTAACTTCTATTTTATCTGATTAACTTCATCTAATTAACTTCTGGTTTTATATATTCTAATTAACAGCTTATTTTAATCAGCACTTTTTTCTAATTCTTTTTTTAAAACTTCATTTACAATTTTAGGATCTGCCTTTCCTCCCGTCTCCTTCATAACCTGTCCCACTAAAAAACCAAAAGCTCTCTTTTTTCCGTTTTTATAATCTTCAACGGATTTAGAATTTTTCTTTAAAACTTCAGAAACAATATTAAATATTTGCCCCTCATCATTTATAACTTTAAGACCTTTTTCCTCCACTATAGTTTCAGGATTTTTCCCGCTTTTGAACATTTCTTCAAAAACCGTTTTTCCAATAGTCCCGCTAATTACCCCTTTATCAATTAATATTATAAGTTCTGCAAGGTACTTTGGAGGAAAAGGTATTTCTTCAACTTCCATTTGTTTTTCTTTCAAAACCCTCAAAACTTCTCCCATTATCCAATTGCTTGCCGCCTTTGCATTATTGCTTTTTTTTGCTGTTTCTTCAAAAAAATCCGCCAGCTTTTTTGAACCGGTGATAATAGATGCATCATATTGAGGAAGTGAAAAATCATTAATGTATCTCTTCATCCTGTCCCTCGGAAGTTCAGGAAGGCTGTTTTTAATTTCTTCCTTCCACTTTGCATCAACTACAACAGGCACTAAATCAGGTTCGGGAAAAAACCTGTAATCTTGAGCTTCTTCCTTACTTCTCATGGAAAAACTCATATTTTTCCCTTCATCCCAGCGTCTTGTCTCCTGCACAATTTCCCTTCCTGCTTTAATTTCTTCAATCTGGCGTGCTGCTTCATATTCAATGGCTCTTACAACAGCCCTGAATGAACTTAAGTTTTTCATTTCAGTCCTGGTACCAAGTTTACTTTCACCTTTTTTTCTTACAGAAAGGTTTACATCTGCCCTAAAGGATCCTTCCTGCATTTTGCAGTCAGATACATTGATATATTCAAGTATAGCCTTTAATGATTCTAAATATGCTTTTGCTTCTTCAGCTGAACGCATATCAGGTTCTGACACAATTTCTATTAGTGGAACACCGCTTCTGTTATAGTCTATGAAAGATGCTTCTCCTTTATCATCGTGCATAAGTTTTCCTGCATCTTCCTCAATATGTATCCTGGTAATACCTATTCTTTTTTCCCTGCCATTTATATCTATGTCAATATATCCACCATGGCAAATTGGTATGTCATACTGGGATATTTGATAGGCTTTTGGAGTGTCAGGATAATAATAGTTTTTTCTGTCCAGCTTGCTGTATTCAGAAATACTGCAATTTGTAGCCAGACCTGCACGTACTGCATATTCCACCACTTTTTTATTTAAAACCGGAAGAGTACCGGGCATACCTGTACAAACCGGACAAATATGGGTATTAACATCCCCTCCAAACTCTGTTGTACAAGAACAAAATATTTTAGATTTTGTAGAAAGCTCCGCATGAACTTCAAGACCTATAACAACTTCATATTCCATTTAGTCTTCACCTCAAATCCTGGCCCTGTTTTTATGAAAATTTGTGTTTTGTTCAAAAGTATATGCAAGTTTTAGCAAGGTACTTTCTCCAAAAGGCTTTGCAACAAGATGTAAACCTATGGGAAGACCATCCTTATCCACACCGCAGGGTATGGACATACCAGGAAGCCCTGCAATATTTGCCGGTACGGTATACATATAATCTTTATTAAAAGGCTCTTTTGTTTTCCTCTCTGATTTATAAGCTGTCGTCGGTACTGTGGGTGCAATTATAACATCATATTTATCAAAGGCTTTTATAAAAGCTTCAATTATAAGAGTTCTCATCTTCAGAGCCTTTTTATAGTACTTGTCATAGTATTCAGAGCTTAGTACAAAGGTACCAAGCACAATTCTTTTTTTAACTTCTTTTCCAAAGCCTTCACTTCTGCTTTTTTTATATAAATCCAAAAGGTCTTTATACTCTTTTGCCCTATAACCGTATTTTATCCCGTCATACCTGGCAAGGTTAGAACTTGCCTCCGCAGAAGAAATAATATAATACACAGAAGCTGCGTATTCGGCGACAGGCAAAGAAAACTCCTCACACTCCGCCCCAAGACTTGTTAAAATTTTAACTGAATTTAAAACAGCTTTTTTTACCTCAGGGTCAACTTCCCCGGTAATATACTCTTTTGGTATCCCGATTGACATACCTTTAATGTCGTTAACCAAAGCTCTGGTATAGTCAGTATAACCTTTATTTACAGATGTAGAATCCCTTTTATCATACCCCTGTATTGCATTTAAAACCAAAGCACAATCAGTTACATCTTTGGTTACAGATCCTATTTGCTCCAAAGAAGGTGCAGAGGCAATTAAACCATAGCGTGAAACCAAACCGTATGTAGGTTTTAATGCTAACACTCCACAAAATGAAGCAGGCCGCCTTATTGAGCCATCCATGTCGGAGGCTAAAGCAAAACCTGCCAAACCTGCTGCCACCGCTGCCGCTCCCCCACCATTTGAGTCTCCTGCCACCCTGTAAGTATTCCAGGGGTTTTTGTATTGTTTGTAATAGGAATTCCCTGTGGTATCTCCCATTGAAAACTCACCTGTATTGAGCTTTCCCATAAGTACTGTGTCTTCTGAAAGAAGTTTATCATATACAGTTGCACTGTATGGCGGCGTAAAATTTTCCAGCATTTTGGATGCACAGCTTGTTTTTATTCCTTTGGTGCATATATTATCTGCCAAAGCCATTGGAATACCTGCAAGAGGCGACTTGGCAGTTCCTTTATTGATTTTTTCCTGGATTTTTTCAGATTGTTTAATTGCATCTTCTTCTAATACAGTTATATAACTTCCAATATTGCCGTCAATTTTTTTAATTCTGTCAATTATGGCTTTGGTAAGTTCCGCCACACCAAGTTTTTTGCTTTTAATTAAATCACTCAGCTGGTACACCGTCAGGTCATATAACTCCACCGTATATCCTCCCGTTTATTCAAGAATTTTAGGAACTTTAAAACATCCGGATCCTTTCTCCGGTGCATTTTTTAACATCTCGTCCCTGTCAAAAGAATTTTCCACTTCATCTTCTCTAAATACATTATTTAGCGGTATTATGTGTTCTGTAGCTTTAACATATGAAGTGTCTAATTCATCTAGTTTATCTAAATGTGAAATGATTTTTTCCATGTATAAAGCCAGCTCTTCTTTTTCTTCTTCTGTAAATTCAAGCCTTGCAAGCTCTGCAATGTGTTCTATGGTACCTTTTGTAAACTTCAACTCCACTCCCTCCTACCCCTACCTTATTATATAAAACCACATACCTAACGTCAATGATTGTTCCACATTGGAACAATTAAAGCGCGTTTTTTGAAAGTTTGTGAAATTTCACCCATTAGACTGCGCCCATGCCGGGCGCACTAAAAAAGGCTGGACACTAATTTTTTAGTGCCACAGCCCCTTTTATAGATGATTCTTTCTTTATGATTCTTTCTTTATGATTCTTTCTTTATGATTCTTTCTTTTACTCTTCCCACAGAGGTATTTCCACAAACACCTTAAATAAATCCCCGTCTATTTCTATATTGAATTTTCCTTATCATAATATGAAGGCTCATTTCACACATTTTCATTAATTTCATCAATGGAAAACACTTTACCCATATTCTTCATGAGAAATAAAACAATACCATATTCCGTTGCCGTCAGCTGCACCACTTCTCCGTCAACTCTCAACTCCTTTGCCTCCACGTCAAGCTCCAACCCTCCGGTTTTTAATATCCCTCTTCTCTCTTCTGCTCCTCCCAGGAGAGTATACCGTCTTAGCTGGAATTTTACCCTTGCAATAAGCTCCAAAGGATTAAAAGGCTTAGTTCATAGTCGTCGGCGCCAAAGTTAAGACCTGTTATTTTGTCTGTGTCCTCCGACTTTGCAGACAATATTATTATGGGTATATTCATCTCTTTGCGTATTTTTACCGTTGCAGTAAGTCCGTCCAGTTCAGGCATCATCACATCCATTATGACCAGATGGATTTTTTCCTGTTCCAAAACATTAAGTGCCTGCTTTCCAGTATTAGCCTTAAAAACATTTTAATTTTCCTGAGTTAAGTAAATTTCCAGTGCATTAACTATCCCCTCGTCATCATCGCACACCAAAATATTGTATTTATCCATTATTTAAACCTCCTGTACCATTTAAAAAAAATACATGCCAATTCACCTGCTTTTTTTCTTATATCATATCAGGCAGATTTTACAAAACACTTAATAAAATTCTTAAGATTTTATTAAAAATTAAATGCCACTGAAATTATACCTCTTTGCAGTGGCTTTTTAAATTCCATTGTAACTTACTTATTTTTATAGAATAATGTAGATGCACCAGAAACGCTAGCATCAATTATTAAAGATGCATAGCACTTGACTGGATAAAAGTATATTTGTAAAAGAAAGTAATAAACCGGGAATTGAATAACCAAAAATACGACAAATTCTTTTAATTTTTTTCAAAATTTTTTACCCCAAATCCATTAAAATGTTGTATACTATTATACATAGAAGATATCATCCTTTCATTCTATATTATTGAACGGTTATATTATAACAGGATGTCATCTTCTTTCCTAATTTGGTGGCTTTACATTCCTCTGTAGCTGTAAGATAGGTTGAGGAATAAAAGGAGGTAATGTTCTGACGTATGGTTTTAAAAGAATACGGGCCAATCATTGAAGACACTATTGCACAGTTGTCTAAAAATTCACGTTTTTCACAAACAACTAAATATATGCAGCATGGGAAAACAAGCGTATATGAGCACTGTATCAAAGTGGCATATATGAGCTGTTGGATTGCATCTAAGCTACGACTTAATGTGGACTATGCATCTTTGATAAGAGGGGCTTTGCTTCACGATTACTTTTTATACGATTGGCATGACAAAAATAAAGGACATCGCCTGCATGGCTTTTTTCATCCAAGAAAAGCCTTGCAAAATGCCCGTGAAGATCTTGAACTGACACCAAAAGAGGAAAACATCATCTTAAGGCATATGTTTCCGCTAACACCCATACCACCATATTATTTAGAAAGCTGGATTGTATGTATTGCTGACAAATTTTGTGCTATAAATGAAATATTTCGAATAAATGTTATACAGCAAAAAATGCATAAAAGAATACCAGGCAGGAGGATATCCGTTTAGTTTTAAGTAGATATTTTGTTATAAAAAAAATATAAAAAGGAAAGGGAGTATAAATATGCTTTGGGATGTAGTTTTATATTTCTCAATATATTCTTTCCTGGGGTGGGTAATGGAAACAGCTTATGCCAGTATAAATCAAAAAAAATTCATAAACAGGGGGTTTTTGACCGGACCCTTTACACCAATCTATGGTTTTGGTGCAATATTGATTATCCGGTCTTTAAAGTGGATCGAAAATCTTTATGGTAATAATTACATATCAGTATTAATGTGCATAGTCATTTCTACTTTGTTGGTTACCATTTTAGAATTTATCACCGGGTTAGCATTAGAAAAAATATTCAAAACTAAATGGTGGGATTACAGCGATGACGCTATGAATATAATGGGATATATCTGCTTAAAATATTCCCTTCTGTGGGGTATGCTGGCATTTTTGTTAATACAAATAGTACACCCTGTTATTGTACAATTTATTTACCCGGTACCTGTATTGGCTAAAGTAATTGTTTCATCTTTATTGATTTTGTATTTCCTTTATGACACCGTTAAATCGGTAGCCGGCATGTTAGATTTGAGAAAAGCAATTATAAACTATTCTGATTTGTCTATTAGTAAATATAAAGAAATAATAATAAAATACAAAAGATTTTTCCTTGCGTTCCCACGTCTGTTATTTTTAAATGCCGGTATTTTAAACCGGGATGTAAGGAGTATTTTAAACGAAAGAATCAGTATCATAAATGATAGAATTAATAAAATAAAAGTTGAAATTAAGAGCAGGTTTCAAACTTAAAATAATAATATTAAAAAATAAATAAAAAAATAAATAAAAAAACAAATAAAAAGTATCATAAAATCATTTTTTTAAATTCATTTTCATCAATTATTTTTATTCCAAGTTCCCTTGCCTTTGTAAGTTTGCTGCCTGCTTCTTCTCCTGCTAAAACATAATCCGTCTTTTTTGAAACGCTGCCGGAAACTTTTCCGCCAAAACTCCTTATTATTTCTGCTGCCTCATTCCTTTTATAGCTTTCTAAAGTACCCGTTAAAACAAAGGTAAGGCCTTCAAACCTGTTATCACTATGCTTTGCCCTGCTCCTGCTCTTTAAATTTACCCCTGCACTCCTTAGCTTATTTATTGTATCCTCAGTTTGCTCCTGCTTAAAGAAAATAACAAGGCTTTCTGCCATCTTTTCACCAAATTCAGGTATCTTTATAAAGTCTTCAAAAGAAGCATTTTTAATTTCATCTATAGATTCAAAATTTTCACTTAAAAGCTGGGCAGCCCTAAGACCTATATGCCTTATTCCAAAACCGTTTATAAGCCTGTCAATATTGTTATCCTTAGTTCTTTCAATTGAATTTAAAAGATTTTCTACAGATTTTTCTCCCATTCTGTCCAATTTTAAAAGCTCATCCTTATAATCTTTTAAATAGTATAAATCCGCTATTCCCTTAATAAAGCCTTTTTTTAGCAGCACTTCAATTATAGCAGGTCCTAAACCCTCAATATTCATTGCATCCCTTGAAGCAAAGTGTATAATGCTTCTATAAAGCTGGGCAGGACACTCTATACCTGTACACCTGTGGGCAACTTCTCCTTCTTCTCTTACCACATCTGCCCCGCATTCCGGACATTTCTCCGGCATAATAAAAGGTCGTTCATTCCCACTTCTTTTCTCAGGTATGGATTCTACAATCTCAGGAATTATATCCCCTGCTTTTCTTATCTTCACCCAGTCTCCAATACGAATATCCCTTTCTTCAATATAGTCCATATTGTGAAGAGTCGCCCTGCTTACAGTTGTACCTGCAATTTGCACAGGTTCTAAAAGAGCATTGGGAGTAAGAACACCTGTCCTTCCCACATTAACCCATATATCCTTAATTACAGTTTCTTTTATTTCTGCAGGATATTTATAGGCTATTGCCCATTTGGGTACCTTTGAAGTACTTCCTAAAAGATTTCTCTGTTCTAAAGAATTTACTTTTACCACAGCCCCGTCAATTTCAAAAGGCAATTTCTCTCTTTCTTTACCAATCCTGTCTATTTCCTCTATAACCTCTTTTATGTTTTTGCAAACCTTATACCCGGGACTGATTTTAAGCCCTGCTTCTTTCATAAATTCTAAAGATTCACTGTGAGTTTTAAAGGTTTTTCCTTGTACATCCTGTACATTAAAAATAAATATATCCAATTTCCTAAGACTTGCAATCTTAGGGTCAAGTTGCCTAAGTGACCCTGCAGCGGCATTTCTGGGGTTGGCAAAAAGCATCTGCCCATCCTTTTTTTGCTGTTCATTTATTTTTTCAAAATTTTCTTTGGATATAAAAACCTCTCCCCTGACTTCCAATAAAGGTAATTTCTCCTTTAACACCAAGGGAATTGATCTTATGGTTTTTAAATTTGATGTTACATCTTCTCCCACAAAACCATCACCCCGGGTAGCCCCTCTTACAAACACCCCGTTTTCATATCTTAAAGCAACAGAAAGACCGTCTATTTTTTTCTCAACAACGTATTCCACGTTATTTCCTACAACTTCCCTGACCCTTCTGTCAAAGGCATATAATTCTTCATTACTAAAGGCATCTGAAAGGCTTTGCATATGTACATTGTGCTGGACTTTTTCAAATCCCGACAAAGGCTCCCCCCCCACCCTTTGGGTAGGCGAATCCGGCGTAATTAAATCCGGTCTTTGGCTTTCAAGTTCTTCCAGTTCCCTGTACAATTTATCATATTCATAATCGCTTATTTCAGGTGAATCCTCAACATAATACTTATGGTTGTGATAATTGATTATATCCCTTAATTTTTGTATTCTCTCTTCTATTTTCAAAAAAACTCCCTCCATTTAAAAAACTTAAACTAAACTTATCTTCTTAAATATCTTGATGATTTTATCAGTAGCATATGAAATAATAATATACTTATGACAAGCCATATTATTGCCCACACCAAAGCCGGCAGCGGAGTTATTTCGCTTAATTTTACAAGATAAGCCGGCGGGGCACTTCTCCAGCTATTTATTATATTAAATTTTTCATTAATGGTAAACAGGATGGTATCAACAAATGTATCATAAATAATATATGCTATAGCTGATATGCCTGCTATATCAATTATCCACTCTTCCAGTGAACTTTTCTTAACCATGTACAGAATGATAACAATACTGACAAAAAAGATTATATACACCCAGGTAAATTGAAGTGCCGGGTTGATAACAGAAATAAACATATATACAATTGCTATAATCCCGAGTAAATACTTTTTAGCACCGGTTTTTTTAAGACCGGTTATTATTACAAAAAACAATGCACTGCTTATATATCCTCCATTTAAGACAAAAAAGGAAGAAAACCAGCCCGGGACATTTAATATAGTAACCCCTAAGTTTTCAAATGCGGCTGAAAATGCTTCCTTGCCATATCCAAAAAGAAAGGCTATAAAAGAGTATCCTATTTTATGGATAAATATGGATAATATCCTTATAGGTCTTAGTATAAACTGATTCCATAATATAATTATAGCAGTAAGTATAAATATATATCTCCATAAATGTTTCATATTAAAACCTCAAAATATAGACTTTAAAATATTAACATGTCTATTATATACTATATAGCTAAAAGTGGCAACAAATCAGAAGATTTTAAAATCACTTTTTTATTTTCCAAACACCTTCTTCATCTTTTTCTGCACCCATTACCTCAAGAGCCTCAAAAACTGAATCAGCCAAGGCATGGGCTGCTTTTTGCCTAAACTCTTCCTGTTTTAATAATTCCCTGTCCTGAGCATTGGAAAGATATGCAATTTCAGCTATAACCGCAGGCATCTTGGTTTTTCTAAGCACAACTAAATTAGGTCTTTCTATTATGCCATTGTCAATGGTACTTAGTGTACTCACTAAATTCCTCTGTACAATGGCAGCAAGCTTTTTCCCGTCCATATTATCATATACCGGGTTTTGTGAAGGACAATAAAGAGTCTCCGTCCCCTTGTAGTTTGGATTATCAGGCATTGAATTGTTGTGGACACTTATAAATAAAGTAGCATCCAAATCATTTGCCATAAAAGCCCTTTCTTCAAGTCCTACATCCTTGTCTTCGGTCCTGGTATATACTACCTTTATCCCTGCTTCCTCCACTATAGAACCCATCCTGAGGGATATATCCAAATTTAAATCTTTTTCAAGTATATTTCCATAATATGTGCCAAAATCTTCCCCACCATGCCCCGAGTCAATTACAACAATAACTTCCCTTTCTACAGGTCCTTTTTCTGTTTCTTCCTTAGATTCACTGTTCCCATGATTTTTTTCTGCTAAGCTGTTTTTGTCTTTATTTTCTTGAAATGCATTGCTTTTACTTTCGATAGTGTCTTTATTGCTTCTAAATGCACTTCCAAGTACAAAACCCAAAGTAAATACAAGTATAAAAATTATAGTTTTTTTGGCACCGGATAATTTTAAATACCGGGCATGTAGTCTGTTTAAAAATATCTTAAGATCCATAATAGCCCCCTGTTAATAAAATAAAATACATAAAACAAACTATTTCTCATATACTTATTATCAAATAATTCTGGCCTTTTGTCCATATTCTATTTCTTTCAGGATAGCGTCAATTTATTGTAGGAAAAAGAAAAGTAGATGGCATCCCATTTTTTATACAACTATTTCAAATAACGGTCTCTTAGTAACGAGAGTATTTTGCATAATTTGCATGCTGAGCTAATTATTTTCTTTTATAACTCCTCTAACTTATTCTCTATTATACCATATAACTCTTTCTTCCTATAAAGAATCCATTTTACTCAATGATTGTCACAAATCAGTACATTTTGTTATCTATGTTCCTTCACATTTTAACGCTACTTTTAAAAGAAAAAAGTATTTCTATTGTACCATTTTCCATTTTGTCAAGGCTAAAACAAGCGGGCAAAGCCCGGCCTTGACAAGTAGTAGGGCTTCGCGGGTCATGGTACTAAAGTTTTGCTTTTTTCTTTTCTTTTTCTTTTTTTATGTTTTTTCTTTTTCTTTGTCTTTTTTTAGATATGTATAATTCCTATTGGATAGGCTTACTTGTAAACTTTCCCGTAATTTTTGCTTTATTATTACCTCATCCCTATCCGCATATACCTATAATACGCCTTAATTCTTTATATAAACCAGTTTTACACCCCTTATGAATAACAGTTAAATTACTATTCCATACACTCTCATACCTGTTTGATGACTTCTTTAATTCCTTAATTAATTTTTCCTGAATTTCTTGCCTACTAGCTGCTAACTTTTTTTGTTTTTGTGCCATAACTATGTCATATACCTTACCGCCATTCTTCTTGTATATTATCAGCTTTGACATCTTTTCTACACCTTTTCTCGACCAGCCTTTAGGTCTTGAACTTAAACGGGATGAAAATACATGACTCACATGACCTTCAGCACTACAACCCACTATTCCTCTGTTTGACCTTATTTCTATACCATCCCAATTATTTAAAATATATCGCTTTGCATTTTTTATAGCCTTTATTTTACTTTCATTATCGCCTGTCTTTTCGATTATCTTTTTAAAAACCTTTGTTAGCTTTTTTTTATCAGATAAATTCAATGCGTCCTGTAAATCTTGGCTTATTGCTTCATCATTTAAATGTGTGGTTGCAACTCTTACGTATTTTTGAAGATGGTATCTATCAAGTACAAATTTACTTTTTGAAAGCCAGTTAACTCCTTGCCTTATCCATGACGCCCCATCTCCTAATATATACACCGTCTCTAAAAAATCAACGTCATATTGTTTATATATGTATTCCGATACTTCAAGCCACAAATTTTCTGAATTATTATACACACCCCCAAAATATCGAACATTCTTTAATACTTTTCTCTTCTTATTACTTTTTTCAAAGTCAATTCCCTCATGCACATATACAAGTTTTGGCATAATTGTATTTCTCTTGCCCTTCTCATTCTGTCTCAATATACTTTTTTGTTGTAATGCTACATGATCCTCGTCTGCCTCAACATACAATATTTTTACTTTTCTCTTTTTATCTACTTTTATTTCAGGCTCAACTATTTCAATATTATGTATTTTATTCATCACAGCTTGTTTGCTGATTTCATCAATATATGTCGCCTTTTCTCCTGCCTTTCTGTAGCTGCTGTCAGCTGCTTCTTCTATTGCATTAATTACAACATCGGCACTTACTCTGTCATGTGGTTCTACACCTACAATCCTGTCGACCAGGTGTTGTCTATTACCATTTTCCTTATGCTTAAAATATGTCCTGTTATAACTTAGTGTTCCAAATGTCGTTAAAATAGATGTTTTATCTTTTCTTATAATTTCCCAATACTGTTTCCTTATTTCACAGTTACGTAAATATTCATCCATATCTTCAAGCACTTCTTTAAGTATATCGCGTCCAAGTTTAAATAAATCTTCTTTCAGACCAAGAATAAGATCAGCTAAGTCTTTTCCTTCTTCAATAAAATTTTTTATCTTTTTTTCAATTCTTTTTGCCCCAAATTCATTAAAATGTTGTATACTATTATACATAGAAGATGTCATCCTTTCTGTTAGATTTTTTTTGTATTAATATCTTAACAGGATGTCATCTTCTTTTCAATTTTATATGGTATTTTATGTCTCATTCCCTACAATAACTTTACGCTAACTTCTTTCAGAATTTTTTATTTTTTCTATTTAGTCGGTTCATTTGTTTTAATGTCAGTCCCCCCATTTGTTTTAGAGTTAGCCCACCTATTTATTTTAGTGTCAGCCCGCCTATTTGTTTTAGAGTCAGTCCACCTATTTGTTTTAGAGTCAGTCCACCTATTTGTTTTAGAGTCAGTCCACCTATTTGTTTTAGAGTCAGTCCACCTATTTGTTTTAGAGTCAGTCCACCTATTTGTTTTAGAGTCAGTCCACCTATTTGTTTTAGAGTCAGTCCACCTATTTGTTTTAGAGTCAGTCCACCTATTTTTTTAGAGTTAGTACGCCCTTTGTCTTAGATTTCCCCGGCTGGCTTTTTAATTAAAAACATTTACTGCAGGTACCTGTTTACATCATTTAAAGTTATGCCCTGATGAAGTGCAATATTTAATCCGTTTGCTATTACTTTTGCAATTCTGTCAACAACATCGTCAATTTCTTTAGGTGTTACAATAAGGTTTCCCACATAGGGCTGTAAGACTTCCTGTATCAACTGGTACTTTTCCCCTCTGTCTATATTCTTTAACATATTATAAAAATCCTTTTCTTCTTTAGCTTCATTTATAAGGCTGTCTATTACTTTATCAATTGTGTCATTGGCCATTGTTGCCGCATCAACAACGGTAGGAACTCCCACCGCTATAACAGGCACTCCTAAAGTCTCTTTAGAAAGCGCCATCCGTTTGTTACCCACTCCTGACCCTGGGGAAATACCTGTATCTGCTATCTGAATGGTGGTATTAACACGTTCCATACGCCTTGAAGCAAGTGCATCAATTGCTATAACCACATCAGGCTTTATCTTATCTACTATCCCCCTTATAATTTCACCTGTCTCAATACCTGTAATTCCCAATACTCCCGGTGCAATTGCACATACAGGTCTTACACCTTCATCAACTTCTTTAGGGACATATTCCAAAAGATGCCTTGTAACCATAAGTTGTGATAATGTTTTTGGACCTAAAGCATCAGGGGTAACATTCCAATTTCCCAGTCCAACCACCAATACTGTGGATTTTTCATCTAAATTTAATATTCTTTCAAATTCCTTTGCCAAGGCTTTACATGTATTTTCATATAAGGTCTGGTCATTTTCTTTTAGCCTCGGAACTTCCAGTGTAATATAATTGCCCATTGGCTTGCCTATCGCTTTTTCCCCTTCAGGGGATACAACCTTAACCCTTGTTATCCTTATTTCTTCGTCCCCGCTGGTTTCCACTTCCACCCCCGGCGGGTCCCTTCTTTCACTAAATTCATTTTCCTTTATCAGCTCATGTGCCTCTAAAACCAAATCAGTTCTTACATCCCTGCTCAAAAAAAACTCTCCTTCCTTAAATAACTTGTAAATTCCCAATATTTGTCTGTAAGCTATAAATTTTTTTATAAAAAAAGTGCTATAATCAACTATTATTTTTCCATATAATCTAGAAAAAATACCTTGTTTAAATCAACTAAAGAAAAATAAACAAATTCCCTTGCAATTTAATTCTATTCATGATAAAATACATTTTGTTAATTAACTCGCAGGAGGTGAAAGGGATGCCAAATGTAAGATCAGCCATGAAAAGAGTGCGTTCAACAAAACGTAAAACACTTAGAAACAATATTAGAAGATCAGTTTTAAAAACAACATTGAAAAAATCCAGGGAAGCTATCGCTAATAAAGATTCAAATGCTCAAGAGGCTTTCAGGAACGCTGTAAAAGTTATAGACAGGTCAGTGGCTAAAAACATACTTCATAAAAACACTGCTGCGAGAATGAAGTCTAAGCTTGCAAAGGCTTTAAATGCCTCTAAATAAGAAAAAAGACGTACATAAGTACGTTTTTTTTTTATCTTTTTTATCTTAATTTACTCTGCCAGTTTATAGATGAGGATTTCTGCTGCAATCCTGTCATTTATCCTGCCTGTCTTTATTGCTAAATCAAGCTCCATTGCCTCTTTTATGACATCTTTAATCTTTTCAACAGAAAAATTTTTAGCCTGGTTATATACTTTGCTCCCCACATAAGGTGTTATATTCAGCTTAGCACATGCTTCATTTTTGCCCAAACCTTCATTACACAAAACCTTCATCTGGAGTATAAGCCTTAACTGCCTTGCAATTAACAAAAGTATTTTAGGTAAAGGCTCTTTTAATATTATCATGTCATTTAAAAGTTTTAAAGCTACACTTATTCTTTTTTCAGCAACTGCATCCACCAAATCAAATACCCTGCTTTTAACTGACTTTGTACAAACTTTATTTATATCGTCTATTTCAACCTTTTCCCTTTCTCCCAGAAAAGATACCAGCTTTTCAATTTCATTTAATATTTCAGTCATCCCCGGTTCACTTATACTGACTAAATAAGAGGCAGCATTTACATCAATTATCTTTTTATATGATTTAAATGTTTTTATAACCCATTTAACAAGTTCTGGCTGCTTTAAATACTGAAATTCAACTAAAAGACCGTTATTTTTAATACCTTTAACAATTTTAAGCCTTTTGTCAATGGTATCTTCATAAAATACCAGACAAATATATTTGGGTATGTTTTCTACATACTTTATAAATTCTTCTTCATTTTTTTTAGATTTTGCACTGCCTTTACTGTTAAACCTATCTGAATTTTTTACCACAACAAGCTTTCTCTCTGAAAAAAAAGGCATGGTTTCACAGGCTTCAATGATTTTTTCATCCTCTACTTTTCCATCTAATACTATTTTATTGAGACTTTTGAAATTATCATCTAAGATAGTTTCTTCAATTTTGTCTATATAATATTTTTTTAAATATTCCTCTTCCCCATAAAAAACATAAATATTTTTTAAACTGTTATTTTTTAAATCCTCTTTTAGTATTTTAATACTCATATAAAAAACATACCTGCCTTTATTTTTATTGTCTTTACAAGTATTATTGCCTGTAATTTGATATTTTTGATTTTTTACCCTTTGATTTTACTATAACAGCGCCGTCCATGTCAGTCCTCAAAACAAGGACGCCTTCTTTTTCTAAAAGCTCTAAAACCTCATTTGAAGGATGTCCGAAATTATTCCTTCCTACACTTATAACAGCAACTGATGGATTTACCCTTTGTAAAAATTCCAATGTTGTGGAAGTTGCAGCACCGTGGTGGGCAACCTTTAATATATCTGCACCAATCGGCGCTTCATCATCTAAAAGCATCATCTCTGCTTCTTTTTCAATATCCCCTGTAAATAATATGCTAACATCTTCATAATACAATTTTAACACTAAGGAGTTATTATTTAAAGGCGATTCATAAATATAAAAACCACCTTTAGGATGCAAAACCTCAAAATAAGTTTTTTTATCCAGATAAATTATATCACCTTTTTTGCACCTTTCAACATTGATGCCTACTTCCCCCGCTACCCTTAAAAGTTCTTCAAGCCCATCTAACACCGGCACATCAGGAATTATAAAGTTTGAAACTTTAAAGCTTTCAAGAACCGGTTTTAAACCTTGGGCATGGTCAGCATGTCCATGGGTTACAGCAACAACATCTATTTTTGTAATACCATAGTCCAGAAGAAATGGTATAACTATGTCGTCCCCTGTATTGGAATCATCGTCCCTGTTTATATAGCCTCCCCCGTCAATTAACATGGTTTTCCCCTCCTGGGTTCTTATAAATGCACAATCCCCCTGCCCCACATCCAAAAAAACAACTTCCAAACCTTTTGGAATAAATAATTTTATTAAAACTATAAAAAGTAAACTTACCCAAATTATAATATTTTGCTTTGGTAGCAGCTTTACTTTGTGCTTTGGTTTGTACCAGAAAAAATATAGTATAAAAATATAGTAAATCACTACAAACAATATAGAAGGAGTTATAACCCTTACAGCTGCAAAGGGAAGATCGGAAGTTTTATCAGAAACAAAAAGCACAAAACTAAGAAGAGTGTTATTGCAAAGCCCGGTCAATTGGGATAATAATATATGTATCTGACCCAAAACAGCCATAACAAGACCTAAAATTGTGATAATGCCAATTACAGGTGCAACCAGTACATTAGAAACAACCCCCACCAAAGATATTTCATTAAAATAAAATGCAGTGACAGGCAGCACCCCTAATTGGGCAGACAGGGTAAGGGAAGCAACATCAGTAAGGTATTGTGGAAGCATTCTCATACTTAGAAGTTCTTTTAAATTTTTATAAAACAATATTATTGAAATTGTGGAAATAAAAGATAATTGAAACCCCACATTAAAAAGAAGGGCAGGATTAAATAAAAGAATTAAAAAAGCAGAAAATGAAATGCTGTTTATTACATCAGGTTCCCTTTTTATTATCTCCCCTGCCAAAACCATTGAAGCCATAATAACAGCACGCAAGACAGAAGGACCAAATCCTGTTATCAGTGCATACCCCCACAAAGCCAATATTGTTATTATATTTGCAAAAGGTCTTTTTACCCCCAGCTTTCTAAAAAACACTATAAATCCCAAGAGAATATACCCTACATGCATTCCTGAAACCACAATAACATGTGCCAGCCCTGCACCTCTGAACATTTTTTCTATATTTTCCCCCAAGCCGCTTTTATAGCCTAATAAAATTGCATTTAGAAGTGAGGCCTGGGAAGGCGGCAGGCTTTTATTTATAACCTCCATTATCCTGTCCCTTAAAGCCAGCCCGTATTTAACTGCAAAATTCCCCTTATACCCATCTTTAACCTTTATATTTTCCCCTTTGGCAAATACCACCGCTGATATTTTAGACTGAATTAAATAATTTCTATAGTCAAATGCACCGGGATTTGTTTTTCCTTTTGGAATGTTTAGACGGCCATATATTTTTACTTCCTTTCCATACGGAATAAAATCAGTATCATTTAATGTAGAAAGCCTTATCCTGCCATTGATTTTTCTTATATCACCTTTTAAAATTATTTCTTCTGTACTTATTACATAGTAAACCCTGTTTTCTTTAATTTCAGGATCAGAAATAACATAACCTTTTATGGTTACATATTCCTGGTCAAATTCAATATATTTATTAATGTTGCTGTTATAGCCGTATAGAAAATTAAACCCGCCTATAAAATAAAATAAGGCTGTTCCAACTATAATAAAATTTTCTCTTTTTTCATTTGCAAATATAGCAAATAAAATTAATAAAATTGTAAGGGATGAAAAAAATATGAAAAGATATGATTTTGTAAGATATGATATCGTTATGCCAAATATAAGTGCCAAGGAAAAAAGAGTAAGAGGTCTTTTCATAAACACCTCACACTAAATGTTTAATTTTGAATTAAAACCCAATTTTAGTTCTATATTAAAGCCTTAATATTGAAATTTATATATTCAGGTGAGGAAAATCCTGATTTTTCCCCACCTGAAAGCTTTACTATTTTTTAAAAAACATTTCTGGCAGTCATATACGTTCTTTGATAAAACCCAGTGGTTAAGTCACTTATTATAACGCGTCTTGCACTGCTTCCGGAAGATGCATGGATAAACATCCCGTCACCTATATAAATTCCAACATGGTTTATATAGCTGCTGGTACCCCTGGTATCAAAAAACACCAAATCCCCGGGAACAAGGTTTTCCTTTGCCACCCATGTACCCTGCTTTGCCTGGTCTGCAGCCACCCTGTTTAAACTAATGCCGTGATTTTTAAATACATACCATACAAGACCGGAACAGTCAAACCCGCTTGGGCTGCTTCCACCATATACATATGGTACTCCTAAATACTTTTTAGCTTCTTCTATTATTTGAGTCCTGAGTTTTAGAATATCCTTTTCCCCTTGATTTGAAGAAGAATTCCCTTCCCTGGTTGCAATATTTTGCTGGTAGGTTTGCTGATGCGAAGGAACGGAAACATAAGAACTGTATACCCAGCCTTTTGTACCTGAAGATGTGATGATATTGTACCAGCCATTATCCTGTCCTATTATTGTTACCGTTTCATTTCTGTCTAAAACATCTATTTTGTTAAAACCTGTTCCCGCACCTGCCCTTACATTTAATGCAGAAGCGGTAACCACCCCTGTTTGTTTTTCAGTCCCGGCTGTGTTTCCTGTATTTTCAGTGTTCCCTTTTGCTGCACTTTCTGTGTTCTCTTCAGCTACAACTACTTCAGATTCTCTTTTTTCTAAAACTGCCTTTGCAATCATATTGCTATATGCTGCTTTATATAATTCCTTAAAATTTGTTGGTAAGCCAATTGAGTTTTTATTTAAAAATTTAATCAAATTGTCGTCAGGTTGTTCTTTTTTAAAGACATTTGCAGTGGTAATCACTTGTGATTCTTTGGTTTGATTCTGAGCGTGTGACAGGGTTGTCCACGTAGACATCAGACAGACGAGAGAGGTTACGTACAAAAACACACTTTTAAACTTTAACATCAATAAAGCCTCCTAATCCTTTGTACTTAAGGCTTACAAAAACACATGCCCAAGCTTAGGGGATATGTCCTTGTAAGGCTCTTTTGCACAACTTTCTAAAGCTCCCAATTAAAATTCATTATAACCCTATGATTTTTCTTTGTCAAATACATTTTCTCTATATAATAATTATCGGTACTTTCCATATACTATTAAAGCCTTTGTCTTTCCTAATTAATTTGTATTTAATTAATTTGTATTTTAAATTTATCTTTTCAAATTAAATCTTAATAACCTAAAATTTTTTTCTTTTAAATTAAAATACTTCTTTATATTTTCAACCTCTTCAAAGCCTTGTTTTTTCCAAAAAGCATAAGCCCCGCTATTTCCTTTATGGACGGTAAGATATATGCTTTTTGCTTTATTTTTTTTTATAAAATAATCCTTCAATAACCCTACCGCCTTTTTTCCATAGCCTTTTTTCTGAAATCCGGTTTTAATTATAAAAACCTTTATCCACACAATTTTTTTCTCTTCAATAAAGTTGCCTTTTATAACACCCACCATTTCATTTGAAATATTATATAAACTTATAAAAAACTCCTCCGGGGATGACAGCACTTTATAATACTCCTTCAAAATATCCTGAAAGGATACAGGATTTTCAACTCCTGTGGCAAAACCATATTCCTTTATATTGTTGTACCACTTATATATTTCAGTAAGCTCATTTAATTGTACATTTTTAAAATAAATATCGTTATTATTTACATTTAAAGAATACATCCGACACCCCTTATAACACTATAACCAAAAATAAGATATATTTCTTTTTAATTTTGGTCATTATAACAATTAACAATTACCCGTCAGTATAATATACTATAATCATACTAATAACTTTTTACGTACTTTTTCCTCTATACATTTATAATATCCGCTGCAGCAATAACTGCAGTTTTTTGTTGGAAAGGGGTTTCCCCCCTTCACCCCTTTATTTATTTTCTTTCTAAATTATACTTACTTCTTCACTTTTTAAAACTTTGTTGGTATTTTTTACAGCACACATTTTACCGCACATAGTACAGGTATCTTTATCCTCGGGAATTGAACTTTCCCTGTACTTTCTGGCCTTTTCACCGTCAATGGCAAGCTTAAACATACCCTCCCAGTCTAACTTTTGTCTAGCTTCACTCATTTTATAGTCCCATTCCCTTGCACCTTTAACCCCTTTTGCAATGTCTGCTGCATGGGCTGCTATTTTTGCAGCAATTATTCCTTCTTTCA
Organism: Acetivibrio saccincola; assembly: GCF_002844395.1. Taxonomy (NCBI): domain Bacteria; kingdom Bacillati; phylum Bacillota; class Clostridia; order Acetivibrionales; family Acetivibrionaceae; genus Acetivibrio; species Acetivibrio saccincola. The sequence continues at coordinate 1,614,226 of NZ_CP025197.1, read as the reverse complement.
TATCATTAATATCAGGAAGTCTCAAATGTTCAGCAGGCGTAACATAACACAAGAAGTCTGCACCGTTTGCTGCGGCAACCGCCCCGCCTATAGCACTTGTTATATGGTCATACCCTGGGGCTATATCGGTAACAATAGGACCTAAAACGTAGAAGGGCGCCCCATGACACAGCCTCTTTTCTAATACCACATTAGCTGCAATTTCATTTATAGCCATATGCCCCGGTCCTTCTATCATCACCTGGACATTTTTCTCCCACGCCCTTTTGGTAAGTTCACCTAAAACAATAAGTTCTGCCACCTGGGAAGGGTCTGTAGCATCATTTATACTTCCCGGCCTTAATGCATCACCAAGGCTTATTGTAACATCGTATTCTGCCAAGATATCCAGTAATTCGTCATAGTACTGGTAAAAAGGGTTTTCATTGCCTGTAAGCTCCATCCATGCAAAAATTAATGAACCTCCTCTTGAAACAATATTGGTAAGTCTTTTGTTTTGTTTAAACTTTTTAGCAGTTTCCTTGTTTATGCCTGCATGTATCGTCATAAAGTCTACCCCGTCTTGGGCATGTTTTCTTACAACGTCCAAAAATTCCTTTGATGTTATCTCCTTTAAATCTTTATCGTAAAAACCCACTGCATCATAAACAGGAACTGTACCAATCATAGAAGGTATTGTTTCCACAAGCTTTCTTCGGAATTCCCGGGTCTTTCCGTAAGAGCTAAGGTCCATAATTGCTTCAGCTTTTAAACTCACAGCCTTTTTAGCCTTTTCCAGCTCCATTTCAAAATTACAGCAATCTTTTGAAATACCTAAATTTACATTTATTTTAGTCCTAAGTCCTTCCCCTATACCTTCAGGGTCAAGGGATTTATGGTTTTTATTTGCAGGTATTATTACCCTTCCCTTTTCCACAAGACTTCTGATTTCTTCAGGCGTTTTTCCTTCTTTTTTTGCAACAATTTCCATTTCCTTGGTTATAATACCTTTCTTCGCTGCATCCATTTGTGTTGTATACATTTTACATTTCCCCCTCTAAAATTTTTTTATTAACTCTCCTGACTATTCCTTCAATATCTTCCGCCTCTGTAATTTCTGTCACCATAGAGACACATTTAGCTCCTTTGGATAACACCTCATGTAAATTGTGTTCTTTTATACCCCCTATTGCCACATATGGAATGTTAATATTTCCAATGACATATTCTAAGTACTCCAGTCCAACAGGGTCGCATACATCCTTTTTTGTATAGGTTCTATATATAGGTCCCACACCTATGTAGTCCACATCTTTTTTAAGTGCATCCTGTGCCTGCTTTGGGGAATGGGTTGAAAGACCTATAATCATATCCTCCCCCACAAGCTCCCTTACCTTCTCAATGGGGTAATCATCCTGACCTAAATGCACCCCGTCTGCATTAACCATCATTGCCAAATCCACATGGTCATTTACTATAAAAGTTACTCCAGCTTCCTGTGTAAGTTTTCTTATCTTTACACATTCTTCATACATATCAATAAAGTTTTTGTCTTTTTCCCTGTATTGAAGAATTTTGGCTCCTCCCTTTATCATCTTCTCTACCACTTCTATATTGCTCCTGCCCTTTGAAAACTCATGGGCGGTTATACAGTAAAGCCCTTTTAGAGTAATACGCCTTCTTTTTTGCGGGGGGATTTTTTTAAAGAAGATTTTTTCCAACTCATATGTATCAAACCTAAAATTTTCATAAATCTTTGAAAGCCTGTATTTATCAATTACCTTTAAATTTTCTTCCACAGTCCTTAAAGCTTCCTGCAGCCTTTTAAAATTAGCTACCGCAAGTTCTCTTATGGAAGCTTTGTTGTCAATTTCAAGTTCTTTAGATACCCATGCACCCACATCCCCTAAAGAATCCCTGGCATTTAAAAGCGACGGCAAAAAAACCATAACCTCTTTTCTTATGCCATGCCTTATTTCTTTTAGCTTCTTGCTTAAATCCTTATCCTCTAAATAAAACCTCGCCAAATCTTCTAAAACCCTTACACCTTCTGACGCCCTGTTTATATTTGCATCAATTATCCTGTAAAACTTGTCCATGTATAACACCTCACTTTCTTTTAAAATCCACATTCACCTAAAAAACCTGCTTTATTTAAAAGTCTCTTTTATTTAAAAGCCGCTTTACAAAAAAAGCTTTACGTAAAAATCTAGACATTTAAAAATCCTCTCTAAAGACTTTTAGTGACTTTTTTTAGATCCCACTTTAATTGCCTCCTAAAAAATAATCCAAAATCACATCCGCCTGTTTTGCGGCGGCAATATTTACCTTAGGGGACATAGGAGGCAAATTTTTACCTGCTTCGTTAACAAAATCACCTATTATATAGAACTTGTCCCGGACTTTTCTTACCATTATGTCATCGCTGTTTCCCCACCCTGCAAGGCCTGAAACACAAACTAAAAGTTTATCCGACGCCAAATAATTTTCCACAATCATTTTTTTATATTTAACTTTGTCAAAGGCTTCCACCACCACATGGCAGTCAGAAAACATGTCCCTTACATTTTCTTGGGTGATTTTTTCTAATATTCCTTCAATTTTAACATCCGGGTTAATTCTCTTTAAATTTTCCTTCAAAGCCTCCACCTTTGGTATATTTACCTGGTCTAAAAAGAAAAATTGCCTGTTGAGGTTTGAAGGTTCAACTACGTCAAAATCCACTATTTTAAATTTTTTAAACCCGCATCTTACAAGGTTAAAAGCACAGTTAGAGCCTAACCCCCCTGCCCCTGCCAATCCTATTTTTATTTTTTGGATTTTTTTAAGCTGTTCTTTTTTAATATAATTTAAAAGCCCCGTTTCAAAAACATTTTGCATAAGCACTCACCATTTTTTACTGTTTTTACAGCCCTTTGATATTTTCACTTAACACTTAAATATTTTATTGAGTTTAATACTTTAATGTTTAATACTTTAATATTTTTATTGTGTTTAATATTTTAGTTTTGTTATTGCGCTTTAATTTAAATAAAATCTCCCTTTCCCTTATATTGCATGCCAATCTTTAAATACAGGCTGGTAGCCCTTTTTATAAATTGTTATTTTCATCTCTTCAACACTTCTTGGGTCTGATATGTCAAACTGACCATCACTCTCTTCTCCTAGGGTATGTCCTCCCACTTTTGTTGAAGAACCTGCAGACATTTTTGTAACACCAAGTCCTATAAGATTGTCCCTAAACTCCGCCCTCTCCCTGGTGGATATGGTAATGCCCACCCTTGGCATATAAAGCCTTAAAGCCAGCATTATCTGAACTATATTTTTATCCTCCACTCTATATACAGATTGAAAACTTCCCGCATGGGGTCTCATTCTGGGAAGGGAAACAGATATTTCAGTGTCTAAATATTTATTTTGAAGGTAACTGGCGTGAAGACCTGTAAAAAAGCTTTCACTCCTCCAGTTCTCCAAACCTAAAAGAGCTCCTATATTTACACTTCTCATTGATGCCCTGCACGCCCTTTCAGGAGTATCAAGCCTGAATCTGTAATCTTTCTTAGGACCTCTTATGTGAATTTTGTCGTAAGTTTTTTCATTATATACTTCCTGATACACCGTAAGCCCGTCAACCCCGGCTACAACCAGCTCTCTGTACTCCTCTTCCGTCAAAGGATAAATTTCAATTGTTATGGAAGAAAAGTACTTTTTCAATATTTTTACACAATCCTTTATATAGCTTAAAGGTGTTTTCTTCCTTGACTCCCCTGTAAGGATTAAAATATGCTTTAAGCCTGTCTCTGCTATTGCTTCTGCTTCCCTCTCCACCTCATCCAATTCAAGTTTTTTTCTTACAATTTTGTTTGTCACATTAAAACCACAGTAAGCACACTGGTTGACACAGTAATTAGCCAGGTACATGGGTGTATATAAAAATATAACTTTCCCAAAATGCTGCAGGGTAAGCCTGTTTGCTTTTTGAGCCATTTCTTCTAAATGCTTTTCCGCCCTTTCTGATAAAAGGGTCAAAAAATCATATTCATCAAGTTTTTCCTTGTTAATTGCCCTTAATATATGTTCATCAGTTAATTTTTCAAAAAAATTTTCAAAATTAAAGTCCCTGTATTTTATGTACTCATTATAAAAACTCATTTTAACCCTTCTTTCAGCATGGTTTCTTTTGTCTTTTCAGCCCTACGCCAAAAATCCTGTAAGAGGTGATGAAGCCTCTGCATACTCCCTAACTGCACCGGTACCTGAAAGATATGCCATTCTTCCGGCTTCAACAGCTTTTGCAAAGGCCCGTGCCATTTTGGCAGGATCTTCCGCCGTTGCTATGGCGGTATTTACAAGAACGGCATCCGCACCAAGCTCCATAGCCTCACAAGCATGAGAAGGCTTTCCAATTCCTGCATCAACTATAACAGGCACATCAATTTCATTAATTAATATTTTTATAAGTTCTTTTGTTTTAAGTCCCTTATTTGTGCCTATGGGTGCACCTAAGGGCATCACCGATGCAGCCCCTGCTTCCACAAGCCTTTTTGCTGCCATTAAATCAGGGCTCATATAGGGCATTACAATAAATCCTTCCCTGGCTAAAATTTCAGTTGCTTTAATTGTTTCATGGTTATCCGGCAAAAGATACTTATTGTCTGAAATAACCTCAATTTTTATAAAATTGCCGCACCCGGCAGCCCTTGCAATTCTTGCAATTCTTACAGCCTCCTCTGCATTTCTCGCCCCTGAAGTATTGGGCATTATAATGCAGTCTTTTGGAATGTAATTTAATATGTTTTCCTCATCTGAATCAAAATCAATTCTCCTTAGCGCCACAGTAATAACCTGGGCATTTGAACCCATTATTACATCAGGAATCAGTTTGTTTGATGAAAACTTTCCTGTCCCCACAAAAAGCCTGCTTTTGATTTCCACTCCTCCAATAACCAATCTGTCACTAACTAATCTTTCACCCATAATTTATCCGCCCCCTACAAATCTTAAAACTTCCAGGTTATCATTTTCTTTTAAAATGGTTTTCTCCCACTCCTCCTGTCTTAAAACCTGATAATTGTGCTCAACAACTATTCTCTCAGGCTCAAGACCTTTTTCATCTATAAGTTCCTTTAATGTCATTCCTTCTTTTATTTCTGTCTTTTTGCCATTTAGCGATATAAACAATTTAACACCCCCTTATTTTACATATATTACATACTTTATGTCTTTAGGTATCAAAAAAAGCTTGCCTTTGAGGCAAGCTAATTATCTATGAAAAAAACACTTTTTCAAAGCTTCCCTACGCCGGCATTATCCGTGTCAGGTTCAAAGGGTTAAGAGTTTTTCACTCTTTCTCAGCCAGTGTGGCACCCCCAGCTTAAAAAATATTCAATTTTCAGAGTCTATTATATATTATAAATCTACACTTGTAAAGACATTTGTCAAGATTAGCCTTCCATATCCAAACACTTTTTAATTTCATCCCACAATTCATCCCTTCCCTGTCTTGTCTCTGAGGAATAGGGAATTAATTTATTAGAAGCATCAAGATTTAGCTCTTTAGCTATATCAGCCAATCTTGGCTTTATTTTAGAACGGGGTACTTTGTCCTTCTTAGTTGCAACCACTAAGTATGGAAGCTCCATACTTAAAATCCAGTCATGCATTAATTTGTCATGGGAAGTTGGAGAATGTCTTATATCAACAAGCATAACTATTAATTTTAGCTGCTCCCTTTTTACTAAATAAGTTTCAATAAATTTTGCCCAGGAAGCCTGTACCCCTTTTGACACTTTTGCATACCCGTACCCGGGAAGGTCCACAAAATACAGTTTATTATCTATATTGTAAAAATTTATCACCTGCGTTTTTCCAGGTGTAGCTGCAACTTTTGCCAAATTTTTCCTGTTTAAAAGAGAATTAATCAAAGAGGATTTACCTACATTAGACCTTCCCACAAAGGTCACTTCAGGCAAATCACTAACAGGATACTGGGAAGGCTTAACCGCCGATACTTCGAATTTTGCATTATTTATATTTAAACTCATTACATTCTACCTCTTTTGTATAATATTTATCTTCAAAAAATATTATACCATTAAACTTACAAATTTAAAGGTTACACATTTAAAAAGAACCGTCTTTCCAGAACCGTTGCGCTCTATTATCCCGTGAATTTTACCTTATAAAATTTATTTTTTAATTATTTTTATTTGCTTCTATAAATGCTATTTCCCGTATATTTGTAACATCAAACTTAACTAACAGTTTAGTTTCTTTAGTCTCCGGTATGTACTCATACAAAGATATATAACTTCCATTTTTAGGGTTATTTACCAATATTTCAAATACTATTCTGTTATCTGTATATATGGTTTGTATATACTCATCTAATTTGTTAACAAGCTTTTCATTTATACTATCGCAAAAATCAGGATATTCACTAATAATCACATTGCCTTCTAAATCCATTGAATCTTTATATATATAGTCAAAGAAAATTTTTTCTATTTCGTATGTATTTATATTATATCTCATTGTATATACTTCTTCATTCTCATCAAGAAAAATATAATAGATATAGTCCTTATAAGGAAATACTTTTATTATATTTTTATCATTATATTTATCATTTGTGCTTATAATTTTTTGTTTTGCCTCTTTATAAATTTCCCTTTCACCATATAAACTTATCAATTCATTGTATTCTGACTCTTTTATGCTTTCTTTAACGCCGTATTTAGTCTTTACTTTATAATATCTGTAGTTATCTATCATCATCATTCCGGACTTTTGAGTACAGACAATCATATCGGCAGGTTGGTTTTTAATATAATTATACATTAAAACATTTCTAACTGAAATTGCTATTAAAATAATGGCAAAAGCAACTACTGTTATTTTTATTATTTTTTTAACTTTTTTTTTGCCCATTTCGTCTAAATTATTTTTATAGTGCCTGACAAAAACAAATATCCCTGCTATTAATAAAAGAAATAAAAAAAGTGCTGCCAATCCTCCATAATTTATTGACGCCTCTTCTACTATCATAAATTCACCCCATCTACCTTTTAGCCAAAAGTTGTAATTGCATTTTTTATAATTATATCATTTAAAATCCTAAAACTCAATAATCTTATCCAAAAATTCAATAATTCTAAAGTAATAAAAACTTAAAGGTAATTTAAATATTCTTCAATTCCCTCATTGCAAACCATATTGATTTTATCTCCAAAAAAACTTTTATATCTTACCGCCGTCGAATCGCTATTTAGTAAAACCACGTCAATATTAAGTTTTGTCTTCTTTTTATGAGAAAGTTTTAACTCTGCTATTTTTAAAAGGTGTTTAAATTCATAGTCATTCTGGGGCAATGAATAGCCTACAAAAATCCACTTATCTGAAAGTGAAAGGGATTTTTCTGCTTCAGCCCAAATATTAGAAAAAGAATTAACTTTAAAAGAATTTCTGTAGCTTTGAGTAGCTATATGAGATGACAAAACATTTCCGCATCTGAAACATTTTTTATTTTCTATATTGTCATAATTTATATCTACCCCCTCTAAATCCTTTAGAAGCAATATATCCATCCTGGTAAAGCCTGTTCTTTTAAGGGGGGAAATGCTGCTTTTTAAATCATTTATAAGTACCCTGCAATTATTGCAGTACATCCAGTTACAGGAACCATGTACTTTTAATACTTTTACCACCTTGCTTATTTTAAGTGAATTGCCAAGGCCTTTAATCTCCTCTCCCCCATTTACATAATCTATGCCTATAGGCTCTTCCATCTCATAAATATTCTTTTCCAATACAGTATCCCAGTTTAACACCACAAAATCTACTTCAGGGTAGTCTCTTAAAAGCACCCTTACAAATTTAGCAGCATGCCGGGAGTATCTATAAAACCCTTCAAGTATTGATATAATCCTATATACAATAACTTTTCTAATTAATTCTAAATGTGTATAAGAATAACCCGCCCCAAGATTATGCCCTGAATTTATTGCTATATCAATGGAAGTTAGTATGTCATCCAATTGGGGGTATGCATTTCCTTTTGAATATCCAAAAACATTTTTTATATATCTTTTAATTATTTTACTCACTGCCTTGTCAAAGTCACCAATAGCATAACTTTCTACTAAATAATTAGAAAACTCCGTCTGTACTGGCACCCCGGAATTTTTTGAAAATCCTGCACCAAGTATAACTGTAGTTTTTTTAGACAAAAAGTCTGCTCCCCTTCCTCAATAATATTCCCCTTTTCTATGCCAATCCATTATTAAATTGTTCTTTTTAACTACAGTATCTGCAATTAGTTTTAATATTATTATTTTATCTTATTTTTATTTCCGGTAGTTTTAGATTAGTTTCCCGAGTTTCCATTTTAATATACACTTATATTTTTAATTTACACTTACATCCGGTCCAAAAAACTTTTTTATTTTCATAAAAACTTTTTTATTTTCATACATTTGATTTTGCATTTGATTTATGCTAGAATTTTAATTATTAGTGGAGGTGATTAAAGCTATGCCTTGGCAGCCTATTGTATACTTATTATCAGCAGTTGCTTTAATAGGGCTTACATTCTTTTTATTAATGCGTTCTGCTGATAAAAAACTTAAAGAGCTAAATTCAAAATCAAAAAAAAGAAGATAGTACTAAATTGTAAACACCTTGATATAAAATTTTTTTAATGGTATAATTTAATTATAGAAAACAGCTTTAAATACAGAAAATATAGAGAAAACACCTTACCACCATTATCAGTGAAAATATTGCAATCTATAAAGTATTATTTTGGTATAATGTATAAGTTCAATCATTAAATTTAACATAAAGCAATTTTTTTAGAGGGGGAGTAATATGAATTCATCACAACACAGCAAGAAGCTGATTACAAGGTTTAACGAAATCCAGGAAGAGATTTTGAGAATTGGTTGGAATGGCATAATTCAAAAATACCATCCGGATATGAATTGTGACAACCCCAATTCAGCTAAGTTGTTTAAGATGTACAAATGCATCTACGAAAACATGAAAAAGCGTGTTTTCGTAGAGAGTCAAAGCTAAAAAATTTAAGTGGTTGAATGAATTTCAACCACTTTTTCTGTCTTTCTAAGTTTTTAAGTTTTAATTTAAGTTTTAATTTGATTTTTTCTATTTACTATTTTTATTTATCAATTATTTATCTATTGTTTATCATTTTTTGCTACAACAATCCTTGAACCCTCAACTTGTATTACTTTAATCTCAGTGTTATTAGCGATAAACTCACCATCAGTTACAACATCTACCCTCTTCCCATCAATTAACGCAGTTCCTGCTGGTCTTAGTGTAGTTACCGCTTTTCCGGTTTTTCCAAGTAAATGTTCGTTTCCTGAAACATTTACATACCCTTCCTCAACTGTCTCAGCCTCAGATAATATTATTCTTTTAAATAAATTGGTTTTCTTTCCAATGAAGTAAAATAATATAGGAACTACTATAATGGACACCACTATGGCTATGGCTAAACTAACAAGTCCCTGTGTCAAATCCGGTGCGGAAAATACAATTGCAAGAATCACAGATACAATTCCCCCTATTCCAAGTACACCAAACCCTGGCACAAAAGCTTCTGCAATTAACAAAATTAGCCCTACAATGAATAAAACCAGCGGCCACCATTCACTATATCCTGCAATGGCATTACCTCCAAAATAAAGTAGAAAGGAAATTATTCCTACCATACCCGGCAAACCAAAGCCCTGGGTGCCAAGTTCAATTATAATGGCAATGGTTCCTATGCTAAGAAGCAGTGATGCCACCTCGTAGCTGGTAACAAACTGGGCTATCTGCATAGTGAAGGAAAACTCAGTTTCCACAATGTCTAAACCGTCCCATCCCATCTCTTTTAAAACATCTTCCCTGGAATCCAGTATTGCATCTGCATACCCAAACTCCTTTGCCTGGGAAGCCTTCATGGATAAAATTTCTCCTTTCTCCACCAAGCCCTCTATCTCTATGTTTTTGTCCACCATGGCTTCTGCAACGTCAGTCCTTCTGCCTCTTGCTTCTGCCGTTGCCCCAAATTCAGCTTTTACAAAGGAAACGGTTTTCTCATCATTAGGTCTTGGCTCTGCTGCCCCAATCTGACTTCCAGGGGCCATAAAAATCTTATCCGCTGAAATGGCTATCAGAGCACCTGCCGATACTGCCCTCTTTTCAACATAAACAACCACTTCTATGTCTGAATTCATAATTGCCTCTTTCATTTTTAATGCCGAATCCACTCTGCCGCCTAACGTTGTAATTTCTACCAATATTCCCTTAGCACCAAGATTATTGGCCCTTTGTATCTCATTTGACAGAAAAACCGCCATAGCCGGGGTAATTTCATCCTTTACAGGTATTACATGTATATAATCTCCTGAAGTCGCTAAGCTGACAGAAGAGGCAAAAGGTAAGACCAAACCTGCAACTATAAAAATAATTGCCATAATACGTCTGATATTTATCATAATACCTCTGATATTCATAGCCTTCAACCCATTTCTATTATAGTTTAATTCCTGGTAAAACCTCTAAACATATTATACAGGAAATCTTAAAAATATTCTACTTGTAAAAGAGAATACATAAAACCCTAAACTAACTTATATGAATAATTTCAGTGCTGTAATCAAACAAAACCGCCCTACCGTCATTTTCAATAAAATTCACCATATTTGCCATCATACTGTCCGCATGGGATGACTCATTTGAAACGCACGAAATGCCAATAACCGCATTCTTCCACATATCATTTAGCCCTACTTCTGCAACAGAAGCATTAAATTTGGCTTTTAACCTTTCCACAATACTTCTTACTATCTGCCTCTTTTCTTTTAAAGAAAAGGCATCATCTATATTAAGTGTAACTTTACATACTCCTACAACCATTGATACATCCTCCAATTTATAATTTTATTTACCACCATTATAACATTTCAAACTTAGCATTTGTATAGAAAAATTAATCACAATTTGATATAATCATTAATGTAATCCTCTCAAAATCAAAAGGAGCAAATATTATGCCAAAAATTCTTGTTATTGATGACGAAAAAACCATTCTTGAAAATATTAAATTCATACTGGAACTAGACAATAACGAAGTTATCACTGTATCTAACGGAAAAGAAGCATTAGAAATATTTAAAAACAATTATTCCAATATAGATGTTGTCATTACTGACATGAAAATGCCTGAAATATCAGGTATGGAAATACTTAAAGAAATTAAAAAAATAATGCCTGAAATGGGTGTCATTATCCTTACCGGTCACGGGGATTTAGAAAATGCCATCCACGCCATGAAGGAAGGGGCTTTTGAATATCTCAGAAAACCGGTTAATGCAGACGATCTTACAATAGCAATAAATAATGCCATTAGCAAAAAAAATCTTCTTTTAGAAAATACCCGTATAAACAAAGAACTCCTTGAATATAAAAAGTACATGCAGGGACTTCATGATTCTGCATTAAAAATACTTTTAAACATGCTTCCTAAAAACCTTCCTGACATTCCCGGCTTTAACTTTTTAGTGGAATATAAAAGCTGTGAAAGTGTTGGCGGGGATATGTACGATGTGGAAGACATAGGGGAATATATATGTTTTTATGTATTTGATGTATCAAGCCATGGAATATTAGCTTCAGTGATATCCACAATAATAAAAAGTTTTTTGCAAAATATAGAATATAATTACAAACAGGGCATTAACAGAAGAAGGTTTCCTGAGATTGTGCTGGATCTTAATTTAGAATTATACACTAACACCGCCCGGAATATTTTTGCATCACTTTTTCTGGGCTTTATAGATAAAGAAACAAAAACCCTTTACACAGTGTCCGCAGGTCATATTAATCAATATGTTATAAAAAAAGACGGAGGCTTTATTAAATTAGAATCAACAGGTCCAATATTGGGTGTTTTTGAAGATGCAACATACAGCTGCAGTGTCAACCACTTAAACAAAGGTGATAAAATATGGCTTTTTACCGATGGAATAACAGAAGTATCCCGTGACGGCAAAATATTCGGGGATGAAAACATGCTAAAACTCCTTCAAGACTGTAAGGATTGTTCCCTTTCTGACACCATAAAAAAAATTATACAGGTTACAGAAGACTTTTCAGACGGCTCTTGCCAGGATGATACAACAATTTTAGGAATCGAGGTTTTATAAAATGAATGACAACAGACACATTTTTTATTTATCTAAAAGTACACACCCTCTGGCCCTCCTTGAAAGTCTTATGATTAGCTCCACTGAATACGCCATTATTGCAACAGATTTAGATAATAAGGTGGTGTTATGGAATAAAGGTGCAGAACTTATATACGGCTATACCTGCCATGAAATGCTTTTGAATGAACTTCCCACAAACCTACATAAAAAAGATTCCATTGGAAAAAACTTTTCCTATTTAATTAACAGTCCTACCAATTCAAATTTAATAGACCATACAATGCACGCTGTAAGAAAAGACGGCACACTGCTTCCTGTATCCGTTACCGTTACCCCCCGTATAAATAAAAACAACCAGATAGAAGGGCTTCTTATAATGACCCGTGAAATAACAAAATACATACATCAGGAACAATGCAGGGTTGCCTTAATTGAAATTGCTCACCTGGTAAACTCCAATAAACCACTGGATGAAATGTTAAGTAAAATATGTAGTACCATAAGTAGTTTTTTGGAAACTTCCCTGGTGTATATCTGCCTGTTTGACCCTGGCAGTAATGGTTTTTACATTAATTCCTGCTCAAGTTCATGTGAAAAAATGAGGCAGCACAGTTGTACTTATCATAGCCATGAAAAAGATGTGCCGGAGGGTAAAAAGGGTTGTTTTTATACATATACCCGCCTAACAATTAATTCTACGGACATTAAAAATCATGATATTTTAAAATTCATTAATGAAAATGATTTTAGCAATGAGGATTTTTCCATTATACACATACCCCTAACTTCTGATGACTCATTATTGGGCATACTGCATATTGTTGTTACAACTTTAAGAAAAGACTTTTTACTTAAAGAATCCCAGATTTTAAGCCTTATTGCAAATGAAATAACGGCAGGTATACAAAGAAGGCGCCTTGTTGAAGAAATAAAGGACTATGCAGAAAACCTGGAAAAAATGGTTAAAACCCGCACCGACCAATTACGTGAAAAAGACGCCCAATTAATCCAATCGGCAAAACTTGCAACTTTAGGTGAAATGGCAACGGGTATAGCCCACGAAATAAACCAGCCCTTAGCCGGCATAAGCCTTATAACTCAGGGTCTTATACTGGCTAAAGTGAGAAATGTATTAAATGATAAGCTTTTATTTGAAAAGCTCAATGAAATAATTGAGCAAACCGAAAGAATTAATAAAATAATAGGGCATCTTAGGACATTTGCAAGACAGTCTGACCAGACAAAAAAAGAAATAGACATCAAAATGCCTTTATTTGACGTATTTAAACTAATTGGCCAACAGCTTATAAAGAGGAAAATAACTGTGGAAACAAATATTGAAGAAAACCTCCCCCCTATACTTGCTGACCACAATAAGCTGGAACAGGTGTTTTTAAACATCATAGCAAACGCAAGGGATGCAATTGAGGAGCTTAGAATGAAAAACCCGGATAAAAAAGACGGGATAATATCAATAAATGCATATCATAGAAAAAATACCGTTATAATTGAAATTGCAGATAACGGTATTGGCATTTCTGAAAAAGTTAAAGAAAAGATTTTTGAACCTTTCTTTACCACCAAAGACGTTGACAAAGGTACCGGGCTTGGACTTTCAATAACTTATGGAATTGTTAAAGAATTTAATGGTATAATAGAAATAGAATCAAAAGAAATGGAAGGAAGCAAATTCATAATAAAATTCCCAGCCATATAATTTGTTAAAAATCTTGCAAAATGATATAATATCTTGGTATTATCTTTTGAGGATATTAACATAATATAAAGGTATAAACCAGGCTTATACAATGGTTTTGTGAATTTGGCAAAAAGAGGTGTGTGTGTTGCCTTTTGATGGTGTAGTGGTAAAGAATATGGTTGAGGAGCTGTCCCGGATACTTATAGGCGGGCGCATTGATAAAATATATCAGCCGGAATATGATGAAATATTGATAAATATAAGGGCACAGGGGAAAAATCTTAAGCTTGTTATTTCTGCAAATGCAAGTTATCCAAGAATTCACCTGACTGAATACACAAAGGAAAATCCTTCTAATCCTCCGGTTTTCTGCATGCTGCTTAGAAAACACCTGGCAGGAGGAAAAATTACAGAAATATCTTTTCATGATTTTGAAAGAATAGTTGTTTTACATATTGATAATATAGGTGAATTAGGAGATTTAACGCAGAAAAAACTTGTTGTGGAAATAATGGGTAAGCACAGCAATATAATTCTTTTAAACCAAGAGGACAAAATTATTGATTCCATAAAGCATATAGATAAAGACATCAGTAGCGTAAGGGAAATTATGCCTGCAAGGCTTTATTCCCTTCCCCCTGCACAAGACAAAATAAGCCCAAAAGAATTGGACGCTGAATCTTTATTTAAAAATACGGAGGATAAACTCAGCATTCGTATTTCAAAATTCCTTTTATCCAATATAAAAGGATTCAGCCCTTTATTGTGCAATGAAGTATGCTTCCGCTCCGGGGTTGAGCCGGATACTTTAATTAAAAATCTTTCAGATAAAGATATAAATAATTTAAAAATTACTATAAACAATATGGTTAGAGACATAATTAATTCAAATTTTACTCCCTGCATTGTATGGCGGGACCCTGATATTTTAAAACCGCTGGATTTTCACTGCATGAAAATCACCCAATACCGGCATGTGGAGCTTTTTGACTCCATAAACGATGTTTTAGATATTTTTTATTCTTCAAAAGATAATGTTGAAAGACTTACACAAAAAAAAGCTTCTATACTAAAGGTAATTAATAACAATATAGAAAGATGCAATAAAAAAATAACAATATACCAGGATATAATGCGGGAATCCGCCCAAAGGGATAAATACAAACTATTTGGGGAACTGATAATTTCAAATATTTACAATATACCTAAAAATGCAGAAAAAGTGACTTTGTTAAATTATTACAGTAGTGACAATGAATACGTGGAAATTCCTTTGGACAATAATATTTCACCACAGGATAATGCACAGAAATATTTTAAAAAATATATAAAATGTAAAACAGCTTATTCCCATGCAAAAGAGCAGCTTAAAGAAACTTACCGGGAACTGGAGTACTTAGAAAGTGTATCTCACAATTTAGAAAACTGCAAAAATCTTTCAGATATTGAAGAAATACGGCAAGAGCTGGTTTTAGCAGGATATTTGGAGGAAAAGAGAAAAAATAAAAAAGAAAATATTAAATCCACACCGTTAAAGTATAAATCCTCTGACGGTCTTACCATATACGTGGGAAAAAACAATGTTCAAAACGATACTTTAACTTTAAAAACAGCTTCTTCAAATGATATATGGCTTCATACAAAAAATATACCCGGATCCCATGTAATAATTAAAAAAGAAAAAGGTGATATTCCTGAAAGTACATTAGAAGAAGCAGCAATACTTGCCGCCTATTACAGCAAAGCTAAAATGTCATCTAATGTTGAGGTGGATTATACAACAGTTAAAAATGTAAAAAAACCTAAAGGAGCAAAGCCGGGTATGGTAACTTATGTGAATTACAAAACTATTTTTGTTACTCCCAGTGAAGAATTGGTAAATAAATTACAGAAAATTAATTAAATAAATTTGAAAATATTAAGTCAAAATTAATACTTAAAAGATATTAAATTTTAATAAGGAGTGTTAGTATGATATCTAAGAAAGTAGTAGAAAATTTAGAAAAATCGTCCTGGGTCAGGGCAATGTTTGATAAAGGTACAAAACTCCGCCAGATACATGGTGATGACAAAGTTTTTGACTTTTCTTTAGGAAATCCTGATCCTGAGCCTCCGGCATCTGTAAAAGAGACTCTAAAAAACATAATATCCGAAGACCCAAAAGGAATTCACCACTACATGAGTAATGCCGGCTTTTTAGATGTAAGGGAAAAAATCTCCAAAAAAATAAATAGTGAAACCGGACTTTCTCTTACAGTTGATAATATTATAATGACTTGCGGTGCAGCAGGGGGTCTTAATGTGGTTTTTAAAACCCTTTTAGACCCGGGTGATGAAGTTATAATTTTTGCACCATTTTTTGGTGAGTATAATTTTTATATTGATAATCACGGAGGGATACCTGTAATAATACCACCTGTAAAGGACAGCTTTGAACCTGACTTGGAATTATTTGAATCTAAAATAAACAAAAAAACCAAGGCACTTATAATTAATTCACCCAACAACCCTTCAGGATATATTTACAGTGAAGAAACTTTAAATAAAATATCCGATATAATAAGTTCAAAAGAAAAAGAATTTAACACAACAATATATGTAGTATCCGATGAACCATACAACCAGCTGATTTATGATGATATAGAGCTCCCTTCCATATTAAAAATATTTAAAAATTCATTTGTTGTAAACTCCTTTAGTAAATCCCTGTCCCTTCCGGGGGAGAGAATTGGCTATATAGCAGTAAACCCGGATATTGAGAATATAAAAACCGTTATTGATTCACTTATTTTCTCCAACAGAATTTTAGGGTTTGTCAACGCTCCTGCCCTGTTTCAAAAAGTAATAAGCTACTCTCTTGATGCTAAAGTGGACGTGGAAATATATAAAGCAAGGCGGGACAGATTATATGAAATTATCACTGAATGTGGTTTTTCCTGCATAAAACCCCAAGGTGCATTTTATCTGTTCCCCAAATCACCCATTGAAAATGATGTGGAATTTGTGGAACATGCATTAAAATACAACCTACTTTTAGTTCCCGGCACCGGCTTCGGATGTCCCGGCTATTTCAGGATGGCATACTGTGTAAGCATTGAAACCATTGAAAACTCATACCCTGCTTTTAAAGCACTGGCAAAGGACTTTAACCTTATATAAAAACATATAAATAGGGCTTTTTTAGGGGGGCAATACCAGCACCCCTAAAAAAAGACTTTTTACACGAATGTTATATATGAAAGTATATTTATTAAAACCAATATAAAACATCATAAGACAATATAAACCAATATAAAACCAATGACTAAAAATAGCTAAAGAGATATTTAATCTCTTTGGTTTAAAATATTTAAAAAATAAAAAAGGGGGACGTATAATGAAAAAGCTTACCTGCATAATTATTGTGGCTACTTTTATTGTAACTCTTTTAGCATCCCCGCCAACAGTTGAGGCAGCTACCTTTAACTATGGGGAGGCACTTCAAAAGGCAATTTTGTTTTATGAATTTCAAATGTCAGGAAAATTACCTGATAACATGCGCACAAACTGGCGCGGGGATTCATGCCTCCAAGACGGCAGCGATGTGGGACTAGACCTTACCGGCGGCTGGTTTGACGCAGGGGACCACGTAAAGTTTAACCTTCCAATGGCATATACCGCTACAACCCTTGCATGGGCAGTATATGAATACGAAGACGCACTAAAAAGAAGTGGCCAGCTTCCGTATTTAAAACAGCAAATTAAATGGGCTGCTGACTACTTTATAAAATGCCATCCTGAAAAGTATGTTTACTACTATCAGGTGGGGGACGGAATAGCTGACCACAGATGGTGGGTTCCCGCTGAAGTGATTGACATACAATCAAAAAGACCATCCCACAAAGTAACCCTTGACAGCCCGGGTTCTGCTGTTGTGGCAGGAACTGCAGCAGCCCTTGCTTCTGCTTCAATAGTATTTAAAGATTCTGACCCTGATTATTCCAAGCTTTGCTTAAAGCATGCCAAGGAGCTTTTTGAATTTGCAGATGTAACACGAAGCGATAAAGGGTATACTGCAGCAAATAACTTCTACGACTCCTGGAGCGGCTTTTGGGACGAGCTTTCAATGGCAGGTGTATGGCTGTACATGGCTACAGGTGAACAGGAATACCTGGATAAAGCCGAAAGTTATGTAGCAAACTGGCCACGTGAAGAAAGAACTGACCTTCTTGCTTATAAATGGGGACACTGCTGGGATGACGTTATGTACGGTGCATCACTTCTACTGGCAAAAGCTACAAACAAACCATTGTACAAAGAACATGTTGAAAGACACCTAGACTACTGGTCCGTTGGTTATAATGGCGAGAGAATAGCATATACCCCTAAGGGGCTTGCACATTTAACTGCCTGGGGTGTACTGCGCCACTCAACCACTACAGCCTTTTTAGCTGCTGTTTATTCTGACTGGGAAGGATGTCCTTCTGACAAAGCTAAATATTATATGGATTTTGCAAAACAACAAGTGGACTATGCACTAGGAAGCAGTGGAAGAAGTTATGTAGTGGGATTTGGTAAAAATCCTCCACAGCATCCTCACCACAGAACTGCTCACAGCTCATGGGTTGATTCTGCTGATGAACCACCATACCACAGACATATACTTTACGGTGCATTAGTGGGAGGTCCTGACCAAAATGACAAATATGTGGACAGTGTAAGTGACTATGTGCAAAACGAAGTGGCATGTGACTACAATGCCGGTTTTGTTGGTGCTCTTGCTAAAATGTATGATGTATACGGTGGAGAACCAATTCCAGGATTTACTGCAGTTGAAGAAGTTCCATACCCTGAAATTTTTGTTTCTGCATCATTAAGTGACAGAAAAACTGCAACGGAAGTTACTGCATTTGCAGTTAACAAATCAGGCTGGCCTGCAAGAGTTATTGATGATCTTTCCTTTAGATATTATATTGATTTAACTGATTACATAAACGGAGGATACAGTCCTGACCAGATATCATCAAGAATAATTTACAGTGCAGCAAGTACGGCAACTATTTCAGGACCATTTGAATACGATACTTCCAAAAACATATACTATTTTGAAATAGATTTATCCGGAACAGCTATCTTCCCTGGAAGCAGAAGCGACCATCAAAAGGAAGTACAGTTCCACATAATTCCTCCTAACGGCGCACCATGGAACAGCACAAAGGACTACTCATATCCCGGTATTACAGAAAAATGGGAACCTGTACCTCAAATTCCGGTGTACAGCGGCGGGGTACTTATTTACGGTGAAGAACCGGACGGAACTACTCCAAAACCTACCACTTCACCATCACCTGAACCAACTCCTACACCACCTGTAAAAGTTACTTACGGGGATATAAACGGGGATGGAGAAGTCAATTCAATGGATGCAATGCTTTTAAGCAGGCATATTTTAGAGGTACTACCAAGCCTCCCACAAACTGATGTTTACGGTAACCCATACAATGGGCATATGGCAGCGGATTTAAACGGTGACGGCATTATTAACACTATGGATTCATCCCTACTGCAAAGATACATTTTAGAAATTATATCAAGTTTCCCTGTGGAAAATAGATAAGGTGCCGGAAATAGAAAAGATAAGGTGGAGGATTTCCCTCCACCTTTTTATTTTTAAATTTTAAAATCTAACTCCTTGTAAAATTTCAATTCTAATCCCTTGATTTTATAACCAGCAATAATCCCTTTTTTATTGATATTTCAGCACTGTCACTTATAAATTCATTGCTTACCCCGAAACTGCTGCCAAATTCAATGGTGGCATCATTCAGCCCATAATACAATCCCTTAGTGGTCACTCCTTCAACTTTATCTGTAGCAGGCAGCAAAGATAATTTATACCCTTCTTCTTTTTTTATTTTAATTCTGTCCTTAATTAAATATATCTCGTTGTATGTATCTACTATCATTCCCTTTATTCCATTATCTAAAATTTTCTTTAACAAAAAAACATTAGATAAGGAATGATCAAGCCTAGAGCCAATTACACCCATTAAGATAATTTGCCTTAAGCCTCTTTTTATCCCTTCATCTATTGCAATTTCCGTATCAGTAGCATCTTTTTCTTCAGGGAATTTTAATATTTCCACCCCTGCTTTATAATAATTTTCATAATCTTCTTTTAATATAGAGTCAAAATCTCCCAGCAAAATATCCGGCTTTATGCCCAAATTTCTTAAGTGAAATGCTCCCCCGTCAACAGCAATAACTAAACTTTCTTTTTTAAAATATTTTCTGTAAAAATCATAATCCTCTATATTTCCATTGGACACAATAATTCCCGTCATAACACAATCACCACATATTGCACATTGAATTTAACCATTCAATGCCCTTTCCCTAAGCTCTCTTATAATGCTCTTTCTGTCCGGTGCACTAAAAATGGTAGAACCGGACACAATAACATTGGCACCTGCTTTTACAACTTTATGTATATTATTGGTGTTTATTCCACCATCAACTTCAATATCAACTTTAAGACCCTTTGCATCTATCATTTTTCTGGCATCTTTTATTTTCCTGGTGGTAAACTCAATATATTCCTGTCCTCCAAAGCCCGGATTTACAGACATTATAAGTATCATGTCCAAATCCTCTAAAATCCACTCAATGCTGCTAAGTGGAGTACTTGGGTTTATGGCCACCGCCGCTTTAACCCCATACCCTTTTATTTGCTGGATTAACCTGTGGAGATGATAATTCCCTTCAACATGAACAGTTATCATATCAGCACCAGCTTCAACAAAGGCTTCCAAATGTCTCTCAGGATTTTTAATCATGAGGTGGACGTCAAATTTAAGCTTGCTTATTCTTTTTAAAGAAGCAATGACAGGCGATCCTATTGTTATGTTAGGCACAAAACTCCCATCCATAACATCTATATGTAACAAGTCTGCCCCCGCATTTTCAACACAAACTATTTCTTCCCCCATCTTTGAAAAATCTGCTGCTAAAAGGGAAGGTGCGATTTTAATCAATTTAAAACACTTCCTTTTTACACTTTCTTCTAGAGTTTAATTTTCTATATATTTTAAATTTTCTAAATATTTTTATTTGACTAAAATTATGAATACCTTCTTCTGTGCTTGTCCCTTAACACATTATAAAGCTCAACATATCTAATGTACCTGCCTTTGTCAATTTCTTCTGACTCTAAGGCATCTTTAACTGCACAGCCAGGCTCACTTACATGGAAACAGCCATTGAATTTGCACTGATTGGCATAGGCGATAAACTCAGGATAATAGTCCTTAAGTTCCTCAAAACTTACATCAGATATTTCAAAAGAACTGAATCCCGGAGTATCCACAATTAGTCCCCCTGTCTTCAATTCCACCAACTCTGCATGTCTTGTAGTATGTCTTCCACGTTCATTTTTTTTGCTTACATCTCCTGTTTCCATAATATATGAATCCATTATTTTATTTAGAATTGTTGACTTCCCTACTCCTGACTGTCCTGCAAAAACAGTAATCCTGTCTTTTAAAACTTCCTCTAATTTTTCAAATCCGGTACCCTTTAGGCAAGACAAAGGTATAACCTTATACCCTGTTTTTTCATAGGAATACTTAATTTTTTTATATTCCCCTGCCTCATCTAAATCAATTTTATTAATTAAAATAACTGCATCTATTCCCTTTTGACGGGCAGTAACAAGAATTTTATCAACTAGCAAAAAGTCCGGTAAAGGTGATTTTATTGAAAAAACTATTGCAATTTGATTAACATTTGCCACAGAAGGTCTTGTCAACTGGTTGGTTCTTGGCAATATTTCATCAATACTGCCGGTCTTTTTTTTCTCATCAATAATGGAAATGGAAACAATGTCTCCAGGCAGCGGGGTAATAGAATCTTTTCTAAAAAGCCCTCTGGGCTTACATTCATATACCCCGTTTTCTGTCTTGACATAATAAAATCCCATTATACCTCTGATGATTATACCTCTCGGCAAATTCTAAAACCCCCTAGTATATTTCTTCAAATTCCTTATAAAACTTTTGATCTAGATACACCTTTATTTGTGTGCTTCCGTCTTCCGGTACAGGTATTTGAATAACTATCGGAAAATCTTCTTTTTTAATGGTATCCCTTAATATTGTTTCTACATCGTTACTATCTGATCTTTTTATATTTACTAAAACCTTTATATTGTCACCGTATTTTTCTTCATCTTCTAAAGTAACAACCCTGCTGACAATTTTGTCCTTGGGAATTAATTCATCAAAGAAAAAGCTTATAGCAGTTCCCTCATTAACTTCCACACCTGGCTCAGGCATCTGCCTGGTCACTTTGTCAACAACACTTGTCATATCCTCAGGATAAACATTCCCTACTTTAAGCTTTCTCTCTGTCAGGACATTTGTAGCTTCAAGCCTGGTCATGCCGATTAAATCAGGAACTATAGTTGTTTTTATTTCCGGTCCTATGCTTCTGAATATAATTACCGTATCACCATTTTTTACCCTTGCATTCATAGGAGGGTCTGTTCTTATAACATAGTCAATTGCAACTGTATCACTATATTCAAGCTCTTCTACAACCCTAAGTCCGTTTTCCCTTAATATACTGCCTGCCTCCCTGTAATCAGTCCTCCTGAAATCAGGTATTTCAAAATACTCAGGTCCTTTACTTACATGAAGTTCTATTTCGCTGAATTCACCAGGTATTAAAGTTTCTCCTTCACCTCTGTCCTGGTAAAAAATCTCACCTTCTGGAACTTCATCATTATATTTTTCCACAAGCTTAACCCTGATATTGTTATCTTCCAGCATTCTAACTACTTCCTGATAATTTTTGCCTACATAGTTGTCTACAACAAATTCTTTATTGTTCTGATTAATTTGAGACATTATAACTTTTCCCACCATAAAGAGTACTGCAACAACTACAAGTATAGATGTAGCAACTGCCACTATGGTGGTGGTTTTCTCTTTTTTCTTTTTTCTTCTCATATCATTATCACCTGTTTTCTTAGATACAGCATTACCTGAAAATGATGAATTTTCACCTAGTGCCGGTACCCTTACTGTAGGAGAATCTTCAATATTTCCCTCTTCAAAAAACTGGGCACTTGGTTTATCTAAAACTTTGTACAAATCATTTAAAAGATCTGCCGCTTTTTGATACCTGCTGCTTTGATCTTTTTGAATAGCCTTTTTTACAATATCATTTACCCCTGTTGGAATTTGGGAATTTACATTTATAGGCTCCTCCGGTTCCTCCTGTATATGTTTTATGGCAACTGAAACAGGTGTATCCCCGTTAAAAGGAAGTCTTCCTGTCAAAAGCTCATAAAGCACAATCCCTAAAGAATAAATGTCTGATTTTTCGTCTGTAAACCCTCCCCTTGCCTGTTCAGGGGAAAAATAGTGAACTGAGCCGATTGTACCCCCTACCATTGTTATAGTAGAGGAAGTTACAGCCCTTGCTATTCCAAAATCAGTTACTTTAACCATTCCATCCTTGGTAAATAATATATTGTGAGGTTTTATATCCCTGTGTACAATATTATTTTCATGTGCATGCTTAATAGCCAGACATATCTGTATTGATATATTAACTGCTTCTTTCCAGTCTAATGCACCTTTTTCTTCTAAATACTCTTTCAATGTAACGCCATCTATATATTCCATTACAATATAATGGATATCTCCTTCATTACCTACATCATATATAGAAACTATATTTGGATGCGAAAGACTGGCTGCCGCCTGGGCTTCTATTTTAAAACGCTTTATAAATTCTTCATCATTTGTAAAATCAGGCCTTAAGACCTTCACTGCAACGAACCTGTTAAGTAACTTGCATCTTGCCTTGTAGACAAGAGCCATCCCGCCTCCGCCTATTTTCTCAATCAACTCATATCTATTTCCAAGGATTTGACCTATCATATCAGCACCTCTAATCTATATCTTTTACCAAAAAATTTATAATAATGCCCCTGAGATCATTAAAACTGCTAGCTTTTTTTCATAATAATAACAGTTATATTGTCTTCCCCGCCTTTTTCATTTGCCAATCTGACAAGCTCATTACAGGAATAATTTAAATCATCGTTTTTTAATATTATCTCCATTATTTTATATTCTGATAGCATATTTGTCAAACCGTCAGTACACAATACAAATATATCATCTTTATTTACAGGACTTGTTAACGTATCCACAAGTATAGTTTCATTACAGCCTAAAGCTCTGGTAATTATATTCTTCTTTGGATGGTTCTTAGCTTCTTCCCTTGTAATTGAACCATTCAATATAAGTTCTTCTATGTAAGAGTGGTCAGTAGTCAGCTTTTTTATGGTATTGTCCCTTATAAGGTATAATCTGCTGTCTCCCACATGGCCTATGTACAGTTTATCCTTTAAGACAACAGTTAAAATAAAGGTAGTACCCATTCCTAAAGTTTCTTTAGACTGGGACGCCTTTTCATAAATTGCCCTGTTTGCCTCTTCTATTAAATTCCTGATTCCTTCTAGTACACTATCTTCACTAGAAAAAATTTCAGGATTGTTTAATATGTAATCTTTTGCAAAATCAACAGCCATGTTACTTGCTACATCCCCGGAACTATGCCCGCCCATACCATCTGCAATAATAAATGTGTCTGGAACCCCGTCCTGGCCGGTTATAATTCTGTAGCTGTCCTCGTTTACGTCTCTTACTATACCTTTATCACTTATCGCTGCAAATCTCACTATACCACTCCCTAGCCTGACATTATACATATCGTGCGGAAAATATTTCTAGTTTATAATATTTCTTCTTAATTGACCGCATGCAGCATCGATATCCCTTCCTAGTCCGCGTCTTATAGTTACCTTTATCCCATGTTTTTCTAAAATATTTTTAAACATCTCAATTGATTCCCTGCTGCTTCTTTTATACCCTGTATTTGATACTGTATTCACAGGTATTAAATTTACATGGCACAACATCCCCTTTATAAGTGATACAAGTTTTTCTGCATGTCCCGAAGAGTCGTTAATACCGTTTATTAATGAATACTCAAATGTAATCCGCCTATTAGTAATCATAGTATATATCTTACATGCTTCAACCAATTTGTCAAGTGGATATTTGTTATTAACAGGCATAATCTTGCTTCTGGTTTCATCATCAGGAGCATGTAAGGATACTGACAAAGTTACAGGCATATTCTCCTTTGAAAATTTTAGTATCTGTGGCACAAGACCGCAGGTAGATACAGTAATGTACCTAAAACCTATATTTAACCCGTCCTTATGGTTTACCAGCCTTAAAAACTTAATTAAATTATCATAGTTATCAAAAGGCTCTCCAATTCCCATAATTACAATATTTCCAATTCTTTCTTTTATATCGTTTTTTATTGTCAAAACCTGATCCAACATTTCACCAGCAGTTAAATTCCTTTTAAAGCCTGCCCCTGTAGAAGCACAAAAACTGCATCCCATCCTGCAGCCTGCCTGGGATGATATGCATACGCTAAAACCATATGAGTACTTCATTAAAACACTCTCTATAACATCATTATCATAGAGTTTAAAAATGTACTTCCTGGTCCCGTCAATTTTTGATATAAGCTTTTTTACTATTTCAAAATTATTAATATATGCATTACGTTTAAGATTTTCCCTTAAATCTTTGGATAAATTAGTCATAGAATCTATATCTTTAACACCTTTATTTACCCATTCAAATATCTGACGAGCCCTAAACTTAGGCTCTCCTAAACTTAAAACAAAACCTTCCAATTCATCTATTTCCATATTCATAAGGTCAACTTTCCCTTCCATAATAAATTAACTCCTTTTTTTAAGCTTTGCAATGAAAAAACCATCAACATTATGTTTATTTGGGTAAAGCTGTATATATTCTCTCTTTCCATTGACATTTTTAAATAAATCCCTGATTTTTTCAGGTAAACTTTCCCAAGGATTTTCTAAATAAAAATCTTTATTATCCTTTAAAAATTCCTCAATTATATTTTCATTTTCCTCCGGCTCTATTGTACATGTGCTATAAACTATTATACCACCTTTTTTTACATATTTTGAAGAAGTATATAATATTTTTTTCTGAAGTTTTATAATTTCATTTTTATCCTCTTTTTCCCTTGTCCATTTTATATCAGGTTTTCTCCTGATAATCCCAAGACCGGTACATGGAGCATCAACTAAAACTTTATCCACCCTGCCTTCAAGTTTTTCATCAAATAATGTGGCATCAAAAACTTCCGTTTCTATAATGCCAATTCCAAGTCTTTTTACAGCCTGGTTTATAAGCTCTATTTTGTGCTCATAAATATCCCTTGCTACTATCCTTCCTCTGTTATCCATCAGCTGGGCCAGATGTGTAGTTTTTCCCCCTGGGGCACTGCACACATCCAAAACAAAATCACCTGGCTTTGGATTAAGCACCCGTCCTGCAAGCATAGAGCTTTCATCTTGAACTTGAAAATATCCTTTGTTAAAAGCATCCATTCTCTGCAAAGACTTTGGATTTTTTATAATAAGTGCCTCATCCAAATACTGACCAAATTCAACTTCAAAACCATCTTCTTCTAATATTTTCTTTAAACTATCCCTGGAAATCTTTAAAGTATTTGCCCTTATAGTGAAGTGTGGTGTTTCATTGTTGCTTTTTAAAAGCTCTTCTGTAAATTCTTCCCCATGTCTTTTTAACCATTCATCAACCATCCAAAGGGGATGGGAATATTTTATAGACAAAAACTCAGACAAATTACCTTTTTTATCAGGATACTTTATTGCATCTTTATTTCTTGATATATTTCTCAAAACACCATTTACATACTTACTGCTTGCTGCATGCCCGTACTTTTTTGCAAGTTTGACACTTTCATTACAAGCAGCGGATACAGGTACCTTGTCTGTAAAAATAATTTGATAAACCCCGGTGCGCAAGATATTTAATATCCACGGGGATATTTTTTTTAGTTTTATTTTTGAAAATCTTGAAATTATAAAATCAATAGTCAGCTTCCACTTTAAAATGCCATAAACCAGCTCGGTAATAAAAGCCCTGTCTATATCCTTTAATTTTCCATTATCTAAGTGCTTACCCAAAGATATATTTGAGTAAGCACCGTTTTTATCTATATCATATAAAATTTTAACTGCTGTCTCCCTTGGTATATCGATATTTATTTTGTTCACCTTCTTCTCCTTCCGGCTATTAAAAGCAAGCGTAAAAGATGTCCTATTGCAACAGCCGCAGAAGCCACATATGTCATTGCAGCTGCAGATAAAACTTTTTTAGCCGGGTCAACTTCATCATAGTCTAAAACAGCTGTATCCTCTAAAGACCTTATAGCCCTGCTGCTGGCATTAAACTCCACCGGAAGTGTAATTAAATAAAAAGCCACTGCCAGGGAAAACGCAATTATGCCTGCATACATCAGAGGTTCAAAACTAAAAATAAGACCCATTAAAAATAAAGGAAATCCCATATTGGACCCAATTCCTGCCAAAGGCACCAGGCTGCTTCTTAAAGTCAGCGGACCGTAACCAACACTGTGTTGTATAGCATGACCCGCTTCATGGGCTGCAACACCTATTGCTGCAACGGAATTACTTCCGTATACCACCTGTGAAAGCCTTAACACCTTGCTTCTAGGATCATAGTGGTCTGTAAGTTCCCCTCCAACCTTTTCAACCCTCACATCATAAAGTCCGTTTCTTTCCAATATAATTCTTGCCACATCAGCGCCTGTAAGCCCTTTTTTATTCGGTACCCTGCTGTACTTGTTAAAAGTGTTCTTCACTTTAAACTGGGCATAAAATGCAAATAATAAAGCAGGAAATACAAAAATTAAATAAGAAGAATCAATGTATATAAATCCTAACATAAAACCTACCTCCTTTTCTAAATATTTTATTGTTACTTTATAATACTGTCAAGTTTATCTTTTAATACAGATACATCAACACAGGTGTTATAGCAGGGTCCGTTGGGTCTTTCATTTACAATTCCTACAACAGGTATCTTACCCACATCTATTATACCACTTGTAAGATCCCTTTCACATGCCACAGATAAAATCATTTTTGGTTTTAGCTTTTTTACAATATTCCTGGCCGCCGTCCCGCCTGTCACCACAAAGCATTTGACTTTTCTTTCTTCCACTATTCTTGAAATACCGCCAATTGTACATTTCCCACATTTCCTGCAGTTTGAAATATCATTTGTTATTTTAAAAACACAATCCGCATCCTGCAAACAGTGGGGAAGAAGCACAATTACGTCTTCTTTTTTATATCTTTTCCCCATGGCACTTACGGTTATGTTATTAAAATCTACATAAAATCTTCTCACAATGTTTTTTTTGATTTTAAATAAACCGGCCAGCGCCATAATTACAGGCAATAATACCTTCATCCCGGCTTTTGAAGTATTTAGTAAAAGCTTGCTTTTTACCTCTTTATTTTTATAAACATAAAAAATGGTAAGGGATGAAATACAAAAAAACATTATCATTAGTATCGTCACTATAATTAATAATAATGTAATTATATTATATGTAAATATTGAAGAAGAATAATAAACAAACACCAATGCTAAAAAAAATAATAAAGAAAAAAGAATTACCGTACCCGATAACAGTAAAAATTTTTTGAAGTCTTTATTCAAGTATTTCACCTTCATCTATTTTATTTCCACAAATATAATCAGCTACACACATTCTCCGGCAGGAAGCAAATTGAACTTCTTTTATATTTATTTTTCCTTTGCCGCAGCAAACTACAATCCCCTCTTTACTAACCCTTAGTATTGTACCCGGCTTTAAACCGCCACAGGGCTCTTCATCCACTATTTCAGACTTCCATACTTTCATTACAGCACCTTTGTAATGGGTAAAAGCTCCCGGCCAGGGATTTGTGCCCCTGATTAAATTGTAAATTTCACAGGATGACTTTGACCAGTCTATTTTTCCAATATCTTTGGTTATAATGGGAGCATATGTAGCCTCACCATCATCCTGTGGAATTCTTTCAAGCTCATTTTTCTTCAACTTTTGAAGTGTCTCTTTTAAAACTTCAGCCCCTAAAACCGACAATTTATCATGAAGCTCCCCGGCAGTCATGTCATCTGTTATGGTCACCTCAGCCTTTAATAGTATATCCCCTGTATCTAACCCTTCATTGGTGTACATGGTGGTAATTCCTGTAATTTTTTCACCGTTTATAATACACCAGTGTATAGGTGCAGCCCCCCTGTATTTAGGCAAAAGGGAAGCATGAACATTTATACATCCTAAAGGCGGAAGTTCCAATATTTCTTTTGAAAGTATTTTACCGTAAGCTGCCGTTATAAGAAGATCCGGTTTTATTTCTTCTAATGTTTTTAAAAACTCCAGGGTTTTTATTTTTTCAGGCTGCAAAACTCTCAACCCTTTACTTATGGCATACTCCTTTACAGGGGGAGGGGTGATTTTTTTGCCTCTTTTTGCCGGCTTATCAGGCTGCGTAACAACTGCAGCTACTTCATAACCTTCATTTACAAGCATATCAAGACTTGGCAGGGCAAACTCAGGAGTACCCATAAAAACTATTCTCAACCTTCTTCACCTCTTTCTTCATCATCTATTTCTTCGTTATCTCTTTCAAGTTCATCCCTGCTTATAAATCTTTCAACTTTATCTACAAATAATACCCCGTCAAGATGGTCAATTTCATGGCAAAATGCCCTTGCCAAAAGATCTTCCCCTTCAAGGGTTATTTTTTCTCCATTTCTGTTTAGGGCAGACACCACTACACGCTCAGGTCTTACTACTTCCCCCAAAAGCCCCGGAAAACTAAGGCAGCCTTCAATTTCCTTTTTCTCACCCTCTTTTTCTATTATTTCAGGGTTAATAAGCTCTATCAAGCCATCACCCACATCAATTACCACAACTCTTCTTAACACTCCCACCTGGGGCGCTGCCAGCCCAACTCCCTTTGAATAATACATCGTTTCAGCCATATCATCTAAAAGGGTTAAAATCCTGTCATCTATCACATCAACTTTTTTGGATTTTTTTCTTAATATTTCATCTTCATTGGTTCTTATATTTCTTATTGCCATGTGATTTCCCTCCATTACCTGGTTACTTTAAAAAATTTAAAACTTACAACATTGTATCATTATAACATATTTACAGGGTTTATATCCACACTGAGACTGACAGAATTTTTTCTGCCAGAGTTATAATAATCATCTGTAACTTTTGTTAAAACCTCTAAAAGTTCCGTCAGCCTTTCACACTTTATAATTATCCTCCATCTGTATTTGTTTTTTATTTTAGACAAAGGTGCCCTCAAAGGTCCTAATACTTTATATATTCCCTTCATCCCTTTAAAACTCTCATGAATTTTTTTTGCCACTTTATTAGCTTTATCAATCACCATCTTCTCGTTAGTACCGCTGAGTATTACCGATGCAAGATTGGTAAATGGCGGATACAGAAGCTGTTCTCTTAAAAGTATTTCATTTTCATAAAAGGAATTATAATCGTGGTTGCATGCACATACAATACTAAAGTTTTCGGTGTTGTATGTCTGTATTACCACCCTTCCTTCCACCTTTCCCCTTCCCGCCCTTCCTGCCACCTGGGTTATCAGCTGGAAGGTCTTTTCCGTCGCCCTGAAATCCCCTGTATTTAAAAGGCTGTCTGCTGCTATAACCCCTACCAGGGTCACATTTGGAAAATCATGGCCTTTTGCAACCATCTGGGTTCCAACCATTACATTTATATTTTCTTCTTTAAAAGTTTTTAAAATCTTTTCATGAGAATTTTTCCTCATTGTGGTGTCCATATCCATGCGCAAAACTGTAGCACCTTCAAAATGATTTTTTATTTCTTCCTCTATTTTTTGGGTTCCAATTCCAAAACTTCTAATATAAGTGCTTTTGCATTTAGGACATGCATCAGGCTTTTTTGTTGTATACCCGCAATAATGACATATCAATCTCTTGTCATAAGCGTGGTAAGTAAGGGTAATGCTGCAATTAGGACACATAAGGGAATGTCCGCAATTCCTGCACAATATAAAAGAAGCATACCCCCTCCTGTTTAAAAATATTATAGTTTGTTGGTTTTCTTCTATATTTTTCTTTATCTCCTGAGAAAGTTTCCTGCTAAAAACCGTCCTGTTCCCGCTGCTAAGTTCATCCCTCATATCTACAATATATGCCTTTGGTAGAACCATATCATTAGCTCTTTTTTTCATTTCCATAAGCTCTATTTTTCCTGTCTTTGCCCTATAGTAGGTCTCAACAGAAGGGGTGGCAGAACCGTGCAGCAAAACAGCATTTTCAATTTTGCACCTGATTCTTGCCACATCAGCCGCATGATACTTAGGGTTTATCTCAGACTTATACGAAGTTTCATGCTCTTCATCAATTATTATAAGCCCTAAATTATTCACCGGGGCAAAAACAGCCGACCTTGCCCCAACCACAACTTTAATTTTGCCGTCCCTTATAACCCTCCACTGGTCATAGCGTTCCCCTAAGGACAGCCTGCTGTGCAGTACCGCCACATCATTTCCAAACCTTCCCTTAAACCTTGCCACCATCTGTGGTGTCAAAGATATTTCAGGAACCAGCACAATAGCCTGCTTTCCTTTATCAATGCACTTTTGTATAAGCTGAAGGTAAACTTCTGTTTTCCCGCTTCCTGTAACCCCATGCAAAAGAATTTCTTTAAATTTTCCTTCATCCATAATTTTTTTTGTTCTTTCCAATACATCCGCCTGCTCCCGTGTAGGCTCTAGCGGAAAAGTTTTTTCAAAAACAGTATTTTCATGGGGGTCTCTTTTTACTTCAATCTCTTTATAATCAATATAGCCCTTTTTCTTTAAAGCATTTAAAACACTTGAAGACACACCTAAAAACCTCATTATATCACTTGTCGAGATGTATTCATTTTCAATTAGCATTTCAAGCACCCTAATTTGTTTTATGCTCTTTATTTCATTTGCTTCAATTTCTTCAATAATTTCTTCTACGGGTTTTATAATAAATGCAGCCTTATAGTATTTTTTGTTTACACCTGTTGTAAACTCTTCAACAACATCCACAACACCAAGTTCCTGTAAGTTTTTTATATTTTTTGTAAAAGTCCTAGAATTTATAATTTCCCTAAGTTCTTCATAGTCTTTTTTGCCCCCGCATGAATTTAGCACCTCAACTATTTTTCCGTTATTTCCCCTAAGGTTTTCTTCATATTTTTTAAGCACCACAGTTTTTGAGCTTTTCACACTAATGCCCGGGGGCAGCATACACTTTATAACATCTGAGTAGGTACAGATATACCGCTTTTTCATCCACTTAGCAAGTCTAATCATAGAAGAACTTAATAAAGGCTTGCTGTCAACAACATCCTTTATCTTCTTTAATCCTTCTATCTCAGACTTTTCAATAATGTCAAAAACATATCCCTCAACATGCCTGTTCCCCTTGCCAAAGGGAACAATCACCCGGTTTCCTGTATTTATTGCATCTTTTAATTCACATGGAATTATATAGTGATACTCCTTATCAAATTTTCTTGTACAATTACTGATAACAACTGCTGCAATTTTATACATATTACTCCATCCAAATGGTTTTTATAATAACAACATCATTATAACAACACCGGTAACTTTTAAGCAACACAATCCCTTTTCTAACTCTTTAAAAAACTTATAAAATTTTTTTATAAATCTTAAAGAGAAAAGGCTATAGTCCACAATTTACGGGCTATAAGCCTTTTTCTCTATTTAAATTTATTTTAATTTATCTAAATAAATTACATTTTATTTAATAATTTTAAGTACAATAAGGTTTAAGTATATAAGTATAATAATTCTTTTAAATATATTTAGTTTTATATATTTAGTTTAATTTTATTTATTTAAAATTCATCACAACTTATGACATAAAAATAAAACATAGCTTCTTTATTCATCAACTATGTTTTAGTAATACTCTTTAATAAACTCCGGCATAGAATTTGGATCTCCTTCAATTGATATGCTAAAGTTTATATTGTATTTGTCAGAAATCTCCTTTATGCCCTCAAATAGCTTTTTCAACCCATCAACATCATTACCCACAATGGTAGTAATATCATCTATAAATACTCCATTAACATCGTAATTTGCTGAAATAATTCCACACAAGAAACCAAGAAAGACATCAGAACTGTCAATTTTTACAGGAAATTCAGATATGTTGATGTACCTTATCTTGTGATTTAGCTCATACATTAACTTGCTCCGTCTGCATCCATCAATAAATGCTACAACTCCTGTACAGATTTCCACAAGACTGTTTGAGGAATCAACTAAAACTCTTGTCTTTCCCACGCCCTTTTTCCCACAAATTACTTTTATCATCGGCATCTATCCTTTCCTCAAATAATACTTACTTATAAATAATACTTACCTATAATTATACCATAATATTAGCTATACCATAATATAAATTTTAAATGTTTTCAAGAATATTTTTAAGCCTGTCCGTGAGAAAAGTGCTTATAATACCCACCAGAACACCCATTGCGCTGCCTAAAGTAAGAATTACCGGAAGTAAAGTAATTACAACTATATCTTTCATTAATAAAGCTGCAACCAGTACCTGCCCTGTATTGTGTGCTGCAGCTCCTGCCACGCTGATTCCTACGATACTGAAAAAATTATTTTTTATTTTATATAAACCTGCCATGACAATTGTACTTAATACCCCCCCTGCACAGCTAAATAAAAAAACAACAAAACCGCCCCCTCCAAATATTGAAGAGAGCATGGTTCTTATTATGACGACAATTAAAGCTTCCTTAAAATTAAAAAATATTATTACAATAAGTGTAATAATATTTGCAAGTCCAAGCTTCACCCCTGGCACCACCATAGGAAAAGGTATCCATGATTCAATTATTGACAAAACTAAAGCCTGCGATATAAAAAGCGATAATAAAACTAATTTTTTTGTTTTATTCACATATATCCCTTTCTAATAGAATTTTTACTATACTAATGTGTTATTATATCCACTTCATCCCCTGTGTTCAATTCATCACCTGTGCCTTCAATTTTGATTATAATTCTATATGGAAGGCACACCGCCATTTCCCCTTTTTTAGAAATCCATCCGCTTTCAACGCATACCTTATCAGGGCAGCCAGATTTATAAAATCTGATACGCCCATTTTGGGCATGTATAATAACATCATCATTTCCAAATAGTTTTATCTCTTTTAATTCATTCAAATCATCTATAAATACTTTCTCAATTACCACATTATCCTGTTTTATAATTGCAACTTTTTTATCATTTTTATCATCAAACCTGTAATAATAAACCCCTATAGACGAAACAAGTATAATTGCTAAAATGGCTGTGTATATAATTATATCACCTTTTTTAAACATAAAAACATCCTTACTCTGTCAAATCTTCTTCTGTACCTTCCTTTTGATTGTTTTTACTGCATATTTCCATTTTTGAAATAGATACTTCATAAGCTGTTTTAGTGACAGTCTCACCTGTTTCAAGCTTCTTTTGATAATCCCTGCTCTGAATTCTTCCCCATATTTTTATGTTTTGACCTACTTCTAATTTAGAGGAAAAACGGGCATTTCTTCCCCAGGCTATGCAAGGTATATAATCAGACTTGTTATACGGCCTGTTTACAGCCAGAAGTATATCTGTAATCTCTCTGCCGAAAGGAGTTGTTCGGTAGGTAGGGGTCTTACAGATAAATCCATTAAGGTAAATCTGATTAGGATTTTTTATCTTCTTCTCATCTTCCAAAAAATTAATTTCCCTGGCAAACACCGTCAAAATCAGCCTGTTGCCGCTGGTATTATTGTAATTGTTGTAAGAACGGAATTGTCCTTCAATTTCTACATACCTTCCAATTTCTAAATTTTCCTTAGAAGTCAGCCGTTCCGATATGGTTATACATATTTTGTCGGTACTGTCACTTAATCTTGGCACTTCTAGCATGAAAGAATAAAATCCTTCACCGTAAACCTCATGGCTAAATTCTGCTTCTGATATTATTTTACCGGAAATGGTCACCATGTTGTTCTCAATGATGTTTTCGACCATTTGCCCCCCACTCCTCTCTTAGGCTCGTTGCGTTATTTGGTACTGCTAAAATACACCTAATGTAATGTTTATTCAAGAAAAGTCATTTTTAGAATTACTTTTGTCAATTCATTTTTAAATAGTTTCTAATTTCACCAGTAAAGCATCTTCAACATTTATTATAATATATTAACATTTATTATAGTATATTATAGTATATTTTTTTCATCTTGCAAACATTATTAATTTTTGCATTTTTATTATAAGAAATTAAGATACAAAATCATATAAAATAATAAAAAATTAAATTGTTCATACTAATTATTCATACTAATTGTTTATTAAATTTACATCCACACCATTAATTAGAGCAAAAGTAGCTGCTGCCAAGACATTATACAGATCCATACCGTTTAAATCAGCTTTTATCTTAAATTCTTGCGGTTCGAGGATTTTGCCGTTTTTTGTATGTATTGTTCTTTGCAAACAACACATAATATCATCTTTATCCATAAAATCTCCCACACTTGAAGTGGTTATACTTGCCTTTAAATTAAAACCATATGTAACTATATAGTGTTTTATCCCGCTTAAAAAACTGCTAAGGTCATTATCGTCAGAATTTACAATTGCAACACCATTTTCATTTAATAATGAAAATGTTTTTTTCATTATTTTTCTGTAAGTCTCAATTTTATCTTCATCAATTTCATCGGCTTTATCTGTAAAAATGATAACATCAAATTTAATATTATAGAAAATTTCTTTTAATAGGTCTTTAAAATCTATCTTTAAAATGGCAATGTCAACATTGTTTTTTTCAAGTTCATTAAAATAGTCTTTAATTCTTTTTGCATCAAAATTTGACAAATTTTTAGAATCTACAATGCTTATTCTTTTATTTGAGTTTGAGAAGATACGGTGAATTAAACGGGATATCTTATCCTTGTTGTTTTGACCAATTATACCTGCTATAAGCAATTAATATACCTCATTTCATATTACATTTTATGCTGTAATATTTATGTTTCCTTTTTTTTTGTTTTTTATGTGCTAAGTTTTAAGTAAAATCAGGATTTTTGTTTTTTTATCTGCCTTCCTGTATTGTCAATATAATAGTCTTCTTTAATTATCAACTCTGAAACCGGTACAAAGCTATAGCCACTGTTTTTTAAATTAACAATTATATCTGAAATTATATTTGCAGTGTGCTTTGTATCATTGTGAAACAATAAAATTGAACCGTTCTTTACGCCTTTTTTTATTCTATTATGTATTTCTTCTATGGTGATATCCGGATGCCAATCTAAACTATCCACATCCCATTGAATTGTATAGTGATTTAGTTCCCTAGCCACCCTTATCACATCATTATTATACTCCCCATAAGGCGGTCTAAAGAGGTTAACTTCTTTACCTGTGATTTTTTCCAAAACACTGTCACATTTAATAATCTCATCTTTTATCCGGTTCCGGTCAACACTCCCCATTTTTATATGTGAATAGGAGTGATTTCCCACATCATGACCTGCTTCAGAAATTAATCTTACAGCATCAGGAAATTTTTCTGCCCATGTACCCACAATAAAAAAAGAAGCTTTTACCTGGTGTTTTTCCAATGTGTCCAATATGTCAGGTATATCATCGCTTCCCCATGCACAATCAAAAGTAATTGCTATTTTTTTGTCAGGGCAGTCCACTGAATATATGGGTAAATCCCTCTTTTGTTGGAAAACCGTTGCAACTTCCTCTTTAAAATAAAAAACCATTGCAAACAATATAATTGCCATAGAGGCTAAAAAAATACTTTTTAATATGCTGTTAATTTTAATAACATAGAGCTTCATAGAAAATATTCTCCCGAACAATATTAATTTCTTATATTAATAATATTGTATGGGAGAAATATATATGCAATAAAACATATGCCCAGGGACTAAAAAAGGCTCATAAACCTTTTTACTATTGGTTTAGAGCCATTTTTTATATATTATAAGTACTTTATTCAGGTTTGCAGGATTTTCTAAACTTCTTCCTTTATTCCATTTTTCACGTTTCCATTTATTTTTTAATTCTTGATGTCGTTTCTTCCAACAACTACTGCAATATTTCCTACGGTTTGATGTACGTTTAATATGAAAATTATATTAATATTTTGTTCTTCCTATTCTGATAAATAAAAATAAACAAAATCCTTAAAAGTATTGATTTTACTGTGTTTCATCTAAGTTTGCGGGATTTTCTAAAGTATTAGATTTTTGTTTAATATTCTATTCCATAGAATAGAAAAATGTTATTTTTTATAAAAAAATTGCCCAAAATCCGCTATTCATGCAGGTTTGCAGGATTTTCTAAACCCTTAACATTTCTATGTTTTCTTTTTCATTATATCAAAATGGGGCAACAAATCTCAAAATTCGCTATTCATGCGGGTTTGCAGGATTTTCTAAAACTTTAGTATGGTTTTTTACTAAATTCCTTCAACAAATCTTTTTCGCTAATTTCATGAGTTAACAACTTAACCATATCATCATCGGCTTCTTTTTCGTTGTCATATTCATTTAAAACCTTGCAAATCATATATTTACCTGTTGTTGTGCTGTGCATTATATAACATTTTTTTAACCCTTTGCTTATTATCTCCATATTAAAATCCTCCTTTTTGTTATTTTATTATATCATACTAACACCTTGTAATCAAATTGTTATTGTATTTAAAACAGGTCTATATAAAAAAATATCCGCTTGTGCGGATTGAGTATGTTTTACTTTTATATTTAATGAATCCACATCCCATTGAATTGTATAGTGATTTAGTTCCCTAGCCACCCTTATCACATCATTATTATACTCCCCATAAGGCGGTCTAAAGAGGTTAACTTCTTTACCTGTGATTTTTTCCAAAACACTGTCACATTTAATAATCTCATCTTTTATCCGGTTCCGGTCAACACTCCCCATTTTTATATGTGAATAGGAGTGATTTCCCACATCATGACCTGCTTCAGAAATTAATCTTACAGCATCAGGAAATTTTTCTGCCCATGTACCCACAATAAAAAAAGAAGCTTTTACCTGGTGTTTTTCCAATGTGTCCAATATGTCAGGTATATCATCGCTTCCCCATGCACAATCAAAAGTAATTGCTATTTTTTTGTCCACTGAATATATGGGTAAATCCCTCTTTTGTTGGAAAACCGTTGCAACTTCCTCTTTAAAATAAAAAACCATTGCAAACAATATAATTGCCATAGAGGCTAAAAAAATACTTTTTAATATGCTGTTAATTTTAATAACATAGAGCTTCATAGAAAATATTCTCCCGAACAATATTAATTTCTTATATTAATAATATTGTATGGGAGAAATATATATGCAATAAAACATATGCCCAGGGACTAAAAAAGGCTCATAAACCTTTTTACTATTGGTTTAGAGCCATTTTTTATATATTATAAGTACTTTATTATGGTACTTTAATTCAGTGAAATTATAGATTAAATGCTATAAATGCTAATAGATTAAATACTAAGGGTCTTAGCCCTAACCCCCTCCATATCATTAAGCTGTTTTTCCAGTTCACCAATTTCTTCTTTGCTTCCTGTCAGCTGGAGTAAAATAAGACCTTCTTCCGAACAGGTGTTATCTGTTTCATGAAGACCAACCCTCATTCTAATATTACAACCATATTTAGTGAAAATTTCTTGAACTTTAGGAGCATTGTTTGACCTGTGGTTTATAACAACTGCCATGATATTGTACTTTTCCATAACTGTCCCTCTCCTTTAATTAAAATATTTTATCAGTATTTAAATATACCCAGTATATAATAATTCTAACACAAAAAAGCTTGTTATGTAACAAGCTTTTTTGTATAGTTTCTTAATTATTCAATTTAACTAAAATTTATTCAACTGTTATAATTCCGGGTATATACCATACCCAAAGGGCAGCAGAATGATTATCTTCAAAATATCCCCCGCTGCTTAATCTGATTGCAGTCTTGCCTGTAGGCGCATTATTTTTAATTTTAGCCGTTATTACAGCCAACTCCCCGTCTGAAGTAATTGACGGCCTTCTTCCTGCATTTGAATCAAATTTTATATTTACAATTCCGTTTCCTCCAATGTAACTAAATCCTGCCCCGTCTCCAGACAGTAATTTTCCGGGCTTTACGCTTTCTATTTCTAAAATGTCCCTATCATACAGCAATTCAAAATCAGTTTCAAATATGCCGCCCTTAGGCACATATCCCAGGTAAACAGGAATCTCAACAGTGCTTCCTTTAGTAGCTGTCAAGCTTCCGACTTTAAGGTCTATAGGGTCGTGTTTACTGAATTTTACTTCCCTGATTTCCGGTAAAATACCATACCCTGCAGGTGCGCCGGGAATTTCTTCTACTTCCTCTACTATTTCCCCTCCACTTGGTCTTTCAACTTCAACCCTTCTTAACTGTTGATTCCACTCAACATCTATTCCCAGCACTTCCCCTATTGCCCTGAGAGGAAGATAGGTTCTTCCTTCTATTACAATAGGAGGATTTTCACCTTGATACTTTTCACCGTTAACGTAAATATCAAAAGTGGCTATTAAAGCTATTATACTCTCAGTGGCTGCGTTAACTACTAAAAAAGAAACAAGTAAAACAACAACTAATATTGCTAACGCACTCATCCTCTTTTTCATTCAAAACACCTCTTTAATATAATTTCATATACCAATAATTTTTATTGAATATCTATCACCCACATAATATTCACTGTCTTTTCTGCTTCCTGGTTAATTCCGTCAAGTCCGACATTTACACTTATTTTACCTTCACCTTTACCCACAGCTTTTACTTTAATTGTCTCCCCGTTATCTTCAACAATCTCAAGGTAATTTTCATCTACACTCCAAATAAAGCTGGTATCAGTGGTATCCTCTAAGTCAGTTATTACGGTATAAGTTACAATTTGACCAACGTACATTGAATCAGGTCCTTCTATTCTCGCTCTAAATCTTACATTTATTCCTACATTGTTATCTGCAATATAGTGACCTTTGTGCAGACCCACAATCGCTCCATCTGAGTAATATAAGGAATAATTAGCAATTATGTCCTCAGGATTGATTTTGTATGCTCCCGGTCTCAATAATCTTACCTTTATTGTTATTTCGTGCTTCTTAATCCGGTACTTTCCTGTAACAGGGTCAACTTCATAATCTATATCAAAATCTTCACCTGAGTCGGGCTGCCGCAATTTAGTACCAATTATATTTCCTCTTTCATCTAATATATCCGATTTTATCAACCCACCTGAATCAATTACTTCTAATCCCCTTGGAAGATTAGTCTCAAAATTAAATACAATCCTGTTTATACTTATGTTTTCTATTTCCGGCAGTTCAATTTCCTGTTCCGGGAAAACATATTTAAGCTCTACTATATCCCCTACCATTCCACTTGCTTCGCTGTCATAACTACCACCTTCATTTCTTGCCATAAGATTCATCTTATGATTCTGCTCAGTATAAAAATCAATAGTGGTCTGTATTGTAAAATTTGATTCTACTGTATGTCTTTCTGCATGGAAAAAGTGAAAAGTATATATCTTACCTTTTTCTAAACCGATATCCAAATCATCCAAAGATATTTTTTCTTCTACCTTTCCATGAACCCCGCCTATATCAATTACCAACTTACCGTCAATAAATACCCATACATCATCGTCACCTATAAATGTAAAAGTTTCTCCGCCCTTGTACATAAATTTACTCTCTATCTCTGTTGTGAAGTGAAAATTTCTGCTTACCCTTACTTTCTCAACAATACCACTTCCTGTTCGTTCTTCTTTTTCAACTAGTTTGTCTTTATAATTTCCGAATGTCTCTTCACCTTCACGAAGTACATCGTCATCAATCGGGAAAAATTGGTCATCACTGAAACAATAGTACGGATTGTTATTTTTATCATAGTCTAGTTTTAATTCAATTTCACGTTTAACTGAACGATTAACACCCTCAACATCCCTATACCATTGACTAAATGTCTCAGCACTGGTAATCATTTGTACGTTATCTCTCATTCTACCATAGTCATCCCGATAATACCCCGGTCCTTTATAAACAGGTTTGCCGTCTTCATCCAGTTCATCTTGCACCAATCCTTTAACAGCTTTACTTCCTATTCTGATTGCATTATTATAAAAATTACGGTTTTCAAAATCCGGATTTGTGTCAGGAGTAAAGTCCCTTATAGTCGCCTCAAAAACAACTTTCTCGGGTAAATCCAAGTCGTCATTAGCATTTACAGGAATTGTTATTATAAAGCTTGGTAACATAACAGAAACCAGTAGTGCTATTACTGTCAATAAACCTAATTTTTTTCTCCTCATGTGTACACTCCCTCCCCATTATGTTTTATTTTTTTAATTTAAATGAATTGAAAAGATATGAAACCTAAGAATGCCGGCGTAAAGATGTAGACCCAAGTTGTTGAACTAAAAGAGATTTTTAATAATAAAAGATATACCTCAACATAAACCATCCCCTTTATCCAACTCTTTGTCTATATAATGTTAATATGTTAAAAATAAATACAACTCCCCTCAATTAAATTATATCAAAATAATCCAAAGGATGTATATAGTAGTAAATTATCATTTCATAGTATTATTTTATTCATAAGAAAAAAACAAATTTTTTATTTAATAGTAACAATTTTTCTATGTTCTAAATAATATGTATTACATGAAAATACTTATGGGTGATATCTATAAGAAAGACCAGCTAATTAAAGTCAAGAGTTTTTAAGAAAAAATTTTAAGAATTTTCTAAAACTCCTGACAGCGAAAAAAGGCACAACGACAAGACCACCTAAGATTAGTAGACATAAAATAGCTGGCCTGAAATAGTAAATTGATCTTTGAAAACTAAACATCGAGTACAAGTACTACTAAGCTGCTGTGTGCTTCGCTGCAAGCATTTGCGCGTGCTCTTGGGGAGAACGTAATTCGTAAGGCTTTCTATCCCTAAGAACAGCAAAAATATAATTAACAAGCTTACGCATAACAGCCCCCAAAGCTACTTTCTTGGGCTTGCTCTGGCATTTGTTTTTGTAATATTCCATCAGTACAGGGTTGTAAGCTGTTTTGTCCCGCTTGGTGCGGATATTAGCAAGAGCAATTGTGAAAAGTACTCTGCGAAGCAGTCTTGACCCCCTTTTTGACATCTTGTTTTGTGTGCCGGTAAACTCTCCGGACTGCATTACAGAGGGGTCAATACCGAAATAAGCAACTAGCTTGCCTGGCTTTGAAAAGGCTGAAAAGTCGCCAATTTCAGCCAGAATGGTAACAGCAGAGATAAGTCCTATACCTGGAATGCTTTGTAGAAGCTCGAGAGTCAGTGCCAGCATGGGCATGTCCTTTGCCATATCTTCAATAATCAATGAACGAATGGCTTTGAGGACTTTCTCAAGGTTTTCTTCCAAGGTTTTAATCATAGAGATATACACACCAAGCATGGCAACATTTGAAGAGTTACTAATGCTTAAAGGTGCAAATTCTTTGGCCTTGGAATTCAAAAGCTCATACTTTGCAGTTGCCCATTTAAGGCTTCTGCGGGAATTCTTCTGTATCAGTGCAATCAACTTGTTTCTGTTCGCTTTAAGAATATGCGCAGGTGCAGGATATTTCTCCAATACTGCAAGAGCAGCCTTTGAAAAGATATTAGGGAATACATCCTTGAAGTTTAGCATGAGTTGGTCAACAATACCCATAAGCCTGTTTTTGTAAGCAGTAAGTTCGTCAGAGAGCTTGTAGTACTGGCGGCAAAGGCTTCGCAGACATTCAATATCCTCGTCGGGGATATTGGTAGTTTTAAGCTCCTGAAATCTGTATAGCAGAGCAATTTTCCGGGCATCCACTTTATCATTTTTCACTTTCCTTATTCCAATATTTTTGATAGAATCAGTTTGGATGGGGTTTATGACAGAAACCTCAAATCCAGCTTTATAAAGTGAATGGAAAAGGATTTTGTGATAGTGCCCAGTGGATTCCATGACGACGAAAGGCCTAGAATCAAAGTCCTTTTCCGTTTTTTTCAGTAATTCAACGGCTCTTTCAACGTCAGTACTGGAATCATGGCGGATCTTCATGCGGGCAATTACTTCATTGGATGGAGAAAGAATTGCCATCTCACTGAAGAACTTGCCGACATCGATTCCGGCGATGGGTCTAAAATTCATAAAAATACCTCCTTTGTAAGATTAATGGACTTAAAAGACTCCATTCCTTCTCATGTAAGTAAACAACCTTGCGTGTGACACGAGGAGCCAGCTGAAATGCTGGCCTCAACCAGCCAAATCATTTAGACTTACCGGAATGGATAAATACTCTTTCTTACGGGTAGTCGGCCCAATAAGGTCCGTCCCAGGAGTGATTACAAACACTCTCCAAGTCCGGAAAATATTATACATGATTGACAAGGTTCAGGCCAGACGAAAGCTAGCAAGCGGTCATAGATGGGGAACCGCAGGCGGCAGGATTTGAAAGCCGCCGCCATCCCCTAGGGGATGGCACATAGAAGTGCTTGATGTTTAGAAAAGCAACAAATATGACATTATGTTAACAGGGTCGAACAGTGGCAAAAGTCACTGATGAAATAACAATATTAATTGTACAAGGAGTGTTTTAGATGGATAATGGAAGATTTGCAGGTGTAGGAGTAGGATTCGGGGGAGGAGTTTTCTTCTTAATAATACTTATAATACTATTACTTATAATATTCCCATTTGGAGGAGTATATTAAGTAAAAGAAAAAAGCACTGCATTTTTAAAAAGACGTATCAAATACGATACGTCTTTTTAAAATGCAGTACTTCTAAATGCAATACATCTAAATTTTTATCACTTTTTTCATAATGCCCACCTTTTTTTATAAAATATTGTAAACGGTCCAAATGGTTTAAAGGATTCTGCTGAAATATGTACTGTATTTACAGAAGATGCTCCTGTACCTGACGTAATGTACGGTGACATAAAAAATGACAAAGTCATAAATTCAATGGATTACTCCCTTCTAAGCAGATACATACTAGAAGTGGAAAAATCCTTACCTAATAAGGAAGCTGCAGATTTAAACGGGGATAATATAATAGATTCTTTGGATGCAACATTACTGCAAAGATACGTTTTAGAAATTATAAAAAAATTTCCAAGATAAATATTAAAAAATTTAAACAAAATGGATTCAAGGTAGATTAATTAAGATAATTAAGATAATTAAGATAATTAGATAATCAAGATAACTATATAAGTATAAATTATTTTAAAGATAAAATGCATAAATAAAAAACCCGGAAAATTAATTCTTCCCGGGTTTTTTTATTTTTAAAGTTTATCTTTCCTCCTATTATCCAACAAACTCTTAAATTTCAAAACTCTCTTTCCGACAAAAAGAAGTGGCTTACTCCACCAAGGCTCCATTTCCTTAGTTACTTTTTTAAGTTCTTCACTTATTTCTATACCCTGAGGGCATACCTTCTCGCACTTTCTGCAGCTAATACAATTTGACGCAAGAAAATTCCTTCCTCCCAGCACATCCCCCCCAAAAAACAAATATTTGAAAATAGCAGTCCGTTGGTTGAAAAAAAACCTTGAATTATAATAGTTAAATGCAAATGGAATATTTACTCCAACAGGACATGGTAGGCAATAGTTGCAGCCTGTGCACGGAACCTTCATAAGCCTTAAATACTCTTCTTTTACTTCTTTATAAATGTCCAGTTCTTCTTTGGTGAGACAGCCAACTTTAATTTCATCTGCCAGCTTAGAATTTTCAATAATATGCTTCTCATCATTTAAGCCTGACAGAGCTACTG
This sequence comes from Acetivibrio saccincola, assembly GCF_002844395.1. Taxonomy (NCBI): domain Bacteria; kingdom Bacillati; phylum Bacillota; class Clostridia; order Acetivibrionales; family Acetivibrionaceae; genus Acetivibrio; species Acetivibrio saccincola. The sequence goes on along the minus strand of NZ_CP025197.1, from coordinate 1,569,373 downwards.
ATACCTCTTCCTGATTCCACAGCCACCTGAAAGCCCAGTCTGCATAAGTTCTCTTAAAAGGGGCCTTGTTCCATATTTTATCTATTGAAGGAGGCATCTGTCCCACAATCCTTCCCCCTTTTAAAGAACCCATAATTGCAACTCCAATATCTTTTGAAAACGCATATTTAAGCCCTTCAACCCCTGCCTGGGTGTATTCGTCAATAAAGTTGTATTGGATCTGGCAAAAATCCCAATTATAATCGTCTATAATTGCTTTAAAATCATCTTTTCCCCCATGATATGAAAAGCCAATAAACTTAATTACACCTTTTTCTTTCATCTCCTCTAAAAAGCTTACCATTCCGGCACTTTTTGCCTTTTCCCAGCTTTCAATATCTTGAATTGAATGAATTAAATAAAAATCAATATAGTCTGTTTTAAGTCTTTTTAGCTGGGTGTTTAAGACTTTTTCCATGCTTGCCTTGGAATTCACCATATATGGAGGAATTTTTGTGGCAATATAAACTTTTTCTTTTAAATTATTCCGCTGAAGAATCTCTCCTAAAGCCGCTTCACTTCCCGGGTATATATATGCAGTATCGAAATAGTTAACTCCATTTTCTACTGCAGTTAGAATTTGTTTCTCCGTTTTATTTAAATCAATTCTTTTATTCTTTTTAGGAAACCTCATGCATCCATATCCTAATATTGATACATTAACATTTGTCTTTCCAAATCTTCGATACTGCATACTAATCCCCCTGTATGTTTTTATCCTGGTATTACATTTATCACGTTATTGTATTTTATGCTGCTTGTGCAATTTTATCCTGCTATTGCATTTTCCCCTGCTATTGCATTTTATCACGCTATTGCACTCTATCCTGCTATTGCATTTTGTCATGCTATTACATTTTACCTGCTGTCACATTTCATTGTGGTTTTGTAATTTTTTACTATTGCTGTTTTTCTTCTTTTAATGCTCCTTTAGTACCAGCAGTACTATTTAAAATAATTAACCCCTGCTTCAAATAGTTTTTGATTCTTATTACCCGGAATATTTTTTGCCACATTAGTGCTTATTCTCTCAGAGTGTCCCATTTTGCCAAGTATCCTGCCATCCGGACTGGTTACAGCTTCAACAGCCCCAAAAGAACCATTAGGATTAAACCTGATGTCATAAGTAGGGTTGCCGTCAAAATCCACATACTGGGCTGCAATTTGTCCGTTTTTCTCTAATATATCAAACACTTCATCTTTTGCAACAAATCGTCCTTCCCCGTGGGAAACCGGAATTGTATAGACATCTCCCACTTTCACATTGCTAAACCATGGTGATAAATTAGAAGTAATCTTTGTCCTCACCATGGTTGAAACATGTCTTCCTATTGTGTTAAATGTCAAAACAGGACTATCGTCTGAAATATCCCTTATCTCACCATAAGGTACAAGCCCTAAATTAATTAACGCCTGAAAACCACCGGAGATTCCCAACATCAGCCCGTCCCTGTTTTCTACTAAATCCATCACGGCATCTTTAACTTTTGAATTTTTAAAAGCTGCTACAATAAACTTAGCTGAACCGTTTGGCTCATCACCACCGCTATAACCTCCGGGAAGTACCACAATTTGTGATTTTTGAATGCCTCTTACCAATTCATCCATTGATTTTTCAATGTCTTTGATGCTTAAATTTTTCATTATTAATATTTCAACTTCCCCGCCTGCCTTCTCAAAAGCCTTAATAACTTCATCTTCACCATTTGTACCTGGGAATACAGGTATGAAAATCCTTGGTTTTGCAAAGCTTGTTTTAGGTTTTATACTGTCTTTTCTAAAATATTCGTACTGTTTTGGCTTTCCATCTTCAGAAGGCAATTTTGTAGGGAAAATATTTTCTAAAGGCTCTTCCCAACTGTCACAGAGGCTGTCAAGTTGTAAGCTGATTTTTCCAACATCTATGGACTTTTTATCCTGGGTCAGACCTAAAACCTTAAAATCAATACCATCCAGCAACTTATCCACATCTTCATTTTCATCAAATTCAAGAATTATTGAACCGTATAAAGGTGCAAAAAGTTCTTCATCACTAATATCTTCACTAAACTTAAACCCAATCATATTTCCAAAGCACATTTTGCTTATTGCCTCTGAAATACCTCCACCCCTTACACTTTGAGATGAAAGCACTTTTCCTTTTTTAATTACCTGGTTTATTTTTTCATACTTATTCTGTAGATCTTCAAAATCAGGAAGATTTCTCCTGTCAAATTTTGCAGGCACTAAAACCACTTTACTTCCTGCTTTTTTAAACTCTGCAGACACTACATTATTTACATCTGCAACATTTACAGCAAAGGAAACCAGTGTAGGAGGAACATTCAAATCTTCAAAAGTTCCTGACATACTGTCTTTCCCGCCTATTGCTGCAATTCCAAACTTCATTTGTGCATAATATGCTCCAAGGAGTGCACTAAAAGGCTTGCCCCATTTTTCAGGATCAGAGCCCAGCTTTTCAAAATACTCCTGGAATGTCAGCCATGTAGTTTTATAATCCCCACCCATTGCAACAACCTTTGCAACAGACTCAACAACAGCGTAAACAGCCCCGTGGAAAGGACTCCATCTTGAGATACGGGGATTGTATCCATAGGTCATAATGCTGCCTGTATTTGTTTCTCCCTTTTGTACAGGTATTTTAGCCACCATTCCCTCTTGAGGAGTCAGTTGATGCTTTCCTCCAAGGGGCATAAGTACGGTGTTTGCACCGGCACTGCTGTCAAACATCTCCACCAGGCCTTTTTTACTGCAAACATTTAAATCCCTTAAGTTTGAAATCCAGGCGTCTTCTAAATTTTCTTTTACTTTACCTGCTTTATTAAAATAATTTTCCTCATTTAGCGGTGCCTTTACTTTAACATTAGTATTTTGTTTAACGCCATTTGTATCTAAAAACTCCCTGCTTATATTTACAATATCAGTATTTCTCCATGTCATAACGAGCCTTGGTTCTTCTGTAACCTCTGCAACCGGGGTGGCTTCAAGATTTTCAAGGCTTGCAGCCTCTATAAACGCTTCTACGTTTTCCTTTGAAATAACTACAGCCATTCTCTCCTGAGACTCTGATATAGCTATTTCCGTACCATCCAGTCCTTCATATTTTGTTGGAACAGCGTCTAAATTTATTTTTAAGCCGTCCGCCAGCTCACCTATCGCTACCGAAACCCCTCCTGCACCAAAGTCATTACACTTCTTTATCATTGTGCTTACCCAAGGCTTTCTAAAAAGAGTCTGTATTCTTCTTTCTATAGGAGGGTTACCCTTTTGCACTTCTGCACCGGATGTAATTAGTGATTCTTCTGTATGCTCTTTAGATGAGCCGGTTGCCCCTCCACATCCATCCCTGCCTGTTCTTCCTCCAAGCAAAATAATTACATCCCCTGGAACGGGCTTTTCCCTAACTACGTTTTTCATAGGTGCTGCAGCAATTACTGCACCCAGCTCCATTCTCTTTGCAACATACCCTTCATCATATATTTCGTCCACCTGTCCTGCTGCCACTCCAATCTGGTTTCCATAGGAACTGTACCCTTGGGCAGCTACAGTTGTAATTTTCCTTTGCGGAAGTTTTCCTGGTATTGTATCCTCAATTCTGGTTCTTGGATCACCACTGCCGCTAATACGCATAGCCTGATATACATATGACCTTCCGGACAGAGGGTCTCTTATTGCCCCTCCAAGGCAGGTTGCCGCGCCGCCAAAGGGCTCTATTTCTGTAGGGTGGTTATGTGTTTCATTTTTAAACATAACCAGCCAGTTTTCTTCTTTTCCATCCACATCAACCTTAACTTTAATGCTGCAGGCATTAACCTCATCAGACTGGTCTAAAGCATCAAGCTTCCCTCTTTTTTTCAATTCTTTCGCCACAATTGTAGCCAGGTCCATTAATGAAATATCTCTTTCTTCATCACCATATACAAAATCCCTGGACTTTAAATATTCCATGTAGGCTTCCTTTACAGGCTCAGTAAAATCTCCATCTTCAAATTCCACACTTTTTATATTAGTCAAAAAGGTAGTATGTCTGCAGTGGTCTGACCAGTAAGTATCTAAAACTTTCATTTCCGTTATGGTTGGGTCTCTTTTTTCAGTATTTTTAAAATACTCCTGGCAAAACTTCAGGTCTTCTAAAGACATTGCAAATCCCATTTTATTTTTAAATTCTTCAATTTCTGCAGATGACATATTTATAAAGCCATCTAAAACTTCAACATCTTCCGGTACATTGGCTTTTTTCTCTAATGTATCCGGCTTTTCCATTGAAGCTTCCTGACACTCAATTGGGTTAATTAAATACGTTTTTATTTTTTCATACTCTTCATCGTTAATATCCCCGCTTAGTACAATGATTTTTGCCACCTTTACCCTGGGTTTCTCCCTAAGAGTAAGCAATTGTATACACTGAGAGGCAGAATCCGCTCTCTGGTCGTACTGACCCGGCAAAAACTCTATAGCAATTAACCTTTCACCCTCGCCTATATCTATAGTTTCATCATAAACATTATCTACAGGAGGTTGGGAAAACACTATCTTTTTTGCTGTTTCAAGCTCTTCATCAGACAGCCCTTCCACATCACAACGGTTAATTACTCTCACAGATTTAAGATTTTTTATACCCAAATTCTCCTTTAAATCAGCAAACAAATTTTGCCCTTCCACATCAAAACCCTTTTTCTTTTCAACATAAATTCTTTTGATATTTTTTACCATATAAGCACCTCTTTCTATAAAGACAAAAAAACTATAATAGTCCTCCTGCCTAAAATTAAAATTTAATTTCTGTCCTTTCTTCCGGTATTCCAATTCCGGTTCACTAATTACAGCATTACAATTTAAATCTCAAGTCCCGTCTTCTAATTAAAGTCTTCCAATCGCAGCGTTCCAAATGCAGCATTCTGATTTTAGCGTTTTAATTGCATCGTTCCAATTACTGTCTTCTAATTCTAACCCTCTAAGTTAGATGCAAATTTTGACAAAATTTTATTGCTCCTTTCAATGAACCCTGTCATGGCCTCAGGTTCAAGCTGTTTATGACTCATCATGGCAAGGTCATAAATATGCTGGCAAATAAGCTTTGTATCTTCCTTTTTATCTTCTTTATCCTTTAAACTCATGAGAGATTTAATCAAACCGTTATTGCTGTTTAACACCAGAGTCTCTTCTGCCTGGTACCTTTCTCCTAAAGTTATGCCGCCGAACATTTTAGTCATTTCATGTATTCTTCTGGATTCTTCAGATAAAAGTATCATACCCGGAACTGATGATGTCTTTAATGCTTCAACCTCAACTTTTAATTTTTCATTTTCCAGACTATTTCTAAATAGTTTCTCAAGGCCTTCTTTCATTTCCTTTTTCTTTTCCTCATCAGTTTCACTTTCCTTCATGCTTTCACTGATATCCGAATCTATTCTCTGGAACTTAACATCTTTTTCATTCATTTCAATAAACTGCATGAAGTGATTGTCTATCATTGTTGTCATTAAAACAGCATCTAAGCCTTGTTCTTTAAACATTTTTACATATTGGGACTGCTGTTTTTCGTCAGACACATAAAAAACTTTGTTTTCATGCTTGTCTTTATTCTTTTCAAGATAATCCTTTAATGTAACATACTCATCATTGATTGTCTTATAAACAATTATATCTTTAACCCTATCATAAAACTTTTCTTCCTTTATACATCCAAACTTTACAAATGGGTTGATGTCGTCCCAGTATTTATTGTATTTTTCCCTCTCCTTCTTAAAAATTGAAGTAAGTTTGTCCGCAACTTTTTTAGTTATATGGTTGGAAATTTTATTAACATACCCATCATTTTGAAGAAAACTTCTGGATACATTAAGTGGTAAATCAGGGCAGTCTATAGTTCCCTTTAACAGCATAAGAAACTCAGGTATTACCTCTTTAATGTTGTCAGCAACAAATACCTGGTTATAAAATAGTTTAATCTGCCCTTCCATTGCGTCAAACTCATGTTTTAATTTTGGAAAATATAAAATACCCTTTAATCTGAAAGGATAGTCCATATTTAAATGTATCCAGAAAAGGGGCTCTTCAAAATCAAAAAACGCCCGTCTGTAAAACTCCTTATACTCCTCATCAGTACAGTCTTTAGGGTCTTTCAGCCAAAGAGGGCTTGTATCATTTAACGGTATTGGCCCGATATCTTCTTTATCTTCTTTTTTATCTTTTTCTTCATTTGCATCCTCTAAATATATTTCATATGGGAGGAAGGAAAAATATTTATTTAGAACTTCCCTTACTTTGTACATTTCAAGAAATTCAACGCTATCTTCTGCAATATAAAGAGTTATCGTTGTACCCACTTCATCCCTGTCCGACTTTTCCATTTCATATTCAGTACCTGTTGAGCTTATCCATCTTACAGGCTCTGCATCCTTTTTGTAAGACAAAGTATCTATTTGAACTTTTTCAGAAACCATAAATGCAGAATAAAACCCTAACCCAAAATGGCCGATAATCTGACCTTCATCAGCTTTGTCCTTGTATCTTTCAACAAAGTCCTTAGCTCCTGAAAAAGCTATCTGGTTGATGTATTTTTTTACTTCTTCATCGGTCATCCCTATGCCGTTGTCAACTATTTTGAGAGTTTTATTCTCTTTGTCCACAATAACTTTGATAAAAAACTTTTTATCCTTATCAATTTCCGCTTCTCCAATGTCAGCTAACTTTTTTAACTTGCTTATAGCATCACTGGAGTTGGAAACAAGCTCACGAAGAAAAATATCTTTCTCAGAATAAAGCCACTTTTTGATAATTGGAAAAATATTTTCCGTGCTAACAGATATAGTCCCCTTCTCGTTACTCATAATGCACCTCCTAAGTTAGTATCTATGTAAATAGTTCCATTTATAGATTCATTAATAAATTCCATTGACAATCCCATTAATAATATTACATTTATAATTAAAATTTTTCAAGAATTTTTTTAGCACTCCTATAAGAAGAGTGCTAAAAAAAACTCCACCTTGTAAAAAGGTGAAGCTTTTTTATATGCATACTGCAAATTTCTATCTTTCAACCATTTCCCCTATAGGATAGTTTACGGGAATTTCTAATACAAACCTGTTTAATAACGTATAGTCAAGGGTATCCACAATTCCGTCATTATTTATGTCAGCTGCTGCAGTAAAGGATTTTTGGGACTCCGGATCCGTATAAGTTAAAACTTCAAGTATATATCTGCTTAATAATGTTGAATCAATGGAATCAACCGTTCCGTCATAATTTATATCCCCAAGTTTGACTAAATTAGGTTCTTTCGTAGGTGTCGGACTTGGATCAGGTGTCTTGGTAGGCGTTGGTACCGGTAAACCGTCCGGCTCCATTCCATACACTCTCACACCGCCATCATACATAGGTATATATTCTGTACTTATACCGTTCATTCCGGCATCTTCAAGTCCTTTGTATGAATAGTCATTGCTGTTGTCCCAGTTGCCTTCTCCATACGGAGCTTCAATTATAAAGTATACATCTCTTTTATAGTCATTTATGCCACCCGGGAATATATTTATACCTGTCAAATCTATTTCCACATAGTATATATTTTTGTCCTTGTCCCAAGGCTTTAATCCTGAAACCTTTACACCCGGTGTGGATGCAGACACCCTGATGTCATCAGGTGTAAGACCTGCTTTAATTGTTTCAGAAATATCCACAAAGTATTTAGCGGACAATTTATCACTGGCTCTTGGTGGCCAAGCTGTTTTGTTCATTAGTGTAACTCTTAAATTGATAAAACTGATACCTGATGCCACAATGGCAGCTTCAACTTCATACTCCTGTCCCACTTCTTCAATGGCATTAAAGTTAGGAATAGGGTTTCCGCCATACTTTTGGTACATTTTAGCAAGAAGACCTACCACACCTGCATTATAGTCATTTGCCACTTCATTACTTTGGAAATCAATAATATGGTCAACATATGAATCATCGCTTCTTGGTCCTCCAACAAGAGCACCGTACAAAATGTGCCTGTGCTGTTCCGGATAGTCCATATCCGCTATGTATGAACCGTGAGCAGCCCTGTGGTGAGGACGCTGAGGATATTTGTCACCAAATCCCACTATAAAGCTTCTTCCTGTACTTCCTAATGCATAGTCTGCAGTGGATTTTGCAAAGTCGTGATATACCTTTGCTTTAGAAGAACTGCATCCCGACCAGTCAGCATAAACTTCTGCAAGAAAAGCAGTAGTGGTAGCATATCTTAAAGAACCCCATCCATCCAGCCATGCAAGTCCTTTTGGAGTATATGTAATACGCTCAGAACCCACTCCTACAGTCCACCAGTCCAAATGTCTTTCAATATTTTCTTTATAAAAAGGATTATTTGTTATTCTAGCCAAGAGAAGCATAGCGCCAAAAAGCTTGTTATCCCAGCAATGAGCCCATCTGTATTTTATTGTATCAGACCCAAGTTCCCTCTCCCAATGAGGCTCATAGGACTCAGCCTTGTCCAGGTAATATTGGTCTTCCGTAGCAAGGTATAACCATACAGCAGCCCATGTAAGTTCGTCATAAAAACCGCTGTGGGATGAATAAAAACCTTCCGCTGCTTTATATCCTGCATCACTTCTAGTAGTATCTGCAAAAGTGAAAAGATCCTTTGCATGACTCAGGCAAGTCTCAGCATAAGCAGGGTCGGTATCCCTGAAAATAATTGACGAAGATGCCAAAGCCGCAGCAGTTTCTGCCACAACTGTAGAACCTGGATTGTTCATATCCACTTTATACGACGGTCTTTCCATCTGCATTACTTCAGGTGAACCCCACCATGCATGGTCTTTTTGAGGGTCTCCAACTTGATAGTAATAAACATTCGGACTTGGATGACATTTAATATAATAATCTGTTGTCCACTTTATGGCATCCAATATGTAAGGAAGTTGTCCGCTTTGTACATATGCATCCTTCGACTCATATACACTCCAGGCAAGCATTGTTGTAGTATATGCCATAGGTAAATTAAACTTCACATGGTCTCCTGCGTCATGCCAGCCGCCTGTAAGGTCCAATCCCACATCTGCACCGTCCTGAAGTCCGGAGTCACCTCTCCAGTTATCTCTTTTGTTCTCCGGAAGCTTTCCGGAACGCTGGAACTCATAAAATATAATAGCCTTTTGCAATGCCTCTCCATAGTTAAAGTTTTTAGACGCACTAACGCTGCCCTTAAAAACCAATAGCGTTGACAGCATTGCGGCTATCAATACAACTGCCAGTACTTTTTTCACATTCTATCTCCCCTTTATTTTTTAAATATTTATTTAAAATTCCCCTAAAAATGCGGGGAACTTTAAAAGTCTAATTTAATAATATTATATCATAGGGAAACAGCGTGCTGCAATTAGTCTAAACTGAAGAATTACCTTAAGAATAATTGTATGAACCAAAATGTATTTTTTCAAAAGGAAGCTTATTTAAGTCATAACCTTCTTTTTTCTCATCAGGGTAACCTATTGCTATAATGCATTCAACAGCATATTTGTCAGGTATATTTAAAATGTTTTTAATATAGTCTTCCGCCTTTACCCCTTCTTTGTGATACCTGTCCCTTACCTGTATCCAGCAAGAACCCAATCCCAATGAATGGGCAGATAATTGAATTATAATAGAAGCTATTGAACAGTCCTCCACCCACACATCACATATGCTTGGGTCTGATATAACAACTATTCCCAAAGGAGCCCCTTCTAAAAATGCAGAGCTGTGTTCCCTGCACATGGAAAGCTTTTTTAAAACTTCTCTGTCTGTAACAACCACAAATTCCCATGGACGTCTTGACCTGGAAGAGGGTGATAATAAAGCACTCTTTAAAATAATATCCACCTTTTCTTTTTCAACAACCCTGTCCTGATATTTTCTAATACTGCGCCTTTCTTTTAATAAATCAAAAAACATTTTACCATCCTCCTGTCATAAAATTTTCTTTAAACTGAAGTTTTATAAATCAATTAAAAGTCCCACAGGACAGTGATCAGAGCCTAAAACCTCACTATGTATCTGTGCATCAATTAATTTGTCTTCAAGCCTTTTTGAAACACAAAAGTAGTCAATTCTCCATCCTGCATTCCTTGACCTGGCATTAAACATATATGACCACCAGGTATACGCCCCCTCTTTGTCAGGGTAAAAATATCTAAAGGTATCTGTAAATCCAGAATCTAGCAACACCTGGAATTTCTCTCTTTCTTCATCTGTAAAACCTGCATTTCTTCTGTTTGATGAAGGATTTTTAAGATCAATTTCTTTATGCGCCACATTCAAATCACCACAAAGAACTACAGGTTTAACTTCATCTAATTTTTTCAGATACTTTAAAAAATCATCTTCCCACTTCATTCTGTAATCTAATCTTACAAGCTCTTTTCCTGAATTAGGCGTATATACAGTAACAAGAAAATAACCCTCATATTCTAATGTTATTACCCTTCCTTCCTGGTCATGCTCCTCAATACCTATTCCATATTCCACATTTAGGGGTTCTTTTTTTACAAAAACCCCTGTACCTGAATACCCTTTCCTTTTGGCATAATTCCAGTATTGCTTGTATCCTTCAAGTTCTAATTCTAAAATCCCCTCCTGAAGTTTAGTCTCCTGAATACAAAAAACATCTGCATCCACTTCATTAAAATAGTCTAAAAAACCTTTTTTTAAACATGCCCTGATACCGTTTACATTCCACGAGATCATTTTTATCATATTTTTTAGCCTCCGTTTTTATTAATTAAATGTACACCCATTTGCGGGAAAGGTAAATTTATATTGTTTTCATCAAATTTTAACCTGACTTCCTCCTGCAAATCATAATATATAGTCCAGTAATTTGCTGCCTCACCCCAGACCCTTACTGTAAAAGTAATGGCACCCTCACCACTTTCAAAAAGTCTTATAAAAGGCTTCGGATCCTTTAAAACCAAGGGGTGGTTATCCACAATGCTATTTAAAATTTCTTTTACCTTTTTTATATCTGCTCCGTATCCCACACTAAACTTAAAATCCACCCGCCTTGTTTTCTCAACGCTAAAATTAATGATTTTTTCATTAACCAAAGCTCCGTTTGGAATTACAACCACTTTATTGTCAGGGGTGTTAAGTTTAGTATGCATAAGTTGTATTTCTTTTACTGTACCCGAATATCCTCCAGCCTCTATAAAATCCCCTATATTAAAGGGACGGAACAATAAAATAATTACCCCGCTTGCCAGATTTGAGAGGTTGTCCTTTAAAGCCAGACCAATGGCAAGCCCTGCAGCTCCTAATATAACTAAAAATGTATCTATTCCTATTCCCAAAACATTGGCTGCAAAAATAACCACAGCAAATTTCAATGAGAACCTGGACAAGGCTTTTATAAAGGAATTTAGTGTAGCATCTTTGTTGTATTTATTCATTGAATTTTCAATGGCTCTAACAATCCATTTAGACAGTTTAAAACCAATAATTAATACAAGAATTGCCCCTATTACCCCTGGTACATTAGCAAATAAAAAATCTTTAGTTCTTTCTAAAATTTCTTCTACATTAAACATAAAAAATCCACTCCTGTTTTTTGTTTTTTTATTTTTATTTCCTCATATTAATATTAATTAATTGTAATATTGATATGGGATTTTTTTCCTAAGTCCTGTAAATTTCTTTACAACGTGTATAAAAAGTATATCAATATTAAGTTTATAATGGCTATTAAAGGAATGCCTATTTTAAAACTCCAATGCCTTGTTTTATGCCTGAATATGTACATACCTGCTAAAACACCAAAGGCACCTGACAAAAAAGCTGATAAAAAAATTGTTTTTTCCTTTATACGCCATTTTGATTTTTCAGCTTTAGATTTATCTATTTTCATCATAATAAAAGTAATAATATTCCACAATACTATAACTAAAACTACTGCCCACTTCCAGTGACTTTCAAACAAAAAAAAATCACCCCTTCCTCAAAATTTATATCAAAAGCTTGTGTCCGTTTTCTTTAAGCCATTTGCGATGATTTTTATAATCCGGCATTATAGATGATACAATTTTCCAATAGTTTTTTGAATGGTTCATCTCTATCATATGGCATAATTCATGCACAATTACATAGTCAATAACTTCCATAGGAGCCATAACAAGCTTCCAGTTTAAATTAATGCTGCCTTTGCTGCTGCAGCTTCCCCAAAGGGTTTTCTGCTCACGGATTGTTATTTTTGTGGGATTTACACCTATCAAAATGCTGTATTTTTTTATTTTCTCTGCTGCAATATCCCTAAACCTTTCAACAAGCCATTTTTTTATCACATTTCTTATATTTCCCCTGGCATCTTCACCAATAAATTTTTCACTAATATATATAACCATATAGTGATTATCAATAACAACTTTTGGCCGGACATCTTCTTCTGTCTTTATAATCTTCAGGATATATTCCTTCCCAAGGTAAGAAATTTTCTCTCCATCTTCAAATTTCCTATATACATTTCTCTCTCTTTGTATTCTCTTTAACTCCTCTTGTTTTTTTAAAATCCAGGAAAGCTTCTCTTCTATAATTTCATCTATCTGATTTTTTGTAACGCTAAAAGGGGCTGAAACTTTTATGCTCCCATCTTCACGAAGCTGTATAGCTACAGTTTTCCTGTTACTGCGGACAATTTTATATTTAATTTTTCCGCTATCTAATGCTTTGCTCATACTGCCTCCGTTTTATAAACACAAATTTTTCAAGTAAATTTCCATACACTCTTAACAAAACTCTATGAATAAAAATTTATAATATATAGTTTCAAAGACAATTTTACTATAATTTTATTGTTATGTGAAGGATTTAGTGCTATACTCAGCATTCTACATAAACTATCACAATCTTTTTGCAAAACCAATTTTTGGATACATGGGATATATGGTTTTTAAAAAAGCTAAAATTTATTTAAAAATATTTTATAAATTTATTTAAAAAGCCATGTTGGAAATACATAAAAGTTCCAACATGGCTTTATTATATCCACTGCGCCCATACCTGTGTTAGTTTTTACTTACAGGAAATTCAGTTATTACACCAAAAATATACCTTCCTAAAAGTACATAATCCATGGTATCTACAACCCCGTCCCCATTTAAATCTGCTCTTTTCATATCTACACCAGACGGGGACATTTCAAGTAAAATCCTGCTTAATAATACAGCATCAAGGGAATTTATTTCGCCATCATCATTTAAATCCCCATAACTTATTGGTTCAATGGGTGTTTGTGTTGGTTCCTGGGTTGGAGTTGGACTTGTTGTTGGTGTTGGACTTGGTAAATTAGGGTCCTTTGTTCCATAGTATTCCCCTAATGAAATTCCGTTTCTGCCTAAAGGCACATTTTGGTCAAGTCCTATAAACTTGCCTTCTTCATTTTTCCACAAAGTAGGGTACAAAAAGTTGTCATATTTATAGTCATTCCACTTAAGATCCCTTCCGCCCGGAAACTCTGTTCCCTCATCACGGGTGAGCAAACCTCCGGTGTCTGCTGAGTCAATATTTATGCACCAAAATGTATGATGTAGTTCATATTTGTTTTCTATAATATAATCCCTTATAGCCCTTAAATACTTCTTATTAAGTTCTAAAAGCTTGTGATTGCCTTCTGTCATACCACCCCATTCACCAAGTAATAGCGGTGATATTCCTTCTTCCATAATAAATGCCCAATTGTCCCTCCAGCACTCTTCATATAAAATCTCTTTTGCCCTTTCATCATCTGCAGTAATAAATTCACCCTGGAACCAGGTCTGTTCGTATACTATAGGACCATAATCATGTGGTGAATAAACAAGTTGTTTTTGGTGTTTTCCTAAATTAATAGGGTATTTTCTCACGCCTCTAAGGTTACCGCCCCACCAGTTTCCATAATAATCATTAGTTCCAAACCACGGGGATGTATTAAATTCCTCATCATCCCATATATCATCTTTAGGATACATCTCTATACCCTCAACAAATATCAGTACATTAGGGTGAACTTCCAATATTGCCAATGCAGTCTCCTCTGCCACCCTTTTCCAGTTAGTTGGCCTGTCAGAGTCATCCCATATAGCACTTTCAGATATTCTTTTTAAATCACCGGCATTTGTGTGAGGTTCATTCTTAAGGTCAAAACCTATAACGGTATCATTGTTTTTAAACTCTTTGGCTGCCCACACCCATGCTTCTTTAAATATCTCTTCTGTTATCTTTCCTTTAAACCAAAGGGGATGTGTATGCCCCTGGTTGTCAGTTTCTGCACTATGTACGTCAATTATAACCTTTATTCCTAATCTTTTAAAATTTTCTAGCATGTAATTAAACAGCTCATAGCTATTCAGCCCAGCCAAGGTTGCATTGTTGTAGCTGGTGTCCACTGAAGGAGGATATTCCCCCTTGCTCCACGCATACAACAAGTCTGTAGCAATAGGTACCCTCACAACATTTATACCTTTGTCTGCCACCATCTCCATAACTGCTAATACATCACTGTGATAAGAATCTAAAAACATTCTCTCACGGCAGTTAAAACCAAACCAGTTAGCACCTGTTAACCATACTTTGTTGCCATGTTTATCTACGATATTGGTACCTTCCACATGAAACCAGTTACCGCCGTCACCGGACGCAGCAACAGGACTTTGGAAATTATGTATCGCTAATAATGATACACACATTACCAATATCATCAGTATAATGGTGATTTTTTTCATTTCCATTCCTCCTAATATATTTAAAATTAAAATATTAAAATCAACATTATTCATCTTAAGGGATTTTTGAAACCAATGGATTATAATACTGCAAAGAAGCGGAAAAATAGTGGTGTTACATAAACTACATAGATTAGATAAAAATATAGCAATTTCTCCCCGTCTTTAAGTTTATAATACCATATTATCTTAATGAATACAATAAAATTCTACGGTATCATGCATTAATAAGCATTTTCAAACCGCCGCTTATAAAGTATATGGAAAAGCCCATAATAAATACGCCCAAAAACAGAATAATCCAGCGATACACATTATCACTTATTAATTTCTTTCCTTTTGAAAATGCCAATGAAACTGACGAATACCATATAAAGTCCGATAAAATATGACCGGCAAAGAAAAATAAAATACCTATAACCCCTATAGTAAGAGCCTGACGTATTAATTCCATACCCGTAGATGCCCACCAAATAATAAAGTAAGGATTGGTAGCACTTACAATCAACCCTACCAGTACGAGATTTTTACCCATGATACTATTGCCTGTTTCTTGATTTTCCAAAGAAACTGATTTATTTTTACCTGATTTTATCATTCCATACCCCATCCATGCAAGAAAAACACCACCTGCCAGCCCGATAATTCCTCCAACTACCGGATTAGTAAAAAAATCTCTAAACCCCATAACCATAACTATAATCAATAAAATTTCCAATATCCCATGACCTAATACTATCAAAGGACCTGCTTTCCATCCTTTTTTTAAGCTTCCATCAATGGTGACTCCCAGCATAGTTCCCGGCACCATTGCCCCTGAAAAGCCTATTAAAAAAGATTTAAAAAACATTCCCCACAAAACCATATTATTTACCCTTTCATTATCCTTTCTGTATTGTAATTAAATTTATCCATAAAATATTTATTCCCAACTATCGAAAAAGTAAAAACTAAAAATAATTATAACATAATGCTCTTATAAGAAAATAATAAAAAAAACAAAAAATTATAAACTGATTACTATTTTCTTGTTTTTACATAAGGCATATGAGATAATGGTTATATATAGGTTTTTCTTGAAAAGAGGGGTATAGTTAATGATTTTAACATCCAGACCGGTTAAAACAATTATCCAAACTTCAGACTGTATTTAAGAAGATATTTTAATTCCGCTATCAAGAAGAAATGGTTTTTCCATTAGAAAAACACATGTAATTCCAATATACTTTTACAGATATATAGGTATAAAGGAAAACAAAGATATATATTATAAGGAACTGACTAATTTAGATAATAGACTTTTAGAACTTGGAAACTTATATTTAAAGTTTATTAAACCTATACCTTTTTTATTTCATGATGAAATTTCAAATTCTGCCGGAAATATATGGGAAGAAGTGGCTGAAAATCTAAATAAAAAACAAGACAACACATATCTTTTGTACAATGCAGGAATATTTCCATATGTTAAATCAGTACACTTACTGCTTCAATGGTGAAAGCATTCTCTGATATACTGAACCTTTTTTGGTCTAATTCTGATAATAAAAGCATTACCATATTAAAAAATTTTGGACTGAAGCTTTTAAATTGGATACATGAATATGTGCCTGGTTTATTTTGTGATTTTTGCACAGCTAATGCTAAATCTACAGAAATACACAATCCTAAAGTAATGTTTTACGGGGACATAAAAAAGCACGAAATATATTTTCTCATATTGCTTTCTAAACTTGGAACTGATGTTTTATATATAAACACTATGGCAAAGGATGAATTTGAAGATGTTGACAAACACTCCCGGCACTCTTATGTTTATAAACTCCCGTACACCCAGCCGCTAGAAGAGTTTCCCCGGTTTAAACTACAGCAAAAAAGCAACATTATTAAAAGCAATACTAATACAGTGATCCCTCCAATAAATTATACTCCTTTAGAAACTAAAAAAGCAGAAAATTTTGCTGAGAAAATACATACAGCGGAAAAAGTAGAAAAAACTAAAAAGTCCCTGGAAGAATTGGCTCAGCTTTCAAATTCAACAGTAATGATAAGAACTTATGATAAAAACGGGAAAATTCTCGGCAGCGGCTCAGGAGTGGTAATTAGCAATAACGGACTTATTGTCACCAATTATCATGTTATAGAAAAAGGTTTTTATTTTGGAGTGATTTTTGAAGGCATGGAGGAAAATTCCCAATACGAAACCCATACGGTAATAAACAGAAACCCTGACAAAGACTTGGCTTTAATAAAACTTCCTATTAAAACCAACGCTATAGCAATAAGCAGGGGTGAAGACATTGCAAGAGGTCAAAAAGTTGTTGCCATCGGAAGCCCTTTAGGATTAATGAATACTTTTTCAGAGGGCATAATATCAGGATTTAGAAAATCTCAAAAATGTGATTTTATACAAACTACAGCACCTATGTCACCGGGAAGTTCCGGAGGAGCCCTACTTAATATGTATGGTGAGCTTATAGGTGTGGCATCAGCCGGTTTTATAGATGGGCAGAATATAAACCTTGCTGTACCAAGTAAATATGTTTTAGATATGTTGGAGGAAAAATCCACAGTAATCGGTATGGAATTAATGGAAATGTATTCATCCTTTAGTTATAATAACATCAGGATTAATTTTGACGGACTGTTTGGCAGAAGCATTGTTGGATGCTATAATATTTTGTTATATCAATCCAGAACAGATAGAACAAATTTACTTGAGCTTGTAAAAAATAGAGATTTTTCAAATACTCTTGTAAATTATTATATAAATATTATTTCTAACCTTATGTCTAAACACAGCATCCAGGTTTATGAATTGCAATTAGGGGCTGGAAATTATATATTCACATATTCATATAGAAAAGGTAAAATTACAAACAAAGGCTGGGAATATATAAATTTATAAGTTTCCATATTATTTTTTAATTTTATCTTTATTTTTTTTTATTTTATTTTTCCCATCCTTTCTTATCATTTCGTTAATGCCTATCAAAAATAAAAAAACACCAAAACATTTTCTTAAAGTATCCTCGGACAAATTAACTGCAATCTGCGAACCTATATATGCCCCAAATAGCCCGAATATAATAATGGGCACTGCAATTTTAAAATCTATTTTTTTATTCTTTATGTGTATAATAAGTGCAACTATTGCAGTAGGTATAAAATATAGTAAATTGACACTCTGGGCTATGTGCTGGGGCGGCTTTACAAACATAACAAGGGCTGGTATTAGTATAGCCCCGCCACCTATCCCCATTCCACTCACTATTCCTGACACAATGCCTATTAAGAATAATTTCATAAATTCCTCCTGCCCATTTCTATATCATTTCTATATAATTGCTGTATCATTTCTAAATCGTTTCTACATCATTTCTACATCATTTCTACATCATCTCTACATCGTCTCTACATCATTCCTACATCATCTCTACATTATCATCCTGATTGCTGCAGCAATAATAAATATTGCAAAAATTTTTCTAAGGATCCCGGCAGGACATATGTTTAGAAGTTTAGCTCCTATATATCCTCCTACAATACCTCCCGTCACCACTTTATAGGTCAAAGTCCAGTCCACCAGATTATTTTTAATATAAAAAAAGCTGCTCACAATTGTAAGGGGCAGAATAATGGAAATAGCAGTCGCATGAGCTTTATGCTCATCACTTCCCAGCAAATATACCATGGCAGGTACTGCCAATGTGCCGCCTCCTGAACCAAAAAGTCCGTTAGCAATACCTGTAACCATCCCTATTACTATATATTTAAAATATTTTTTATTCGCTTTAGCAAATTTATTTAATAAATCCATACTAATATTTTTTATATTTATTGCGGATTTATACTGCAAAATTTATACTATAAATATTTGCACCATAAATATTTATAAATAGTAGTAAATTGTTATAAGTAATTATACGACATTATAAATTATTTTCAGGGTTGTCATTTGCAGAGTTATCATTTGCAGGGTTGTCATCATTTTTTTGTTCTAAAATAATTAGAAACGGCTTAAAATTAAACCTTTTATAAAAATTCAAAACCTCTTCATTTCCTATTGCCACATTAAGCCTTTTATTTTTTACTCCTTTTTCATCCATCCATTTTAATGATAAATTCATGAGGTTTTCAGCTATTCTGTTTCTTCTGTATTCCTCTTCAATAAAAATAGACTCAATCATCCCAAGTCTTTTTTCATCAATAGTGGATATACAAAATCCAACATACTTATCTTTTTCCCTATCTTTTGCTATAACAACTCTTATTTCTGACTTCTCAAGCATTTCCTCCGTTCTCCCGTCAAATGTCATCTGTGCAAACTTATGAGGAAAATATGTTGATTTTTCTTTATGATACTTTCTTTTTTTTATCCACAGAGGTCTTACTTCTTCAAGTAATTCCCGACCTCCCTCTATATAGCTGATATTTAACACTATACATCCTCCTGTGCTTTATAATATTTTTATCTTGTTTATAGTTTATCCAACTTTTCTTACTTTTCCTAAGAGTTCTGTATTTTCATGCAATTCTTGCTTTTATTAAAGATTAACCAATCTTAACAGTTCTTTCAATTGACGAGTTTTTCTACTGCTTTCTTTATTTTCTCCAAACCCTCTGATAAAACTGCTTTAGGGCAAGCAAAATTTAATCTCTGAAATCCAGAACCTTCTATACCAAATATTAAACCATCATTTAACCCTACACCCGCTTCATTAACAAAAAAGTCATTAAGCTTCTCCGGCAGAACTGGCAGTTCATTGCAGTCAAGCCATGCCAGGTATGTTGCCTCCGGTCTTATTACTCTTATTTGAGGAATATTGTCCTTAAAAAATTTCTCCAGCATATTTAAATTGCCCTCAAGATATAAAAGTAATTCATCCAGCCAATCTTCGCAATATGTATAAGCAGCTTCTGCCGCCGTCAAGCCAAAAATATTCAGCATATCTGCACCGGTTTTTTTTAAAGCATAAACAAACTTTCCCCTGAGACCTTCATCAGGTATTATTGCAGCAGATATGGAAAGTCCCGCTATATTAAATGTTTTTGTAGGTGACACCAACGAAATATAGTTTTTAAAATCCCCGTCCCGCAAACCGGTGGGAATATGCTTATACCCTTTAAACACTAAATCTGAATGTATTTCGTCTGAAATAATAAAAACATCATATTTTTTACAAAGCCTTAACACCTCTTCAAGCTCATTAGCTCTCCACACCCTTCCAATGGGGTTGTGGGGGGTGCAAAAAATCATTGCCTTCACATTGTTTTCAGCAAGTTTTTTTTCAAGATCTTCAAAATCAATTTCATAATATCCGTTATTGTTTTTAAGAGGATTTGTAATAAGCTCCCTTTCATTATTCTTAATACTAGAATAAAAAGGGTGATACACAGGTGTTTGTATCAAAATCTTATCCCCTGGATTAGTATATGCAAGTATTGCAGTTTTTATCGAAGTAACAATACCTGGACTATATACAATCCAGTCTTTTTCTATCTGCCAGTTATGTCTTTTTTTCATCCACCCGGACAAAGATGCCGAAAGGTTCTCCGACGCCTTGGTATATCCAAATACCCCGTGGCGGGCTCTTTGCACAAGTGCCTCAACTATAACAGACGGGGACTGAAAATCCATATCAGCCACCCACATAGGAAGAATATCCGCCTTTCCAAATACTTCTTTACAAAAGTCCCACTTCATACTGTTGGTGTTTTTCCTGTCTACAACCTCGTCAAATATATTTCTCATATAATCCTCCTTGTTCTAATACTCATCTCTTCTCAATCTTACTTAAGCTATCTTACCGCAACAGCTTCAATTTCCACCAGTACATCTTTAGGAAGTTTTGACACTTCCACACATGACCTTGCCGGATAAGGCTCTTTGAAATACTTGGCATACACTTCATTTACTTTTGAGAAGCTGTTCATATCCTTTATAAATACAGTGGTCTTTACCACCTTGTCCATACCGCTGCCGGCTGCCTCAAGAACATTTTTTAGATTCTCCAGCACCTGCTCAGCCTGCTGCTGAATTTCATTTCCCACCACTTCCCCCGTTTTTGGGTGGATGGGAATTTGCCCTGATGTGTAAATAAATGAACCCACAGCAATTGCCTGTGAATACGGCCCTATTGCCTCAGGAGCATTATCTGTCTTTATAACTTCAATATTCATTTAAAATCACCATCCTTATATTTTAACTATTCATCCTTATATTTTAACTATTCCACAAACTACTTCTCTTTTTCCCAATATTGCACCATTCCGTGTCCATAATTATCGTTGGGCCTTCGCCAAAATCCAAATTTCTCATAAAACCCTTCTTTCCCTTTTGTAGACATTAGTCCAATTCCTGCACCTTCAGCAGCATTTTTTGAAATATATGACATTACACTTTCCATTAACATCTTGCCAACTCCCAAGCTTTGATATTGGGGTTTTACAATTACATCCTGTATATAAAAACAAATGCTACCATCACCAATTACCCTCGCCATTCCGATAACTTCATTTTCCATTTGTGCACAAACACAAAACAATGAATTACTTAAACCCTTTTCAATGTATTCAATATCTAGAATCTTCCATCCCACTGCTTTTCTTAAATCAATATACTCCCCAACTTCTATTTTTCTTTCAACAATTTGAATATTTATTGACATAATGCCCCCCAATCTTGCAAGGTTACTTTTCTAACCCCGATTAAATATATTTTCCCCTAATACATTTTTAAATATATAAAAATATTTTTCAAATACCCCTTGGTGAATTGTTTGGTCTGATTTTTGCTAATATAACTATTTTACTACATTATTCTTTATAAGAAAACTAAATTTTTTTAAAATTAGTAACGTAAATATATTACATATCATTCTCCCAATCCCCGTCCGTTCCCGTACTGGTTCTATGCAGTGCCTCAAATACTTCGTGATAAGCTCCTACAGGAAGAATGTCCATTTCTTTCCACTTTTCAATTCTTTCCCTAGTTACAAATTTTAAAATCCTTGTGGTGATATCTTATATCTCTATAAAAATCCACATTGGCACCTCATTTCACATATTATTTTCATATATTATTTTTATATATGCTTACTCATTTTTTTACTATTGGCAATATACACTGTACTTTTCGTATTATTCCTATATGTTTTGTATGTTTATGGTTAAAAAAATTATTTAAGACCTTATTTAGCTAAGTTCATCTCTCTACTCCAATGCCTGTTCAAGGTCAGCAATTATATCTTCAGCCGCTTCAATTCCAACAGAAAGTCTCAAAAGGGTGTCAGTAACCCCTATTTTTTGCCGTAATTCCTCCGGTATGGCAGAATGGGTCTGGACAACAGGATATGTAATCAGGCTTTCCACTCCACCAAGACTCTCAGCAAACAATACCAGCCGTACCTTTCTCAAAACCCTCTCAACAATTTCCACCTCTTTTACGTTAAAGGAAATCATGGCTCCAAAACCAGATTCCTGGGATTTTGAGATTCTGTATCCTTCATGGTCAGGCAAACCTACATAGTAAACCTTTGTTACATTTTTATTGGTACAAAGCCACTTTGAAAAAAAGTATTATCTACAATTAAAAGCATTCCCCTGTCTTTTGCAAATTCCGATACTTTCTTTAAATCAGTCACTTTCATCATGGGGTTTGAAGGGGTTTCAATAAAAAACCCTTTACTGTTATTTTTCACTGCCTTTTCTATATCTTGAATCTTGCTGGTATCAACATAGGAAAATTCCATACCGTATTTTTTGTATATTTCCTCAAACAGCCTGTATGTACCTCCATAGAAGTCATCAGAAACAATAATGTGATCTCCCGGTGAGAAAAGGGAAAGTATAGTTGATATTGCCGCCATTCCACTGGAAAAAGCAAACCCGAATTTACCGTTTTCAATATTTGCAATTGTATTTTCAAGTTCTTCTCTTGTAGGATTTTGCAAGCGTGAGTAATCATAACCGGTAGTCTGATATAAACCCGGATGCCTGAAAGTAGCACTTTGATATATAGGGAAGCTTACAGCTCCCGTTTGTGGGTCGTAGTATTTAGAACCATGAACCACCTTTGTACTTATACTGTGTTTGAATACATTCCCAATTTTCATCATCCTTTCTTTGTTTTATTGGAATACCTTTATTTTCTTATTAGTTCTTTCTTCAAAAGCTTTGATAGTCCGGCACACGAGCTTTACTAGCCTTTATAATCTCAATAGTTCTTCTTATAATTATCACTATCGTTAACCAAGTATTCCAATATGTTTTATGTTATATGACTAAATATACCTCCTTGTCAATAAATGTTTATAAAAATTTTATACATTTTTTAAAATACATCTTTTTAAGTACATCTTCTAAAAATTATTTTTTATTGCTAAGTTACATAATAGATTCCCAAAATTACATATAAATGATACAATTTAAATAACAAAACAATGGAGGAAAGATAAAATGAAACAAAGAAAACAACTACATCCCCCCTTCATGGATAACCAAAGAAGTTACAAGTGATAATAGATATAAAAACGGCAGCCTGGCACGGTATGGAATACCAAAAGACTAATCATATCTGCTTTTATCAAAAGCTAAAATAAAGATTGAATAATATACAAAGCTCCTTTGTATCAACAAAGAGGTTTTGTATATGGGAATATGCTGTGTTTAGAAATATTCCTTTTAAAGTGCTAAATGCATTGCATGCACTATATATTTTTGTAAAGATTAATCTAATATTGATATACCGCAAGATCGGAGCTCTTTTTCAAACTCCTCCCTAATTTCTGAAACCACTCTAAACTCCAGCCATATTCTTCCTTCTTCTTTTATGCAAGTCAAAGCACAAAGCTCATTTTTAATTATAACGCGCAGCAAGTACAATAATAAGTGAAGTCTACACTATCAAACAACTCAATTTCTGAAATTTTTTTCACAAATTGTTCATATTCCTCCGGAGTATACTCTTGTTTTCCGCCAGAAATCTCTTTAATAATCTTAGCTTTTGCATCAATATACTTAGTTTTCCACTTATTGTCATCAATTAAATTATATAACGAATAGTTGAACATTCTTTAAGATTCCAACCGTATCTTCCTGCCCGCCTCATCGGTTTAATCTCGAGTTTCTCTAATATCTGTTTTATTGTCTGAGCAATATTCTCTGTTGCAAGAGTTATCCTTTCAAATCCATATAAATTACACGAATATGTACATCCATCTACAAAACCTCCGGCACAATCTATTCCTCCGTCAATGCCAACTTCAGGAAAACGTTCCGCTGTCTTTGACATAATGAAAGCCGCATATTCATATTGTCAGTGGTAAAATTTAATTGGTTCTTTCCAGGGTTAATTGAATTAAATGACAATATATGATGTAAATTTTCAAATTAAATTAGATAATATTTTCAAATTATTTTAGGTCAATTTTACCACAAATTAGTGAATATTTTCAAATTAAAATAGGAACGCGATAATCAAATTTTCAAATTCCAGTAGGATTCAAAATAAAATTTGGAAAAATAAGTATTGCATAACACTTTCAAATTTGTATAATAAAAATGAGCAGATTAACTGCTCTTAAAATTTTAATCAAAATATTGATAATAGAAAACTTTTAAGTATAAATTCAATAAGTTTACAACATTTATTACTTAAACGGTTTATAACCGTTGTACTAAGGCTGCCGGTTAAAGATAAAAGTATTTTAGATATCAAAGTCTTTTTGTCCTTGGTATACGATTTCTTCATCTACATGCTTTTGCTTTATTGAACAAGCATACATAAGGCTTGAGGTTGCAAGACTGTTAACAAGGCGGGGTACGCCTTTTGATGCAGAATAAATAGCTTCAATTGCAGCCTGGGTAAATATATTTTCATGTAAACCGGCAGATTCTAGCCTTGTAAAAAAATGTACCGTCATGGTTAACTTTGCGTTTTACACGTAAAAGAAGCTTTTCTTCTAAAGAGTTTCATCCGGTAATTTCACTTTGTGTATTATTTGTCTTAATCCATTTTGTATTGTATTGAGATTTTTAATGAATTTTTTTCTGTAATAGTATAGAATTTGCCTTGAAAACTGTACGTTGTTTTTTAGATTTAGTTGTTTTATAACTGAATTAATACTACCTTTACGATAAAATAAATTATATATGTATTCAAAAATATGATTTACTGCATTAATAAATCCGGGTAAACAAAAGTTAGGAATATATGATATGGTGCATCCACATAGAGGACATATATAGCGTCTGATTACTATTTTCCCTTTATATTCTTTTGAGTAATAATATCTTTCATAGAAGCCATGTTTGCGGAAACTAACTAATTTATTGCATTTTGGATTGTGACATCTTTTAGTTGGTGGCGGTGGAAAAGGATAATTTCTCCCAAGTTTAATATATTCATGAATTCCTTCATGAACATTGAAGATATATTGCATTTTTACATCACCCTCCGCAATATATTATAAAAAATAATCCTACTGTAAAGTGAAAATATTTTTTCAAATTGCGGTAGGGTTAAAAATTTTTTTCACCTATTTTAATGTGATAAAATAAGGGTAGATTTACCTAAATTAAAATGAAAATCTACACCATAGCTTTTTGAGTCATTTCGTCAATTGTATTGGCAAGATTGTAAACCATATTTTCCACCTCCGTTGGTCTCGATTTTTCCAGTATGTCATCTATCTTAAAACGCAATTCTTCTGATATCCTCGGCTTTAATATCCATTTAAACCAACCTTTAAATAAACCAAATTCCTCTTCCGACAGGTCCTTTAATATTTTTATCATTTTTACCAATCTGTCTTTTAGCTGATTCGAGTCTATTTTCTGGTCCAATAAAAATACAACGGTTATTCTTTTTGGTAAAATATTTAATTATTTATCTTTAATTAGTTTGTATCATCATACATAGAGCCTTTTACCGTAATTATAATCTCATCTAAAGGCACTATTCCTTTTAAGGTACCCAGCAAATTGTATGCATTATTTATGCTTGTAAAATTATTACTTGCAAGGTTTATATCCGCCATCCATACCCTTATGTAGTACTCTCCGTCAGGCATGTGTGCATGGGTATAAAAATTTATATTGTCTTTGTTTACTTTAATTGTGATTTCCGTAGTTTCGGTTATTTTGTACATGCTCTGGCCTTCTTTTACATATTCCCTGTATTTAAAATTATCCCTGCTGTCTAAAGTACCTGATTCACTGTAGCCTTCCATAACCTGCTTCCAACGCTCATCTGTAAATCCACCGCTTACAGAGCTGTATTTTACTTCTTCAAAATCACTTTTATAAGATGTATCTATAGTTAAAAGATTTATACCGTTGACGCTTTGGTTATTCATTACCGATACTGCCCCCGGCTCTTTTTGAAGTTTTCCTCCTATGCTTCTTACAGGATTGTTGTTTATATTAACTGCTTCCCTTCTATCGGTTATGTATATTAAATCCGTTTCGTACCTGAAGGAATTAATAAGGGCGTTGACTAAATTCTCATGGTCTTTTGTTTTCCCAGCTACAGGCTTATATGTCACAGTCTCAAGGGTGATTTTATATTCACCTGCAGGATTAAAATAATAGCCTGATTTTATAGGATAGTCAAATCTTTGAAGTTCCTTGTCCGTTGCAAAAACGGCTTTGTCATACAGGTCTTTTCTGTTTATCCCCTTTGCTGCCGCATTCCTTCCCTGGTAGTATTCATCTGCCATCGTTCTTATCCTTTCAACTTTTATATTGGCACTGTTTTGCTGGAGGAAAGTTCTTTTGTATTGTCCGTCAACAGCAGTCCAATTATGTTCTCTTCCGTTTTCATCTATGTGGCACATCCATCTTATCACATCAAAAGGGTAAGGTTCACTCTGCCATAATAGGCTCTTTTGCAAGTACATGTTTCCGTTGTTCTCTATTTTATTTTCAAAACTTGGTGGTTTTAAATCCTTTTTGCCGTTATATATGTAAGCATTTATAAATATTCTATCACTTCCTGGATTAAACGGTGCCTTTGCCACTCCTTCAACTTCTATTTCATCTTCGTCATACAGACCGGTATCTC
The DNA here is from genome assembly GCF_002844395.1 of Acetivibrio saccincola. NCBI lineage: Bacteria > Bacillati > Bacillota > Clostridia > Acetivibrionales > Acetivibrionaceae > Acetivibrio > Acetivibrio saccincola. The sequence continues at coordinate 1,542,547 of NZ_CP025197.1, read as the reverse complement.
TTTTGTAAACATATGTCCTTCTTACCTCTCCACCGTATGTAAATTCCCCGTCTAAAACTTTTGGTTTTCTAGGATCAGGTAAATTAAGCCACTTTTTATTTAAAGGGTCATCTCCAAAAACAGGCCTTTCAACAGTTGCCGTTACATTAGGGTTTAATTCTATCGTATCGCTGTTTTCACTAACACCAATTGTTTTTGGGCTGTATGATTTGAATAGTTTAATGCCTTTTAATATTTGAGAATCTTTTTGCTCTATGTTTAAACTTCCTGTAGCAAGGCTTCCTTTTTTCCATTCACCCCGTGGTTTAGTTAAACGGGCGGTGATGTCTTCGCCTTCAGCTAAAGGAAAGCGTATTTTTCTTGACAGTGCATTATATGGTAAATCAAATGTCCTTTCTGTTTCATATTTTTTCACCAAGTGTATTGCAAAAGACTCGGAGTCCAAAATATTATTATTAAGATATTTTTCCAAAGGTTTTTGTCCGTTTTCATTTATTTTAAACTGTATTCTTACATCACTTTCCGGCATTTTAAAAATTGCATAAAACAGTGCTTCTCCTCCTGCCGGTATTTTTACTTCACCCTGTTAATTAACTACGACACTTACTAAAACTTCGCTGTCTTTTACAGCACCTGAAGGTATTTCTTCAAAATTTGCAGACAGGTCATTTCCCGGTGCGTAAAAGGTCAGTACAATTGGATAGTCAAAACGAAAGCCCACAGCCCCGCCATTTTTAAATGTTCCTGAACCAACGGAGCATTCATCGGAAACATATACCTTTCCTCCGCATACAAGTTTAAATCCATCCACAAGGTGTCCTGAGGAGTCTTTTATTTGTGAAGGGGCAATTGCTCCAAGTTCCTGTATTGGTATTTCAAGGTTTTATCTATATTGGGTATGTCAAGAATGTGGCTGTAATTTTCTATATTAGGTATGTTTACTAAATGTTTTATTTCATCTATTGTAGGTACATTAGGAGTGGCAAATGGGTCGTCTTTATTAAAATAACCCCATGCACCGCCTAAACCAACTGATTTATTTCCACCGGATTTTCTACTCCAAATGGCATAAAGGTTCATACCATAGTCAGGGTCAACAAATGGAATTTGTACATCAAGTATGTCTCCTATTATATATTCAAAATTAATCCGGTTCCCTTTAAAAAAATTAAGTTTTGGTTTGCCTTTAAAATATATTTTGCCATTTTTGAGCTCTATAGAAGGTTTTTCATAAAAGATGTCATATATGGTCTTATACTCATCCGTTATTGGATTTTTTAAAGTAGTTGAACAAACTACCTTTAAATCTTCGATTTTAATTAGCCTTTCATACAGTTCAGAATCCAGATCGCATTCAAATGTAAATTCGCCTTTAATTGCTTTTGCTAAAGCATCTTCATCAGTTAAATTATTTTCTAACTCACTATCATAAATTTTTATACCTTCATAACTCCAATATCCTCCACTGTGATGCCACATTTCAATGTGTTTTTCAAATTTAATAGACTCACCTATACGACCTACATTTGGTACATCATCCAAACCATCAATTAAAACTTCAATATTAATTTCTTGTGCTTTTACATATTCATTAATTAAAAACACATTAGCAACAATGAAAACTATGAATATTATTGTGAAAACCCCTATATTTTTCACTATTGTTTCACCTACCTTCTTTTACCATTGAAACATCTTCTCAAAGTTAAAAGTATCGGTATAAGGTATTCTTTGATTTTTTGCCGTCTCTGGAATAAAGTTTGCTCTTCTCGTTGTCCCATCACCTAATGTACCTTCCATCAAATAAGCAATTTCTAATACCCCTAAATACTCTTTTATTTCTTTATTACGAACTGCAATAACTATACCAATTCCCCTAACATCATTTATTTCTATTAGTCCTGTTGTATCCTTTTTGAAAGTTCCTTCTCGAGGTATATCAAACCCTGGTACCCTGGTTCCTGGAGCAAAAGTTCGTGTACCCCCGCTTTTAAGGTTTATACCAATCCCTAATGACCACTCAAATTCCTCCGGTATTTCTGGATACTCACCTATAATATAATACTTACCATTTTCTTTCACAAAAGCTAACTGGTCTGCCATCTTCAATAAAAACTCCTGGGACTTCTCTATCGTCATCCTTCCAAATTCATCAACATCTGTTGCAGGATTAAAGGCAATGCCGTCATAATACCTTATTTCCCCCTCTTCAGGACTTGGAGTTGGTACAGCCCCTCCCGTTGTTATATACACCGTCCTTATTGAAGCATTCCACTCAACATTTGCACCTAGTCCCTCACTTACAAACCTTACAGGTACAAATGTCCTGTCTTCCAATAAAAGCACAGTTGTGTCCATTTCCATTGTCTTGCCGTTAACTGTATACTCTGATTTCCCTACCACCAAAGTTATTTTATTTCTTCCCTGTTCTATAGTGACCGTCTTTGTTTTGCCGTCCCATCCTACATCTGCTCCTAATGCCTCACTTACAAATCTTACAGGTACTTGTGTACGGCCATTTTCATCAATAAAGGGCTGGGCATCAGGAAAGTTTATCCTACTGCCGTTTACCACCACACGAAGAGGTATTTTTGCAGCAAAAATATTTACTGTAAGTATTGTGCTTACAACTGTTATTAGTACTAGTATAAAAGCAATCTTTTTCATTTTTTCAAACCTCCATATGAATTTTTCAAACGAATATACTTGTATATTAAAAAACTTTTAATTTCTTGCTTTTAGAATTTAAATGTATTTATTATCATCTAATGTTTTTATCGTATGTTTTATGGTTTTTGTTTACATTTTTATATACTCTTATATTATCTATTTCACTAATTAAGATATTCCTTAAAATATTCTCCGTGTTTATCTGATAGTTCCTACGTAAGTTTATTTTCTTTCGGTATCTCTGCCACGCTTGCCTTCGTTACACTATATGTTACTGTATTTCTTTATCCCTTTACCCAACTTTCCTTCATAAAATCCAACTGGTCCGCCATCTTTAATAAAAACACCTGGGACTTCCCTATAATCATCCTTCCAAACTCATCAACGTCCGTCCCAAGATTAAATGCAATGCCATCATAATACCTTATTTCTCCCTCTTCCGGACTTGAAACTTGCACAACTCCTGCCGTCGTTATATATACCGTCATTATGAAAGCATTCCATTCAACATTTTTGCACCCAGCCCCTCACTTACAAACCTTACAGGCACCTATGTACGACCATTTTCATCTATAAATGGCTGGGCATCCGAAAAGTTTATTCTATTACCGTTTACCACCACACAAAGAAATATTAATACGGCAGTTCCTCTTCATTCCCTCTTTTAACCAAAAATATAGGGGAACTATTCCCCTTCTCTTTGCTTTTAGAATACTTTTGACATACTTATAAAATTTTTATTTTGTCCTTTCAATTTCTTCCTTTAGTTTCTTTACTATTTCAATATCCAATTCGGTAATACTTGCTACAAAGTCTATGCCTGCCCCCTTCTCCAAGGCTGATTTCGCAACTTTCAATACCCCTTCTTTTATTCCCTTTTGTAATCCTTCTTCTATTCCCTTTTGTATTCCCTCTTCTATTCCCTTTTGTATTCCCTTTTGTATTCCTTCTTCTATTCCCTTTTCCATAGCTTTTTGAGTCATTTCGTCAATTGTATTGGCAAGATTGTAAACCATATTTTCCACCTCCGTTGGTCTCGATTTTTCCAGTATGTCATCTATCTTAAAACGCAATTCCTCTGATATCCTCGGCTTTAATATCCATTTTAGCCAACCTTTAAATAAACCAAATTCCTCTTCCGACAGGTCCCCTAATATCTCTATCATTTTTACCAACCTGTCCTTTAACTGTTCAGAATCTATTTTCTGGTCCAATAGAAATACTCCTGATATAAGGTTTGCAAGTCCCAGCAGTTCCTCTTCCTCATATCTGTTTACATCAAACAATATATAATTAAAATCTAATACATGATTTGAAAATATTTCACTGCCATCAAGCATTTCCCTAAAACTTCTGCATACCGTCCAATTATTTACTCCATTGTACAGTACAATAGGTACTATACAGGGAAGTTTAAAACCCTTTCGCTCTGCCTCATGATGCTCAGTGTTTTTCAGTATATCACGCCATATCTCTATCATGTAGAACAACAGTCTTAGCGGCATTTGATAATCAACTGATGATTGCAGTTCCAACAAACAATAAAATATTACGTTCCTATCCTTTATTTTTAACCTATATACTATATCCGATTCTTTTTCCTTAAAATCCTGCAAAACATAACTCTTATTTATCAGCATAACCTGACTTTCATCTATTTCCTTTACCCAGTCTTCTTTTACAAAACTTCTCAACAGTTGAATAAAGGTCTTTTTATGCGTCAATAAATGCTTGTAGCCCAGGTCATGTTCCTTATTTATCCTTCCTTCCGGCATTTTTTACTCCTCTTTTTCCTTTTATTATAGTATATCATTTTTTAACTATTATGAAAATATCATAAAGCTATTTCTACTCCTATTCCTGATATTTTATTTGAAGCCGTTATATAAAATTTGTGCATTTTAAAAAAACCCATGTATTTTGAATATTGATTAAAAGTTAAATATCCGTCTTATATAAAAAGAATAACTGCCGCCTAAATAGCAACAGTTATTTTTTTTAGTAAAATATTTAATTATTTGTTTACCTTTAATTAATTTGTATCATCATGCATAGAGCCTTTTACTGTAATATTAATTTCATCTAAAGGTACTATTCCTTTTAAAGTGCCTAATGAATTATATGCATTATTTATGCTTGTAAAATTATTACTTGCAAGGTTTATATCCGCCATCCATACCCTTATGTAGTACTCTCCGTCAGGCATATGTGCATGGGTATAAAAATTTATATTGTCTTTGTTTACTTTAATTGTGATTTCCGTAGTCTCAGTTATTTTGTGCATGCTCTGGCCTTCTTTTACATATTCCCTGTATTTAAAATTATCCCTGCTGTCTAAAGTACCTGATTCACTGTAGCCTTCCATAACCTGCTTCCAACGCTCATCTGTAAATCCACCGCTTACAGAGCTATATTTTACTTCTTCAAAATCACTTTTATAAGATGTATCTATAGTTAAAAGATTTATACCGTTGACGCTTTGGTTATTCATTACCGATACTGCCCCCGGCTCTTTTTGAAGTTTTCCTCCTATGCTTCTTACAGGATTGTTGTTTATATTAACTGCTTCCCTTCTATCGGTTATGTATATTAAATCCGTTTCGTACCTGAAGGAATTAATAAGGGCGTTGACTAAATTCTCATGGTCTTTTGTTTTCCCAGCTACAGGCTTATATGTCACAGTCTCAAGGGTGATTTTATATTCACCTGCAGGATTAAAATAATAGCCTGATTTTATAGGATAGTCAAATCTTTGAAGTTCCTTGTCCGTTGCAAAAACGGCTTTGTCATACAGGTCTTTTCTGTTTATCCCCTTTGCTGCCGCATTCCTTCCCTGGTAGTATTCATCTGCCATCGTTCTTATCCTTTCAACTTTTATATTGGCACTGTTTTGCTGGAGGAAAGTTCTTTTGTATTGTCCGTCAACAGCAGTCCAATTATGTTCTCTTCCGTTTTCATCTATGTGGCACATCCATCTTATCACATCAAAAGGGTAAGGTTCACTCTGCCATAATAGGCTCTTTTGCAAGTACATGTTTCCGTTGTTCTCTATTTTATTTTCAAAACTTGGTGGTTTTAAATCCTTTTTGCCGTTATATATGTAAGCATTTATAAATATTCTATCACTTCCTGGATTAAACGGTGCCTTTGCCACTCCTTCAACTTCTATTTCATCTTCGTCATATAAACCGGTATCTCTTTTGTAAACATATGTCCTTCTTACCTCTCCACCGTATGTAAATTCCCCGTCTAAAACTTTTGGTTTTCTAGGATCAGGTAAATTAAGCCACTTTTTATTTAAAGGGTCATCTCCAAAAACAGGCCTTTCAACAGTTGCCGTTACATTAGGGTTTAATTCTATCGTATCGCTGTTTTCACTAACACCAATTGTTTTTGGGCTGTATGATTTGAATAGTTTAATGCCTTTTAATATTTGAGAATCTTTTTGCTCTATGTTTAAACTTCCTGTAGCAAGGCTTCCTTTTTTCCATTCCCCCCGTGGTTTAGTTAAACGGGCGGTGATGTCTTCGCCTTCAGCTAAAGGAAAGCGTATTTTTCTTGACAGTGCATTATATGGTAAATCAAATGTCCTTTCTGTTTCATATTTTTTCACCAAGTGTATTGCAAAAGACTCGGAGTCCAAAATATTATTATTAAGATATTTTTCCACTGGTTCTTGTCCGTTTTCATTTATTTTAAACTGTATTCTTACATCACTTTCCGGCATTTTAAAAATTGCATAAAACAGTGCTTCTCCTCCTGCCGGAATTTTTACTTCTCCTTGTTTTTCAGAAGCATTTCCTAAAAACTCAGCATTTATTTTATTGCCTTTTTTATCTGTAATTTCCCACTCATAGTTTGTTTTTATTTCTTCTTCAAAGGTGGAATTAACTACGACACTTACTAAAACTTCGCTGTCTTTTACAGCACCTGAAGGTATTTCTTCAAAATTTGCAGACAGGTCATTTCCCGGTGCGTAAAAGGTCAGTACAATTGGATAGTCAAAACGAAAGCCCACAGCCCCGCCATTTTTAAATGTTCCTGAACCAACGGAGCATTCATCGGAAACATATACCTTTCCTCCGCATATAAGTTTAAATCCATCCACAAGATGTCCTGATGAGTCTTTTATTTGTGAAGGGGCAATTGCTCCAAGTTCCTGCATTGGCCTTCCAAGAATTTTATCTATATTTGGTATGTCAAGGATGTGACTGTAATTTTCTATATTAGGTATGTTTACTAAATGTTTTATTTCATCTATTGTAGGTACATCAGGAGTGGCAAATGGGTCATCTTTGTTAAAATAACCCCATGCACCGCCTAAGCCAACTGATTTATTTCCGCCGGAATTTCTGCTCCAAATGGCATAAAGGTTCATACCATAGTCAGGGTCAACAAATGGAATTTGTACTTCGAGTACGTCATTGATAATATCTTCAAAAGTAATTCTTTCTTTTTTATAAAAATTCAGTTTTGGCTTACCTTTGAAATATATCTTTCCATTTTTGAGTTCTATAGAAGGTTTTTCATAAAAAATGTCATTTATAGCCTTGTATTTTCCAGTTACTGGATTTTTAAAGTAGTTGAACAAACCACTTTTAAATTTTCAGTATTAATCAGCTTTTCATATAATTCAGAATCCAGCTCATATTCAAAAGCAAACTCTCCTTTAGTTGCATCTATTAAAGCATCTTCAAATCCTCGTTCATCTTCTAAATCATATTTTAAACTTTTATCGTAAATTATTAAATCTTTATACTTCCAGTACCCACCGCTACTATGCCACATTTCAATATATTCTTCAAATTTAATGGGCTCACCTATACGTCCAACTTTTGGTACATCATCTACTCCATCAATTAGAATTTCAATATTAATTTCTTGTGCTTTTACATAATCATTAATTAAAAACACAACGGAAACTATGCAAACTATGAATATTGCTGCAAAAAACCCTTTGTTTCTCACTATTGTTTTCACCTACCTTTTACCATCGAAACATTTTTTCAAAATTAAAAGTATCGGTATAAGATATTCGTGAAATTGCACCTGACTCTGGAATAAAGACTGCTCTCTTTGTTGTGCCATCATAAAATGTTCCATGAATTATATATGAAATACTTAATCTTCCCAAATCCCTTTTTATTTCTTTATTTTGTACTACAATAACTATATTAAAACCTTCAATATCATTTATATCTATCAATCCTGTTGTATCCTTTTTAAAACTTCCTTCTCTCGGTATAAGATAATCTTTACGGGCAGTTCCGGTTGAAAAATTCCGTACTCCTCCGCTTTTAAGAATTATGCCAATCCCTACTGCCCATTCAAATTCTTCCGGTATTTCTGGATATTCGCCTACAATATAATACTTGCCGTTTTCCTTAACAAATGACAACTGATCCGCCATCTTTAATAAAAACTCCTGAGACTTCTCTATTGTCATCCTTCCAAATTCATCAACATCTGTTGCAGGATTAAACGCAATGCCGTCATAATACCTTATTTCCCCCTCTTCAGGACTTGGAGTTGGTACAGCCCCTCCCGTTGTTATATACACCGTCCTTATTGAAGCATTCCACTCAACATTTGCACCTAGTCCCTCACTTACAAACCTTACAGGTACAAATGTCCTGTCTTCCAATAAAAGCACAGTTGTGTCCATTTCCATTGTCTTGCCGTTAACTGTATACTCTGATTTCCCTACCACCAAAGATATCTTATTTTTTCCCTGCTCTATAGTGACCGTCTTTGTTTTGCCGTCCCATCCTACATCTGCTCCTAATGCCTCACTTACAAATCTTACAGGTACTTGTGTACGGCCATTTTCATCAATAAAGGGCTGGGCATCAGGAAAGTTTATCCTACTGCCGTTTACCACCACACGAAGAGGTATTTTTGCAGCAAAAATATTTACTGTAAGTATTGTGCTTACAACTGTTATTAGTACTAGTATAAAAGCAATCTTTTTCATTTTTTCAAACCTCCATATGAATTTTTCAAACGAATATACTTGTATATTAAAAAACTTTTAATTTCTTGCTTTTAGAATTTAAATGTATTTATTATCATCTAATGTTTTTATCGTATGTTTTATGGTTTTTGTTTACATTTTTATATACTCTTATATTATCTATTTCACTAATTAAGATATTCCTTAAAATATTCTCCGTGTTTATCTGATAGTTCCTACGTAAGTTTATTTTCTTTCGGTATCTCTGCCACGCTTGCCTTCGTTACACTATATGTAACCATATTTCTTCATCCCTTTACCCAACTTTCCTTCATAAAATCCAACTGGTCCGCCACCTTTAATAAAAACACCTGGGACTTCCCTATAATCATCCTTCCAAACTCATCAACGTCCGTCCCAAGATTAAATGCAATGCCATCATAATACCTTATTTCTCCCTCTTCCGGACTTGAAACTTGCACAACTCCTGCCGTCGTTATATATACCGTCATTATGAAAGCATTCCATTCAACATTTTTGCACCCAGCCCCTCACTTACAAACCTTACAGGCACCTATGTACGACCATTTTCATCTATAAATGGCTGGGCATCCGAAAAGTTTATTCTATTACCGTTTACCACCACACAAAGAAATATTAATACGGCATTTCCTCTTCATTCCCTCTTTTAACCAAAAAATATAGGGGAACTATTCCCCTTCTCTTTGCTTTTAGAATACTTTTGACATACTTATAAAATTTTTATTTTGTCCTTTCAATTTCTTCCTTTAGTTTCTTTACTATTTCAATATCCAATTCGGTAATACTTGCTACAAAGTCTATGTCTGCCCCCTTCTCCAAGGCTGATTTCGCAACTTTCAATACCCCTTCTTTTATTCCCTTTTGTATTCCTTCTTTTATTCCCTTTTGTAATCCTTCTTCTATTCCCTTTTGTATTCCCTCTTCTATTCCCTTTTGTATTCCCTCTTCTATTCCCTTTTGTATTCCCTTTTGTATTCCTTCTTCTATTCCCTTTTCCATAGCTTTTTGAGTCATTTCGTCAATTGTATTGGCAAGATTGTAAACCATATTTTCCACCTCCGTTGGTCTCGATTTTTCCAGTATGTCATCTATCTTAAAACGCAATTCCTCTGATATCCTCGGCTTTAATATCCATTTTAGCCAACCTTTAAATAAACCAAATTCCTCTTCCGACAGGTCCCCTAATATCTCTATCATTTTTACCAATCTGTCTTTTAGCTGTTCAGAATCTATTTTCTGGTCCAATAGAAATACTCCTGATATAAGGTTTGCAAGTCCCAGCAGTTCCTCTTCCTCATATCTGTTTACATCAAACAATATATAATTAAAATCTAATACATGATTTGAAAATATTTCACTGCCATCAAGCATTTCCCTAAAACTTCTGCATACCGTCCAATTATTTACTCCATTGTACAGTACAATAGGTACTATACAGGGAAGTTTAAAATCCTTTCGCTCTGCCTCATGATGCTCAGTGTTTTTCAGTATATCACGCCATATCTCTATCATGTAGAACAACAGTCTTAGCGGCATTTGATAATCAACTGATGATTGCAGTTCCAACAAACAATAAAATATTACGTTCCTGTCCTTTATTTTTAACCTATATACTATATCCGATTCTTTTTCCTTAAAATCCTGCAAAACATAACTCTTATTTATCAGCATAACCTGACTTTCATCTATTTCCTTTACCCAGTCTTCTTTTACAAAACTTCTCAACAGTTGAATAAAGGTCTTTTTATGCGTCAATAAATGCTTGTAGCCCAGGTCATGTTCCTTATTTATCCTTCCTTCCGGCATTTTTTACTCCTCTTTTTCCTTTTATTATAGTATATCATTTTTTAACTATTATGAAAATATCATAAAGCTATTTCGATAGCGTCAATTTATTGTAGGAAAAAGAAAAGTAGATGGCATCCCATTTTTTATTTGTGCAACTATTTCAAATAACGGTCTCTTAGTAACGAAAGTGTTTTACATCATTTTGAGCCTTATTTTCTTTTATAATTCCTCTAACTTATTGTCTATTATACCATATAACTCTTTCTTTCTATAAAGAATTCATTTTACTCAATACTTGTGACAAATTAGTACGTTTTGTTATCTATGTTCCTTCACATTTTAACGCTACTTTTAAAAGAAAAAAGTATTTCTATTGTACCATTTTCCATTTTGTCAAGGCTAAAACAAGCGGGCAAAGCCCGGCCTTGACAAGTAGTAGGGCTCCGCGGGTCATGGTACTAAAGTTTTGCTTTTTTCTTTTCTTTTTCTTTTTTTATGTTTTTTCTTTTTCTTTGTCTTTTTTCCAGATATGTATAATTCCTATTGGATAGGCTTACTTGTAAACTTTCCCGTAATTTTTGCTTTATTATTACCTCATCCCTATCCGCATATACCTATAATACGCCTTAATTCTTTATATAAACCAGTTTTACACCCCTTATGAATAACAGTTAAATTACTATTCCATACACTCTCATACCTGTTTGATGACTTCTTTAATTCCTTAATTAATTTTTCCTGAATTTCTTGCCTACTAGATGCTAACTTTTTTTGTTTTTGTGCCATAACTATGTCATATACCTTACCGCCATTCTTCTTGTATATTATTAGCTTTGACATCTTTTCTACACCTTTTCTCGACCAGCCTTTAGGTCTTGAACTTAAACGGGATGAAAATACATGACTCACATGACCTTCAGCACTACAACCCACTATTCCTCTGTTTGACCTTATTTCTATACCATCCCAATTATTTAAAATATATCGCTTTGCATTTTTTATAGCCTTTATTTTATTTTCATTATCGCCTGTCTTTTCAATTATCTTTTTAAAAACCTTTGTTAGCATTTTTTTATCAGATAAATTCAAAGCCTCCTGTAAATCTTGGCTTATTGCTTCATCATTTAAATGTGTGGTCGCAACTCTTACGTATTTTTGAAGATGGTATCTATCAAGTACAAATTTACTTTTTGAAAGACAGTTAACTCCTTGCCTTATCCATGACGCCCCATCTCCTGATATATACACCGTCTCTAAAAAATCAACGTCATATTGTTTATATATGTATTCCGATACTTCAAGCCACAAATCTTCTGAATTCTTATACACTCCCCCAAAATATCGAACATTCTTTAATACTTTTCTCTTCTTATTACTTTTTTCAAAGTCAATTCCCTCATGCACATATACAAGTTTTGGCATAATTGTATTTCTCTTGCCCTTCTCATTCTGTCTCAATATACTTTTTTGTTGTAATGCTACATGGTCCTCATCGGCCTCAACATACAATATTTTTACTTCTCTCTTTTTATCTACTTTTATTTCAGGCTCAACTATTTCAATATTATGTATTTTATTCATCACTGCTTGTTTGCTGATTTCATCAATATATGTCGCCTTTTCTCCTGCCTTTCTGTAGCTGCTGTCAGCTGCTTCATCTATTGCATTAATTACAACATCGGCACTTACTCTGTCATGTGGTTCTACACCTACAATCCTGTCGACTAGGTGTTGTCTATTACCATTTTCCTTATGCTTAAAATATGTCCTGTTATAACTTAGTGTTCCAAATGTCGTTAAAATAGCTGTTTTATCTTTTCTTATAATTTCCCAATACTGTTTCCTTATTTCACAGTTACGGAAATATTCATCCATATCTTCAAGCACTTCTTTAAGTATATCGCGTCCAAGTTTAAATAAATCTTCTTTTAGACCAAGAACAAGATCAGCTAAGTCTTTTCCTTCTTCAATAAAATTTTTTATCTTTTTTTCAATTCTTTTTACCCCAAATTCATTAAAATGTTGTATACTATTATACATAGAAGATGTCATCCTTTCTATTTATTATTTTTGCTTAATTAATATCTTAACAGGATGTCATCTTCTTTTCAATTATATATGGTATTTTATGTCTCATTCCCTACAATAACTTTACGCTAACAGCTATTTCTACTCCTATTCCTGATATTTTATTTGAAGCCGTTATATAAAATTTGTGCATTTTAAAAAAACCCATGTATTTTGAATATTGATTAAAAGTTAAATATCCGTCTTATATAAAAAGAATAACTGCCGCCTAAATAGCAACAGTTATTTTTTTTAGTAAAATATTTAATTATTTGTTTACCTTTAATTAATTTGTATCATCATGCATAGAGCCTTTTACTGTAATAATAATTTCATCTAAAGGTACTATTCCTTTTAAAGTGCCTAATGAATTATATGCATTATTTATGCTTGTAAAATTATTACTTGCAAGGTTTATATCCGCCATCCATACCCTTATGTAATACTCTCCGTCAGGCATATGTGCATGGGTATAAAAATTTATATTGTCTTTGTTTACTTTAATTGTGATTTCCGTAGTCTCAGTTATTTTGTGCATGCTCTGGCCTTCTTTTACATATTCCCTGTATTTAAAATTATCCCTGCTGTCTAAAGTACCTGATTCACTGTAGCCTTTATGTGGCACATCCATCTTATCACATCAAAAGGGTAAGGTTCACTCTGCCATAATAGGCTCTTTTGCAAGTACATGTTTCCGTTGTTCTCTATTTTATTTTCAAAACTTGGTGGTTTTAAATCCTTTTTGCCGTTATATATGTAAGCATTTATAAATATTCTATCACTTCCTGGATTAAACGGCGCCTTTGCCACTCCTTCAATTTCTATTTCATCTTCGTCATATAAACCGGTATCTCTTTTGTAAACATATGTCCTTCTTACCTCTCCACCGTATGTAAATTCCCCGTCTAAAACCTTGGGTTTTCTAGGATCAGGTAAATTAAGCCACTTCTTCTTTAAAGGGTCATCTCCAAAAACAGGTCTTTCAACAGTTGCCGTTACATCAGGGTTTAATACTATCGTATCGCTGTTTTCACTAACACCAATTGTTTTTGGGCTATATGATTTGAATAGTTTAATGCCTTTTAATATTTGAGAATCTTTTTGCTCTATGTTTAAACTTCCTGTAGCAAGGCTTCCTTTTTTCCATTCCCCCCGTGGTTTAGTTAAATGGGCGGTGATGTCTTCGCCTTCAGCTAAAGGAAAGCGTATTTTTCTTGACAGTGCATTATATGGTAAATCAAATGTCCTTTCTGTTTCATATTTTTTCACCAAGTGTATTGCAAAAGACTCGGAGTCCAAAATATTATTATTAAGATATTTTTCCAAAGGTTTTTGTCCGTTTTCATTTATTTTAAACTGTATTCTTACATCACTTTCCGGCATTTTAAAAATTGCATAAAACAGTGCTTCTCCTCCTGCCGGTATTTTTACTTCACCCTGTTAATTAACTTCGACACTTACTAAAACTTCGCTGTCTTTTACAGCACCTGAAGGTATTTCTTCAAAATTTGCAGACAGATCATTTCCCGGTGCGTAAAAGGTCAGTACAATTGGATAGTCAAAACGAAAGCCCACAGCCCCGCCATTTTTAAATGTTCCTGAACCAACGGAGCATTCATCGGAAACATATACCTTTCCTCCGCATACAAGTTTAAATCCATCCACAAGGTGTCCTGAGGAGTCTTTTATTTGTGAAGGGGCAATTGCTCCAAGTTCCTGTATTGGTATTTCAAGGTTTTATCTATATTGGGTATGTCAAGAATGTGGCTGTAATTTTCTATATTAGGTATGTTTACTAAATGTTTTATTTCATCTATTGTAGGTACATTAGGAGTGGCAAATGGGTCGTCTTTATTAAAATAACCCCATGCACCGCCCAAGCCAACTGATTTATTTCCACCGGAATTTCTACTCCAAATGGCATAAAGGTTCATACCATAGTCAGGGTCAACAAATGGAATTTGTACATCAAGTATGTCTCCTATTATATATTCAAAATTAATCCGGTTCCCTTTAAAAAAATTAAGTTTTGGTTTGCCTTTAAAATATATTTTGCCATTTTTGAGCTCTATAGAAGGTTTTTCATAAAAGATGTCATATATGGTCTTATACTCATCCGTTATTGGATTTTTTAAAGTAGTTGAACAAACTACCTTTAAATCTTCGATTTTAATTAGCCTTTCATACAGTTCAGAATCCAGATCGCATTCAAATGTAAATTCGCCTTTAATTGCTTTTGCTAAAGCATCTTCATCAGTTAAATTATTTTCTAACTCACTATCATAAATTTTTATACCTTCATAACTCCAATATCCTCCACTGTGATGCCACATTTCAATGTGTTTTTCAAATTTAATAGACTCACCTATACGAACTACATTTGGTACATCATCCAAACCATCAATTAAAACTTCAATATTAATTTCTTGCGCTTTTACATATTCATTAATTAAAAACACATTAGCAACAATGAAAACTATGAATATTATTGTGAAAACCCCTATATTTTTCACTATTGTTTCACCTACCTTCTTTTACCATTGAAACATCTTCTCAAAGTTAAAAGTATCGGTATAAGGTATTCTTTGATTTTTTGCCGTCTCTGGAATAAAGTTTGCTCTTCTCGTTGTCCCATCACCTAATGTACCTTCCATCAAATAAGCAATTTCTAATACCCCTAAATCCCTTTTTATTTCTTTATTTTGTACTGCAATAACTATATTAAAACCTTCAATATCATTTATATCTATCAATCCTGTTGTATCCTTTTTAAAACTTCCTTCTCTCGGTATAAGATAATCTTTACGGGCAGTTCCGGTTGAAAAATTCCGTACTCCTCCGCTTTTAAGAATTATGCCAATCCCTACTGCCCATTCAAATTCTTCCGGTATTTCTGGATATTCGCCTACAATATAATACTTGCCGTTTTCCTTAACAAATGACAACTGATCCACCATCTTTAATAAAAACTCCTGAGACTTCTCTATTGTCATCCTTCCAAATTCATCAACATCTGTT
Source organism: Acetivibrio saccincola (assembly GCF_002844395.1). NCBI lineage: Bacteria > Bacillati > Bacillota > Clostridia > Acetivibrionales > Acetivibrionaceae > Acetivibrio > Acetivibrio saccincola. The sequence goes on along the minus strand of NZ_CP025197.1, from coordinate 1,527,009 downwards.
GCAGGATTAAACGCAATGCCGTCATAATACCTTATTTCCCCCTCTTCAGGACTTGGAGTTGGTACAGCCCCTCCCGTTGTTATATACACCGTCCTTATTGAAGCATTCCACTCAACATTTGCACCTAGTCCCTCACTTACAAACCTTACAGGTACAAATGTCCTGTCTTCCAATAAAAGCACAGTTGTGTCCATTTCCATTGTCTTGCCGTTAACTGTATAATCTGATTTACCTACCACCAAAGTTATTTTATTTCTTCCCTGTTCTATAGTGACCGTCTTTGTTTTGCCGTCCCATCCTACATCTGCTCCTAATGCCTCACTTACAAATCTTACAGGTACTTGTGTACGGCCATTTTCATCAATAAAGGGCTGGGCATCAGGAAAGTTTATCCTACTGCCGTTTACCACCACACGAAGAGGTATTTTTGCAGCAAAAATATTTACTGTAAGTATTGTGCTTACAACTGTTATTAGTACTAGTATAAAAGCAATCTTTTTCATTTTTTCAAACCTCCATATGAATTTTTCAAACGAATATACTTGTATATTAAAAAACTTTTAATTTCTTGCTTTTAGAATTTAAATGTATTTATTATCATCTAATGTTTTTATCGTATGTTTTATGGTTTTTGTTTACATTTTTATATACTCTTATATTATCTATTTCACTAATTAAGATATTCCTTAAAATATTCTCCGTGTTTATCTGATAGTTCCTACGTAAGTTTCTTTTCTTTCGGTATCTCTGCCACGCTTGCCTTCGTTACACTATATGTAACCATATTTCTTTATCCCTTTACCCAACTTTCCTTCATAAAATCCAACTGGTCCGCCATCTTTAATAAAAACACCTGGGACTTCCCTATAATCATCCTTCCAAACTCATCAACGTCCGTCCCAAGATTAAATGCAATGCCATCATAATACCTTATTTCTCCCTCTTCCGGACTTGAAACTTGCACAACTCATATATACCGTCATTATGAAGCATTCCATTCACATTTTTGCACCCAGGCACCTATGTACGACCATTTTCATCTATAAATGGCTGGGCATCCGAAAAGTTTATTCTATTACCGTTTACCACCACACAAAGAAATATTAATACGGCAGTTCCTCTTCATTCCCTCTTTTAACCAAAAATATAGGGGAACTATTCCCCTTCTCTTTGCTTTTAGAATACTTTTGACATACTTATAAAATTTTTATTTTGTCCTTTCAATTTCTTCCTTTAGTTTCTTTACTATTTCAATATCCAATTCGGTAATACATGCTACAAAGTCTATGTCTGCCCCCTTCTCCAAGGCTGATTTCGCAACTTTCAATACCCCTTCTTTTATTCCCTTTTGTATTCCTTCTTTTATTCCCTTTTGTAATCCTTCTTCTATTCCCTTTTGTATTCCCTCTTCTATTCCCTTTTGTATTCCCTTTTGTATTCCTTCTTCTATTCCCTTTTCCATAGCTTTTTGAGTCATTTCGTCAATTGTATTGGCAAGATTGTAAACCATATTTTCCACCTCCGTTGGTCTCGATTTTTCCAGTATGTCATCTATCTTAAAACGCAATTCCTCTGATATCCTCGGCTTTAATATCCATTTTAGCCAACCTTTAAATAAACCAAATTCCTCTTCCGACAGGTCCCCTAATATCTCTATCATTTTTACCAATCTGTCTTTTAGCTGTTCAGAATCTATTTTCTGGTCCAATAGAAATACTCCTGATATAAGGTTTGCAAGTCCCAGCAGTTCCTCTTCCTCATATCTGTTTACATCAAACAATATATAATTAAAATCTAATACATGATTTGAAAATATTTCACTGCCATCAAGCATTTCCCTAAAACTTCTGCATACCGTCCAATTATTTACTCCATTGTACAGTACAATAGGTACTATACAGGGAAGTTTAAAACCCTTTCGCTCTGCCTCATGATGCTCAGTGTTTTTTAGTATATCACGCCATATCTCTATCATGTAGAACAACAGTCTTAGCGGCATTTGATAATCAACTGATGATTGCAGTTCCAACAAACAATAAAATATTACGTTCCTGTCCTTTATTTTTAACCTATATACTATATCCGATTCTTTTTCCTTAAAATCCTGCAAAACATAACTCTTATTTATCAGCATAACCTGACTTTCATCTATTTCCTTTACCCAGTCTTCTTTTACAAAACTTCTCAACAGTTGAATAAAGGTCTTTTTATGCGTCAATAAATGCTTGTAGCCCAGGTCATGTTCCTTATTTATCCTTCCTTCCGGCATTTTTTACTCCTCTTTTTCCTTTTATTATAGTATATCATTTTTTAACTATTATGAAAATATCATAAAGCTATTTCTACTCCTATTCCTGATATTTTATTTGAAGCCGTTATATAAAATTTGTGCATTTTAAAAAAACCCATGTATTTTGAATATTGATTAAAAGTTAAATATCCGTCTTATATAAAAAGAATAACTGCCGCCTAAATAGCAACAGTTATTTTTTTTAGTAAAATATTTAATTATTTGTTTACCTTTAATTAATTTGTATCATCATGCATAGAGCCTTTTACTGTAATAATAATTTCATCTAAAGGTACTATTCCTTTTAAAGTGCCTAATGAATTATATGCATTATTTATGCTTGTAAAATTATTACTTGCAAGGTTTATATCCGCCATCCATACCCTTATGTAGTACTCTCCGTCAGGCATATGTGCATGGGTATAAAAATTTATATTGTCTTTGTTTACTTTAATTGTGATTTCCGTAGTCTCGGTTATTTTGTACATGCTCTGGCCTTCTTTTACATATTCCCTGTATTTAAAATTATCCCTGCTGTCTAAAGTACCTGATTCACTGTAGCCTTTATGTGGCACATCCATCTTATCACATCAAAAGGGTAAGGTTCACTCTGCCATAATAGGCTCTTTTGCAAGTACATGTTTCCGTTGTTCTCTATTTTATTTTCAAAACTTGGTGGTTTTAAATCCTTTTTGCCGTTATATATGTAAGCATTTATAAATATTCTATCACTTCCTGGATTAAACGGCGCCTTTGCCACTCCTTCAATTTCTATTTCATCTTCGTCATATAAACCGGTATCTCTTTTGTAAACATATGTCCTTCTTACCTCTCCACCGTATGTAAATTCCCCGTCTAAAACCTTGGGTTTTCTAGGATCAGGTAAATTAAGCCACTTCTTCTTTAAAGGGTCATCTCCAAAAACAGGTCTTTCAACAGTTGCCGTTACATCAGGGGTTTAATACTATCGTATCGCTGTTTTCACTAACACCAATTGTTTTTGGGCTATATGATTTGAATAGTTTAATGCCTTTTAATATTTGAGAATCTTTTTGCTCTATGTTTAAACTTCCTGTAGCAAGGCTTCCTTTTTTCCATTCCCCCCGTGGTTTAGTTAAATGGGCGGTGATGTCTTCGTCCTCAGCTAAAGGAAAGCGTATTTTTCTTGACAGTGCATTATATGGTAAATCAAATGTCCTTTCTGTTTCATATTTTTTCACCAAGTGTATTGCAAAAGACTCGGAGTCCAAAATATTATTATTAAGATATTTTTCCACAGGTTCTTGTCCGTTTTCATTTATTTTAAACTGTATTCTTACATCACTTTCCGGCATTTTAAAAATTGCATAAAACAGTGCTTCTCCTCCTGCCGGTATTTTTACTTCACCCTGTTTTTCAGAAGCATTTCCTAAAAACTCAGCATTTATTTTATTGCCTTTTTTATCTGTAATTTCCCACTCATAGTTTGTTTTTATTTCTTCTTCAAAGGTGGAATTAACTACGACACTTACTAAAACTTCGCTGTCTTTTACAGCACCTGAAGGTATTTCTTCAAAATTTGCAGACAGGTCATTTCCCGGTGCGTAAAAGGTCAGTACAATTGGATAGTCAAAACGAAAGCCCACAGCCCCGCCATTTTTAAATGTTCCTGAACCAACGGAGCATTCATCGGAAACATATACCTTTCCTCCGCATACAAGTTTAAATCCCTCCACAAGGTGTCCTGAGGAGTCTTTTATTTATGAAGGAGCAATTGCTCCTAGTTCCTGTATTGGTCTTTCAAGGATTTTATCTATATTGGGTATGTCAAGGATGTGGCTGTAATTTTCTATATCAGGTATGTCAGCTAAATGTTTTATTTCATCTATTGTAGGTACATTAGGCGTGGCAAATATATCATCTTTGTTAAAGTAACCCCATGCACCGCCCAAGCCAACTGATTTATTTCCACCGGATTTTCTACTCCAGATGGCATAAAGGTTCATACCATAGTCGGGGTCAACAAATGGAATTTGTACTTCGAGTACGTCATCGATAATATCTTCAAAAGTAATTCTTTCTTTTTTATAAAAATTCAGTTTTGGCTTACCTTTGAAATATATCTTTCCATTTTTGAGTTCTATAGAAGGTTTTTCATAAAAAATGTCATTTATAGCCTTGTATTCTCCAGTTACTGGATCTTTTAAAGTAGTTGAACAAACCACTTTTAAATTTTCAGTATTAATCAGCTTTTCATATAATTCAGAATCCAGCTCATATTCAAAAGCAAACTCTCCTTTAGTAGCATCTATTAAAGCATCTTCAAATCCTCGTTCATCTTCTAAATCATATTTTAAACTTTTATCGTAAATTATTAAATCTTTATACTTCCAGTACCCACCGCTACTATGCCACATTTCAATATATTCTTCAAATTTAATGGGCTCACCTATACGTCCAACTTTTGGTACATCATCTACTCCATCAATTAGAATTTCAATATTAATTTCTTGTGCTTTTACATAATCATTAATTAAAAACACAACGGAAACTATGCAAACTATGAATATTACTGCAAAAAACCCTTTGTTTCTCACTATTGTTTTCACCTATCTTTTACCATCGAAACATTTTTTCAAAATTAAAAGTATCGGTATAAGATATTCGTGAAATTGCACCTGACTCTGGAATAAAGACTGCTCTCTTTGTTGTGCCATCATAAAATGTTCCATGAATTATATATGAAATACTTAATCTTCCCAAATCCCTTTTTATTTCTTTATTTTGTACTGCAATAACTATATTAAAACCTTCAATATCATTTATATCTATCAATCCTGTTGTATCCTTTTTAAAACTTCCTTCTCTAGGTATAAGATAATCTTTACGGGCAGTTCCGGTTGAAAAATTCCGTACTCCTCCGCTTTTAAGAATTATGCCAATCCCCACTGCCCACTCAAATTCCTCCGGTATTTCTGGATACTCACCTATAATATAATACTTGCCGTTTTCCTTAACAAATGACAACTGATCCGCCATCTTTAATAAAAACTCCTGAGACTTCTCTATCGTCATCCTTCCAAATTCATCAACATCTGTTGCAGGATTAAAGGCAATGCCGTCATAATACCTTACTTCTCCTTCTTCCGGAGTCGGAGTTGGAACGGTTCCTCCCGTTGTTATATACACCGTTCTTATTGAAGCATTCCACTCAACATTTGCACCTAAACCCTCACTTACAAACCTTACAGGTACAAATGTCCTGTCTTCCAATAAAAGCACAGTTGTGTCCATTTCCATTGTCTTGCCGTTAACTGTATACTCTGATTTCCCTACCACCAAAGATATCTTATTTTTTCCCTGCTCTATAGTGACCGTCTTTGTTTTGCCGTCCCATCCTACATCTGCTCCTAATGCCTCACTTACAAATCTTACAGGTACTTGTGTACGGCCATTTTCATCAATAAAGGGCTGGGCATCAGGAAAGTTTATCCTACTGCCGTTTACCACCACACGAAGAGGTATTTTTGCAGCAAAAATATTTACTGTAAGTATTGTGCTTACAACTGTTATTAGTACTAGTATAAAAGCAATCTTTTTCATTTTTTCAAACCTCCATATGAATTTTTCAAACGAATATACTTGTATATTAAAAAACTTTTAATTTCTTGCTTTTAGAATTTAAATGTATTTATTATCATCTAATGTTTTTATCGTATGTTTTATGGTTTTTGTTTACATTTTTATATACTCTTATATTATCTCTTTCACTAATTAAGATATTCCTTAAAATATTCTCCGTGTTTATCTGATAGTTCCTACGTAAGTTTATTTTCTTTCGGTATCTCTGCCACGCTTGCCTTTGTTACACTATATGTAACCATATTTCTTCATCCCTTTACCCAACTTTCCTTCATAAAATCCAACTGGTCCGCCACCTTTAATAAAAACACCTGGGACTTCCCTATAATCATCCTTCCAAACTCATCAACGTCCGTCCCAAGATTAAATGCAATGCCATCATAATACCTTATTTCTCCCTCTTCCGGACTTGAAACTTGCACAACTCCTGCCGTCGTTATATATACCGTCATTATGAAAGCATTCCACTCAACATTTGCACCTAGTCCCTCACTTACAAACCTTACAGGCACCTATGTACGACCATTTTCATCTATAAATGGCTGGGCATCCGAAAAGTTTATTCTATTACCGTTTACCACCACACAAAGAAATATTAATACGGCAGTTCCTCTTCATTCCCTCTTTTAACCAAAAAATATAGGGGAACTATTCCCCTTCTCTTTGCTTTTAGAATACTTTTGACATACTTATAAAATTTTTATTTTGTCCTTTCAATTTCTTCCTTTAGTTTCTTTACTATTTCAATATCCAATTCGGTAATACTTGCTACAAAGTCTATGTCTGCCCCCTTCTCCAAGGCTGATTTCGCAACTTTCAATACCCCTTCTTTTATTCCCTTTTGTAATCCTTCTTCTATTCCCTTTTGTATTCCCTCTTCTATTCCCTTTTGTATTCCCTTTTGTATTCCCTTTTGTATTCCTTCTTCTATTCCCTTTTCCATAGCTTTTTGAGTCATTTCGTCAATTGTATTGGCAAGATTGTAAACCATATTTTCCACCTCCGTTGGTCTCGATTTTTCCAGTATGTCATCTATCTTAAAACGCAATTCCTCTGATATCCTCGGCTTTAATATCCATTTTAGCCAACCTTTAAATAAACCAAATTCCTCTTCCGACAGGTCCCCTAATATCTCTATCATTTTTACCAACCTGTCCTTTAACTGTTCAGAATCTATTTTCTGGTCCAATAGAAATACTCCTGATATAAGGTTTGCAAGTCCCAGCAGTTCCTCTTCCTCATATCTGTTTACATCAAACAATATATAATTAAAATCTAATACATGATTTGAAAATATTTCACTGCCATCAAGCATTTCCCTAAAACTTCTGCATACCGTCCAATTATTTACTCCATTGTACAGTACAATAGGTACTATACAGGGAAGTTTAAAACCCTTTCGCTCTGCCTCATGATGCTCAGTGTTTTTTAGTATATCACGCCATATCTCTATCATGTAGAACAACAGTCTTAGCGGCATTTGATAATCAACTGATGATTGCAGTTCCAACAAACAATAAAATATTACGTTCCTGTCCTTTATTTTTAACCTATATACTATATCCGATTCTTTTTCCTTAAAATCCTGCAAAACATAACTCTTATTTATCAGCATAACCTGACTTTCATCTATTTCCTTTACCCAGTCTTCTTTTACAAAACTTCTCAACAGTTGAATAAAGGTCTTTTTATGCGTCAATAAATGCTTGTAGCCCAGGTCATGTTCCTTATTTATCCTTCCTTCCGGCATTTTTTACTCCTCTTTTTCCTTTTATTATAGTATATCATTTTTTAACTATTATGAAAATATCATAAAGCTATTTCTACTCCTATTCCTGATATTTTATTTGAAGCCGTTATATAAAATTTGTGCATTTTAAAAAAACCCATGTATTTTGAATATTGATTAAAAGTTAAATATCCGTCTTATATAAAAAGAATAACTGCCGCCTAAATAGCAACAGTTATTTTTTTTAGTAAAATATTTAATTATTTGTTTACCTTTAATTAATTTGTATCATCATGCATAGAGCCTTTTACTGTAATAATAATTTCATCTAAAGGTACTATTCCTTTTAAAGTGCCTAATGAATTATATGCATTATTTATGCTTGTAAAATTATTACTTGCAAGGTTTATATCCGCCATCCATACCCTTATGTAGTACTCTCCGTCAGGCATATGTGCATGGGTATAAAAATTTATATTGTCTTTGTTTACTTTAATTGTGATTTCCGTAGTCTCGGTTATTTTGTACATGCTCTGGCCTTCTTTTACATATTCCCTGTATTTAAAATTATCCCTGCTGTCTAAAGTACCTGATTCACTGTAGCCTTCCATAACCTGCTTCCAACGCTCATCTGTAAATCCACCGCTTACAGGGCTGTATTTTACTTCTTCAAAATCACTTTTATAAGATGTATCTATAGTTAAAAGATTTATACCGTTGACGCTTTGGTTATTCATTACCGATACTGCCCCCGGCTCTTTTTCAAGTTTTCCTCCTATGCTTTTTACAGGATTGTTGTTTATATTAACTGCTTCCCTTCTATCGGTTATGTATATTAAATCCGTTTCGTACCTGAAGGAATTAATAAGGGCGTTGACTAAATTCTCATGGTCTTTTGTTTTCCCAGCTACAGGCTTATATGTCACAGTCTCAAGGGTGATTTTATATTCACCTGCAGGATTAAAATAATAGCCTGATTTTATAGGATAGTCAAATCTTTGAAGTTCCTTGTCCGTTGCAAATACGGCTTTGTCATACAGGTCTTTTCTGTTTATACCCTTTTCTGCCGCATCCCTTCCCTGGTAGTATTCATCTGCCATCGTTCTTATCCTTTCAACTTTTATATTGGCACTGTTTTGCTGGAGGAAAGTTCTTTTGTATTGTCCGTCAACAGCAGTCCAATTATGTTCTCTTCCGTTTTCATCTATGTGGCACATCCATCTTATCACATCAAAAGGGTAAGGTTCACTCTGCCATAATAGGCTCTTTTGCAAGTACATGTTTCCGTTGTTCTCTATTTTATTTTCAAAACTTGGTGGTTTTAAATCCTTTTTGCCGTTATATATGTAAGCATTTATAAATATTCTATCACTTCCTGGATTAAACGGCGCCTTTGCCACTCCTTCAATTTCTATTTCATCTTCGTCATATAAACCGGTATCTCTTTTGTAAACATATGTCCTTCTTACCTCTCCACCGTATGTAAATTCCCCGTCTAAAACCTTGGGTTTTCTAGGATCAGGTAAATTAAGCCACTTCTTCTTTAAAGGGTCATCTCCAAAAACAGGTCTTTCAACAGTTGCCGTTACATCAGGGTTTAATACTATCGTATCGCTGTTTTCACTAACACCAATTGTTTTTGGGCTATATGATTTGAATAGTTTAATGCCTTTTAATATTTGAGAATCTTTTTGCTCTATGTTTAAACTTCCTGTAGCAAGGCTTCCTTTTTTCCATTCCCCCCGTGGTTTAGTTAAATGGGCGGTGATGTCTTCGTCCTCAGCTAAAGGAAAGCGTATTTTTCTTGACAGTGCATTATATGGTAAATCAAATGTCCTTTCTGTTTCATACTTTTTCACCAAGTGTATTGCAAAAGACTCGGAGTCCAAAATATTATTATTAAGATATTTTTCCACAGGTTCTTGTCCGTTTTCATTTATTTTAAACTGTATTCTTACATCACTTTCCGGCATTTTAAAAATTGCATAAAACAGTGCTTCTCCTCCTGCCGGTATTTTTACTTCACCCTGTTTTTCAGAAGCATTTCCTAAAAACTCAGCATTTATTTTATTGCCTTTTTTATCTGTAATTTCCCACTCATAGTTTGTTTTTATTTCTTCTTCAAAGGTGGAATTAACTACGACACTTACTAAAACTTCGCTGTCTTTTACAGCACCTGAAGGTATTTCTTCAAAATTTGCAGACAGGTCATTTCCCGGTGCATAAAAGGTCAGTACAATTGGATAGTCAAAACGAAAGCCCACAGCCCCGCCATTTTTAAATGTTCCTGAACCAACGGAGCATTCATCGGAAACATATACCTTTCCTCCGCATACAAGTTTAAATCCCTCCACAAGGTGTCCTGAGGAGTCTTTTATTTGTGAAGGGGCAATTGCTCCAAGTTCCTGTATTGGTCTTTCAAGGATTTTATCTATATTGGGTATATCAAGGATGTGGCTGTAATTTTCTATATCAGGTATGTCAGCTAAATGTTTTATTTCATCTATTGTAGGTACATTAGGCGTGGCAAATATATCATCTTTGTTAAAGTAACCCCATGCACCGCCCAAGCCAACTGATTTATTTCCACCGGAATTTCTACTCCAAATGGCATAAAGGTTCATACCATAGTCAGGGTCAACAAATGGAATTTGTACTTCGAGTACGTCATCGATAATATCTTCAAAAGTAATTCTTTCTTTTTTATAAAAATTCAGTTTTGGCTTACCTTTGAAATATATCTTTCCATTTTTGAGTTCTATAGAAGGTTTTTTATAAAAAATGTCATTTATAGCCTTGTATTCTCCAGTTACTGGATCTTTTAAAGTAGTTGAACAAACCACTTTTAAATTTTCAGTATTAATCAGCTTTTCATATAATTCAGAATCCAGCTCATATTCAAAAGCAAACTCTCCTTTAGTAGCATCTATTAAAGCATCTTCAAATCCTCGTTCATCTTCTAAATCATATTTTAAACTTTTATCGTAAATTATTAAATCTTTATACTTCCAGTACCCACCGCTACTATGCCACATTTCAATATATTCTTCAAATTTAATGGGCTCACCTATACGTCCAACTTTTGGTACATCATCTACTCCATCAATTAGAATTTCAATATTAATTTCTTGTGCTTTTACATAATCATTAATTAAAAACACAACGGAAACTATGCAAACTATGAATATTACTGCAAAAAACCCTTTGTTTCTCACTATTGTTTTCACCTATCTTTTACCATCGAAACATTTTTTCAAAATTAAAAGTATCGGTATAAGATATTCGTGAAATTGCACCTGACTCTGGAATAAAGACTGCTCTCTTTGTTGTGCCATCATAAAATGTTCCATGAATTATATATGAAATACTTAATCTTCCCAAATCCCTTTTTATTTCTTTATTTTGTACTGCAATAACTATATTAAAACCTTCAATATCATTTATATCTATCAATCCTGTTGTATCCTTTTTAAAACTTCCTTCTCTCGGTATAAGATAATCTTTACGGGCAGTTCCGGTTGAAAAATTCCGTACTCCTCCGCTTTTAAGAATTATGCCAATCCCTACTGCCCATTCAAATTCTTCCGGTATTTCTGGATATTCGCCTACAATATAATACTTGCCGTTTTCCTTAACAAATGACAACTGATCCGCCATCTTTAATAAAAACTCCTGAGACTTCTCTATTGTCATCCTTCCAAATTCATCAACATCTGTTGCAGGATTAAAGGCAATGCCGTCATAATACCTTACTTCTCCTTCTTCCGGAGTCGGAGTTGGAACGGTTCCTCCCGTTGTTATATACACCGTTCTTATTGAAGCATTCCACTCAACATTTGCACCTAAACCCTCACTTACAAACCTTACAGGTACAAATGTCCTGTCTTCCAATAAAAGCACAGTTGTGTCCATTTCCATTGTCTTGCCGTTAACTGTATACTCTGATTTTCCTACCACCAAAGATATCTTGTTTTTTCCCTGCTCTATAGTGACCGTCTTTGTTTTGCCGTCCCATCCTACATCTGCTCCTAATGCCTCACTTACAAATCTTACAGGTACCTGTGTACGGCCATTTTCATCAATAAAGGGCTGAGCATCCGGAAAGTTTATCTTGCTGCCGTTTACCACCACACGAAGAGGTATTTTTGCAGCAAAAATATTTACTGTTAGTATTGTGCTTACAACTGTTATTAGTACTAGTATAAAAGCAATCTTTTTCATTTTTTCAAACCTCCATATGAATTTTTCAAAAGAATATACTTGTATATTAAAAAACTTTGAATTTCTTGCTTTTAGAATTTAAATGTATTTATTATCATCTAATGTTTTTATCGTATTGTTTGTGGTTTTTGTTTACATTTTTATATACTCTTATATTCTCTCTTTCACTAATTAAGATATTTTTCAAAAACTCTACGTGTTTATCTATAGTTCCCATGTAAACTTCTTTTTTGTTTTTTATACCAATTTATATTATACATTACTAACAGGCGGTTTTCACTTGTTTTTATTTTTTAGACTTCTATAGAATGTTTTTCGTAAAAGATATCATTTATAGTCTTATATTTTCTGTATTTGAATTTTTAAAAGTAGTTGAACAAACTACTTTTAATTCTCCAGCTTTAATTAGTTTCTCATATGAGCGTTGTCCACTATCCTTCTCCTGTTCCAGGATATGTGTCACCATTTGTATAATATACTTTCATATTATAAGTATTTTTTTGTCCTGGATATTCATCTCCTATGGCTCGTCCTTGCGTACTAAAATTTGGAGCATTTGCTGTAAATGTAAAACCAAAATTATCTTTCCATTCTACTTTACTTATTCCCTCTGTAGGACCTACGTATTTAAGTGTAGGGTTATATGTTCTTTTCCCATAATCAGTATCCGACATTTCTACATTATGGTTTGAATCTGTTTTATTCTGTCCGTCTATATGTATTTCAAAATCTCCATCAAAACCAGCATAATATTCTACATCAAAACAAAAAAAGAACTCTATACCCATTGCTCCACCGCCTGTAAAAGTTCCGTCCCCTATTTGATAGTCTCCACCTTGAAATTCTACACCATTTGAAAAAATATAAGTTTTATCATCTTATAAAAGTCCATCGGATCCACTAAGCCTTATTTCGTCAGGATCTTGTAATTTTCTAGGATCATCTAATCCATATTCTAACTCCCCTGTTTCAACTCTAGGATTTCTAGTATATACAGCAAACATAGCATTTCCATATCCTTCTTGAACAACAGGAAGAAGAGGTATTACTTCTTCATGTATAGAACCTGCCCAAAAATCTTCTCCTCGTCTAACATTAAATTGAGGTTGAAATTTTAAATAAATTTTCCTACTTGCTACGTCTATTCTGTATTGAAATTTATGTTTTACTTCATTATAAACATAATTTTTATTATTTGTTTCCCTTATTTTAAACTTTAAATTATCTTTACCGGAATTTAAATAATTAACTACTGCACTAGGTAAATTTGCAGATATTACAAAATCTTTATTTGAAGTTTGAGCTTGTAATATCTGTAAGCGGCAAACTGATTCGTACATGGATTAATTGAATTTAAAGTAGTACAATCATGAAAAAACGGTTGAAAATGTTGTGAAAAGCTTTAAAAAAGTGCAAAAAGTGTGCAAAGTGCGAAAAGTGTAAAAACTTTTTCAACCAAGATAGGAGCGATTGTATGAATACACGAAAGACGCAAATGAATACCGGTTGAGTCAATGGGCACAAATAATAAAGGCCAGAGACGAGAGCGGAAAAGTATCAAGAAGTTCTGTGAAGATGCAGGAACAAGTAGATACGCATATTTTTATTGGCAATGGAAATTACGTGAGAAAGCCTTAAGTGAACTAACAATAGCAGAGAAATCCACAAAGAATGTACCGGATGGATGGATTAGGCTGAACCCGGAAAAACCACAACGTCCGGATGAAAGCATATCAATAGAAATTAACTGTTGCCATATCACTGTAAAGGGAAATACCGACCTCAAGTTGTTAAAAGACGTCTGCGGGGTGGTTAAGAGGAAGAGGAATGAAAATCGGGAAACACACATCGTTTATGATAGGTTTTATTAAAGATTTCATAGATGGAGAGATAGACAGTTATTTTTTCAAATTGGATTATGATGCCTATGTAATAGAGCATTTTCCCTACATGGAAAATGAGAATCCGGCGCTTGCGGATCGTTTTGTCAATACCATAGATTATACATATGAAAATATTATCAATCAGGAATTAACGGATGATGAATTCAGAACAAGAATATCGGCCGCTTTTAATAAATGGTTAAGAAAAAGTAAAGAAGCCTAATTTTGTTATTATGTTCTATTCTATTTGACGCTTACAAATCGATTCAAAAAAAGTGCTGTGATTTTAAAAAATCACAGCACTTTTTTTATTTTAAAATTGTTCTTTATCCAATCTTTTCCTAGATTTTTTTTGCCATAAACATAAGTCCTTCTTGTTTTAGCACTAAACCCTTCACCGTTCCGTCATTGGCTACAACAAAATCTATCTCAGCCTGGATATCTTTATAGAAAAATTCTGTTTCGGACATAGGTAGTATTTCTAATTTAACCTGCCCTGTAAGACGCGCATACAGCTTTTCATCTTCTACTGATACTGTAATTATTCCGATATTTTCTATCTCGTACTCGCCCACATACTTTTCATATATTTCTTTATCTATATCTGCAATCTCCCGCTGTGGAGCATCCCCTACACGGGTGGTCTCAAGAATCGTATTCCCCTGTTCAAAGACAAGACCAGTTATTTTGCCATTATCATCTGTATTAAATGTAATTTTTGCATCTATTACTTTATAGAAAAATTCTGTTTGGGACTTAGGATATATTTCTGCTTTTACCTGTCCAGGAAGCTGGGCATACAGCTGACCTTCACTTTCTGTAATAACTATGTTAAAACCTTTTGTATATTCATAAATACCTGTATATTCCTTTAACACCTCAGCATCTAACTCTATTTCAACTAAACTCTCCGGCAATTCATAGCTATTTCCCATTAAAATATCCACAAGAGTCTCTTCAACGGGACCTAATACATAACTTCCGGCATTTGTTGTGATTATAATGGTAATATCCTTATCCACATATTTTGATAACTGGGCTGAATAGGACAGCGTATTTCCTCCGTGGGATACAATTTTCCCAAGCTCCGGATTATTTTCAATAAACCAGCCAAATCCATACCCGTCAAAAGTATACATATCACTTTCCGGCATTTTTTCTTGAATGTCAAAAATCATATCTAAAGTCTCTTTTTTCACAAGCTTTTCTGTTTGAAGAGCCCTGTCCCACTTATACAAGTCATTTACAGTTGATAAAATATTTCCTGCCCCATATGCAATCTTTAATACAATCTCATCTTCATGTACAGGGGTTAATTCAGTAATCCCCATATAGCCAATTGCATAATCTTCTTCCATTTTATCATAATAAGTTCCTGTATTATTCATTTCCAAGGGTTTAAATATATTCTCTTTTAAATATTCATCATAACTTACCCCACTTACTTTTTCAACAATATATCCAAGAAGCACATACCCGGAATTGCTGTATTGCCACTGTGTACCGGGTTCAAATATTAAAGGTTCATCTTTAAACAAACCTAAAACAAAATCAATTGAAGTATCTTCCGGTGCTTCTACCATTTCCAAAAGAAAATCAGTATAATTAACCAATCCTGAAGTATGGGTCAAAAGATGCCTGATAGTAATATTATCGCCTTCAATAACATCAGGTAAGTATTTTGAAACAGCATCCTCCAAGTCTAAAAGACCTTTTTCATAAAGCTGCATTATTGCCATTGCTGTAAATTGCTTTGTTATAGAGCCTATTGCAAACAAGGTATCAGGGGTATTTTTTATTTTCTCTTCATAATTTGCATATCCATACCCCTTATTAAAGAGTATTTCCCCTTCCTTTGCAACTAAAACGGCACCTCTAAAACCTTTATTTTTCTCCATGGCAGTTAAGTACCTGTCAAAGTGTTCTTCTGTACTGAGTTCAGCTAATTTTTCCGGGGTTGTTATTATAACTGTTTTTGTTTCACCGTCCCAATCAACGTCCATTTCCAGTGTTTCACTTATAAATCTCAATGGAACATAAGTCCTGTCTTCAAAAATCTGGGGATATGTATCAAATGTTTTTTCAACACCGTTAACCACTGCTGTGTTGTCACCTATCTTTAGCAGGATATCAGTATCATCTTTCTTAATTGATACCGTTTTGTCTTCATTATTCCATAAAACTTCAGCACCCAAATTCTCAGCAATAAATCTGATAGGGCATAATGTTCTGGATTGTTCGTCTATAAAAGGCTTTGCATCAGGAAATTCTACCACTTCACCATCAATTTTAACCACTATATTCTGTTCTTGTGCTGTTGCCTGAAATGTTACAAATGACGTAATTAGTATGATTGTAAGTAAAATACATGTTGCTTTTTTAAACATATTCTCTCTCCTTTTCTAAATAATCTTTTTCCTATAATTTTAAATTACTAAAGGACAAAAAACAAGCTTTTAAAATTGTTAAAAATTGTTATCCTGTTCCGTTTTTATATCTTGTTTGTCTAAGACCTTAATCCTTTGAAAGTTCATTGTCATAAGCCCAGTATATTTTTACCGGTTATTCTCCCGCCCTAAGTTGAAGGTTTTCAGGTAATGTTTCTTTGTATACCTTATAATTCTCCCTAAGACTTGGTTCTCCAAAAGGTATATAAATAAGGTAACTGGATTGAGTATCCGCTTCTTCTAATTGGTATTTATCAAAAAATATTATTACTCAGTTTTAGTATCTTTGCATTTTCAAACTCTAAAAAATCTATGCTTTGTATATTATTAAAACAAACTCTTCTCCCTGCTCCATGAGTAATGGTTCTTTTGCGCCTGCTTCCTTCATTTTCTTCAGTATCATAGGTATTCCTCTTCCCAGCTGATCAATATATATCATATTTTCCATATACTTAACAAGAAAAGGATTCCGGGCATAGGATACACCAATTTTCATTTTTTCTATTGTAACCGTATTAGGAAGCCGTCCCGGGCTTCTAAACTCAATCCGGTCGTCATACATTAACACCCTTATTTTAGAACCGCTGATGCTGTAATTTCTATGTACAAGGGAATTTACAACAGCCTCTCTAATAACAAGCATTGGATATTCTTCTTTTTCTTTTCAATCCGTCTATCACCGATAAAACAAGCATATTATTCTTTATAACAACCATTATCTGTTCTGCAATATCCTGAATTCTCCCGGTTATCATTGGCTTCTTGCCTTCTCCCTTAGGTATCTCAACACCTTAAAATTTGGCATAATTTACTTTTACTCCGTCATCCAAGTCTGGCTTTATCCTCGTCCTGCAAATCTTTTTATTTCTCTAAAAAGAAAAAATCTTTATTTATCGGTGCACTCGAGCCGATGAAGAGCTACGGTGTGGCTTTTTTTTGGGATAACTTACAGAACCCTTTTTCATGTCCTTTCTCCACCACACCCTTTAGAATAAGCTTTGACATGTAGAGTTCCCTGTCCCTCAAAGCCAGACTAGGACAAGGATGTTCGAGCCTCAAATAACTTAGGCTACACACCATTGTCATGCTCAGTTTTATTGTCTGATCTTAAAATTTCGTTGAATATCTTAACGATCTCCGCATACCCAACAATTTTTCTACCTTCTTGAATAGTGATAATCTTGCCTTTCCAAAGACAATTTGGGTAGTATTCTGGTGTAATAAACGTAATTGTTCCCCAAATAAATTCTCCTGGATATACAATATCTTTATCGTAATAATGATGAATTCCAGTAGTTAAATAATTTTCACAAACTTTATGTACTGGTCGATATCCAGATACACATAACTTTCTACCGCCATCTTCAGGTTTTATAAATTTGAATATAGCTTCAACATCAGGATCCCTCAATATCTTCACCTCTAACCAAATATATCTACTGTGAATATTTGTAATTTTCACAAATAATGTTATTCTGCTTTTCCAAAGCCTCTCGCTCAAAACTCTCCCTCGTATGGAACAGAACATAGTAAATTCCATATAACGTCCCCGTCTCCGATGTCCTCGAAAACCACCAATTTGTGCAATAATAGGTACTCTACCAATCCCTTTTAACTTGTTAAATATATTGTAAATTTTCAAATTAAATTAGATAATATTTTCAAATTATTTTAGGTCAATTTTACCACAAATTAGTGAATATTTTCAAATTAAAATAGGAACGCGATAATCAAATTTTCAAATTCTTCATCTACATGCTTTTGCTTTATTGAACAAGCATACATAAGGCTTGAGGTTGCAAGACTGTTAACAAGGCGGGGTACGCCTTTTGATGCAGAATAAATAGCTTCAATTGCAGCCTGGGTAAATATATTTTCATGTAAACCGGCAGACTTTAGCCTTGTAAAAATATAGTCTGAAAGTTCCTCAGGCTTTAACCCCTGCATTACGTATTTTACGGCTATACGCTGCTTTAAAGGTGCATTTACCGCTAACTGTAATTTGTTCCTGATTTGCGATTGCCCCGACAATATTAATATAAAAGGATTTTCAGAGTCCATTTTAAAGTTAAATAAAAGCCTTAATTCTTCAAGTATGCTGTTTGACAGCATCTGTACCTCGTCAAGGATAATAACCGGAGTAATTTTTTGATTATAGTACAAAGACATTATTGCTTGTTTCAAGAAATGTTTTAGCGGTAGCTTGATAGTATTTTTGAGAGAATAGTTGAATGTTGGGGAATTCTCTTACTACTATTGCTAAAACGTTTCTTGCTTTTTCTGTGTTTCCAAGAGTTTCATCCGGTAATTTCACTTTGTGTATTATTTGTCTTAATCCATTTTGTATTGTATTGAGATTTTTAATGAATTTTTTTCTGTAATAGTATAGAATTTGCCTTGAAAACTGTACGTTGTTTTTTAGATTTAGTTGTTTTATAACTGAATTAATACTACCTTTACGATAAAATAAATTATATATGTATTCAAAAATATGATTTATTGCATTAATAAATCCGGGTAAACAAAAGTTAGGAATATATGATATGGTGCATCCACATAGAGGACATATATAGCGTCTGATTACTATTTTCCCTTTATATTCTTTTGAGTAATAATATCTTTCATAGAAGCCATGTTTGCGGAAACTAACTAATTTATTGCATTTTGGATTGTGACATCTTTTAGTTGGTGGCGGTGGAAAAGGATAATTTCTCCCAAGTTTAATATATTCATGAATTCCTTCATGAACATTGAAGATATATTGCATTTTTACATCACCCTCCGCAATATATTATAAAAAATAATCCTACTGTAAAGTGAAAATATTTTTTCAAATTGCGGTAGGGTTAAAAATTTTTTTCACCTATTTTAATGTGATAAAATAAGGGTAGATTTACCTAAATTAAAATGAAAATCTACACTCTCGGTATAACCCCCGATTTTGTCTTATATGATTCTTTATATAAATCAAGAGAATACATAAAAGATGAAATAGCAAATCTTCTTAAAGACTGCTCCGAGGATAATTTACGCTTGATTGTGAAACTGATTAAGGCAGTTGTAGAAGAGCAAGGTGGGCAAAAAAAATAAGCCGTGAAGGCTTATTTTTTATTTCCCATTTATTACTTTTCTTATCTGTTCCATATTTTGTGTTTCCGAAACCAGTCTTACCCATTCCATCAAAGTACTCTGATTTTCCTGATTCATAATACTGTTATAAATATCGTCTGGCAGAGTATCTGCTTTCTTTAATAAAAGTATTAGTATTGCCTCCTTTATACCTTCTTTAACCCCTTCTTGTTTTATTAAAAATCCCAGTTCAGTATTTAATAATTTTTCTTTAAAGCACTTACTAAAACAATTATTCATCTGGCATGCTGTTTCCATACTTTTCACCTCAATATTAAATTCCAGCGGATATTTCAGCAAAGTACTTTTCTTAGTCCATTTATCCTTTATAGAATGCTGAATTCCTATTAATTTAAAGAAATAATAAAAGAGGATTAAAGTATGTTTCAAGTTTTATTGATAATTTCAAGTGCATTTTTATAATATTTTATTTGTTCTATTTGCTTGCCCTTTTATTGATTATTCAAACTGTTCTGGCCAGTCAATATACTGATTTAGAATATTTACAAAACTGCTTAATCCTTCAGAATCCTGTTTATCTAATCTGGCTTTAACAGGGCTGTCAATATCTAAAACACCTATCAATTTATCATTCTTTATAATGGGTATAACAATTTCCGATTGGGATGCAGCATCGCAAGCAATATGACCTGGAAATTCATTCACATCCTCCACCACCTGTATTTTTCTTGTCTTTGCTACAGTACCACAGACTCCCTTTCCTAAAGCAATACGGACACAGGCTGGTTTCCCCTGAAATGGTCCCAAAACTAATTCTCCACCTTTATATAAATAAAATCCTGCCCAATTAATATCAGGCAGTAGTAGATACAGTAAAGCGGATGCATTGGAGATACCTGCAAGCCAGTCTGTTTCTTCACTAATTAAACCAATGAGATATGTGTTTAGTTGCTTATAAAACTCCTGCTTATTTTGAGCATTTATATTTCCTATCTCAAACACCGTTTTGGACCTCCTTAAATTAAATACGTTTATCCCAACCCGAAAATATTTATCATTTTCGCCTGTTTAAATGTGCATTATCTAGACAATTACTAACCGTTATTGGACATAGTAATCATTTCTCTTACCTCTTCAATTGTAAAAGGTTCTCTCTTGCTGTGAATTATAAGATGACAATTAGGACATACTGGTCTTAAATCTCGTATAGGGTCTACTTCATATTCCTTTTGTATCTCAGACAAAGGTATTAAATGGTGTATATGAATTTTATCCTTACCTATTGGTCCATATGTCTTCTCGAAATCAAAACCACAAACGACACACTTGCTGCCATAATGGGCGATACATATACTTCTTGCCTTTCTATTTCTTTCATAACGGTTAACAAAAACCTGTCTTACTGTACCTTCGGATAGAGAAGAAATATCTTCAATAGTAATTTCTTCAGAATAAACTAATTCAGTATTACTTTGACCAAAAACTTCCTCAAAGGCAATTACCAGTTCAGGACGCATAATCCAAGGAAATTTTCCTGCTTTTTTATATCCTAAAAAAGGAACGTGCCACCATCTAGGTTTTCCGTCTCTTCTCAAAGGTGGCTGGACTCCTGTTTTATGAATTACACGTTTGCTAAATCTGCTTATCTGTAAGTTGATTAACACATGATGTGGAATGTTTAACTTTGAGGCTATCTCAGATGCTCCTATCTCATGGTTTTTACTCTCATACACAATTTTTAGAATATTCAAGTCAGACTCTGTAGTAACTTCTCTGTCTGTGAGTATTTGAGACCATACTTCTTTACTTATTTCTAATCGAGCATTATAGAACATAATTTCCCTCCTAGTCTTGTATAAAAATACTTATCTAAATACTCTTGCCACTGATAACATCGTCTTTAGTCATTTTACGCCATTTCTGTATAACCTCCTGCGATTCAACGTCTGTTTTACCATATCATTTTACTTCAACATTATATAAACACAATTTTTTAATAACCAAATCTGACATAAAGTTAATGCAATATTTTTAATGCTTTAATGAACTTTCAATTCCTTAAATCCTTAAAACATAAGCCTATATCCTACTTTAACTAATATATAAAGTAAAAATAATAAAACCAAGAACTTGTCCTACTGATTAGCCCTTGGTTTTCTATTCTTGAATTTAGTTCAAATTACTTTCTAGAGTATTTTTCTATATGCATATTTTCAATGGAATTCAGCAAATCTTGAATAACTTCATTAATAGACGCAAATAAATCATAGTTATAAAAAATTGCTTCATCTATCTCCCTTGTGTTTACAACTTGTCCCATATACCAGTCTTCAAACAGTTCATCTTTTGATACAGTATATACCTGGTCAAGAAGTACGACACTATCCTTATCCAGGAAAGGGTAATCCTTTTTATACAATGGTGCGTGATAAGGATATTTTAATTTTTGCGGTTGTATTATATTGCCATATGTATCTTTTTCTAAATAGTGTATCATGTCTGACACTGGACAAATAATAACTCTGCTTGATTTAGGGTTATATCTGCTAATAATTATAAATGGTCTTGCCTTTTGTGAAGCAATTGAAGGGTCACTATTACCAGTTAAATCAAACCAGTGAATGCAACCCTTCTCAAAATGGGTACTCTTTTGTGGATTTTTCGGCAACGCTGGACAGGGCAAAACTTACTCACCCCTCCGCCTTTTAGTCATTTCATCGAAAATCTCTTTTTCATCATCTGTTTCTACATAGTCTTTATCGATATCTGCATAAAACTTTCTTCTCTTAACGGGGTTGAATATCATATCAAGAGTGGAAACATCCTGCCGTTTAGGTATTTGATTTAATTTATAATCCTTAATGCTAACTACCGTCGCCATTCTATACAACCCCTTTCTTGCCTTTCTTACCCTTATGATATCACATCCTTATGATTTTTTCAAGCATAATTCCAATTCTTAACTTCTATATATATTATGTCCACATTTATTTAATTGACACCTTACAAGACAATTAAAATTCTTAATTCTTTAAATAAAATTTTTGCACTGATTTTTTGATTTGTAATGTCCTCATCTGTATAATACCTCAAAATTTTCTGAAGGAGTGGTCATAATAATAAATTTAGAAGTTTTCAGACTGGAACTAAATTACCTGAAGCAGGTTGCAAAGGGCATCTTGGGGGATAAGGCTTCAGGGGAAATAAGTGAAGCAATTACAGCATTAGTCACTTGTTTCCTTTCTCCTAATACCTACGATTCCTTATCCCTTTCTTACCTTCAAACAATTGAACAGTACATAAATCAGATTCAGCAGGAAATAGAACCAGATAAATATCAACTCCTGATGAACAATATCCCCACCATAAGAATTTTCATGGAAAAAGTAAAAAGTGAAATACCCAAATGCTAATAAAATAAGGCCTTGCAGGATAGAAAACCCTATCCGCAAAGGTCTTATTCCTTAATCCTATTAACCCCCTGTCTCTTTATAAATTCGAACAGGTCTGAATTATCTATTTTCCTAAAATCAATGGCCTTTATAACATTGGTTAGAATTATTGAATTATTATTTATATTCATTTCACCGACTAGAGTAAACCTAAAATCCTTATCATAAGCAATTATAAAATTCTGGTCTTTTTCTATTTTAATCGTTTCTAGTTGTTTTATAATGCCTTCTTTATTTAATTTATATTTATCAATAAGAGTATCACATTCAATTAAAACCTTATTCATACTGTAATATCTCCTTTCCATATATTACTAGTATAGTACAATATACAAAATACCTAAACTCAAACTTTTTACTCAAACAAATTAGGAAATAAATCACCGTAAGTATCAATAAATAATACTTAACCCTTATTCCTATACTTCCTTAATATAAATATACTTTTCAAACCGATGCAATATCAAATATCCCATTTTTATACTGATACACTTTATCCGAAATTCTGTTCGTGTCTGTGTCTATTGCCATTAATGACTTTATTATCGAAATATATTCAGGACGAAATTTGGCTATGATAAGTGTAGTTGAAGAAGGAATTGCAAAAAGATATTCCCGCCCTATCTTTTTGCATATCTGATTCTGTAGTGCAGTACTTAACAACAGGGTCGAATTATAGTCTGTAGAATACTTCAGGCAAAAAATATCAAGTGTCTTATCCAACTTTACCAATGGATTGGCCATCTTATTCAAGTTTTCCCACGCTGCCCTTTTCACCCTGTGAAACTCTACATCATCACTTTTCAGAATAAATCTAAAAATTTCCCCTTCATCTGATACATAAAATGTGTCTATATCAGCAAAGGTTTGCTCTCTATAAAACCCTAAATTCTTTTCCCCTTTCCCAAACTCCCTGCTTTTAAGCAATGGATACACATTATTGTAGTCTACTTTAAATTTGTATTGATTTAATATTTCATTTGAAATCTTTATATATAATTTCTTTATACTTTCATAATCCGTAACTTGGTATTCTTTATACATGCTATTGATTGGCAATTCCACATGAGTTACTCCTGTCCCAAGACGGATAAACCTATCTTCTACCCTCACTTCAGGAAATACTTTCTTAAAATCCTCTGAAATATTCTGTACGAATTCTTGAAGCGTAAGCATTCTTTCATCCCCTTTAACTGCATTTTTATACTCTACCCTCTAAATCCTAACAATAAAATAAAGTTCTCTTCCAAAGATAGCATCGTCTGTTAAATTTCATATCTGCTATTTCTGAAAATACAACATCATATCCTTCACCACATATTTATTATAAATAAGTGAAAAGGCACATCTCCCTTTCGTTTAATTCCAGTTGTGAAACTGGCCGTAAAGGAGATGTGCCTCCATCCGTGTTTTATTTCTTACAACCTAAATCCTTTAAATCTAAATTCCTTATATCCTACTCAGAATGATAGCGCAATTTATTGTTATTTGCAAATGTTATTTAACTATTCCTCTATTCTTTAAACAATCATTATTTTTCAATTAGACTTGTACTTATCATAAGTTAATGAAAAAATGTAATGCCCTCTGAAGAAAACTTATATTTATTAGGCATAATAATGAACAAGTCAATTCTATCCACTTTATATCTTGACAGAATTGACTTTACTTCTTTCATATAATGTATTTTTTCCATAAATATTAACTCATCTATGATATCGCTTTGCCTTCCATAAGAAGTCTAAGTTTTTCTGCAGCAACTTCGCTTAGCAAATCCCCTTGTATTTTAAATTTATTCTTATTCAATCTATTCTGATAGGTTGATACTTCATTATCTCCAATATATCCTCTAATGTATGCTTCTTTTATAAGATGAATTATTCCAACAATTTCGCCTAACTCTATGTATCTTTTAGCATAATTTATTGCTCTTTTATCATCACAAAAAGTTATACATCCAAAGTTTTTGGCCTTAACAAAACATGACAACTCTGCATTACTAATTCTTTTCTTATGCTCTGGAACTTGTGCCATCTCTATTAAATCTTCAATAGATAGTTTTACATGTTTGATTTTATTTTTAGATACTAACTGTCTATAAAAATTTTTGGTATCTTCTTTTCCTTTTTCAATTTCCTGTATAACATAAATAGTAGTGCATAAATAATATTCTAAGTAATCTATTAAACTACTACACTTAATATTCTTTAAATTTATCAACGTACTCGTATCAATAACAGCGATACTGCTCATTATCACACCTCCATGTAAACATCCCATAAGTCAATCAACTGTTTTGCATCTTCAATATTCATTTGTAAGCATTCCAGCATTTTGCCATAAGATATTTCATTCTGTTGATAAGCGTTTCTTACCAACTCTATAAATTCCAGTGAAATTCCACTTTCAATAATCTTTTTCAATCTTTCATGAAGATTTTTTGATGCTCCAACCAATTCGGGGTCAATCTTATCAGACTTTGATATAATGAGTCTTTCATCTTTTAATAGTCTTTCTATAAGTTTCTCACTAAACCTTTTTCCTTTTAACCTATATATTACAACTTTACTACTAACATTATAGTGATTGCATATGTCTAAAATTATCTTTATTAGTTCTTCGTATGAAATATCAGTATTAATTGATTCTATTCCCTTGTCAGGAAGCAGAAAATTACTCGCAAAATTATTTGCACGGATTTCTACATAATCCATTTCTCTGTTAAAATATGTAATTGATTGTTCTTTGCCAGAATCAAAAAGGACATGACAGTATTTATGTGCCATAGAGAAATTCTGTCTATATAAATCATCTGAATAGTTAATAAGTACACAATGCCCAGCAATTGGATGTTTTATGTAAACACCAGAAATGTCGCTATCTTCAAGTTTTCTTCTAAAAATATGAATCTTTTGTTTTCGCAAAAGGCCATAGATATCATTGATAGAATCATCAATTTTAAGACGTTCTCTTTCTAAATACGCAGCAGTTATTCCCTGGTATTTATGATTATCACTTTTAAATTCATATTTACTATAATCATATGGCATAGGCTTTTGTCTCGATAGCAAATCTTCTAAATTATGTTTTTCTTCACATAGTCTAATAAATTTCCGAATCGCTTTTCTATCATTCTTAGTTATATCTCCATTTTGCCTAAAAAGTTCCTTAACCTGTGATTCTGCAGATACATAATCACCAGAGACAAACTATCTAAAATCCATTTCTAACACTTGAGAAATGATTATGATTGTATCTCCATCTATGCTATTTAATTCACCACTTTCGATTTTTTCATACTCTTCAACTGAGCATCTTAAATATTTAGCAATTTCGTCTTTTTCAATAAGAAGGCTTTCTCTTGCCTCTTTTATCTTTCTACCAAGAAGTTTATAATCAAAACTCATATTGCTCCCCCATAAGTAAAATGCTTTTAAACACTATCTATTGGTCACCTTTACTTCACCATACTATTTAATTTCTCATAAGTTTCGACCAGCATATACTCCATAAGGGCATTCCTAAATTGCTCATCGTCTAAAACACGGGTAAAAAATACCTGATTCTGGTCCATTCTGTCAATCACTTTGTTTATAAACACTTTTTCAAAGGCAAATCTAAAATCATCAATAGTATTTGTTTTAGCCTTTTGAACCAAATCTTCATCAGCGGCAAAATCCTCTTTTATTTGCTCTACCGATAACTGGTCCGCTTTTGTGAAGTTAGTTCCAAACCGCTTATTAAGCCGTTCAATAATGCTGGACAGATATTCTTTCTGTTCTTCCTTTACCCCAGTTCCTGCAAATTTTACAGGTGTAACTGGTACATTCTCATCATCTGGGGTTAATGAGATGCTCCCTTCAAATGTCTTTTTAACAGTATAATATTCCAAAGCAACTTCATCCGCCAGATGTATAGTAGAACCTTTTTCTTTTGGCAGTTTTTTAAGCAAATATGTTAAATATACATACAACTTATGTAATTCAACATCTTCAAAAGGTGTAATTTGTAGTATGAATGAGTAAAGTCTTATGTATTTCGTTGCTTGGCCACTAAAATCTTGCTTCCGTTGTTCTTCCAGTTTTTTAAATCTTTCTACTGCTACATCTATTAAGTGGTTTAATATAGCCCTGTCTTTAGAAGTCCTTTTATCCTTCGGTTTAAAATATATATTATTAAACCTATCCAACTCATCTTTTATATATACTCCATAGGCATGTAATTGATTTTCAATATCGTATAGAATATTTGGTTCCGTTACTTCTTCCACAATAGTTGCCTGATAATAAGGTTTAAACGCTTCTTGAATATCCTCTGCTTTATTTACAAAATCAAGAATAAAGGTATCTTCTTTTCCTGGGCAAGTTCTGTTAAGCCTTGATAAAGTCTGTACCGCCTTGACTCCTGACAATTTTTTGTCTACATACATGGTATGTAAAAGTGGCTGGTCAAAACCTGTCTGATACTTTTCTGCAACTAACAGTACTTGATATTCATCAGTGGCAAAACGTTCTGGAAGTTCTGACTCCTTAAATTTGTTCATACCACTCTCAGTATACTCCACTCCATTATCCTTTACTGTTCCTGTGAAGGCTACAAGGGTTTTCATATCCTTGTAACCCTTCTTTTTTATATATTCATCAAAAGCAAGTTTATATCGTACAGCGTGAAGCCTGGAACTGGTTACAACCATTGCCTTGGCTCTTCCGCCTATTTTATGCCTGGTTACGTTTCTAAAGTGTTCTACCATAATTTCAGTTTTTTGAGCGATATTATGAGGATGAAGGCTGACGTATCTTGTAAGCGCTTTTGTGGCCTTCGCCTTATCAAATGCAGGGTCATCTTCAATTTTCTTTGCCAGTTTAAAATAAGTTTCATAAGTTACATAGTTTTGAAGTACATCAAGGATAAATCCTTCCTCAATCGCTTGTCTCATAGAATATAAATGGAAAGGATGAGGAAGTCCATCATCACCTATGGTTCCAAACATCTCTAATGTTTTTGCTTTAGGTGTGGCAGTAAAAGCAAAGAAACTAATATTCGGCTGTTTTCCCCTTTTCTTTATTGTTTTTATAATTTCCTCCTCAGGGTCATATTCCTTGCCTTCCAACTCTTCATCCAGTTTCGCTGCTTCTTCAAGGCTGTTTGTCGACAAAACTTCCCTTAATGAAGCCATATTTTCCCCTGCACTGCTGGAATGAGCCTCGTCTATAATGACGGCATACTCACGATTTTCCAACTCTCCTACCTTTTCAATGATAAAAGGAAACTTTTGCAGGGTAGAGATAATAATCCTGGTTCCACTTTTCAGGGCATCAGCCAATTGATTTGAGTCTTTATCTATTTTCTGTACAACTCCGTGTTTATGCTCTAATTGATAAATACTATCCTGCAACTGCCTGTCCAAAACTCTTCTATCCGTAATAACAATAACCGAATCAAATACAGGGTTATCATTATCATCATGAAGATTGGCAAGTCTGTGGGCAAGCCATGATATGGAGTTGGTTTTCCCTGACCCTGCGCTATGCTGCACAAGATAGTTCGTCCCTACGCCTTTCTTTTTTGCATCGGCTTCCAGTTTCCTTACTACATCTAATTGGTGGTATCTTGGGAATATGACGGTTTCCGAGGTATAAGTATTACCGTCTATGTCTTTCTTTTCTTGAGTCTCTATAAATACAAATCTTTTTAATATGTCCATCAGGCTATCTTTTTGAAGTATCTCTTCCCAAAGATAATCCGTTTTTAAGCCATCAGGATTGTCTGGATTTCCTTTTCCTCCATCACAACCTTTATTAAATGGAAGAAAAGAAGTTTTATCTCCTGAGAGCCTCGTAGTCATATAGGCTTCTTGAGTATCTACTGCAAAGAATACAATGGCTCTTTTCTTAAACTGAAACAACAGTTCATTAGGGCTTCTGTCTTTCTTGTACTGCATGATTGCATCTTCATAGGTTTGACCAGTAAAAGGGTTCTTAAGTTCTAATACAACAACCGGAAGTCCGTTCACACAGATAAGCATATCTATACTGTTTTCGTTTTTGGTACTGTAGTGTACCTGCCTTGTGACGGATATCCGATTCTTTTCATAGAGTTTTACCATCTCATCATTTAATTTGCTGGCAGGCTGAAAATAGGCAAGGTCCAAGTATACGCCATAATCTTTAATCCCATGCCTTAATACATCAATCATACCACGGTTACTAAGTTCACGATTTAATCGGCTTAAAATCTTAAATTGATACTGGTCTTTATAAATTTCTCTTAATCTTTCCATTTTCTTGGGCTGGGTATCTTCTAAAAAGTCAAACAGAATTTTAGTGTCAAGGGCAAATTCTTTGTTATAGTCGTCAGGGTTACCCTTGATATATCCAGATTTTAAAAGATGCTCCTCTATATACTCTTCAAAGCCCTTTTCTAAAAGTTCTTCAGGAGTTTTAGCCATTTATATCCCCCCAAAATTAATTTTCATCATAACTTTTTGCTATAAGCGCTTTAGCCTTTTCAAATTCGTCTTTACTGTTTATCCTAACCTCTAAGTTTCCTGTGCCGTAATGACCGATATTTCTCACATCTTTGGTAAACCCTTCCTTCAACTCTACCTCGTCAGGATTTATATTCAAATGCATAAGAATTGTTTTGCTTTTGGAATATACTTCTACACAGGCAAAATTTCGTATCTTTTTAAAAGCAATATAGTATTTCAAAACTTTCTCCTGGATGTCGTCTCCAAGGTTTAATATAAAGTCTCTTACTGAATAATACATATCCTGTAATTCCTTATCGGCCTGTTGAAGATTCTCTGTTACTGTTTTATATATGTTTGATTTAGTTGTGCTATCATCTGAAACTATTGCTGTTTGAGATGCTGTAGTGGCATTTACCAGTTCAAACAAAATCAAGTCATCTTCATATTTTTTATATCTAATAAGTTCTATATTCCTATTAATCTGCTTTACAGCGTATTCATCAAACTTTGTAAAATCACCTGCAATACACAAAAGTCTCGGCATAGACCATTCAATCTTATCGGCAATATCCTTTCCCAATTTCTCCATTACGAGTAATTTAAACTCTGCTTTATGGTCCATTAGCCAGTCAAGATAAAACAGCCCCTGATTTATTACATTTTCATTTAATGCTCTCTTGTACTCCAGTATCACTGGGCAATAGTTTTCGTCTATCCCCAAAGAATCTATTCTTCCGCCATGATTCTTGCCCGTAGAATACTCTGACGCCAGAAAAGTAATACCGAAAAATGCTTCCATATTATTTTCAATTAAAGTCTGAATAGACTTTTCAATGGCTACTGAAGTACCTACAAGTTCTTTTACTTCATTTTTTATTCTAAAAAGTTTCAAATCACCCATATAAACCACTCCGATTTAATTGTTAACATTAGTTCTTCAAGTTCTATCTGATGGTTTAAAATTGCTTTTGTCATTATCTCTTTTCTGTTTCTCGTATTCCTGTTTGCCTTTCTCCCAATCTTTTTTTGCCGCTTCAAATTCCTTCTCGAACCTCTGATTCATATCTCTGTCCAAATAAATTGTTTCATTCTTCATTCTGCTCACTCGCCTTTCAACTTTCTTTATTAGATTAAGATTGCTCATTCCCTCATCCTTATAATCCCTAACATCAATTTTACCTGTTACTGCTTCGGATATAAGGGATTGGCGGTATTCTTTGAGTTTTTGAATTTGCCACTCAATTTCCTTTCTCAATGAGTTTATTTCTGCTATTTTTTTGTCGAGATAATTACTAATCTCCTGTTGTTCGCTTAAATCTGGTATAATTAAAACTGTATTTAAAAACTTCTCATAAGTATAATGCATAATTGTTGCCTTATTACATATTAAATCAATATATCCAGCATGTTTAAGAAAATAAAGCCAATAATAAAGATATTTGTTTGAACTATTTTTCTTTTCTCTAACTCTATGTACAGCATTTTGTATATAGCAATTTTCTACGCTACCATCCCATATACTTGCTCTACCAGCATCTCCACCTTCACAGACTATTAAGTCTCCACTTTTTATTGAATATTTCTTCTTGTCATCATTAGAAAACCACATTTCTTTTAAATTGCTTATATCTATACCGTCCCATGTCACGTTGATAGAGCATAAATAATACTCAAGAGTATCAGAATAGTCTTTCCGATTGGGTTGTATCATTTTTCCTAAACATATATCATAAAAATATTTTACTTTTGTAACTTTCCAATGTTCTGGTACCTCTCCTATCCACTCAATCCCTGAATCCTTCATCCTAACATTCGGATTAAGCCCTTTGGTAACGGCTTCAGTTATAATAGCCTGTCGTTTTTCCTGCAGTAATTCAATTAGTTTTTCCTTATCAGCAATCAAACTATCTATTTCGGCAGTCTTTTGGTCGAGGAAATTGCTAATGGCTTTCTGTTCATAATAACTAGGCAGTGGCAATATCATATTGGCATATTTATTCCCATTAAAATTACTTATAGTCGATGACACTAATGCCAATTGAATCTGTATATAAAAAATATTTGACTTACTGAAATAGAACAAAAATTTAGGACAATTCTTGCTATTTGCTCGGAATTTAACTAAATATCCTGCATAAGAACATTTTCCGTATTTATCTTCGTCAAAATAAAGGGATGTACCCAATGAACCACTTCTTGATACTAATAAATCGCCTGTTTTTAGAATATAACCCTTTACTTTTTCTTCAGGTAAAAAAACTCCTCCCATACTATTATCTAAGTTTCCTTTATTATCGATGTCAGTAGTTCTAATGAATCTTACTCCCTCTTCTACATAATTCTCTGCCGATTCATTTAAGCCATAAACTGCTGATTCAGAACAAATATATTTTAATTTCGTTATCTCCCAATGTTCTGGTATCTCCCCTATCCACTCAATTCCTGAATCCTTGTACCTTTCATACCTCTTATACTTACTCATTCACCCATCACCTTCTTCAATTTCTCTGAAATGCTCTTTTCCAGTTCTATAATCTCTTTCATAATCTCTTCAGAAGGTCTCAGAGGCTGGTACTTATAAAAATGCCTTGTAAAAGGTATTTCATATCCAATTTTAGTCTTAGTTTCATCTATCCAGGCATCGGGCACGTGGGGTTTTACTTCCCGTTTAAAATACTCATATATATCTTCTTTCAAAGGTACGTTTTCAGTATCCCTCAGGTCTGGGTCTGGTTCAGGATTGCCATTGCTGTCCACACAAATATCCGCTGTTTCATCTTTTTCGGAAATGGCAGACAGGATAGCCTTTAAAAGTGCACTATCCAGTTTAATATCACTGTCTTTAAAAGCCTTCTTCAGCACTTTTGTAAATTCATCTCTATTTTTATACAAAATAGTAGAGTCCATTGTTTTTAAGGTTTCTATTATTTGCTGTTGTAGTTTCCTACCTTTTTCTATTTCTTTTAGCCCTGCTGTTCCCTTTTTCTTAGACTTTGCAAGATTACTAAAGGCTGTTTCATTATATAAATTATTAATTCTTTCTTCAGTTACCTGAAAATTAAGCCTTAAAGGTCTTTCTATAACTATCTTCTGATATCCGAAATCTTCATTATCAAAAATCTTGCAGTATTCATTCTCCTTAAACTCACCATATATCCTTGTAATTTCTTTTATCTGCTCTTCAGTGATTTCATTTCTCTTATTCCCAAGGCTTTTTCTCATTTTTTGATAGAAATCTACTGCATTAACCAATTGTATTTTACCCGTCCTTACAGGCCCCTTCATTGGGTCATTATTTTTACGATTGGTAACTATCCATATGTAGGTAGAAATACCTGTGTTATAGAATAACTGGTCAGGCAATGCAATAATACCTTCCAGCATGTCATTTTCAATTATCCAGCGCCTTATTTCCGATTCACCTGAACCTGCGTCCCCCGTAAACAATGGTGAGCCATTAAAGATAATAGCAATACGGCTGCCTTTTTCGTCCTGTTTCATTTTAGATATTAAGTGCTGTAAGAATAAAAGGGAACCATCGGATATTCTGGGGAGCCCAGCCCCGAATCTGCCGTTAAAGCCTTCTTTCTCATATTCTTCACGAATAAATTTCTCCGCTTTCTTCCATTCCACACCGAAGGGCGGATTGGTAAGCATGTACCTAAAGGTTCTTCCCCTGTGTCCATCTTCAGTAAAACTGTCGCCTAAAATGATGTTATCTGCGTTTTGTCCTTTTATAAGCATGTCGGATTTGCAGATGCTAAAGGATTGGGGATTTATCTCCTGCCCAAATAATTCAACCTGTATTCCTGGGTTTAATTCTTTCAGGTACTGCTCTGCAACTGAAAGCATTCCTCCCGTCCCCGCACAGCAGTCGTAAACAGTTACAACAAGCCCTGGCTGCGTTAATTCCTCGTTATCTTCATTCAGGAGAATATTCACCATAAGCCTGATAACCTCACGAGGGGTATAGTGGTCTCCTGCCTCTGCGTGTTCGGAAAATCTCCTTATCAGTTCTTCAAATATGTACCCCATTTCGGTATTGCTTACCTTATCAGGATGTAAGTCTATCTTATTAAACTCAGATACCACGAGATAAAGCAGGTTGTTGTCATTAAGTTTTGTAATCTGCTTGTCAAAATCAAAGTGTTCTATAATTTCTCTGGCGTTTTTAGAAAAACCATTAATATAATTCCTTAAATTATTTGCGATATCATCAGGCTCAGCTAATAATTTTTCAAAATCATATTTACTGGTGTTATTGAATTCCTGCTTTGATATTCTATTTAAAACAGGGTCCATGTTTTGGAGCCCTGACTTCTTTAAGGCTTCATACTTTTCTAATACTTCATCTTTAGTTGCTGCAAGGACACAGTCAAACCTCCTGAGTACGGCCATTGGGAGAATCACATCTCCGTATTGTTCTTTTTTATAGGGGCCTCTTAAAAGTTCTGCTATACTCCATATAAAATTAACTTTATCTTGAAAGTTAATCAACTTTATCACTCCTGCTCAAGTTATATATAATTCAATAATAGTTATTTAAAAACTTTTTGATATTTGCTAATGAATATCTAAACCTATAAGTCAAAGATTCTATTCTTATAGGTTGTCCTGCTTTTTAAGAATTAATTTCTTATATATTTAATCTTCCTAAAAAGTAATCTTCAATATAATCCCATTTATTCTTATCTGTATTGATAAATCTTTCGACTATCTTGATTTCATTGTCATCCCTTGTTCGCATATCCATCAATAATTGATTTTTATAGTATGCCGTGGCTAACTTATCAACCGAGTTTACAACAATGTTAACATATTGCATATGACCACCATTGATAATAAAACTTGCTAATCCCATAGTTTCTAGTATATATGCTAAATCCAATGTCTCGCAAGTATAAATAGAGTTTCCAATATATGGTGGAACTAAAAACTTTTCAAATATTTCCCCATCTTCGAACCTATTATTAAATATCTTAATAATGTTTTGTAATCCTAACGAAATTTTAAGTCTTGGAGCAATATAAATATATTCATTGCCTTCATCTCTTTTACGTATAATCATCTTATGAGAATAGTTATTACTTCCAACTTCCATGTAAAGAAAAGTAGTACATATATGTAGAAGTTTATTGATAATTTCCTTGTCATCTAACCCATAATCATCTCTTACTACCCTTCTCAGAGACTTTTCCAATTCATTCTTTGTAAACTTATCCTGCGTTTGAAGTGCTGTCGCAATTATATTCAATGCATATTCAAGTTGCCCTAGTACCTTTTCTTTAGAACTCTGAAGTTCTATTTTTGTATAAATCCTTGGTATGACCGAAAAATCTTCAAAGAGTTTATTGTTAAAAAACAGATACTTAATAGACCTATAGTTTTTATCATAGTATTTCTCTTCCCATAACTTCTTTAAATCAATTTCGAGAATATTACCAATATCTTTGCACAAATAGTATTTATCTCTTGAAAATCTAATATTGTCTTCTATATTGCAAATTTCTCTAACATATTTTCCATATTTATTTATAAATTCATCTTTATTACCGTCATCTACTGTACAGTAATAGTTACCAAATTCATCTCTTGGGTAGACGCTAATTATATTCCAACCAAATCTTTTAAAAAAATCTTTTTCTATTAAAAATAATGCTGTCCTTATTTTTTGCTCGGTATTATCTACTTCATTTTCGTTAAAAACAAATGAAAAAGTATCTAAAGGCAATAACTTTTGTAGACGTTTTTTCTTACCATATTTAAACTCATCATATAATTTATTAACTATAAGTTTTAACTCCCATTGTGTAGGACGAGAAATTCCTTTAAGAATTCTCCAATATTGAAAATCTTTTTGATTAAATAGAGTATAGGCTTTTCCTCTAATTTCTCGATTCCTGCCCGCTCGTCCAATTTCTTGGGAATAATCAGCCAAATTTCCAGGTATCGCATGATGATATACTATTTCAATATCAGATATATCTATACCCATGCCAAAGGCTTTCGTTGCAAGAACAACTATATATTCTCCAGACTTAAACTTTGAAATAATTTCTTCACCTTCTTCTCCCTTTGTGTCACCAGTATAAATTGCTACTTTAGATTGAATATCTTCTGAAAGTCTAATATAAATATCTTTAATTTGGCTTTTCCACGGAAAGTATACTATTGCTTTCTTTCCTTCCTTTACTATCTTAGTGATTTCATCAATAGTCATTTTTATTTTGGTTTCACGGTAATTCCCAGTAACATTTACTTTTTTTATTTCTATATCTACATTTGTTCTTTTAATATCTGTATAATAGATGATAGGGGCTGGCATAAGGTTTAAATATCCTATTATTTCATTTAGTGTATCAAATTCTCCACCCCACACTGCAGTTGCCGTTAATGCTAAAATTGGAAATTGCATCTCTTTTCTGTATCTTTTTATATAATCTCCTAAATATCCATAATCAGCACGAAAATCTTTTCCCCATGTACTAACACAATGAGCCTCATCTACAACTACTAATCCTATTTTTCTATCACCAACAAGATATTTAGCACTGGAATACTTTTGTAAAAATTCAGGAGACACATATATCAAGGAATATTTTCCATTTTTTATTCCTTCAAGTCTTTCTATCTGTTCCGAATACGAAACATCTGAATTTATATATGTAGCATAAGTTAACCCTTTTTCATGCATAGTCTGTAATTGGTCTTTCATTAACGCTTTTAAAGGAGAAACTACAATAGTAATTCTATTTTCATCATTTAAAATAATTGAAGGTAGTTGATATAGCAATGACTTACCTGCTCCAGTTGAAGCAATAAAAAAAATATCTTTCCATTCATTACTATTGCCGCTTTTAGATTTTACATATTGTGATAGAATTTGCATTATAATTTCTTTCTGTGTAATTTTTTTTACTTGATACTTATTTGAATAAATATCATAAATACAGTACTCTCGGAATTTATTACTATTCCAATATTTTTTTAATAATAAATCAATATCATATGTTTGTTCATAAGATATATTAGTATCAATATCATATTCCACTAGTATAATATTTTTAAAAATTCTACACCATGCATTAAGATACATAGGTAACGAATCAAAATGTTCAGGATTTGCAATTACGCAAACTTGATTATATGAACTATTATAGAATTCCTTCAATAATATATCACTTTGAAGTCTGTTATAATACTCTTTATTAATATATATTTTTAAATCCTGTGCTAAATAAATTAAGCATTTTTCTACACTATTATCACTCACATAATCTCCATATTTTTTACGTTGTATAGATAAGGCACGGGTTGTATCTACCAAGTTAATTTCCTCTACACTTAAATTTTCAAAAATATTTTTATCTTTGTAATCTATAATAACTCTTTGTGTATCACCATATCTGTCGACTCTTATATCATCATAATATTCAAGCATATAATCTATTTCTTCATCTTGGATTTCGTTGATATCTGTAGTAGCAATTTTATTTATAACTTTTTCTTCGTTTATAGGCAAAAATTTATAGCGTTCAATATTATTATTAAGCACTATTATACTACTGTTAATTATTTTGAAATCAATCTTTTCAATTATCTGAATAAATTGTTCATACAACAAAATAATACTCTTTGTCCTTAAGTTATATATATAATCTATTAACAAATTGTCTGTACTTTCATATAGTTCTTTAAAACTCCTGTATTTAATTTCTGTATTGGGAACATAAAATAACGTGTTATTTTTTAATTCATCTAGAATACTATAATATAAACTAAAATCACAAGTTTTTATGACAAATATATTTTTATCACCCAAATCCATAATTATTTTTAAAGCCTCTTCAGTTAAGTTCATCATTGTCCCCTCCTCTTCATGTAACTTAATCCATTTACTTCACAAATTTAATGTTAAGTATATTTTACCATTATGACATTAGGAGTTAAATATATATTAA
Organism: Acetivibrio saccincola; assembly: GCF_002844395.1. Classification (NCBI taxonomy): domain Bacteria; kingdom Bacillati; phylum Bacillota; class Clostridia; order Acetivibrionales; family Acetivibrionaceae; genus Acetivibrio; species Acetivibrio saccincola. The sequence goes on along the minus strand of NZ_CP025197.1, from coordinate 1,489,843 downwards.
AACATATATGTAAATTTATTGCATAAAGTCAAACTTGTAACTATTACCTTCTCTTACTGCAAATGTCGGTTCAATATAATCCTTTCTTCTACTCCATTATGATAAACAAATATTAGTTTTCTCCTGTCAAAAACAGGTCTTGCCCTATGAATAATCCGATGATGATTAGGACAAATAATAACCTGATTTTCTGAATTATTATTGAGTGATTCAACAAATGGGTTTATATGGTGCGATTCAACAACATTGACTCCATATCTTGCACTAATATTCTCTCCACATATCTGGCAGCGGTAATTATAAAGAAGTTTCAGGCTTTCTCCTATTGCCCTGTTAAGTTTACGAATCTTTACTATTTGGTTCACTGCAGCAATAGTAGCATTAGGGTCAACAGTGTTATAGTTAATACTTGCTTCATATTCCTGCTCATCTTCATGAACCATTGTTTCCTTTATTATCCTTGTATCCTCCTGCGTAATACATTCAAGTAGATATGTATCTGGATACTCTGTTGTATATATAGCCAGGTATTCCTTTATTTCTTCAGGAACTTTAATGAATTTGCGTTGATTTTCAGGCAGGCTATTCCTCTGCTCTAATATATACCTGTAACTTGCAGCAAAAATGCTTCTAAGTCTTTCCGCAATCTCACTTTGTGGATGATACCTTATTTGCAGTATATCTTTTCTATTAGGATATTTTCTCTCATCGAATTTCTGGTTTACAAGCCTTGCCTTATAAGTCAGTCCTTCCAATACCAGATAAATATCTTTAGACTTGCCTCTTGGCAAAAACTTATTTATAGTATTTTGGAAAACTACCTGTATGGTTACTGGAATGCTTACACCCTGCTGCAGCACCGACCAGTCCACTTCTTTTTTGTATACATAATAGTTGTTATCAAGCATACTATCATTCCTTATACCTTTAAACTGTTTATTCTACTTTTCTATTCGATAATTGTGAATAAAATCCTTTTAAATTTGATATAAAAAACAAAAGTGCACGCTATAAAAGCATGTACTTTATATCACATACTCCCTAATCACGGTCCCGTACCAACACCGTCAATCCTCCAGCCGCTTTTTTCAGATTCTTTCTTCAATATAATAAATCTTGGCCAGACTCCATCATCTGCTGTTATTAGTTTTTTAAAATCAAAATCAACTTTAACCTGATACTCCAACACCCCTGGCTCATTGTTAAATCCCTTTAACTCTTTTATCTCCAACAACTTTGCACTATTAATGTTATAGTCAATTTTATCTTCACCCTTAAACAAGAAAAATCACTGCTTTATTGTTTAAGCAGTGAAAATAGAATACAAATAATGTCTCAAAGTGCAATAAATTTAATCTTATAAATACCGTGGGTACAATTAAGGCAGGTGTTAACCTGCTCCGTTACATATTGTATCTTTAACAACTCTTCTTAGAGACCTTATTATTATCTTTTTTAACTAAACTAACATTATTTTCAGCAGAAGTAAGCCTTATTTCTAAAACTCCATTCTCTGCTAAAACAACTATCTTCTTCCCTGTTTCAAACCCAAGTTCCTTAAGCCATTTGCCTTGCAGCCTTATTTGAGGTACTTCCTTATCTCCTGTATAACTATAATAAACACTTAGAATACGTTTTTGCATTTTAACACCTCTGTAGTTGCTGCAAGATTAAATGCTTTTTTCCTTAGCAATCAATGTCCATCGGATAGCAGTTTTCACAACTGATTGCACATTGTTATCTTTTGTTCTTACTTTCACATAATACGGTCTTAAATTGAATCTGTAACCTTTATTTACCAACATTTCAGTCGCCTGAACAAGGGCTTTCACCGTCATATATGCTGCTTTTATTCCAATACAATCAATATGAACGATGCCATTTGCTACTACATATTCAACTATGGCCTCTGCTGCAGCATTAATGTTGCTTTCTCCAGCAACCTTTAATACCTGTATCCCCATGCCTTATATACCTCCTTAACCTGTTTTGCAAGGCATATTAAGGATTGAATATAAGGCATTTCAAGTATTTATTTTCTTTCTTCAATACTTCAGTTCAAAACAAATTGAGTAAAATCAAAAGTAGTTAGACTATTTCATTAATACTTCATACTTCATTAACTTCAAGGCGTCTCTCAATGTTTCGCAAAGTTTTCGCGAACTGAAGTACCTTGAAGTATTAATCATTTTAACCATATTTTTTTGTTTGTCAAATTTTGAGTCTTATTTTTTTTATTACATTTTTGTTACAAAATAAAGTTCTTCTTGAAATACATTAATTTGTCGCTATAATACGTTCAATTAAAAAATAGGAGGAACGGAGGAATAGTCTATGAACAGAAGTATAGATAGCATCATAGCCAAAAAAGTTTCTCACGATGTTGGTATTTTAATATTTCAATACCTTAATGATATCGAACCCTTAATCCAGCAATCTCTTACTGCCGAAAAATTAAAAGGCTTTTACGGACTTAAAGGGAAATATAGCAAAGGACGGTTTGTTTGTCCGTTCCATCACGGTGCAGATAACCCAACTTCCCTTTCTATGAATGATAACAAGCGATGTTTTCACTGCAACGCCTGTGGAAAAAGCGGCACATACCTTGAATTTATTATGTATATGCAAAATATTTCTGGAAGGAACAGTTATAATGATGCAAAAATTTTTGCTGCAAACCATTTTACTAAACTGAACTTAGGATTCAATTCAATCGCAGATTTTGAACAGAAATTGAAAGATAAAATATTAGAACGTTATCGTAAAACTAATAGTCTTAGATATACGGACTACTATGATATTTGGCTTCTACCCGAAAGATATTTTTCTTCTAAAGAACAGTCACAAGTCCGCCAATACCAAGAAGAACAACAAACAAAGCCTTCTTTAGAAGTTTCTCTTTCAAACTCTACAAACAAGCCCGGTTTTATACTGGAATCACTGGACCTTGAAATGACTATCAGGCATCTTAAAGCCCAAAATATCATTGTTAATGGAATTACTGATTATGACGAGGCGGTTCAGTTCGCTAAGAACAGTAAACTGATTAAGGATTTTATCCAAAATGCAGATAAATTAAACTCTGTCGATAAACTCACTGATTATATGAGTAAGAAATATAATATAGACATAGATACTGCTTTGAAATATGGTCTAATATACTTTGATAAAAGCAGCCAACATCAACTCTACTATAGCGATTTCTTCATGTTGAATAACAGAGTCTTGTTCCCTGTAAGAGACCATGAAACCGGCATTGTTGTCGGGTATCAGTGCCGGCGGACTGACTTAAGTGCTCCAAGACATTATAAATATCTAAACATAACCGACTACCAGGACAACTTGATAACAAATGAAAACGGAACAACATATAGAGATTTTGTTCCTTTTAAGGTTGGAAACTTCCTTTTTAACCTTTATGAACTTAAGGGTAAGTGCATTAATACCTTATGGATTACAGAAGGGATTGCAGATGCGATTAAACTTTCCAGCATGGGATATGACGCTGTTTCTCTTGGGCAGGCAAACTTGACCGACTATCAAATATATTTAATTGACAAGTATTTTGGCAAAGATGTGACTCTTAACTTATTCTTTGACAATGATGACCATAAAATTGGGCAAAACAAAAGCATCGCAGCAGCCTACCGCCTTTGGCAGTTTGGTTTCAGGAATATTAGAATTATAAATACCTTTAAGGAAATGGGAAAAGATATAACTGATTGCTCTGTTAAATTGCGTGATGATGACATGTTGAGACTTTTTATTAATCACTGGGAAGAGCAGGCATATTCATTTGCCCCTGCTAGCAATGAAGATTTAAGTGCTTTATTAAAGACAGGTCTTTATAGTGAAAGTGAAATCCTGTTTATTGACCCAAGAGATGTTGAGCGGATAATTAGTTTTGGTGAAATGCTTAATAAATATTTAGATTTTAAGAATATGACTTATCAGCAACTTAAATTATTAAAGAAATTATGCTCCTTTAAGGAAGACGAAATTAAAATTCTATTAAGCCTTTCTACAAAGGATTTCCTTGACGTACAGAATACTAATGAAACAGAGGCTGCCATAAAAGAAAACAGCAATACTAATATAGACAGTACCCAAGAAGAAGGAAATGTTGAAGGAAGCCTAATCAACATTTCTAAAGCGCAACTGTTTCACCTTAAAAAGAGATTTGATATAGGCATAATTAAAAAAATAGATAACGAATGTTCCAAAAAACAGATTGCCGCTATCGTCGGTAATATAATAAGAAATAAAGATTTTGATGTTTGGGATTACATCCCCAAAAATGAAAGTCACTATTCTTCAACTAGTATAGCCTCTAGCACCAATATACTGGATGATGGCAACTTCACTCCTGTATATGACGATGTCAGTATTCCTTTTTAATGAGCCGTAATCTTAAAAACTTATTTTTTAATCAAAAAATTGACTTTCAAAACCATAATTCTGTATCCTGTGTAAAACTAATCGAGAGGATGTGGTTATATGAAAGTCAAGAATTTAAAACAAGAAATCAAAAGCATACTTGCTTCAATAGGCAACAACTTTGGTAAGGACACAAGAGAATACCAGGATGCAGAATACTATTTTGACATCCTTCAAACTGTATACTTCTATAACTACAACGATGGAAAAGATTTGCTCGATGAATTAAAGAAATTACTGAATAAATTGTCAGATAAAATGCCCGAATTGGCACCTGATAAATTCTCACAACATTATCCAGATGTAAGTGAAATGATAAAATATCTGGATAAATGGTTATCTGATTAATAATCTTATGGCTTTTCAGTTTTGACTGGAAAGCCTTTTTATATAATATGTTATATTATCTTTTCTGTACAAACAAACCTGTTGTTACATCTTTGCTCCTGATAAATAACTGATTCTGGATTAATTATGATTTTTCTTATATTTGATAACAACTAGATATATGAATCCCAATATTGTTAGCAATGCAAAGATTGCAGTAAACAAGTGCGAAGAAGACTGACCTGACAAATAAACTGCTGTTGGTCCATCTGCACCGCCTATAATTCCTATTGAACCAGCATCGCTTGTATCTATATTGAATTTATGAGATAAATATAATGACAGCAGATAACTGGAAAATAAACTGATAAATGCTACTAAAGCACATATAACAGTAAATATAGTAATCATCTTTATTGATTTTTCTTTTTTCATACCTTATTCACTCCAAACATTCTCTTTTTTACGAAAGCATCGTATTCTCTATTGCTTACTTATTTTAATAATATTTTTTCCATCTGTTTTATCAATGTCAAATAAGACATTATCATTTATAACAGGACTATTAATTTGTGTAAAATCTACATCGCTTCTGTCGAGCGTAACATCCAAAACTACTTTATTATCTTTCACAAAAACTAATTTTTGAAATATGTCATCATCCAGTGGATGCTCCCCGAGCCATGTTTTATCAAATATCAGATAACCAATATATGTATCGGCAGTGGTCCATTTTGTTCCTACTTTTTCATGCATTTCTGTTCTGCTGGTATAAGGTCGTATAATATACATTCTGTCCCATTCAAAAGGAGTTATATTTTTCATATCAAAATGTGATTTTTGCTGGATAGTTGCCATAAGGTTATTTTTGAAACTTTCTAAGTGCTCATTATTGATTTTTTGACTGCGGAAACCCATATAACTTGATAAAAACAGTATCAAAGGTATTATTAAAAATACTGCTATAATAATTGTTTTGCTTTTAGTTTTCATATTTTTTCACCTCATAAAGGATAGGTAGTGTCAAAAGTTTTTACCCTTAAAATGCTTCAAACGCTTTATTACCAAGGCCTAGATAGTTTCGACCCTACTACCCCCCTGATTTTGTCAGATTTTAACTTTCATCCTCTTGAAAACCCCCTTAATCTGCGTCTGAATTTTTGTCAAGGCCGGGCTGGAAGCCCGTTCATTTCAGCCTTGACGAAAATTCAAGGACGCAGATTATAATTTTGCCAGAGGATGAAAATCATTCACCCGAACAAACGTTTTTCATAAGTCTTTTGACACTACCAAAGGATACACGCAATATTGTACTACATTTTGCCAAGAATGTCTATTTACTATTATATAGGATAGCGTCAATTTATTGTAGGAAAAAGAAAAGTAGATGGCATCCCATTTTTTATTTGTGCAACTATTTCAAATAACGGTCTCTTAGTAACGAAAGTGTTTTACATCATTTTGAGCCTTATTTTCTTTTATAATTCCTCTAACTTATTGTCTATTATTCCATATAACTCTTTCTTTCTATAAAGAATTCATTTTACTCAATACTTGTGACAAATTAGTACGTTTTGTTATCTATGTTCCTTCACATTTTAACGCTACTTTTAAAAGAAAAAAGTATTTCTATTGTACCATTTTCCATTTTGTCAAGGCTAAAACAAGCGGGCAAAGCCCGGCCTTGACAAGTAGTAGGGCTCCGCGGGTCATGGTACTAAAGTTTTGCTTTTTTCTTTTCTTTTTCTTTTTTTATGTTTTTTCTTTTTCTTTGTCTTTTTTCCAGATATGTATAATTCCTATTGGATAGGCTTACTTGTAAACTTTCCCGTAATTTTTGCTTTATTATTACCTCATCCCTATCCGCATATACCTATAATACGCCTTAATTCTTTATATAAACCAGTTTTACACCCCTTATGAATAACAGTTAAATTACTATTCCATACACTCTCATACCTGTTTGATGACTTCTTTAATTCCTTAATTAATTTTTCCTGAATTTCTTGCCTACTAGATGCTAACTTTTTTTGTTTTTGTGCCATAACTATGTCATATACCTTACCGCCATTCTTCTTGTATATTATTAGCTTTGACATCTTTTCTACACCTTTTCTCGACCAGCCTTTAGGTCTTGAACTTAAACGGGATGAAAATACATGACTCACATGACCTTCAGCACTACAACCCACTATTCCTCTGTTTGACCTTATTTCTATACCATCCCAATTATTTAAAATATATCGCTTTGCATTTTTTATAGCCTTTATTTTATTTTCATTATCGCCTGTCTTTTCAATTATCTTTTTAAAAACCTTTGTTAGCATTTTTTTATCAGATAAATTCAAAGCCTCCTGTAAATCTTGGCTTATTGCTTCATCATTTAAATGTGTGGTCGCAACTCTTACGTATTTTTGAAGATGGTATCTATCAAGTACAAATTTACTTTTTGAAAGACAGTTAACTCCTTGCCTTATCCATGACGCCCCATCTCCTGATATATACACCGTCTCTAAAAAATCAACGTCATATTGTTTATATATGTATTCCGATACTTCAAGCCACAAATCTTCTGAATTCTTATACACTCCCCCAAAATATCGAACATTCTTTAATACTTTTCTCTTCTTATTACTTTTTTCAAAGTCAATTCCCTCATGCACATATACAAGTTTTGGCATAATTGTATTTCTCTTGCCCTTCTCATTCTGTCTCAATATACTTTTTTGTTGTAATGCTACATGGTCCTCATCGGCCTCAACATACAATATTTTTACTTCTCTCTTTTTATCTACTTTTATTTCAGGCTCAACTATTTCAATATTATGTATTTTATTCATCACTGCTTGTTTGCTGATTTCATCAATATATGTCGCCTTTTCTCCTGCCTTTCTGTAGCTGCTGTCAGCTGCTTCATCTATTGCATTAATTACAACATCGGCACTTACTCTGTCATGTGGTTCTACACCTACAATCCTGTCGACTAGGTGTTGTCTATTACCATTTTCCTTATGCTTAAAATATGTCCTGTTATAACTTAGTGTTCCAAATGTCGTTAAAATAGCTGTTTTATCTTTTCTTATAATTTCCCAATACTGTTTCCTTATTTCACAGTTACGGAAATATTCATCCATATCTTCAAGCACTTCTTTAAGTATATCGCGTCCAAGTTTAAATAAATCTTCTTTTAGACCAAGAACAAGATCAGCTAAGTCTTTTCCTTCTTCAATAAAATTTTTTATCTTTTTTTCAATTCTTTTTACCCCAAATTCATTAAAATGTTGTATACTATTATACATAGAAGATGTCATCCTTTCTATTTATTATTTTTGCTTAATTAATATCTTAACAGGATGTCATCTTCTTTTCAATTATATATGGTATTTTATGTCTCATTCCCTACAATAACTTTACGCTAACAATTGTTTTCTACTATGTTTCTTTAATTTCCGCTAATGTGGTTGTCAAGGGCCCAAACCGGGCTTTTCCTTGACAACCACATTCCGCCATGCTCTCTTTATTTTGCCGAGGGATGAGGGGAAGAAGCAAGCTACATTTACCTCATCCTCCGCAATTTTCCAGTGTAGCATGGCGGACACTGCCTAAGGCCATTTAAGTGTAGTAAAAATAGCCTCGGGATTCAGCTAAAAAAGCAAGCTAACTTTATTTGTGCAATAATGCCTCTGGGGCCAAACTATATGTCCCAATTGCAGGCTTTACCAACTTATTCATTGATTCTTTACTAAAGTACCTTCGACCAATTTGCCATTCCTCGTGCTGCTCTATTAATATTGATCCAACCAATCTTATTACTGATTCACGATTTGGAAATATACTTACCACGTCAGTTCTTCGCCGTATTTCCCTGTTTAGTCTTTCTAATGGATTCGTGGAATGTAGCTGTGCCCAATGTTCTCGCGGAAACTCCATATACTGCAACACATTCTCACATCCATTTTCCAAAACTTCCATTGCTTTCGGAAATCTTCCCTTTAACTGTTCTACAACTGTATATAATTGATTCTTAGCTGTTTTCTGGTCCGGTGCTGCAAATACTGTTCTTACTATTGCTGATACCATACCTTGCTGTTTCCGTGGCACCTGACTTAATACATTCCTCATAAAATGCACTCGACACCTTTGCCACGAACAACCTACTAAAACTTCTGAAATCGCCTTTTTTAACCCTTCGTGAGAATCACTAATAACAAGTTGGACTCCATGTAATCCACGATTTACAAGTCGGCGTAAAAACTCTGTCCAGAATGGCCCGCTTTCTGTAAGTCCAACATCAAAACCCAAAATCTCACGTTCACCATTTTCATTAACACCTACTGCTACAACCAATGCCATGTTTTCTACATGTCCACCTTCCCGTACTTTTGGAAATGTTGCATCCAACCACAAATATGGATATTTAATTGTTAATTTACGGTTTACAAATTGAGTAACATATTCATCAAGTTCTTGGCTTATGCGTGATACTTTACTTTTATCAATACCTTCCATACCAAGTGCCTGAACTAATTCATCCACTTTTCGGGTGCTTATACCATGGACATATGCTTCCTGAACAACATTAACAAGTGCTTTTTCCCACATACGCCTGGGCTCTAGAAAACTTGGGAAATAGGTTCCCTCACGAAGTTTAGGTATTTTTAAATCAATGGTACCAAGACGGGTATTATATGGTCTGATTCTGACACCATTCCTTTGATTATTTCTTTCTTCTGTACGTTCATACTTATCTGCACCAATTTTTGCAGTCACTTCAGCTTCCATCAACTTATTTAGTATTAAAGCCATCAGATCTCTCATGAAATCTCCATCTTTTACATGTCCATAATACTTGAAAATTTCTTCGATTAGTGGCATTATATCTTTTGTAGCCATGATATGACCTCCTCTACTTTTGTTTGGCTAACATAGTAGAAAACCATATCGTGGCTTTATTTTCAAGGGACAATATTTTCCAGTAATTTTAAGTCATCAATTTTACACTACTACTTAAGACTATAACTCTAAATAAATGAATAAAATCAATAAGCATCTCACTTCTCTCAATATTTATATAATGAAACCAGAAATTAAGACAGACAAAACGTTCAAAATGTATATTTAAAATAAACTCCGCTCCAAAGCGAAATCGCTCAAACTCTTATCCCATCTAACCTCAACCCTATTCTCCTAATTTCATCCATCTAATAAAGTCGATTCTAAAAATCCATATTTTCATTCCATTTAATAACATTTATTTCTTAATTCTTGTAACAATTTTTAAATAAAGTCGGTTCCAAATAGGGGTAAGTTGCAAGGGGCAAAATTATATGGTTGCATTTCCTCACGTGCTTTTTCTATTCTTTTTTCAATATATAATACTCTCAATCCCTTTCAAATCGTTTTCTTCAGCCTTATTACTTACCCCTTAACTCTCCCTACAAAAAATCAAATCCCGCAGCCAAGCAGGTTTTCTCCTGCTGTATATTTAAAATAAACTCCGCTCCAAACGACTTTCCCTCAAACCCTTATCCCTTCTCGCCTTATGCCCATTTTCCTAATTCTTTCCATATAATAAAGTCGGTTCAAAAATTCCATATTTTCATTCCATTTAATAACATTTATTCCTTAATTCTTGTAGTATTTTTTAAAATAAAGTCGGTTCCAAATAGGGATATGTTGAAAGGAAAATAGGAATAAGTTTCATGGGTTAAGGGTTAAGGTTTTATTTCACCCTTTCAGTTGCTATATCAATATTATCTTCAATACAGTAGTCAATACTTCTCTCAATCCCTTTAAAATCAATAGTTTTAAGGCTGTAACCAACAAATAATTCTAATCAAAATTCTAATGAAAAATCTAACCCCTTAACCCTTACTCCTTTATCCTCCCATCCTATTATGCAGCCAATCAGGATTTCTCCTGCATCTGCTACGGGATTTTGGAACGAACTTTATTTTTATAGAGCGAAGTTTATTATTACGGAGTGGAGTTTATTTGTATTATACAGCACCATATGCCGCCACATAGGAGTTTTTCATATTGTTTTACATAACTCGGGGATATGGCCACTCCTTTTATGCCCAAATTTGAAAATTCGGCTTCATAGATGTCCTTCTTTTCATTAAGTTTTACACTAACCTTATCAATAACGGTATATTTTCCTATCTCCCTAATCTTGGATTTTACCTTCTCGGCTTCATCAGGACGCACAAAATTTTCAGCCAGAATTCTTTTTACTGTTTCAACACCTTCACTAATTCCATCTTCGTCATCAGTTGCGCAATACATACCCAAAAGATATTCAAGGACATATACGGGCACGTTTGCACCTTCTTTTATCTTTTTTGTTAAGTCCTTTCTTACAACCCTGCCAGCAAAATATTGATTCAGTTTCCTGCTTAATTCATCCACTATTTCAACCCCTTAACTATACTCTGTATTCCTAACATAGTAGAACAATATATTTTAATAAATCCTAAGACACTTCTTCTCCTAAGTAATACAATCCTTCATCTTTTACGATAAATACTTGCTCCCCCTTATTAAAGGATATTAGATTTCTTACTGAATCAATTGTATTTATTACACTCTTCTCAAAGTCTTCCATCCTTTTTACAAAGTTAGTATCAAATTTTCCTTTCTCATTCCATACTTTATCTTTATTAATAATTGCTTTACGTTCAATTTGTTCTAATACCCCTGAATATTTATTAATGATATCTCTATTAAACGTAACTGAATCTATAAAGTGAATGTTTAAATCTTCTATTAAGTTATTGCAGTATTCATCATCATAAATCTGGGCTAACTGCATCTCATACATTTTGCCTATTAACAATAATTCAAAACATATATGCTGTTGAACAAGCAATTCTGATACCTCAATCTCAACTTTTTGCACCTCATTAACTCTTTTACCTGTAGTTCTATTATTGCTGATAATACTGTCTAATTCTGCATTCTTTCTTTTTATTGTACTTTCATAAAATAGTAGATTTTGTTTTAGTTCTACTAAATAAGACTGCAAATTAGTCAATGTAGCAATTCTCAAATCAGAATTATTTATTATAATATTGAGATTATTTCTGATATAGGTATAGAAACCAAATATCGCCTTGTTTTTCGCTTTTTTATCATCTAAAAACATCGATATTATTTCTCTTACATCCTTTGATATACTTTCTAAAGACTTATTTATTCTAGCCATAAAATACTGACCCGTAATTGCGGATATTGCTGTAAATACCATTACAGGTGTTAACGACAAATTCTGCAATTCAACTAAACCAGCATGAGTATTTCCGATTTTGCCATTATTAACCAAAGGAGTTCCTAACATTCCATTTTTATATCTCATTAACTCTCCTACTGCCCCTTCAGGAAAAACTACTTTATAAGCACCCTTTAGCATCTTTGATTGTTTTGCAGTTTGCACTATAGGAAGATATTGGATGAGACTCATAATCTTCTCTGAACTGCCAATTGGTCTTAAACTTTTTGTTTCGTACTTATTTGGACTATCAATTAAAGACTCTACATGTAAGAATGGTTTATTATCAATTGGATTTACAAACTGTAATGAATTATTTAGTTCCTTTTCCTCTTCTGGTTGATTTTTAATTTCTGACTTAATTTCTTCAATATTCTTCAGAATTTCATCTATTCCCAATAACCTCTTAATATACTTCTTCATATTGGCCTCCTTTCAACCATCTATTAAAACCCAAAATCATCACTTATGGCTATATCAATAATAAACGGTATTTTATCATATATCCTTTCCACTGTTTCCTCTTCATCTTCCATAATAAGATAATATTTCTTCGTTTTATCATATTTTCTGTTCTTCAATACAAACTTTTCCCTGAAACTTCTGTCCTCATAAGTTTCCGACTTGCTATCAGCAATAATTATATTCTCATTTGATATCCTATTATTTTCTTCATCTACAAAATATACTTTAAGCCTCAATGGAACACGCTTATCCTCTATCTTCTCAGTCTGGAAGAATTCCAAATAAGATATGGTGTTAGTTATTTTTCTGGTTATGCTTGTAAGTTTCACATCGACTTTTGTCACTTCATTTTTACTATCCTTACTCCTATCATTCTTAAACTTAATAACAGGAATAAGAATCTCCTGCAAAGATGTACCACCATGCACATAGTTGGCTCCTGTACCCTGCACCTTAAACCTGTTTACTCCCCTTGGAGAAATATATTTAAGGCTGGTGCCAGGTCCAAGTAAATACTCCATATCAAAGGTTAAGGTGCCATCCAACTCTAAAGTCTTCGTACTCAATACAAACCGTCTGTTTTCATAAGCATCTTCGATAGAACCTTTTGATATTTTATCGCTTTCCATGAGGTTTCCACGTTTATATATAAATCCGTGGTCGGCAGTTATAATGATATTTGTTGCTGTAACATTGTTTACAAGATTATTTATTAACAGTATTAATTCTTTAAATGCTTCTTCCACTGCATCAAAAACTTCTCTTTCTGTTTTGCTATTGTCTCCTCTTGCATCAATAGCATTATGATATATATAAATTAATTCTTTTCCGCCGAAAGTTTTACGCATATCATCCCTTTTCATATCAATAACATCCATGAACTGCACTGCTATTGATTCCTGACTGTAATTATTTAGAATTCGATTCCTGTTATCCGTTCCTTCTGAAGATATGCCGTCTACATATGCCTTATAATCCTCGTCTAATGTAATAGCCTTATGGGGTAAAAGGGATGACATGCCAAGACGGGTGCTGGATGGTATACAGCCTTGCATATATACAATCTCAGTAGACCCTTTCCTTTCTTTATTGAGCATATCACAAAACTCCCTGGCGGCCTCATATCTAAGTGCATCTGAAATAATAACAAATACCCTTTCTCTACGATTTTTAAATGGTTTTATGTACGTGTTGTAAAAGTCCTTCTGCATAATCATACCGGGAATTGTCCAATTTCCATTTAAAGTTTCCAGACTATCGGACCACTTAATAGAGAGTGTATTGAGATAACCGTTAACATAGATATTTTCAATCTTATCCCTTAATTCCATCAGCAGTTCCTTGTTTTGCAGTCTGTCGAAAGAAGTATAGAATTTTCTGTAGGCAGTATCCAGTTTATAATACTGCTCCGCATATCTTTTAGCAAACTCCAAAGGGGTATACTGCCGTATATTCTGGCTAACATCCTTCCAGCAGTCAAATAACTCTATAGCCCAGTAGATACACTCATATTCTGATTTAAAAAAGTTATACCAGTGCTTTGTCCTCCTGGCTTGAATAATATCCCTATACCTTCCAAACTCTCCTATATCAGAAAGAAGTTGTTCTGTGAGTTTCCTTATAACTGCTTCATCAAAGACTTTGAAAGTGTCACAGTTGATATAGTCCTCTATTTCCCAGTTGTCTATATATTCATGTACTTTCAGTTTCCATTCCATGCTGTTTGCCAACCTGTCATAAGCAGCAGAGTAGAGAGAGTGGTTCATGAAGTTGCTCAAGAATACCACACAGTCAGCCTTTCTTGCAGAAACATATTTTCTCCATGTATCAGGCAATTCACCGTTAAGGCAATATGCAACATTTGTAACCAGCATGAATACGGCTAATTTCTCAAGAGTAGGCTCCTTATCACTATACCCATAATATTTATCAGCAAGTTTCCACAGTACGTCTAATCTTCCAAACTTCTCGATAGCCTCCAGGTACTTGTTTTTCTCCAAATCTTCTTCCATCAAAAGCACTCTTAAAACTTCATCAAAATCTGGATAAGGCAGTTTGCACAATGACGATAGCACCGCCAAATCCACTGTTTCTTCTGTGTACTTTTCTATTTCATATCCTTTAAAAATCTTTTCTCTGTCCTTTTTGTTAAAGAACTTTATATATTTCCTAAACACGCTCTTTAAACTGTCATCCGAAATATTCAAGTCTCTCATGATGACAGCAGCCTTGTCAGTAGAAAATTCTATACTGTATTTTAGTATATCCAGTAAGTAATTCTCTTTTGGGGACGGTTTCTCAAAAGGAGCATAGAGAAGATAGTTAGAATCCATATCTACCTTCTCCAATTGATATTTCACATAAAAATAACTGTTTTTACTTAATTTAATTATCTTTGCATTTTCAAGATTTAGTTCATCTATATCTTCCTTGAATTCCCCATCACCGTCATACCAGAAAACAATATGGCGTTTCTTCCCTTCACTCAATTCTTTATTAAAAGTATCTTCAAGAAGCATTTTTACCTGAGTTAAATCCATTAAAATCACCTATCTACTATAAAAATTAATAATTCATGGCCTCATCAACAGACAATTATTTATGCTTTATATATTGTCAAAACAAACTCTTCTCCCTGCTCCATGAGTAATGGTTCTTTTGCCCCTGCTTCCTTCATTTTTTTTAGTATCATTGGTATGCCTCTTCCCAACTGGTCAATATATCTCATATTTTCCATGTACTTAACAAGGAAAGGGTTTCGGGCATAGGAAACCCCTATCTTCATCTTCTCTATTGTTACCGTATTAGGGAGCCTTCCCGGGCTTCTAAACTCTATACGGTCATCATACATAAGAACCCTTATTTTAGACCCGCTGATGCTGTAATTTCTGTGCACCAGCGAGTTTACGATGGCTTCCCTCATAACAATCATGGGATATTCTTCCTTATCTTCCCTTTTCAGACCGTTAATTACCGACGGGATAAGCATATTATTTTTTATCACAACCATCAATTGTTCCGCAATATCCTGAATTCTTCCAGTTATTATCTTTTTATCAATTAATTCATCCGTGATTTCATTGCCTTTAAAATGAGCAAAACTCACTCCATTCTGCGGAAGGTGCTTTTCAGGGTTTTTGCCAAATACCAGCAGTCCCCCCACAGTACAGAGTTTTCTGCCATCAACCTCTTTAAGGATGTCTGCATTTACCAGTATCCTTTCTACAGATTCCTCAGGCTCTTCAAGCAAATCAAATGTGTTATACTTCATAAAGTAATCTCTAATAATATCGGTGTTTAAATCTTTGATAGATGTTCCTTCAACGGGAGAAATATCAAAATGGAGGCTTCCTCCTGCCTCAAAAAGCCGCAGCAATTCCTCCTTTGATGCAATCCTCTTTGTGGTGCCCACCCGTATATAATATTTATGGTCAGCAGTATAATATGGCTTATTAAGCCCCTTAGGGACAGTAATAACCGCAATCCTCTTCCCTTCTACTTCTATGTTTTCATACAAAGGAATAATATGAGGAATACAATTATTTCTGCATATATTCATCACCGTTTCTTCTATCTTATCATCTTTTACCCCTTTTATATTTCCTTCATCATCAACCCCAATAAGAATCATACCTCCTTCTGAATTGGAAAAGGCAACAATCTCCTCCGCCAGTTCTTTTGCTTTTATTTCCTCTTCTTTGAACTCAATATACGAATTTTCCCCATTTTGAATTATCTTCTTTATTTCATCTGTAGTCATACGAAAACCTCCTGTTAACTATATTTTCGCCAGCAAGTCCGCTTTCAATAGCTTCCTGCCTTCACCCTGAGGTATCTCAATTCCCTGGAACTTAGCATAGTTTACACTTACCCCGTCATCTAAATCTATCTTTATCCTCTGGTTTGCAACATGGGCGATTACCTGGTCATACTGCAAGCATTCATCTATCTGTTTTAGTATCTTCTCCTTTTTCTTCCTTGCATTGGCCTTTTCCCTCTGAGAAGCATTGGAGTCAATGACAATATCCAGCCTCTTAATCTCTGCTTCATAGGATTTCTGCAGTTTATGTAAATAGTCAGTTCTTACCCTTGCCACCGTAAACTCATCATATCGGTGCATGTAGATGAGTGCCTTGAAGCCATCTTGCTTATTTTTAACACGAGTTTTTTATCTTTGACACGAGTTTTTTTGGGTTATACACCTCACATTTACTAAATTAGTTATATGAACACATTTATATATAATATTCGATATAATATTCGATATATTTTTTTAATTTCCTTCATTTTTCACAAGCAAAATCTATTATTTTATTGAAAATTCATACAAAATTTTATCAAAATAAGTAATTTCAACCTATATCTTATTATCAAATCATATCCATTACTATCTCTTTTTTCTTGCCTTCTGTGTAAACATCAATTAAAGTCGTTCAGATTAAAATAAAGTCATTCCTTTGGAATAGGTTCAAGGGGCAAGGTATAGGGAATTAAATTATGCATCCTTTTTATAAATAAATCCTTTGTAATCTACTTATCATGCAGATTACAAAGGATTATATTTTTCTTTCCTTATCCCTTTTCCCTGTAAAAAGAACAACTTTATTTACTTTTTCTCCTCCATTTTTCCATTAAATTCAATTACCTATTTTACAGAACATCTTAGTTTTATCCCATTCATCAAACATACAAGTTCACGGAATTAACCAAGAACATAAGAATCTATTCTTGGAATAACTTTATTTTATTTATGGAACAACTTTATTATCACAGAGTCGACTTTATTATTCATTTCATTTCTCTTGTTCCTTTTACCTAAAAATCCATACCCCTAACTATGTATATTTAAAATAAACTCCGCTCCAAACCGAAATCCCTCAAACCCTTATCCCTTCTCGCCTTATGCCCATTTTCCTAATTCTTTCCATATAATAAAGTCGGTTCAAAAATTCCATATTTTCATTCCATTTAATAACATTTATTCCTTAATTCTTGTAGTAATTTTTAAAATAAAGTCGGTTCCAAATAGGGATATGTTGAAAGGAAAATAGGAATAAGTTTCATGGGTTAAGGGTTAAGGTTTTATTTCACCCTTTCAGTTGCTATATCAATATTATCTTCAATACAGTAGTCAATACTTCTCTCAATCCCTTTAAAATCAATAGTTTTAAGGCTGTAACCAACAAATAATTCTAATCAAAATTCTAATGAAAAATCTAACCCCTTAACCCTTACTCCTTTATCCTCCCATCCTATTATGCAGCCAATCAGGATTTCTCCTGCATCTGCTACGGGATTTTGGAACGAACTTTATTTTTATAGAGCGAACTTTATTTTCATGGAGTGAACTTTATTTGAATTATACATTAAAATCAATCTCTTTCCTGGCTCTACTCAACAGTCACACTCTTTGTCAAGTTCCTTGGCTTATCAACATCGCATCCCTTCACCACAGCCATGTAGTATGCAAAAAGCTGCAATGGAGTTACTGCTGCAACAGGTGCTATGAAAGGATCAACATCAGGTATTGTGAAAACCTCATCTGCAACTTTATGAACTTGTTCGTTGCTCTCCCTTGCTATTGCTAAAACAGTTGCCCCTCTTGCTTTAACTTCCTTTATATTGCTTATCATCTTATCCATAAGGTCATCCTGGGTTACAGGACATACAACCAGCGTACCATCTTCAATAAGGGCAATGGTCCCGTGTTTTAGTTCTCCTCCTGCATAAGCCTCAGAATGTATATAAGATACTTCTTTAAGCTTTAAAGAACCTTCCATAGAAAGTGCATAATCAAGACCTCTTCCAATAAAGAATATATTTTTTACATTGCAGTGGGAAGAAGCAAATCGCTGTATCGCTCCCTTGTTTCCTAATATATCTTCAATAGCATCCGGAATAGTCTGAAGGCCTTCAATTATATTTTTATACTGCTCTTCACTCATACAACCTCTCTTATACGCCAATTCCAAAGTCAAAAGGTACAATGCACAAAGCTGTGCATTATAAGCCTTAGTTGAAGCAATTGCAATTTCCGGTCCCGCCCAGGTATATAAAACGTCATCCGACTCCCTGGCAATTGTACTTTCTACAACGTTAACTATAGAAAGTACCCTCGCACCTTTTTTCTTTGCCTCTCTCAATGCAAAGAGGGTATCTAATGTCTCACCTGACTGGCTTATTATAATAGCCATATCTTTATCTGTAACAATAGGATCCCTGTACCTGAATTCAGAAGCAACATCCACTTCCACAGGGATTCTTGCTGTCTTTTCTATTATATATTTAGCTATAACTCCTGCATGATAAGCCGTTCCACATGCAACAATGTGTATTTTCCCTATATTTTTAACATACTCTTCGGTTAATTCTATATCATCCAACACTACTCTTCCGTTTTTTATCCTAGGACCTATTGTGTCCTTTATCGCCTTAGGCTCTTCACATATTTCCTTCATCATAAAGTGTTCATAGCCTGCTTTTTCTGCAGCTGCAACATCCCAGGTTACCTTAAACACTTCTTTTTTTACTTCAACACCAAGATTATTATAAACCTTTACATTATCAGCAGTCAGCACTACAACTTCTTTATCATCTAAAATATAGACATCCCTGGTATAATCTAATATCGCCGGAATATCAGACGCCACATAATTTCCATCTTTTCCAAGTCCCACTACCAACGCACTGTCCTTTTTTACTGCCACAAACATTTCAGGACAATCGGTACACATAATTCCAAGGGCATATGAACCCTCTATTTCATTTAAAGTTTCAATAACAGCTTTTACTAAATCACCTTTATAGTTGTATTCAACTAAATTTCCTACCACTTCAGTATCTGTTTCAGAAACAAATTCATATCCTTTTGTCTCTAAAAACTCCTTTAGCTCTAAATAATTCTCTATTATGCCGTTATGTACAACGGCTATCTTTCCTGATTTGCTAACATGGGGATGTGAATTTATATCACTGGGTTTTCCGTGAGTTGCCCATCTGGTATGACCTAGTCCTATAAACCCCTTAGGATAATTTTGAGACATTTTTTCCTCTAAAATCGCAAGTTTTCCTTTGCATTTTAATACCGTCAAATTACTGTCATCTAAAACAGCCATCCCTACAGAATCATAACCTCTGTATTCCAGTTTCTTAAGACCGTTTATAAGTATTGGCGCTACCTCTTTATTACCTACATATCCAACTATTCCACACATAAATACCTCTCCTTTACATTTAAAAGTCAACCAAGCCTCTCTTCTATGACCTTTGCCAGTTCCTCTGCCTTTTTTGTAATGTATTCCTGGTCTTTTCCTTCGATCATTACACGTATGAGTGGCTCCGTGCCAGATGCTCTTACCAGCACCCTGCCTTCACCTTTAAATTCTTCTTCTAATTTTTTGCACATATCAGAAACCACTTCATCATCAAGATATGAGTTCTTTTTTTCGTTTTTGACTTTTGCATTTCTTAGAACCTGAGGCAGTACTTGCATTACAGAAGCAAGCTCCGACAGTTTTTTCCCTGAAGATTTTAAAACATTCAAAAGCTGTACACCGGTTAAAAGTCCATCTCCTGTAGTATTGTGCTGCAAAAATATAATATGACCTGATTGTTCGCCGCCTAGTACATAGCCGTTTTCTAACATGCATTCCAAAACATATCTGTCCCCTACTTTTGTCTTAAGAATATTTATGTTTTCCTTTTTTGCCATCATATCAAGACCCAGATTGCTCATTACAGTTGCAACAATTGTATCTTTTGAAAGCTTCCCTTTTTTCTTTAGGTCCAATCCTAAGATAGCCATTATTTGATCCCCGTCCACAACGTTGCCTTCTTCATCAACTGCAAGAACCCTGTCTGCATCCCCGTCAAAGGCAAGACCTGCATCCGCACCGGTCTTTTTAACAAACTCCTTCAGCTCTTCCATATGTGTAGAGCCGCAATTTTTGTTTATGTTAATTCCATCCGGTCTTTCATTTAAAACAAAAACCTCTGCCCCCAATTCCCTAAGCGCCTTAGGTGCTGCCTTAAATGCCGCTCCGTTAGCACAATCCAATGCAATTTTTAATGTTTTAAAGTCACCGTCAACTGTACTTTTTATGTACTCAACATAGTCATCCACTGCAGTTTCTACTGCAATTTCTCTTCCCAACTTATCACCTATAGGGAGGGAAATTTCTTCAGAATTATTAAGAATAATTGATTCTATCCTATCCTCAATCTCATCTGGCAATTTGTAACCTTCATTATTAAAAAACTTTATTCCATTAAATTCATAAGAGTTGTGAGAAGCAGAAATAACAACACCTGCATCTGCTTTATATTTTCTTACAAGATATGCCACAGCTGGAGTGGGTACCACACCAAGATATACAGCATCTGCCCCTACAGAACAAAGACCTGCCACAAGAGCTGATTTTAACATATCCCCTGATATTCTTGTATCCATACCCACAAGCACCTTAGGACTGCTGTTTAACTCAGAAGTCAAAACATAAGCACCTGCCTGACCCAGCTTATACGCCAGTTCAACAGTTAAATCCTTGTTTGCTACACCTCTTACACCATCAGTTCCAAAAAGCATTCCCAATACATTCATCCCCTCTACATTTATGTTAGTCTGACTTATACACCTTGTATACACTCTCTTTAAGGATTCATCCTATTTACAAGTATAATATATTATATACACTAAGTAAATACCATGACCCTTTTTTACAATTTATACTTTTTTTATAAACTTTCATTAGAGTAAGTTTCCATTATCTTTTCCGCTATTCTTATGCCATCTACAGCTGCACTTACTATACCGCCGGCATAACCTGCCCCTTCCCCTGCAGGGTAAAGTCCTCTTATGTCCAAAGCCTCTAAATTATCATCCCTTAAAATCCTGACCGGCGAAGAAGTCCTGGTTTCAACCCCCGTCAAAACAGCATCTTCAATGCCAAACCCATTTATTTTTGCATCAAAGAAGGCAATGGACTTTTTTAATAAATCTGTAACATAAGGCGGTAGACAATAATTCAAATCTGAAAACTCCGTCTTCCCTGTATATGAAGGCTTAACACTACCTAATTTCCTTGTCACCCTGCCATTTATAAAATCTCCTAGCCTTTGAACGGGAGCCGCATAATTTCTCCCACCACATTGAAAGGCCAGCCTTTCCCATCTCCTTTGAAACTCAACCCCGGCTAAAGGATGGGAGTTTTCAAAATCCTCAGGTCCTACCGAAACCACCAGTGCACTGTTGGCATTTTCCCTGTCCCTGGCAAACTCACTCATCCCGTTAGTTAAAACAGTTTCAGGCTCTGACGCCGCCCCAACCACAACCCCTCCAGGACACATACAAAAAGAGTATACCGTCCTTTTGGAAAACTTTTTAAATATCTGATAATCTGCAGCCCCAAGTCTTGGATGTTTTGCAGCATCTCCATACATGGCATAATTAATTAGCTCTTGTGGATGCTCGATTCTTACACCTATGGAAAATGGCTTTTGAACAAACTTAACACCTCTATTATAAAGCACTTCAAAGGTATCCCTTGCACTGTGACCTATGGCCAGCACCACAACCTGGGAATGAATTTCTTCATAATTATTGACTTTAACCCCTTCAATTTTGCCGTCCTTTATTAAAAAATCCGTTACTTTTGCATTAAACCTTACTTCTCCCCCAAGGTCTATAATTCTCTTTCTCATATTACAAACCACTTTTTTAAGTACATCGGTGCCTATATGTGGCTTTGCCTTATACAGTATTTCCTCAGGAGCACCGGATTTATAAAATTCCTCCAAAACCATCTCTGAGCGCTTATCATTTATTCTGGTGGTAAGTTTGCCGTCTGAAAAAGTTCCTGCCCCACCTTCCCCAAACTGCACATTTGTCTCTTCATCCAGCTTCCCTCCTGCCCAAAATGAATTAACTATTTGTGTCCGTTTTTCCACACATTCCCCTCTTTCGAGTAAAAGAGGCTTATAGCCGTTTTGGGCCAGTATAAGGGAGGCAAACAAACCTGCAGGCCCGGAACCTATAACTACCGGCCTTTCTCTAATCTTTATGCTCCCGTAAACAAAAGGCTTTTTCAAGACATCCTCTAAAACCCTTATATCGCCCTTTGA
Source organism: Acetivibrio saccincola (assembly GCF_002844395.1). NCBI lineage: Bacteria > Bacillati > Bacillota > Clostridia > Acetivibrionales > Acetivibrionaceae > Acetivibrio > Acetivibrio saccincola. Next base: position 1,467,225 of record NZ_CP025197.1, on the reverse strand, counting down.
AGGAATTCTTATTTTTCTGTCCGTTTCAACCATGACAGAATAAACAATATTAATATGAGGTTTTTTTCTGGCATCAATAGATTCTTTAACTATTTTAAATGAGGCAAAATCCCTCTCACTAACTCCTATTTTTTTTGAAGTGACTTTTTTTAAATCATATATTGTATCATCTAAATTCATTTTTAAATTATATACCAGTATTTTCATTATCCTTCATCCAAATCTTCTTTTTTTTCAATAATAACTTCTACTTCATAGTCCTCTAAAAGGTCTACAGTCCTTGGAAGCACAACTTTTAATGTTCTCTTATGCCTGCCTTCTTTAAGACCTTCCACATCTATACTTGGTTTTAAATTTTCCACTGAAATCCTGTCAAGTTCTTCTTTTCTTCCCTCTATACTAATATTTATATCCGTTCCCGGAATCTCATATATTAGTGAACCATCTATAACTGCATTTTCAATTGCTATATCCCAGCTTTTTATTGTAAATTCACGCACCGCTACTTTTTCAATAACCACATCAACATAAACATTTTCTGGTGTTTCAATTAAGCGTACCCCTTCCGGAATATTCAGCTCAACGGTTTTTGTAACGCTTTGGTTAGCATTTTCTATATCTATTTCTTGTGTTTTTACATTGTCAATCCACTCAATTATATCCGGCGGACCTGTTATAAGAGCTTTATCAGGTGAAACCTTATGAACTCCGTCTATATAATTTCTAGCCGGTTTCCCCTTTACAACAGGAACTATAGGCACTTCCTTTGCCATTTCCACTTCTACATTTACATTGAATATAAGCTCTTCATCTTCTAAAACTTCACCATTTACATCATAGACAACACACTCTTTTTGTATAACCATCTCACTTGTTATATTGCTAATATCAACAAAAACTTTAATCTCCCCAATGGAGTTAACCACAGAATCCGTTGCTTCTACAAATATAGTTTCAGGTGTGGACGATACTCCAATAAGCTTATAATTCTCTTTTGGTTTCCCCTCTATAACTATATTCACAGGAAAAGAATTTTTTTCTACTTTCTCCAATTCAAAATTTACCACACCCGGGGTAATGCTTTCTATGGAAAAGCCCTCCTTATGTATATATACATCAACATGAAGGCTTTTAGTCTTAACATCATCTATTTTTTCTAAATCAATTATAGCCTCTATATCATTTACATCTAAAGTGCTTATTTTATTCTGCCGCCCTTTTACACTAACAGAAATATTTCTGGGAAAATTTTTATTTACAATAACAAACCCTTTTTCCTTTAAACTCTCTTCATTTTCAATTTTCAGAGGTATATTAAAGTCATAAGAAATTACAGGGTTTGAACTGTCTAAAACAAAAAACCACAAAACAACTGCAAAAAACAATGATATGATTTTTATACCTATATCCTTTTCAAATAATCTACTCATTTTTAGACTTCACCTTCCATAACCCCAGCTTCTTGTTGGGCGCTTCCATATTAAGAAGATTTTTATTTAGGGCTTTTCTTAAACTATCACCGGTAAGGTTTCTTGTTAACCCGCCATTTAGTGCCACTGAAATCTTTCCGGATTCTTCAGATACAACAACCACTATTGAATCAGATACTTCTGTTATTCCTAAAGCTGCCCTGTGTCTCGTTCCTAAATCTTTACTTATATTTGGATTTTCTGTAAGCGGCAGAAAACAAGCCGCCGCTTTAATCTTCCTTTCCCTTATAACAACGGCACCATCATGAAGAGGTGTATTAGGAGAAAAAATATTAATTAAGAGTTCTGATGTAACATTTGCATCAATTTGTATGCCGGAATTAACTATATCCCCAATTTTTGTTTCTCTTTCTATAACAATAAGGGCACCTGTATATGTCTTTGCCATGCTGGTAACTGCTTTTACAATCTCTTCTATTAATGCCCTCACTTTAACTGTATCTGTTTCTTCTTCGAATGAAAAAATATTCCTGAACCTGCTTCTGCCTATCTTCTCTAAACCCCTTCTCAGCTCCGGCTGGAACAATACAATTAATGCAATTGTTATGTATTGAATGATTATTCTCAAAATAAACGCAATGGTCCTAAAACCTAAAGCATCACTTAATCTGGCAGCAATAAGGATAACAAAGACACCCTTTAATAGCTGCCACGCCCTAGTTTCCCTTACAAGTTTTATAAGCTTATATATTACATAAGATACTATACCAATATCTATTAATGATTTAACAATATCCCAAGGACCTTTAACGTCCAGCAAACTTAAAATAACAGAATCAAAAAACTCTTTAAAATTTTGTATATTTAGCAAATTCATTCAACAACCTCACACTCTTAAAACTTTTCTCACCTTAAAATTATAACGTTTTTTTATGTTCTTGAAAATATTTTTTAAAAAATAAAGAATATTTAAATATACATTAAAAAAATTTATTATACATTGCCAAGATATACGTAATTCAAATATTTTAACGCCTCTTTTCTAGCATTTTCAAGAGTCTGTATGGGTGTAGGCATCCTATTCCTCATTTTGTAATTAAGGAAAAATCTTGTTAAATGAAGGACAATATCAGGTGACAAAGATGAAAGCCATTTTGAAGCTAAAGCAATATCCAATACAGAATCATTAAGTCCGGGGATTACAAGCATAGTCACCTCCACATGACATTTTGAAGCTGCAAATTCTATAGTGTCCTTCACATGCTTCAAATGACCTTTACAAATATCCCTGTAAAAAGAATCGGTATATGCCTTTAAATCAATATTCATTGCGTCAATAAAAGGAATGAGTTTTTCCAGTGGCTCTCTTTCAATATACCCGTTTGTAACAAGCACATTAGATAAACCCGCTTCTTTTATCAATACAGACGTGTCGTATACAAATTCATACCATGTGGAAGGTTCATTATAGGTATATGCAACACCTATATTTCCTTCCGGTATAAGTTCCACTGCTTTATTTTTAAGCTCCTCAGGCGTTATTTTGTAGTGTCTTGGAATTTCATGGGCAATGGTCCAGTTTTGGCAAAATGAACATTTTAAATTACAGCCAAATGTACCAACGGATAATATCATACGTCCTGGCTTAAAATTGTTCAAAGGCTTTTTTTCTATAGGATCTAATGCAATGGAAGTAACTTTGCCATAATTTAGTGTATATAAATTCCCTCCAATATTTTTCCTTGTACCACACACCCCTGATTTATCAGGAGCTAAAACGCACCTATGTGGGCATAAAGTACATTTAACTTTTAAGTCCTCCTCTTTTATATAAAATACAGCCGGCTTTTTAACATCCAAAAGTTCATCACCTGCTTTTTAAAAAAATTTTATTCCCCGTATCTTATCACTTCAAACCTTTCCATTGAATAATTTTCTTTAGGGCTTATTCCAGCTTTACGAAGGGCTATGCTAACTTGTTCCTCAGGAGTGTCCACCCCTTCTAAATTAGGAAGAAGCAGTCCTGTACGAAAACCTGCCCTTACAATAACCCCGTATTTTTTTACATCCAAATCCTCTATTGAATCAATGGGCTCAGGCTCTAAAAGCACATCCACCGAATAAGAAAGAGAATCCAATTCATCTTCTCTCACAGCATTAAATCTTGGATCCCTGGTTCCGGAACTTATTGCATTGCTGATTATCTCCAATGCTATATTCTCTTTTGTAGGAAGTATAGTACCGATACATCCCCGGAGCTCACCGTTTTTCTTAATGGAGACAAAAGTACCTGCTTTATTTTTCAACATCTCATCCGGCAAATCATTCGGGACACCTATTATCTCTCCTGTTATTACATAGGTTTCCAAAGCTTTTTTGGCAAGGGACACATATGGATTTTTATCATAAATTTCAGTTTTTTCTGCTGTTTTTTCTTTTATTACATTAATTCTTGAAACCATATAACCTACACCGTACGGTCCTTCATAAGAAAAGAATTCCGGCTCCGTCTCATACCTATCCAGTGCCCCCAGCATTATCACAATTGAAGCTAATCCGCATTCACCGGCCTCTTCCCTAAAATCATCATCTATACTCAAAATTTCTTTAATATTCTTTTCCTTTATACAATCTACAATCAGATTATCAAACTTTTCCCCATACTCACTATAGCCATACGGCCCGTCATGGGTTAATCTGTGGGAAAGGTCACTGCTGGCAACAATAACCACATTTTCATCAGAATTTTTAACAGCTTCACTTATACATGTACCAAATTTATAAAGTTTTTCTAAAGGATAATTTGTTATTGACATGTGAACAAGCTTAAAATCCTTGTATTCTTTGTCTATATAGTATAAGGGTACAATGGCGCCGTGGTCTAGCTTATTTAAATCCCAAAATCCCCTGAAAAGTCCTGGCTCAATTCCCCCTGCGCTTATACCATGCTTTTTAGATATAGAAATTATCTTTTCCACCAAATCCAAATTATTTTCATAAGCTAAACTTACATCTTTTGCACGGAATTTTTCTAAATTCCCTTTTAAAACTTTTGCATCAGAAATATAAATATACTCCTGAAATAACGGAGCATGGGGGGTTATCACAATTATTGTTGAAGGCTTTTTCCCGGCAATACTCTTAGCAGCTTTTTTCGCAGCTTCAACTGTTCTAATAACTCTTGCTTCTGCTCCCTGCCCAACCTCCGGCACAATCAAAGGAGGATGGGGAAAAATATAGGAGCCGATTATTTTTCCCATATTCTCCTACCTCCCTGCAAAAATTGAAACAACAGCCGCTGCAATAGACGATGCCATAAGAATAAATGCAGTAACTGCAGCTACAAGTTTTACATGATTTCTTTTCATATCTTTTCACATCCTGTTTTTATTTTTTTATAAAATTTGCTTTTTTATCTAATTATAACATACAGTCTTTTAAAATTAAAACTCAAAATCTGTCTTAATCAACATTGTATCTTATTTATAATTGAAATTAAACACCTTTTTTAAATATGTGATTAAAAATATATTACATTATAATAATCTGCTTTTCATTTTTGCAATTGATATACTCATGAAATTTAGCACCACAATGCTAATTAAAAATTAAGTGAAAACATAAGAACCGGGTACCTATTTAAAGTAAATCAAATATAATCCTTTTTTTCTTCTCAAAGCACCCTTTTTTTAAAGTATAATAATCCACATAAAAATGTTATAATAAAAATGTACATTATACTCCCCTTTATTATTAGGTATAAGGAGATATAAATAGAGACTTATGAAACAGGGCAAAGTTGTCGAAAGGCAACGACGCAAAGCCACGGGTCTAAAGCATCGCAGATGCGGTGTTATGATGGCTGGGCTACCATAAAGGTTCTGTTTATACTCTTCTAAAGGTAAAGAGGAAGTAGGTCCCTAGATATTTCCTTATACCGCCTATTTTATAACAACACGGTATAATGTACAAACAAAAACTATTTCCTTTAATGAAGTATCTTTAAAAGAGATACTTTTTTTATGCCTTTTTAAACCTTTTTAAATTTTTCAACATCAACTACAAAAATAGTTGCCCCACCAACATTTACTTCTATGGTATTTAACATAAATACATTACCTGCATCTACAGGGGTAACAGGAGCATTTATCACTTGTTTTCTGCTTTTAGAGTTGCTTTCAATTATCTCTAGTACTTCTTCTAACTTTTCTTCTTCCACACCCACCATAAGCGTTGTATTTCCTGTTCTTAAAAAACCTCCTGAAGAACAAAGCTTTGTAACGCTAAACCCTTTTTCATTAAGCTTACTCATTACCTTGTTTCCGTCTTTATCATTTACAATAGCAAAAACAAGCTTCACCCCTCACCGCCTCCTTAAAACATATATATTTTATTCTAATTTATTATATTTTTCACCCATATATTCATATCTTCAAAGCCGCCGCAAATATTACTATTATTAATCAATCTGCCTTTGTAATGATACCCCTGTTTTCTTAAAAGTATATTTATCCCTGGATTTATTGCCCTAGATAAACTATATAGGGTGTAATAGCCTTTCTTTCTTAAATCATTTTCCAAACTATATATCAAATTTGTCAAAAGACCCTGTCCCCTGTATTCAGGATAAGTGGCGCAATCTGTTATTTCTGCATTTAAATTCTCCTCATCCATATCTGCTGATGCTATACTTATTATTTTACCATTTTTTAATATAGCTTTAAACAACATTTTCTCTTTTATCATTTTTTTTAAGTAATTTGCATCAAAAACAGGCGACGGGTATGTTTTAAAAATATCTTTAAATATCTCAATCATTTGTGGTATTTCTTTTTCACCGCAATCTATTAATTGATATCCTTCCTTTAGTTCCTCCGGCTGAGATATCGGGATTTTATCCATACACATTTTCAGAATTTTATCTTTTTCCTCTACTCTTTTTGCCTGTGCCCTTTCCTTATCTATAAAAAACGATACGCATTGGGCATCTTTGCCTCTAAAGAAACCATTTATAACACCTTCTACTACAAAACCTGCTTTTTTTAGAACGTCCAAATCTTCTTCCCTGCAGTTTATAATTACTTTCCCTAAATTTTCTCTTTTTGCATGCCTCAATATCTCATCTGTCAAATCATTTGACAGTACATTATATTTTAATATTTTAAGCCTTGAATTAAAATAATCAAAATATAATAAACAATCCTCCAGTTTCTTATGCCTGTTATCTGAAAAATTAAGTTTTTGAATATACATTAAAACTCTTCCTCCTATTTAATCTTATATTACTTCTTGGTATTAAGCTTATATTCTCTTCCTCATACAGTTGTTCTATACCAACATTGTCTTCATTTCTGTATTTTTTACATAATCCACAGTTTTTACACTCATGAGTTTTATCTTTTGGTTCAGAATATGAACATATTACACCTTCAAAATTTCTCAATATTATTTTTTCCGGAGACTGGGAAACAACATATTGAGGGTTTACAGGTATCTTACCTCCCCCTCCGGGTGCATCCACTACAAAGGTAGGTACGGCAAAACCGGACGTATGCCCTCTTAACATTTCTATTATTTCAATTCCTGTTGATACAGATGTCCTGAAATGTTCAATTCCTTCTGACAAGTCACATTGGTACAAATAATAAGGTCTTACTCTCATCTTTACCAATTCATGAACCAGCTTTTTCATTATATAAGGACAATCATTTATACCTTTTAAAAGAACAGATTGATTCCCCAGAGGCACACCGGCATTTACAAGCATTTCACATGCCTGTTTTGCTTCTTTTGTTATTTCATTAGGATGATTAAAATGCGTATTAAGCCAAACCGGATGATGCTTTTTTATTATATCACAAAGTTCTTTTGTGATCCTTTGGGGCATTACAACAGGGGTCCTGGTTCCGATTCTGATAACTTCAACATGCTTAATTGCACGTATGCTTCCTAAAATATAGTCTAAAGTGCTGTCAGAAACACATAATGCATCTCCACCTGAAAGAAGCACATCACGTATTTCTTTATGTTTTTTAATATACTCAATTGCCCTTTTTATATTTTTTAAAGGCATTGCTTTGTCATCATGCCCTGCAAAACGCCTTCTTGTACAATGCCTGCAATACATTGAACACTGATCGGTAATAAGAAGCAAAACCCTGTCAGGATATCTATGGGTAAGTCCCGGTAACGGTGAGTCAAGACCTTCCTCTAAGGGATCTGTCATATCTGAATTGGAAAGCTCCGTTTCATAAATAGTGGGCACTCCTTGTCTCCTTATTGGACAATCATAATTATCAACATCCATGAGTGTTGCATAATAAGGTGTAATAGCCATCCTTAAATATTTAAGGGCCTTTTTTACCCCTTCCCTTTCTTCATCCGTAAGATTAATAACCTGTTCAAGTTCTTCTAATGTTGTTATTCTGTTAGAAATTTGCCATCTCCAATCATTCCATTGTTCCTCACTGACATTTTTCCATATAGACATATTTTTGTAGCTGTTTTTCATATCATGCCCTCCTTTTTAAGTATTCTTAATTTATATTTTTTTATATTTCTCCTTTTATTTTTAATGCTGTACCGGAGAAAAAAACAAAAAGCCACAGAGAAAAACCTGTGGCTTTCTAAACACCCACACATCTCTCTCAACGCTTACGAGGTTAGCTGACGGATTCGGATCGAAAGAGCTGACCCTACTTAACATACGTTAAGATTCACCCCAAAACATGGTTCCCCCGTTCAATTATGATTAAGCGCTTATTATAAATATTGAATTGTTACAAAAAATACTACTTTTTAAATATTTCCATAGAAATATTTGATATAAATCCTTATTTTTTAAGATTCCTTGTTAACAAGGAGAAGACTTTCCCGTCCATTTTTCCTTGTGGAAAATATAAACGATAAAACTTGACAATAAATATTCTTCACCCATGAAAATTATACGGCAATTTTTCAAAATAGTCAAAATAGTCATTGTTAACTACAATAAATATCTTATCCATTCTTAAATTTCATTTTTATTTTTGAAAAAACATATACAAATCCCTTTATTAACTTATAAATTATTATAATTATTTCTAAAATAATAAGTGCCGCAATTAAAAAGGTAAGTTCCTTATACTCTTTCAGTTTCCTTATTATATTTGAAAGCATGCTTACATTAGAATATACATTATCTTTAGGATATATTTTTACATCAATAAATGTATCATCCATTAAAATATATCTTACAAACCCAACTTCCTGTTCCTTTGTAAGCGGAGGCTCTATAATGTCTTCTATATGGGTTTCAACTTCCTTAACATAGTCAACCCCTATAGGATGGACATAGTAGTAATCGCTTTTACTAATCAACTCTACAACTTCATCCCCAACAGACAGCATCCTAAAGCGCTGCTCCTTCTCAACTAAAATACTTCTTTTAAAATTGGCAAAACCATAATCCAACAGCTTATTCACATTTTCATCAAGAGTTGCCTCAGGTGAATCAAGTACAATGGCTACAAGTCTCATATTTTCCTGTGTAGCTGAAGTTATAGAAGTCTGGCGCTCTATATCATTAAAGCCAATTCTTCCCCCGTCAACATCATCCCGGCTCCAAAAAAGCTTATTTTCATTTTGCAAAAACTCATTTTGATCTGCCCAAATCCATGCTCTGGCTTTAAATACACGTTCAAAGCCCGGGTTATTTAATGCATACCTCATTAGCCTGGCCATATCATAGGCAGTGGTATACTGTCCCTCCTCCTGAAGACCTGTGGGGTTTACAAAAACAGTATCCTCCATACCCAGTTCTTCTGCCTTTTGATTCATAAGGTTTACAAAATCCTCAATGCTCCCCCCTATATACTCTGCCAGTGCATTAGCGCTGTCATTTGCAGATTTTAACATTACAGAATATATAAGGTCTTCAACCCTGTATTGCTCTCCTACCTCTAAATTAGACACCGCACCGTCAACCGTTACAGCTCTTCTGCTTATGGTTACTTTAGACTCTTCAGGTCTTGGCTCCTTCTCTATAGTAAGGAGAGCCGTCATAATTTTGTTGGCGCTGGAAATATGAAGTTTTTCTTTAGGGTTTTTTTCAAATAATATCTGTCCCCTGTGAGCATCTATCAAAATTGCCGAAACTGAATCTATTTCTGGTTCATTAGTATTAGCACCAATTAAACTTGTACACAAAGAGACTGTTAGCAAAAAAACAGTTATATATAAAATTGGTAATATCCTTCTGTTGTTCATACATTACCTCATCCTATACCGTCATAAGATTAAGATTTTTATAAAACTCTAATAATAGACTCTGATAGTCAAATGCCTGCTAATATCATTCCAAATACATTTCAAAAATACTATTATATAAATTATATTTCAGGTACTATTATTTAAAAATATCTCAAATATTATTATATTACTTTAATCCTGTTATTACAACTTATTATATATTATTTTCAGAAATAATATTCTTTAATGGTATTTTTATCAATATGAATTTCTTTTTTAAATTGGGGCAAAATTAATACAACTGGAGGTGAATTATATGGCTAAAAAGAAAAACAAAGAAGCCAGAAATAAAGACATGTATGAATTTGCCAACGATCAATTAGGAGAAAATAAAGATCCATCTTACAATCCTATAAATAATAATAAAGAAAAAAATAAGAAGAAGAAAAAATAATAAAGCCAGGTGGGAACTTTACCCCACCTGGTTTTATTTAAAAATAAAAAAAGAAAAAGCCCATGATTTATGGCTTTGCAAAATAAATAATAATTTTGTGAGTCTAAATATTAATATATTATCATTTATTTTTTTAATCCCCTATTATATAATTAACATAACAGAAGATTTCAAGCTAACTTGACAGTTTAAATTACTTTTTACTATTCGCCTCCAAAGATGCTTACTTACTTTAGTCAACTAAGACCAATGCTTATTTTACCGGAAGTTGGGGAGAATGTCTAAAAGATATTTAGGGGAGCTACATAATATTTTATCGGGGAGTTATAATAGATACATAGAGCATATATATAAATATATGGTTTAGGGGAGAAAAGAGAGATTTAGGGGAGATAGGAATACAGAAATTTTAAAAAATTATTATTGGTTTTAGTTGATGAGAACGGTTATTAATAGTAAGTTATGCATCTTGGTAATAGATTTAGATGTTTTCCGGTTAACACCCTTAAAATGGGTGTTTTTTTATATTCTTTTTTTACCATCCTTTTTATGTGAAACTCATAAGTTCAAGAAACTATTGTATATTCATAGGGGAATTTGTTATAATTTTATTGACAACATTTTATTTTTGCAGGTGAGTAGTTTATGGCGAAAAAAACCGTATATAAAGAAGATACTACAACTGATTTTAAAAAACCAAAACTATACCGTGTAATACTTTTAAATGACGATTATACAACAATGGATTTTGTTGTTGAAATATTAATGTCGGTATTTCACAAAGACCCTTTTGAAGCAACGCAAATTATGCTAAACGTTCATCAAAACGGAAAAGGTATTGTAGGCGTTTATACATATGACATAGCTAAGACCAAAGTATCCCAGGTAGAGCAACTTGCAAAAGAAAGGGAGTTTCCACTAGGTATAATTATGGAACCAGAATAATAAACAATCCATTATTTCACTTAGAAAGGGTGAAGTTTCATGAGATTAGATGAAACTACAAACAGAATAATTATGGCAGGTTACAGCCAGGCAAAACAGCAAAAACACGAGTACTTCACACCTGAACACATTTTATATGCTTCTCTTTTCTTTGATGAAGTTAAAACCATTATAAAAAGCTGTGGAGGAAATATTGAAAATATAAAAAAGGATCTTTTGGCATATTTTAAGGAACACATACCGGTTACAGAGGATTCAGACCCAATAGAGTCTGTTGATGTAAATAATGTAATCCAGTCAACTGCTTTTCACTGTGCATCCTCCGGCAAAGATGTTATATACATTGGCGATATTATAGCTTCCCTTTATAACCTGGAAGAATCCTTTGCCCGCTATATACTTTTAAAAAATGGTGTCAAAAAATTAGACCTGTTAAGATATATATCCCATGGAGTATCTTTAGTACCCACCAAGCCTAAAGATACATCCCTACAAACTATAGAATCTTATACAGAAGATTTTGAAGATGAGTTTGAAGAGGATTATGAAGATGACTTCGATAAGGATTTTGAAGGAAACGAATTTTTAAGTAATTTCACCATTGAGCTTACAGCCAAAGCAAAAAGAGGTGAAATAGACCCTGTTATTGGCAGAGAAGATATTATAAACAGAACCATTCAGGTTTTGTCAAGAAGGTTAAAAAACAATCCTATACATGTTGGAGAGCCTGGAGTTGGGAAAACTGCCATTACCGAAGGTTTAGCCAATATGATAGCGGAGGACAGGGTTCCTAAATCCTTGAAAAATTGCAAAATATACTATCTGGATATGGGAAGCCTGATTGCAGGAACTAAGTACAGAGGTGATTTTGAAGAAAGAATAAAAAAAGTATTAAATGAAATAAAAGAACAGAAAAAAGCCATTGTCTATATAGATGAAATTCATACAATTGTAGGTGCCGGCTCTGTTTCAGATGGTGCCATGGACGCCTCCAACATAATAAAACCTTTTTTAACAGAAGGTAAACTCCGCTTTATAGGCTCTACCACCTATGATGAATATAAAAAATATTTTGAAAAAGACCGTGCCCTGTCCAGAAGATTCCAAAAAATTGACGTACCTGAACCATCTGTTGAGGACACTTACAAAATTCTATTGGGATTAAAGGACCGGTACGAAAAATTTCACAATGTAAAATACACAGACAAGGCTTTAAAACATGCAGCAGAACTATCTGCAAAATACATTCAGGACAGATTCCTTCCTGATAAGGCAATTGACGTTATAGATGAAACCGCTGCCTATATCAGGCTTAACTGTGAAGATGAAGAAAAAACCATAACAATAAAAGAAAAAGACATTGAAAGAACTGTATCTTTTATTGCAAGAGTACCTCAAGAAACTGTTTCCCGTGATGAAATTACAAAGCTGAAGAATTTAGACAAAGAGCTAAAATCCCAGATATTTGGACAAGACAATGCCATAAACGCTGTAACTACTGCAATTAAAAGATCAAGGGCAGGTTTTAACGAAGGGGAAAAACCTGTAGCCTCCCTCCTCTTTGTAGGACCTACAGGAGTTGGGAAAACAGAGCTTTCAAAACAGCTGTCTAAAATTTTAAATATACCTCTTATAAGGTTTGACATGAGTGAATACCAGGAAAAGCATACAGTGGCAAGGCTCATTGGCTCCCCTCCCGGTTATGTGGGCTATGAGGAAGGCGGGCTTTTAACTGAGGCAATAAGAAAAAACCCCCACTGTGTACTTCTTTTAGATGAAATTGAAAAAGCGCATCCGGATATATTTAACGTACTGCTTCAAATTATGGACTATGCTACCCTTACAGAAACCAACGGCAGAAAAGCGGACTTTAGAAATGTAATACTAATAATGACTTCCAATGCCGGTGCAAGGGATGTTGGCAAAACCCTTATTGGTTTTGACCAGAGAAGCGTAGATGTAAGTGCCATGACCAAAGAAGTAGAAAAGGTATTTTCGCCTGAATTCCGCAACCGCTTAGATGATATAGTGGTCTTCAACCACATTGATGAAAAAATGGCTGTTCTTATAGCCAAAAAAGCTATAAATCAATTTAGGGAAAAACTAAAGGAGAAAAATATCAAACTCAGGGTATCCTCTAAGTGTTATAAATGGCTTGCTGAAAAAGGAAAAACTTCTGTTTTTGGAGCAAGGGAAATATTAAGAATTGTACAGGAAGAAATTAAAACATACTTTGTGGACGAGGTTTTATTCGGTGAATTGTCTAAAGGCGGTACCGCCTTTATAGATGTAGTTGATAACCGGATAAAAATTCACAAAATAGCATAGAAATTAAGCATAGGGATGATAAAAATGAGAATTTTTCAACTCACAAATAAAATGGTTTTTCCTCATCCTTCTCTTGCAAACGAAGATGGTATTTTAGCTATAGGGGGAGACTTAAGTGTTGAACGTCTTCTCCTTGCCTATGCAAACGGTATTTTTCCCTGGTACTCAAAAGGGCAGCCTATACTTTGGTGGTCTCCTGACCCTAGGTTTGTCCTTTTCCTCAAGGATATAAAAATCTCCAAATCAATGAGAAAGTTTTTAAAGAAAAATTTATATAAAATTACCTTTGACACTTCCTTTGAAAAGGTAATCTTTATGTGTGCAAATTTAAGGGCAGACAACACCTGGATTACCCCCGAAATGATGGAAAGCTACATTATGCTTCATAAGCTGGGTTTTGCCCACTCCGTTGAAGTCTGGCATGAAAACTCCCTTGTAGGAGGGCTTTATGGAGTATCTTTAGGAAATTGTTTTTTTGGAGAGTCTATGTTTTCCACGATGGATAATGCCTCAAAAACAGCACTAATTTTTTTAAGTGAAAAACTTATGGAAAAAGATTTTCTCCTTATAGACTGCCAGGTTTACTCTAAACACCTTGAATCCATGGGTGCTGTAAATATTCCAAGGAATGAATTTTTAAAATATCTTGAAATTTCTTCCGGTAAAAAAACTCTCATTGGCAACTGGAATAGCTATTTTTCTTAAAAAAATATAATTTCCAAAACTTCAAATTACCACACCTTTTTGTCTTACATCCTCTGTATTCTTGTAAGCTTAATAAACTTAAATATAGTTATACTGTAAACTACCCGTTTTAATTACAGACTGCCGATTAAATTGCTGACTGTAGTTTAAATTACATACTATCGGATAATACAGGCTGCAGGTTAAATTGCTGACTGAATAAAAAATAATATTTAACCTAAAGCTAAATATGCAATTTAATATGCAATGTATTTGTAAAATTAAAAAGAATATTTAAAGAAAGGAAAATTATATATGAAAAAAACCAAAAAATTAATGCTGTTACTTCTTGCCCCTTCCGGCTACTTGATTTTTTTCCTTTCATCCTTTATACCACACACAGTTGAAAAAGTTTATTCTAATTTTATATTCAAAGGAATTGCCGGGATTTTTACCATTCTAACAGGATACATCCCTGTATCTTTTGGAGAAATTATAATTATACTATTATTCCTGTTTCTTTTGGTTAAATTTATCCTGCTGTTGGTTAGAATAATTAAAAAACCGTCAACTGCTTTTAAAGTGCTTGGAAATACCCTATTAAATATACTTGTCATTTTTAGCATCGCATACTTTTCTTTCATGCTGTTATGGGGTCTGAACTATCAAAGGCTTCCTTTCAGTGAAATTGCAAATTTAGACATAAGCCCTGCCACAACCCGGGAACTTGCTGATGTATGTGAAAACCTTTTAGCTGAGGCAAATAAACTCAGGGAATTAGTTAATGAAGATGAAAGGGGGGTTATGGCACTGTCTTCTGACATAAATACCACCCTCAAAAGAGCCTATATGGGCTATGAAAATGCAGAAAAAATCTACCCTGTCTTAAAGGGCAGATATGGAAGACCTAAAGGGGTAATATCCTCTGAAATACTGTCCTCCTTAGGGATTACCGGAGTGTATTCAGTATTTACAGGGGAGGCAAATATAAATATTTCAGCTCCCCCGGCTTCAATCCCCTTTACAACCTGCCACGAAATTGCCCATCAAATGGGGTTTTCCCGTGAAGACGAAGCTAATTTCATTGCATACATTGCCTGCAAATACCATCCGGATGCAGACTTTCAATACTCCGGCATATTTATGGCGCTCCGTTATGCCTCCAATGCCCTTTACCGCCACGACAAAGAACAGTACCAGGCTCTTTTAGAAAAGTACAGTGATAAAATACTAAGGGACAGCAAAGCAATCAGCGAATATTGGAAGCAGTACGAATCACCTGTACAAGACATTTCTTCATCAATTAATGATGCATATCTTAAATCAAACATGCAAAGTGAAGGCATAAAGAGCTACGGAAAAATGGTAGATCTTCTAATTGCAGAGTATAGGAAAAAGTAGCTACTATATAAACTTCTGTGTAAATTTCTATACATGCTGTGTAAATTTTTATAAATCAGATGCATTAGGAATCTGGTCTACGGTTTTTACGTTTTTATCCGCCACATATCTGTAAACTTCAAAATTAAAAACAATAAGTAAAAACCAGTATAAAGTTAATAAAACCGCTGAAAAGACAGCTGCAATTCCACTAATTTTCCCGATTGGTGTAAATACAACAGCTGAACTTAAAATGCTGACGCAGGCTCCTAATAACATCGTTACACCAACCATCGGCCAAAAATACGACCTTATTGTTGACATTGCCTCAGATATACCGGTAAATACCCCTGTTTCTTCTGTTACTACCACTACATATCCCATAATAGAAACATTTATCAAAAATACTATCAACAAAATAAATGCAATAACCAATAAGAATGAAATTAATATGTAAGCTGCCTGTGATGTATTTGCTATAAGACTAACAATTAACAAAACTACAACAGTAACTATAATTGTGACTGCTATGAAAAGTAATAAAGCTATGCAGTATAATATAAACTTTAAAATATTATTTTTTAATTCTATAAAGATATCCTCTAAACTTGCTCTTCCATTTGAATAAATTCTATTTATAATTCCAAAGGTTATAGGTAAAACCAGCAAAAACACTATAGTAATTACTAGATATAATTTTCCGAAATTACCTGAGTCTTGACTAAATACCATTAAAAACTCCTGTATTTGTTGCATCTCGGCTGCTGTAGGTTGTCTACTGGATCTTAATATAGTTAATATATCCTGTAATTTACTATAATTCATACTAGTCATGTTAATAATGGATTGTATTAAACAGGCTATAAATAAAGGAATAGCAAAAACTATGTTTTGGAAAAAAAACTTAAATGAATTTTCCAAAAATCTCATAAGTACTCCCTCCTGGCAAAATATAATTAAAAATAAAAGCAAATATTTAGCTGCTAAATATTTCTATTACATTATAAAACAAATTATCCTTATTGTCCATAATAATATTAATTTTTAATAAAAAATTATAGATAATCACCAAGAACAGAATTTTTTTCTGTCTTATCCCTGTATAATTCAAAACCATATACCATAAGTACGTAAATACACATAGAAAGTAAAAAACTTTTTATAAAGTAGCTTACAATTATAATATTTTCCAGCACCCCACCAATAAGGGCATTTACAGTAATATATATAAAGGCCATGGAAAAAGCTATCCCGACACAGGACCAAAAACATCCTTTTACCAACTCAAAAGCCTTAAAAAATCCTTCTAAAACCTTCATGTCATCCCATGCCAAAGCTACAAACCAAATATTTAAAACATTAAATAAAAAACACAAAAATATCACCGATGCAATGATAACCCCTATAAAAACAATTGTCGCCAACTGCCATGAAATAATAAATATAAACGGGAAAATAAAGAAAAACAAAAGATAAATAATTGCAACTGCTGCCATTATAATTAGTACGCTAAGAAAATATAATATAAATTTAATAAAATATTTTTTCAATGAAGTAAAAAAAGAACCCAAGCCTGTTGCACCTGTCTCATAACCTCTAATAATCATCCCGTAGGTTGCAGGAAAAATAAAAATGCTCAAAAATAGCACCAATAAAACAACTTGCAGTAATATACCTATATTTGGGGCTATTTTATCCAGCACATCATATAAATCAATATTTTCAGCTTCGCCGGTTACAAGACCTAAATCTGTCACCTCATTCAGGGTGCCGGTTATTTCCTTTAAAGTAGGATTTCCCAAAAACACTGCAACACAACATAAAATAAACAGAGGTACAATTAACCATTTAAACTTTCCCCAAAATTTAAAAGCATTTTCTAAATATTCCACGAAGTATCCCCCTTTAATACTTTATGTTTATATTAATACCTACTACATTATAATATAAGCAATATAATATAAGCACCTACTACATTATAAAATTGATTGGACAAAATGTCCAAGGCTTTTTTAATTTACCCCATAATTACTTCAACATAATGTTTCCCTTTATCATCTACAAGGAGTATTTTTTTATCTTTTACTTCTTTCTTATCTATAAGGACTTTTTTAACACCTTTATTTACCCTATCAGGGTTTTTTACCTCTATAATATATAAAGTATCTTTGAATTTATATTTTATATCAAACCCGCTCCAGTTTTCAGGTATACACGGGTCAATTACAAGGGTTTTGTCATTCTTTTTAAATCCGAGAATGTGTTCAAACCCCACTTTGTAAAACCATCCTGCAGCTCCGGTATACCATGTCCATCCTCCTCTTCCGGTGTGTGGCTCAACTGAATATACATCGGCAGCCATAACATAGGGCTCCACCTTATACTTTGAGTATTCAATATGTGTTCTAGAGTGGTTTATAGGGTTTAGCATCTGAAAAAGCTCCACTGCCTTTTCCCCGTCACCCATTTTAGCATATGCCATAACCACCCAGGCTGCAGCATGGGTATACTGCCCCCCGTTTTCACGTACTCCGGGAACATAACTTTTTATATACCCAGGCTCAAGCTCCCCTTCGTCAAAGGGAGGTGTCAAAAGCTTTATTAAGCCCTCGTCTTTTTTAATTAAATAATTTTCAACGGCATTCATAGCAGATTCAATTCTTTCTTTATCTCCGGCACCTGAAATTACGGCCCAGGTCTGTGCCAAAGAGTCTATCTGGCACTCGCTGTTTCCTACAGACCCCAATGGCTTTCCATCATCAAAGTAAGCCCTTCTGTACCAGTTTCCATCCCATCCGTTTTCCTCTATTGCCTTCGCAATTTCCTTTGCTGTTACAGCATACTTTTTAGCCCTCTCCTTTTCCCCCATTTTCTCACAGACAGGCACAAATGAATTTAATATAGAGCACAAAAACCAGCCCAGCCATATACTTTCCCCTTTTCCTTTGTTTCCTACGGTATTCATACCGTCGTTCCAGTCTCCTGAGCCCATAAGGGGTATTCCTCTTTCCCCAAATTTCAAAGATATCTCTATTGCCCTTATGCAGTGTTCATATAAAGTGCCGGATGTATCAGAAACCCTTGGTATACGGTAGGCTTCATCTTCATATTCATTTAACGGCTCATCCTCTAAATATGGGGTCTTCTCAAGCAATATATCATAATCCCCTGTAATTTTTAAATACTCCAAAGTAACATAAACCAGCCATAACCGGTCATCTGAAAACCTGGTCCTTGTTCCTTTATATTTTTCCTCATGCCACCAATGCTGTACATCTCCCTCTAAAAACTGGTGCCTTGAATGAATGAGAATTTGATTTCTTGTAATCTCAGGCCACACATGGGCAACTGCCATAGAGTCCTGAAGCTGGTCCCTAAAGCCGTATGCCCCTCCTGACTGGTAAAATGCTGATCTACTCCATATCCTACATGAAATAACCTGATAAATGAGCCATCCATTCAGCAAATAATCCATTGCAGTATCAGGAGTATAAAACTGCACTCTTCCAAGCCTTTCTTCCCAAAACTCCTTTACTTCCTTTAAAGCCTTTTTAGCTTCATCTATCTTCCTGTACTTTTCAATAATGCCTCCAACTTCCTCCATAGAGCTTCCTGCACCCAGCAAAAATACAATTTCCTTTTCCTCACCGGGGTTCAACTCACAATGTACACTTAAAGCAGCACAAGGATCCAGTCCTGCCCCGGTCTTTCCTGAAAGCTCCACCTGCTTTATTCCTTGAGGTTCCCTTATATTTCCTGTGCCAAAAAACTCCCTTCTGTCCCCTGTTACTGAAGTAATTTTCATTGATGAATGTATAAAACCAATTGTATCTAAAAACTCTTCATTATAATTATTTTTTATTAATACAGCACCTGAATCGTGTAAATCTGTACTTATATGGGGTGCGGTAAACTGGTCGCTTACCCCCATAACAGGCCTTATATAGTACACAAGGTTTATTTTTCTTTTTATTTGGGATGTATTTTTTATTTTCATAATGCTTAATTTCACTGAGTCTTCCAATGGAACAAACTGCACCATATTGTGCATAATTCCGTGAAACTCATGGTCAAACACAGTATAACCAAAACCGTGCCTTACAGTATAAGGCTCATCATTTCGTATTGGCAAAGGAGTAGCTGACCAGTGCTTTCCGTCCTCCTCATCACACAGATACAAAATCTCTCCCGGAGTATCGCTTACCGGATCGTTTGACCAGGGGGTAAGTTTGTTTTCACGGCTGTTTTTATACCATGTATAGCCTGAACCCGACTCTGTTACCAAAAATCCGAATTTTTTGTTGGATATAATATTTGACCATGGTAAAGGGGTATTTGTATTTTTTTCAAGGTTAATTACATATTCCCTGCCGTCTTTGCTAAAACCGCCTATACCATTGTAAAAGCCCAGTTCCTTATCCTCAAAAAATGTTTTTCTTTCATATGTCCTGACCTCAGGGCTAAACTCCCTTAATGGAGGCAGGCTTCTTTTCTCTTCCCTCATAAGCTGCTGTGCCAAATCTCCTGATTTTCCATCCAGCACCACCCTGGCAGTGGCACAAATTAAGTCAATATCTTCTTTTTCCATATTGCTTCCCTTCAGGATAAACACGCCGCCAGGTTTGTTTATCATATCATGGACATGGCTTTTGGATACAACATCGTATAAAAGTCCCTGCAGCGGGTTGTTGTAGCTGTTTTCCTCCTCATTAATGATAACCAGGTCAACTTTTATATTTTTAAATTTCCAGTACTCATGTGCCTTTAAAACATCATAAATAATCTCTATATCATCTGTTTTATCAAGTATAACAAGGACAATGGGTATATCCCCTGAAATACCGTATGCCCACAGCGCCGACTGTCCTTTTTTGTTATCCAATATACATTTTTGTCTCAATTTTTGCTGCGGGCTTATAAACAGTATATGGGGCATTAATTCTTGGTAAAATTCAATTTCCTTAGCTTTAAGATTTAAATACCTGGCCTCTACCCTGCTCCTTGTATGGGCAAGGTCAAATTCTTCAGTTATAACACCCTCTTTTGAGTATTTATCCAGCATTTCTAAAATTTCCTCTCTGCTGTCGGCCACCAGGGTGACAAAGGAAATTTTAACTGAGCTTTCAGGCTCTATTTCAACCATCTGTCTCAAACTTGCCACAGGGTCTAAAACCGGACCTACCGAATTGGACAGGGGCTTATTAGGGTCAAGAGCCACAGGGTTTGACACATCCCTTCCCCTTCCTATAAACTGCAGCCTGTCAGTATCAAACTGGACTATTCCCACAGTTTTCCCTTCTACACACAGTGTATGTGCAAGCCACACTGTTTTATCCCCTTCCATTCTGGGTCTTCTGTTGGCAATGATGCTGTTATATTCAGGAACAAACTCCGTCCTGATAAAAAGGTTGCTAAAAGCAGGATGAACCACATCTGAAGCATGGTGAGCCAAAACCACTTCAAAATAACTGGTTATTTCCACAACACAGCTTTCCTGGCTGTGATTTGTAAGGGTTATTTTCCTGATTTCTGCATTATCTGAAGCGGAAACCGCCACCTGTACCAATGTGTCCACATCCCCGTCCTGCCTGAAAAAGCGGGCTTCACCTGATATAAAGGATACCTTGTAGTTATCTGGTTTTTTGCCGTAGAGACCATAGCAGGATGACCAGCATTCATTTGTCTTTGTATTTCTAAAATAAAATATTGTGCCATAGCTGTCTAAAACCACATCTTCTCTCCACCTTGTAACATCAAGGTTTTTCCACCTGCTATAACCTGTGCCCCTGTCTGTTACCATAACAGAATAACTGCCATTGGATAAAATATGAACCCTTGGAAGTACAAAATTTGGCTCTTTGTACTCCCTGCGTGAATCCTCCTCTGTGTATACAATATCCTTAAATGGAATAACCTTTTCTTTATTTTCCTTTGTAAATACAATGTTTGTTGGCACTTTTTCCTGCAGCAGAAGTTTGGCAGCTTCCACCACAGGGTCTGAATGAAAGCGTTCTTGCATTATATTGTCATTTAAACAGTTATTTAAAGCCAAAAGACTCATTCCCTGATGGTGAGCCATGTAGCTCTTTACAATTCCCATTTTCTCACCCATAGGAACTCTTTCAGGGGTATAGTCCAGCGCTTCATAAAAACCATAAGGTCCGTTTGCCCCTTCCTTATCAAGCCTTTTTAAATTCTTTATAGAAGCCACCGGGTCTACCAGCATAGCCAGCATAGTTGCATAAGGTGCAACCACCATATCCTCCACCAAACCTCTCTTAAGCCCCAGCCAGGGCACCCCGAATGCCTTGTACTGGTAGTTTAAATCTATATCAAATGCATAAAACCCTGACTCTGAAGTACCCCAGGGCACATTCCTCTGTTTGCCGTATTTTTTCTGACTTCTTACGGCAAAGGAATATGTCTCGTCCATTAATGTGTTTTTACTTCTTTTCATTATAAGAAGGGGCATAAGGTATTCAAACATAGTCCCGCTCCAGGACACCATACCTTTGTAGTTGTCAATTTGCGTAAGAGTTCTTCCCAGCTTAAACCAGTGCTGTTCTTCCACTTCACCCCTTGCTATGGCTATAAAACTTGCCTGCCTTGCCTCTGAAGCTATCAAATCATAGTATGAATTGGTAAGGCTTCCTTCTTGCATATCATACCCTATTGAAAACAGCTGTCTCTTCCTGTCGTATAAGTGTATAAACTCTGTATCGTCTGAAATTTTCTTAATTCTCTCAATTAAAACTGTATAGTTGTTAATAAAATTTTCCAATTCCCCCATTGACTGCAAAAGAGATTTTTTAAATTTTTCCAGTATTAAAAAACTTACATCTTTACTCTTTTTAACTTTCAATAATTCTTCTATCTTTTCTATAATAGCTGCCGCCTCACCGTACTCTTTTGATAAATCTTTTAAAGGAATTGGTTTTTTAAGCCTTTTAATCATTCCGTCAAAAAGCTCTTTTACCTCTTCACCGGCATCTTTAAGCTCTTTTGTAATGTCATTTATAAAAGCTGTCCATGGGAAAAACCTTTTTATTTCTTCTTTAAATTCATTCACCATACTATTTGTTTTCATTTCCCATATATCAAATTTTTTGCTTTTATTTTCTTCGTCACAAGCTACTTTCTCCAAAATGTTTCTAAAAAGGTCAATATCAAAAACTTCTTCACTTTCCAAAAACTTGTCAATATATTCTGTACCTGTACATGTTTGGTTATCTCCCTTTTCAATAAGGGAAATGGTATCTTTTAAACCATGTACTAAACTTTTGTCCAATACAGGTTTATTTAAGTACTCCAAAAGCCCTTCTTTAAGAGTAATAAGATACCCTACAAAGTTGCCGCTGTCCACAGTGGATACATAAGCAGGTCTTAATATGTTTAAAGTCCTGGTATCATACCAGTTATACAGATGCCCGTTCCATTTTTCCATCCTCTCAACGGTTGAAATTGCCCTCTCCACCATTTTGTAAAGCCTGCTTATATTTATATAGCCCAAATCCCTTGCAGCTAATGCTGATAAAAGCCCCAATCCTATATTTGTAGGGGATGTCCTGTGGGCTATGCCATTTGCCGGATCTTCCTGATAGTTGTCCGGCGGGATATAATTGTTCTTCTTGTCCATAAACTCCTCAAAATATCTCCAGGTCTTTCTGGCAATTCTCCTAATCTCCGCCCTGTCTTCTTTGGTTAAAAATTCCTTTTTATGCACCGTCTCTTTACTTACCCTGTATGCAATATAAGGGGATATTGCCCAGATAGCAGAAAGAACTGCAGCTACAGCTATATAGCCGGGCTTTAGCCATATTGTCAAAAGAAGTACTAACGCTGCCTGAAGTATGGCATACCTCATTCTTATAAAATAGCTTCCTATTGAGTCCTTTATGGTTTTTTCTGCATCTAATGCTGTTACCCATTCCAACATATTTCTTTTTGTAAAAAACACCCTCACTATGGTTATGGATATAGCATTCACCATAAGATATGCCTGGTAAGGCAAAAATACAAATTGAAGCACCTGCTGCAAAAAGCATGCCTTTAAGCCGCAAATTGCAGGGGTATAACTTTTGGACTTCAGTGCACTAATGGGTTTTGAAACAGCATAGTCTAACCCTCCTGTTATTAAAGGAAAGAAGATATTTATAATTACAATACCAAGCCAAAACCAAAGACTTCCCGGCAGGACGCTAAATGCCAATGCAATCAACAGCATGGTAAAAGGAGCCACAAGGCTTCTTCTAAGATTATCTAATATTTTCCATCTAGCCACCACAGAAAGAGGATTTTTCACTTTTTCCCCTTTTTGGTTTTTTACATACCTGCCAATCCATGGAATAAGCTGCCAGTCACCTCTTACCCATCTGTGCAGTCTCATGGCATAAGAACTGTATTTACCCGGATACCCGTCAATAAGCTCTAAATCTGTAACAAGCCCTGCCCTTACATAAGAGCCTTCCAAAAGGTCATGGCTTAAAACTGTATTTTCAGGAATAGCATCCTTCAAAATACTTTGAAATACTTCTAAATCATATATACCCTTGCCTGTAAAAATCCCTTCTTTAAATAAATCCTGATAAACATCAGATATTGCACTTGCATAAGGGTCAATTCCCTCTTCTCCTGCAAAAATCCTTGAAAAAAGTGATTTATTCACACTTTCTATATCAAAACCTATCCTAGGCTGCAAAAGGGCATAGCCATCCACAACAATGCCTTTTTCCTTATCTATAACAGGTCTGTTTAAAGTATGGCTCATGGTGCCGATTAGGCGCTTGGCAGTGCCTAGGGGAAGTATTGTATCCGCATCAAGGGTAATAATGTATTTTATTTTAGGAAGCTTATCCACATCCTTTGACATAATAGAAAAACTTGTTTCCTTTGAACCTAAAATCATACTGTTAAATTCAACAAGAGCCCCTCTTTTTCTCTCCCAGCCAATCCACTTGTTTTGCCTGTCATTGTACTGCCTGTGCCTGTGAAAAAAGTAAAAAATATCTTCTTTTCCACCGCTGTATTTTTTATTCAGCCGGGCAACTTCAGCCAAAGCTGCATCAACTATTTTTTTATCATTGGGCATATTTTCTTTTTCGGAATCTTTATAGTCTCCAACAAGAGCAAAATAAAGGTTTTTCTCTTTATTTGCTAAATAATAAACTTCTAAATTTTTAATAAGCTCAACGGCTCTTTTTTCATCAGGAAGGAGGGCGGGTATCACCACCATGGTACTAAGCTCCTCAGGTATACCCTCCTTTAGTTCCAGTTTAGGCAAAAAGGAAGGCTTTACCACATGGCTCAATAGCCAGTTTACTGTATTTACCGCTATATCTGATACAGGAATAAAAACAGCCAGCAAAGCTACAATAGCAAAGACAGTTGAAGTTTCATCCTGTGTTCTGTTTACTACATACTCTGTAATAAACCCAAGGACCATTATAGTGAGGACAGCTATTCCGCCAATATACACAGAGGTAGGGTGGCTTTTTAAAAAGTCTATAACTTTCCCAAAAAAAGCCTTTTCATAACCTAATTCCTTTTCCAGTTCCTTTACACCATTGTCTATAATGTAGTATCCCACATGACCTTTGTGGGCATTTTCCGGCTGGGAATTCTCATACCCTTCTTTTGCAAGCTCAATAGCCTTTTTGGCAACATGTATCTCTGAAACATTAAAGAGCATTGACATCTCTTCAAGTTTTTTTCTGTAATAATTTCTAGAAGGAAGATCCATTAAAGGATAAGTACCGCAAGGGTCCTCCCTCAATATTCCCTCCACTTTACTTAAGGTTTCAAATATTTCCACCCAGTCAGTTGTAGATATAAATTTTAAGCTTATAATACAATTTCCAATGGAACCTTTTCTCTGAGTCTGCTCTCTATGTTCTTTATGGGAAATTTCATCCACACTTGTCCCGTTTTTTGAAAGCAGTTCATCTACATAGCGTAAGACATGGGCATAATTTTTACCCATCTTCCTGAGTTTGTATGAAAGATGCTCCACAAATGTTGAATCAATATAGCTTTTTCCCTTTAAATATGAATTTATATTATTTATAAGTTCAGATACATCCCCTTTGCTTTTTTTAAAGCCCTCAAAAATTTCTTCAACTTTTCTCCTTTGAATCTGGGACTCCATTATTTTTTCGCACAAATATTTTATCTTTTCCACAATGGCAATTTTAATCATAACAGGAAGAGCCCAAATTTCCCTACCTGTCAAAATATTATTGGTCTGATATGCATTTATGTAGTTAATTAGAACATCCTCATCAATCCTGCCATCTGTGTGAGATATAAGATCCAAAGCTATTGCATATGCTCTTGCATATCCTTTTAATGGACCATAGCTGATTGCAGGAAGGCGTAAATACAGGTCCTTACTCAAATCTTTTCTGACACTTTTAACTTGTTCTTCTATTATATAAAAATTATCAAGCAACCATTCAGCTGCAGGAGTTGTAGCAATTCCCTTTTGCACGTCTTCATTAAGTGCCTTATAAACAGATACAATATATTTATAGTTTTCATTCATTCTAGGAACAGGCCAGTTGAAAATATCAGGTTTCCTAAGAATATTATGGTCATAGGCAATTTCTTTAGCATGTTCTTCAAGTTCATCACATGTAAGTTCCACATTTTTTATTTGAATTAACTCTCTGTTTATATTTTTCTTAAACAAAATCCACAGTAAAATCACCGCTAAAAATGAAAGAACAATTATTCTATTTAAATATAATTCCACTAGAACATACTCCTTTCTAGAAGTTCTGATTCTAAACGTTAAACCTCTAGAATAGTATGTGCTAAATAGACAATTTCAAAACATATAAATTTAAAATTAAATTCTTTTTCTCATAATTTCAAATATTAAAAGACCTGCCGCAATTGATGCGTTAAGAGACTCAGCTCTTCCCTTCATAGGTATTTTAACTAAAACATCTGAAATATCTTTAATATCATCCCTTATACCCCTTGCCTCATTTCCAATGACAATTGCAACATTATCCACATTCTCTAAATTAAAGTATGCTGTCTCTCCTTCTAAATGGGATGCACAAATCATTATTTTTTTCTCCTTAAAATACTTCAAATCTTTTAAAATATCTTTGCTATTATAAATGGGTACATGAAAAACAGATCCCATTGTAGACCTTAAAACCTTCGGGTTATAGACATCCACACACCCTTCAGACAAAACCACCCCCGTTGCCCCCGCAGCATCAGCTGTCCTTATTATTGTACCCATGTTGCCGGGGTCTTGGATAGCGTCTAAAACCACTAAAAAATTATTTTCATTAACCATCTCCTCTAAAGAATACTTTTTCATCTCAATTTGAGCCAGTATTCCCTGGGGGTTGTCTGTATCTGAAATCTCTTTAAAGAGCTTGTGGGGCAAAACAAAATAATCCAGCTTTTTTTCATTAATGGTTTTAAGTATCTCCTTACCACCCTTTACACCTTCAAGTTTTTCAGAAATAAATATCTTATAAGGTTTTATGTTTTCCTTTAAAGCCTCCTGTACAAACCGGATACCTTCAATAAAATACATGTTTTTAGCTTCCCTGTATTTTCTATTTTTCAAAGATTTTACTTCTTTAATGAAAGCATTTTTATTGCTGCTTATATATTTCACCAAAACACCTCCAAAATAAAAAAGAGCTGCTTTTGAGCTCTCTTTTATCTATATCTTTGTAATTTTTAGCTTTTACTCTGCAGCTTCTTTAACTTTTTCAACCAACTGCGCAAAAGAATTTGAGTCGTTAACAGCCATTTCAGCCAGCATCTTTCTATTTAAGTTTATCCCTGCCTTTTTAAGGCCGTTCATAAATTTGCTGTAGCTAAGCCCGTTCATCCTTGCCGCTGCATTTATTCTTGTAATCCACAGCTGTCTGAAATTTCTCTTGCGGGCCTTTCTGTCTCTATATGCATAAACAAGGGACTTCATTACTGCTTGGTTTGCCACTCTAAAGTTCTTGCTTTTAGCACCAAAATATCCCTTTGCCAGTTTTAACGTTCTTTTGCGTCTTGCACGGGTAGCAACTGAATTTTTTACCCTTGCCATAGCAGCATACCTCCTTTATTTGTATGGAATCAGTCTCTTAATTACCGCCGCATCTGCATCGGATGCAACTGCTGATTTTCTTAAATTTCTTTTTCTCTTAGAAGTCTTCTTAGTTAATATATGACTCTTATAGGCTTTATTTCTCTTAACCTTGCCTGTACCAGTCAATTTAAATCTCTTCTTTGAAGAGCTGTGGGTTTTAATCTTAGGCATATTCCTCTTTCCTCCTTTTATCTATATATTACTGCTTATACTACTGCTTAGGATTTAGTATCATTAGCATATTCCTGCCTTCTAATTTAGGCTTTCTTTCTACAGTACCATAATCCTCAACAGCTTTAGCAAATCTTTCCAAGACTTTTTCACCCAGCGAGGTGTAGTTCATTTCCCTTCCTCTAAATTTTATAGTTACCTTTACTTTGTCTCCGCTGCGTAGAAACCTTATTGCATTTTTGACCTTAACTTCAAAATCATGGTCTTCAATTGAAGCAGATAACCTCACTTCTTTTACACTAATAACTTTTTGATTTTTTTTAGCTTCCTTTTCCCTCTTAGCCTGTTCAAACATATACTTTCCATAATCCATTACTTTGCACACAGGCGGATTAGCCTTAGGAGCTATTTTAACAAGATCTAAGTTTTTGGAATTTGCTATTTTCTGCGCTTCCTTTGAAGACATAATTCCTATCATCTTGCCATCAACATCAATAAGCCTCACTTCTTTGTCCCTTACCATTTCATTAACCATTATTTCGTTTTTGTTAATAGAAAACACCTCCGGGTTTTTTTCCTAATTTTATATTATTCATAAAATTAAAAAAACGAATCAATAAAAAGATTCGCTTCATCACAAAATAATAAACCTTTGTTTATATTAACCTTACAGAAGCATGCTTGTTCGTAAGGTGAGAAGCGAATAACTTCTTCTTTCTTGTTGCGTTATTTATGATATCAGATAAATAAAAATTTGTCAAGAATTTTTTTAATAAAATATTTATCTTTTGGCAAGTCTTAAGCCTTTTAGTATTTGCCAGTACATTTTCATACGGTGAAAAAACCCACGGAACACCCCAAACTTTTCCTCCTTCATAACATGGGTCATTCCATAAAGCTCTATTTTCTCCACCCTTATTTTCATTTCTTTTGCATGGTTATTCAGCAGTACTTCAATTCCATACCCTGCCAGGTCAGCATCCTTCATGGTATCCAAAACAAACTTTTTTACAGCCCTCTGGCCTGACAATTTAGGTGAAACTTTGTGGGAAAAATTTGTGGAAAACCTGCCATTTGTAAATACACCGACAGTCATATCTGCTTTATCATATATAACCGGCATCAGCAATTTATAAACATGCTCCTCTTTAAGCCCTATAAGATCAGCATCTAGAAAGAGGATAACATCCCCCTCACAAACCTCAATGGCAGCTTTTATTGCCGCCCCTTTTCCTCTATTTTCACTATACTCTATAACCTTTGCCCTCATATTTTTTGCAATAGCAGGGGTATTATCAGTAGAACCGTCACTTACAACAATTACCTCTGAAATAGTGGGAATATTATTTAAAATGCCAATAACATTTCCAATAGTGGCTTCTTCATTGTAGGCAGGTATAACAGCGCTTACCTTCACCTTCAACAACTCCTTAGTTTCCTTATTTCTTCAATTAGCTCTTCCACAACTTCCTCTTGGGGGATTTTTCTTATTATTTTGCCCTTTTTAAACAGCAGAGCTTCATTTTTCCCCCCGGCAATTCCTATATCTGCATCTTTTGCTTCTCCCGGACCGTTAACCCCACACCCCATTATTGCAACTTTAATATCTTTACCGGTAATACTTTTATCGTCAAAAGAAAGTCTTTCTTCAACTTTATTTGCAATATCAATAAGGTTTATCCTGCACCTTCCACAGGTAGGGCATGATATAATATCAATACCGCCCTTTTTAAGCCCCAGTGCCTTTAGTATTGAATTCCCAACCTTTACTTCCTCTTCAGGTTCCCCTGTCAAAGATACCCTTATGGTGTCGCCAATTCCTTCTGCCAAAAGACAGCCAATGCCAACGGAGGACTTAATTGTCCCCCCCTTTACCGTCCCTGCCTCAGTAACCCCTAAATGCAGAGGGTAGTCTGATTTTTGAGACATCAGCCTGTATGCAGCTATTGTCATTGGCACACTTGATGCCTTTAAAGATATTGCTATATCAAAAAAATCCTCTTCTTCCAGTATTCTTACATGGTTTAAAGCACTTTCCACCATGGCCTCCGGAGTTGCACCGCCATATTTTTTTATTATTTCCTTTTCCAAAGAACCGGAATTTACCCCTATCCTAATGGGTATTCCCCTCTCTTTTGCCACTTTAACAACTTTTCTTACTCTTTCCCTGTCCCCGATATTTCCAGGGTTTAACCGGATTTTATCTGCTCCGTTTTCCATAGCAGATATAGCAAGGCGGTAATCAAAATGTATATCTGCAACAAGTGGGATTTTTATGGCCTTTTTTATTGCAGCTATTGCCCTTGCAGCCTCAGAATCTAAAACTGCAACCCTTACAATATCACATCCTGCTTCTTCCAGCCTCTTTATCTGCTCTATTGTAGATAATGCGTCTCTGGTATCTGTATTGGTCATGGACTGCACCGTAATGGGGGCATCCCCTCCGATACAGACATTTCCCACCTTTATTTTTCTGGTTTTTTTCCTCTCTATAAATGCATCATACAGCATTACTTAACCCCTTACTAAATTAATAATATCATTTGTTGTTATAAGTATTGCAAGACCAATGAGAATAAAAAACCCTATAGTCATAACCAATGCTTCTTTTTCCACCGGAATAGGCTTTTTCCTTACTGCCTCAATTCCCAGTACCACAAGTTTACTGCCGTCAAGGGCCGGAAACGGAACTAAGTTGGTAGCTCCTATGGCAACACTAATTAAAGCGGTAAGCTCTAAAAGCCTTAGTATTGCTGAACCTATGGGTACATCCTGAACCGCCTCATTCATTACAGAACCAATTCCCACAGGACCTGCCATATTAGCAAAGGAAACCTTGCCTGTAATAAGCCATCCAAGGGAAATAGGAACCATACGTGCATTAGAAAATGTAAAAATACCCGCATGTTTTATCACATCAAAAAAGTTTTCTCCTTTTTCCATTGCAAAAGCTACTCCAACATAATAATTGTCTTCCCCGACTATTTTTTTAGGAGTAATGTTTATCTCAAAAGGCTCACTGTATCCTTCTCTCTCAACTGTTACCCTTATAGGATTTTCCTTATTTTCACGCATGAAACTTCTGATTTCGTCAATATTACTAACCTCTTTATCATTTAGTTTTACTATCTTGTCACCTACTAAAAGCCCTGCTTCAATTCCGGGACCGTCCTCGGAAAGTTTCCCTACAACGTTGGAATTTCCCTCATCTTGTATTGTAAATCCTATTATATACTGCTCACCGGGAATTATTTCAGGAATTACCGGAAGTACTTTTCTCTCCCTTTCCTTTTTACCATCCACCACAACTTCTCTTTCTATTTCAATCTTAGTAGGTTTGCCCTTTGAAACATATAGAAAATTTAAAAACTCAATATATTGGAAAACCTTTTTGCCGTCATAGCTTATAATTTTATCCCCCGGCCTGATACCTGCCTCATATGCCGGTGAGTCTTCTGCAACATCACTTACAATGGTTGTTCCATAGCCTGATATACCGTACAAAACGGCAATTATAATAAATGCTGAAATAATATTTGCCAAAGGTCCTGCAGCAATAACCGCAGCTCTTACCCAAACCGGTTTTTTGCAAAAAGCCCTTTCATCATCAGACTCTTCTCCTTCCCCTTCCATTTTTACATATGCAAGTAAAGGAAAAGTCCTCAGTGAATAGGTAGTTTCACCTCTTTTAAAACTAAAAATTTTAGGACCGATAAACAAGGAAAATTCATCAACTTTTATACCTGCTAATTTTGCAACTATAAAATGACCTAATTCGTGAATTAATATAATGAAGTTAAATGCCAGTATAACCATTAATAATCTCATAAAATACCTCCTTTTTATTATTATACCACAATAGACCATTTATTATATGATTTTTTTTACAACTTCCCTTGCCCACAAATCCACTTCAATTATATCTTCTAAAGAAGGATTGTGCTTAACCTGATGTTTTTCCATAACCTTTTCTATGATTTGTGGTATTTGTATGAAATTTATCCTCTCTCCTATAAACAAACTTACAACTTCCTCATTAGCTGCATTCATAACAGCCGGCATAGTTCCACCTGCCTTTATTGCTTCATAGGAAAGTCTAAGACAAGGAAACTTTTCAGTATCCGGCATCTCAAAAGTCAGATTATTGTGTTTTAAAAAGTCAAGTTTTGGAAATCCATTGACACTTCTTTTAGGATATCTCAGGGCAAACTGTATAGGAAGCCTCATATCCGGCAAGCCCAGCTGTGCCATCACAGAACCGTCATTATACTCCACCATGGAATGAATGATGCTCTGAGGGTGAACCAAAACTTCAATTTTATCCACCGGCAAACCAAAAAGCCACTTTGCCTCTATTACCTCTAATCCCTTATTCATCAGTGTTGCTGAATCTATTGTTATTTTGCTTCCCATATCCCAGTTAGGATGCTTCAGCGCTTCTTTAACCGTTACTTTTTCAAGCTCTTCCTTTGTTTTATTTCTAAAAGGCCCTCCTGAAGCAGTTAAAATAATTTTTGACACATCTTCAATAATATTTCCCATTAAACATTGAAAAACAGCAGAGTGTTCACTATCAATGGGAAGTATCTTAACTCCCTTCTCCTCTGCCTTTTTCATCACAATGGATCCTGCCGTTACCAGGGTTTCTTTATTTGCAAGGGCAATATTTTTTTTATTTTCTATAGCTTCCATTGTTGGAATAAGCCCTGCTATCCCAACTATAGATACAACAACCATATCAACACATTCTAAAGAAGCCGCCCTCTTTAAACCCTCCATCCCGCCTGCAACTTCAATACCTAAGTCACTAAGGCGCTCCTTTAGTACATTGGCAGCATCAACATCTCTTACCGCCACCATACTGGGTTTAAATTCCCTGGCCTGGGCTTCAAGTAAATCTATATTTGTATTGCCGGACAAAGCTTCAACCTTAATATTTAAATTTCTCGCCACATCCAGCGTCTGAACCCCAATAGACCCTGTTGAGCCTAAAATAGAAATACTTTTAACCATTACAATCTCCCTCTTAATATAATAAACTTACTATATAAGTTAAAATTTACCGCATTTGAAACCTCATATACCGGAAAGCCGTTATATCGTAAAGCTGTTATAGTAAAGCTGTTATATAAATATACAGGATATTTATAAAAGATACAGGATATTTATGTAGAAGTATACCACCGGTGCACAGAATAATATGCTATCAAACCTGTCTAATGCCCCTCCGTGCCCTGGCATTATATTTCCAAAGTCTTTTACATTGACATATCTTTTTATAGAAGATGCAGCCAAATCCCCTATCTGGGATACTATCCCGCACAAAAAACCCAAAGGAATAAGGTGGTATACGACAAATCCATTAAGCATATTAATATTTGAAAGATACATACCATAAAGTACAGTTATAAGCATACATCCAATCACCCCTCCTATTGACCCTTCTACAGTTTTTTTAGGGCTTATAGAAGGAATAAGCTTTCTTTTTCCAAAAAACCTACCGGAAAAATATGCAAATGTATCTGTCGCCCAGGCTCCAATAAAAATAAACCATACGAGATATTTTCCGCCTGGAAGGTTTCTTGTCAATATAATAAAAGAAAACAAAAAGGTTATATAAAATATACTGAAAAAAGACAGAGAAATGTCTATAATATTATGCTTTTTATTTAAAAAAATAATAAAAGAAAATAAAAAGACAATGCTTAAAAAAATAAACAGTACCAAAACCCCGGAAAACCCCGCCGGAGTTAAAGAGTGGTCAACTCCTAAAAAAGCCAATATAAAAGCTGATAAATAGCCCGGTAATTTAACCGGTTTATAGCCTGCTTTAGAAACTGACTTATAAAATTCATACAGTGCAATAAGGCATACTATAGAAACAGCTAAGCCCAGCACAAGTTTTCCTGCCCATAAAACTGCCAGCAGTATACAAAACCCAATAACACCGCTTATTATCCTGACTTTCATAAAAATTACAATCCTCCAAACCTTCTATTTCTGTTTTGATAATCTAACAGCGCGTCAATAATGTGTTTTTCCCTAAAATCAGGCCATAAAACATCTGTATACCAAATCTCAGTATAAGCAGCCTGCCACAAAAGGAAATTACTCAGCCTGCTCTCCCCGCCAGGTCTTATTAATATATCGGGATCCGGTATATCCTTTGTATATAAATTTTCAGAAATTATTTCCTCATTAATATCTTCCTTGGTAATTTCACCTTTTTCTATTTTTTCAACTATGCTTTTAACACAGTGTACCATTTCGTTTCTTCCGCCATAATTTAAGGCTATATTTAAAATTAACCCGCTGTTGTTTTTTGTTTCCCTTGTTACCCTCTCAATTTCTTTTTGAATCTCACTGCTAAGTACGCTTATATCCCCAATTGTTTGTATGCGCACATCTTTTCCGCCAATATGCTTTTCTGCATTTTTTAAATAATCAAGGAGTAGATCCATTAAAGCATCCACTTCTTCTTTTGGTCTTTTCCAATTTTCTGTAGAAAAAGCATATACAGTTAGATATTTTATTCCTATATTCCCACAAAAGGTGGAAATGGTTTTTAATGTTTTGGCACCTTCCCTATGTCCTACCGTCCTGGGAAGCCCCCTTCTTTTAGCCCACCGCCCGTTTCCATCCATTATTATGGCAATATGCTTAGGCAATTTACTTTTATTCAGTTTATTAATATATTTATCTTTTTTAAAAAATCTATCAATAAAACTCATTTCTGACCTCCAAAATAAGCTTGTAAACCCCTCTCAACACAAGAGGGGCTTACAAACTATAAGTTCAATACCTAATTTATTCAGTTCCCTTACATTTATTACCCTGTAGTCATCGTCATACTCATTTGATGGATTTTTAGGTGGTGATGCAACTTTTACAGAATATATATGCTTTCCTTCCTTTTCAATAATTTCTTTAGCTTCCATAAAAGTCAATGCTAATAACCTGTCAACCATGTTTCATTAAACCTCAAGTATCTCTTCTTCCTTTTTCTTAACAATGGAATCAATATCCGCAATAAATTTATCAGTTATTTCCTGAATTTCTTTTTCAGCTACTTTTAAATCATCTTCAGTAATTTCTGATCTCTTCTTTGCAGCTTTCATTTTTTCTATAGCATCTCTTCTTATGGATCTTATTGCAATTTTTGCATCTTCCCCATATTTTCTCGCTACTTTTGTAAGTTCTTTTCGTCTCTCTTCAGTCAGGGGAGGAAATACAAGCCTTATTACTTTTCCGTCGTTGCTTGGATTAATCCCTATATCCGACTTTTGAATTTCCCTTTCAATATCCTTCAAAACACTGCTTTCCCATGGTTGAATTACTATAACCCTGGCTTCCGGAATAGAAATGTTAGCTAACTGGTTGATAGGTGTAGGTGTTCCATAATAGTCTATACTTATTTTATCCAAAATTGAAGGATTGGCTCTGCCCGCCCTGACACCGTTAAGTTCTCCCTTTAAAACACTTAAAGTTTTATTCATTTTCTCTTTCATTTCTTTATATTCCTCTTTTGACATACTACCACCTCTCCTTTACTTATTTATTATTGTTCCAATATTTTCGCCTAAGACTGCCTTTACTATATTTTCAGGGTTGTCCAGTCCAAAAACTATAATGGGTATATCGTTGTCCTTACAAAGAGAAGCTGCAGTTGAATCCATTACCCCAAGCTCCTTGTTGAGTATATCTAAGTATGAAAGCCGGTCAAATTTTTGGGCATTTGGATTGATATTTGGATCCGAATCATACACAGCATCAACTTTCTTTGCAAGCAAAATAACTTCTGCATCAATTTCCGCCGCCCTGAGGGCTGCAGTGGTATCTGTTGAAAAAAACGGGTTTCCTGTACCACATGCAAAAATCACAACTCTTTTCTTTTCTAAATGCCTTACCGCTTTCCTTCTAATATAGGGTTCAGCAATCTGCCTCATTTCTATGGCAGTTTGGACTCTTGTGGGAATTCCTTTTGACTCTAATGCATCCTGAAGTCCTAAAGCATTTATAACCGTTGCAAGCATTCCCATATAGTCGGCGGTTGTCCTGTCCATACCTACACCGCTTCTTCCACGCCAAAAATTTCCCCCGCCAACAACTATAGCCACTTCAACGCCCATTTTGTATATTTTTTCAATCCTGTTTGAAATTTCATTTATAGTATCGGTATCTATTCCGTGCTTGTTATCACCTGCTAAAGCTTCACCGCTTATTTTCAAAATAACCCTTTTATATTTAATTTTCTGCATTGAAAAATTCCACCCATTCTAAAATATTCTTATAAAAATATTGTTTCAAAGTTTTTATTATATTTTAAAATTTTAACATTATTCTAAAAAAGGAACATATAAATATATTATATGCTCCTATAAATATCATCAAAATTAACCTTTAATTTGCTTCATAACTTCTTCTTGAAAATCTTCTTGTTTTTTCTCTATTCCTTCGCCTCTTTCAAATCTTGCAAACCTTCTGATGTTTATGTTTTCACCAATAGTGGCAATTTTTTCATTTAAAAGATCTTGTATAGTCTTATCCGGGTCCTTAACCCACGGCTGTTCTAAAAGACATACTTCTTTATAGAATTTTTCTATTCTTCCTTCAACCATTTTTTCTATAATTTTTTCTGGTTTTCCTTCATTGCGGGCTTGTGCACTTAAAATTTCTTTTTCCTTTTCAATTACTTCAGCCGGAATCTCTTCTCTTCTTATGTATTCTGGCTTAGCTGCTGCAATTTGCATAGCTATATCCTTTACAAAAGTCTTAAACTCTTCATTCTTCGCCGCAAAATCAGTTTCTATATTAACTTCTACTAATACACCTATTCTTCCGTCACCATGTATATAGGCATCAACTAATCCCTCTGCTGCAATTCTGCCTGATTTTTTAGCAGCTGATGCAATACCTTTTTCCCTTAAAATTTCTATAGCTTTTTCCATATTACCATTAGCTTCGGCAAGAGCCTTTTTACAATCCATCATACCTGCTCCGGTTTTTTCACGAAGCTCTTTAACCATACCTGCAGTAACCATTCTTACTCCTCCAAACTTTATTTTAATTTTATATAATTTTATCACTATAAATAACTATTTTAACAATTAACTACATCAAGTAACTTCCATAATACAATCTGGTAGTTTAGTTTGTTAATTTATTAATTATTTAGTTGTTTAACTATTTATTAAATATTATTATTTAATAACACTGATAATCTTATCTATTCTTCTTAAAAAGCCAGGCTTTTTAAGAAGAATAGAAACTTTTTGACAAAATTAAGCTTCAGCAACTACCTCTTGCTGTTCTGCCTCTTGTTGTACTTCCTTCTGTTCAGGTTCTTTTTGTTCTTCCTCTTTTTGTAATGACACTTCTTCCTTAACTTCTTGCTGTGGTTCTTCACCTGTAGACAATTGTTCGCCCTGTCTTCCTTCTATAACTGCGTCCGCTATTTTTGCTGTAATTAGCTTTACAGCTCTTATAGCATCATCATTTCCTGGGATAACATAATCCACTTCATCCGGATCACAGTTTGTGTCAACAATAGCGACAACAGGTATACCTAATTTTCTTGCTTCAAGAATAGCAATTTTTTCTTTTCTTGGGTCAACTACAAACAAAGCCCCTGGCAATTCATCCATATCCTTTATACCACCAAGGTACTTTTCAAGCTTTGCCATTTCATTTCTAAGCTTTATTACCTCTTTCTTAGGTAATACCTCAAACATTCCTTCCTCTTCCATCTGGTTTAATTCTTTTAATCTCTGGATTCTTCCACGGATGGTTTTGAAGTTTGTCAACATTCCGCCCAGCCATCTTACATTTACATAAAACTGTCCGGATCTTGTAGCTTCTTCTTTTATTGAATCCTGGGCTTGTTTTTTGGTACCTACAAAAAGAACTTTTTGCCCGTTCATTGCAACTTCTCTGATAAAGAAGTATGCTTCTTCAATTTTCTTTACGGTCTTTTGAAGGTCTATAATATAGATACCGTTTCTTTCTGTGAAGATGTACTCTGCCATTTTAGGATTCCATCTTCTTGTTTGATGTCCAAAATGAACACCTGCTTCTAAAAGCTGTTTCATAGAAATAACTGACATAAAAAAACACCTCCGGTTAGTTTATACCTCCGGAATTCTCATCTTTATGGAAAACCCTTGCGGCACCCTTCCATAAATCAAATTCCGTGTGTATTTTCCGTTAAGTAGTATATCATATAGTTTTTCTTTTTTCAATCCTCAATATACCATTTAGAAAAAATTTTTTCTAAACGGCATATTGGGATTTATTTTTTGAGTTTTTTATTTTAAGTTTTTTATAAACTTTATACCTGGGGAATTTCAACCCCGCGCATAGGTTCTCCCAAATCTTCAGATACCTCTGCAATAACTTCCGGATTATTATAATACTTAGTTGCCTCCACAATTGCCTTTGCAGTTTTTTCAGGATTTGAAGACTTAAATATTCCTGAGCCTACAAAAACACCTTCACTTCCAAGCTGCATCATTAACGCAGCATCAGCCGGTGTTGCCACTCCTCCTGCTGCAAAGTTTAAAACAGGAAGTTTTCCTTCCTCTGCAACTTTCACAACCAGCTCATATGGTGCTGCAATTTCTTTTGCAAAAGTCATTAACTCTTCCTTTGGAAGATTTTTTAGCCTTCTTATTTCAGACATCATAGTTCTCATATGCTTTACTGCCTCAATAATATTTCCGGTTCCCGCTTCACCTTTTGTCCTTATCATTGATGCGCCCTCTGCAATTCTCCTTAATGCTTCTCCTAAATTTTGAGCACCACATACAAAAGGAGTTTTAAACGCCTTCTTGTCTATATGGCACTTATCATCTGCTGGTGTTAAAACTTCACTTTCATCAATGTAGTCAATTCCTATAGCCTCTAAAACTTGTGCTTCCACAAAATGCCCTATCCTCACCTTAGCCATAACAGGTATGGATACAGCATTAATTATTTCCTTTATCATCTTAGGGTCAGACATTCTTGCAATACCGCCCTGTTTTCTTATATCAGCCGGTACCCTTTCTAACGCCATTACTGCAACCGCCCCTGCTTTCTGGGCAATTTCCGCTTCTTTAGGGTTGGTAACATCCATTATTACCCCGCCCCGTAATATTTCTGCCAAATCTTTACTTGTACCAAATCTACCTGACATTAAAATCCCTCCATCTGTATCGATACACTATTGATTATTATATTAATCTTTTAGGCATTTTTACACAAATTATAACCAAAGTCAATAAAAATTTAGAAAAAGTTTTTTTTGTTGACAACAGCTAATATGATAACTTAGAATTATTAATGTAAAAATTCAAGGTTATAAAAATGCTGCAAGGAGTTTTTTAAGTGATACATATAAGGGAAGATTTAAGAAATATAGCAATTATCGCCCATGTAGACCATGGGAAAACAACATTGGTAGACGGATTGTTAAAACAAAGCGGGATATTCAGGG
This sequence comes from Acetivibrio saccincola, assembly GCF_002844395.1. Lineage (NCBI taxonomy): Bacteria > Bacillati > Bacillota > Clostridia > Acetivibrionales > Acetivibrionaceae > Acetivibrio > Acetivibrio saccincola. The sequence goes on along the minus strand of NZ_CP025197.1, from coordinate 1,428,019 downwards.
ACAACCAGCATGTAAATGACAGGGTTATGGATTCCGGCGACCTTGAAAGGGAAAGAGGAATTACAATCCTCTCTAAAAACACCGCCGTCCACTATAACGGGGTCAAGATAAATATAGTGGACACCCCTGGACACGCTGACTTTGGCGGTGAAGTTGAACGTGTTTTAAAAATGGTAGACGGTGTGCTGCTTTTAGTGGACTCTTTTGAAGGCACCATGCCCCAAACCAGGTTTGTCTTAACAAAGGCACTGGGTTTAAATTTAAAACCAATAGTGGTGGTAAATAAAATAGACAGACCTGATGCAAGACCTCAGGAAGTGCTGGGTGAAGTATTGGAACTTTTTATAGAACTTGGGGCTGATGATGAGCAGCTGGATTTTCCCGTTGTATACGCTTCAGCAAGAGAAGGGTATGCAACTTTGGATTTAAATGAAAAGACTTCAAACTTAAAACCTTTATTTGAAACTATAATAAATACCATTCCAAAACCAACAGGTTCTTTGGAGGAGCCTTTGCAATTTTTGGTGTCCAGTATAGACTATAATGACTATATTGGAAGAATTGCCATTGGGAGAATTGAAAGGGGCACAATAAAAGCAGGCCAGACTGCTGCACTTTGCAGAAAAGACGGCTCTGTGGATGAGGTAAAAATCAGCAATCTCTACACATTTGAAGGTCTTAAGAGAATCGGGATTACTTCTGCCTCTTTAGGGGAAATTGTTGCAATATCAGGTATAGAAGATGTAAATATAGGTGAAACAATTTGTGATTTAGAAAAAATAGAGCCACTGCCCTTTGTTGACATTGATGAGCCTACAATATCCATGACCTTTAGTGTAAATGACAGTCCCTTTGCAGGCCAGGAAGGAACATATGTAACATCACGCCATTTAAGGGACAGGCTTTTTAAAGAACTTGAAACAAATGTAAGTCTGAGAGTTGAAGAAACAGATTCCCCTGACTCATTTAAAGTGTATGGAAGAGGAGAACTGCATCTTTCCATTTTAATTGAAACAATGAGAAGGGAAGGATATGAATTTCAAATTTCCAAACCCACTGTGGTTTATAAGGAAATAGACGGGGTTAAATGCGAACCTGTGGAATATTTAATAGTAGATGTACCGGAAGATTATATGGGAGTGGTAATGGAGAAATTGGGAATGCGAAAATCCGAGCTTATTAATATGGCTTCTTCCGCCCAAGGATACATGCGGCTGGAATTTAAAATCCCCGCAAGATGCCTTATTGGCTACAGATCAGAACTTTTGACTGACACAAAAGGAAATGGTATAATGAATCATGTATTTTATGGATATGAGTCCTATAAAGGTGATCTGACCATTAGGCGGAGAGGCTCCATGATTGCCTGGGAAGAGGGGGAAACCTCTGTTTACGGGCTTTATAACGCCCAGGAAAGGGGTACTTTATTTATAGAACCCGGCACTAGAGTATATAAAGGCATGATTGTTGGTGAAAATGCAAAACAAGAAGATATATTAATAAATGTATGCAAGAAAAAACATGTGACAAATATAAGGGCTGCCGGCTCTGATGAAGCTTTGAGGCTTTCGCCTCCAACTATCCTAAGCTTAGAACAAGCTTTGGAGTTTATTGCAGATGATGAGCTGGTGGAGGTTACACCTAAAAATATAAGGCTTAGAAAAAAGGCATTAAATGGTCACAAAAATAAATAATTAAAAAATTTTATACAGAGTGGTGAATAATATGAGTGGGGAGACTAACAGGACAAAAAAAAGAAGAAAAACAAAAAAGCGTAAAAGAAGTATTTTCCGTTCATTGCTTTTATACTTTTTATTCTTTACGTTTGTTTTCATTGTAGGGGCAACTGTTAGCTACAGGTATATAACCAATGCGGATAAACTCACCATTAGTGAAATAACTAAAAAAATAGAATCCGGTGAAGCTGTGGAAATTGAAATTCCTTTCAATTCCAGCACTGATGACATTGCCAAAATACTTAAAGAGAAGGATATAATTAAATATCCCAGGATTTTTAAGTTTTTGTCCTTTTTTAATGGTCATGACGGAAATTACAGATCCGGGCGGCACTTAATTTCCAAGGATTTGAGCTACGATGAAATAATGCGTGTATTAAGCCAAAATCCTATAAGTATTAATGTAACCATACCTGAAGGCAAAACCTTTACCGAAACAGTTGAAATTCTGGCAAAAAACAACCTTATAGACAAGGAAGACTTTATAAAAACCGCCTCAGAGGAAAAGTTTGATTATAAATTTTTAGAAGGTCTTCCTGAAAGGGAATTTCCTTTAGAGGGATATTTATTTCCCGACACATACTTTTTTGATCCAAAGTCAACTTCAAAAATGGTTATAAGAAAATTTCTTGATAATTTTAATATTAAGTTTACACCTGAGTTTTATAAACGGGCTGAAGAACTTGACATGACTGTGGATGAAGTGATAACTCTTGCATCAATAATTGAAAGAGAAACAAAAATCCCTGAAGAAAAAGAAATTGTTTCAAGTGTTTTTCACAACAGGCTAAAAAGTAATGACCCTTCGTTTAAGAAACTTCAGTCATGTGCAACTATACAGTATATACTTTTACAAAGGGACGGCAAGGTAAAGGAAAACTTAACATATGAAGACACACAAATAGAGCATCCGTACAACACTTATCTCCACGAAGGCTTGCCTCCAGGTCCTCTTTGTTCACCTGGTCTTGATTCTATAATAGCTGCCCTCTACCCTAATGAAGAATCTGATTATATGTTCTTCGTTGCAAGGGGCGACGGAAGCCACGAGTTTTCAAGAACTTTACAAGAACACGAGGCAGCTAAACAAAAATACGGTGTTTCTTATTAAGCATGACTTGTTTTTATGTGCGTACTTTATTAAAAAATCATGCTTATTTAATTAAGCTTATTTGACTGGCTTTTTTGATTAGATTTTTTGACTATAATGTATTTTATTTTGAATATATTTTATACTTTTTTTAGAATGTATTTTTTCTTAGAATATATTTTACTTAGAATGTATTTTACAAAAGGATGTATGAATATGGTCTCCATTGATTATATAAACGACTATATTAGAAAAACAATCAAAAAAAATGAAGGAATATTAGCCCGGCTGGAAGATTATGCAGAAGAAAACCATGTACCCATTGTGCAGCCTGAAGTCGCTGCACTTTTAAAAGTAATAACACTTATTTTAAAGCCAAAAAGGGTTTTAGAAGTGGGTACCGCCATAGGCTATTCATCTATTTTGATTTCATCTGTCCTGCCAAAGGGCGCTAAAATTGATACAATTGACAGATATGAAATTATGATAGAAAGAGCTAAAGACAACATAAAAAAAGCCGGTTTAGAAGATACTATAAATATAATATACGGAGATGCGACAGAAGTACTGAAAATTTTGGATAAAAAATATGACATGATTTTTTTAGATGCGGCCAAAGGCCAATACCCTGAGTTTTTACCCCAGTGCATCCGACTTTTAAACAGCGGAGGGGTATTAATTTCAGACAATATATTGTATAAAGGTATGATTGCAAATGATGAGCTGGTTGTGAGAAGGAAAAAAACAATTGTAACAAGGCTTAGGACTTTCCTTGACGATATTTGCAATAATGACCTGCTTGAAACAAGCATCATCCCCATTGGGGACGGTGTTGCACTAAGTTACAAAAAATAAAATTAGTTCTATGGAGTAATACATATGAAAAAAGTTGAATTATTAGCCCCTGCGGGGAATTTGGAAAAACTTAAAATGGCTGTTGTTTACGGTGCAGACGCAGTATACCTTGCAGGCACAAAATTCGGTCTTCGTGCCTCTGCAGGCAATTTTACCTATGAAGATTTGCAAGAAGGGGTAAAATTTGCCCATGACAGAGGAAAAAAAGTATATATTACAATGAATATATTTCCTCATAATGAGGATATTAAAGGTATGCCTGAATTTATTAAAAGAGTGAGCTCTATAGGTGTTGATGCAATAATTCTTTCAGACCCGGGGGTGTTTTCCCTGGTAAAAGAAACAGCACCTCATATGAAAATTCACTTAAGTACACAGGCAAACAACACCAACTGGCTTAGTGCTAAATTCTGGTATGAAAACGGCATAAAAAGAATTGTACTGGCAAGGGAACTTTCTTTAAAAGAGATTAAAGAAATCAGGGACAAACTCCCTGAAGATTTGGAACTGGAAATATTTATCCATGGTGCCATGTGCATTTCTTACTCTGGAAGATGTCTTCTTAGCAATTATATGGCATACAGGGATTCAAACAGAGGTCTTTGTGCCCACCCATGCAGATGGAAATACTATCTCATGGAAGAAAAAAGACCCGGTGAGTACTACCCTGTCATGGAAGATGAAAGAGGTACTTTTATATTTAATTCAAAAGATTTGTGCATGATTGAACACATTCCTGACATTATAAACTCAGGGGTCACAAGCCTTAAAATAGAAGGACGTATGAAAAGCTCCTTCTACGTTGCAACTGTTGTAAAGGCCTACCGTGAAGCAATAGATGCTTATTACAGGGACAAAGACAATTATGTTTTTGATAAAAAGTGGCTTGAAGAAGTGTCAAAGGCAAGCCACCGTGAGTATACAACAGGTTTTTATAAAAACAAAACAACTTCAGAAGATCAGATTTACCATACCAGTTCATATATAAGGGAATATGAATTTTTAGGTGTTGTAAAAGACTTTGACGAAGAAACGGGAATTGCCACAATTGAACAGAGAAACAGAATGCATGTGGGAGATGAAATTGAAGTTGTAAACCCTGTGGGGGATTATTTTGTACAAAAGATAGAGTCTATGAGAAATATTGATAATGAAGAAATAACCGTTGCCCCCCACCCCCAAATGACTGTCTACATGCCTCTCAAGCAAAAGGCATTAAAATATGCAATGCTAAGAAAAAAAAGTGAATAAACCCGGTATTTAATGTATAAATTTAATGTATAACCCCCGCAAAATTGTGGAATAATTTTATATGGTTAAGAATTATAGCAAAAGCAATAATAAACTAAAAATACAATTTTGAGGGGTTTTAATGATTAAAAAAAGACTTTATATACTGCTTTTCTTTTTTTCTGTTTCAATTATTTCTCTTATTATAAGATTTTTTTACATACAGGTGCAAGTGGGTGAAAGACTTGCTGTATCAGCCACAAGCCAAAGGATATCTTCTTTAGATATTAAAAGCCACAGAGGCAACATATTAGATACAAACTCCATCCCCTTTACAAACAGGGTAAATGAAGTTTTTGTTGTAATTAAGCCCCTTAATTTAAAGGGTAATGAAAAAGCAATTAAAATAATTGCAAATATACTTAATGTAAATCCCGGTGAACTTAAAAGATTAGTGGATTTTAAAAAAGAGCCCATTATTTATATGACTGACAACAATACTAAAACTATCCTCATAAAGGAAAGACTTCCCGGTATTTCATTTATAAACTCACTAAAGCGCCATGACAATTCCGGCATTGCAAAGCATGTCACAGGCTATTTAAATAAAGCAGACGGCATTGGACAGACCGGAATTGAAAAATCTTATGACCAAGTTCTAAACCTTAACTCCAAAAGTTCCATAGGAATGGTAACATACCCAAGTGATAATTTCCTGGCGGGACTTGGATACAGGTTTTTAAATCCTGTAAATTATAAAAAACTTCATGTTAAACTTACACTTAACTATCACATACAAAAAATAGCAGAAAATGCTTTGGATAAAAGAAATTTAAAAGGAGCAGTTGTCATTCAAAATGTGCTAAACGGCGATGTTGTAGCCATGGTAAGCAAACCTGATTTTGATCCCGACAAAATAGATGAGTATTTAGACAGCCCTGATAAGGAGCTTTTTAACCGGGCAGTTGCCTCATACAATCTGGGCTCTATATTTAAAACTATAGTTCTTGCAAGTGCATACTTGGATAACAAAACCCCTCCTTCAAATTTTTATTGCCCGGGTTATCTTATGCTTGGGGATAAAGAGTTTAAATGCTCCTCATATGCATCAGGAGGCCATGGTTTTGTAGATGTTAAAAAAGCCTTTGCCTCTTCCTGCAACTCTTATTTTATAGAACTGGGAATAAACACAGGCATAGAAAATATACTTGAAACTGCCAAAAAATTTTTTACAGGCATAAACGTACAGGGTATTGAAGAATCTAATGGGCATCTTCCCCAACCCGGCAAATATTATACCCACGGGGATATTGCCAACATATCCATAGGCCAGGGTGATATTCTTGCCACCCCCCTTCAGGTTTCAAACATCATCGCAACTATAGCAAACGGCGGTATAAAAAACACCGTTAACATTGTTGATTGTATTGTTGATTCAGATGGAAACATTGTAAAAAAAATAAAAAAAGAAGAGGGGGAAAGAATTCTCCCTAAAGAAATATGCGATAATATAAAGTCTTACATGGAGGAAGTTACTATAAGCGGAACAGGCACCAAAGCAAATTTAGACGCCTATGGCGGTGCCGGTGGAAAAACCGGAAGTGCCGAAACAGGTCAGGTTATTGACGGTGAAAGAGTGGTTCATGCATGGTTTGCAGGATATTTTCCTAAAGCAAATCCTAAATACTCAATAGTGGTATTTATAGAAGACGGAAAAAGCGGCGGAGATGTTGCCGCCCCTGTGTTTAAAGAAATTGCAAAGGAAATCTGTGAAAAAAATCTTTAAAAAACCTTTTTGTACTTGCACCTACCTACCTTTCAATTCATATACTTATAAAGTAACCTATTTATTGGAGGTACTTTACTTTGTTTAATATTCTGTTTATTCCATTTATTGAATGCCTTAAAAACATCTTTTTTGTATTTGGTTATATATCCAATACCAGCTCTTTTCCACAACCTCTTAAACCCGAAGAGGAGCAGTATTATATAAAAAAATTGTCAGAAGGCGATGAGGAAGCCAGGAATGTTTTAATTGAAAGAAACTTACGTCTTGTTGCACATATTGTAAAAAAATACACCTCCACCATAAGCGACTCTGATGACTTAATTTCAATAGGAACAATAGGTCTTATAAAGGCCATTGCTACCTTTAACTATGACAAAGGCACAAGGCTTGCAACTTATGCTGCACGGTGTATAGAAAATGAAATACTTATGCAAATAAGGTCAAATAAAAAAATCCAAAGCGAAGTATCCCTCCAAGACCCCATAGGTATGGACAGAGACGGCAATGAAATTTCTTTAATTGATGTTTTAGGCAATGACTCTGAATCTGTTGTAGAAGAAGTGGAGTTAAAGATGCAGGTCAGGCGCCTTTATAAGAAAATGAAGGATGTTTTAAAGCATAGAGAAAAAATGGTGTTAGAATTAAGATACGGCCTTTTAAACGGCACCAGCAAAACCCAGAGGGAAATTGCTAAAATGCTTGGAATATCAAGGTCGTATGTATCAAGGATAGAAAAAAAAGCTATAAAAAAACTTAGCAAAGAATTAAAATCAGAGGGCTGTTAACTGCCCTCTGATTTTAATTTATTATACTTTGATCTTTTACACCAAGTATATATTTTTAGATTTGTTTTTTTAAAGCTGTCCCGCTAATTATTTAGCAGAACAGCTTTATTGTGCTTTTTCAGGTACTATTATTTATAAATTTTTTCTGATATGTACATCAATATAAAAGCAAATTCCGCTACTCAAATGCTGATTTTATATCTTTTTCGCAGTCATTACATATATGTACTTTCTCCCCGAAAAAGTCTATGGTTTTTCCTTTCTTCTCCTCGGAACAAAAAAAGCACTCTTTTGCCACCCCACAAGCTGCCAGCATAGTCATACAGAGTACAACAACCATCAGCAGGGCTAAAACTTTTTTTACTATCATAATCACCTTCTTTAATATTTTTTTACATACGTATAATACCATTTATAGATTAAATAATCAACATAAATCTATAAAAATTACAAACAATTAATCTATACAATTTGCAATTATGGCAAATACTTCTCCTCTTGTAACTTCGTTTCCAGGCTTAAATGTATTGTCCGGATAACCTTTAACTATTCCCTCTTTAACCGCTCCTTCTATAAAATCCGCTGCCCAGCCGGGTATCTCATCCCCGTCTTTAAACCGGGATTTATCAAGCCCTGCCTTTTCAATGCCAAAAGCGTTCATTACCAAGACAACCATTTCCGCTCTGGTTAAATTGTTAAAAGGCCTTAGTGTATTGTCCTCATATCCTTTCAGTATACCTTTTTCTGAAGCAATCTTTACATGATTTGCACACCATGCAGGAATTATGTCTTTATCATTAAAACTTATTTCCCCTTCATCTGAAATTTCCAGCCCCAGAGTGTTTACAAGCAAGACTACGCCTTCTGCCCTTGTTATTTTCTCATCCGGCCTTAATGTATTGTCCGGATAGCCTTTTAATATGCCTAAATTAACAAGTTTTAATGCAAACTCCTTTGACCAGTGGTTTTCAATATCGGTAAAAACCACTGCACCCGGCACATCTCCTGGCTGTTCTTCTATTTCCTCCCCGTCCTTGTCCCAATCTTTACCGTCCTCTCCTACTTCATCAACTTTATCATCCTCTCCCGTGCTTTCATCCTCTTTTTCTGAATCTTTACCGCCCGGCAGAGTACCGGTTCCGCTACTTCCCCCCGGAGATGACGGTTCTTTATCTTCAGGCTTTAAAATACCTGTTATAGATATTTTTTTATCGTCAAAAGAATATTTTGTATCCAAAGACTCTAAATCCCCAACTTTAGTATCAACAATTTCACTACTTACAACCCTTACCGACTCTAGTTCTATACTTGCCTTTGCAGCTTCAAGAACTTTAAAAGTAAATTTACAAAGGTTTACGTTCCCTTTTAAAGGCGATACATCGCCTATTTTTGTATATACAAAGTGAATTTTGTCTTCATCCATGAAATTATATGCGAAATAGCCTTCATTTGTTCCCTCTGCCTTTATCAGTTCCAACTTATCAGGCTCAAAAATTATGTCCAGTTCAAATGCGTATATGTCCTCCACATCTTTCCCCTTAACGTACACATCAAACTCTTTTCCCACTTCCACTTCATTCTTTCCTGCCTCAATAAAAAAGCCGGTTTCAAGCTGTGCTGTCACCCATAAGGGCAGTAACATGCTAAGTATAATTACCCCCGCTAAAACATGTTTAAATCCCTTTCTCACATTAATCATAATTATATCCCCTTCTCATTTTTATACATTTTTCATTTCATTATTTTACATTTATAATTTAATGTTATCTGTTTATAAAATTTAATGTTATCTGTCTCCAAAGCTTTACTCCTTATCAAAAATTTCAGAGGCCTCCTTCATTGTCTCTATAATTGGTAGATGCTGAGGACACACACTTTCACACTGACCACAAGCAATGCACTCACCTGCTCTTCCGCTTCTTTCCACCAAATTGCCGTAATAGAAACGGGGTCTTGCATCTTCACCATACATACGCAGTGTGTTTAAAGCACTTATTACATCCGGAATACTGATATTGACAGGACACCCATCACAACAGTATTTGCATGAGGTGCATTGTATGGTGGGAAGTTTTTGCATAGCTTTAACCACTTCATTGAGAATTTCTCTCTCTTTATCGCTTAAAGGCTCAAAGTTTGTAAAGGTTTCTATATTGTCCCTAAGCTGTTCTTCATTGGACATGCCGCTTAATATTGTGGTTATACCGTCTAAAGAGCCTGCAAAACGGAATGCCTAGGAGGCAATGCTCTTATCCGGCTGGTGTTTTTTCATCATAGCTTCAATTTCCGGCGTGGTACTTGCAAGGGTGCCGCCTTTTACCGGCTCCATTACAATTACCGGCATATTTCTTTCTTTTAACATTTGATACAATTTCCCTGAATGGACAATGGGATTATCCCAATCCGCATAGTTTAACTGGATTTGCACAAATTCCACCTCAGGATGTTCTAAAAGAATTTTCTCCAGCAAAGCAGGGGAACCGTGAAATGAAAGCCCGAAATGCTTTATCTGACCCTTTTTCTTCTTTTCAATTCCCCATTCAAAACAGTTAAACTCTATATATTTGTCATAATTGCTTCCTTCCTCCACACTGTGCAAAAGGTAAAAATCAAAATAATCCACTCCTGCACGTTCAAGCTGCGTATTAAATATTTTGTCACAATCCTCAGCTTTTTTAATCTCCCATGCAGGAAGTTTTGTTGCAAGGTAAAAAGAATCCCTAGGATAACGTTTTACAATAGCTTCCCTCGCTGCTACTTCGGATTTTCCCCCGTGGTACACATAAGCGGTGTCAAAGTAATTGAACCCGCTTTCCATATAAATATCCACCATTTTGCATACCTTTTCCATATCTATTTCTCCGTCTTTTTCCGGAAGACGCATAAGTCCAAAGCCCAGTTTTGGCATCTTACTTACATCAATACTCATTAATCCTTCCTCCATAATTACAAGTTTTAGAAATTTATTATGTCTTACAAACTTCCTATAAACTGTAATCCAACCTGTCCTATAAACCACCCTTCAATTGTACTATACAGGCGGCTTTTTTTCAATAACACTAAAACTTCCTTCCTAAAAAACACTTTCCCTGGAAATAATATTTTTTATTAATTTGTGGTATAATATTTAAAATAATTGTAAATAAGCATAAATTTGTGGAGGGCACAAATGAGAAAAAAAAGGGTAGATAAATTTAAAAAATTGAGAAGAAAACGATATAAAAAAGTGCTGTTGTATCTTTTTGTACTGCCTGCAATTTCAATATTTTTAGGCTACATAATTAGAACTGTTTTCATTCTACCCTTGATGAAAGTCAAATAAAAAAGCCGGCTAAAATACCGGCTTTTTTATTTTGTTAATTTTTTATTACATTTTCATTTCTCTTTATTGGTCTGTCTAAAGCATGGTGAATAAGAACTTCCCTTACATTTCCTTCTATACGGAACTGTACACTGTCTATATGCTCAAGTTCTGTCAATGTGTTTACAATGGAATTAATAGATATAGTTTCAGCTGCCGTTCCTCCCGGTTGGTTAGAAACAAATTCCTCTGATAAATCCACCGTACAGACCCCGTCCTCTGTCTGGATGGATAACAGCCTTGTTCCTTCGGGAATTACACCATATAGTTCCTTATTTTCAGGTCCCTTTTTTAGCTCTTCAAAAACAGTCTCTTCGATACTTCCTTTAATTTCCACTTTTCTTGTTTCAGCAACTGTATATTCCGCCTGATAGTCGCTAAAATAGAGAGTTATATCCCTTATAGTCTCTTCTATAGTCTCTTCTATAGTCTCTTCTATAGTCTCTTCATTTTCATTGCTTTCACTATTTCCCGCAACATAGGTTTCTAAAGAATCAGCTGCAAGAGTTTTTAATGCCTTCTCCTCTAAATTACCATTTTCATTAGAAGACTTGGAGTTGTTGCACCCCGATAATACCATTAATGATATTACCGCAGCTATACATACTTTTTTCATTTAATGTGCTTTGTTAGGCAACAAGCTAACAAACCAGCCCCCCTTTCAATTTTCAAAAAACAAAAAGTCTCACTTTGCAATTTAATTATACTTTATAAACCATATATTTGTCAAAAACCTTGAATTGGAGGGCTTTTAACCTTATTCAACTGTTATTAAATCCTTTAATCTCTTAAATTTGGCATCACCTATTCCTGATACCTTCATTATATCTTCAATTTTTTCAAACCTTCCGTTTTCCTTTCTGAATGCAACTATATTATCTGCAATTGCAGGTCCTATACCCGGCAGTGTAGTCAGCTGTTCTTTAGAAGCTGTATTTATATTTATCTTTAATTTTACACTATTTAAACTCTCACCTACAACAACACCGCCGCTGTCCGCTACAATATTCATTCCTGGAAAAAGCGGATCTGATATTTCTCGAAAAGTATTTTCAGATACACCTCCACTTTCCGGTACACCCTCATCATCCCCTGCACCTTCTCCATCCTCGTCTTTCACATCCTTTTTGCCTCTGATTTGCAGCATAACATTTTCTGTAAGTATGTAAGCAAGATTTATATTTTCCACATCAGCATTTTCTGTAAATCCCCCTGCCAAAAGAACTGCATCTTCTATTATCTGCCCCTTTTCCAAAGTAACTACCGATGGGTTCTTCACTTCCCCCACCACATATACTTTTATCTTGTCCTTTTCTTCTTCCTTTTCTATCTCCTCTTCTTTTTCGGGAATTACTACCATTTCATTATCCGGTTTCATCATAATCACATTTTCGCCATAATCCCACATAATTAGTAAATACCCTGTCATTGACATGCTAAGAAGCAATGCTGTAATAAGAGAAATTAAAACTCCTCTTTTAATGGTTATTTCAGAATTTAACATCTCTTTCAGCATAAGCATTCCCTCCATATTAATTTATATACTTCATCCAAAGAATACTTTTTGGTGGGGACATTTAGCGCCTTGATATAACTTTACTTGATATAACTTTAATTTAAAAAATTTTTGTTTAAAAATTTTTACTCTTATATTGTTATAATTCTACATCATTATACTTCTTCCCTTTAATTACCTAAATTTTTTTTTTGATTTTAATATACATTTTTCTCAACTTTTTTGTTATACTTTAATAAGGCGTAACTAAAACAGCTCTTTTAAACTACATAATTAAGGTATCTGGACGGAGGAATTTATGAAAAAAATACTTTTTATTATATTAGTTCTTTCTGTGGCAATATCAACTGTCTTGCCAATAAATTCACAACCTTTAAATATACCTGCTAGGGCATATATTCTCATGGATTTTAAAACAGGCCAAGTATTATGTGAATATAATTCCAAAACCCCATTGCATCCTGCCAGCACAACTAAAATTATGACAGGGATTTTAGCAATTGAATATGGGGATCTTGACAGTATGGTAACTGTAAGCCAGTCTGCCATTGACAATATCGGCGCCGGTGGAATGCATATAGGTCTTATAGCAGGGGAAAGGCTAAAGCTGATTCACATTTTAAATGCCTTATTAATTAGGTCTGCAAACGAAACCGCTTATGTTATAGCTGAAAACATAAGTTCTTCTCATGAGGAGTTTTTTGACCTTATGAATAAAAGGGCAAAGGAACTAGGCGCTGAGTGTACAAATTTTGTAAACCCTTCAGGTATGGACAATACAGCAGACGGTCACCTGCATGTTTCCTCTGCTTATGATTTAGCTCTCATGGCAAGGCATGCCATGACACTGCCTGAATTTAGAGAAATAGTAAAAAAAACCTACTACAGAATACCTCCTACAAACAAACACGATGAAGAAATTTTTCTAAACACCAGTAACAAACTACTTTTTTCTAAATCCGAATACTACACTGAGGTTACAGGTATAAAAACAGGATATACAGACAGGGCACTGGCCAATCTTGTTTCATCCGCAAGGGATGAAAGCGGTATGGAATTAATTGCTGCTGTAATGGGGGTTGAAAGATACAACGATGTATTCACCTATTCACAAGAGCTTTTAGAATACGGATTTAAAAATTTCTCATTACGTCATGTACTTGCCAAAAATTCATATGCTGAAACTGTACATGTTTCCAATGCTTCAGGAAACAGCAATTTGGATTTGCTTGTAGCTGAAGATTTTGAATGCGTTCTCCCAAAGGGGACAAGTATTAATGAGCTTACTTTTGAAAAAAACATTAATGAAAATATAACCGCCCCTGTATACAAGGGGGATGTATTAGGCAGTATAGAAATAAAAAACGGTCAGAAATCCCTTGGAAAAGTAGACCTTATTGCAACACGCACTGTGGAAGAAAAAATCCCTGAAAAACCTGTCGAAAAAAAACCTGGTACCTCCACAAAAAAGTCACTTCTAAAGCGCATTTTAAATGGCACAATATTTTTTCTCATTGCATTTATACTTCTTAGAATCACACTTAAAAAAATATCCAGAAGTATAATTGCAAAAAATAAATTTTAAATAAAAAACCATGGAAAATTCTAAACCATGAAAAATTTTAAAAAACCCTGAAAAAAAGGCTGTGCAAAAGCATTTTTACTGCTTATGCCAAAGCCCTTTTTAGTCCTTACTCCACAACAAATCTTACTCTACAATAAAATCCTCACAGACAAAATCCATACTTCACAATAACAAGACCTTTTTCACAACAAGTAGTTACTTTACAACAATGTTTACAAGTTTTCCTGGTACAGAAATTACTTTTACAACATTCTTTCCTTCAATTGCCATCTTAATTTTTTCACTTTCTAAAGCCTTTTCTTCCATTTCTTTTTTATCCAGTCCAGCCGGGATAACAATTTTATCCCTCACTTTTCCGTTTATCTGAACTACAATTTCTATTTCATCTTTAACCAATGCACTTTCGTCATACCCTGGCCATTTTTCATCATGGACACTGCCCTCTTTTCCTATAGAGCACCATAACTCTTCTGCCGCATGAGGAATAAACGGAGCCAGCATAAGTATCATTTTTTCAATACCTGATTTTATTATTCCCTTGTTTTTCTTTTCATCAGGCACTTTGTCACTGTAATTGTAAAATGCATTTACAAGCTCCATTATGGCACTTATTGCTGTATTAAAGTTAAACCTCTTTTCAATATCATCAGTTACTCTCTTAACTGAATTATTTATAACAAACCACAAATCTTTGTCTTCCTTTGTAAACCCTGCAGGATTTACTTCATAATCACCTTTTACAATATCTATAAAGTGATTTATTATCCTCCACACCCTGTTAATAAATTTGTAACATCCTTCAACCCCCTGGTCGCTCCACTCAAGGTCTTTTTCCGGAGGAGATGCAAATAATATAAAGAGTCTTGCAGTATCCGCCCCGTACTTTTCAACTATCTCCTCAGGACTTACCACATTTCCTAAGGACTTTGACATCTTAGCCCCGTCTTTTAAAACCATACCCTGGGTTAAAAGATTTTTAAATGGTTCATCATAGGATACATACCCCATATCATAGAGGGCTTTCATGAAAAATCTGGAATACAAAAGATGAAGTATTGCGTGCTCAACACCGCCTATATACTGGTCAACAGGCATCCAATAATCTACACTTTCCTTTTCAAAAGGAAGTTTATCATTACATGGGTCACAATACCTCAAAAAGTACCAGGACGAACAAACAAAGGTATCCATAGTATCAATTTCACGTCTTCCCTCTTTACCGCATTTAGGGCATTTTGCCTTTAAAAATTCCTCATTCGTTGCTAAAGGTGATTCCCCTGCTCCTTTAAACTTAACATCTACAGGCAGTACAACCGGCAAATCTTCTTCGGGTACCGGTACAATACCGCAGTCATCACAATAAACAACAGGAATAGGAGCTCCCCAATACCTCTGTCTTGAAATCAGCCAGTCCCTGAGTTTAAAATTTACTTTCCTTTCACCAAAGGACTTTTCTTCTATATAGTCTATTATTCTATCTATTGCCTCATCACTCTTAATGCCGTCAAACTGTCCTGAATTCACAAGGTAGCCTACATCTTCATAGGCCTCAGTCATACTTTCTGCATTAAGTTCTTCTCCTTCCGGCTGAATAACCACTTTTACAGGCAAATTATATTTCTTTGAAAACTCAAAGTCACGCTGGTCATGGGCAGGTACAGCCATGACAACCCCTGTCCCGTAATCCGCCAGTACATAGTTTCCAAGATATAAAGGTACTTTATCCCCGTTTAAAGGATTAACAACATACCTTCCAGTAAACACTCCCTCTTTTTCCACATCCGTTGCTGTCCTGTCAAGTTCACTTAAAAACTTCATTTTTTCAATAAACTCAGTGCAAGCCTTTTCCTGCTCTGTTCCCTCTATAATCTCTTTTGCCAAAGGATGTTCCGGTGCCATAACCATATATGTGACACCAAAAATGGTATCAGGCCTTGTGGTGTAGATCCTCACTGTTTTATCAAGCCCGTCCACTTTAAAATCAACTTCCACACCTTCACTTCTGCCAATCCAGTTTTGCTGCATTGTCTTTACTTTGTCAGGCCATCCTTTGAGCTTTTCAATATCGTCTAAAAGCCTTTGGGCATACTTTGTTATCCTAAAGAACCACTGCTCCAGGTCTTTCTTTGTAACAGTGGAACTGCATCTTTCGCAAGCCCCGTTTACAACTTGTTCATTTGCCAGAACTGTTGAACAGGAAGGACACCAGTTAACAAATGATTTTTTCTTGTATGCAAGCCCGTTTTTGTAAAGCTTAAGAAACATCCACTGTGTCCATTTATAATAATCAGGATGGCAGGTAGCCACTTCCCTGTCCCAATCATATCCCATTCCAAGTCCTTTTAGCTGCTCCCTCATGCTTTCTATATTTGACCATGTCCACTCATTAGGGTGGATATTTCTCTGTATAGCAGCATTTTCTGCAGGCAGTCCGAAGGAATCCCAACCCATTGGGTGAAGTACATTGTACCCGTTCATCTTTTTAAATCTTGCTACAACATCCCCAATGGAATAATTTCTGACATGCCCCATATGAAGTTTACCTGAAGGGTAAGGAAACATTTCTAGAACATAATATTTTTCTCTGCTGTCATCCTCTTTTACAGAAAATGGTTTTTCTTCTCCCCATTTTTTCTGCCACTTTTTTTCAATTTCCTTAAAATTGTAGTGCATAAAAATACCTCCACCTCTATTTTAACTCTGTTCTTTCATACCATCTGACCATAATCTTTCAAGATTATAAAACTCCCTGTCTTCTTCATGGAAAATGTGAACAACAACACTGCCATAGTCCATCAATACCCATCTGGCACTATTGTAGCCTTCTCTATGTAAAAGCTTTACATTCTCTTCTTCCATTTTAGCTTCCACTTCATCAGAAAGCATTTTTATATTAATAACAGATGTCCCACTGGCTATAACAAAATAATC
Source organism: Acetivibrio saccincola (assembly GCF_002844395.1). Classification (NCBI taxonomy): domain Bacteria; kingdom Bacillati; phylum Bacillota; class Clostridia; order Acetivibrionales; family Acetivibrionaceae; genus Acetivibrio; species Acetivibrio saccincola. Next base: position 1,411,141 of record NZ_CP025197.1, on the reverse strand, counting down.
AGCTAATGTGGAAAGTTCTCTTATATTTATAATCTTTATATCCTTTGCCTTTTTGTCTTCTAGTACATCAGCTATTTTTTTGGCTATCTTATCAGGTTTCAAAACACAATCCTTCCTTTCATAAAGGGTCTTTTCAGTTTCAAATTATACCATATGAAAACTATCTATGTAAATAAACATTATTTCCTCATTCTCTTTTTTATCAAATCATTTCTTGCCAGCACTGCCACAGGATGAATCAAAAGCCCTTTAGTCATAATGTGCTTCATAATGTTTTCAAGGGAAACAATTATAGCCCTGTCTAAATCAACAAAAGCAAGTTTCCTAAGTTCTTCAATCCCCTCAAAATCCCTGCCTGGTTCAACATAGTCGGCAATAAAAACTATTTTGTCCATGGTAGTCATATTTTCCCTGCCAAGGGTATGGTGCTCTATTGCATCTAAAACTTCCTTATCGGTAACGCCATACTCCTTTGATGCCAATACCGCCCCAACCTTTCCGTGCAGCAGCTTTGGCTGAAGTCTCTCCACATCATTCACATCTATTTTATATTCTTCACAAAGCCGCAACAATTCATCAGCTTCAATATTTTTTGCACAATCATGTAAAAGCCCGGCAACAGCAGCCTTTTCCCGGTCTGCCCCATGTGCCGCTGCCAGTTCTTCTGAAAGGTCCATCACATTTATTGAGTGAACAAACCGCTTTTTTGTAATGTTTTCTTTAAGTTTAACCTTCATTTCTTCCCTGGTCACTTTTTTTCCCTCGCATTATATTACTGGTATTCTATTTCTCCCATTATATTACTCATATTATATTTATCAGATTACATTACTCGCATTATATTTCTCACATTATATTATAAGCAAAGTTTGTTTTTATAAGTAAAGCTTGTTTTCTTTAATGTATTTTTCCACTCTTTCTGGAACCAAATACTTTATAGACCTTCCCTCTTTTACTCTCTTTCTTATTTCCGTAGAAGAAATATCTATCAGTGGAATATATGCTTTTTTTATTTTTGCATGGTATTTAGTTTCTAGATACTTTATGTGCCCTTCAAATCCTTCCGATTCAAAACCGGGCCTTAAAGCCGCAATAAACTCACATTCTCTAAATACCAGCTCAAAATCTTTCCACTTTGATAAATCGTATAAAACATCAGCCCCTACTATATAGTACAGCAAAACATTATCTTTTAATAATGTTTTTAATTTTCTTAAAGTATCAATTGTATAAGTATAACCTTCCCTTTCCACTTCAATTCTGGATTCTTCAAAAAAATCATTCCCTTTTACAGCTTCACAAACCATATTAAACCTGTGCTCTTTATCAATAACTTCCCCGCCGGTTTTGTGAGGCGGATTTCCGGAAGGCATAAAAAGCACCTTGTCCAGTCTGAAAGTTTCCCGTATTTCTTCTGCCATTATTAAATGCCCGTTGTGAATAGGATTAAATGTCCCGCCTAAAATACCTATTTTAGTAGTAAGCATAATAAAATACACCTTTTATTTAATTTCTTTAGCCAGTGCAAGGGCACCGTATATAATAGAATGGTCCCCCAATGCACTTTCCACAATTTCTGTCCCTTCAAGCATGCCAGGAAGTATAAATTTTTTTATATATTCCTTTAAAATCGGCATAATATAACAGCCTAAAGACTCTATTACGCCGCCGCCTAATACCACCATTTCAGGATTAAAAATATTTATTAAAGAACCTGTCCCGGCAGCTAAGTAATATATTGCTTTATCTAATACTTCAACAGCAAGAGCATCTTTTTCCTCAATAGCTTCTTTTAACGGCTTACTGCTAATAACTGAACTTTCCATATCCATTAAATCTTTTAAAATACTCTCCCTGCCTCTTTTTATCTGATTCTTTATTTCCCTTGTCATAGCCACCTTTCCTGCATATGATTCAAGGCAGCCCCTTTGACCGCAGTTGCAGTAGGGACCTTCAGGATTTATAACCATATGCCCCAGCTCACCTGCTAAATGATTTGCCCCTGTAAAAAGCTTATCATCTACAATGAGCCCTCCTCCTATCCCTGTCCCTACAAAAATTCCAACTACATTTTTTTTATTTATGGCGGCACCGTATTTCCATTCTCCCATAATACCAACATTAGCATCATTTCCCACAACAAAAGGTATTCCTAATTTGCCCTCAATAATTTTTTTTATATTATAGTTTTTCCAGGGCAGGTTGGGGGAATATATAATTTCCCCGGTATCTTTATTTATAACCCCGGGAGCACCTGCTCCTATTGCTGCAATTTCTTCCTTTGGTACCTGGGATTTTTCCAAAAGCTCTTCTATCACACCTAAAAGTCTTTCTTCCACCACTTCAAGACCTTTATGAGCCTTGGTTTTCTTTTTTACCTCACAAATTATATTGTCTTTTTCATCAACTATAGCACCTAATATTTTTGTCCCGCCAATATCAATACAAATATACTTGTCCGCCATTAAACCTACCTCACATGAGAAATTCTTTTATTTTACCCCAATATCTTTTCTATAATGAGCATTTTTAAAGCTTATTTTTCCAACAGCCTCATATGCCTTTTTAATTGCCGAATCCAGACTGTCCTCTAGTGCAGTAACCCCTATGACCCTTCCTCCTGCTGTTATGTACTTTTCATTTTCCTTCTTGGTTCCTGCATGGAAAACAACAACATTAGCATCTTTTTGAGCTTCATCCAGTCCTAATATTTCAAAACCCTTTTCATACTCTTTGGGATATCCCCCTGAAGCCATTATAACACATACACATCCGCTATCGCTCCACTTTATATCAATTTCATCTAATTTTTCATCTATAACAGCATTAAATATTTCCAAAATATCAGTTTGAAGCCTTGGGAGCACAACCTGTGCTTCAGGATCTCCAAATCTTGCATTGTATTCCACTACCTTAGGACCGTCCTTTGTAACCATAAGACCAAAATACAACACTCCTTTAAACTTTCTGCCTTCTTTATTCATAGCTTCTATTGTAGGCATAAATATTTTTTCCATGCAAATCTTTTCAACTTCCGGAGTGTATATCCTGCTTGGTGAAAAAGCCCCCATACCTCCTGTATTAGGTCCTTCATCATTGTCAAATACCCTTTTGTGATCCTGTGCACTAACCATAGGCTTTACCGTCTTTCCATCGGTAAAAGCAAGGACGGTAACTTCCTGTCCAGTCAAAAATTCCTCAATTACAACTTTATTCCCGGCTTCCCCAAAAGCCTTCTCCTCCATCATACTTTTTACTGCTTCTTTGGCTTCATCAAAATCCCGGGCTATTATCACACCTTTCCCCAAAGCAAGTCCGTCTGCTTTAACAACTATAGGATAGGTGTTTTTTTCTTCTAAATATGAAATAGCTTTTTCGCTACTGTCAAAAACCTCATACTCCGCTGTAGGTATTCCGTATTTTTTCATAAGCTCCTTGGCAAAGGATTTACTTCCCTCAATTATGGTAGCAGCTTTATTTGGTCCAAAGGCTCTTATCCCATTTTCTTCTAATTTGTCAACCATACCTGCCGCTAACGGGTTTTCTGCTGCCACCACCACCAGGTCAATTTCTTTTTCTTTGGAGAAATTAACCACGCCATCTACATCCAAGGCATCTATGGGTACACACATAGCTATTGATGAAATACCGCCATTTCCTGGGGCACAGTATACTTCCTCAACCAATTTGCTTTGTGCAATTTTCCACACAAGAGCATGTTCACGCCCGCCACTTCCTACAACAAGTACTTTCATTCCAATCCTCTCCTTTAAGCCTGTATCTATAATCAATGTTTAAAATGCCTCATTCCGGTAAATACCATAGCAATACCATTTTTATTGCATTCATCTATAGACTCCTGGTCTCTTTTTGCCCCGCCAGGCTGGATAATTGCAGTAACACCTGCTTTAGCTGCTTCTTCAACACAATCCGGGAACGGGAAGAAAGCATCTGAAGCCATTACTGCGCCCTTAGCCTTTTCTCCTGCGTAATCAATGGCAATCTTTGCAGCTGTCACCCTGTTAGACTGTCCAGGTCCTATTCCCACTGACTGTTTATTTTTTACCAACACTATTGCATTTGACTTGGTGTGCTTTACAACTTTCATGCCAAATATCATATCTTCCAGTTCTTCATGTGTAGGTCTCTTTTCTGTAACATACTCCAGTTTATCAACATCAAAAAGCTCATTATTGTAGTTTTGAACCAATAAGCCGCCTGCAACCTTTTTCATATCGTAAGTTCCCGCAGGCAATTTAGTGGCAATATTATCAAGCTCTAAAATCCTGATATTTTTCTTCTGGGTAAGAATTTCCAAAGCTTCCTTTGTATATGATGGAGCAATTATAATTTCAATAAATATTTTATTTATCTCCTCTGCAGTCCTTGCATCTATCTCCCTGTTTGCAGCAATAATTCCGCCGAATATGGAAACAGGGTCTGCTTCATATGTCTTCAAATAAGCTTCATATATGTCTTTTCCGCTGGCCACACCGCAAGGATTAGCATGTTTAACTGCAACAACCGTTGGCTCATCAAATTCTTTTAAAAGCTCTAATGCACCATTGGCATCATTTATATTGTTATATGAAAGTTCTTTTCCGTGATGCTGTTTTGCCGACACTAAATTTCCGATATTTGCACCCACTTCTTTGTAAAAAACAGCCTTTTGATGAGGGTTTTCCCCATATCTCATATCCTGCACTTTTTCAAATGTAAGGGATAAAGTTTCTGGAAATTCTTCTTCACCCGTCTTGTCCCTTAAATATTTTGCAATTAAAGTGTCGTAATGGCTGGTATGCTCAAAAACTTTGTATGCAAGTTTAAACTTGGTCTTAACAGACATGTCTTTTGAATTTTTTATTTCATCTAAAACCATTTTATAATCGGAAGGGTCCACCACCACAACAACATCCTGATAATTTTTTGCTGCCGCCCTTAACATGGTAGGACCACCTATATCAATATTTTCAATAGCTTCCTCCAGTGAAATATGTCCCTTTAATATAGTTTCCTTAAAAGGATAAAGGTTTATAACAACCATATCAATAGGCTCTATTCCAAGCTCCTCAAGCTGCTTCATATGCTCCGGGTTGCTTCTCATAGCCAAAATGCCGCCGTGAACCTTTGGATGAAGGGTTTTTACCCTTCCGTCAAGGCACTCCGGAAAACCCGTAACATCGGATATATTAATTACCTTTATACCATTATCACTTAAAACTTTTGCAGTACCCCCTGTTGAAATAATTTCAACTCCAAGGCTTTCCAGTTCTTTTGCAAATTCCACAATACCGGTTTTGTCTGAAACACTAATTAATGCACGTTTAATCATTATTACCACTCCTTTTATGTATATTGTATTTATTCCCACTTAAATTCAATCTTTGTCTTCTTTTTTACATTTTCCCTCAGTCTTTTATTCTAACTCTTCTTCCCTCTACTGAAATCTTTCCTTCTGAAATTAACTTTACTGCTTTTGGCAGTATCTCCCACTCCGCCTCTTCCATTACTCTTTTTTGCAGCGTTTCAGGAGTATCGTCATCTTTTACATATACAGCCTTTTGCAAAATAATAGGACCTGAATCAGCCTCTAATTCTACAAAGTGAACAGTTGCCCCTGTAACTTTAACCCCGTATTCTAAGGCTTTTTGATGGGGAATTATCCCGTAATACCCTTTTCCGCAAAAAGAAGGTATCAAAGAAGGGTGAATATTAATTATCCTCCCCTTAAAACGCTGTACAAAAGTCTCCCCTAAAATGGATAAAAAACCCGCCATAACAATCAGGTCAACTTTGCACTCTTCAAAATGCTTTATTAGAGCCTCATCATATTCTTTAATATCTGCATAATTCTTTCTTGCAATGCACGTTGCAGAAATACCATGCTTCTTTGCCCTTTCTAATGCATATACGCCTTCTTTGCTTGAAACAACTGTAACAATTGAACAATTCCCAATATAGCCTTCTTCAATCTTGTCAATTAAGGCCTGGAGATTTGTCCCTCCTCCAGAAACCAAAACACCTATCTTCAGCATAATTCAACCCCGGCCTTTCCGCTGACTACCTCCCCTATAATGTAGGCTTCCTCTTTTTCCTTATTTAAATACTCCAATACACTATCTGCTATTTCATTATCTACAGCAATAACCATTCCTATTCCCATATTAAATGTATTAAACATATTGTTTTCATCAATCATTCCCACATCCTGAAGCAAATTAAACACCGGAAGTATTGGCCAAGAACCTTTAAAAACCTTAACCCCCAGCCCTTCCGGAATCATTCTTGGAATGTTTTCGTAAAATCCTCCACCTGTAATGTGGGATATTCCTTTGATTTCAAATTTATCTTTTAAATCCAATATAGTCTTAACGTATATTTTGGTAGGCTTTAATAAAGCCTCTCCTAATGTAGAACCTAAGGATTTTACCTTTTCTTTAAGCTTTTCTTTTGTAGGTGACAAAACTTTTCTCACCAATGAATACCCATTGCTGTGTATCCCTGAGGAAGCTATGCCTATTATCTTGTCCCCTTCTTTTATATTTTTACCGTCGATAATTTTGCTTTTATCTACAATACCAACTGCAAAACCTGCCACATCATACTCTCCGTCCGGATAAAAACCCGGCATTTCAGCAGTCTCCCCTCCAATTAAGGCACAGCCTGCTTCAATACATCCCTTTGAAATGCCCTTTACAATTTCCGTAACTTGCTCAGGACGGTTTTTCCCCAACGCAATATAATCTAAGAAAAACAAAGGTTCCGCACCGCTGCACACTATATCGTTTACACACATGGCAACGCAGTCAATTCCAATGGTATCATGCTTATCCATTAAAAAAGCAATTTTAAGCTTTGTCCCTACCCCGTCAGTCCCTGATACCAGTATAGGTTCTATGTACTTTTCCTTATTTAAAGCAAAAAGTCCCCCAAACCCTCCTATATCAGTAAGCACTTCCGGTCTAAAGGTTCTCTTTACATCTTCCCTCATTAATCTGACTGCCTCATAACCAGCCTCTATATCCACACCAGCATCTTTATAAGTAGCCATTTTTAAAAACCTCCAACAAATGATATTTTACCATTATTTTTTTAAAAAATCATCCACAAGAAGAATTATTTGCATTCTCCGGTACTTCCATAGGATATTTACCTTCAAAGCAAGCTGAACAAAAACCTGTTTTTGAACCCAAAGGTGTTTTTAAAAGCCCCTCAACACTTAAGTATCCTAAACTGTCGGCTCCTACCATTTTGCATATTTCTTCAGTGGAATATTTAGCAGCAATAAGTTGGGAACTGTTGGAAATATCTATTCCAAAAAAGCAGGGGTATTTAACCGGCGGAGAACTAACCCGCATATGAACTTCAGTAGCCCCGGCTTCCTTTAACATCTCAACTATTCTTCTGCTGGTAGTTCCTCTTACTATGGAATCGTCCACCATTACAAGCCTTTTGCCATTTACCACATCTTTTATGGCATTTAATTTGATTTTAACAAATTTTTCCCTTTGTCCCTCCTCCGGCTGGATAAAAGTCCTACCCACATATCTGTTTTTAAGAATCCCCATACCATAGGGAATACCGGACTGCTGGGAAAAACCCAGTGCTGCAGTAAGACCGGAGTCAGGTACACCAATAACTAAATCCGCATCCACCGGATGCTCTATTGCAAGCCTTCTTCCAGCTTCTATCCTGGCTCTGTAGACACTTGCCCCGTCAATATAGCTGTCAGGTCTAGCAAAGTATATATGCTCAAATATACAAAGCTTTGACTCATTGGGTACTTTTGTCTGAATTGAGTTTAGCCCCTCTTCTGTAATAACCACTATTTCTCCCGGGTTTACATCTCTTAAAAACCTAGCTCCCACCGCATCTAAGGCACATGATTCAGATGAAAGGACATGGGAACCGTCTTCAGTCATTCCAATGCACAAAGGTCTTATTCCTAAGGGATCCCTTACCCCTATAAGTTTTCTGGGAGACAACATAATCAATGCATACGAACCTTTTATTTCCTGCATTGTCTTTATTATCGCCTCTTCAATTCCAGAACTTGTAACCCTGTGTCTGGAAATAAGATTTAAAATAAGCTCTGAATCTATAGTAGACTGAAATATAACACCTTCTTCCTCAAACTTTTCCCTAATCTCATTTGAATTTACAAGATTTCCATTGTGGGCAAGGGCTAATTTGCCATTTTTGTATTTTATCACCATGGGCTGGGAATTTTCCCTTATGTTTTCCTTTGCCGTAGAATATCTCACATGACCTATTGAAACATTTCCTTCAAGTTTATTAAGTATTTTTTCTGTAAATATTTCAGGTACAAGTCCCATATCTCTATGAAAAACCAAGTTTTCATCTGAATTTACAGCAATCCCGCAGCTTTCCTGCCCTCTGTGCTGAAGGGCATATAGTGCATAATAAGTAGCTCTGGCTGCATTACCTCCTTGTCTGTTAAAAATTCCAAACACCCCACACTCCTCATTCAACTTATCTAATCTAAAATCATCTTCTAAAAAGAAATAATCTTTATCTTGTTGTATAAATTCCCCATTAACACTCATATAAACTTCTCCCTTACATAAAAATTAATCCCATTATGTAGATTATTGTTAGATTTCTTACTTAGCTTCATACTGTTGCCTTAATAATTTATCTCTTTCTTCCACCATTTCTTTTAAATCATTTTTATAGTTTTTCATTTTCTCCCTCAGCTCCCTGCAGCTGGTGGAAAGAATTTGAACTGCAAGCAAAGCTGCATTTTTTATTCCGTTAACAGCTACCGTTGCAACAGGGACACTTTCCTCCCCATTAAGCATTGACGAAAGTAAATCCAACCCTTTATCATTTTCCTGCTTAATTGGAACTGCTATAACAGGAATATTAGTCACTTTTGCTAAACTTTCTGCAAAATTAGAGCCTTTTTTATAGCCAGCAACAATAACCCCTACTCCCTCAGATTCTGCATTCTGTACATATTCAACAGCATCTTTGGAAGCATCAAGATTTGAATTAATCAAGACCTCCACATCAAATTCATTTAACAATTCAGTGCAGTCTTGAAAAATGTTAATATCAGTTTCTGTCACTATAGCAACTTTTGTGGCTCTTGTTTCTGTCATATATCCAAACCTCCATTAACAGTTAAAATTAAAAAGAGAGTTGGCGAACTTACCCAACCCTAAAGCGTTATAACTAAAAGATGTCCCTCTCACCTTCATTAAATTTACCTCTTTTATCACAATAATAATAGTATCAAATTGGTTTACTTTTTGTCAATGAAATCCCTTTCAAAATCAAACATTATTTTTATAAATAAAACTTATAAAAAAATAAATCACCTGCTAATTTTATTATTTACAATATCCTTGATAATTTTACCCGAAACATTATTAGTGCTATATTCACTTGAATCCAAATTTAAAATCATATGTCTGATTTCTTCAATGTTATCAACGTCAATTTTCATGTTGGTATACCTTTTTTTAAAGCACTTTTTACATTATCCACCTCATTTTGAAATTAGAACTATATCTAAGTATAACAATTTTGCCTTAAAAATTCCACATATTTTTATCTTGTCATTAACATAATTTCAAGTTGCCAATTGTAGTAAACTTAAATTTACATAAACTAAAGCGTTCACAACAACCGGTGAACGCCTTAAAAGATTTCTTCATTTTGTACATCATTCATAAATGAAAAACTGCCTACTCCCACTCTATTGTCGCCGGGGGTTTTCCTGTTATGTCATATACAATTCTGTTTATATGCCCCACCTCATTTACAATCCTGTCAGACACTCTCTCCAACAAATCATAAGGAAGCTTTGCCCACTTTGCCGTCATAAAATCAGTGGTTTTAACAGCTCTCAACGCCAAAGTATAATCATAGGTTCTTTTGTCATCTTTTACCCCTACGCTTCTCATGTTTGTAAGTACCGTGAAATACTGATTTACTTCCCTGTCCAAACCTGCTCTTTTAATTTCTTCCCTGAAAATATAATCCGCTTCCCGTAGTATATCAAGCTTTTCCCTTGTTATTTCACCTATAATCCTTATTCCAAGCCCAGGTCCCGGGAAAGGCTGCCTCATAACCATATCTTCAGGTATTCCCAGCTCCAAACCTGCTTTCCTGACTTCCTCTTTAAAAAGATTCCTCAAAGGCTCTATAATTTCCTTAAAATCAACATGGTCAGGAAGACCGCCTACATTGTGGTGGCTTTTAATAACAGCCCCGTCACCGGCACCGCTTTCAATTACATCAGGATAAATGGTTCCCTGTACGAGAAAATCCACCTTTCCTATCTTTTTTGCCTCTTCCTCAAAAACCCTTATAAACTCTTCCCCAATTATTTTTCTCTTTCTCTCAGGATCCGTAACTCCCTTTAACTTGTCCAAAAACCTGTCCTGCGCATTTACTCTTACCAAGTTTATATCATACTGTTTTCTAAAAAGTTCTTCCACCTGGTCTCCCTCATCTTTTCTCAAAAGACCGTGGTCAACAAAAATACATGTAAGCTGCTTGCCTATAGCTTTATGAATCATAACGGCAGCTACAGAGGAATCCACTCCTCCCGAAAGGGCACACAAAACCTTTTTGTCCCCCACTTTTTCTTTTATTTCCTTTATTGACTCTTCAACAAAGGAAGACATTTTCCAGTCCCCTCTGCACCCGCAAATATTGTAAAGGAAATTTTTCAAAATATCCTTACCCTTAGGGGTATCACTTAATTCAGGATGAAACTGCACCCCGTACAATTTCTTCTCTTCATTTTCAATTGCTGCAATCTCCCCGTTCTTTAACCGTGCAGTAACCTCAAAACCTTCCGGAAGGCTGTCAGCCAAATAGCTGGAATTCATCCAGCCTGTAGTATCCCCTTCAAGTTTTTCAAAAAGCCTGCTTTTTCCCTCTAAACAAATGTCATTTTTGCCGCCTTCCCACTGGACTTTTTTAAAGCTCCCGCCCATTATACTGTTTATTAAATGCATGCCATAACAAATACCAAGGATGGGAACCCCCAATTCAAAAACACCTTTATCACAAAGTTTAGCCCCTGGCTCTTTTATAGAATCAGAATCCCCAATAAAAATAATCCCCTTTGGATTCATAGCCTTTATTTTGTCAATAGAAGCGTGGTAAGGCAGTACCTCTGAATAAACCTCTGCTTCCCTTACCTTCCTTCCAATAAGCTGATTATGCCGGCTTCCAAAATCAAGCACCAAAACTAATTCCCTATTCAAAATAACCTCTCCTTACAAATCAAAATATAATGTTTTATTATATCTAAATTAACATTGTATTTCAATTTCATTTCAACCTGCATTGCAAAATATATTTTTTAAAATTTTGCATTCATTGTCTCATTCATTGTCTTTTTAAAAAATCTGTTTTCTTAATTTTTCCTTAATTTTTTTAATCTTCTTCTTAATTTTTTAAATAAAAAAATACCAAATGCAACAAACAAAAGTCCCAATACAATACCTGCATTATCTAAAAATACATCTCTTACTTCCCCGCTTCTTCCCGGAATAAATACCTGATATATCTCATCTATAATAGAAAAAACAGTAGCCATAACCCATGTGATATAATAAGGCCTTAACCCCCTTGTCCTGACGGTCTTCCACCCAAGACACATGAAAACACTCAGCAAAAAGTATATAAACACATGTGCCGATTTACGTATGTAGAAATGAAGGTCATCTAAATCAATAAATTTAATATCATATTCCTCAATTATTCTCTCTACAAAAGGCTCTATTTTCTCTAAAATCAAACCACTTTTTTCCTTCGAAACATGAGCAGGGTCGCTGGAAAATGAAATAATGGATATAGCCCAAATAACTGCAAGCAGCCAAAAAAGTACCGTCATTATATATCTTATTTTTTTATCTATATTATTTATATTAAACACACTCCTTACTAAGCCTTTTTATAAAGTCCTGCCTTTTTGTGTAAATCCAGAATTTCCGCTAACTCCTTATCAGAAGCAGAGTAAACCGACTCTACACTTCTAAATGCCCTCTCCCTTCTAAACAAAATACCCCTCACCAGCCTAAACACCCAAAACACAGGAAGAAGGAAGGGAAACCTGTTTAAAATATTAAATCTCTTTTTCATTCCCTCTAAGCCAGGAAAAATCATTCTAAAACCATAAATATATTTTGACTTTTTTCCATGGCTTTTTTCTTCAAACTTTTTACCCATAGCCACCATAACGCTATTTTTTACTGTTCCATAAACACCGCTTGATAAAATATACTCCCCTAGTAAATTATAAAATTCACGTTTTTTCCCTTCAACCATCTTATTATCAAACCAGAACTCAGACAGCCCACGTATATTTTCTTCAAATTCATCAAGTTTGATTTTTTTAAGCTCATCTTTAATATAATCCCAATCCATCTCATTATAAAACTTTTTATTATACACCCAAATGTCAAGAACACTGCGGACACCTGTCCCTGCGTTTTCAAAGTGTTTTGTAAAATGCACCAGTAAAAAAATATAAAAATCTTCTTTTGAAAACTCATATATATACTGGGAATTATCCCTTGTTTTCATTTTGTTCCAAACATCTTTGTAATAAGAAGCATAGGGCTCAGCCCTTCCCATGAGACTTTTATGCAACTCCAAAGTCATAAAAGGCTTTTTATAGTATTTATCATGTTTATCCTCAACCTTTACAATTTTAAACCCCATGTTTTTCATAACCTGCCGTACCTCAAGCGTCTTTTTCTCATTATAGAAAATATCTATATCCCCCATTGTCCTCATATCTGGTTTAGGATAAAAACCCTTCAACACATATCCCTTAAGGGGTATGCATTCAATCCGGCTTTTCTCATATTCCTCCAAAATCATTTCTGTCATTACATGCTGCACTGCTTCCTTTGCAACACCTTTTTTATAGTCACCGTATATTTTCTGCCATATATCTTCAGGCATTTTATACTCATCCTTAACGTCTTTTAATGAGTAATAAATAATATTGGAAACTTTATGATAGCAAGCTAAATTATAAAGTTTTTCCCATTTTATATTTTTAGGAGGATTCCCTGCTTTTTTTTCATTTATGGCTTGAGAAATTAAATGTATCAAATACTGCTTTTCATCTTTAAATCCCTTCATATGTACCCCTCCTGTTGCCATGTTTTTCACCTCCGTCATACCTCCCTCTAATGTCGTATACCTCTATGTCGCTGTATCCCTTTTTGTCGCTATATGCTTTTATATCGCTATATGCCTTTCTACCACTGCATTCCTTCCTATCATTATATCCCTTTTTATCGCTATATTCCTTTGTACCGCCATATCCCTTATTATATCTTTTTTTGTCCCTGTACCTTTTTCCATTATCATATCTTTTTTGATAAGCCTTTCCTTTTTTAATATTAATTACATTATTATATAAGGAGCTGAGGGTTTTTTTATGACTTACAAAAACAAAAGTCCTGTGGGTAAGCTTTTTTAGATTTAACAAAACTTTCTTTTCAGTTATTTCATCTAATGCAGAAGTTGCCTCATCTAAAAGCACAATAGGTGCACCGCTCAAAACTGCCCTTGCAATTGCAAGCCTTTGTATCTGACCTTCCGAAAGTCCCTGAGAATTTTCTCCAATGACAGTATCCAGCTTATTAGGAAGCCAATTTATAAATTCATCTGCACAGCTTATTTTAGCGGCCTCCATTATTTCTTCATCTGTTGCACCGGACTTAAAAAATGAAATATTTTCTCTTACAGTCCCAGAAAAAATCATATTTTTTTGTGGGACAAACGCAAAATATTTTCTCACATGACCGCTTATATCTATTTTTTCATTGGAATATGTCTTTAGAAAAATCCTTCCCTTGTCAGGGGAGTACACCCCGAGAAGGAGCATTAAAAGAGTGCTCTTTCCGGCACCTGAAGCACCGCATACCAATGTAAAATCGCCTTTATTAATTGTCAGATATATATTTTTTAAAACTTCTTCTTCACCATATGCAAAAGTCACACCCTGTACTTTTATACATTCCATATCGGAGTATTGCTGCACATCATATGCATCTTCATCCTCTAAGCCCTGTTCTTCCGGAAGTTCAGCCACTTCAATTATCCTCTCTGCTGAAGCCAAAACCCCGTAGAATTTGGGGAGAAGACCGGACAGCCCTGCAAAAGGTGCCTGAAGATGGCCTACAAGCTGCAGGATTGCTACTAATGTTCCAAAACTTATATTATTATGTACAAGCCCGTAGCTGTTCCAAACAAGTGCATACAAATAAACCATTGCAAAAATAAAAGAAAAACCCGTTGCAGCAAATACATCAAAAATATTCTTTTCCCTTTTGGCATTATAGTGCCGCTTTTGCAGTTGGTTTGTTTTATCCAGCATCCTATCTTCTGCTTTAAAAACTTTTATAACAACTGTATTTTCCAAAAGCTCATAAATAAAAGAACGTAATGAAGCATCTTTATCCTGTACATTTTTATGAAGCTTTTTAGCCCTGTTTCTCAAAAGCCTTGCAACAAAAATAACCACTATCCCGCCTGCTATAAATACCGATGTAAAAATTTTATTTAAAATAAACAATGCGGCAAATGCAGAAATCAATTTTGTAATAAATTTCGCAAAATCAGGCAAAATTGACGATACACCTTCACTTACCTTTAATGTATCCGCTGTATATCTGCTTAATATATCCCCTTTATGATATTTTCTCAAATGTGAATAATACTTTTTAGAATATTCCCTCATCATATATGATTTGTAGCAATTTTCAAGTCTGTTTTGCATTTCCTTTTGCAAATACTTGCATGTAATACTTAATACAAATTGCAGTAAAAATAATGCAACTAAAATAAATCCATGTACAAGCAACCTGTCCTTTGAACCTTCCTGGGCACTGTCTACAAGCCCACGGGAAAAAAGAGCAATAGCTACCCCGTTTACAGCTACAACTATGCTTGTAAAAATCAGCACAGCCATTCTTAAAATCTGGGATTTGGAGTTTTTATATATCCACAGCAAAACTTTTTTGTCCTTCATTTTGTACTTTCCCCAAATTTTCAATCTTTTATATTGTCCAACCACTTTCAATTCTTCAATGGTTTACAACACTTTAACCATCTATAATACTTTAATCAATCACAAATACTTTAATTAATCATAGCTCTTTAACCATTTATAATTATCTAATCTTTTATAATTTTTCAGCCATTTATAGTTCTTTAATTATTTATAATCATTCAGCCATATGCAAATTAATCTTTTGCACAGCAACTTCCCCTTGTGCAAAATAAGCCGTATAAAAAATGTCCAGCTCCAAAACCTTACATAAACATTATAAAAAAAAGCATCACAGGATGTATATTTTCCATTCCTCCAAAAGCCCTTTACCACCCCTATTACCTGGGAATGCTTAACCGGATACTCTTTAACATACTGATTATCTCCAATCACAACATACCCGTCAGGCTTTACACCTACAACCCTGTGCAGTATGTACTTGCCGTCATCCCTTATAAAAAGCAGTATGTCGTACTTTTTTAAAGCATTATCTTTTGCCTTTACAATACAAACCCTGTCCCTTCCATGCCTAAGCATAGGAAACATGCTATTTCCCATAACTGTAAGCACAATTTCCCCAGCATTATTTAAGACCTCTTCAATTAGCTCATGAGCTTCAGACAGGGTTATTTTATTAGCCGGTTTATCATGACCCAATCTACTGTCAGTCATTTTATCATCTTCCTGTTTATTATTAATCCATTCATCATTAGTCAATTTATCAACAGTCAATTAAATCAGCATCCTTAAGTTTTTCAACAAACTCCATAATATCTTTTCTGGCGGTAGCCTCATCCACATCATATTCTTTTGTAAAATTTTCCACCAACTCTTCTAAATTCTTTTCCTCTGCCAGCTGTTCCCACAAAAAAGCTCCTGTTTCATTTAACGTTATCATTCCGTTAAAATCAACTGTAGCCTGGCCTGTTGGAACTACAACATAATTGTCTGCAACTTCCCTCATAATATATCCTGATTTTATTTTCATACCCAATTACCCTTTCCTTTATATTATCTCTTTTATATTATCTCTTTTACATTATCTCCTTCACATTATCCCTGCTTTCGGCTTTCCAATTACGCCCCGTTAACAGTACTGTAAATTAATTCTACAGCATCCATACTTATATTACAACCCAGACGGTATATGGGTATTTTTTTAATTATAGAATCTAAAATGTTAAGTAAATTACTCATTCCATCATTATTACTGCTAAACGGGCGCAAACTCTGTTCCATCAAAAGTTTAACGACTTCCCTGCTTTTTAAAACTTCAACATAGTTTTCTTCAGACTGCCGGATAAACACAATTGCCTGCAGCGGCACTTTTATATTGGTATGTATATTGTTCTTTCCGCTCCAGGGCGTCCCGTATACATAGAAAACATCATCAACCAGCCGGATAGCAGGCTTATCATCATTTATTATAACTGCTTTTTCTTTTCCAAAATACTCTGTCCACAGCCTTGTATGAGTAGACTTTCCGGTGCCGCAGGGTGCAGAAAACAGCACCGCCTTATTGTCCACTGAAACTGCAGAAGAGTGCAGGCAAAAACCATTAAAATCCAAAATAGAATTTGAAAAAGCAAAGCCCGTAAAAATATACTCCAATTCATCAAAACCAAGTGTAGGATGTTTATCCTTTAGTTTTTGTAATTTTTCATCTGTCATATGTATTTTAATGTCTATCTTCTCTACATCTTCGCAAATATATGGCTTAGAGCGTACTTTTAAAGTTTTTTGCAAAGACTTAATTTCCACTCCCAAATCTGCTATTTTATAACGGTTCACTTAAATAAATCCTCCCAATTAATAATCTACTATATCCGCACTATCAGGGTAGTGAGAACCATCATCCGGCTCTTCACCCCCTGACCCTTGATCATCTTTATTTTCTCCCGAAGTACCCTGTTCATCTTTATTCTCTCCCGGTGTTCCTTTATCTCCCTTGTTTTCTGATTCTTGGTTTTCTGCGCCTTGTTCCTTTGAATTTTGTCCCCTTTCATCTTTTTGACCTTCGCTGTCTTCCGGAGCTGCCGGTATATCTTCTTTTTCCTCTTCCAAATCCCCGGTATCCTCATTAGCTAAATTTAGATTTATTCCTTCTTTTTCAATTTTAACCGTCCCAAAAACACTGTTTACTGCTTTTATTCCATCACTACTTCCACCTCTTACAAAGGTGATACCGGACACATAGACATTTTCAAATTCAACATCCCCGTCTCCAATTCCTTCTGCCAAATAAAGATTTCCCTCTATTTTCATATTTTTAAGCTTAACCCCGGGTGAACTTATAACTACATTTCCGGCTACATCTGCACTGTACTCACCGGGAGCATCCAAATAAAGCTTTATAACATTGTCAAGAATCTGTACCATCTCTGCCCTTGTCAAATTGCTGTAAGGATCAAAGAATCCTTCCTCTTTTCCACGTATATACCCTTCTGCCTCCATGGCAAAAATTGAGTTTTCCGCCCATTTAGGCAAGTTTTCATCTTTAAAATTTGAATTATAGTCAGAAGGAACTTCTATAGAAAACACATTGGTAAATATAACCGCCGCTTCAGCACGGGTTAGCGGGTGGTTGGGTCTTGCCTCCAAACTCCCCTTTTCATCAAAATTTCCTTTAATTACACCATGGGCATACCCTTTAACTATAGCATCATAATACCACGCCCCCTCTTTCACATCAGAAAAAGGGTTGTCTTTTTTCAAATGAAATTTAAAAATATTATTTAAAATTGCCACCATCTCTGCACGGGTAATATTATTATTTGGATTGAATTTTTTTCCGTCCCCTTTTATAACCCCACGGTCTTTCCAATTGTCTATTGCACTTTTTGCCCAAAAACCCTCATGTACGTCTTCAAATTCTATAACTTCATTTTGTGCTAAAACATTAATCCCTGCCATGATATTTATTATAAATACTGCCATTACCAAAACAACGCAAAATTTTAATCTCATAATCTTTTCTCTCCCTCTTTTGTTTTTTCCGTGCCCCTGAAAATGCGTAAAACAGGCAGAATTTTCTGCCTGTTTTTATGCTTTTCCTTAATTAAGATCTATCCCATCCATTCCCGATGGATCGGGTGCGCTGTATGCAATATCTTCTGTCTCAAACTTTGTTATCTCCATTTCTGGCTTTTCATACGGCTTTTTCATTTCATTCACCTCCTGTACCCTTTTATATATAACAATCCTCCGGGTATTATTCCGGTAACTCCATTGTCCCCTTAGCAGTTACTTCACTATATACAGTTTTTATAACACCTTCAGGATTTTTATAAATTAAGTACGCCCTTCCATACCAGGTAGCACCGTCCTCCACGTTTATCTTGCGTACGTAGAACTGGCTGGTAGAGTCATTACTTATCCTTCCACGTATTATATTCTCAGTTTCTAAAGTTAAAGGTTCTTGCAACTCTTCGTATGATTTAAGGAGAATAATACCGCTTTCTATCAGCTGATACCCTTCTGTCATATTTCTTGTTGCAGTGAATATAACCGTATGGTCAAGATGATCCACAATAGTGTTTTCTGACAGTGCAATAAAAGGCTCTGTATCTAAAACTTCATTTTCATCTACAAAAACAGCCGTCAAATTAGTATCCCTCATTGGTACAAAGAAAGAAAATGTACTCTTTGTGCTGACTTTTATTCCGTCTTGTTCCCAATGACTGAATTTCTTGCCTTCCGGAGCTTTATTTGCAACAACCTCTACCGGAACATCAAAGAGGTACTGGCCTTCTGTTCCGCCTGTAGACAATTCTCCGCCTGTAACAGTCACTGTATAAAGATCTGCCAGTCTTCTAAAAACAGGTGTTATTATCATATTAGATACAACATTGCTAAAGTCCTGATTCCATCTTACAAACCTGTATCCTGTCATATACGGGTCTTCCGGAGCGACAGCTTCCTCATTTTTAGGTACTTTGGTAGACTGAAGTATTCTTCCGCTCCTGTCCTTAAATACCACCATAAGTTCCTCTGCAACTTCCGGATTCTGATAAAATACTGCTTTAAGTTTTGCACCTGTTCCCATTACTAATTTATATATAGGATTGTCGGATAAAATTCTTCCAATTTCTCCATCTTCCCAATAAGCAAATTCAGAACCTTCATTTGCATAGGCCTCTAACTCAATCTCAGTTCCAACTTCATAATCATACTTATAACTTGTTGGAAGAACTTTCTCACCATTTTCTTTTACAAAACCATCACCTAAAACATTTACTTCTAAAGAGTTTTTTGGTACTTCATCAAAAAGCTTAACCAGCTTAACCCATACCCTTTCCTCATTAACAAAATTATATCCTTCCTCTAAAGGCTTTGTTATGCAAAGAATGTTCATATATGAGTACTCAGGGCTGTTAAATTCCACTGTCTGAATTCCTTCCCCACTTAGTATTACTTTATGTGTTCCACTTGCAACGAAGTTGCTTGAATATTTTGTTTTTTAATGTCAACTTTCTGAAAAAAGTCCCCCTTTACTTCCAATGTACCTGCCGTTAGGCAACCAATATGGGAATTGCTTGAATATGTTGCAAAAGAACCTTTTACCTCTATGTAATCATTTTCATTTTTCATAATCAAATAAGCATTTGGATAATTTCCTTCACTACCTATGGTGTAGTTTTTTTCTACCTTTAACTTTCCACCATTTAATATAATTTTTCCGCCCTTTTGAATTAGGTTTCCCGTAACCACCAGCTCATTTCCGTCTAAATCCAGCTCTCCATCCCTTAACTCTAAATCCCCTGTTACCACAGTATCTTGAAACAGCCTGACATTCTTATTTATTACAACATTACTCCCTTGAATATTAAAAATATTATCTACCTGTGCCATATTTGGGGATTCATTAGCAAATACGCCTACAGAAAAGCTTAACATAAAAGCTAAAACACAGATCATCACAAATACAATGGATTTACCTGATTTTACCGACATATACATTACCTCCCATTATTTTTTTTATACTTAATATGGTTTGGCAACACTGCTCAAACCATTTTTTTAAGTCCATCACGGTACTCTTCTGTACTGTGCATGTATACTGAATTTAAAACAAGATTTGTTCATTTTCAAACTTCACTGGAGTGTAGTTTTATACATTTTATGTTCCGGCGTGTAAAAAATTGTACATTGGTAATTTTGACCATAAATATTATATCACACAAAAAGGATACTTCAATATGTTTTGTGCAAAAAATCCAATAAATAATATCACATATTTTGTCGAATATATTAATTATGCTTCATTATACTTACGTACCACTTATATATTTTAACTTTACATAAAATGCATTAAAAATTTCAAAATTCAATATTGCCTGAGATTTAATTTTAAAGTATAATTATTATCAGGTCATAATTAAGTTTTTATAGGGAGAAAAATCATGAGTAAATGTGTAGAGATTTACTTTGAAAATGACAGGCGCATTGTTAAAGGATTGGGATATTACCAACCTCAGCCTGTAGATAATCTTAAAACACTGGTAAAAGAAAGTGTAAAAAACTACGGGGGTTCCATAGGATTTAAGTTCAAGGATAAGAACGGCAATATAGTTGGAAAAACATATGTGGAATTTGACAGGGAAATAGACTATCTTGGCACTTCTCTATTGTCACTGGGATTAAAAAACTCAAAAATAGCAATAATAAGCGAGAACAGGTACGAATGGGGATTATGTTACCTTTCCATTGTCAATGCTACAGGTGTGGCGGTACCCATGGATAAGTATCTGCCTCCTAATGAAATAATCAATTTAATTGAACGGGGAAAAGTTAGTGCCATATTTTACAGTAAACCTTATCACCAAACTATGACTGAAATATCTGAAACAAATGAAAATATCAAATACTATATATGCATTGACGGCGATATAGACAAACCAAATGATAAGTTTTTAACTTTGCCTGATTTAATTGACAGGGGTAAAAAACTCCTTGATAAAGGTGACAGAAGTTTTATAGACGCAGAAATTGACAAGGGCAAAATGTCAGTACTCCTTTTTACTTCAGGTACAACAAATATATCAAAAGGTGTGATGCTTTCCCATTCCAACATTGCAGGCAATGTAACCAGCCTTTCATCCTGTATTTATGTAGGTCCCGGGGATGTACACCTTTCACTGCTTCCCCTGCATCACACATTTGAAAACACAGTGGGACTGCTTTTTATGATACACAGGGGTGTATGTATAGCTTACTGTGAGGGTATTAAATATATAGCGCAAAATCTTATAGAATATGAGGCATCTATTTTAGTAGCTGTACCGGCTATTTTTGAAGCCATGCACAGAAAACTAATCAAAGGAATAGAAAAATCAGGAAAAACCGGATTGGTTAACACCCTCATAAAAATATCCCAACTATTAAGACTTTTAAAAATTGATATACGCAGGAAACTGTTTAAAAGCCTGTTTAAACAATTCGGGCCGCGCCTTAGAATTGCCGTTTCCGGTGCTGCACCTTTAGACTCAGAAGTAATCGCCTGGTTTGACAAAATCGGCTTAAACCTTCTTCAGGGATATGGTCTTACCGAAACATCACCTGTTGTATCTGTAAATTATGAGTTTTTTAATAAATTCGGAACAATAGGTTTTCCTTTGGCAGATGTGGAAGTGGCAATTGATTCGCCGGATGAAGACGGTTTAGGTGAAATTATCATAAGAGGTCCTAATGTAATGATGGGATATTACGAGGATGAAAGTGAAACCAAAAAAGTTTTGGATGAGAAAGGCTGGCTTAGAACCGGTGATTTAGGGATTATTGATGGAGACGGGTATATAAGCATACGGGGCCGTGCTAAATCCATGATTGTATTTGCAAACGGCAAAAAGGCATTTCCGGAGGAATACGAAGTGCTTCTAAATGAAATTCCCGGTATAAAAGATTCCTTTGCCTGGGGTCATCCTTCTCCCGGAGGGGACATTCAGGTATGTGCAAAACTTGTTGTAGATAAGGAAGCAATATTGGCGGAAAAAGGAGAACTACCGCCTGATGAGGTACTCTCTGCCGGGTTTGAAAATGCTATCAGAGAGATAAACCGGACTCTACCTCTGTATAAAATAATAAGACATTTTATAATGACTTATGAGGACTTGGCAAAGACCACCACATTAAAAATTAAAAGGTCTGTGGAAGAAAACAAAATTAATGAAAAATTAAACATTTTGGGGCTGGATATGAAAAAGGCTTCGGGAAAATTTATGTAAAGTCCTTCAGGAAAATTATACAAAAGATAATTATAAATAATATATAACACTATATATCATTATATAGCATTTATATATAACACTTATATATAAAATAATATTGAAAACAAAATAGAAATAATAATGCCTGCTAAAACATCAATTGGGTAGTGTACCCCTGCTAACACCCTGGTAACGGCGGTAAGCAAAGCAAAAAAAATCAATACGCCTCCTGCTATTGGATTATTCCAATATACAGAAAGAGCAATAATCATAGCTGATGAAGCATGTCTGCTGGGAAAGGAACATCCTGCATCATGTTCCATTGCCGGCTCAATTTCAAGTGCCTCAAAAGGCCTTTTTCTGTTTATTGCTTTTCTTAGTATAGTTACAACCAAAAGTACCAGTGCGGGTATTAAAAGAAATTTTATCAAGCGCCGGTCCAAAGAAATCAGCAGCATTAAAGCACATAATGAGTATAAAGTAATAAAAATAATTACAGAAACTAAATTTATAAGGTCCAAGGCTTTTTTAAGCCTCTTTTTTTTTGATACAAATTTGTGCAGCATTAAAATTATTTTTTTGTCTATAAACATCATATTTCCTCACACCAATCCAGTCTAAAAGTATCTTCTGTTTATACACTACATTATACTACTTTTTTTGCTTTTGGAAACTTACCTTTTTTTCTCAAATTAATAAAACATGACAGTGTATTTTATGAAAAAAGAATTGTTATTAAATTATTAATTAACTTATCAGGCTCAGCATAAGCTTGTACTGTATTATCTAAAAATTTTGAATATGATTCTTTTCTTTATTGTAGATATCAAGATTACTTACGAGAGCTACCATTACTGGTAGCTCACTTTCAAATAAACTTGCGAGTTCAAAAGAACCCTATCATCAAAATCAGTTTAGTGTCCTACAATTATATTATACTAAAATTTAATACTTATATATGAAAACTTTAGAGATAAATTTAATTGAATTAACGACGAAAGCTACCATTACTGGTAGCTCACTTTCAAAAAAAAATACGAGTCATAGACCCTTTCAAAATAATCATTTATTTATGCTAATAATATAATAACATATTTTGTTCTCTTTTGCAATAAAAATTTAAAAGTTTATTTATCTTACTTTTATCTCACTCCTGCAATATTAATTGCATTACTAATTTGATTTAAAACCGTATTTATAGTAAGTGTATTATTAATTGTAAAAACAGAATCTTCAGAATTCAATTTTTGATAAAATTTATTTACATATGCTTGTCTACTTGGTATTAGTGTTTGGTACTGATAATCAGTAATTGTATTCGGTAAAAATGTTTGAGGAACTATTATATCATTCTCATTTTGAATTAAATCATTCTTTTTTTCAAGCCATTTAAAATATTTTATTGTTTTTGTAATATCTTCTGGATCTGTAAAATCAGTTTTTTCTATAAAGTCAATATTTTTTTTTGAACTTTAAAAAACTGCTCATATACATCACACATAAATATAATTCCTCCTCCCCTATAGTCTATCATAAAATAATACAAATTTCTACATAATTTTTAAAAAGTTATCCACATTAATGCATACTTGTCAAAACCACGTTGCCGCTTGACATAATTTGTATAATTATATATCTGAATCATTGTCCCACCCCGCTATACTTAAATCCATAACTCTCCATAGCGGATCTTTCATATATATTCCTAAAATCAAAAAAGTACGGCTCTTTTAGTAATTCTTTAACCTTTTTAATATCAAGACGTTTAAACCGGTCCCATTCAGTTAAGATAACCACTCCGTCACTTTTATCTATAGCCTCATATTCATCTTTACAATATTTTATTTTATCATTAATATCTGAAAGCCTCCACTTGGCTTCCTCCATTGAGGCGGGGTCATAAGCCTTAACCCTTGCACCTTTTTTAATAATATATTTTAATATTGTAATTGACGGTGCCTCCCTCATATCATTTGTATTTGGCTTAAAGGCAAGCCCCAGTATTGCCATCTCTTTCCCCTCCAAATCCCCCATAACCTTTTCTATCTTTTGTGCCATAAGCTTTTTTTGATTTTCATTTGCCCTGACAGTCTGTTCAATTAATGTTACCGGAAAACCATATTGTTTACCCATATTGACAAGAGCTATAGTATCCTTTGGAAAACAACTGCCTCCATAACCCGGACCCGGCTTTAAAAACTCAGGACTAATCCTTCTGTCTTTCCCCATTCCTTCTGCCACATCCTGTACATTTGCCCCTAACTTCTCGCAAAGATTTGCTATTTCATTTATATAAGTTATCTTCATTGCCAAAAAAGCGTTGGAAGCATATTTTATCATTTCTGCAGTTTCATTATTAGTCAGCATAAAAGGAATGTCATTTTGATACAGTACGTTATATACCTGTTTCATAATTTCCACAGCCTTTTGTGAGTCTGAACCAATAACCACCCTGTCAGGGCGGCAAAAGTCATGTACGGCGGTACCCTCTCTCAAAAACTCAGGATTTGAAACCACGTCAACCGGGAAATTAACGCCCCTTTGCTTTAGCTTTTCCTCAATAAGTTCCCTCACCTTTTTAGCCGTTCCGACAGGTACTGTACTTTTATTTACAATCACCTTGTATTCATTCATATTTTTTCCAATGTCCTTTGCAACCTGCTCCACATATTTTAAATCTGCACTGCCGTCATCCTGTGGAGGTGTACCTACTGCTATAAAAATAACCCGGCATTCTTCCACTGCCCTTTTAATATCTGTTGTAAAGGTAAGCCTTTTATAATAAGTATTTCTTTCAACTATAGGAGAAAGTCCCGGCTCAAAAATTGGAATAATCCCGTTTTTAAGATCTTCAATTTTTTTATAATCATTATCCACACATATAACATTCATTCCAAAATCTGAAAGACCGGCTCCTGTTACAAGTCCCACATATCCGGTTCCCACAACGGCTATCTTATACATGTTTCAACCCTCACAAACAAATTTTTATGTACCACTCAATGAATCTGTTAATTCCTGTCTCAATGTCTGTGGAAGGGTTGTAGCCAAGAATTTCCCTTGCTTTTTTTATGTCTGCACAGGTTCTTTTAACATCCCCTGACTGCGCAGGCAGTTTTTTAATTACTGCCTTTTTGCCGATTGACCTCTCAAGCAGCTCAACCATTGTTTTTAAACTAACTGTATGGGATTTTCCAAGATTAAAAATTTCAAACCTGCCATTTTCTTTATTAATCCACTCAATGGTTCTTATAATTCCGTCTATAATATCATCAATATATGTATAATCCCTCTCGGACAATCCGTCTCCATAGAAAGGAATTTCCTCACCGTCAAATATTAGTTTTGTAAACTTATGTATAGCAAGATCAGGCCTTTGTCCCGGCCCGTACACGGTAAAAAATCTTAACGCTGCCACATCAATATTAAATAATTGGTGATAAGTATAACAAAAAAGCTCCCCTGCTCTTTTAGAAGCTGCATAAGGAGAAATTGGACAGCCGGCGCTGTCTTCTTCTGAAAAAGGAACTTTATCATTGTTTCCGTAAACTGAAGAGGAAGATGCAAACACAAATTTATTCACTTTATATTTTTTGCACATTTCTAAAAGATTTACCGTTCCTTTAACATTTACATCCGTATAAGTCAAAGGATCGGTTATAGACGGCCGCACCCCTGCCATGGCGGCTAAATGAACGACAATGTCTGTTTTTTCTTCACTAAATATCTGATTTATTTTAAAAATATCTCTTATATCACATTTAATAACCTTAAACGCGTCCTGTATAATATTTTTACAATACATAAAATTCTTTATATCAATAATATTATTTTCTTTTATTTTGGGACTGTACAAATTATCAAAATTATCAACTACAACTACATTGCATTTTCTTTTAAGAAGTTCTTTACATAAATGAGACCCTATACCCGCTCCGCCGGTAACCAATATATTCATCATGTCACCCCTTCCCATATAGCATATATATGAGAAAAGTTTTATTAGGGTGAATAAATATCGCTGCACAAAAAAAGCGATACACACCCGGCTGTATCCTGCTGACTGTACATCGCTCTTTTTACAAATAAACCTTATTCTTTATAGCAACCGCACAATATATCAGCAATCCTCCTGCTTGCAAATCCATCACCATATGGATTGCTTGCCTTGCTCATTTTTTCATATTCCTCTTTATCCTCAAGAAGCAGTTTAAAGGTATTATATATAACTTCTTCATCAGTTCCTACAAGTTTTAAAGTTCCTGCCGCAATTCCTTCAGGCCGTTCTGTGGTATCCCTCATTACCAGAACAGGCTTGCCAAGGCTTGGAGCTTCCTCTTGTATTCCCCCGCTGTCTGTTAAAATTAAATATGACCTTGCAAGGAAATTGTGAAAATCTAAAACATCCAAAGGTTCTATAATTCTTATTCTGTCTGTATTTCCAAATATCTCACCGGCTGCTTCCCTCACCAAAGGGTTCATATGAATTGGATAAATGGCTTTAATGTCGGGCTTTTCATCAATGATTCTCTTAATTGCCCTGAACATATTTCTCATCGGCTCTCCAAGATTCTCTCTTCTGTGAGCCGTTATCATAATAAGCCTGCTGTCAGATGCCCATTCTAAATGTTCATGGGTGTATTCTTTCCTTACGGTGGTTTTAAGTGCATCTATAGCTGTGTTTCCTGTAACAAAAATAGTTTCTGGATTCTTTCCTTCTTTTATAAGGTTGTTTTTTGAAACTTCCGTGGGGGCAAAATTATAATTGGATATAATGCCGACAGCCTGGCGGTTGAATTCCTCAGGATACGGTGAGTAAATATTATATGTCCTGAGTCCCGCTTCAACATGCCCTACCTGTATCTGCAGATAAAAACACGCCAATGCAGTTACAAAAGTTGTTGATGTATCGCCATGCACCAATACAACATCCGGCCTGACCTCTTCTAAAACAGCCTTCATCCTTTCTAAAATATTTACAGCAACGTCAAATAACGTCTGTTTTTCTTTCATTATGGATAAATCATAATCCGGTACCACATCAAAAGCCTCAAGCACTTGATCCAGCATTTCCCTGTGCTGACCCGTTACACAAACAACAGTTTCCAGCTCATCTCTGGATTTTAATTCTTTTACAAGGGGACACATTTTAATAGCTTCCGGCCTTGTTCCAAAGACTACCATAATTTTTTTCA
Organism: Acetivibrio saccincola; assembly: GCF_002844395.1. Classification (NCBI taxonomy): domain Bacteria; kingdom Bacillati; phylum Bacillota; class Clostridia; order Acetivibrionales; family Acetivibrionaceae; genus Acetivibrio; species Acetivibrio saccincola. The sequence continues at coordinate 1,383,686 of NZ_CP025197.1, read as the reverse complement.
TTAAAATACATTTCCTCCTTAAAACTATATCTATATTTTTTTACTAATCTCATAAAACATATTATATCAAAAACAACACCGAATACAAAAAAGAAGGCTGTATAAAAGTACTTTTCGGAAACACCTGCAAGTGTTACTGAGGTTTTTTTTAATTCACCCCGTTAAATAAAACCCCTTCCCTGGCATAATTTAATAAAATTTCAGCCTCATGCTTCAGTTCTTCTTCTGCCCACCGGCTTTTTAAAACAGTATTGTAACCATGGATTGCAGAACTGAAACTGCCCCTCATGTAGCTTTTTTTGCTCCAATCCAAAATGATTTTTGCACTTTCATTTACTCCGTTTATTAATTTAGAGTTTTGCGGGTAAATCAACAGCCCTTCTTCATATATACTCAATGCCTTATACGGACTGTCCGCTGATTTTGCATGCTCAATAACGTTATTCGGATTTTCCGTGTAATTTAATAATGTTATTGCCCTAAGTTTTATGTCTTCATCAACCCATTTACTGTTTGCAACTCTTCTATATCCTGATTTGGCAGAATAAATATCCCCTCTTTTTATGCTGCCCTCACACCATGACAGAATGATTTTTGCACTTTCATTTGCTCCGTTTATTAATATGGAGTTTTGCGGGTATATTAACAAACCTTCTTCATATATACTCAATGCCTTATACGGACTGTTCGCTGATTTTGCATGTTCAGCAATAGAATCTGCCGTATCAATTAATTTATTTTCCTTTGCTAAGTCAAATAAAGCTTTTGCCCTTTCTGCCAGCAAGCTGTCCGCCCATTTACAGTTAATCACTCTGTTATAACTTGACATTGCCGTGGAAAAATTCCCTCTCTGATGGCTGGACATTGCCCATGACAGTATCGTATTTAAGCTTTTGTTAATTCCTTCATAAAATCTGATATCTGACGGATAAAATTCAATTCCCTCTTCATAAACTGCCAATGCCTTATACGGGCTTTCCTCAGACTCAGCTCTTTCAATAAATACATCCGCACCGGGTGCAGCTTCCCATTTAGCATATAAAACAATGTTCTGATCCTCTACAGTTATGGCATCCCATGCATTATAATCCTTTCCGCTCCCGTCTGCTTTTGTATTCCAACAGGAAAAAACATGTCCGTTTTTTTTCAGGGAACCGCTGTTATTTACCACTGCAACATCCCCGCTGAAATAACAGTTTAAGTCTACCGGTGCCTTGCCTAAGTCAGCTCCGTTTTCATCATATATTAATGAATATGTTTCTAATTTATTATTCTCAGAAAAATCCGGCATTTGTGCCTTCCATGCATATACATTCCCAAATTTTGAATATGCTGCATAAATATAAACATTTCCGTTTTCCTCACGAAGAAAGGCATTGAAAAAACCTTTATAATCCGGACTCCACTCAGCTTCCCTGAATATTTCATGCCAGCTTTGCCCGCCGTCACCTGTGGCAAACAATCTGGTATGACCTTCTGTTTTGGTATCATGGTTGCGGAAGGGCATTACCCCCAAAACCTGTCCGTTTACTTCAAGGGTATCACCTTTAGTGGCATATGTACCAATCAAATTATCGTTTGCCTTCCCAAAAGTTATTTTATACTCAATATCTTCCCACCTGATTTCAGGTTTTTCAACGTTTTCAGGTCTTTTCCACCAGGATATGCCTTCCGGCAATTCATCACTTCCAAAAGCAATGCCGTCCGGAAAGGGCAAAATGGATGTAGGGTGTATCGGCGCCATGTTTACTTTGTCATAAACCCTTTCATCAAACACATCATGCCACGTCTTTCCAAAATCATAAGAATAATGAATCTGCCTGTTTACTCCGTCTCCAACAGAAATAAGAATCATGTTTGAATAGGGATCAAATGCTACATCATGTATGTGATAATAACCAGGGTCAAGCATCTTTGAAATTGGCTTGTCAAAAATCTTCTCCCACGTTTCACCATGATCCTTTGAAAGGTAGACCTCTCTGGGCGGATTATCGGCATTATGTTTTCCATAACTGGCCAATAAAATATAGTTTTTATATTTATCATGCCCCCATGTGTTTTGAGTATAGCCGGCTTTAAAGGTAAAAGCTTCTTTTAGTTCTGTTCTTTCTTCATCTGAAACCAAAACCTGTCCTTTATTGGTACAAACTATAATCCTGCCTGTATCTGAAATATTATTATACTAAAAGAAATATCCGTTTTCAATGGCTCACAGTTTTGTTTTCTAAATAGCTATGCTATCCAACCTTTTTTGACTTTTGGGTATCCGCCTTTTTATATTCAGGTACAATACACCGCATTATTTTTTCAATATCATCAGGTCTTTCATGTGCAATAGCTTCTTTTAACCAGTTCAATTTATTATACAATTCATCGCTGTCTATTGAAATCGGCTTTCCAATAAAAATCTTTTCATGCCTTGTCTGAGAAATTCCTTCTTCTGCAAGCAGCAATTCCTCATAAAGCTTTTCTCCCGGACGCAGGCCTGTATAATGTATCTTTATGTCTTTATCAGGTTCAAAACCGGAAAGCCTTATAAGATCTCTTGCCAAATCCACAATTTTAACAGGCTCTCCCATGTCAAGTATAAATATTTCTCCTCCCTTTGCCATGGAGCCGGCTTGTATAACCAATTGAACTGCTTCAGGTATTGTCATAAAATAACGTATTATCTCAGGATGAGTCACCGTTACAGGACCGCCTTCAGCTATTTGCTTTTTAAACTGTGGAATAACGCTTCCGTTGCTTCCTAATACATTTCCAAAACGGACAGCCACAAATTCTGTCTTGCTTCTTCTGTCAAGAGACTGTATAATCATTTCTGCCGTCCTCTTGGTTGCACCCATTATATTAGTTGGATTTACCGCCTTGTCTGTAGATATCAGTACAAAGCGTTTGGTACCGTATTTGTCAGCACACTCAGCCACGTTCAATGTACCAAAAACGTTATTTTTAATGGCCTCAGTCGGATTTGCTTCCATTAATGGCACATGCTTGTGTGCTGCGGCATGGAATACAACCCCCGGCTTGTACTTTTTGAAAACACTCTCCATTCTTTTTCTGTCTCTTATTGAAGCAATTACAACTTCAAGATTTAAATTTTTGTGATTTCTAATTAGCTCCTGTTGTATTTCATAAGCGTTATTCTCATAAATGTCAAGTATAATAAGCTGTTTGGGACTAAAACGTGCTATCTGGCGGCAAAGCTCTGTTCCTATTGAACCACCGCCACCGGTTACCAGCACTACTTCAGAGCTTAAATAATTGCATATCTCCGCTAAATTTACCTTTACGGGATCCCTCCCTAGTAAATCTTCAATATTCACATCCCTGATTTTCTTTATATCTACTTGTCCATTTATTAATTCAAATACTCCGGGTATGGTCTTTAATTTGCACTTTGTTTCTTTACAAATATTCACCAGTTCCCGTATTTCACTTTTGCTGGCTGAAGGGATGGCAATTATTATTTCATCAATTCTTTTTGCTTTTACAACCCAGTGTATATCTTCCCTTGTTCCTAAAACCGGAACACCGTGGATTTTTGCACGGTTCTTTTGAGGATTGTCATCAATAACAGCTACAGGATACTTCAAAAGCTGTGGGTTGTCGAAAAGCTCTTGAATCACTAATGAACCTGCTTCTCCCCCACCTACAATCATGACCCTTTTCCGCTCAGACAAAAGTCCGTTAAAGTACACATTTTTTATGCGTCTCAGGGCACGATAAGAAAATCTCATCCCACCTACAAGTATTACGAGTAATATTGGCATTAAGATGTAATAACTTCTTGGAAAATCGATGTTGAGAATATGTTCGTATAGGACAAATAGTATTCCGCCCCCAACTACTGATGCGAATATTACATTATTCATCTCTTCTATACTTGCATAACGCCAAACGCTTTTATACAAGTTAAAGAGACGGAATACTGCTATTAGGACAAGTGTTGTGATTATGTACGTTTTTTGAATGCTGGCAAGATATATTTCAGGTATTCTAAAGTCGGTTCTTAAAAACACTGCGCCCAAAGATGCAAGATTTATAAGTACAATATCAAGTAATAGTAAAAGCCATCTTCTGTAGGTTAAATTGAGATTAAAGCCCTTAATAAGTCTTCCGACTACAGCATACATTCCTAAATCCCCCAATGCATATCATTTTTATATTTTTAAATATTTTTTTATAGAGTTATTACTCATGCATTCTGTACTCTAAAGAAAATCCCCTAGAAAACTATGTCGTTTAATTTCTAAAACTAGTTATATGCCGTTCTCCATTTTTATTAGATATACCCCCAATTTAGTCCTATCTAACTCTATTATCTTTTATCTATATCTCTATAAATTTTTTAATATTCTTCCATAAAATTACCATAACACTTTATCATGAGAAAATCAATAATATCATAAAATGCTGATATATGGCATTGTGTGAATTTAATCATATTGATAGCTGTAACTGTAACCGTAGTAGGATGTCTTTCTAAAATCAATTTTAGTAAGAACAGCTCCAATCATATTTGCGTTTACACCTTCAAGGGCTTTACATGCCCGCTTCGCCATATCAATCCTGGTGCCTGCGCATGCCAGAACCAATATAGTCCCGTCAGCTAATCCTGCCAAAATTGCTGCGTCTGTAACTTGTCCCACCGGAGGTGTATCAAATATAACTATATCATACTCACCTTTAACTTTTTCAACGAAACTCTGCATCTTGTTAGAACTCAGCATTTCATATGGATTAGGTGGTACAGGGCCGCTTGTTATTATATCCAGGTTTGAAATTTCCGTCTTTTCTATTGCCTTAGCTTTAATATCCTCTTTCGTGTCAGTAAGGATGCTTGTCAGTCCTATATTGTTTTTAACTCCAAAGTAATGGTGCACTTTAGGCTTTCTAAGGTCAGCATCCACAATAAGAACCCTCTTGCCCGACTTAGCTAATATAACTGCTAAGTTTGCAGCAGTTACAGATTTTCCATCTCCCATGGACGGGCTTGTTACCACCATTGTCTTTACTTCTTTATCAATATTTATATAGTGAAGGTTTGTCCTAAGTTCTCTAAAGGCTTCTGTAGCTGCAGCCTTCGGATCGTTTTTAGTAATAAGGTTTTTAAGGTACTCTTTTTCCAATTCTCTCCTGTTCTTGGCTTTGCTCTTTCCTCTTTTACCGCCTTTAAACTTAGGAATAGTTCCCACCACATTAAGACTTAGATATCTTTCTACCTCATCCGGCTTCTTAAATGTGTGGTCAACAAACTCCAGAACTAGAATAAGCCCTACACCAAGTACAATCCCCAACAATCCTGCAACTGCAACATTCATCTTCTTGTTAGGTTTAACCGGTGAATTCGGCATATTTGCTTCGTCTACCACCATCACATTTTTAACTTCTATAATATCTGCCGCCAGTTCTTGAATTTCATTTGACAGCTCATTTACCACATCCCTTGCAAGGGTTGGGTTGCTGTCTTCATAACTAATCTTAAATATCCTGGAGTCTTTAACTGTCCTTACATCTACATTACTAAGAAGTTTTGACGGACTTACATTGAGTTTTTCACCAACTCTTTCTGCAACAGTCCTCGATTTTAAAAGTTCCCTGTAGTCAGCGATAAGCTGGTTGTTTAGTTGTATATCCCCTATACTTAGTCCTCCTACATTGCCGCTTTCTTTTCCTAAAAACAATGTAGCCTCTGATCTGTAAATGGGTGTTAAATAGTAACTTGTGATTAGAAAAGTTGAAACAGTAACAAATATAAAACATGCAGCAACTACGTACCATTTCCTCAGAAGTAAGAAGAAAATCTCTCTTACGTCTATTTCCTCGAAATTATTTCTCTCCATAAATGCTTGACCCCTTTTCACTAATACTAATTAAATACTAATTAAATTTCTATTTCCGCCATTAAATAGGAATACTTGTAAAATAACTCTCTTCCTCTTAGATAATCACTGCCAAGTGTCGCTTTAAGGTATTCTTTGACTTCTTCTACTTCTTCATCTGTATAGCCATCTTCCATTATGCCTTGCAGATAAGCAATGTCTACCTTTGAATAAAGCCTTCTTAAGTCCTCTAAATCGTCATCGCTAATGTGGTGTCCGTATTCCCTGATCATCTCTTCAACCCATGATTCTGATAAAATTTTGTTTTCTGCATCTGAATCATTATTACCTTCTTCATCTGCCCCGTTGTTATCTCCACCTGGAGCATTTGTTTGTTTGTCCGTTGGTGCAGGGTCATTTTCTGAGCTGTTTTCTGAGTTGTTTACAGATGTGTCCTCTGGAGCGTCAGTATCAAGGTCAGCTGAATTTTGCACACTTCCAGGTCCGCCTGGGATGTCATCTGGCTCACCTGATTCTATAATATCCACCTCTCCTTCTGAATTGTTTACATCTGGACTCCCCGAAGCACCATTATTAATCAGGATAGGTAAAATGATTCCTATGAAAACGGCTAGCAATATGGCTAATATAATTATAATTGCTTTTTTCATATAAAAACCCCTTTTTAAAATCATATAAACTGCCAACTAACTTGAAAACAGCTGAAATTCTAGCCAATCTTCAGTAATTTATGTGTTGTATCTTATGTTTTTAAATATCTCTAGCAAAAAGAAACTTTTCTTTGGTTTTGTAAGATATTCCACATCTTTATCTTCCAGTACCATCAATGGATTTGTGTACATAAGTTTTTGAGTATTTTCCATACCACAGAATTTAACTAATTTTGCCTCTAAATCATCCTTGTCCTTTAAGAATCTGTGCTGTCCGTGAGAATCAGAAGCAACAATGTGCGCCATTTCCTCATTTATGAGAGCAAAAGCTTCTTTTTGAACCCTTTTACCGTGATATCCAAGTATGCTGCCGGAATTAATCTGAATTAGAGCTCCATTATTAACAAGATCCTGTAAGACGTTGGTTTTTCTGTATTCTGTGGTGTACCTCTCTGGGTGAGCAATTATAGGTACATATCCTTCAACTAGTAGAGAAAAAACTAAATTTGAAGCTTGTTTAAGAACAATGTCCATAGGAAATTCAATAAGTACATATTTAGTATTATTAAGCGTGAGGATTTCCCCGTTCTCTATTCCATCGGCTATTTCATGGTCTGCAAACACCTCCATACCTGAATAAATATTTAAATCAATGTTCTTTTCTTTAAGAACACCTTTTAAATTATCCATTTTAGACTTTATTGTCTCAGGTGTAGGTGCATAACCGCCACCTATCATATAGTGGGGTGTTGCAATAATACTGCTTATTCCTGCCTCTTTAAGCTTGCCGCACAATTCAACAGACTCATCCAAGGATTGAGGCCCGTCATCAAGTCCATCTAGAATATGACAATGTATGTCTATCATTTTTCTCATCCTTCTTTTGTTTGTTATTGTACTTTATGCTGATATTGTTGTTTTATTTAAATACCATTTAATTCTTGCTGCAAAGTAAATTATATCACTATATCGTTGAAGTCTCAAGAGATTTTTTCAAATTTAACAAATCAGACAACTGGAATAAGTTTCCCCAGTTGTCTGATTTACATAAGTCATTAACTATTTATTTTATTATTCCTCACTGCTGTCTTCTTCACCGCTGTCACTTTCCTCCTGGCTGCCTTCATCCCCGCTGTCATCTTTATCAGCATCATCTTTTACATCTTCCCCATTGTCATCAGAAGGAATTAAGCCTCTATCCAACATGGTATTGTATAGCACTACAAAAGCTTCTGCCCTTGTAACATTTCTCTTAGGCTTAAATGTGTTGTCCGGATATCCTTTTACAATGTTCAGTTCTACTGATTTTGTTATGTAGTCCATAGCCCACTTGCCTATTTCATCTCTATCTATAAATGCAGGCTGCTCAAGACCATTTTCTGCTGCTATGTCAAATGCTTTCAGAATTAGGACAACCATTTCTTCCCTGGAAAGTTCTCTTGATGCCCTGAATGTGTTGTCTTCATATCCTACTATAATATTATTTTCTACTGCTGTTTGGATAAAGCCCGCTGCCCACTCAGGGATTTGTGCACTGTCTTCAAATTTAAGGTCTACCTTTTCTGCCGGCTTCAATCCTGCAGCATGAACAACAATTACTGCCATTTCAGCTCTTGTTATACTTGCATCAGGTCTGATTGTTCCATCAGGATAACCGTTAACTATACCCATTTTTGCAAGTTTTAATATTATTTCCCTAGCCCAGTGGCCATCTATGTCAGTAAAGTTAATTTCATCGTCCGGTCCGCCAGGAACTTCTGTTTCAACTGGCTCTTCAATATCTTCGTCAGGTGTTGGTGTAGGTGTAGGTGTTGGCGTTGGTGTGCTAATAATTCTTCCACCACCTGAAGGAGGTTTGCTTGAAGTTGGTTTTGGTGATGTTGTTGGTGTTTGTGTTGGGTCTTCAGGTTCGTCTGTTGGTTCAGGTGTTTCTGGTGGCTCTGGTGATTCCGTTGGTTCAGGTGTTTCTGGTGGCTCTGGTGATTCCGTTGGTTCAGGTGTTTCTGGTGGCTCTGGTGATTCCGTTGGTTCAGGTGTTTCTGGTGGCTCTGGTGATTCCGTTGGTTCAGGTGTTTCTGGTGGCTCTGGTGATTCCGTTGGTTCAGGCGTTTCTGTTGGATCCGGTGTTTCCGTTGGTTCAGGTGACTCTGTTGGTTCAGGTGTTTCTGTTGGCTCTGGTGATTCCGTTGGTTCAGGTGTTTCTGTTGGCTCTGGTGATTCCGTTGGTTCAGGTGTTTCTGTTGGCTCTGGTGATTCCGTTGGTTCAGGTGTTTCTGTTGGCTCTGGTGATTCCGTTGGTTCAGGTGTTTCTGGTGGTTTTGGTAATGATCCGCTGTATCTTCTCGTACCAAGCCGATATTGCACTTCTGCTTTAAAGTAATATATCTGCATATCATCATGACGGTTTATGAAGTTAGTCATATAATCAAAGAACTTGTCTATGTCTGTTACTCCTCTTCTCTTAAATACATCAAGGAATCCTAGTAACTTGCTTAATTGATCCTTCTTTGATGAAGGAAAGTTTACGTATATTTGTACTTTGTACGGATCTTCAGCATGGTCGCGCACAGATGGTGATAGTGATAGATTAGCAAGTACATCAAGCAAGCAGAATACCAGTTTTATTCCAAAGTCATCATGAGGGTCTCCTGTTATCTCCGCATTAAAATCAGCAGCTATTTTTTCAAAACCTGTTGTGTCAAGATCAAACTCAACTGCCCCGACTTGTTTTAGGAAGTAAACAATATCTTCCCTGCGTGATATTGAGTAGTCTACAATTTTATTAAGAGCTTTTTCTATTTCCTCTCTGGTCATGTTATTGAGCTTCTCACTGAGAATTATAGCGTACTCCAGGTAATTTTCCTTTGTTAGTTCTTTTATTTGCTTTTCAAAATCATCAATAAATTCAGAAAACGCTTCTCCTTTTTCTTCCAGTGAAAGACCGATTATTTCTAGTATAAGGCGTTCAAGTGGGTCTTTTACTCTGTTTTTTATAAAATTCTTCAAGTCTTCAATTGTCAAGTCGTATGAAGGGTCTGTAAGCAGGACTTCTCTTAAAAATCTAGCCAAATCGTCATCCGCTATTATTTTTATTACCAGTTCACCTTTTTCGCGCAATGACATGTTTTTCACTTCGTTTCTAAATCTGTCCAGATCTTCTTGTGTTAATTCATTAAGCAAGTCTTCTCTTTCGCTTTTTGAAAGTCCCATGCTTTCATTAATTAGTTCTTCCAGGGTATAGTCCTGATATTTAGCAAATACAGCACCCCCAGCCATAATTCCTATAATTAGTGTAAATACAGTGATACAAGAAAGTATGCTTTGAAACGTTTTCCTAAGGTTTTTTTTCATTATTGCCCCCCCTAATTTTTAATCCTTATTATTTTTAAACTACAAAAACTCAGTTGGGAAATGAATTTTTGTATTTTAATTACTATTTTTAATTGCGTTAACATTACACTAATAGCACAATATAATTTTCATATTTTTTAAGTCAGGTGATATACATAAATGATAAACAAGACTTAATAAAATAATATCATAATTTACATTATATTGCAATACGGTTGCCAAAATTAAATAATTATTTTATATTATTTTTTCCCCCATTTCCATACCGCCTAGAAGGTGGTAATGCAAATGAAAAACCGTCTGACCGGCATCTTTACCAACGTTTGTGATAAGCCTGTAACCTTTCTGAGAAATACCCAATTCATCTGCAACTTTGTTTGCTGCCAAATGAATATCTACAAGTATTTCACCATTATTTTCATTTATATCTTTTACATTTTCAATATGTTCTTTGGGAATGATTAACACATGAACTGGAGCTGCTGGATTGATATCTTTTATAGCTATTACTTTTTCATTTTCAAGATAAATTGTGGAAGGTATTTCTTTTCTAATAATTTTACAAAAAACACACTCGCCCATTTTAAGATTCCCCTTTTTTCCCTCTTTATTTATAAGGTATTTTTCTAATAATCCTGGCTAATTGAGTAATTTCAGTCTTTCCACCATATAAAGTATTTGTAAAATTAATTTAAAGGAAGTTTATTACATAAAAACTCCCTTTTTAAATTAGCAATCTTAGGTATAAAGTTCCGTTAAATAAATTATATAAAAGTATTAATTGGATGTCAAGAACTAAACAACCGCTGATAGCGTCAATTTATTGTAGGAAAAAGAAAAGTAGATGGCATCCCATTTTTTATTTGTGCAACTATTTCAAATAACGGTCTCTTAGTAACGAAAGTGTTTTACATCATTTTGAGCCTTATTTTCTTTTATAATTCCTCTAACTTATTGTCTATTATTCCATATAACTCTTTCTTTCTATAAAGAATTCATTTTACTCAATACTTGTGACAAATTAGTACGTTTTGTTATCTATGTTCCTTCACATTTTAACGCTACTTTTAAAAGAAAAAAGTATTTCTATTGTACCATTTTCCATTTTGTCAAGGCTAAAACAAGCGGGCAAAGCCCGGCCTTGACAAGTAGTAGGGCTTCGCGGGTCATGGTACTAAAGTTTTGCTTTTTTCTTTTCTTTTTCTTTTTTTATGTTTTTTCTTTTTCTTTGTCTTTTTTCCAGATATGTATAATTCCTATTGGATAGGCTTACTTGTAAACTTTCCCGTAATTTTTGCTTTATTATTACCTCATCCCTATCCGCATATACCTATAATACGCCTTAATTCTTTATATAAACCAGTTTTACACCCCTTATGAATAACAGTTAAATTACTATTCCATACACTCTCATACCTGTTTGATGACTTCTTTAATTCCTTAATTAATTTTTCCTGAATTTCTTGCCTACTAGATGCTAACTTTTTTTGTTTTTGTGCCATAACTATGTCATATACCTTACCGCCATTCTTCTTGTATATTATTAGCTTTGACATCTTTTCTACACCTTTTCTCGACCAGCCTTTAGGTCTTGAACTTAAACGGGATGAAAATACATGACTCACATGACCTTCAGCACTACAACCCACTATTCCTCTGTTTGACCTTATTTCTATACCATCCCAATTATTTAAAATATATCGCTTTGCATTTTTTATAGCCTTTATTTTATTTTCATTATCGCCTGTCTTTTCAATTATCTTTTTAAAAACCTTTGTTAGCATTTTTTTATCAGATAAATTCAAAGCCTCCTGTAAATCTTGGCTTATTGCTTCATCATTTAAATGTGTGGTCGCAACTCTTACGTATTTTTGAAGATGGTATCTATCAAGTACAAATTTACTTTTTGAAAGACAGTTAACTCCTTGCCTTATCCATGACGCCCCATCTCCTGATATATACACCGTCTCTAAAAAATCAACGTCATATTGTTTATATATGTATTCCGATACTTCAAGCCACAAATCTTCTGAATTCTTATACACTCCCCCAAAATATCGAACATTCTTTAATACTTTTCTCTTCTTATTACTTTTTTCAAAGTCAATTCCCTCATGCACATATACAAGTTTTGGCATAATTGTATTTCTCTTGCCCTTCTCATTCTGTCTCAATATACTTTTTTGTTGTAATGCTACATGGTCCTCATCGGCCTCAACATACAATATTTTTACTTCTCTCTTTTTATCTACTTTTATTTCAGGCTCAACTATTTCAATATTATGTATTTTATTCATCACTGCTTGTTTGCTGATTTCATCAATATATGTCGCCTTTTCTCCTGCCTTTCTGTAGCTGCTGTCAGCTGCTTCATCTATTGCATTAATTACAACATCGGCACTTACTCTGTCATGTGGTTCTACACCTACAATCCTGTCGACTAGGTGTTGTCTATTACCATTTTCCTTATGCTTAAAATATGTCCTGTTATAACTTAGTGTTCCAAATGTCGTTAAAATAGCTGTTTTATCTTTTCTTATAATTTCCCAATACTGTTTCCTTATTTCACAGTTACGGAAATATTCATCCATATCTTCAAGCACTTCTTTAAGTATATCGCGTCCAAGTTTAAATAAATCTTCTTTTAGACCAAGAACAAGATCAGCTAAGTCTTTTCCTTCTTCAATAAAATTTTTTATCTTTTTTTCAATTCTTTTTACCCCAAATTCATTAAAATGTTGTATACTATTATACATAGAAGATGTCATCCTTTCTATTTATTATTTTTGCTTAATTAATATCTTAACAGGATGTCATCTTCTTTTCAATTATATATGGTATTTTATGTCTCATTCCCTACAATAACTTTACGCTAACTTTAAAACTATTCCACATCAGGTATATACCATTTTGCAAAATTATCATACTTGCTCCATATACAAGGGTTAAACTCTCCCCTGATTCTTTTGTTGTATATAGCCGCATCGTAAAAGAAATATAATCCGAGATACGGCATATCCTCGTATATTGCTTCTTTCATGTTAATAAAATATGCTTTCTTCATTGATGAGTCTGTTTCCCGTAAAATCATAGACAAATAACTATCTACAATCTCATTTTCGTAGCCGGCAATATTAATACCCGTTCCGATTTCAGCCGATGAGTACAAAAAGGATATGTCCGGTATTGACGGCACATTACATCCAACAAAAGCCATATCAAACTTACCGGATTTTACTTTATTTAGCTCATCTTCCCATGTTACCTCTTTGATATTCAGAGCAATTCCCACTTCCTGAAGCTGGCCTTGTATTTCCTTTGCCACCTCGAGTCTACGTTCGTTATCGGTATTCACCAATAACTCCAGAGTAAGAGAAGTATTAACACCGTTTATCCTCTTGTATAAAACACCGTTTCTCTCCGTCCACCCACTGTCATTAAGTATTTGCTTTGCTTTTTCAACATCCCTTTCATAGGAAACAATGTTTGTATCATACAACCATGTATCCGGAATTACAGGCAAGTCCGACACCACTGCCTCACCGGGCATAACATCATTTACAAGCTTGCTCCGGTCAACAGCATAGGCTATCGCTTTTCTTACTTCTTTTTCCTTGAGAATTTTGTTGGACAGGTTAAAGGCAATAAATTCAAACCTGTTGCTCACATATTTCTTAAGAGTTATATCCGATCTTCCGCTGTAACCGATCCAATTCTTTGTATCGGCTATGATCATGTCAACTTCCCTGGACTGAAAGGCATTGGTTACAGAACTGTCCTTTCCGTATATTTTTATATTAATCTCCGTGATATACGGCAAGGTAAGCCCGCTCTCATCTGTATCGGAATTTTTCCACCAGCTCTCATTGTCCTCAAGTCTTATAAACTCGTTCTCTCTATACTCTACAAATTTATACGGCCCTGTCCCGATAGGTCTGTCATTTTTTGGCGTATTCATAATGTCTTCCCCCAAGTAATAATGTTTTGGAATTATGGGAAAAGTCATAAGCTCGGGAGTAAAGGAATTGGGACCGTCCATTTCAACCCTGAAGGTTTTTGAGTCAACAGCCGAAAAGCTTACAACATTTTTAAAGCTGGAGGCATAGGGGCTTTTGGAACCGGCATTCACTATGGTACTTGCCGTAAATTCCACATCCTCCGCCGATAAACGAATGTTATCATGCCAGTAAACATTGTCCCTTAAATAAAAAGTCCACACCTTTCCGCCTTCAGACGGCTCCCATCTCTCTGCCAACACCGGTACGGGTTTTTGCTTATCATTGAGCTTAACAAGACTTTCATATATAAAGCAAGAATAATCCTTGACAAAGGCATTAGCCGTCAATATCGGATTCAGAGTATCGGGAGCGGTGGAAAACAGGTTCAATACACCGCTTTTTACAGGCCCGGTATCCAATATATCATCTATATCATTATTTAAAAAACTGTAATCGTTACCTGAATTTTCACCCAAAAGACTGTTTAAATCCACATTGCAGCCTGTTATTAGCACATTTATGAATATAAATACAACAAGCAATAACGTCCTCTTTTTCAAAACGTATCTCTCCCTGATTTATATTTTTATCAATACACCGGTACTGATAAAACTTTTTCCTTTGTATAATATCAACTGCCAGTAATGATCCCTCATTTTCAATCATTGTCAAACTTTTCTTTTTTCAATAATCGATAAACTTGTCTTTTTTCAATCATATAATCAATTAATCATCATAATACCCGCAAGAGTCCCGGTTTTGCCATTGTCGCCCCGGTGTGAAAAAAACATGTCTTTGTTGCATTTGGTACATATACCGCTTAAAACAATATTATCATCCGCAAGCCCTTCATTTAAAAGACTGTTTTTAATTACCGCAGGAAGATCAAAATACCATTTCCCGTCTTTTTTTTCACAGTATTTCGTGCTCCACTCAATGTTTGCTTCAAATTCCCTATATACCTCATCCCCCACCTCAAAACAGCACCTGCCGATTGAGGGACCTATCGCTGCCAAGATATCCTTCGGTTCGCAAAAAAAAGCATCTTTCATTTTCCTTACAGCCTCTTTTGCTATTTCCTTCACCGTACCGCGCCAGCCGGAATGAGCAATTGAAATTACGGTTTTTACCGGATCAAACAGAAAAACAGGTACACAGTCGGCATAAAAGGTAACCAGTGCCACTTTTCTTCTGTTTGTAGCAAGTCCGTCAAATCCAATTATATCGCTCTGCCTTATAATGCCCTTGCCTCTGTCCTCCTCGGTTACCACCCGAATTTTGCTATCATGCACCTGATTTGAAAGAACCATGTTCTCAATTTCAATTTCCAGCGCCTTAGCCACCCTTCTGTAGTTTTCTTCCACATTTTCTCTTTCATCCTTTTTATTAAAGGCCATGTTCAACGACTCATAGGGTTTTTGGCTTACCCCTCCGTGCCTGGTGGTAAAACAGTGGGTAATAACATCCTTATATTTTAACAAGTTATTAAACTGGATCAATTCTATGCCGTTAATTGATACATGGGTTACATCTTTGCTTTTATCAAATCTGTTATCCAATGCCGTAATCCTCCGTTCGCAAAATCATGCTTTGTAAAGCGCAGTGTTAAAACTATTTCCGGATATTATTTTGTTTATTATATATGAATAATATCATACATTATTACTCTTCACAACAGTCATATAACAGCAATTAAATCAAATGTATTTATATATTTATTATACATTCTTTTCGTATAGAAGCCACAAATGAAAAAAAGGCCTTAAAAACCGAGAAACAATATGTTCCAAGGTTTTTAAAGCCTATTCTAGCCAAGCAATTTAAAAGTACTGCTTACTCATCATTATTCCTCTTTCTTTCCATACAATACCGATGCAAACATCGATAAGCTGGCAGGTTTATTATACTCCATATATACCTCGCTGAAACAATCCATTATTTCATCCTGAGTCGGAGCCCAGTTTAATATTTTAATGCTGTATTGTTCATCAGGGTCACTGAAGGAGTCAATAAGCTTTTCCTTTAATTCTTCAGGACTGCTGGCATATAAATCATTGACATAATAATAATCATACTCATATGAATCTGCAACATAATTTACCAGATGGCTGTCAATTTCAAACTCGCTGTTCAATGCGTATTCCAGTGCTATTGAATTATCTGTAGCATTAAACACCGGATAATCTATTCCTATGTCATTATTGGTCACGTCAACATGGGCCCATTTCTCACCTATCTTTACCATATTCCATGCATGAGGAACGGTCTGAAGATCTCCGGTAGCAACAACACAAGGAACACCGGCTTCATCACACAGCAGCTTGAAGGCTTCCGCATAGCTCTGACATACTCCCAGACCGTTAATCAGTATTCCGTATGCATTAAAGGAATCGGGATAAATCTCAGCTATTTCATTAAGGGATTTTCCTTCAAAGTATGCGTCCAATATTTCATGATGGTATTCTCCGTTATCAACCAACCAATCGTGCAAAGCCAACTCCTTTTCATATAACGACATGCCGGGCTTAATAACCTGTTCCACAACACTTTTAACCTTTTCCTTTATTTCTTTCTGTTTTTTCTCAACCACTTCCGCAGTGGATTTATACTCAACCAATACGGATTTTGTCCTATAATCATATCCAAAACGGCTCTCATCGAGAATTAACGGGTTTTGTACTATAACCTTTAAAATAACATCCTCAAGATATGTGGAATCCTCAGCCTCCGGGTAATTTCCCACATATATTGATTTTTTTCTCTCCATCAAACCTTCAACCAAAACCTGCTCAAAGGGCTTCCGGTTTTCTGTAGTTGTTTCGGCTACTTCAACGACATTATCATTGCTTTGAATGCCAGAGCTAATCTCATCGGCGTCGGGAACGGATTTAATATCTATAATATCCTTCAAATCCTCCGCTCCGCCTATAATTGTATTTTCAGAGGATTTTGAATCATCCAAAAACATTGCTATTTCGTCAGAGGTCGGAGGACCATCATAAAAAGTAGCCTTCAGTTTGAAGTTAGTTCCTAAAACCTTACCTTCATAGGTTGGGAAATATTCGTCGCTATCCTTTGAAAAATCCCATACTACTTTATGGTTTGAAGTTTTATAACTTCCAAATCTTCCGGGAACATCGCTGGAAATATACTCAAGATAATCGACACTCACGGATTTGGGAAGTGAAAAGATATTCTCATAATCAAAATCCTCTCCGACATAGTAATAACTGGAGGCTGTCAATTTACTCGGTGCTATTGAAATATAGTCCTCTCCTTCTATTATATTGCTAAGTCTGGATTCCTTCCCGCCAACTACTGACGTAACTGCATAGCTATATACATCCGACAAATAAGAGTTCATAACAACATCAGCATATTCTTCCGCAGTCATTGACATACTGTTCTCTGTTGTTTCTTTTAAAAGCTCCATCTCATATCTGCTGCCTCTGTAAATCTTATATTTTTGCGCACCCTCTATTTTATTCCAAGTAAGAATTATATTCCCGTTATTGTCCTTTTTAACCTTCACAGTAGGTATCGGAATGTCGGAACCCACTGTAAACATTAGTCTCATTGGTTTGCTCAACTTAGTTACTTCCGTAGCATTTAAGTCATGATAAATAACTATGTAATATTTTTGCAATCCACCCCATGACAGGCCTTTGACATCAACACCTTTTCTTGGGTACATTCCCCATGAAGAGTCATCAGGCTTTATTGTAATAATGTTTGATTCTTCATCGTAATCAACTCTTGCTATCAACTCCGTAGTACAATCCCTATCGGAAAACACCTTAAACATATTTTTAATGCCAAAAGACGCAAAAGGAGCATCTGAAAGCTTTAACTTAAATTTAAATACCTGATCCTCGGATACATTATAAATGGGCTCAAGATCCTGAAAATAAGAAATATTTTCTTCATAGGTACTACCATCATGTATATATTCCCCGTCCTTTTTCGGACCTTTGCCGGTGCTGGTCATGGTTATTGTGCTTGTATTTCCGTCCCATTGCACATCCACTCCCACCGCATCACACAATGCCCTAAGAGGTAAATATGTTCTGTTGTTAACCAAAATGGGATAAACCAATGTACCGTCTGCTTCTCTCGGATTGAATGGGTTCCCATACAAAACCATTTTTAAATCAGTATCTTTATATGCCTTACCGGTTCGAAGACTTCTGTCTTTTGAACCTTTCGGAGTTACCTTTTGAGGTGGTACCCACTCACCTCCTCCGATGGAAACCGTTTTGGTGGAAGCATCCCAGTCAACGAATAATTTCAGAGCATCGCACAATGCCCTTACCGGAAGATATGTACGGCCATTGTAAATTACAGGTATAAGATACGAACCGTCTGTTTCTAAAGGAATAAACTCTTCCCCATCCAAAATCATTGTTATTGCTCCGTTAAAGTGTACGGTTATTTCTTCCTGTCTGGCATAGACCACCGGGTTAATAAAACTTAAAACCAGAGCTATAACCAATACAACAGCTAATAAATTTTTTCTTTTCACTGCGCTCACTCCTTAAGTTTTTATAATATAAACAAAATATCACTAATTCCAAGCAATGTCAATTATCTATTTAACATCGATAGCGTCAATTTATTGTAGGAAAAAGAAAAGTAGATGGCATCCCATTTTTTATTTGTGCAACTATTTCAAATAACGGTCTCTTAGTAACGAAAGTGTTTTACATCATTTTGAGCCTTATTTTCTTTTATAATTCCTCTAACTTATTGTCTATTATACCATATAACTCTTTCTTTCTATAAAGAATTCATTTTACTCAATACTTGTGACAAATTAGTACGTTTTGTTATCTATGTTCCTTCACATTTTAACGCTACTTTTAAAAGAAAAAAGTATTTCTATTGTACCATTTTCCATTTTGTCAAGGCTAAAACAAGCGGGCAAAGCCCGGCCTTGACAAGTAGTAGGGCTCCGCGGGTCATGGTACTAAAGTTTTGCTTTTTTCTTTTCTTTTTCTTTTTTTATGTTTTTTCTTTTTCTTTGTCTTTTTTCCAGATATGTATAATTCCTATTGGATAGGCTTACTTGTAAACTTTCCCGTAATTTTTGCTTTATTATTACCTCATCCCTATCCGCATATACCTATAATACGCCTTAATTCTTTATATAAACCAGTTTTACACCCCTTATGAATAACAGTTAAATTACTATTCCATACACTCTCATACCTGTTTGATGACTTCTTTAATTCCTTAATTAATTTTTCCTGAATTTCTTGCCTACTAGATGCTAACTTTTTTTGTTTTTGTGCCATAACTATGTCATATACCTTACCGCCATTCTTCTTGTATATTATTAGCTTTGACATCTTTTCTACACCTTTTCTCGACCAGCCTTTAGGTCTTGAACTTAAACGGGATGAAAATACATGACTCACATGACCTTCAGCACTACAACCCACTATTCCTCTGTTTGACCTTATTTCTATACCATCCCAATTATTTAAAATATATCGCTTTGCATTTTTTATAGCCTTTATTTTATTTTCATTATCGCCTGTCTTTTCAATTATCTTTTTAAAAACCTTTGTTAGCATTTTTTTATCAGATAAATTCAAAGCCTCCTGTAAATCTTGGCTTATTGCTTCATCATTTAAATGTGTGGTCGCAACTCTTACGTATTTTTGAAGATGGTATCTATCAAGTACAAATTTACTTTTTGAAAGACAGTTAACTCCTTGCCTTATCCATGACGCCCCATCTCCTGATATATACACCGTCTCTAAAAAATCAACGTCATATTGTTTATATATGTATTCCGATACTTCAAGCCACAAATCTTCTGAATTCTTATACACTCCCCCAAAATATCGAACATTCTTTAATACTTTTCTCTTCTTATTACTTTTTTTCAAAGTCAATTCCCTCATGCACATATACAAGTTTTGGCATAATTGTATTTCTCTTGCCCTTCTCATTCTGTCTCAATATACTTTTTTGTTGTAATGCTACATGGTCCTCATCGGCCTCAACATACAATATTTTTACTTCTCTCTTTTTTATCTACTTTTATTTCAGGCTCAACTATTTCAATATTATGTATTTTATTCATCACTGCTTGTTTGCTGATTTCATCAATATATGTCGCCTTTTCTCCTGCCTTTCTGTAGCTGCTGTCAGCTGCTTCATCTATTGCATTAATTACAACATCGGCACTTACTCTGTCATGTGGTTCTACACCTACAATCCTGTCGACTAGGTGTTGTCTATTACCATTTTCCTTATGCTTAAAATATGTCCTGTTATAACTTAGTGTTCCAAATGTCGTTAAAATAGCTGTTTTATCTTTTCTTATAATTTCCCAATACTGTTTCCTTATTTCACAGTTACGGAAATATTCATCCATATCTTCAAGCACTTCTTTAAGTATATCGCGTCCAAGTTTAAATAAATCTTCTTTTAGACCAAGAACAAGATCAGCTAAGTCTTTTCCTTCTTCAATAAAATTTTTTATCTTTTTTTCAATTCTTTTTACCCCAAATTCATTAAAATGTTGTATACTATTATACATAGAAGATGTCATCCTTTCTATTTATTATTTTTGCTTAATTAATATCTTAACAGGATGTCATCTTCTTTTCAATTATATATGGTATTTTATGTCTCATTCCCTACAATAACTTTACGCTAACTGTCCCTTCCTGAAAAGTACTTAAAAAACAAAGCGCCTAAAGCCGCATCTCCCTTCAGTCGAAATTTATTAGAATTTATTATATAATCTAAAATAAGATAAAACAGGAAATAATAACAAGCATTAAATCTAAACCTAAATATACAATTAAACAAATTTTCACTGAGCATTGGCAATTTTTTTAACACCTATGCTTATTTGACCATTGGTAATCAGTTGTTATATGTAAAGCAGTTATTATAAATGTAGATAGAATTTTAGCAAGTAATGCTTTCAATTTTTTGATAAAAAAAAGAGTATTTGAATGTATATATCGTAAATAGCAAGTCAGAAGATTTGTTAGATGAATAAACGGAAAGGATGATTACTGTGACCGATAACGGCAACAGCATCGTACAACTGGATTCGGTAACAAAAGAGAAACTTGCCAGACTGCTATACATGAGTCATATGAAAGAGCCTTTAGACTCCTTTAAAATAGACAGCTTGATGAATGAATACGCTTATTTATGTCATGACGACGGTACATGGACAACACATATTTACGCGATATATCCCAATATAAGAATGTTTTGAATTATAAAGTGTCACAAGCATTAAAAAAATCAGGAAAAGAAAACATGGACAAAAGAAAACATGGACGGAACTATCATTAACGAATTGTTTGAAATTTGTACGGAGGGACTCTTAATAGATTTACAGGAAACAAAAACCCATGAAATCGGTTTATATATACTAAATAACATCAGCACATTGGATGATTTGGAAAATGCCGTTACTGCTTCGAGAAAACGCAAGTGTGACAAAAAGCTAAAATATGATTTAAAATGCAACATATGGAAATTGTTCTAACGACACTCCCTTGTTGTCTGCTTTGGATTGATGTAAAATCTCCTTGCTTATTTGTAAAAAGCCCTCTTAAAGGCGTTTAACCCTTTTTAAAAGATTAATTTATCACTTTAATATTTTTACTATAAAAATTTATATCAAAAACTTATGTCAGAAAAAATAAATTAAAGGAGAAATTACAGGCCGTTTATAAGTGACATTACCTCTGACCTGGTTCTGGCATCGGTTTTTATTATGCCCCTTAAGGCTGAAGTCACGGTTTTAGACCCCGGTTTCTTTACACCCCTCATTGTCATACACAAATGTTCCGCTTCAACAACTACAGCAACCCCCAATGGGTTTATGCTGTTCATAATTATATCTGCAACTTCGCTGGTCAAACGCTCCTGAAGCTGTGGTTTTTTGGCAATAATATCTACAATCCTGGCAAGTTTGCTAAGGCCTAATATCTTGCCCTTTCTGGGTATATAAACCACGTGGGCAACACCTACAAAGGGAAGCAGGTGGTGTTCACATACCGAATACATAGGAATGTCTTTTACAAGAATCATTTCTTCATGAGTGTTTTCCTGAAACACTTTAATGCAATCCTTAGGGTCGGTATAAAGCCCTGCAAAAATCTCTTCATACATTCTTGCCACCCTGTCAGGTGTTTCCACCAGTCCTTCTCTATCAGGATCTTCTCCAATAGCTATAAGTATCTCTCTGACAGCTGCCTTTACACGTTCTTTATCAATCATCTTCACTACCTCTTTTCTGAAAATAAAATTACTTTTTATACAAATTAATTTTATACAAATTAATTTTATACAAATTAAAATTGTTTAAATTATTTTTTTAATATTATTTTTATATAAATAAAATTGCTTTTAAAATTGCTTTTTATACACAATTGGCATGTTAAAATAAATTAAACTTCACATACAAATCATTATACTGTATGCATGGGAAAATGACAATAAATTCTGAAATGAAGGCTATACGTAACCACGGTGTATATAATATCCAAATATACATAATAAGGTAACTAAAAAACCAAGTGATATCGGATGGTATTGTTGAATTTTATGTTAACTAATCAGATTCATTATATAATCTGCAATTATCTCACTAAATATTAAACCTATAGCCATAAAAATCATATTTACAATTATAACGGTAAGTCCTGCTTTACTGCCATTTTTTGTTGCTAATATGCCCATAATAACACCTACAAATCCAAAAATAAAAGAATATCCCAGTAGGGAAACCAGGGCAAAAACCAACCCGCCTACAACCAGGACAATGGTACTAAATGTAGCTGTTTTCTGGCTATTAATGTTCTCCATATCTATCACCCTGTTTAAGTATTTCCTGCTTTTGATATCCATATTCATTTTTTTTGTAAAATCTTTTCACTAAACACTGTACAAAATATAATAAATGGGTTATAATATTATTAGTAACTTATTTTTATTTGCATTTATCTCCAATTTATTTTTTGCAATAGATTCAGCAATACAAATAACATCTGTTCTTGCATATTCCAAGCATTTTATACTGCTTCATTTTGTTTACATAATTGCCAATAATTAAATTTGAAAACATGCTTACTTTTTGCTAAACTTATACCTAACATGTTGCTTATTATGTAAACTCATTTGAACTTTTATTTAAACTTACAAAGGTATTTTATAAAACTAAATTAATAAATAAAGGATGGTTAAAGTGTCTGTGGATTTTAATTTCTTAACTTCAAAACAAAAAAAGGTCTATACTGCAATCGAATCATTCATCAAGGAAAATGGAATGCCTCCTACCGTAAGGGAAATAGGCGAATTAATTGGTGAGAAAACACCTGGAGCTGTACAAGGTATACTAAACAGGCTTGAAGAAAAAGGTGTTATAAGGAGGCAGCCAAGAGTAGCAAGATCTATCCAGCTTGTACAAGAAAACTCAAACTATGCCGACCACGTATATCTGCCGCTAATCAAAAAAATAAGCCAACGTAATGTAGACGACCTGCTCAATATGTACAACATCGTCAAGTACTATCCTGTACCGGCTCATTTGTTTGAAAATGCCGAAAATCATTTTATAATCCAATGTCCTGACAACAGTCTTTTGGACAGTGGCATCTCCTATGAAGACACTTTAGTAATTGACATGAAACCAGACCTTAAAGACGGGGATATAGTACTACTTATGTATGAAAACCTTACTATCCTAAGGTATTATAGCCCTCACGAAGACTCAGACAAAGTTGTTTTAAAAGCTGACAGCGATTTAATTGGAAAGGAAGTATTTAGTAGAGATGAAATAAAAATAATAGGTAAAATGGTTGCTAAATTCACCAAATACTAATTGAAGTACCTGATTATTTTTATTAATTCATCTGTATTAGTATTAAAAATAACAGGGTTAAGCTAATTATTTAAAAGCTTAACCCTTGTTGTTTTTTTATTATTTATTGCTTATTTTTGCTGTTTATATTATTTGACTTTCATTGTTTCTTTGTATTTATTTTTGTGGGCATATTTGGTTTTTACAAACTTTTTATATGTATGCCTTTTTAGACATGCATTTTTTACAGGTAACTTACAATAAGGTCGCCCACTTCATCAGTTCCATAACCCATTTTGCCTGCGCCTAAGTCTTTAATATCATTTTTAACAGCCTTCTTAATGGCATTTTCTATATCTTCTGCTGCCTTAACTTCTCCTAGCTGTTCCAGCATCATTTGTCCTGCTGCTATTGCTGCAAGTGGGTTTATAACATTTTTACCTGTATATTTTGGCGCTGAACCTCCTATAGGCTCATACATTGATACTCCCTCAGGATTTATGTTACCGCCGGCAGCTATTCCCATTCCTCCCTGGATAACTGCTCCAAGGTCAGTTATAATATCCCCAAACATATTGTCTGTCACAATAACGTCAAAGAATTCAGGATTTTTAACCATCCACATACATGTAGCATCAACATGGCAGTAATCTGTCTCTATATCAGGATATTCTTTTGCCACTTCATAAAATACTCTTTCCCATAAATCAAATGCAAATGTTAAAACATTGGTTTTTCCGCATAGCGTTACTTTTTTACCTTTATTTCTCTTTCTTGCATACTCAAATGCAAACCTTATACATCTTTCAACACCTTTACGGGTGTTTATTGATTCCTGGATTGCAATTTCATCAGGAGTACCCTTCTTTAAAAAGCCTCCTCCTCCTGCATACAGACCTTCTGTATTTTCCCTTACAACAACAAAGTCAATATCCTCAGGTCCTTTGTCTTTTAAAGGAGTGTCCACTCCTTCATAAAGGATAACAGGTCTTAAATTGATGTACTGGTCAAGCTCAAAACGCAGCCTTAACAGTATACCTTTTTCCAAAATACCAGGGGCTACATCAGGATGTCCTATTGCACCAAGCAAAACAGCATCCCTTGATTTTATTTTTTCAATATCACTGTCAGTTAATACTTCCCCAGTTTTTAAATATCTGTCCCCACCTAAGTCGTAATACTCTAAATCCACTTGGAAATTATGCTTTTTGCTGACTGCTTCTAAAACTTTAACACTTTCCCGGACAACTTCAGGTCCTGTACCGTCACCAGGTATAACTCCGATATTGTACTTTTTCATATTCAAAATCCTCCTTTTGTAATTTCATATGATAAATGTCCATATGTTTCTGTACCGGTGTGTCATAAGTAATTTACATGTTGTAATTTTTGTATGTTAAAATGTCTGCTTGTAAATATACTCTCTCTAAATATTATAACACTAATTATATTTTGTCATTATAAATATTGATTTATAGATATTAATTATAATTCTTAAAACTAGTTTATTCTACCTGATATTTACCTTAATCATGCCGGCTTTTTAATGTTTTTTGATTTATTTTATAATTTTTCGCCAAATCCATTTTCTCCACAGCCCTTTCATGTTAAAATGATATTAATGGAATTTAGGAAAAGATGCAGCGATATGGAGGTAAGGCACCTTGTCTTTTAAAAAAATAAAGATACTTTTAATGAAAGTTCAATAATCTCAACTATAAATGAAATTAAATCTAGTAATGACAGCCTTTTGATGGATAACTTTATATCTGAATTTACCCCTTTTATTAAAAAAGAAGTAATAAAATTTACAAAAAAGCCTTTTGAAATAGAAAATACTTTTGAATTTAGTGTTGCTGTTTTAGCATTTAAAGAGGCCATTGATTACTATAGTAAAAACCAGCATTTAAGCTTTTTGGATTTTTCTTCTTTATTGATAAGAAAGCGTCTTTTAGACTATGTAAAATTCAGCAATGGAAAAAAAACATTTTCTATTTCCAATTTTGAAAAAAAGCATTTACATTTAATTGAACAACTGCATCTACCGGAACAAAACAAGTACCATAAAGAGTATACCATGTTATATGAAATAAGTATATTTAAAAAAATGCTTAAACCTTTTAAAATATCTGATGAAAATCTTCTCAAGTATTCACCAAGAAATGACATAATAAAACATAAATGTTTTAAAGTGGCGGAAGAAATTTTGAAAAATAATGATTTATTGGAGGATATTTTAACTAAGAAAATTTATCCCGTGTCAAAACTGCAAAAAATTACACAAGTCAAAAAAAGGGACATTAGGTATCATAAAGGGTTTATTGTTTCTGCCGTTTTAATTTTTTCCTCAAAATTAGATACTTTAAAAGGATATATTAATAATTTCTTAGATGAAAAATTTGAAAAAACCGGGGTACTTATAGCAATGAAAGAAAATTATGGTATTGTAGTTACTAAAGAGTTTCTCTTTTTATCAATACCAAAAAAGCCTTCCATGGCAATTGGTCAAACCTTGGAATTTAAATCTTTTTATCTCTCTATAATAAAAGGTGTATCTCATGATATAGTAATAAAAGTGTTGATTATTATTGCTATATTATCAATGAGCGCTGCTTTTTTGTTCAGTTTTTTGGCTCAGCTTTTTCTGGTCTAAAATAAATAATCATATTTTTGCAATTTATGTTGACATAACTAATAATTAACTTATTTGAAAATAATTCTTCGTATTTTTCTTTCTATTGCCATTATTTTTTCCATTCCTGTTGTAATGTCGTTTTCGTCATATTTAAAGAATTTAATTTTGTACCCGTCAACGTGGTATTGTTTTTTCAAATCTTCTTTTGAGAATAAATATATTGTATTTTGAAAGGGTTTTTTCCAACCGGAAATAATTTTTTTATATTCTTTTTTCTTGTTTGTTAATTGGTCAAATCTTTTATGTACATCTTCACTTGTGTTTTCCAGTAATTCTTTGATTATAAGCAAAATATCATCAGATGATAAATCTTCTGCCTTTTTTTCAATTGGTCTGATAACAAAAACATAACCAACAAAAGCAAAACCTACATATACAGTATGGTCATATATGAAAAACACTATATTCTTTATATATTCTCCTTGCTCATTTTCTATAGGTATATCAAAACCATTATATATACACGTAAAATTATCCAGCGGAATAGCTTCTATGAATAAAAAAGGCATCCTGCTATAGAAGAAAACCTTCGCATACCACTCATCAATAAAGTCTTTTTTTTCATAGGGTAAAAAAATATTAACTTTAAATCCTTTTATATAAAATTTTACATGTTTAATTAACATATCTAGAAAGTAATTTATAACATGTATATTATTGTAGTACTTTTCCATTAATAGTCCTTCCTTAACTTCCTTGTATTTTTTCTTATCCGGAATTTCATTCCTTATTTCTTCAATAGACCGGTCAATATACACGCCTCTGCCCAGCTCAACAGCTTTTAGCCGGCCTTGAAAAAAATCAACACAGATAAACTTAGTTTTAAAACAATAAGCAATCTTTTTAATAATATCTCTAAGCATTTTATTCCTCCAAAAGCCATATAACCTTTTATTTTTGTTATTAAGCAGAATTTTTTCAACTACAAATATCAGGTAAATTGCAATTTACCTGATATTTGTAGTTTATCTATATCTTTAATTTAATTATACATCCTGTCTAATCAAAACTCCACCCAAACCATTCTTCTACTGATTCTTTAAATCTTTCTATTAGAACTTCAGCAAAAGATCTGGATGTTACAACTGCTGTAACTCCTGCTGCAGAATCGTAAGGCGTCTTTGATGATCTTTCTTTTATAGTTTTTGTATAAACATTTTCTACATCAAAAACTCTGGTAGTATGCGCCTCATCAACAATAGTAAAAATTGCTCCGAAAAACACACCGGAAAAAGTTGCGTATACAATTCTATTTCCCATTTTTCCTACTTCTATAGTCTCACCGGTAATTGCCCATTCTAAAAAAGCATCATATGCATTGCCTCTTAACATTTCATCTGTCAGTGCAACAAGAAACGAACTGGCACCTCCTGAAATCATTCCCTGTATAATACGCCCTCCAAAACTTAAACCTTTACCATTAACAAATCCAACTCCTATAAAATGACTTGCCAATCCACCCACAGCACCTGTTATTACATCAATACTGTAATCTTTAATTAACTGTTTTGGAGTATAATATATGTCGTTAAATATTCCTTGGTAAAACACATTAATTGTTGTAAATATAGTGTTTAAACTAATGCTTACTGCTAATGATTTACCCAATAACGAACTAACTAAAGTAAAGTTACCCGAAGGGTCAATATTCATTACAGGATTTGCATGGGCATATAGGTACTTGTGCAAGCTGTATGGATCTTGTATAAATCCTTCAAACGGATCCATTGTTGTAAATCTTCCTATAGCCGGATTCATGTACCTTGCTCTTAAGTAGTAGAATCCTATGTTAGCATCATACTGTTCTCCTGTGTACAAAAACTCATTCTCTGTATCGCCTGTTTTTTCAATTAGATTTCCAAAAGCATCATATGTGTATGTATCAGTTACTTCTCCGTTGCTATTTGTCAGAGCCCTTGTACTTCCTAAACCATCAAAGTGATAGTAGCTTTTAACATCTCCTCTTTTTTGGCTTATAAGATCATCCCCATGAACATAACTAACTATAAGCTTGCCTTTTTCATTTCTTTCTTCTAAAACTTTCGCATAATCTGTATTTTTATCTACAGTATATCTGCTAAATTTTGCATCGTCAACTATTTTTCCAACTCTTATCCCGTCCACGTCATAAACATATTCAACAGTTGATGTACCGGTCTGGTTGGTTGTAACTACACTTACAAGCCTGTTATCATATCCATAGGTATATAATATTGTCTCTGTCTCATTTTTCTTTGAAAGAGTGTTTCCATTATTGTCATAAGTATAGACATTTTCACCTTCTGAAATAAGCCTGTTATTTTCATCATAAGTATAATTCACAGTGTTTCCGTCATCCGTCTTAGTCAGCCTGTTTCCTACAGCATCATAAGTATAGCTTATTTCACGTATAGTTCCATCAGGATTATTTATAGTTTCTTTTAACAGTTTATAAGTATTATCATACTCATATTCTATAACTCTTCCGGTATGTTCTTCAATTTTTATTCTGCTACCTGCAGGTCCTAATGTATATTTGTAAGATGAAATAATCTCCCCGTTGGCATCTTGGTTTACAAGCTCTACCAATCTGTTAAGTTCATCATAGGTATATAGCATCTTTGTTCCGTTAGGATAGGTAACACCAGTTCTGTTGCCCACTTCATCATATATGTATGTTGTCACTCCCCCGTCAGGATCCGTCACTGTAGAAAGCCTATTTAACTTATCATAAGTATAGGTTGTTGTCCCGGACGGAACTTTGACACCGGTTTTGTTTCCTGCTGCATCGTAAGTATATTCAATGCTTATTCCATCGGGACCGGTTTCTTTTATAAGTCTTCCCATAACATCATATTCAAATTTTGTAGTTCCCCTATTGTCTGTTACTGTTGCCCTTTGACCTAAAGGAGTATTTCCTTCTGCATTAATACTCTTTGTCCTTGCTCCCGTTTCATCATACTCATAATTTATTTCATTTCCTCTTGCATCAATTATTTTGGTTATATTTCCATTGCCGTCGTACTCGTAAAAAGTAGTATTTCCTAATGCATCCGTAACGGAAATATTGTTACCTGCTTTATCATATTCATAGGTTGTAACATTTCCAAGCGCATCAATTTCTTTGATTTTACGTCCATTGACATCGTATTCCGTCTCTGTAAAACTGCCGTCAGGATTAACCTTTTTAACCAATCTTCCAAGTTTGTCGTAAAAGTATTTGGTAACATTTCCGGCCCTGTCAGTGTAAGTTAGTCTGTTGCCCTCTTTATCGTAAGTAAATTTTTCTTCCGTTCCGTCAGGATAAATGGTTTTTTCTAAATTTCCATAAATATCATATATATATTCAGTACGCCTTCCCAAACTATCAGTTTCAGCAGACTTCTTACCAATAGGATTATATTCTATGGTTGTAGAATTCCCATATGCATCAATAATTTTTGTAAGGCGTCCTTTTTTGTCATACTCATATGTTGTGTTATTTCTTCTTCTCCTATCTTTATGGTTTCTGTCAGACATTTTCCTGCAGAATCATAAGTATAAACTGTTTCAGTTCCGTCTGCACTTATTTTTCGGATTACATTTCCATAGGAATCATAAGTATGGCTTGTGGTATTTCCTTTAGAGTCTGTCATTTTAGTCAAATTCCCTTTTGAATCATATTCAAAAAATGTTGTATTTCCTAAAGGATTCGTTACTTTTATCAAATTGCCTTTTGAATCGTATTCATTTATTTTGGTATTTCCCATTGGATCTGTTTCTGTAAGCACCTGACCTTTGGCATTATAAGTATATTCAGTCTTATTTCCCATTGCATCAGTGAAAGAAGTCACATTATTATTTTCATCATATGTATATGTAATAGTATTTCCAAGAGGCTCAGTTTCTGTCAGCATATTACCATTCTCATCATATGTGTAAGATGTGGTGTTTCCCATTGCATCAACTTTCTTTAATATATTCCCCTTTTCATCATATGAAAATACAGTTACATTACCCATTCTATCCGTTACTATTTCCTGCCTTGCACCTATGTCTCTGGAATATTCTATCCTGTTGCCCTCAGCGTCAATATGTGCAATAATTCTTCCATCGTCATCATATTCATTCCGTACTGCTTTAACTCCTCTTGGATCAATAATATCTATCAAACCATGGTTTGAATTATACGTAAATCTTGTAACATGGCCTTCCTGATCCGTTACTTTTACTAAATCTCCGTAATAATCATATTCATAATTTATACTGTTACCCATAGGTTCTGTTATTTTGGTTATCCTTCCTTCTCTGTCCCTTTCAAAAGTTACACTTTTGCCTCCTGAGTGTGTAATTCCGTCTTTTGTATATGTAATGGTGTTACCGTTAATATCTGTAACACTTTCCAGACCACTGTTCATATTTAATATTAAAACAGTACCCTCCCGTGTAGTAAGTTTATATCTTTGAGGGTTATAACACTCCATGTCAAAATTTCTTAATTCATTACCCACTACATAAGCAACTTTATCTTCATCTAAAGCCTCAAGTTTTGAAAATGTGCCTTTTTTTGCAACAAATGATACACTTACTTCTTGTATGGGAGCAAACGGCTGCATACTTGGTGAAACAGCTACTCTAAATTCATCAACTTTTCCGTCAGGATAAGTTACAGTTATATTATGGGGTTTTATCTCATACAAATTGTAAACCCTGCTGAATACTCCCCCACTTTCTTCATGTCTCCAGTTCTCCCCGGGTTTCATGTTTTGCTCAATACGTACATACTTATATTCTAATGACCAGCCAATACCAAAATCACCTTTGGATTTATTCCGGCTGTCATAATTTCTTGCAATTGATATAGGCAATCCTGCCATTGGAACTGTTAAGTCTTCAAAACTTATTGTAAAGTTTCCAACTTTCATTTCTCCCTCAACTATATACGAAACATTATAAACAGATACATAGCCGCCTGAATCATATACAGATAATCTAATGTCATATTGCCCGTTTCTCATCATTGTTGGATCAAAAATACCAAGTACATCATTCTTAACACTTTTTGTGCCTTCTGCAAACTTTATATACCGGTCTTTACCTGACTGGGAATATTCAAGAATGTATTTTACAAGGTTTTCATCGTAAGCGGTGCCTATAATTTCTACAGGCTCATGTATCTTTGTATACTCCAAAGGACTTTCTATAAAAGCTTCAGGAGGCACTTTATCTCCTTCTTCTTTTACAAATAATTCTTTACTTGCATATCCTTCATTTCCTGCAGCATCGTATGCTTTTGCCACAACCTCAAACATGCCTGCAGTATCAGCGACAAAAGTACCAATACCTGTTTCATCCAATTCAACAGGTTGATTATTAAATTCAGCACTAATGTGTTCCACACCTACATTATCTATGGCTGTAACCTTTATTGTTACTGTAGTTCCGGTATTTAAAACAGTTGCGTTTGTTGCAAGTTCAATTATTGTTTTTCATAATCCGGATCCGGAGTAGGTTCTGGTGTTGGCTCTGGTGTTGGTTCAGGCGTTGGTTCTTCTGTTGGTTCAACTATACTTATCTTAAATTCTTGAATATCATAAGCTCCTTTTGTATCTTCAACTTTAATACTGACATCGTATATCCCTCTGTTTAAAGAAGTAACAAACCATTTTACTTCCCCCGTTTCACTGTCAACGGTCATTCCTTCAGGACCATTTATTAAAGTGTACTTTAAATCATCACCGTCTTCATCATAGGCCTCAGCATTATATATATAAACTCCCTCTGACATCTCTTCAGTTGTAAAACCTTCATAAACAACCATTTCTTGCGAATAATTGTAAAATCCAAATTTTCCTGTAGTGTAGGTATCATCGTACAATGAAATATCATCCAACACAACATCATCATGTCTTATAATTATATTAAAATGCCCATTACCTGAAAACTTCAAAGTAAACTCATAGTCTTCAAAATCCTTATATGGAATGGTATTGCGATAAATTACTTTAACCCTTTCATTCCCCTCCGACATCCATAAATCTCCATCTAAAATAGGCGTGTCGGTATTAATTACTTTTACACTCATTCCTTGTTCACAGTTATTTCCTTTCCACATTTGGGTAGTCTGCTTCCAATCAAAGAGATAAAAATGTCCTTCATCCTGATAACCAAAAACAAAACCCATAAGGTCGTCATCCTTTGATGTATCAACTCTCCATTTACCGTTAACTATACATTTATCCACCTGAATATCACTTAATAGTACTGATGGGTTTGCATTTCTTGTCTGCATTGCTTTTGTCGGCTCAGAATGCACCCAATTTGGAATATCATCATTTGTATCACATAACTGAACCACAGTCCATTTAGTTAAATCTATTATTTCCCTGTTGCCCTCTACCATATTAAGAACAACTTCTTCAACAGGTGTACTTATAAATATAGGAGCATTATTAACAGGTGTTGGTTCCGGTGTTGGCGTTGACTTAGTTCCTCCCGTACTACCCCCTTTAGGAGTTGTTGGTGTCGGACTTGG
This sequence comes from Acetivibrio saccincola, assembly GCF_002844395.1. Lineage (NCBI taxonomy): Bacteria > Bacillati > Bacillota > Clostridia > Acetivibrionales > Acetivibrionaceae > Acetivibrio > Acetivibrio saccincola. The sequence goes on along the minus strand of NZ_CP025197.1, from coordinate 1,350,812 downwards.
TGTTGAAATCGGCGTAGATGTTGGCTTTGGCGTCACCGTTGGTCTTGGTGTTTCAGGCGGAGCTAAAGGTGGCGTCTTTTCAGGTATCTCAATGTATTTTAGAACAACATCTAACATTTGAACTGCTTCTGCTCTTGTTATTAAATTAAACGGCCTGAAAGTTCCATCAGGGTAACCTCTGGCTATTTCATGGGATGCAAGGTTTTTTATGCTCTGATATAAATACTTTGGAAATGTTTCCTCATCTTTGAATGTAAATTCAGGCGCACCCTCAAAAAAACCCACTTCAAAAAGCCTTGATACAAGTACTGCTGCATCCTGCCTTTGCATATTTTCCATTGGTCTGAAGGTTCCATCTTCATATCCGGCTATTAAACCTTCACTTGCTGCATAAGATACTGCATTATAAAACCAGTCATCTTTGTTTACATCTTTGAAATTATTTCCTTCTACCTCTTTTTCTTCTTTAAAAATGTTTACAACCATAGCTGTAAATTCTGCCCTAGTCACAAGTCTGTCCGGTCTGAATAATCCGTCATCATAGCCTACAACCCAGTTGTTTTCAACAAACTTTTCAATAGTTTTCCTACACCAATGGTCTTTGATGTCCGGAAAAGTCTCTTTTAAATTTTAGATCTGTCGCTTCCATGGAAAACAATGTCCCTGTTAATAAAAGACAAATGATAAGAGTGCAGGATATAATCCTTTTTGATGTGTTCATTAAAAAATAACCTCCCCTAGAAAAAAAGTTTTTTAGTTTTTTATGTTTTTTTTAGTTTTTATAATATATATTTGTTTGTTTTATGCAAACCTAAATTATAGCATAAAATATATAAAAATAAATAATTTTTTCTAAAAAAATAGTTGCACCTGTTTAAAGTGCAACTATTTTTCACACAATGTAATTATTCTTTTGGCTCTGGTGTTGGTTCCGGAGTTGGTTCTAGCTCTTCTGTCGGTTCCGATGTTGGTTCCGGTGTTGGCTCTGGCTCTTCTGTCGGTTCCGGTGTTGGTTCCGGTGTTGGCTCTGGCTCTTCTGTCGGTTCCGGTGTTGGTTCCGGTGTTGGCTCTGGCTCTTCTGTCGGTTCCGGTGTTGGTTCTGGTGTTGGTTCTGGCTCTTCTGTCGGTTCCGGTGTTGGTTCCGGTGCTGGCTCTGGCTCTGTTCCTGGTGCTGGTAATTTAAAACCTTTTGAACCTATTGTAAGATCTAATAACTCAGGACTGAAACCCTCACTTGATATTTCAAGCTCAACTAAAATCTTTATATATCTTCCGTCTTTAATATTAAATGTACTATAATTTGATACACTTAAAGGCTTAGAATAATTTTTCCCGTCATTGCTGGTTGATACCGTTACGCTTACTTTGTCATCGCTATATACTTTGTCATTCCAATAGATGCTTCCCCACTGAGTGTTTGATCTTTTACTGTCAAATACAACGCTCCATGTTCCATATGATACATATTCACTAACCGGAAGTGATAAATCGTCTATATCTATAACAATTGTATTGTTGTTTCTATCAATGTACTCAAGTGATGTATCTTTTAGAATGATTTTTTTGCCATGTTCAAGGTTTTCAAAATAGACTGACAGCAACATATCCTCTTCTTCTTGCATTTTTATCCTGTCATACTTCCATTCATATGTATAACTTCCATCTTCATTTTCAACTATATTTGCAGGTTCAGGCAACACTTCTAAATCTATTACATTATCTTTTAACACCGTCGTCTTCAAAACAACATTTCTTCCGGACGTATCAAATACCTGCTGTGCCATATACTCCATCATCTCACCCAATTCTTCTGATGAAGGGCTGAACCTGTATATTCCGCTTGTAATATTTGCAAGTTCTTTTAAAAGTGCTTCATTAGCCCCTGAACCAAGTCCTACTGAATGTATTATTATATTTTTTTCTTTAGCAATTTCTGCTTGTGCTACTGCAGGGTTTCTGCTTGCATTACCATCGGACAATAATATAATGGCCTTATCTCTTCCATCCGTACTTTCATTGTTAAAAGTCTCTATTGCTTTTGCCAAACCACTACCAATATTCGTTGACCCACCGGGACCGCTTAAATTGTCTATTACATTTAGTAGTACATCTAAATCACTTTCTAAGCTATTATTAAGGTATGCACTACCATCAAAAGTAACTATTGCAACTCTGTCTTCTTTTCTCACAAAATTAAGTATGTTGCGGCAAGCTTCTAAAGTAGCAGTCCACTTACTTCCTGACATACTGCTGGAACGGTCAAGTACAAGTATAAGATCAATAGGAGTCTTCTCTGGCATATCAGGTTTTCCATGTCCAAAAAGATTAAATGAAATTTCAACTTCATCTTTCCCCGGCATTAATACAGATTTGTTTACTTTTTGAGTAACTTCAATATGTATAGGTTCTCCATCTCTTCCATATGTCATTTGTGTAGTTCTGTATTCTCTTTTAATAGTTTCTATTTCCTGCTTTTTAAGTATCAGCCTATCCTCAATTTCAGTGCTTAGATTGTAAATCTCTCCTTCTTCAAAGTCCTCAGTTGTAGTATATGTACGAGACACTACCGGCAACAAAGTTGGCGTAGAGGTTCTTCTTGGTGTATCCCTTCTAACGCGTGGTGTTGGTGTTGGCGTTGGCTCTTCTGTTGGCTCCGGTGTTTCAGGTGGAGCTAAAGGTGGCGTCTCTTCCGGCAACTCAATATACTTAAGTACAACATTTAACATTTGAACTGCTTCTGCTCTCGTTATTAAATTAAAAGGTCTGAAAGTCCCATCAGGATAACCTTGCACTATTCCATGAGATACAAGATTTTTTATACTCTGACGTGAGTACTCAGGAAATGTATCTTCATCCTCAAATTTTACATCCTCTGCACCTTCAAAAAAATCTACTTCAAAAAGCTTTGATGCAAGCACAGCTGCATCTTGTCTTTGCATATTCGCCATTGGTTTAAAGGTTCCATCTTCATATCCTGATATTAAACCTTCACTTGCTGCATAAGATACTGCATTATAAAACCAGTCACTTTTACTTACATCTGTAAAACTGTTTTCTTCCACCTGTTTTTCTTCTTTAAAGATGTTCACAACCATAGCCGTAAATTCAGCCCTGGTTACAAGTCTGTCCGGTCTAAATAAGCCATCGTCATAACCAACAACCCAGTTGTTTTCTACAAACTTTTCAATGGTTTCTCTACACCAATGGTCTTTGATGTCTGGAAAAGTTTCTTCTTCTGTCATTCCCATGGAAGATAATGTTGCTGTCAATAAAATGCAGATAATGAGTGTGTAGGATATTAGTCCTTTTAATCCCTTCATAAATTAACCTCCCCTAAAAATACTGTTTTTTTAACATAAAGCTATGCTCTTCCTGCAGTATTTGACATAATTTAGAATTTCAAAGTTTTTACTTAATGTATATTTGCTTATTTTATGCAAACACTGCCAAACACAATTATAACATAAAAGATAAAAAAATAAGAAGCTTTTATATATTTTTTTACAGCCTCAAAAATTACACTTTTTATAAGCCAAAAAGAAAAAAATTAAACTTTTAAAAATAGATAAGAAGAAAATCATTAAAATTTATAAAAATAAAAGTATTGGACATGAAAAAATTTTAGTTATCAACAAAAGCTCTTCCTATACTGAAGGGGGGTTTTTTGGGTATATTTTTTGAATATATCATTAAATCTCTGCTGATTAGAAAAACCTACACTTAGAGCAATATCACTTATTTTAGCATCTGTTTCCCTTAATAATTCCTTTGCTCTTTCAACCCTGACATTTAAAAGATAGTTTATAGGGCTTACCCCCATTTCTTCCTTAAACGCCCTGGTAAAATAGCTTGTGCTTAAAAATACATACTTAGAAATATCCGTTAGGGAAATATCCCTTTCGTAATTATTATTTATATAATTAACAGCTGCCTGTATAAGCTCTTTTAATTTGGGACTTTTATTTTTTATACTGTTTTCCCACTCCATTTTTAATGCCCTGGATATTAATACGAAAAGCTCTAAAACAAGAAGATAATTTAAAAATTCACTTCCAATTTCAGGATTTTCCCTCTCTTTTAGTATTCTGTTTAGCAAATTGATTATTTCATTTTTGTGGCTGACTTTTAAAGATATAAAACGTCCCCATTCTTTTTTGTTTACAAAGTTTAGAAAATCTTCCAATGAAACTTCCGCAAACTGATTGTCAAATTTATTTTCAAACCCGAAATTTAAAACGATAAATTCACAGCCTGCCTGGGACTTTACTTCAAATTTATGATACTGCCTTGGCTTTATTATAATGATGTTGTTAGGTCCTATTTCAACAGAAGTTCCTGAAATTTCAAATACAGCATTCCCTTTTTTAACATAAACCATCTCAAAAAACTCATGAATATTAGGCTCCATGTGCCAGCTGGTATCATGGAATCTTTTAATAGATTTTACTATTACAGGTATAAAAGTTGCTGATTCCAGCACACTTTCCCATGCCTTTGGCAAAATATCCTTACCCACTTCTAAACCACTTCCCGTTTTGCATTTGATACAGCCTGCTTTTATTTCTTCCCAATTCTTCTGTGAAACCTGTCAATTCCAAATTTGTTCTTCAAATTGTAGGGTATTGCCTCTTTAGTCCTAAACACACCTAAGTTTACTTTTTTAGCATCCTCAATGGAGTAAAATACCTTTGAGTCACAGCTTTCTATTATATCAATAGCATCGTCCAGTTCCTTACGCTTCATAATAGAGTATATTATTTTTACTGCCCCAGTCTTTCCCTGGGCATCAACAGTGGTAACCCCGAATCCCGCTTCAGATAAGCGTCTTTGTATCTGGCATTGATCCTTCATAACTATAATCCGGACTACCACCACTCCTATTGCAAGCTTTTCCTCAATAATCATCCCCACCAAAGTTCCCGTTGCAAAACCGCCTGCATATGCTATATACGAAAAAATACTTCCTAAATTCTGCATCACCTGGCCAATAACAATAATCCAAATTAAAGCTTCAAAAAAACCTAAGATAGGTGCAAGAAATTTTTTTCCCCTTGAAACAAAAATAATCCTTATTGTTGCCATGGAAACGTCCAAAACTCTTGCTACAAAAATGAACAGGGGAAGAATTACCATTGCATAAGTACTCTGACTAAAAAATTCTTTTAAAATAACCACCAACTCCTAAGTAAATGAGTTTTAAAAAAGTTTTGATATTTATAAATAATATAGTTTATATTTATAATAAAGTCAACTTAAGTGAAAATCATTATTTAACTGCAATTATTAAACTATCATCACTAAACTATAGTTAATGCTATAATCATTAAGCTATAGTTAATTATATAAAAATTAATTATACAAAAAAAATCAAACAAAGCTTTACTATTTACCAAAAAGAAAATATAATAAAGTATATAATTATTTTTATTTTCAGATAAAAATCAGCTATTGAATAGTTTAAATAGCTTTAAATGGATTAAACAGTTTTAAATAATTTAAATACATTAAGATTGGGGATGTTTTTGTGAGGATTTCTGGAATAAGTTACACACAACGTAAAAGACAGGTGCCCAAAAAATTGATTTTAGTGGTGATATTGTTAATAACCTTAACCGCTTTAATTATATCCATTATTTCCATAAAAACAGCAATGACTTTAACAAAGCCTGAAAGGTCGGAATTACCTGTTTTTTCAGCGAATATTGTTCCTGAATATGACAGCATATCTTTTAGGGATATAAATAATGAAGTTACTTTAAAAGGTTGGTTTTTCATCTCTCCCGAAAGCAATAAAACAATTATCCTGGCCCACGGCTACGGTTCCAACAGACTTCCCTTTGGAGAAGATACAATTGGACTTATAAAAAGTTTTCTAAATGAAGGGTATAATCTTATGACCTTTGATTTCAGAAACTCCGGGGAATCCGAAGGAGATGTTACATCTGTAGGCTATTTTGAAAAATCCGATTTACTTGGTGCCATTGAATATGCTAAAAAAAGAGGTTCTGATGAAATAGTGCTTTTAGGTTTTTCCATGGGAGCCTCAACTGCTATTCTGGCAGCTGCTGAAAGCCAGGACGTGGATGCAGTAATAGCAGACAGTCCATTTTCTGATCTTACTTCGTACCTGGATGAAAACCTTAGCGTATGGAGTAATTTACCTTCTTTTTTTAACAAAACCACACTATTTACTATGAAACTTCTAACGGGTGTGGATACTAAGGATGTAAGCCCTGTAAATGAAATAGGCAAAATTTATCCAAGACCTGTGCTGCTTATTCACAGCACAGACGACGAATTAATTCCCGTAAAGCACAGCTATATTCTAAAAGAAGCTTCAGGTGATAACGTGGAACTTTGGGAAACGTCCGGGGCAAGCCATATCAAGACTTATAAAGAATACCCTGATGAATACATAAAAAAAGTACTAGATTTTATAAATAACAGTATTAAAGGGGAAGATATTGAAGATGCTGAGAACTCATAAACTTTAGTAGATTCGGAAATTTCATAAAATTCAGAAAATCATAATATTTTGATAAATCATCTTATAAATCATAACATTCAAAAAAGAATCAGAAGAAGCAGACTTTTCATCTACTTCTTCTGATCAATAAAATATGATACTGCGTTAGTTTCTGAATCTCTGCTATAGACGTTGCTGGCTTTCTTCCCTTGATTTATTTTCCTTATCTTGCTACTTAAATCCTCTAGTGTTTCCTTTACTTTTTTATTGTTTTCCTTTTCTAACCTACTTATTTCTTGAAGGGTCTTTTTTATACTACTTATCACTTCCTGAAGTTCCCTGGTGTTTTTTGTATTTAGTGTTTCCAGGTTTTCCAAACTTTTGACCCCGTACTTTTCTTTAATTTTTTCATAATATGCATAAAACTCTTCGTCGTTTTTATTTATTTCATCAATTATTTTCTGCTTATCATCCAATAATTTCCCAAGACTCTCTATGCCTTCTTCCTCTATTGCTTTTGCCTGGGCTCTGGTTAAGGTGAGTATATCTTCAAGCTTTTTTTGTTTTTCCACTGAAATTTCTATAAGTCTTTCAATATAATTTTCAGTTTGTTGGTTTTCCATTGTATGCCTCTCCTATTTAGCCGCTTTTGGCGGTTTTATTTTTTTGTCTTGCAATTTTCATAGCCTGCTCCCATGTATTTCTAAGCTCTTTTGCCATCACTAAAACTTCTTCAACAATTGAAACATCCTTCTTTATATTTGCCTCTAAAAGCTGCCTGTACATATAATCATACAGTAAATCCAATTGCTCTGCTATCTCATAATTCATGTCCAAAGTTCCTCTAAACTCTGCAACGATATTCTGGGCTTTTATTATTGCTGTATTTGATTTTTCAATATTATTCTCATTTAAAGCTATCTGTGCCTGCATTAAAAATTTTACAAGCCCATTGTACAACATAAGAGTCAGTTCTTCACTACTTGCTGTATACACTGTGTTTTCTTTATACTGTCCATACGGGTTATTACTTATCATTTTATTACCCCTCCAAGTTTCCATTATAAAAATATTTACAAACCCAGCTGCTATATTAATACATAATTGTCCACTGATACCCAGCCGTTATACTAAGGTCGTTATCCTGATGCCCTGCCGTTATCCTAAACCAAGCTGCTGCATAAGCCATACAGACTGACTTTCCATCTGGCTCAGCATTTTTTCCATAGCCGTAAATTTTCTATAATAAGCCTCCTCCTTCTGATACATAATTTCAAGCATCTTTTGGATCATGGAATCCTTTGCTTTTATTTCATCTACAATTAGATTATTAAACTCTGATGCATCTCCTACTATACCTGCCTTTTCAAGTAATATACCTTTTTTGCCGCTTGAATCCCTGGTAGTTCTTATGTTCTTTTGCAAAATATCATATATTCTCTGAGTTATACCGCTTTGATTGTAGTTTTGGACAACTTTCTCCCTGTCATTAACGGTATTTACTCCAGAATCTTCAGGTTTAGTCGTGAAAAGTTTAACCACTTCATCAAAATTATTCATAAGTGCTGATTTTAACTTAGCTTCATCAAGGGTAAGTTTACCCCTTTCATAATAAGCACCTGTTGATATGCCTATATCAAAAACACTTATAGATACTCCTTCCACTTTATCAAACAAAGCTTTTCTCATTTCATTTAATATATTAAATAGTATATTGTCGTTACTTAATAGACCCTCTTTGGCTTTTTCTTCCCACAATTCAATTTCTTTTTCTGACATAGCATCCTTTTGTTCCTTTGTAAGGGGTCTATAATCCCTGTTCTTCTTTTGATGAATCAATCCGTTTATTTCATCTAAAATCTTGTTATAGTCCTCAACCAAACCTTTAATATTTTCAACAACAGCATCTATATCATTTTTAATTTCAATTGTTACTTCCTCTTCTGAAATTTCATTTAGGGAAAACCTTACCCCGTCAATGGTAAACTGGTTACTGCTTCTTTTCATTCCTTCAACGCCGTTTAACGTAAACTCTGCATCTGTTCCCTGGGTATAGGTCCCGTCAACAATTCCTAATGCCTTTAAAAGCCCGTTTTCTTCATGGGTATCCACAAATGTAATGGATGACGCAGCACCTTCAACAGTGGATGTTAAAGTAAATTTGTCATTTAAAGAATCATACTGGATTCTTACACCGGCATCACTGTTATTTATTGCGTTCATAACATCCCTTAATGTTGCGTTTTTGTAACTTTTGCCCACATCAATAACTACATCATTTATTGTAAATACAACATTTTCCTCCGGATTATCTATAGCCAAAGTGTTTTTAAAATTATCTTTAATGCTCTCAAGACCGGATGCTAAGGATATCCTGTTGCTGGTATTATCCTCCGGCATAAAACCTAATTTCTTAAGGTCACCGGAAAATGAGGTTCCATCTGCCAGCATTAAAGTACTGCCGTTTAAAAGCACATTAAACTCCACTCTTCCGCCAGAATTGCTAACTTTCACCTTACCTGCGCCAAAAGCTTTAGACAGTGAGGCGTTTATATCTTCAATCATATGATCAATATCGCTATAATCCTTTAATTCAATTGTTTTGGTAACACCGTCTAAAGTAACATTTATTTTTCTTCCGACAAGCTGAAAATCCTCTACAGCTTCACTTGCAATTATGTTTCTGGTAATATTTGATGTGCCTTCAATTTTTGCACCTGAAGCCAGGGAATGAACCTGTATGGTGTAAACTTTGCTTTCTGCCGCCGAACCTGCAACAGCTGTTACCGCTTTTTCATTGCTTGAACTTATATTAAATAAATTAAATGCAGATAAAGACCTGAAATTTGTTTCAGGTTTTAAAAGGTTAAAGTATTTGTCAGAAAAGGCTCTCAGCTTATTTGTAACATCCCTGTACATATCCCTTTTCCACTCTAAAATCTGCTTGTCCTGCTCGACTTTGTCCACTTTCATTTTTTCAATGTACATTAATTGTTCTATCATATATCCTGTATCTACTCCTGATACAAGACCTGAAAATCTCAATCTGCTGTATTCCGTGTTGTAGATACCATATAAAGACATAGTTCTACCTCCTCTCGTCCACCAATATGCCGGCTAATTCCCACATTTTTGCTACCATGTCTAAAATTTTTTCAGAAGGAATTTCCCTTATAACTTCTTTTGTTTCTGTATTAATAACCTTAACTAATATTTCCTTTGTTCCCTCATGTATTGAAAATTCCAACTGGGTTCGAGCTCCTATAATCGCCTTGTTTGCCTTTTCAATAGCATCAATGATTTCCTTAGCTGTAACGTCAGAATAATTTTGGCCCTCATCTTTTGTGACTTTTTGTACATTATTATTTTCTAAACTGGTTTTCTTTACACCAAGGGTATTTTGAACTGTATTTTGTGTGTTTTTTAATTGCATTAAAGAAGCATCCATGCTATCAATTCTCATAAAAAATCCCTCCGTGATATTTCCTTCATATCTATTATCGGAATTTCACTACACATAGTTTACAATTAATTTCAGTGCTTTATTTCAAGGTATACGGCAGTTTTTATTAAAAAAATTTTAATTTGTTTTTAAAAAATAAGAGAGTTCTTATTTAATATAAAAACTCCCTTAAAGTGTCAAATTATTATTGGGTTTTTGTTAAGTCTTTACCGAGGTTTTTATTTACGGGGGTTTTTATTTACGGGTTTTTTTACTTATTGAAATTAATCATTTAAAATTAATTAATCAAAATCAATTACTCAAAATTAGTTGCTTAAAATATCTGTACTTACATTGAAAATAGATAAAGATCTTTCAACCTCAGCTTTCCAGTCTGAAAATATGGGAAGCATCTCATTTTGTATATGTTCTTCTAAATTTGAAGCAACTTCACTTTCATAATTCTCCACTACTTTGCTCATACAGTCTTTAATTTTAGCTGTAAGAACGTCTATCTGACTGTCTGGTAGCATTTCCTGCATGTTTTTAATTGCCTTTTCAATACATATAATTCCATGCATTGTATCTTCTAAAACCGTCCTGGCTTCTTCATAACGAAGTTCGGACAATCTCTTTTGTATATGATTAATTCCTTTTTCCATTGTCTGAAGCAGTGGGAAAATGTGTTTTACAACCTGGATATTTTTGTCCATTATACTCAACCTCCCTTTGTCTTTCCCATAATATTTTTTAATTAAGTTAATTATGGTAAGACTTTTACGGAAATATTTTGTTTAATTGCATTTTTTACTATATCGGTAAATTTCCACTGCTTCCTTACCACTTTTTTAAAATAATTTTTTTATCTTATAAAAGTTAATATGAGATTGTATTCCCTATATAGAAAATTTTTGATAAAATATGCATAAATAATATAGAAAGAAGGGAGAGGAAAAGCAGGGAATGTCATACAAAGTCACTGTGGGGAAATACCATTCTAGAGAAATGTATTGAAAATGTTCAGTATAATGTTTCTACTCCAAATGATTACATATTTACTTCTAGATGTAATAATAAAAATTTAGTAAAAATAACAGGATATATTGACACTGAAGAGAGAACTATAGCACTATATGAATGGGCATTACTTCCAGCAACCAATCCTGACTGTTATAAAGAAATAACTATAGAACATTATAAATCAGAAAAATTGTTAAGAAAGGTTATACTTTCGAAGGCATTTGTGGTAAAATATACTGAAAGTTATTCCAGCGACGAAGGTGTAGGTACTTTTACCATTCATATAAAGCCGCTGTACGGACAAGAAATTGAAGTTTTATGTGAAGCGCCATCCGCAACTTACAATGCAAATTCAACTCCTCTACCTGAGTTGGAAGAAGAAACGAAAAATAAGATAATCGTTGAACAAAAACAGAATACTGTCGATCTGATGACAACAAAAAGCATAACAAGTAATTCGGATTCAAAAATGGTATGTGCACCCTTTACTGAATATGGAACTATACTGAGTAAAGATGAAGCTGCGGAAGATGAGAGTTTACGGAATGTACATAGAATAATAAAGAAAATTTTGGAAGAAGGACCAGAATGGAAATCACAGGAAGCATTAGAACGACATCTTAAAAAAAGAATCCAGAGGGATCAAGTCCCTTCCAATTGGACGGTTATTGACTATAATAACAAAATAATAGAGGTTTGTAGTAATCCGGACAGTTGCATTTATGAATATTATCAAGAAGAATTTGATCAAAAATATTATATATTTGGGGATGGGGATTGGATTGTAATGGTTGGTGAAAATGGTATTATGGAGACAACTTTTCCACCAGATACAATGACATATTCGGATTACCTGAATGAACATTTAAAAGTTGAATTTATTGGAAAGATTGGAGATGTGTATAAATAATGATTGATAACAAAATGAAAATTAAAGATTATGGTTATGATGTTAGTCAAGTTCTAGATGTTAGTCCATTTGAATATATTGATACATTTGCGTGTAGGAGTTATTTGACAGATATATTCTATTCTTTGGATGATGAGGATAAAGCTATATTGAAAGAATATGATAAAAAGCTTTTATTAAGGGCGGAGGAATTTTATAATTATTTAAAACCAATATATCGTTGGGGAAGTAGTGAAAAGCCTTATACGCATTGGTGGTGGCACTTGGATAAAGTAATATCAGGCGAGTTAAACGTAGATATTGAACAATGGAAAGTTGAAATAAATGGGGAAACTATGAGCATTTAATCCTGATACATAAATCCTTTTTTCTGAAAATTAACCGTCCAATAGATTTCAAAAGGAAATATAAATTATTTTGTGGTGCGGCCGGGCAAGGCCGTGGAGTACAGCGGGTGGAAACCCCGCCGAGGAAACCTTAAGCCGAGGAACTAGTAGCAAGTCTTGGAGTATCAGTAGCGATATTGATGCTTAAGCGTAGACAGTTAGGCAGTAGGTCCGAAGTCCGCAAGGGCGAGTGATTGAACCTCGAAAATTTTACAAAGTCGGGAAGGCCGACTGGCTCACAAACCAGGAAGGCAGGATTGCATCAAGCGTTAACGGCGAGCGTGATGTGGCTTCCCCGAGGTCAAAGAGCCGGGCATACTGTACAAAGACTCCACGGTAACCCGGGAGACCCTGACGATTCTTGCGAAAGCAAGTATGATGTACAACCGATAAAAAGGAAGGAAGTCAAAAGATTGTCAGGGAGTCGGATAACCTAATAGTATTAATGATGCTGGGTAATGCCGGAGGAGAAAAGGAGGTTACGTACAATCGCTCTTGTTAAGGAAACATTAACTACACACAGGGGTAGGGATTGATGGAAACGAAATAAGCCGTCTAAAAACACATAGTTATAAACCACAACCCGCAAGAAGAACATATATACCGAAAGCGAATGGGAAAGAACTAAGGCCACTGGGCATAGCTGCATACGAGGACAAGATAGTACAGATGGGACTTGCAAGAATACTGGAAGCAATCTATGAGCAAGATTTTCTTGACTTTTCTTATGGTTTCAGACCAAACAGGAGCGGTCATGATGCGCTGAGAGCAATAAACAAAACAATTATAAAAGATAAGATAAACTATATAGTTGATGCAGATATAAAAGGATTCTTCAACAACGTTGACCATGAATGGATGATGAAGTTTATAGGACACAGGATAGCGGACCCAAACATAAAAAGGCTGATAGTGAGATTTCTAAAAGCAGGGATAATGGAGAGAGGTAGATTTGAAGCAACAGACAAGGGTACAGCCTAGGGTTCAGTAGTTTCACCGATATTGGCAAACATATATCTTCATTATGTGCTTATGGTTTGAGAAAGTGATAAAGAAAAGGAGCAAAGGGGAAGTTTTTATTATCCGTTATTGTAAATTTTCAAATTAAATTAGATAATATTTTCAAATTATTTTAGGTCAATTTTACCACAAATTAGTGAATATTTTCAAATTAAAATAGGAACGCGATAATCAAATTTTCAAATTCCAGTAGGATTCAAAATAAAATTTGGAAAAATAAGTATTGCATAACACTTTCAAATTTGTATAATAAAAATGAGCAGATTAACTGCTCTTAAAATTTTAATCAAAATATTGATAATAGAAAACTTTTAAGTATAAATTCAATAAGTTTACAACATTTATTACTTAAACGGTTTATAACCGTTGTACTAAGGCTGCCGGTTAAAGATAAAAGTATTTTAGATATCAAAGTCTTTTTGTCCTTGGTATACGATTTCTTCATCTACATGCTTTTGCTTTATTGAACAAGCATACATAAGGCTTGAGGTTGCAAGACTGTTAACAAGGCGGGGTACGCCTTTTGATGCAGAATAAATAGCTTCAATTGCAGCCTGGGTATATAGTACAAAGACATTATTGCTTGTTGTATCTGATGAAACATTGTAACCTTCTTATGTGAAGGCACTTCTCCTAAAGATATTAAAAGACCCCGGTAAAAATCCATAACGGTAACTGTTGAGAGAGAAAAATAGCAGGGTTTGTAAAGTCCCGGATTTAACCCGGCTGAAAATTTTCTTAAGGCGGTGGATTTCCCATTCCCGGTTCACCGACTAAAAGAAACATTCCCCGGATGTTTTGAATATATTTAAATCTTGAATTTAATTCCTTAATATCTTCACTTTCATAAACATCAGAAATATCAATTTCTTTTCCAAAAGGATTGTATTTTAGTCCAAAAAACTGTCTGAACATAATTATTTCTCTCCTTCCATAATTGTTTTAAATGAAATTGTTTGTTTTGATTTAGGCATGTCAGCATGTGTTACAGATACTTCGTTATTTTGTAAATCCACTATTAACTCAGAATTTTTAGGTCTGCCCCTTCGTTTCATATGGGCATTGTCATGAAAATTAACCTGCAAGGCTTCACCGATTTTCTTGCCTTCATAGTATATGAATACCGGCTCTTCTAAACTCTTAATTTTATTCATATTAAGTTGGGATAAAAATCTTTTTCTAACTGTTAAAAAGAACCTTTCTATTTTTCCCCGGCTATGTGCAACAAAGGGTTTCGAATGTATAAGAGCGCATCCTACGTCCGCGCACATAAATTCAAACTGCTGTGAACGGTAAATCTTCCCATTGTCCGTATAGAGCAGGGAAGGTATGCCTCTTCCTGTATGTAAGGTCCATACATTAAATCCCCATACCACAACTCATTTATATATTGATGTGCAAATCTTTTAATTTCTTTTTTCTCTTCAGTTTCATAAATGCTTTCATGATTTGAAAATTTTAAAAACCTGTATAGTGTGGTAAGTGATATTTGCCCTTCTTTTAATATGCCTTTTTTTATTAGTTTATCATAGATGATTGTAGTAGGCGCTTTAGGATATTTTCTTTTCGTCTCAAGGATTTTTTCAGCAAGTTCTGTATCTATTTTTCTACAATTACCCCTGTCTTTCCGGTATCCGGGTTTTAATGCATCCAATCCTCCACGCATGTAATCACAGTACCAGGACTCTATTGTTTTAGGTGAATATTTTCTTATGCCATAGTGTGGCATTTCTACGGGTTTTGATGAAATTTGAGCATAATAGTCCTTACGATTATTCACTTGTCCATTTAGGATCGGACTTATCAGTGAAAATCTTTTTAACGCAATGGCATTTCTTACCTCTTCACTTAACATATTCCTGACCTCCTGTTGCATTTTTAGGAAGCCATGACCGGTCAGGCTGTTCTTTACCACGGATGTTACCATAGTTATTTGCTCAAGTAAAGGAAAATATGGTGTTGCGGTTGATTTCATTAAAAATTTTTCATAAGACGCTTTTTAAAATCCTATTTTAATGTTATAATCATGCTGCAAGAAATGTTTTAGCGGTAGCTTGATAGTATTTTTGAGAGAATAGTTGAATGTTGGGGAATTCTCTTACTACTATTGCTAAAACGTTTCTTGCTTTTTCTGTGTTTCCAAGAGTTTCATCCGGTAATTTCACTTTGTGTATTATTTGTCTTAATCCATTTTGTATTGTATTGAGATTTTTAATGAATTTTTTTCTGTAATAGTATAGAATTTGCCTTGAAAACTGTACGTTGTTTTTTAGATTTAGTTGTTTTATAACTGAATTAATACTACCTTTACGATAAAATAAATTATATATGTATTCAAAAATATGATTTATTGCATTAATAAATCCGGGTAAACAAAAGTTAGGAATATATGATATGGTGCATCCACATAGAGGACATATATAGCGTCTGATTACTATTTTCCCTTTATATTCTTTTGAGTAATAATATCTTTCATAGAAGCCATGTTTGCGGAAACTAACTAATTTATTGCATTTTGGATTGTGACATCTTTTAGTTGGTGGCGGTGGAAAAGGATAATTTCTCCCAAGTTTAATATATTCATGAATTCCTTCATGAACATTGAAGATATATTGCATTTTTACATCACCCTCCGCAATATATTATAAAAAATAATCCTACTGTAAAGTGAAAATATTTTTTCAAATTGCGGTAGGGTTAAAAATTTTTTTCACCTATTTTAATGTGATAAAATAAGGGTAGATTTACCTAAATTAAAATGAAAATCTACATTCTACTATGGAAATTTCATCTGTTACAACCTCTATTTTTTTATTTTCAAGACTCATATCAATATTCAATAAATATTGCAGTGCATGTATTATAGCCTGTAATTCTGCTTGTATATTTTTTTTACACTTTAGATTTGTATATCCAAGTATTTTATTTTTACCAGGATTAATTATTAAAAAACTAATTCCTGCTTTGCTTTTCTTAAAAGAACCATCTGTATATATTTTTATATTTTTCATATATTCATCCATATACCTTTAATAAAAATTCCTTTCTCTTATTAAACTATTTAATAAGAGAATACCATTAAAATTACACAATTACAACGAAAATCATCCAATATTTTAATATATCTGTGTTATTCTGTGTTATTCTCAATTTTTCTTACAATAACACCTAATAACATTATTTTCGTTTTTCTTAATATATAGAACATATAAAAACTCCATTATCTTAAATAATATAACGGAGTTTCTAATATAATGTTTATTAATCTGATATTATTTCCTTATTCTCAATCTTGACCACATCTTGCAGCCTCTGTTTAGCCAAATTATAATTCAGTTCAAATCTCAATTCATTTAAATACTCCGGTAAATTCTTCGTTGGGAAAATGGCTTTCCAGATTTCTCTGCTAATTTGCAATGTTAATATTGATGTTTTATGGGCTTTTTCTATCCACTCGTCTGGTTTTCTCCAAATGCTCTCTTTACTAGGCGAAAAATGGACGGAAGAATTCCTTAATTTTTTTATTTCATCAAAAAATAATCTATAATCATTTGATGTTCTTTTCTTTTTATTTATTTTTAGTACAACTGTTTTATCCTCTCTTATTATTTGCTGTAGCCTTTCAATTTTCTCCTCAATGGAAAGAAAATCGTTAGGCTTGTTGCTTTCTCTTCCTAATAAATTATTTTTTTGAATATTTGTTAACCTATCTATATTTCTGCAATAGTAATCATAACCAATACTATTAATAAATGCTTCAAAAAATGAATAAAAACTTATTATCGATAACCTACTATAAGTTGCCACAGTTTGATTAGTATTTGATAGTGCTCTAAAAATATACTGATTTTCTTTATTTTTTTCATTTTGTTTTACAAAATTACTATATTCATGCATTTTATTAAAGGTATCTTCTGCTTTTACCAAAAGATAGAAAGCATCTCTTAATAAAAACTCCTCTTCTACACTAATATTCCCTGCGTGAATTCCTAGTCCAATTTTTGTTTGGTATGGTAAATAATTAGGATAAGGCAATTTTAAGTAATTAAATATCTCAATTAACCAGCCGTATTCTACACCCTTTGAATAAACATTATTATTACCCCTAAAAAAATTATTAAATTCGGTTGCAATAACATCTATATCCTTAATATTTTCAAATTTATCTTTATACTTTTCTATAATACTGTCTAAAAACTGGTTTACTTCATTCTCTTTTTTTGATAATTCTTCATCTGTCGAATTTATAATCCAATTATGTAATCCTTGTATCATCTCTTTGACTTCACTATTGGCAATTCCCCCATATCCTTTAGGTGTCAGAGAAAATAATAATTGAACGTATATCAATTTATTATTTAATCTATTTCTATTATCCAACCCACTTACCTCCCTACTGATTAAAAGTTAATAATTTTATAAATTAATCTATAATCTATGCTCATCTTCAAGGCTTATCTCATCCAATTTAAAACGCTCTTTTGAATCTAAAGGAAACCATGCTCTATGATTAATACTCACAGTGCCATTAGAAATGTAATCTAGTAAATTATTAATAAAATAGGCGTAGGATAAATCTTTAAGTTTATAGAAATGCCATTTTGAGCATTCTTCATTCGTAACTGGGTCGTTTGTCCAATATTTCATAAAATAATTTTTGCCTAGCACTAAATGATTAATATAAGACTTGCCGCCTACATTAGTAATTTCACTAACTCGTTCTATCAAATCTCTACAATATTCTCTTTCATAGTCATATGAAAATAACCCAATAAAACAGTTTATATCTGTTACCAATTCAGCAATTTGATTTAATTTTAATAATGTTACTCTCAAATCAGTTATATTCTGCTTAGATTTCACTTCTATTACTGCTCTAACTGAATCAGGTGTAACAAATACTAAGTCGCCATCCTTAAATAAAACAGGATATCTACTATCATACACTAAAATATCTACCTGACTAGAACATACTTCACCATTATGAATAAAACCTCTAGCAATTTTAATATGTTCAGGCATATATCTTCTTATAACATGACGTAATACCGACTCTTTTAATTCACCATCTGTTAGATAATGAGGGTCATTCATCAAAAATCTTATTCTATTTTTTGACGAACAAATCTCTTCACCTATAGACTTATAGTAATTTATTAAATCCAAATAATATCACCTCAACAAAATCATTATTTTTATAGAAATTTTTATTTTTCATCTTTACTCATGTTATATTTAATTTTACTTAATTCCATTATAATACAATTTTTAACTCTATTCTATTTAATCTCTAGATGCCGATAGCGTCAATTTATTGTAGGAAAAAGAAAAGTAGATGGCATCCCATTTTTTATTTGTGCAACTATTTCAAATAACGGTCTCTTAGTAACGAAAGTGTTTTACATCATTTTGAGCCTTATTTTCTTTTATAATTCCTCTAACTTATTGTCTATTATACCATATAACTCTTTCTTTCTATAAAGAATTCATTTTACTCAATACTTGTGACAAATTAGTACGTTTTGTTATCTATGTTCCTTCACATTTTAACGCTACTTTTAAAAGAAAAAAGTATTTCTATTGTACCATTTTCCATTTTGTCAAGGCTAAAACAAGCGGGCAAAGCCCGGCCTTGACAAGTAGTAGGGCTCCGCGGGTCATGGTACTAAAGTTTTGCTTTTTTCTTTTCTTTTTCTTTTTTTATGTTTTTTCTTTTTCTTTGTCTTTTTTCCAGATATGTATAATTCCTATTGGATAGGCTTACTTGTAAACTTTCCGTAATTTTGCTTTATTATTACCTCATCCTATCCGCATATACCTAATATACCTTAATTCTTTATATAAACCAGTTTTACACCCCTTATGAATAACAGTTAAATTACTATTCCATACACTCTCATACCTGTTTGATGACTTCTTTAATTCCTTAATTAATTTTTCCTGAATTTCTTGCCTACTAGATGCTAACTTTTTTTGTTTTTGTGCCATAACTATGTCATATACCTTACCGCCATTCTTCTTGTATATTATTAGCTTTGACATCTTTTCTACACCTTTTCTCGACCAGCCTTTAGGTCTTGAACTTAAACGGGATGAAAATACATGACTCACATGACCTTCAGCACTACAACCCACTATTCCTCTGTTTGACCTTATTTCTATACCATCCCAATTATTTAAAATATATCGCTTTGCATTTTTTATAGCCTTTATTTTATTTTCATTATCGCCTGTCTTTTCAATTATCTTTTTAAAAACCTTTGTTAGCATTTTTTTATCAGATAAATTCAAAGCCTCCTGTAAATCTTGGCTTATTGCTTCATCATTTAAATGTGTGGTCGCAACTCTTACGTATTTTTGAAGATGGTATCTATCAAGTACAAATTTACTTTTTGAAAGACAGTTAACTCCTTGCCTTATCCATGACGCCCCATCTCCTGATATATACACCGTCTCTAAAAAATCAACGTCATATTGTTTATATATGTATTCCGATACTTCAAGCCACAAATCTTCTGAATTCTTATACACTCCCCCAAAATATCGAACATTCTTTAATACTTTTCTCTTCTTATTACTTTTTTCAAAGTCAATTCCCTCATGCACATATACAAGTTTTGGCATAATTGTATTTCTCTTGCCCTTCTCATTCTGTCTCAATATACTTTTTTGTTGTAATGCTACATGGTCCTCATCGGCCTCAACATACAATATTTTTACTTCTCTTTTTATCTACTTTATTTCAGGCTCAACTATTTCAATATTATGTATTTTATTCATCACTGCTTGTTTGCTGATTTCATCAATATATGTCGCCTTTTCTCCTGCCTTTCTGTAGCTGCTGTCAGCTGCTTCATCTATTGCATTAATTACAACATCGGCACTTACTCTGTCATGTGGTTCTACACCTACAATCCTGTCGACTAGGTGTTGTCTATTACCATTTTCCTTATGCTTAAAATATGTCCTGTTATAACTTAGTGTTCCAAATGTCGTTAAAATAGCTGTTTTATCTTTTCTTATAATTTCCCAATACTGTTTCCTTATTTCACAGTTACGGAAATATTCATCCATATCTTCAAGCACTTCTTTAAGTATATCGCGTCCAAGTTTAAATAAATCTTCTTTTAGACCAAGAACAAGATCAGCTAAGTCTTTTCCTTCTTCAATAAAATTTTTTATCTTTTTTTCAATTCTTTTTACCCCAAATTCATTAAAATGTTGTATACTATTATACATAGAAGATGTCATCCTTTCTATTTATTATTTTTGCTTAATTAATATCTTAACAGGATGTCATCTTCTTTTCAATTATATATGGTATTTTATGTCTCATTCCCTACAATAACTTTACGCTAACCAACCGCTTCAATCCATCTTTTTGCTATTACCTTCAATACAGCTGCAACTGGCACGGAAACCAGCATTCCAACAAACCCAAAAAACTCTCCTCCTATAAGCACCACCAATATTGTTGTCACCGGATGAAGCCCTACCCTGTCATCAATTATCCTGGGGGAAATAAAAATATTTTCTATCTGCTGTATTAGTATGACAACTAAAGCCGTCCATAATGCCTTTATGGGCGAATCAATGAGGGCAACTGCTATTGCAGGTATAGCCCCTATTACAGGCCCGAAATAGGGTATTATATTGAAAATCCCTGCTATCATGCCTAATATCAGGGGGTATTTTAATTTAATAATAAAAAACCCTATGGTTATCATAATACCCACTATAAAAGCCGCCAGTACCTGTCCTTGAATAAAATTTGAAAGTATTGCGTTTATTTCCCTGCAGCAGCCAATTACCCCGTTTCTCCACTTTCTTGGTATTAAGGACAAACCCCCGTCCCTGAAGCTTTTGGCATCCTTAATTAAATAATAGGCTATTACCATTGCAATTATGAGATCTAATGCCACGGTTGCTGTTTTTGCAATTCCCCAAAGATAATTTTTTAATGTATCCATGGCTACTTTTTCTACAAAATAAGTACCTTTATTTATCTCTTTAAATATTGATTCCTTTATATCCGGAGGCCATTTGCTTGTTTTTATATTCCTGATAAAAGTGTTAAAATTCTCCCTAAAATCCATGGCTACATCCGGAAGTACATTCATCAGCTCTTTTGTGTTGTTTATTAAATGGGGGACTATAAATATAATTGATGCTGTAATAATCCCCAGGCTTACAAAATATATAATTAAAACAGACCAGGTCCTGGATATTCTTTTTTCTTCTAGCCATAAAACTACAGGATAAATCAAATAGGCAATTACTGCAGCAAGAAGTAAAGGTGCTATTATTCTCAATAATTTAACCCTGTATCTGAAGGCAATATATAAAAAAAACAAAAAAACCACTGCAAATAAAGTATATATTAATATTTTCCGTATAGAAGACATCTGTCAAACTCCCCTTGCCCTAAAGTTTTTAAGAATAGTTAAAGACTGGATTTCTCCAGTCTTTACAAGGATTTGAGAGTATTTATCGAAATAAATCAATCACGTCTCCAATTATGGAGCCGGATTTTCTTATAAGCTCAGCACTGGTTTTTTTAAGCTTCCTTTTTGACTTTCCATTCATCATGTTTGAATTCATTACCATACCTACAGATGCTCCAATGATGCTTCCCATAATTAAACCTCTTGTAAATCCGCTTCTCATATAATCACCTCTCTTTTGTAATATTGCCTATGTTTTATTAATTATTCCTTTTATGCCTTTGCCAGTTTCTATCATTTCTTCAACTGCTGCTCTTTCAACCAAAATGTTTTCCTTCCCAAACTCCACTTTTCCCAAAAGAGGCAGCAAATTTCTGCCCTTTACAATGTCCTGTATCAGTCCGTCAGAAACTTCTACACCGTCCAATGTATTTTTTTCAAAATCAAATAAAATATCTTTAACAACTCCAATATCCTCTCCATATTTAGTATATATTTTGAAGCCGATTATTGTGCCTTTCTTTTTTACCCCCAGCTTGTCTTTCACTTTTTTAAAAGCAATTATTTTATTTTCATTTTCAATTATCATTGCATCTTTGCCCAGGCTTAATACATCTTCCTTTAGCACTACCTTTTTTTTGATTTCACAGCTGTTCTTTTCAATTTCAAAAGCTGCAATTTTTTTGTTTTCAGGACAAAAAACAATATCTTTTATAACACCTGCTTTTTTGCCGGTGGCAGCACATATAACCGGCAAACCTATAACCTCACTGTATCTTAGCACTTGTCACCTCTCATATAATATAATTTTTTTCAAAATAATTATCATAATTTTATTATTTCAATAATATTTAAAATAATACGCATCTTGCAGTTTGACTTAATTTACATATTCGTATAGAATTTATTCGTTATATAATTTTTATATAGTTTAAAAATAGATATTTGTGAGGCAGGTGTAAAAATGTTAAATTCTAGAATTTATAGTGAAAAAATTGGTGTTCTTGTACCGGAGATATTGTTGCCAAAACAGGGCACGGATATGGAAGCATGGGCGGTAGTTGCATGTGACCAGTATACTTCTGAACCGGAGTATTGGCAGGAGGTTGAGAAAAAAACCAAAGATAAACCCTCAACTTACCACTTAATATTTCCTGAAGTCTATCTTGAAGAGGAAAATGGTGAAGACAGAATAAAAAAAATCAATGACACAATGAAAGAATATATTGAAAAAAATATTTTAACTTCCCATGGGCCTTGTATGATTTTTGTTGATAGAAAAACTACCCATGCAGAATCAAGAAAAGGTCTTATTTTAGCAATAGATCTTGAAAAATACGATTACAATAAAGGATCCCAGACTCTTGTAAGAGCCACTGAAGGTACGGTTATAGACCGTCTTCCTCCGAGAATAAAAATCAGAAAAAATGCTACATTAGAACTTCCTCATGTAATGGTTCTCATTGACGACCCTGAAAAAACTGTAATAGAACCACTTGCAGAAAAGGTTGGGGATTTTGAAAAAGTATATGATTTTGAGCTTATGGCATCCGGGGGGCATATAAAAGGATACAAGATTGATGATAAGGAAGTTCTTTCAAATATAATCAGTGCTTTGGAGAAACTTTCAGACCCTTCTGCTTTTAAATCCAAATACCAGGTTGGAGATGACAAAGGCGTTCTTCTTTTTGCCGTTGGGGATGGAAACCACTCTTTGGCATCTGCAAAAGGCCATTGGGAAATTATAAAAAAGAATTTGTCAGAAGATGAAATTAAAAATCATCCTGCCAGGTTTGCCTTGGTTGAACTTTCCAATGTCCATGATGAAGGAATAACTTTTGAGCCTATTCACAGGGTGGTATTCAACATTGACACCAAGGACATTTTTGAAAGTATGAAGAATTTTTACAATAATTCAGAAGTTACTTTTGAAAAGCTTGACTCATTGGATATGGTCAATAAAAAAATTAAAGAATCTTCCCAAAACACCTCAGTCCACACCTTTGGGTTTGTCACATCTGAAGGGTATGGTGTAATTGAGGTAAAAAATCCAAGCCACAACATAGAAACAGGAACTCTTCAGAGCTTTTTAGACAGCTTTATTGAACAAAATGAAAAAGTCAGGATTGATTATATACATGGTGAAGATGTTGTTACAAAACTTGGCTCTAAAGAAGGCAATATAGGCTTTTATCTTCCTGCAATGAGCAAACATGATTTATTTAAAACGGTAATATTAGAAGGCGTGCTGCCAAGGAAGTCTTTTTCCATGGGAGAAGCTGAAGAAAAAAGATTTTATTTGGAATGCCGCAAAATAGTTTAGAAGGTAAGATTAGAAATTGGAAATTAGAAATTAGAAGTTGGAGGTTAGAAATTGGAGGTTAGAAATTAGAAGTTGGAGGTTAGAAATTGGAGGTTAGAAATTAGAAGTTGGAGGTTAGAAATTGGAGGTTAGAAATTAGAGGTGAGAGGTTGGAGGCTAGAGGTTGGAGCCCCACCTCTCACTTCCCACCTCTAGCCCCACTCTTCCCACTTCTCCTCTCGCTTCCCGCTTCTCACATCCCACTTTCAACTTCCAGCTTCTTACCTTTCACCTTTCTTGCCAAATCATCAAATAGCGTATATATAACCGGTATAATCAAAAGAGTGAGCAGTGTTGACAGCGCAAGACCAAACATCACCACGGTGGCAAGAGGCGCCTGTATTTCTGCCCCTTCACCTATTCCTAGAGCAAGGGGTACCAATCCTAAAATTGTTGTCAAGGTGGTCATAAGTATAGGTCTTAACCTTGTCGGACCTGCTTTTAGTATTGCTTCATCCCTTTCCATGCCGCTTTCTCTCAGATTGTTTATATAGTCAACAAGGAGTATTGCATTGTTTACCACTATACCTGCAAGCATTATAACACCTATAAATGACGCTACGTTTAAAGTCCTTCCGGTAATAAACAGCCCAAGTACCGCACCTGAAAAAGCAAGGGGTACTGAAAACATTATTATAAATGGCTGGGAAAGAGATTCAAACTGTGCTGCCATCACCATATATATCAGTAAAATTGACAGCAATAATGCCTTTCCAAGACTCTCAAAGGATTCCACCATCTGCTCGTTCTCCCCGCCTAATTGGGTATAGTATCCGTCAGGGAGTTTTAGCTCATTTAATTTTTCCTGTATTTCAGCATTTACACTTCCCAAATCTCTTCCGTAAAGATCCGCATTAACGGTTACATACCTGGTCTGATTTCTTCTGGTTATGTTAATGGGACCTTCTTCTAATTTTATTTCCACAACCTCCCCTAAAGGGACATTAACGCCTAAAGGACTTAACACACTAATGTTATTCAGGCTTTGATAGGTTTTGGTAACTTCATCAGGAAATTTCACCCTTACATCAATTTCATTTCCGCCAATCCTGTATCGTGTAGCCACCTGACCTTGGAGGGCGGTGCTTATTGCAGATGCAACCTGTATAGTTGAAAGTCCGTACATAGAAGCCTTATCCCTGTTAACATATACCCCAGCTTCAAGCCTTCCTTTTGAAACGCTGGTCTCCACCTGTCTGGTTCCCTCAACACTTTCTACAATTTCCTCCACTTCAGATGCTATTTTTGCAAGTTCACCCAAATCATCCCCATATATCTGTACAGAAATAGCACTTCCCATCATAGACAGCATATCCATACCTGCATTCCTTACTGTAATATCTGCTCCCGGGATTTTAGCCACTTCTTTTCTTACCATTTCCACTATCTCACTTGTGCTTTTTGAGCGCTCTGAAAGAGGTTTTAATGTAACGTCAACGGAAGCACTGCTTGATTCTGTCCCTAAGGACATAACATTACTGGAGCTTCCCCCTACTGTGGCAAATACAATTTCCACTTCAGGGATTTTTTCAATTATTTCTTCAACTTTTTTTACCACTTCATCTGTTTCTTCAAGCACAACCCCTTCACCCATATCTATGCTCACAGTAAACAAACCCTGGTCTGTATCAGGAATAAACTCTGTTCCTACAAAATAAAGAGTTGCAATGGAAGCTCCTGAAATAACAATTGTGACAATAATGGTAATGAGCCTTGAATTAAGTACGCCCTTTAGTGCTACCCTGTAAATGTTGTCCAACCCGTTGATTACCTTATCCCATTTGTCAACTATCTTAGAGTAAAAAGAACTTTTTCCTTTGCCGTTTGATATATGCAGCATTTTTGAACTCAGCATTGGCACTATAGTTAAGGCAACAGCCAAAGAAGCAAGGAGTGAAAAAGTCACAGTAAGAGCCATTTCTTTAAAAATTTCTGATGCTAGCCCTTCTGTAAATACTATGGGAACAAACACAACCACCGTTGTAAGGGTTGATGCGATTATTGCACCCCCAACTTCCTTTGTCCCTGTTAATGCTGCTTCAATCCTGCTTTTTCCTTCCCTTCTGTGCCTATAAATACTTTCCAGTACAACAATGGCGTTATCCACCATCATTCCCACACCAAGGGCAAGACCGCTCATTGAAATCATATTTAATGTTGTATTTGATAGGTAAAGAAGAATAAAAGTTGATATTACAGATATTGGAATAGATATTGCAATTACCAGGGTGGGTCTTAAGTTTTTCAGGAATAAAAACAATATAAGCATAGCAAGGAGAGCACCTATTATTCCGTTTTGTATAACACCGTTTATAGACTGCTCAACAAATATGCCCTGGTCAAAAGCAATTTCTATATTTATATCCTCATATTCTTCAATGATATTATTAATTTCCCTTTTTATGCGTTTTGTAACTTCTAGGGTGTTTGCCGTCGCTTCTTTTTGTATTGTAAGACCAATACAGTCTTCCCCGTCCATCCTGTTTATGGATGACTTCTCCTTATATCCCTCTTCCACCGTTGCAATATCCCTTATGTATATAATGCTTCCCTGGGGCAGGACTATTGGTATATTTTCTATTTCTTTAATGGAATTAAATTCCCCTTTGCTTCTGACGTTGAGTTTTCTGTCACCATGTTCCACCACACCTGAAGGCAAATTTATATTTTCCATTTGGAGGGTGGATGCTACCTGGTTAATTGACAATTTATAATTTTCCATTTTTGTTTTGTCCATATTGACAATTATCTCTTGTGTAAGTCCCCCGCTAAGGCTAACAGATGCCACTCCCTCAATTCTCTCTATGCGGTTTTTTATGTTGTTTTCTACATAACTTTTAAGCTCCGCCTCACTTTTACCTGCAGAGGAAACCCCTATTTGTGCTATGGGCAGCATATCCGGATTTATTTTAATAACCATGGGGTTTGATGCCCCGTCAGGTAAAAATTCTTTAATCATATCTATTCTTTCTCTCAAATCCAAAGCTGCAAAATCCATATCTGTACCATCATTAAACTCAACAATTACAATGGAAGAACCCTCTGATGACTGGGAGCTTACGCTTTTCATATTACTAACCGTTGATACGGCACTTTCTATCGGTCTTGTTACAAAATTTTCCACTTCTTGAGAACCCACGCCCTCATATTCAGTCATAATAACAGCCATGGGAATAATCATACTTGGCAAAAGGTCCATAGGTGACTTTAAAAATGACACCACTCCGAATACAACTATCATAAGCATAACCATTATAATGGTTACAGGTCTTCTTACAGATAGTTCTGATATATTCACAAAAAATCACTCCGTTTCCTAATCTTTTGCTGTCACAATTACTCCAGAATTACTCTGTCAGAACTACACCGGTCAGAATTATTCTGTCAGAATTACCCTGTCAGAATTATTCTGCCACAATTACTTTAGAATTGTCACTTAAGAAATTCTGACCTTTTACAACAACCTGGCTGCCCTCTTTTATGTCCCCGCTTATCTCTATAAATTCTTCATTGGATATGCCGGTTGTAACTTCTTTTTTGACAGCCCTGTCTTCTTCTACAACGTAAATATAACTCTTTCCGCCTTCACTTACAACACATTCAACGGGAACTGCCAGTATGTTTTCTTTTGCCTCAACAGCTATTTCCACTTTAGCTGACATACCGCCTTTAATTGCCCCGTCTTCATTTGGTACTTCAATTCTTGTACGGTATGACTGGGTCATAGGGTCCACATTTGGACTTATGCTTATAACCTTACCCAAAAAAGGCTCTTTCTTCACAGATTCTATATAAACAGGATACTCATCCCCAACTTTTATTTTGTTTACTATATTTTCCAC
Source organism: Acetivibrio saccincola (assembly GCF_002844395.1). NCBI lineage: Bacteria > Bacillati > Bacillota > Clostridia > Acetivibrionales > Acetivibrionaceae > Acetivibrio > Acetivibrio saccincola. The sequence continues at coordinate 1,322,920 of NZ_CP025197.1, read as the reverse complement.
AATGTTAACTTCTACAACAACGGTGGATATATCCACTATTGTAGCTGCAGGAACAGCACCTGATGTGATTTCCCCTTCATTTACATTTAATGATGAAATATATCCGTCTGCAGGTGAAGTTACAACTGTATTTTCAAGCTGTGTCTTAGCAAGATTATATGAAGCTTTCGCCTGTTTTAACTGGGCTTGTGCTGTCTCTATATTTTCTTTATTAATTCGTGACTCCGTCAACTCTAAAGCGGATTTTGCAGTTTCAAACTGTTCCTTTGCAAGTTCATATCCTGATTTAGCCCTGTCAAGGTCTTGTTTTGAAGCCATTCCGTTTTCATATAATATTTTTACATCATCGTACATTTTTTGTGCATCATTTAAATTAATTTCTGCACTTTTAAAAGCCGACTCAAGCTGGGTCATTTGAAGTTCTAACGCCCCGCCCTCTGCCCTTTTGACATTTGCCTTTGCAACATTTACAGCTGCTTCTGCCTGTGCAAGCTGTAATTTTATTTCCTTATCATCAATTGTAAAAAGCGTCTGACCCTCTTTAACTTCATCTCCTAAACTCACATAAACTTCTGAAACTTTCCCCGGAAGTTTAGGGATAACGTTCACTTCCTTTATAGGCTTTGCCTGCCCCGTCACCGTCTGGGTCTTCTCTATGTCTGTTTTTTTAATATAATCCACACTAACTGTTATAGCTCTTTCTTCCTCTATTGCATCCTCATTTGATGCTGAAGTGCTGCACCCTGCCGTTATCAATAAAGCAAAAGTGGCAAGCACCGCTAAAATTCTACGTTTCATAAAAATTCCTCCTTGTGTTGAGACATTTTATCAACTGCTTTCTTATTAACTGCTGTTTTTTTTAATTTACTGTTTTTAAATAAATACCGCCCTTAATTAAATACCGCTCTTAGTTAAATATTGCCCTTAATTAAATACTGCTTTTAATATTAAATACTACTTTTAACTAAATAAATACTGTTTTTAATTAATTGTTATCTACAACTCTTGAAAACATACCTTTTATTTCTTCTATCATTTCATTTAAACGTTCTACTTCTTCATCTGTAAAAATAGAAAGTTTATCTAAGAGATGATTTGTAAATTTATTCATTTCTTCACTAAGAAAATCTTCCCCCTTTTCGGTAAGTTTAAGTGTAGATACCCTCCTATCCCTTTCAAGACTCTCCTTTTTAACAAAGCCCTCATTTATCATTTTTTCAGCTAAAACAGACATGTTAGGTTTTGAAACCATAATTTTTTTCGCATAATAGTTCATCGGCTTTCCGCCTTCAACTTTTAAGTAGTATAAAAGCTTCATTTGCAATCTTGTTACCCCACAGTTTGGAAAATCCCTAAAAAAAGTTCTATAAAGCATAGGCAAAAGTGTTATGTAGTTTTCTATTAAAAGTCTTCTGCTCATTCTTCTCCTCCCTATATACAATATATCCTGCTATAAAATATACTCTGAGGATTTAAAAAAAATCTACCTTAATAGGTATGATTTTTAAATAGTTATGATTCATAACTATTTTATTATTATAATATACCATATTCTTTTTATGTGGTCAATCATAAAAAAATACCCACTCTTGCCTGATATAGATTAATATTATAAACTATTTAAGATAAGATATAAAAAACCATGTTTTCAATTGAATTTTTTATAAGTGTTTTTTAGCTGGTGTATTAATAGCTGTGTTTTAAAACAATTAAATATTAGGAGGTTTTTTTATTGAGTGCTAAATTAATGGAATTTTTAAAGGAGAAAGAACAACAGCTGGTAGAGTACATGAAAAGCAGCGAAGTTCAAAAATACTTCAGACCAAAGCACATACATGACGCAGTAACAAGCTATATATACAGAAGTGCAAAACGCCTGAGACCTGGTGTCCTTATAATGTCATGCGGCTGTTTAGGCGGGGAAGAACGGATTGCAATACCTGCAGCTGCAGCAGTTGAGCTTTTTCATACCTGGACATTGGTTCATGACGATATAATTGACAATGACAGTTTAAGAAGGGGAAAACCTACAGTCCATCGACTAATGGAAAGTGCGGGTAAAAGGGATTTAAACTTAGAAGGCAGCCTGGCTGAAGATTACGGAAGGAATATTGCAATTTTAGCCGGGGATATACAGCACGCCTGGTCGGTAACTTTTCTTATAGAAACAACTACAAAAATGGGGGTAGACCCGTATATTACGCTGGAAATAATTAAATATATGGAATCCTATGCTATCGGCAATCTCATTTATGGGGAAACAGTTGATGTGCAAATGGGAATGACAGATAGCAAAGATACTGAGAAGTTTTCCCAGGATGATGTAATAGATATGCTTTGGGGTAAAACCGGGGTATTATACGGTTTCTCTGCACTGGCAGGGGGAATGATTGGTAAAGGGACATCTGATATTAATGACCCACAGGTTACAGCATTAAAGGATTTTGCAACCAACTGCGGAATTGCATTCCAGCTTCAGGATGATATACTGGGCATTACCGGGGATGAAAAACTTCTTGGAAAACCTATTGGGTCTGACATAAGAGAGGGAAAAAAGACAACTATAGTTTTAGAATCCCTTAAAAATGCAAATGAAGAACAGAAAAATCTCATACTCAATGTATTAGGAAATAAAGATGCCGGAGAAGATGATGTTGAAAAGGTAAAAAGTCTTTTCCATGAGTTAAATGGAATAGAGCACACAAAAATGCTTGCTCAAAAATACATACAAAAAGCCCTTCCGAAAATTGATGCCGTGGAAGACTCAAAATATAAAGAACTTTTACTTAGCTGGGCTGATTTTATGATTAACAGGAATTTATAAAAAATAATAAAGTGGGGTTAAAATCCCCACTTTTTTTGTGTTTTTATTTATTCCCGATTTTACTTAAATCATACGGTGTTTCCTGATAAACATAGTAGTTTAACCAATTTGAGAAAAGAAGGTTAGCATGCCCTCTCCAGGTTACTATTGGCATATTGTTGGGATCATCATCAGGAAAATAATTTTTTGGAACTTTAATATCAAGTCCCCTTTGTATATCCCTGTCGTATTCAGTCTTTAAAGTCAAAGCATCGTACTCAGGATGACCTGTAACAAATACCCTGCGTCCATCCTTTGAAGCAACCAAATAAACACCTGCTTCTTCAGATTCAGCCAATATCTCCAACTCATCAATTTTTTCCACATCTTCTCTCCTAGTTTCAGCATGCCTTGAATGGGGTACATTAAAATTTTCATCAAATCCTCTTGTGAGCCTTACATTGTTTTTTGTTATTCTATGACTAAAAATCCCAAACATTTTTTCATTCAGGAGATATTTTTCAATACCATAGTGATAATACAAAGCAGCCTGAGCTCCCCAGCATATGTGAAGAGTTGACATTACATTGTCTTTTGTCCACTCCATAATAGCCTTCAGCTCTTCCCAGTAGTCTACCTCTTCAAAGGACAAATGCTCAACAGGCGCACCGGTTATAATCATTCCGTCAAACTTTTGGTCTTCAACCATATCAAAAGTTTTGTAGAACTGGATAAGGTGCTCCTCAGGCGTGTTTTTGGATTTATGAGTTTTAGGCTGCAAAAGCACTATATCAACCTGCAAAGGAGTATTACCCAAAAGCCTCAATAGTTGGGTTTCTGTTATAATTTTTGTAGGCATAAGATTTAAAATGCCTATTTTAAGCGGTCTGATGTCCTGGTGAAATGCCCTGTGCTCCCCCATAACAAAAATATTCTCTTTAACTAAAATGTCGAAAGCCGGCAAATCATCCGGTATTTTAATCGGCATATTTCATCATCCATTCTATATATCATTAATTGCAATACTATAAATAATACTATATATTATCAAAGTCAGTCAATGATATTTTTGTAAATTCAATTTTTCCTGCACAAATTATTATCTGTTAAGATTATTCTATATGTTAAGGCTTATCTATCTGTCAAGATTAATCCAGCTCTAAAATATGCCTGAGATTTAAAATATAATTAAAACACTCTTCTACATCTCCCACCACTTCGCCTTTTTCTTTTCTTATGGAATGGGTTATTGCAGCATCTCCAAATGAAATATAACTTTTATGGGCTGCATATGGGTCTTTGTATTCATAGTATTTTATCTCAAAATTCTTTTTATCCTGTAAAGGAGTTTTTGCAGAATACACCCTTACCCACTGGTGGTCAATAAAATCCTGACTTTTAAGATATTTTACCACAGAATCAAACAGCATCACAGGACCATTTTCATTATCTTCTACGCCTTCTTTCTCCTCTCCATTTCCCAAACTTCCTGTATTTATCTTGTCTTCTGCATTTATCTTGCCTTTTTCACTTACCTTGATTTTTACATCTGTCTTGTTTTCTGCACTTATTACGCCTTCTGTATTTGCCTTATCTTCTGTATTTGCCTTATCTTCTGTACTTTCCTTGTCTTCTACATTTTCTTTATCTTCTTTTTCATTATCTCCTATATTTTCTTTGTCCTCTGCCTTTGTTTTATTCCCCGGACTATTTTCGCTTATTAGTTTTTCTATCAGTTCTCTTTGATCTTCCAATTCAATCCAATAAAGACCTTTATATTTTGACAATTCATTAAATGTTTCATCAGATAAATAGCTTGCAGCCTTCAAATAATAGCTTATAGCTTTAGACATCTCTTTTAAAAGTCGTATGTCTTTTTCTCCAAGCATACTTCTTCACCTTTACTTTCTAAGTTTAGTATGCAATTAATATACCAAACAAATACATAAAATTCAAGCAATCTTAAACTTTTAAACATTAACTGTGAATCCTTTTAACCTTTTGTTTATTTTATATTTTATGATATAATTAAATAAGTGAAAAACCTATGTTTTTACTTTTGTTTTTACTTTGGAGGACTCGCCTATGCAAATATTGAAGTATGAATTGGAAGCATATATACCTTTTGATAATGAAAGCATAGAAAAGTTTCTTTTTCTGTGTGAGGAAACTATAAATAACTTAACATCTGACCAGGAAGTTATTTTCAAATTAAAAAGCGCTACTCATGAACTTTTAATTAATTCTTTAGAACATGGATATGGAAAAACACCTGGAAAAGTTTCTTTTCTAATGGAAAAAACAGAACATTCAATTATTTTGGAAATGACAGATGAAGGCTCTGGTCTAAACCCTTCAACATTAGACTTAGAAAAGCAGTGCACTGACTTAGACAGTGCAAGGGACAGGGGCTGGGGACTTATGATACTTAAAAGATTAGCTGATAAAATGGAAATCACACCAAATAAACCAAAAGGGACTAAAGTGTCAATTTCCATTTCAACTTAAGTATTTTCTTAAGCATTATATATACTCTTTTATATATGCTTTCATATATACTTCTAAGTATTTTATAAGCATTTTATACCTGGTTTTGGGTATTTTATACCTGTTTTAGTGTAATTATCTGCAGCATTGTTATAAATTTACTGAAAGCTTGCTGTATATTTACTGTGTATTTACTGTAACTTTATGAAAAAGCTATAAAATAACTTTTTTTGCTTCAAAAAGTTCTGTTACCCTGTTTCTTTTATTATAATTAACTAAAATTATTACCGGGCTTTCTTTTAACTCAAAATTTCCTGAAACATCAAAATTAAAAGGCTCAAAATGTACATCCCTTATTATTTTTTTAGCAGGCACATTTAGATATTCCGGGAGATATTTTTTTATATTCTCATCATTATCTAAAAATTCAAAAATTCTTTCTTTATGCTTTGACACTTGTTTTTTTTCTATACCTTCCGGAAAATTACCGGTTCTGTGGGATACAATAAAGTCATATTTTAGAAGATCACATATTAAATCCCTGTTTATTCCAATATTTAAACCATCTATAAATTTTAAAAGTACTGTATAAAGTTCCCTGCTAGAAACGGAACGCCTGAACAAACCTTCTTTTTCATGAAAGAATGATAATTTTTCATAAAATTCAAAAGCTGAATTAAAAAAGTTTTCAATAATATAGTCAAGGCTTTTGCAAAATCTTCCGGAATTATAATACCTTTCAACCATCTTTTCTATCTTTTTTAATTTTAAAAGCTCTTCAAATGTCAAAACATTATTTCCCAAAACCTCATAAGGAGGGTAGTCCCTGTACAAATAATTGTGTTTTTTGTCATTTTTACGTATTCCAGACCCCTTCAGCATTTTTAAAAAACCCAGCTGCAGATTGTGGGGTCTTAGGCTGTATACTTCATTAAATGAATTTTTAAATGATTCATAATCTTCATAGGGCAGCCCTGCAATAAGGTCTAAGTGTATGTGAATATTTTTTAAATCCAATAATTTTTTTGTATAGTAAAATACCTTCTTAATGTCTGTTTTTCTGTTTACTTCCTTAAGTGTCCGTTGATTTACAGACTGTATACCAATTTCAAATTGTATTATACCTTCCGGGGCTTTTGACAAGAGATTTATCATATCATCGTCAAATAAATCACCGGCAGCTTCAAAATGAAAACATGTATCTACAGAGTTTTCTATTACAAATTCAAATATTTCCATAGCCCTCTTTTTGTTGCAGTTAAAAGTCCTGTCAACAAATTTTACAAGTTTCACCCCTGCATCCATCAGAATTTTTAGTTCCATCTTAACCCTGTCAATGGAAAAATACCTGATACCTTTGAAGGTGGATGACATACAATATGAACATGAAAAAGGACATCCCCTTGAAGATTCATAGTAAATAATCTTATCCTTTACCTCATCCAGCATTTCTTTTGTATATGGCGTAGGTATTTTATCAAGATCTTCTATTAAACCCGTGCCTTCTCTTGAAACTATCCTGCCGTCTTTTCTGTAAGTTATGCCGTCTATATCTTCTGTTTTTACACTTTGGTCTTTCAAATACTGCAATAATTGCCTAAACCTTATTTCCCCCTCGCCTGATACTACATAATCAATATAATTATATTCATTTAAAATGCTCTCCGGTTCGTATGAAACTTCAGGTCCTCCAAGGACAATTTTTATACCGGGGGCTATTTTCTTTAAATTTGAGGCAATTTTTAAAACATGCCCAATATTCCAAATGTAGCAGGGAAAAGCTGCTACATCACATTTTTTAAAATAAATATTCCCAAGGATATCATCTATATTATCATTTATAGAAAACTCAGCTACCTGAACACTTTCAAAATAATCCCTGCAGCTTGCCCAAAGATACCAACATGCAAGGGATGAATGTATATATTTCGAATTAATTGCTATTAAAAGTACCTTCATATTTTTAAACCCCGTTTTTATTTTTTTACTCTTCAACTCTAACATTTAGACAAGCTGGTGTCAATCATGTCGGATTAAAGAATACCATGCATTTAACACTTCACCCAAATAGTCATTATATTTTTTAGCAGGTACCTCATCACCTGTCTTTAAACCGGTTTTGGCAATTAACTTGCCGTCTATGGTAAATCTTATTTCCCCCACTTCAATATCTTTATATACAGGAGCGTTTACAGTCCTTTTATAATATATTGTCTTTTTTAATTTTTCTTTTTCAGCCAAAGTTAAAGGAATTTTAATGTCCTTCATAATTACCGCCGGCACTTTATTTTTTTTGCCTCTATGTACATTTATACTCCTTTCTTCTTCTCCGGCTTGAGCTAAGTTGTAAATTTTGTAATTAGAAAAAGCGTAATCCAAAATGTCTTTACTGCTTTGGGCCCTGGCACTTCTGCTTGGACAATTCAACACAACGGATATAATTCTCCAGCCATCTTTTGTTGCTGACGTTACAAGACATCTTCCTGCCTTTCCTGTATAACCGGTTTTAACCCCATCAGCACCAGGATATACAGAAAGCATTTCATTTGTTGTATAAAGATCCCTGTTTGTTATGTGTATACTCTGAGTTCCTGCCATTTCAGAGAAAACAGGATTTTTTAGTGCATATTGTGTGAGTTTTGCCAATTCATATGCAGTGGAATAGTGACCGGTGGCATCTAATCCATGGGGGTTTTTAAAAGCTGTATCCTTAAGCCCTAGCTCCTTTGCCTTTTTGTTCATCATTTCAACAAAATTCTCCACCGTTCCACCCACATGTTCTGCCACTGCTATAGCCGCATCATTTCCTGACTTAACAAGCATGCCGTATAAAAGCTCCCTTAGAGTCAGTTCCTCCCCTGTCTTTAAATTTATTACCGAGCCACCTATTGAAGCTGCCCTTCTGCTTACCGTAACCCTGTCGTCAAGATTCCCGTTTTCAATGGCAACAATGGCTGTCATTATTTTTGTTGTACTTGCCATGGCTCTTCTTGAGTGGGCATTTTTTTCATATAAAATCCTTCCGCTTACCGTATCCAATACAACTGCCGCACCTGCACTTATTTTAGGAGGTTCTGCACCACTATAGGTATCAGTTTCAATGTTAATTACTTCTTTTAAAGGCTCATTTTCATTAAATTCATCACCTTCTGCATACATAATCCCATAAAGATACTGGTGCATCAAAATTAAAATACATAAAAAAGTGCTAATAACCGATTTTATTACTGCTGATTTTCTTAACAAAATACCACATCCTATATTTAAATAATTAGCCATATAAATATATGAAAATAATACAAACTTTATAAGTATTCTATGTAGAAAAAATTTCTATATAACTATCTGTTAAGTGACCATACAAAATTACCGATATAATCTTTGAGGGGGGAACTAATCCATGAAACAATGTAGCATATACCGCAACAAATATATAGAAATATTTTCAAAAGACGATAGAGTATACCTTGAAGCAATAAGACCTGGATTATCGTTAGAACAATTCGATAAAATAATATCGTCATACCCCTTTATTACTATAAAAAACCTCAGAATCGTAGGAAACGCCCTGAATACCGCCCCAACTCCCCCCCTTTTAATAGGTGAATTAAAAGAACAAATGGAACTGGTAATTAGTGATGACGGGCTAAGAGCATGGATAACTTTCCGTTTGCCGGAAGAAGAACTGGATTTTTCAAAACGGGAACAATTAATAAAAAAAATATACTCCCTCCTAAACGAAAAAGGTATTGTTTATGGTATTAAACAGGAAGTACTTTTTCAAGCATTAAATAACAATACCCCTTATTTAATTGCTGAAGGAATACCCCCTCAACATGGAGAAGACTGCATAATTAATATGTATAAAATAGAGCCCCCTACGCCGGAAATCAGGGAAGACGGAAGTGTAAATCATTACAATTTAAAGCTGATTAACAGGGTTAAAGCAGGTGACTGGCTGGGGGAAAGAATTGATGCCACCAAAGGCGTCCCCGGAAGAAGCATTTTTGGCACTGACATACCGGCATCAGACGGCAAAAACTTTCCTTTAAAATACGACAGAAAAACCGTTTATGAAGTTTATCAGGATAACGTAACCCTTCTCTTTTCTAAAGTAAACGGAGCTGTCGATTACAAGGATGACGGTTCCATTTTTGTTTCTAACCACCTTTTAATTAATGGTGATGTGGATTTTAAAACAGGAAACATAAAATTTGACGGATGCGTCACTATAATGGGGACTGTTGCAGATGGTTTTTATGTGGAAGCTACAAAAGACATAGAAATAAACGGTGCATTAGGCCTTGGCAACATTAAGGGGATAACAAGCCATGAAGGAAATATTTACATAAGAGGAGGCATTGCAGCTAAAAACCATGTGGAAATAAAAGCTAAGAAAGATGTGTTTATTAAGTTTCTTGATAATGTAACGGTAAAGTGCGGTGGTGCCGCACACATAGGTTTTTACTGCATTAACAGCAATGTATATGCCAAAGAAGTATATATTGAATCTTTCAGAGGGAATATAATAGGCGGGCGTGTTTATTCCCAAATAAAGATATCCGTTCCCATATTAGGGTCTGCACTTGAAAAAAGAACTGTTTTAAAATTAGAAGGGTTTGACAGGAAAAAACTTGAATTGGAATTAGAAAATGTAAATAATAAAATAGAACATTTAAAAACCGTCCAGACTAAAATAAAAAAAGACTTAATGAAAATGGAAACAGTTAAAACCCTTACCCCCCAGGAAACTGCCCGGTACAACAACAAGCTTAAACAGTTTATATCCATTAAAGATGAACTGAATGATTTAGAAGAAAGTAAGAAAAACATATATAAATATTTAAACATCAAAGGAGAAGGTGAAATAGTTATTTCTAAAAGAATACACCCAAATTGTCTTATTTCCATTAAAAATCATGAAATTGAAATAAAAAACTCCCAGCTTCACACAACTTTCATTTATAAAGACGGAAATATATTAGAGCTTTAAATGTTATTTTTTTTGTTTATTTCTCGTTCCCTCCAATCTCATTTTAATTATATCACGTCTAATAATTATCACGGCAATTTCATTCATTAATTTTTATTTATAACTGTTATTTATTTATAATTGTTATCCATTTATTAATTTTTTTCATTCAATAATTGTTATTCATTTAATACTTGTTATATAAATGCGTATTTGTCCATATAATATTTTTGTCCCCAGATTAAAGTTTACATAAAAAATTCCTTAGTAAAACTTTCTACTCATAATAGATATAATTTTTGAAAAAATAAGACTAAGGAGGTGATAGTAATGGCAAACAAGAGTAAATCACAGTTTGAAAATATGAAATATGAAATAGCTAAAGAAGTTGGCGTTAACCTAAAACAAGGTTATAATGGTGACTTAACTTCAAGAGAAGCTGGTAAAATAGGTGGTAACATCGTTAAGAAAGTATTCCAGAGCTATACTGGAAACAGTTATCCAACTGAACGTTTAGGAGATACTTCAAGATAAGTATAAATAAAATTAAAATAAAAGCCCGTTGCCTAATGGCTCCGGGCTTTTATCATAACAATAAGGCTTATAACAATAGGTCTTGTATTAGGAGACATATTTTGATAAAATGTTAGTAAGGTTTTAGGTTTTTACCGCATCCATTCATTTCACATACCAATTGTTAATGGTAAAATTACATTCCGGAAAACCAGGCTTTTTTAATTATTATCACTTAAGTGCATTTGCAAATATTACGATATCTTAATTGACCTGCTAATTTTATTGAGCTGCTTATATAAATTCAAACGCCATAAGCATTGTAAACATTATATGTCTAATATATCTAAAACATTATATGTCTAACGGTGGTTAAATGTTTAATAATGAACTTTTCGACGGAAAATACAGAATAATAGATATTCTTGGAAAAGGCGGCATGAGTACTGTCTATTTAGCCGAAAATGTGCGGCTGGGTACTCTGTGGGCAATTAAAGAAATATCTAAAGAACAAAATTCTAAAATTGATATTTACGTTGAACCCAATATTTTAAAAAAATTAAATCACCCTGCCCTTCCAAGAATTTTTGACATTATTGAAAATGACGAATACTTTTATATAATTATGGACTATATTGACGGCTACAATTTAAACGAAGAATTAAATCGCTGCGGAAAGTTTCCTGAAGATACCGTAATTGACTGGGCCATTCAAATATGTGATGTACTTATATACCTTCACTCTTTCAAGCCTAACCCTATAATATACAGGGATATGAAACCTTCAAACATTATGCTGACAAAAGATGGCAAAATAAAGCTGATAGATTTTGGAATAGCCAGGGAATACAAACTATCTGCTATAACTGACACTGTATATATAGGAACCAGAGGTTATGCAGCACCTGAACAGTACGGAAGCGGTCAGACTAACGAAAGAACGGATATATACAGTTTAGGAGTTACCTTGTACCATTTTCTGACGGGTATAGGTCCAAATGACCCGCCTTACCAAATAAAACCTATAAGATGCTTTGATCAAAGTTTTTCAAAAGAATTAGAGAGGGTTATTGATAAATGTACCCGCCAAAATCCTCATGAAAGATACCAGTCCGCTAATGAACTTTTAGAAGCACTTATAGCTATTAAAGGCGTTGATATAAATAACTATCTTCTAAACCGGACTTTAATAAGAGATAAAAAAGAAATTTCCAAAAAGAAAAAACGTATTTTAAACCCTTTTAAATTAAAATCAAATGGACAGGAAAAAATTTCATCTATAGATGAGTTAAAAAGGCTCTTTGAAAGCATAAACAAAAATACAAGCAAGGTTATTGCAATTACAGGACACAGAGGCTCAGGAGTAACCAGCTCCGTTGTAAATTTGGCATGTGTAGCTGCAAAAAATGATTTTAACACAATAATAGTTGATATGGACATTGACTATAGAAGTACAAACATGTATTTTAATTCATTTCATGAGAAAACAAAAAAAGATGAAGAAATAAACGCTTCACTTATAAGAACCCTTGCAAAACCGGAAAACTTTATGACTACCGCATTCAATATCAAAAACAATTTATGGCTCACTTCATTAGGATACAGGTTTTATGATAAAAACCTCATTGATAAGTTTTTTAACAGCCTGAAAGTTATCAGTATGCTGTCTGTTCTTAGAAACAAGTTTAATCTGATAATTATAGATATACCTCTGGATTTACTAAAAAACTTCAGGGAAATACTTATACATATTGATAGATTTGGTCTTTGTGTTTCAAATAATCTCTATTCAGTCCTTAGTTCTTTAAGAAATATGGAAGTGGTTCTTGAAAAAGAACATATATCATATATAAATGCTAAATCTAAATTGTTGATAACTAAATACAATAACAGATCCAGATTTCACGAAAAAATCTTTACTCAGGAAAAGGTTTGTGAGCTCATTACTTCTGGATTAAGTGAACACTTTACAAATCAAATATCTTCAGCAGGGATTATTCCTTACAGTCAGGAATTTGACCTGCAAATTGAAAAAAGCACCCCGGTTATAAATACAGTAAAAGATTTTGAAGAAGTTTATGGAAATATACTGTTAAGATTGATTAATTGATTATTATTAATTAATTTTTTAATTATATGATTTTTTGATTATTTGACTAATTAACTATTTGATTAATTCACAAAAAACATGGTGATAAATGTTCCTATGTAAACAAAGGGTGCTAAAGGTACGGTGTCTTTTCTGGTTTTTTTCCCCGTCGCAAGAAGGATAATGGAAGCAATAGAACATATAAAAAGACTCACCAGAAGGGAAAAAAGCGTTCCGAAGTAGCCCATGAACAAGGCAATTGCGGCATACATTTTCACATCTCCCATTCCTATTCCATTTTTAGTAATCAAACCTCCTAAAAGAAAAATGCCACAGCCTAGCAAAAGTCCCTTCATATCAGACTTGAAAATACCAAGTGTTTCCTGTTTAAATGCTATTATTTCCATTATATAAAATACAATTCTTGCAAAAATACCAGTGAGAACAAGGATGTTTGGGATTATATGGCTTTTGAAATCTATGTAGGCTATAGGAGCCAATAGCATAATTAAAAAAGTAAGCTTTGATGCTTTTATGTATTTCCCAAAATAATTGTACTGCACAGTAAAAACTGTCATACCGGCTATAAACGCAAGCACTAAAAATGCAATATATTTAATATCTTTAGGAAAAATTTTGCTAATGTTAATTCTTCCTTCTTCGTTTTTTAGTATCTTATCTTTTTGTAAATAACCACTTGCCAAAACTGTAAATATTGAAACCATAGGTACAGAAACTAATAGCCACATTTTTTCCTCCTGTTTTTTATGAATTATAGTGAAGAGTTGTGATTTAAGTATTTAATGTAAATATGCAGCATGATGTAAATGCATAAAGTAAATTTATAATTTAAATTTATAACGTATATTTATATTGATACCATATTAATTACAATTCTCTTTTATTTAAATTAATCCTCTTAATTACAATTCTCTTTTTCATAAATTAATCCTCTATTTTTTAGTGTGTTTTCTTTTTAGCTGTGTTTTCTGCACCTAAAAATTTATGTTCAACCAATTTGAATAACCGGTCATGTTTTTTTCATAGTCCTTGTAACTCCCTGTAGTTAACCCCCCTAGCTTTTTTAAAAATTCTAATACATCTGAAATGGTAACTTTAGTATTTCTTGATTTTATTCTCTCCAAATCATCTTCAAACAGTTTTGGGCATATACCTGCCAATGCACGGGCAGCTAAAAGTTCAGCTACAATTCCCTTTTTCTCACTGGTGGTATCTAACAGGGCTTTACCTGCAAAATCAGCTAATGTTGAAAGTGACATTAATGCAGCAAATTTATCAGAAAATGATGCTACAATTTCCCCACTTACTGTTTCATCATCTCCCTGCACAAATGACATTATGCTTCTAAAAATTGCATCTCTTTCCAAAGGTTCTAGCCTTAAAGCTTCCTCAGAAAGATTCTCAACAAACAAAGATAAACTTCCTTGTTCCACCTACTCTGAGAAATCCCCGTCTTCTGTCAGGCAAGAGTCTGGTAAATACTATATAATCAAAATATTTCATCCCCTGCACTTGCTGTATAGTTTCTATATTCAGTCCTATAACTCCTTCCGCATTGTCCCCCCATTCTTCGGAACCTGTCCCCCTGTAAACCACAATTATATTCCCGTTTTCATCTTCAAATGTACATGCATTAAGGCCTTTTCTGTCATTGAATTCATCTCCCATGTTCCAGCTTTGGTTTCCTATGGTCATGTTAGCTAGTCTTTCATTATTTTTAACGGCATTTTTTATAATTCTATACTGACGCTGCCTCTCTTTATAGTCTTCCATAGAACCTTCTTCAAAACCTGTACTGGATTTTCTATCCCTTCTTCCCAATTTCATAGAATCTTCAAGCTGTAAATTTCCTGATTTAATTCATTCATTTTACCTGCCTCCATTTACTGTAGCTAAATTCAAAGGTATCTTTCGTATTAAAACCACCTCTAAGTAAAACCCATTCAGCATTATGAGGCCCTGTTAATACTTCTGTTACATTTTCCTCACTAATTAAGTCTATTTTGCCCTCCCTTATATAGAAAACATCCAGGTTGCATTTATATTTTCTCTCTTCTAAAGCCTTTCTAAGCTTCTCTATCTTATTGTCTTTATTTGTTTCATATCCGCCGTCTTCAATGCATATGGTTACCGGAAGACCCGGAAGTCTTATTTTTGAATATTCTGAAATATCCATATCAGGTGTTACACTGTTCGGTACAGGTCTTCCACCTGATCTGTAAAACACCTTACTTTTTGGATAAATCCCTTTTACTATTTCAGTTAATGCCTTTTCAATTCTCTCCTTCATGTAAAAATCCATATAGTTGTCAACAATAACACCTGTTTCCTTATATCTTTGCACTACTATTCTTTGGCCGGGAAATTTCCCTGACTTCACTATCATCTCTGTATAAGGGGCTGTCCATATTTCTGTATTAATATTCACAAACACAAAATCTTCGTTATATTTCTCTCTCATATGCTCCATCATCATATACTTTACTGAACCTTCTTCTTTTAGACCGTCTGCATTTTTATCGCCATTATTTGACATGTATACGCACACTCCCGTCATTAATATTATTGATGCTATAGATGCTATACCTGCTGCTATTTCCCCATCATGCATTAATCCTTAATTACATAATTAATACTTATTTTATTTATGTGAATTATGTAATTTTAGTTGCTATAACCGGTATTTATTCTCTTTAGTAAATAAATATTTTTTCTTACAAACTAATTATAGCAACTAAAATATTTGATTGTAAGTGCCATTAGTCACTTTTTTCCGTGACTTTGGTCACTTTTTTTCGTGACCTTAGCCGCTGTTTTTTTTTAAAACCATGACTTTAGTCACTATTTAATCATAACTAAAGTCATAGTTTTACATAATTTAGTTTTTGACTGCAGATTAACCATACAAAAAGCATGATTTTAAATCACCTTTCAACTGTGATTAAAATCATGCTTTTTAAATTCAGAAATATCAAGAAAACAACCTATACAAAACCATTATTAGTCATCATACATGGAGCCTTTTACCGTAATATACATTTCATCAAGCATTACCCCGCTTAATGTACCCAATGAGCTATATGCATGGCTGCTGCTTCCTAAATCAATATTGTCCATCCACACTCTTATGTAATACTCACCATCCGGCATATGTGCATGTGTAAAAGTGTTTATATTGTCCTTGTTTATAATAATGTCCACCTCTGTTGTTTCTGTTATTTTGTACATTTTTTGTCCCGGTTTTACATACTCTCTGTATTTGTAATTATCCCTGCTGCTTAAAGTATTTGACTCTTCATATCCTTCCATCACCATTTTCCAATATTCATGTGTATTTCCTCCGCTTATATGTTCATGGTAAATTTCTTCAACTTTTTTTGTATAACGTGACTCATCGCTATTTCTGTCTAACACCGTCACAAGTTCTATCCCGTTTATACCTATGTTATCCCGTGCCGTCAATCTGCCCGGACGTGTACTGAAAGTACTTCCCCTTTCAGGCAGCAGTTCTCCTTTTATATTTACAGCTTCCCTGTAGTCATTTATGTACATAAGGTCTGTTTCATAGTTAAATGAATTTATAACGGCGTTTACAATATCTTTGTGTTCCTGTGTATCATAAGGCACAGGCTTGTATGTTACCGTCTCCACTTTAAAAGAATATTTTCCGGCAGGGTTAAAGTAGTATCCTGACTTTATAGGATAGTCAAATCTTTGTAGATCTATATCCGTTGGAAATACAGCTTTGTCATACAGGTCTTTTCTGTTTATACCTTGCCTTGCTGCTTCCCTTGCCTGCATATATTCAATTTCCATAGGACTATTTATTTTTATTTGTATATCTCCACTGTTTTGCTGCTTAAAAGTTCTTTGATATTTTCCGTCAACAGGTGTCCAGCCGTATTCTTTTCCATTGGAGTCTAAACGGCACATCCACCTGATTACATTAAAATTATACGGCTCACTTTCCCAATACATTTTTTTGTTAAGAGAATCTACCCTGTTGTTTTCTATTTCATTTCTAAAGCTTTTTGACGGAATGTTTTTCATTCCATTGTATACATAAACATTAAACGTTAAATCTTTTGTTACTTCGTTAAACGGTGCAGTTCTAAGTACTTTATGAGGGCATAATTCACAATCTTCAAAACCGCACTCATAAACATCCCATCCTTGTATATAACCTTCAGAGAAAAGCCGGCCATTTTTAACCACCGGGGTTGAAGGATTTATGTCAAGCCATTTCCTACCTTCAGGGTCATCCCCAAAATCCCTTCTTTCAATGGTGAAATTTACAATAGGATTTCTTTCTACTCTGCTTCTTCTCACTTCATTGACAGGAGGATTATTTTGTTCAGAATATTTTCTAAACAATCCGTCCTTTGGATCTCTTATTATTCTAAACTCTCCTGTTATATTGCCGCTCCATTCTCCTCTTGGAGAGCCTAAATCAGCCACGGAAGGTCTTTTTGAAAGATTAAAACTAAAGTCTCTTGAGAGTACGTTGTAAGGAATGTCATATTCATCATATTCAAAAATACTCTCAACATATTTTATTTCTGCTTCAAATACATTGTTTCCTAAATATTTTTCTTCAGGGCTTGTACCGTCTTCATTTATAACAAAACGCACCAAAACATCATCTTCAGGCATACTAAAACTTGCATACATCAGTCTTTCATTTTCGCCGGGAATGGTGATTTTGCCCTTTTCTTTGGTTGCATGTCCTAAATATTCTACAGGTATTTTAGAGCCATCACTTTTCTTTATAATTTCCCATTCATAATCTGCTGTCTCATCCTCAGTGAATGTAGACCTTACATTTATTCCAACTAAAACTTTTCTTCCTGCTCCGGCACCAACCGGAATGGATTCTGCTTGAACGGAAATATCTTTTTTTAGCATTTCAAACGGCATAAGGAGAAAGGTTTTGTATCTTAAATTTTGACCGTTGTTGTGAAAATAAAATCCTATTCCCAGCCCCCATGAATACATTGTAGGGGGCTGGATTATATGTACATAGTCTTCAACAGAACCTCCGTCAGAAAAATATTGGGGTTCCGGACCGTCAACTATATTTGCGGCAAAGAAATCCCGCCTTCCGGTTTCTTTATATAATTCATCTGGTGTAAAAACAACCCTATTTATCCACTGTTGAATATAGGGATGTTCGTAGTCCCACGGTTCTTTAACCCATCTTCCGTTGAGAGTTTTAACATTCTGCGTTGGGGGATAATCAGGTGGAAATATAGGATTTGCAAATAAATCCCCATTGACCGTATAACCCAAACATCTATATTGGGAATTCCCTTCTTTATCGGGTCTTTTAATTACTTTAATTGCAGCTTCTTTAACAGCATCAATACTGGCTCTTTCCTCACTGCCATATACAAAAATAGGCATGTTATTAAAAGCCGGAGTACCCTTAACAGCTAACGCTTCATTTATCTCAAGTCCTTTAATGTTCTTTTCTTTAAAATAACCATAATAACCCAGTACATTTTCTTCTAAAAATTTATTAGCAATATCTAGCGATTCTTCAGCTGTTTTTATATTGGTGCTATTTGCTGATACTGTAATGCTAATCACCTGTATCAGTAGAGATGTAATCAGTATTTTAAATATATGCTTTTTCACCTTTTACACCTGCCGTTCTATACCATTAATTTTACCACTCCACTACAACATCATCGTATTGACTTGTACTAGGTACATATCTCGGAAGCATAACATTTATAGATATGCTCTCTGCTACTGACTTTCTTATCCAAATATATTGTTCCGTCTTTTCTACATATATGTATTTTTCAGGTAAATAATCCGACCAGTTTTTCTTTTGTTCAACATGTTTTCTTACTTGATTTGCTATATCCTTGCCAAATTTATTTTCTAATGCAAATGTTAAATCTTCAACCTGCTTTTCAAAATTCGGTTTCATAATATTTATTGATATTCTTGTTTCTACTTTGTCACTGCTTTGAGCCTTCGCAATTACTACATTTGTATCATTTGGCACTAAGTATCCATCTACTTCTATAATACTACCATCCTTTGGGGTCTCATCCTTTATGTCTCCTTTTTCTCTTGTATCAATATAAACCGTCCTTACAGCCGGGTCCCAATCCACTTTTGCACCTAACCCCTCACTTACAAACCTTACAGGTACAAAGGTTCTGTCTTCTTTCAGCAGTGCTTCTGTATCCATTAGATTCTTTTCACCATTTATTGTATAGTCCTTTTTTCCAATTACAATCTTTATTTCTTTATCTCCCTGGGATATTGTAACCGTCTTTGTACTTCCTTCCCAGCTTACTTCCGCTCCTAACGCTTCACTTACAAACCTCACCGGTACCTGTGTCCTGCCGTTGTCGTCTATAAACGGCTCTGCATCCGGAAAATTCACCCTGTTGCCGTTTACCACCACACGAAGAGGCAATTGAGCAAAGGATGTTGTTGTAAAAGCCATTAGCATAATAACTGATACTGTTATAAATAAAACTATCTTTTTCATTTTATTTCCTCCCATTTTTCATTTTTTACATGATATATAATATATATCTACAAAATATTATTTTAACTTTATTTTTATAATTAAGCAAAACTATTTGCTTCCCTACCTGCCATAGCTTCTATTCTTTTATACTCTACACAAGCATTGTCTAACGCTTTTGTTTTTCTTTCAATCATATCGGTAATTCGTCTAGTATCAGCTTTTATGTTATCACAAATTCTATTAATTTCTCGTATTCTCTGCCTTACATAATATTCATTATATTTCCTCTCCGTATCAGATGTTAAATTGTTTACATCCTTTAGCATGTAATGTATCTTTTCTCCCCATTCTCTTTCTAGGTCTTTCATCTTCTTTCTCAAATCTTCTAATCTTGCTAAATCTACTTTTAAATTTTTTATATACGTTACTCCTATAGTTCTAATTACACTGTTTCTTAAAGTCTTAAGTACATGTTCTTTTTTATCCCTAATACTTTTTACTGTTTCCTTTTTATAATCTATAACATACTTAACTGCACCTTCAAATTTCTCACGCATAGTTTTTATTTGTTCCCTTATATTGTCTGTAACTTCTTCGACTTTTTGATTTGCTTTTTTAGTTACTTTGTTCCATGCATTCGCCACTTCTTTTTTGCAGTATTTTGCAAAATTCTTTATTCCATTTACCACACTTGCAATAAAGCTCGAAATAGCTCTTTCTGCTTTGTCTTTAAAATCTTCCATGGCTTTTATTCCTGTATGTACAGCATCTTTTATATTATTTGCTATACCCAATACATAATCTTTTAGCCTTACCAGTGCCTTTTCTGCTTCAGACATAAATTTTAAAAATACCTCCGTAAGACTTACTTCAAGTCCCTTTATTCCCAAAACTGACTCTTTTATCTTGTCTACCAAAAATTTTAATCCCCTTATACATTCAACAACTGCCTTTTTGACAAGGTTAACTGTAACTGCTTTTGCTATGTTGTCAAGATAATTAACAACTCTGTTTACACCTTCTTTTAGCTTTTCACGTCCTTTTTTTATTATCTCTTTTGCATTATTTATTCCTTCTATTACTATTTCAACTGTACTGTGTAATAAATTAAAACCAGCTTTTTTGCGATAAATTAAAAAATTATTTATTCCACTTGCTAAATTATTAAAAAAGCCGGTTACAGCCGCTATAATCCTCTTACTATATATTAACATCTTTTCAGCTGTATCTTTCAATGCACTCTTTGATATTTTTATCATATCATCTATAATAACTCCAATATGCTTAACTAACCTGCCAAAGGAATCCCTTGCTTCTAAAATAAATTTATAAAATGCTACACCTAAAGCCCCTCCATAGGCAAATAAAAATTCTCCTGTCTCCATACCGGATTGTCTCGGATAAAACAATTTTTTTATAAATTCTACGCTTTCAACTAAGACTGTTTTTCCTAAGATTTTTAAACTATTTAGCATCTCATTCTTAAAATTTTCTGTAACTATTGATATGTTTTTGAGATTCTCTAATATATCTAATGCAGTCCTTTTAGCAATTGTTGTTATATCTCTAAAAAACTCTACTGATGCCTGAGATATCTTTACTATTTTTACTCCTCCTGTTGCTATCACATCACCAAACATTAATATCAAATATATTTTTGTTAGAATACTAAAAACTACAACTTGATCTACAATACCTTCTTTTTCTTTAACTGTATCTAAAAGTGCTCTTTTTAGTGCTCCAAGCAAAAATTCTCTTGACTCTAAAGTCGCCATTTTATCAGACCATGAGGCCACTATTTCTCCATCCACAGTTTCATTGTCTCCCTGGAATAATGACATTACTGCCCTAAATATTTTTTCCCTTTCTTCAGGATCCAGTATCATAACTTCCTGAGAAACGTTTTCAACAAGTAAAGATATAAAGCCTTGTTCCGTCTGTTTTGAAAATGTACCTTCTTCTGTTAAGCATGAATCAGGAAAATGAAGTTTCTTAAACTCACTCAGACTTTTACGATCTTTTTTAATAATATCTAAAACTTTAGAGAAATCTTTATAACTATCTATATTCAATGAAATTTTTGATGGAATCACCGTTTCAAAATAAAAACGGTTTTCATCTGGAATTATGTATATACCAAGGGGATTCACAAAATCATTTGAGCCATTAAAACTATAAAGTTTTTTTACCGATTCATCATAATCATCAAATCTTTCCTTAAATGCCTTTATAACTTCGGGACAAAAAGCCTGACCATCACAACTAAAACAATATTTTATTAGATCTCTGTATTTTGAATTTATAGTTATGTACTGTGCCTTATTCCCGCCTTTTGAGTGACCTGTAACAGTAATTTCTATGTTCTTTTTATCATACCCGTTTTTCTCCACTATGTAATCAAAGTATTCCAACGCCTGTGTTTGCTGCGGGCTCTCAGTCACCACTCCTGAGAGTGCTACTCCATTGTCTCCCCATTCTCCGGAGGCTGTTCCTCTATACACCACTATTATATTCCCGTTTTCGTCCTCAAATGTACATGCATTAAGACCTTTTCTGTCATTGAATTTATCACCCATATTCCAGCTCTGATTTCCTATAGTCATATTGGCTAATCTTTCATTATTTTCAACTGCATTTTTTAAAATTCTATATTGACGCATCCTATTTTTATAGTCTTCTTCGGAACCTTCTTTAAAGCCAGTTTCAGATTTTTTATCTCTTCTGCCTAATTTCATGGAGTCTTCAAGGTATAATTCCTTATACATAGCATATTTCTCTTCGCATATAGTACCATCGGGAGAATTGTAAAATTTACCTAAACTTTTTAATATATCTCTAAGCATCCATCCATCTTCAGCGTCAGACCATTCAATATTTAAATATATTAATGTATTTAATAACCTTCCTTCAAGGCCTTTAGCTTCAAGTTCGTCACTAAGATAATTCATTAAAATTCCCTCCAATCATAGTAACGGAATTTAAAAGATTCATCCATTGAAAAATCCCCTCTCATTAAAACCCATTCCTTTCGTGTAGAGCCTGTTAAAAATTCACTTCTATTGTCCTCAGAAACTAAATTCAATTTATTTTTGTCTAAATAATAAATATCTAATTTACACATATATTTTTTCTCTTCTAATACCTTTCTTAATTCTTCTATTTTCTCTTCCTTATTTGTTTCATAATCAGGGTCTTCAATGCATATTGTTAATGCAAGTCCTATTATAGTTTCTATTGAATACTCTGCAATACTTATATCAGGTGTTACACTGTTTGGCACCGGTCTTCCTCCTGGTCTATAAAACACCTTACTCTTTGGATAAATTTTTTTCACTATTTCAGTTAATTCCTCTTCAATCCTTTCTTTCATATGAAAATCCATATAGTTGTCAACTATAGCACCTGTTTCCTTATATCTTTGTACTACTATCCTGTGGTTAGGAAATTTCTCTGATTTTACTATCATCTCTGTATAAGGTGCTGTCCATACTTCTGTATTAATATTTACAAACTCAAACTCTTCATTATATTTCTCCCTCATATGCTCCATCATCATGTCTTTTACTGAACCTTCTTGCTGCACAACATCTTTTTTACTATCATTATTATTTGACATACATCCACACACCCCTATCGCTAATATTATTGATATTATACCTATTGCTATTTTCTCTACCATACATTAACCCTCCATTTCAAACTCTTCTTCAAAGTTGAATTCCAAAAATCCAATTTGAGAATATATTAAGTCCTGTATTTTCTCATTTACTTTTTTATTTATTTCTGCTTTTTCTTGTTCTAATATTTCATCTACCTTTGTAAAAAACTCATTAATTACACTGTTTACATCAAATGCCGTTTTGCCCATTGTAAATATAACCAAACCTTTTAATATGATTTCAACACTTTTACAGCATTCTTGTACTATTTCAACTGCTTTTTTTGTAACTTTTTCCACCTTCAAATTCCCCATCTTCTGTTAAACACGAATCTGGAAAGTGTAGTTTTGCAACATCAGAGATGCCTGTAATATTTTTTATAAATTCTAAAACATCTTTAGGGCTATTTATATTTAGTGGAATCTCTGATGGAATTACAGTTTTAAAATAAAAACGGTTTTCATCTGGAATTATATATATGCCAAGGGGATTTACAAAGTCATTTTCTCCATTAAAACTATAAAGTTTTTTTAATGATTCATTGTAATCATCAAATCTTTTCTCAAAAGCTTCTATAGCTTCGGGAGAAAAACCCTGACCATCATAGCTAAAGCAATATTTTATTAAATCTCTATATTTTGAATTTACAGTTGTATACTGTGCCTTATTACCACCTTTTAAATGACCTGTAATAGTAATTTCTATATTCTTTTTATGATAGTTGTTTTTTTCCACTATATAATCAAAGTATTCCATTGCCTGTTTTTGTTGTTGAGTTTCATTAACTAATCCTATAAGTCCTTCGGAATTGTCTCCCCATTCTCCGGAGGCTGTTCCTCTATACACCACTATTATATTCCCGTTTTCGTCCTCAAATGTACATGCATTAAGACCTTTTCTGTCATTGAATTTATCACCCATATTCCAGCTCTGATTTCCTATAGTCATATTGGCTAATCTTTCATTATTTTCAACTGCATTTTTTAAAATTCTATATTGACGCATCCTATTTTCATAGTCTTCTTCGGAACCTTCTTTAAAGCCAGTTTCAGATTTTTTATCTCTTCTGCCTAATTTCATGGAGTCTTCAAGGTATAATTCCTTATACATAGCATATTTCTCTTCGCATATAGTACCATCGGGAGAATTGTAAAATTTACCTAATCTATTTAATATATCTCTAAGCATCCATCCATCTTCAGCGTCAGACCATTCAATATTTAAATATATTAATGTATTTAACAGTCTTCCTTCTAAACCCTGATCCTGGATCTCCTGATTTAATTCATTCATTTTATCTCCCTCCATTCAGGGTCATTTTCAAATTCAAAAGAATCATTCATTAAAAAATATGCTCTCATTAAAACCCATTCAGCATTATGAGGTCCTGTTAATACTTCTCTTCTATTATCTTCATTAATTAAATCTATTTTGCCCTCTTTTATATAGAAAACATCTAAATTACATATATACTTTTTCTCTTCTAAAACTTTTCGAAGTTCTTCTATTTTCTCTTCCTTATTTGTTTCATAATCAGGGTCTTCAATACATATAGTCACTGGAAGACCTGGAAGTCTTATTTTTGAATATTCTGCAATACTTATATCAGGTGTTACACTGTTTGGCACCGGTCTTCCTCCTGGTCTATAAAACACCTTACTCTTTGGATAAATTTTTTTCACTATTTCAGTTAATTCCTCTTCAATCCTTTCTTTCATATGAAAATCCATATAGTTGTCAACTATAGCACCTGTCTCACTATATCTTTGTACTACTATCCTGTGGTTAGGAAATTTCTCTGATTTTACTATCATCTCTGTATAAGGTGCTGTCCATACTTCGGTGTCAATGTTTACAAACTCAAACTCTTCGTTATATTTTTCTCTCATATGCTCCATCATCATATCTTTTACTGAACTTTCTTGCTTCACAACATCTTTTTTACTATCTTTGCTATTTGACATACATCCACACACTCCTATCGCTAATATTATTGATATTATACCTATTGCTATTTTCTCTATCATACTTTAATCCTCCATTTCAAGTTCTTCTTCAAAGTTGAATTCCAAAAATCCAATTTGAGAATAAATTAAGTCCTGTATTTTCTCATTTACTTTTTTATTTATTTCTGCCTTTTCTTTTTCTAATATTTCATCTACCTTTGTAAAAAACTCATTAATTACACTGTTTACATCAAATTCCGTTTTACCCATTGTAAATAAAACCAAACCTTTTAATATGATTTCAACACTTTTACAGCATTCTTCTACTATTTCAACTGCTTTTTCTGTAACTTTCTCCACCTCCAAATTAAACTCTTCTTCATTGCTTTCTATGTCCCCTTCAAATTTTATATTATCTCTGTTTTCAGCCAGCTCTTTTTTCATGTATTTTATAACATTTCCCATTGCTTCTCTAGTTTTTTCTTTATCTAAATCATTCACTTTTAAAAGAATTGAATGTATATTTTTTGCAACAAGTAATTCTTCATCATTTGATTTAAAAAATATATTAAATATTTCTTCATTAATAGTACCTTCTGTATCTTCAAGCCAATTTTTTAATTCTAAAAATTCCTTATCCTCTTCACCAGTTCTCTGTTCTTCATTAATCGCCTTTTCTTCCTTCATGAAATCCCCTCCTATATATTATTAACGCTCTGTAAACTTAAATGAAAATTGAGGACTTCAATCCTCTGTGGTACAATGTTTTTGCCAGAAAACAAATACCTCCCAGAAAGGATGAAGTCCTCATGCAAAAAATTGTACCAATTAAGTGCCCAAAATGCAATAATAAAGATTCTTTTTATCGCTATGGCAAAGATAGAGATGGTTATCAAAAATACCTTTGCCGTAAATGTAATCACCAATTTGCTCCTGATAGACCAACGTCTAAAAAGGTGCCTAAATACCCCCGTTGCCCTGTTTGCGGTAAAGCAACATTTCTTCATCACGATTATGAATACTACTCTAATTACCGTTGTTGTGATAAAAAGTGCAATCATTCTATGTTTGTTCCTAAACCAAATAATATATTACCTGCATCTATGTCTAAACTTGTTGGTAAGAATGATTTTAAACGTATGCGTTACCCAGTGCATATAATTATTACTGCTCTATCTATGTTTTACCTTGGCAAAAATTCTTTTAGAAATATTGCCTTAATACTTAGAGTAGCCCATAATGTTAAGGTTTCTCATACTACCATTAGCAATTGGTGTAAAAAGTTTGCTCCATTCTTTAATAATCTCTCTTTGGAACTTATACCAATGTTAGATTTTAATTCTGATGAATGGCATGCTGACGAAACAGTTATAAAAATTAATGGCCAAAAATATTATATTTGGTTTATCATAGATTCAGAAACCCGCTTTGTCTTAGGTTTTCATTTATCGCCTTATAGAGATTCTAGCCAAGCTTTTGCTTTGCTTAATTCTGTTAAAGATTTAGGTACTGTTAATGCCATAGTTAGCGATCGATATAGTGCTTATAAAGTACCAGTTAAATCTGTGCTAGGTAGTTCTGTTAAACATATTCGCGTTGAAAGCTTTAAAGATGATGTTTCTAATAATTTAATAGAGTCTTTCCATCATCAATTTAAAGCTTGGTATAAGACTAAGCAAGGTTTTAATTCCTTTGAATCAGCCAACAACCTAATCAGCATGTTCATATTTTTCTATAATTTTGTTAGGCCTCATTCATCTCTTAATGGCTTAACGCCAGCTCAAGTTGCTGGATTAAATCTAACTGAAAGAGAGAAGAAAAAGTATCTTCTTGTAGCATAAATTTTGCTTTAATTTCGCCAAAATATTTTTCAAATGTACGTCCTTGAGATTGTCAAGGGCGCGCGTTAGCGCGTTCATTTTACCCTTGACAATCTCAAGGCGGACTTTTATAATCGTCAAGGCGAAATTGAAAGTAATTTAAAGCAATTCTATAAAACATTGTGCTATTTTTTCATGTTTAGTTTACAAAGCCATTATTAAATTAAGTTTTAATTACGTTTTTTGTCTTTTATTAATTGCTATATAAATCTATTAGCTTTCTCCTGTTCTCTCTTCTTTTTTTCCAATTCTAATTTACGTCTTCTTTCATCGTCTGCATGTTTTATATCTGATGCTAAGCTTCTTAGCTGGGATTTTAAGCTGTTTATGTTGCTGTATGTTCTGTTTGTAATTTTTTCAATTTCTGACAAACTAGCATCAACAGACTTGACTGCCTCACCTTTCCACCAAGTCTTACTTTCTTCTACCGCACCTTTTAACATATTTTGTTTTTTCTTCAAGTCACTTTCTACTTCATTAACTCTTCTTATTGTACTTTGTACAGCATTTTGTGTACTCATAATCAGCCCTCCATTACTACTTTATAAATAACTTAGTTCTTCTGCTAAACTATATATTCTCTCAAATATACTAAGAATACATAGTTTAACAGGTAAAAGTATTAGAACTTCACCTGCTAGTGCTTTTTAACATATGAATTTCTAACCTTTTACACTGTTAAAAATACATTTTTTGTTTATGCCCTGCACACTCTAGAAATAATTTCTGTTGCAGAACATCAAACTAAAATCATTACTTTCTAAGTTGAGAAGCTATGTCACGTTCACTCTGTTCTTTAATTTCTGCAATTTTATCTAATTGCATGCTAATGTTATGTACACACTCCACTAGCTTATCAAGACTTGGCTTCAAACTGTTAAACTCATCTACAAAAGCTCTTGCAGAATCACCTTCCCACCAGCCTTCAACTGATTTGATTTCCCTGTCAAGCTGTTCGACAACACCCTTTGCTGCATCTCCTTTGTTTTTAATTGATCTTGCCACACCTCTCGCTTGTTCAGGACTAAAACTTATCCTTGCCATATATTTCACCTCCTTTACATAATTAAGTCGGTGTTCAGCAAAGCTGAACCCGTTGATATTACTTAATTTATACTAACTGAAAACAAGTAACTTCACCTCCCGGCTTCCAAACCTTCTATAATATCGATCTAGAAAGGGGATGAGGTCATTTGTTGTCACCAAACCAAAGCCATTTAGCTTATAAATTAAATCTTTTTGGGCATATCCGCCAGAATGACAGGATAGCCAAGGTTATTTCAAAGATTAACCTTTCATGTGTTTATATCCAACTTTCATCAGATTACTGAACACCTACACAACTAAAACTAATTATAGCAACTAAAAGATTAAACTGCAAGTGCCATTAGTCACTATTTTCCGTGACTTTGGTCACTTTTTTTCGTGACCTTAGCCGCTGTTTTTTTAAAAACCATGACTTTAGTCACTATTTAACCATGACTAAAGTCATAGTTTTACATAATTTAGTTTTTGACTGCAGATTAACACATACAAAAAGCATGATTTTAAATCACCTTTCAACTGTGATTAAAATCATGCTTTTTAAATTCAGAAATATCAAGAAAACAACCTATACAAAAACATTATTAGTCATCATACATGGAGCCTTTTACCGTAATATACATTTCATCAAGCATTACCCCGCTTAATGTACCTAATGAGCTATATGCATGGCTGCTGCTTCCTAAATCAACATTGTCCATCCACACTCTTATGTAATACTCACCATCCGGCATATGTGCATGTGTAAAAGTGTTTATATTGTCCTTGTTTATAATAATGTCCACCTCTGTTGTTTCTGTTATTTTGTACATTTTTTGTCCCGGTTTTACATACTCTCTGTATTTGTAATTATCCCTGCTGCTTAAAGTATTTGACTCTTCATATCCTTCCATCACCATTTTCCAATATTCATGTGTATTTCCTCCGCTTATATGTTCATGGTAAATTTCTTCAACTTTTTTTGTATAACGTGACTCATCGCTATTTCTGTCTAACACCGTCACAAGTTCTATCCCGTTTATACCTATGTTATCCCGTGCCGTCAATCTGCCCGGACGTGTACTGAAAGTACTTCCCCTTTCAGGCAGCAGTTCTCCTTTTATATTTACAGCTTCCCTGTAGTCATTTATGTACATAAGGTCTGTTTCATAGTTAAATGAATTTATAACGGCGTTTACAATATCTTTGTGTTCCTGTGTATCATAAGGCACAGGCTTGTATGTTACCGTCTCCACTTTAAAAGAATATTTTCCGGCAGGGTTAAAGTAGTATCCTGACTTTATAGGATAGTCAAATCTTTGTAGATCTATATCCGTTGGAAATACAGCTTTGTCATACAGGTCTTTTCTGTTTATACCTTGCCTTGCTGCTTCCCTTGCCTGCATATATTCAATTTCCATAGGACTATTTATTTTTATTTGTATATCTCCACTGTTTTGCTGCTTAAAAGTTCTTTGATATTTTCCGTCAACAGGTGTCCAGCCGTATTCTTTTCCATTGGAGTCTAAACGGCACATCCACCTGATTACATTAAAATTATACGCCTCACTTTCCCAATACATTTTTTTGTTAAGAGAATCCACCCTGTTGTTTTCTATTTCATTTCTAAAGCTTTTTGACGGAATGTTTTTCATTCCATTGTATACATAAACATTAAACGTTAAATCTTTTGTTACTTCGTTAAACGGTGCAGTTCTAAGTACTTTATGAGGGCATAATTCACAATCTTCAAAACCGCACTCATAAACATCCCATCCTTGTATATAACCTTCAGAGAAAAGCCGGCCATTTTTAACCACCGGGGTTGAAGGATTTATGTCAAGCCATTTCCTACCTTCAGGGTCATCTCCAAAATCCCTTCTTTCAATGGTGAAATTTACAATAGGATTTCTTTCAACTCTGCTTCTTCTCACTTCATTGACAGGAGGATTATTTTGTTCAGAATACTTTCTAAACAACCCGTCTCTTGGATCTCTTATTATTTTAAACTCTCCTGTTATATTGCCACTCCACCTTCCTCTTGCAGACCCTAAATCAGCCACGGAAGGTCTTTTTGAAAGATTAAAACTAAAGTCTCTTGAGAGTACATTGTAAGGAATGTCATATTCACCATATTCAAAAATACTCTCAACATACTTTATTTCTGCTTCAAATACATTGTTTCCTAAATATTTTTCTTCAGGGCTTGTACCGTCTTCATTTATAACAAAACGCACCAAAACATCATCTTCAGGCATACTAAAACTTGCATACATCAATCTTTCATTTTCACCGGGAATGGTGATTTTGCCCTTTTCTTTGGTTGCATGTCCTAAATATTCTACAGGTATTTTAGAGCCATCACTTTTCTTTATAATTTCCCATTCATAATCTGCTGTCTCATCCTCGGTAAATGTAGACTTTACATTTATTCCAACTAAAACTTTTCTTCCTGCTCCGGCACCAACCGGAATGGATTCTGCTTGAACGGAAATATCTTTTTTTAACATTTCAAACGGCATAAGGAGAAAGGTTTTGTATCTTAAATTTTGACCATTGTTGTGAAAATAAAATCCTATTCCCAGCCCTCATGAATACATTGTAGGGGGCTGGATTATATGTACATAGTCTTCAACAGAACCTCCGTCAGAAAAATATTGGGGCTCCGGACCGTCAACTATATTTGCGGCAAAGAAATCCCGCCTTCCGGTTGTTTCGAATAATATGTCAGGTTTAAAATCTTTAGATTTTATCCACTGCCGAATATAAGGGTGCTCGTGGTTCCATGGTTCCTTTACCCATCTTCCATTAAGTGTTTTTACATTCTGAGTAGGAGGATAATCAGGTGGAAACACAGGATTTGCAAATAAATCTCCATTAAGAGTGTAGCCTAAACATCTGTATTGTGGAATTCCTTCTTCATCAGGTCTTTTAATTACTTTAATTGCAGCTTCTTTAACAGCATCAATACTGGCTTTTTCCTCACTGCCATATACAAAAATAGGCATGTTATTAAAAGCCGGAGTACCCTTAACATCCAACTTCTCATTTATTTTTTGTCCTTTTATGTTCTCATCTAAAAAATAATCATAGTGACCTAAGTTTTCTCCTAAAAAATTATTGGCAATTTCGAGTGATTCTTTAGCTGTTTTTATATTGGTGCTATTTGCTAATACAGTAATGTTAATCATCTGTATAAGTAAAGATATAATCAGTATTTTATTTATATACTTTTTCACCTTTTACACCTGCCATTATATAATATCAATTTTCCCACTCTACTACAACATCATTATATTGACTTCTATTAGGTACATATCCTGGAACTAAAATATCTATTGATACGTCTGCAGTCTCTGACTCCGATATCCATATATACTGTTTTGTTTCCTCAACATATATGTATTTTTCTGGTATATAATCCCATCTTTTTTTCTTTGGTTCAATATGTTTTTTCACTTCATTTGCTATATCTTTCCCAAATTTACTTTCTATTGCAAACACTAAATCTTCTTTTTGCTTTTCAAAATTTGGTCTCAAAACATTTATAGATATGCTTGTTTCAACAATTTTACTTTCTTGAGCCTTTGCAATTATTATATTTGTATCATTTGGCACTAAGTAACCATTTTTTTCTATAATACTTCCATCCTTTGGTGTGTCATCCTTTATGTCGCCTTTTTCCCTAGTATCAATATAAACCGTCCTTACAGCAGAATCCCAATCTACCCTTGCACCTAACCCCTCACTTACAAACCTTACAGGTACAAAGGTTCTGTCTTCTTTCAGCAGTGCTTCTGTGTCCATTAAATTCTTCTCACCATTTATTGTATATTCCTTTTTTCCAATTACTATCTTTATTTCTTTATCTCCCTGGGATATTGTAACTGTTTTTGTTTTTCCTTCCCAATCTACTTTTGCCCCTAACGCTTCACTTACAAACCTCACCGGTACCTGTGTCCTGCCGTTGTCGTCTATAAACGGCTCTGCATCCGGAAAATTCACCCTATCGCCATTTACCACTACACGAAGAGGCAATTGGGCAAATGATGTTGTTGTGAAAGCCATTAGCATAATAACTAATACTGTTATAAATAAAACTATCTTTTTCATTTTATTTCCTCCCATTTTTCATTTTTTACATGATATATAATATATATCTACAAAATATTATTTTAACTTTATTTTTATAATTAAGCAAAACTATTTGCTTCCCTACCTGCCATAGCTTCTATTCTTTTATACTCTACACAAGCATTGTCTAATTCTTTTGCTTTTCTTCCAATCATATCGGTAATTCTCCTGGTTTCTGTTTTTATATTATCACAAATTCTATTAATTTCCCGTATTCTCTGTCTTACATAGTATTCATTATATTTTCTCTACGTATCAGATGCTAAATTGTTTACATCCTTTAGCATGTAATGTTTCTTTTCTCCCCATTCCCTTTCTAAGTCTTTCATCTTTTTTCTCAAATCTTCTAATCTTACTAAATCTACTTTTAAGTTTCTTATGTACGTTGCTCCTATAGTTCTAATTACACTGTTTCTTAAAGTCTTAAGTACATGTTCTTTTTTATCCCTAATACTTTTTACTGTTTCCTTTTTATGATCTATAACATACTTAACTGCACCTTCAAATTTCTCACGCATAGTTTTTATTTGCTGTTTTGTATCCTCTACAACTTTTTCAACTGTTTGGCTTGCTTTTCTAGTCACTTTATTCCATGCATTCGCCACTTCTTTTTTGCAGTATTTTGCAAAATTTTTTGCTTCAGACATAAATTTTAAAAATACCTCCGTAAAACTTACTTCAAGTCCCTTTATTCCCAAAACTGACTCTTTTATCTTGTCTACCAAAAATTTTAATCCCCTTATACATTCAACAGCTGCCTTTTTGACAAGGTTAACTGTAACTGCTTTTGCTATGTTGTCAAGATAATTAACAACTCTGTTTACACCTTCTTTTAGCTTTTCACGTCCTTTTCTTATTATTTCTTTTGCATTATTTATTCCTTCTATTACTATTTCAACTGTACTGTGTAATAAATTAAAAAGAGCTTTTTTGCGATAAATTAAAAAATTATTTATTCCACTTGCTAAATTATTGAAAAAGCCGGTTACAGCCGCTATAATCCTCTTACTATATATTAACATCTTTTCAGCTGTATCTTTCAATGCACTCTTTGATATTTTTATCATATCATCTATAACAACTCCAATATGCTTAACTAACCTGCCAAAGGAATCCCTTGCTTCTAAAATAAATTTATAAAATGCTGCACCTAAAGCCCCTCCATAGGCAAGTAAAAATTCTCCTGTCTCCATACCGGATTGTCTCGGATAAAACAATTTTTTTATAAATTCTACGCTTTCAACTAAGACTGTTTTTCCTAAGATTTTTAAACTATTTAGCATCTCATTCTTAAAATTTTCTGTAACTATTGATATGTTTTTGAGATTCTCTAATATATCTAATGCAGTCCTTTTAGCAATTGTTGTTATATCTCTAAAAAACTCTACTGATGCCTGAGATATCTTTACTATTTTTACTCCTCCTGTTGCTATCACATCACCAAACATTAATATCAAATATATTTTTGTTAGAATACTAAAAACTACAACTTGATCTACAATACCTTCTTTTTCTTTAACTGTATCTAAAAGTGCTATTTTTAGTGCTCCAAGCAAAAATTCTCTTGACTCTAAAGTCGCCATTTTATCAGACCATGAGGCCACTATTTCTCCATCCACAGTTTCATTGTCTCCCTGGAATAATGACATTACTGCCCTAAATATTTTTTCCCTTTCTTCAGGATCCAGTATCATAACTTCCTGAGAAACATTTTCAACAAGTAAAGATATAAAGCCTTGTTCCGTCTGTTTTGAAAATGTACCTTCTTCTGTTAAGCATGAATCAGGAAAATGAAGTTTCTTAAACTCACTCAGACTTTTACGATCTTTTTTAATAATATCTAAAACTTTAGAGAAATCTTTATAACTATCTATATTCAATGGAATTTTTGATGGAATTACCGATTTAAAATAAAAACGGTTTTCATCTGGAATTATGTATATGCCAAGGGGATTCACAAAGTCATTTGAGCCATTAAAACTATAAAATTTTTTTACCGATTCATCATAATCATCAAATCTTTCCTTAAATGCCTTTATAACTTCGGGACAAAAAGCCTGACCATCACAACTAAAACAATATTTTATTAAAGGGAGTGTAAATAATTTTGTGGGTTTAGATTTTATGTAAATCCTTCTCAGCAAGAAACATTAATTAATTTTAGTTTACAGAATATATAACTGCATTTTGTTTTTCATTATAGAGTTTTGCCAATTATTAAAGTTTTATACATAAATTTTTTAATAATTGGCAATACTTATTTGTCTAGCAAATTTAAAAAAGTAAAAACATAAAAGTACAATGTTAATTTAATTTGCTTTTTGTCAATAATTCTATTGAGGCCCGGCTCTGCCGATACCCTGCAATGCTGGGAAGCAACAGGGAACCTACAACCGGGCTGAAACCATACAAGTTTCAGGGAAGCGTATAAAATCCTATATAAGATTCTATATTTTTTATGATGAAGGAGCTTTGCAGTGTTTAATTTTAGTGCTAACCACATGGTAATGATAAATTGCAAAGAATTAGATAGATACAATATTTTTACAATGAAGGATCTTGACACTAACCGGGTTTATTTACTCTATGACTTCAGGAAAAAACATGTCTTTAAAAGAGACAAAATATATTGTGTTTCCGGAAAAGTCAACTCTGCAGACAAATTATACCTTGTACTTGAAAATTCAAAGGAAGATATTAAACATAGTAAAACCGCCATATAAAGTTTTCAAGGAACACTTAATACTTTATTTGTCTTTCTGTTTTAACTAACATAATTGTCAAGGCGTCCTGGGTATTGAATTATCAGTTGATTCAATACCCTATCCCAATTTTTATAACGTTGGGTCCATTTTTTTATCACATTTTTTGAAGCCATATATAGCATTTTTTCTAAAGAATCATCTGATGGAAACATAGTTTTTGATTTTGTTACCTTACGGTACTGCCGGTGTAATCCTTCAATGACATTAGTTGTATAGATAATCTTTCGGATTTCTTCTGGGAATTTATAGAATGGACTTAGTACATCCCAATTATTTTCCCAGCTCCGTATCGCAAAGGGATAGCTTTTTCCCCATTTTTCTTTTAATTCATAAAACTTCTCTAAGGCAACCTTTTCATTAATAGCTTTGTAGACATTTTTAAAATCATTACTAAAGGCTTTTATGTCTTTGCAGGATACATACTTAAAGGAATTACGCAGTTGATGTATTATGCATCTTTGTATTTCTGCCATAGGAAACGCAGCATTTATAGCTTCTTTCAGTCCTGTAAGTCCATCCACGCAAAATAGCATTACATCCTGTACACCCCTGTTTTTAAGATCATTCATTACACCAAGCCAGAATTTTGATGATTCATTTTCTCCAATCCATATACCCAGTATGTCTTTATATCCCTCAACATTAACACCAATAACCACATAGGCTGCACGATTACATATTCTTCCTTCATCTCTTACTTTATAATGAATGGCATCCATAAAACAAAATGTATATATAGGTTCTAAGGGTCTTTGTTGCCATTCTTTTATTTCAGGAATAATACGGTCAGTAATCCTACTAAGCATTTCCGCAGATATTTCCACTCCATAAAGGTCCTTTAGCTGCTCTCCAATATCCCTGGTTGACATGCCCCTTGCGTATAGAGATATTATTTTTTCTTCTATGCCGGAAACATTTCTTTGATATTTAGGTATAATTTTAGGCTCAAACTCTCCTTTACGGTCCCTTGGAATTTGAATCTCAACTTCTCCAAATTCACTTTTTAAAGTCTTAGTAGAATAACCATTTCTACAGTTGTCGGTATTTTTTGCACTACGTTCTTCCTTAGCATAACCAAGCTTTTCTTCTAATTCAGCTTCCATAAGCTCTTGTATAATGTCTTTAAAAATGTCTTTAAGATAGTTCGTGACATCAGTCACACTTTGGAAATTATTTCCCTTAACTATTGCTTTTATCTGTTCTTTTGATAATGTTGACATAAAAAATTCCTCCTTAGCTTTTATTGTTTGTAATTCTTGCCAAGAAGGAATTTAATTATTCATTCATACACAAAATTTGTTACATTCTCTAGGCATATCACTAAAAGCCGGAGTACCCTTTACAGCTAATACTTCATTTATTTTATCTCCCTTTATATTCGTTTCTCCAAAATAACCGTAAAATCCCAGTACATTTTCTTCTAAAAATTTATTGGCAATATCCAGTGATTCTTTGGCTGTTTTTATATTAGTGCTACTTGCTGATACTGTAATATTAATTACCTGTATTAGTAAGGATATAATTAGTATCTTAATTATATACTTTTTCACCTTTTACACCCTCTGTTCTATAGTTATTAATTTTCCCACTCTACTACAACATCATCATATTCACTTGTATCAGGTACATATCCCGGAAGTAAAACGTCTACCGCTATATCCTCTCCTATTGATTTTCTTAACCAAATATATTGATTTGTCTTCTCTACATATATATATTTTTCAGGCAAATAATGCCATCTGCTTTTCTTTTGTTCAACATGTTTTCTCACTTGATTTGCTATATCTTTACCAAATTTATTTTCTAATGCAAATGTTAAGTCTTCAATTTGTTTTTCAAAATTTGGCCTCATAAAATTTATAGAAATGTATGTTTCTACAACTTTACTACTTCGAGCCTTTGCGATAATTATATTTGTATCATTTGGCACTAAATACCCATCTACTTCAATAATACTTCCATCCTTTGGTATGTCATCCTTAGAATCGCCTTTTTCCCTCGTATCAATATAAACCGTCCTTACAGCCGGGTCCCAATCCACCCTTGCACCTAACCCCTCACTTACAAACCTCACCGGTACAAAGGTCCTGTCTTCCTTCAGCAGTGCTTCTGTATCCATTAGATTCTTTTCACCGTTTATTGTATAGTCCTTTTTTCCGATTACTATCTTTATTTCTTTATCTCCCTGGGATATTGTAACCGTCTTTGTGCTTCCTTCCCAGCCTACTTCTGCCCCTAATGCTTCACTTACAAACCTCACCGGTACCTGTGTCCTGCCGTTGTCGTCTATAAATGGCTCTGCATCCGGGAAATTCACCCTATTGCCGTTTACCACCACACGAAGAGGCAATTGGGCAAAGGACGTTGTTGTAAAAGCCATTAACATAATAACTGATACTGTAATAAATAAAACTATTTTTTTCATTTTATCTCCTCCTGTTTTTAATTTTTTTATATGCTATATAATATATCTTTCTATTTTTTAATTTAGCAAATTTTATAATTAAATACATCTTCTTTAAAGAGATACTTTATTGAAACGGTGGCCTCCGCCCTCATATATGTACTGCAATTGGACATGCTGAAGCTGACATCCCCAGTTTCTTTCCTCATATTCATTTCAATTAAATCTGCAATCCTTTTTATTTACTCACCTGTTTTTAATTTTTATATCCATTCGGTCAACATAACTATTCCATATATTTGTGTAAACTATATACATTTTTATACTTTGCGCTCTCAATACCTTATTTTTATAATTCCCATTCTACTATAACATCATCATACTGACCCGTATTAGGTACATACCCTGGAATCATAACTTCTACTGATATGTCTGAAGCTTGTGACTTTGATATCCATATATATTGATTTGTCTTCTCAACATATATATTTTTTTCAGGAAGGTAATCCCATCTTTCTTTGGTTCAATATGTTTTCTTACTTCATTTGCTACATCTTTGCCAAATTTGCTTTCTATTGCAAACACTAAGTCTTCTTTTTGTTTTTTTTTTTTTTTTAATTTGGTAATAATGTAGTTACAGATAAACTTGTTTCTATTGTGTCACTTCCACGAGGTTTTACAATTATTATATTTGTATCATTTGGCACTAAATATCCATCCACTTCTATAATACTTCCATCCTTTGGTGTGTCATCCTTGGTACTTCCTTTTTCTCTCGTATCAATATAAACCGTCCTTACAGCCGGGTCCCAATCCACCCTTGCACCTAACCCCTCACTTACAAACCTTACAGGTACAAAGGTCCTGTCTTCCTTCAGCAGCGCCTCTGTATCCATTAAATTCTTCTCACCATTTATTGTATAGTCCTTTTTTCCAATTACTATCTTTATTTCTTTATCTCCCTGGGATATTGTAACTGTCTTTGTGCTTCCTTCCCAGCCTACTTCTGCCCCTAACGCTTCACTTACAAACCTCACCGGTACCTGTGTCCTGCCGTTGTCGTCTATAAACGGCTCTGCATCCGGGAAATTCACCCTGTTGCCATTTACCACTACACGAAGAGGCAATTGGGCAAAGGATGTTGTTGTAAAAACCATTAGCATAACAATTGATACTGTAATAAATAAAACTATCTTTTTCATTTTTATTTATCCTCCAATGCAAACCATTATTAGTCATCATACATGGAGCCTTTTACAGTAATATACATTTCATCAAGCATTACCCCGCTTAATGTACCTAATGAGCTATATGCATGGCTGCTGCTTCCTAAATCAACATTATCCATCCATACTTTTATGTAGTACTCACCGTCAGGCATATGTGCATGTGTAAAAGTGTTTATATTGTCCTTGTTTATAATAATATCCACCTCTGTAGTTTCTGTTATTTTGTACATTTTTTGTCCTGGCTTTACATACTCTCTGTATTTGTAATTATCCCTGCTGCTTAAAGTGTTAGATTCTGCATATCCTTCCATCACCATTTTCCAATATTCATGTGTATTTCCTCCACTTATATGTTCATGGTAAACTTCTTCAACTTTTTTTGTATAACGTGACTCATCACTATTTCTGTCTAACACCGTCACAAGTTCTATCCCGTTTATACCTTTGTTATCCTGTGCTGTAAGTATACCTGGTCGTGTGCTAAAAGTATTTCCCCTTTCAGGTAGCAGCTCTCCTTTTATATTTACAGCCTCCCTGTAGTCATTTATGTACATAAGGTCTGTTTCATAGTTAAATGAATTTATTAGGGCGTTTACAATATCTTTGTGTTCCTGGGTATCGGAAGGTACAGGTTTGTATGTCACTGTTTCTACCGTAAAAGAATATTTTCCGGCAGGGTTAAAGTAGTATCCTGACTTTATAGGGTACTCAAATCTTTGAAGATCTATATCCGTTGGAAATACAGCTTTGTCATACAGGTCTTTTCTGTTTATACCTTGCCTTGCTGCTTCCCTTGCCTGCATATATTCAATTTCCATAGGACTATTTATTTTTATTTGTATATCTCCACTGTTTTGCTGCTTAAAAGTTCTTTGATATTTTCCGTCAACAGGTGTCCAGCCGTATTCTTTTCCATTGGAGTCTAAACGGCACATCCACCTGATTACATTAAAATTATACGGCTCACTTTCCCAATACATTTTTTTGTTAAGAGAATCCACCCTGTTGTTTTCTATTTCATTTCTAAAGCTTTTTGACGGAATGTTTTTCATTCCATTGTATACATAAACATTAAACGTTAAATCTTTTGTTACTTCGTTAAACGGTGCAGTTCTAAGTACTTTATGAGGGCATAATTCACAATCTTCAAAACCGCACTCATAAACATCCCATCCTTGTATATAGCCTTCAGAGAAAAGCCGGCCATTTTTAACCACCGGGGTTGAAGGATTTATGTCAAGCCATTTCCTACCTTCAGGGTCATCTCCAAAATCCCTTCTTTCAATGGTGAAATTTACAATAGGATTTCTTTCAACTCTGCTTCTTCTCACTTCATTGACAGGAGGATTATTTTGTTCAGAATACTTTCTAAACAACCCGTCTCTTGGATCTATTATTATTCTAAACTCTCCTGTTATATTGCCGCTCCATTCTCCTCTTGCAAAGCCTAAATCAGCCACGGAAGGTCTTTTTGAAAGATTAAAACTAAAGTCTCTTGAAAGTACATTGTAAGGAATGTCATATTCATCATATTCAAAAATACTCTCAACATATTTTATTTCTGCTTCAAATACATTGTTTCCTAAATATTTTTCTTCAGGGCTTGTACCGTCTTCATTTATAACAAAACGCACTAAAACATCATCTTCAGGCATACTAAAACTTGCATACATCAATCTTTCATTTTCACCGGGAATGGTGATTTTGCCCTTTTCTTTGGTTGCATGTCCTAAATATTCTACAGGTATTTTAGAGCCATCACTTTTCTTTATAATTTCCCATTCATAATCTGCTGTCTCATCCTCGGTGAATGTGGATTTTATATTTATTCCAACTAAAACTTTTCTTCCTGCTCCGGCACCAACCGGAATAGATTCTGCTTGAACGGAAATATCTTTTTTTAGCATTTCAAACGGCATAAGGAGAAAGGTTTTGTATCTTAAACTCTGACCATTGTTGTGAAAATAAAATCCTATTCCCAGCCCTCATGAATACATTGTAGGGGGCTGGATTATATGTACATAATCTTCAACAGAACCTCCGTCAGAAAAATATTGGGGCTCCGGACCGTCAACTATATTTGCGGCAAAGAAATCATATCTTCCAGTTAATCTGAATAATCGTTCCGGTGTAAAATCTATTCTGCGTATCCACTGCCGGATATAAGGGTGTTTATGGTTCCATGGTTCTTTAACCCACCTTCCGTTGAAAGTTTTAACATTCTGAGTCGGAGGATAATCAGGTGGAAATACAGGATTTGCAAATAAATCACCGTTAAGAGTGTATCCTAAACATCTGTATTGAGGAACTCCTTCTTCATCAGGTCTTTTAATTACTTTAATTACAGCTTCTTTAACAGCATCAATACTGGCTTTTTCCTCACTGCCATATACAAAAATAGGCATATCACTAAAAGCCGGAGTACCCTTTACAGCTAATACTTCATTTATTTTATCTCCCTTTATATTCGTTTCTCCATAATATCCGTAAAATCCCAGTACATTTTCTTCTAAAAATTTATTGGCAATATCCAGTGATTCTTTGGCTGTTTTTATATTAGTGCTACTTGCTGATACTGTAATATTAATTACCTGTATTAGTAAGGATATAATTAGTATCTTAATTATATGCTTTTTCACCTTTTACACCCTCTGTTCTATACTATTAATTCTCCCACTCTACTACAACATCATCATATTGACTCGTATCAGGTACATATCCAGGAACCATAACATTTATAGATATACTATCTGTTTGTGATTCTCTTATCCAGATATATTGATTGGTCTTCTCTATATATATGTATTTTTCAGGCAAGTAATCCCATCTACTTTTCTTTTGCTCAACATGTTTTCTCACTTGATTTGCTATATCTTTGCCAAATTTATTTTCTAATGCAAATGTTAAATCTTCAACCTGCTTTTCAAAATTCGGTTTCATAATATTTATAGACATTCTTGTTTCTACAATTCTACTTTCCTGAGCATTTGCAATTATTATATTTGTATCATTTGGCACTAAGTATCCATTTTTTTCAATAATACTTCCATCCTTTGGGGTGTCATCCTTAGAGTCGCCTTTTTCTCTTGTATCAATATAAACCGTCCTTACAGCCGGGTCCCAATCCACCCTTGCACCTAACCCCTCACTTACAAACCTTACAGGTACAAAGGTCCTGTCTTCCTTCAGCAGTGCTTCTGTATCCATTAGATTCTTTTCACCGTTTATTGTATAGTCCTTTTTTCCGATTACTATCTTTATTTCTTTATCTCCCTGGGATATTGTAACCGTCTTTGTGCTTCCTTCCCAGCCTACTTCTGCCCCTAATGCTTCACTTACAAACCTCACCGGTACCTGTGTCCTGCCGTTGTCGTCTATAAATGGCTCTGCATCCGGGAAATTCACCCTATTGCCGTTTACCACCACACGAAGAGGCAATTGGGCAAAGGACGTTGTTGTAAAAGCCATTAACATAATAACTGATACTGTAATAAATAAAACTATTTTTTTCATTTTATCTCCTCCTGTTTTTAATTTTTTTATATGCTATATAATATATCTTTCTATTTTTTAATTTAGCAAATTTTATAATTAAATACATCTTCTTTAAAGAGATACTTTATTGAAACGGTGGCCTCCGCCCTCATATATGTACTGCAATTGGACATGCTGAAGCTGACATCCCCAGTTTCTTTCCTCATATTCATTTCAATTAAATCTGCAATCCTTTTTATTTACTCACCTGTTTTTAATTTTTATATCCATTCGGTCAACATAACTATTCCATATATTTGTGTAAACTATATACATTTTTATACTTTGCGCTCTCAATACCTTATTTTTATAATTCCCATTCTACTATAACATCATCATACTGACCCGTATTAGGTACATACCCTGGAATCATAACTTCTACTGATATGTCTGAAGCTTGTGACTTTGATATCCATATATATTGATTTGTCTTCTCAACATATATATTTTTTTCAGGAAGGTAATCCCATCTTTCTTTGGTTCAATATGTTTTCTTACTTCATTTGCTACATCTTTGCCAAATTTGCTTTCTATTGCAAACACTAAGTCTTCTTTTTGTTTTTTTTTTTTTT
Source organism: Acetivibrio saccincola (assembly GCF_002844395.1). Classification (NCBI taxonomy): domain Bacteria; kingdom Bacillati; phylum Bacillota; class Clostridia; order Acetivibrionales; family Acetivibrionaceae; genus Acetivibrio; species Acetivibrio saccincola. The sequence continues at coordinate 1,280,396 of NZ_CP025197.1, read as the reverse complement.
AATTTGGTAATAATGTAGTTACAGATAAACTTGTTTCTATTGTGTCACTTCCACGAGGTTTTACAATTATTATATTTGTATCATTTGGCACTAAATATCCATCCACTTCTATAATACTTCCATCCTTTGGTGTGTCATCCTTGGTACTTCCTTTTTCTCTCGTATCAATATAAACCGTCCTTACAGCCGGGTCCCAATCCACCCTTGCACCTAACCCCTCACTTACAAACCTTACAGGTACAAAGGTCCTGTCTTCCTTCAGCAGCGCCTCTGTATCCATTAAATTCTTCTCACCATTTATTGTATAGTCCTTTTTTCCAATTACAATCTTTATTTCTTTATCTCCCTGGGATATTGTAACCGTCTTTGTACTTCCTTCCCAGCTTACTTCCGCTCCTAACGCTTCACTTACAAACCTCACCGGTACCTGTGTCCTGCCGTTGTCGTCTATAAACGGCTCTGCATCCGGGAAATTCACCCTGTTGCCATTTACCACTACACGAAGAGGCAATTGGGCAAAGGATGTTGTTATAAAAGCCATTAACATAATAACTGATACTGTAATAGATAAAACTATCTTTTTCATTTTTATTTATCCTCCAATGCAAACCATTATTAATCATCATACATGGAGCCTTTTACAGTAATATACATTTCATCAAGCATTACCCCGCTTAATGTACCTAATGAGCTATATGCATGGCTGCTGCTTCCTAAATCAATATTGTCCATCCACACTCTTATGTAATACTCACCATCTGGCATATGTGCATGTGTAAAAGTATTTATATTGTCCTTGTTTATAATAATGTCCACCTCTGTCGTTTCTGTTATTTTGTACATTTTTTGTCCCGGTTTTACATACTCTCTGTATTTGTAATTATCCCTGCTGCTTAAAGTATTTGACTCTTCATATCCTTCCATCACCATTTTCCAATATTCATGTGTATTTCCTCCGCTTATATGTTCATGGTAAATTTCTTCAACTTTTTTCGTATAACGTGACTCATCACTATTTCTGTCTAACACCGTCACAAGTTCTATCCCGTTTATGCCTATATTATCCCGTGCTGTCAGCCTGCCCGGTCGTGTACTGAAAGTACTTCCCCTTTCAGGCAGAAGCTCTCCTTTTATATTTACAGCTTCCCTGTAGTCATTTATGTACATAAGGTCTGTTTCGTAGTTAAATGAATTTATAACGGCGTTTACAATATCTTTGTGTTCCTGTGTATCATAAGGCACAGGCTTGTATGTTACCGTCTCCACTTTAAAAGAATATTTTCCGGCAGGGTTAAAGTAGTATCCTGACTTTATAGGATAGTCAAATCTTTGTAGATCTATATCCGTTGGAAATACAGCTTTGTCATACAGGTCTTTTCTGTTTATGCCTTGTCTTGCTGCATCCCTTGCCTGCATATATTCAACTTCCATAGGACTATTTATTTTTATTTGTATATCTCCACTGTTTTGCTGCTTAAAAGTTCTTTGATATCTTCCGTCAACAGATGTCCAGCCGTATTCTTTTCCATTGGAGTCTAAACGGCACATCCACCTGATTACATTAAAATTATACGGCTCACTTTCCCAATACATTTTTTTATTAAGAGAATCTACCCTGTTGTTTTCTATTTCATTTCTAAAGCTTTTTGACGGAATGTTTTTCATTCCATTGTATACATAAACATTAAACGTTAAATCTTTTGTTACTTCGTTAAACGGTGCAGTTCTAAGTACTTTATGAGGGCATAATTCACAATCTTCAAAACCGCACTCATAAACATCCCATCCTTGTATATAGCCTTCAGAGAAAAGCCGGCCATTTTTAACCACCGGGGTTGAAGGATTTATGTCAAGCCATTTCCTACCTTCAGGGTCATCTCCAAAATCCCTTCTTTCAATGGTGAAATTTACAATAGGATTTCTTTCAACTCTGCTTCTTCTCACTTCATTGACAGGAGGATTATTTTGTTCAGAATACTTTCTAAACAACCCGTCTCTTGGATCTATTATTATTCTAAACTCTCCTGTTATATTGCCGCTCCATTCTCCTCTTGCAAAGCCTAAATCAGCCACGGAAGGTCTTTTTGAAAGATTAAAACTAAAGTCTCTTGAAAGTACATTGTAAGGAATGTCATATTCATCATATTCAAAAATACTCTCAACATATTTTATTTCTGCTTCAAATACATTGTTTCCTAAATATTTTTCTTCAGGGCTTGTACCGTCTTCATTTATAACAAAACGCACTAAAACATCATCTTCAGGCATACTAAAACTTGCATACATCAATCTTTCATTTTCACCGGGAATGGTGATTTTGCCCTTTTCTTTGGTTGCATGTCCTAAATATTCTACAGGTATTTTAGAGCCATCACTTTTCTTTATAATTTCCCATTCATAATCTGCTGTCTCATCCTCGGTAAATGTAGACCTTACATTTATTCCAACTAAAACTTTTCTTCCTGCTCCGGCACCAACCGGAATGGATTCTGCTTGAACGGAAATGTCTTTTTTTAACATTTCAAACGGCATAAGGAGAAAGGTTTTGTATCTTAAATTTTGACCATTGTTGTGAAAATAAAATCCTATTCCCAGCCCCCATGAATACATTGTAGGGGGCTGGATTATATGTACATAGTCTTCAACAGAACCTCCGTCAGAAAAATATTGGGGTTCCGGACCGTCAACTATATTTGCGGCAAAGAAATCTCGTCGTCCGGTTGATTCGAATAATTGTTCCGGCACAAAAATTCTTTCTTTTATCCACTGTTGGATATAAGGGTGTTTGTGATCCCAAGGATCTTTAACCCATCTTCCGTTGAGAGTTTTAACATTCTGTGTTGGGGGATAATCAGGTGGAAAACCAGGATTTGCAAATAAATCACCTTCAGTAGTATAACCTAAACACCTGTATTGTGGAATTCCTTCTTCATCAGGTCTTTTAATCACTTTAATCGCAGCTTTTTTAACAGCATCAATACTGGCCTTTTCCTCACTGCCATATACAAAAATAGGCATGTCACTAAAAGTCGGAGTACCCTTTACAGCTAACACTTCATTAATTGAATATCCATTTGCATTTTTTTCTTTAAAATAATCATAATATCCTATGTTTTCTTCTAAAAATTCATTAGCTATTGTAAGAGACTCTTTAGCTGTTTTTATATCAGTGCTATTAGCTAATACAGTAATGTTAATCATCTGCATCAGCATTGATATAATTAGTATTTTAATTTTATACTTTTTCATTCCTTACACCTACCCGTTCTACTTCCATTAATTTTCCCACTCAACTACAACATCATCATATTGATTTGTATCAGGTACATATCCCGGAAACAGAATACTTATTGATATATCAGAAGCCTGCGACCTTGCTATCCATATATACTGATTTGTATCCTTCACATATATATATTTTTCAGGTAGATAATCCCATCTCTCTTTCTTCGGTTCAATATGTTTTCTCACTTCATTTGCTATATCTTTACCAAATCTGCTTTCTATTGCAAACACTACGTCATCTTTTTGCTTTTCAAAATTTGGTCTTAAAGTAGTTACAGACATTCTCGTTTCTACTTTGTCACTTCCTTGGGGTTTTGCAATTATTATGTTTGTATCATTTGGCACTAAATAGCCATACTTTTCAATAATACTTCCATCCTTTGGGGTGTCATCCTTAGAGTCGCCTTTTTCTCTTGTATCAATATAAACCGTCCTTACAGCCGGGTCCCAATCCACCCTTGCACCTAACCCCTCACTTACAAACCTTATAGGTACAAAGGTTCTGTCTTCTTTCAGCAGCGCTTCTGTATCCATTAGATTCTTTTCACCGTTTATTGTATAGTCCTTTTTTCCGATTACAATCTCTATTTCTTTATCTCCCTGGGATATTGTAACTGTCTTTGTGCTTCCTTCCCAGCCTACTTCTGCCCCTAACGCTTCACTTACAAACCTCACCGGTACCTGTGTCCTGCCGTTGTCGTCTATAAACGGCTCTGCATCAGGAAAATTTACTCTATCACCATTTACCACCACACGAAGAGGCAATTGGGCAAAGGATGTTGTTGTAAAAGCCATTAACATAATAACTGATACTGTAATAAATAAAACTGTTCTTTTCATCTCATTTCCTCCTGTTTAAAAAAGTTTATATGTTATTTCTTAAATATTATATTACTTTAATTTTCTAATTCCCACAACATTTATTTTGCTTATATCTTTAGCATGTAATGTATCTTTTCTCCACATTCTCTAAAAATTCTCGTCTTCCGATTGGGTTGTATTTTTCCTGCTCTACTATAACGTCATCCTATTCACTTGTATCAGGTACATATCCAGGAACCATAACTTCTATTGATATACTATCCGTCTGTGATTCTCTTATCCAGATATATTGATTTGTCTCTTTTACATATATGTATTTTTCGGGTAAGTGGGTCCATCTACTTTTCTTTTGTCTAACATGCTTTTCTATTTCGTTTGCTATATCTTTACTAAATCTGCTTTCTATCGCAAAAACAAGATCTTCAATTTGCTTTTCAAAATCCAGTCTTAAAACACTTATATGTAAAGTTGTTTCTATAATACCGTTACTTGACTTTGCAATTGTTATATTTGTATCATTTGGCACTAAATAGCCATACTTTTCTATAATACTTCCATTCCTTGGTGTATCACCTTTCGTATCGCCTTTTTCTCTTGTATCAATATAAACCGTCCTTACAGCCGAGTCCCAATCCACCCTTGCACCTAACCCCTCACTTACAAACCTTACAGGTACAAAGGTCCTGTCTTCCTTCAGCAGCGCCTCTGTATCCATTAAATTCTTCTCACCATTTATTGTATAGTCCTTTTTTTCCAATTACTATCTTTATTTCTTTATCTCCCTGGGATATTGTAACTGTCTTTGTGCTTCCTTCCCAGCTTACTTCCGCTCCTAACGCTTCACTTACAAACCTCACCGGTACCTGTGTCCTGCCGTTGTCGTCTATAAACGGCTCTGCATCCGGGAAATTCACCCTGTTGCCATTTACCACTACACGAAGAGGCAATTGGGCAAAGGATGTTGTTATAAAAGCCATTAACATAATAACTGATACTGTAATAGATAAAACTATCTTTTTCATTTTTATTTATCCTCCAATGCAAACCATTATTAATCATCATACATGGAGCCTTTTACCGTAATATACATTTCATCAAGCATTACCCCGCTTAATGTACCTAATGAGCTATATGCATGGCTGCTGCTTCCTAAATCAACATTGTCCATCCACACTCTTATGTAATACTCACCATCTGGCATATGTGCATGTGTAAAAGTGTTTATATTGTCCTTGTTTATAATAATGTCCACCTCTGTTGTTTCTGTTATTTTGTACATTTTTTGTCCCGGTTTTACATACTCTCTGTATTTGTAATTATCCCTGCTGCTTAAAGTATTTGACTCTTCATATCCTTCCATCACCATTTTCCAATATTCATGTGTATTTCCTCCGCTTATATGTTCATGGTAAATTTCTTCAACTTTTTTTGTATAACGTAACTCATCGCTATTTCTGTCTAACACCGTCACAAGTTCTATCCCGTTTATACCTATGTTATCCCGTGCCGTCAATCTGCCCGGACGTGTACTGAAAGTACTTCCCCTTTCAGGCAGCAGTTCTCCTTTTATATTTACAGCTTCCCTGTAGTCATTTATGTACATAAGGTCTGTTTCGTAGTTAAATGAATTTATAACGGCGTTTACAATATCTTTGTGTTCCTGTGTATCATAAGGCACAGGCTTGTATGTTACCGTCTCCACTTTAAAAGAATATTTTCCGGCAGGGTTAAAGTAGTATCCTGACTTTATAGGATAGTCAAATCTTTGTAGATCTATATCCGTTGGAAATACAGCTTTGTCATACAGGTCTTTTCTGTTTATGCCTTGTCTTGCTGCATCCCTTGCCTGCATATATTCAACTTCCATAGGACTATTTATTTTTATTTGTATATCTCCACTGTTTTGCTGCTTAAAAGTTCTTTGATATCTTCCGTCAACAGATGTCCAGCCGTATTCTTTTCCATTGGAGTCTAAACGACACATCCATCTGATTACATTAAAATTATACGGTTCACTTTCCCAATACATTTTTTTATTGAGGGAATCTACCCTGTTGTTTTCTATTTCATTTTTAAAGTTTTTTGATGGAATGTTTTTCATTCCATTATATACATAAACATTAAACGTTAAATCTTTTGTTACTTCGTTAAAGGGTGCAGTTCTAAGTACTTTATGAGGGCATAATTCACAATCTTCAAAACCGCACTCATAAACATCCCATCCTTGTATATAGCCTTCAGAAAATAATTTGCCATTTTTAATTACAGGAGTTGAAGGGTCTCTGTCAAGCCATTTTCGTCCTTCAGGGTCATCTCCAAAATCCTTTCTTTCAATAGTGAAATTTACAATAGGATTTCTTTCAACTCTAGATCTTGAACTATTTATAGACGGATTGTTTTTTTCAGAATACTTTCTAAATAATCCGTCCTTTGGATCTCTTATTATTCTAAACTCTCCTGTTATATTGCCACTCCACCTTCCTCTTGCAGACCCTAAATCAGCCACGGAAGGTCTTTTTGAAAGATTAAAACTAAAGTCTCTTGAGAGTACATTGTAAGGAATGTCATATTCATCATATTCAAAAATACTCTCAACATACTTTATTTCTGCTTCAAATACATTGTTTCCTAAATATTTTTCTTCAGGGCTTGTACCGTCTTCGTTTATAACAAAACGCACCAAAACATCATCTTCAGGCATACTAAAACTTGCATACATCAGTCTTTCATTTTCGCCGGGAATGGTGATTTTGCCCTTTTCTTTGGTTGCATGTCCTAAATATTCTACAGGTATTTTAGAGCCATCACTTTTCGTTATAATTTCCCATTCATAATCTGCTGTCTCATCCTCGGTGAATGTAGACTTTACATTTATTCCAACTAAAACTTTTCTTCCTGCTCCGGCACCAACCGGAATAGATTCTGCTTGAACGGAAATATCTTTTTTTAGCATTTCAAACGGCATAAGGAGAAAGGTTTTGTATCTTAAATTTTGACCATTGTTGTGAAAATAAAATCCTATTCCCAGCCCCCATGAATACATTGTAGGGGGCTGGATTATATGTACATAGTCTTCAACAGAACCTCCATCAGAAAAATATTGAGGCTCCGGAGCGTCAACTATATTTGCGGCAAAGAAATCCCGTCGTCCGGTTAATCTGAATAATTCATCTGGCGTAAAATCTACTCCATTTATCCACTGTTGGATATAAAAATGTTCATAATCCCATGGCTCTTTAACCCATCTTCCATTGAGAGTTTTAATATTCTGTGTTGGGGGATAATCAGGTGGAAATACAGGATTTGCAAATAAATCACCTTCAGTGGTATAACCCAGACATCTGTATTGTGGAACTCCTTTTTCATCGAGTCTTTGAATTACCTTAATCGCAGCATTTTTAACTGCATCGTTACTAGCATTAAATTCCTTACCATATACAAAAATAGGCATATCACTAAAAGCCGGAGTACCCTTTACTGCTAGCACCTCATTTATTTTATCCCCATTTATATTCGTTTCTCCAAAATAACCGAAATAACCCAGATTTTCTTCTAAAAATTCATTAGCTACTTCAAAAGATTCTTGAGCTGTTTTTATATCTATACTACTTGCTAATACAGTGATGTTAATCATCTGCATCAGTAAAGATATAATTAATATTTTAATTATATGCTTTTTCAACTTTTACACCTGCCGTTCTATACTATCAATTTTCCCACTCTACTACAACATCATCGTATTCACTTGCATTAGGTACATATCCTGGAACCATAACATTTATCGATATGCCTCCAGTTTGTGATTTTCTTATCCAGATATATTGGTCTGTCTCCTCTACATATATATATTTTTCAGGTAAATAATCCCACCTCTCTTTCTTCGGTTCAATATGTTTTCTTACCTCATTTGCTATATCTTCGCCAAACTTATTTTCTAATGCAAATACCAAGTCTTGTTTTTGCTTTTCAAAATTTGGTCTTAAAACATTTATAGACATTCTTGTTTCTACAATCTTACTTTCTTGAGCCTTTACAATTACTATATTTGTATCATTTGGCACTAAGTATCCGTCCACTTCAATAATACTTCCATCCTTTGGGGTGTCATCCTTGGTACTGCCTTTTTCTCTCGTATCAATATAAACCGTCCTTACAGCCGGGTCCCAATCCACCCTTGCACCTAACCCCTCACTTACAAACCTTACAGGTACAAAGGTCCTGTCTTCCTTCAGCAGCGCCTCTGTATCCATTAAATTCTTCTCACCATTTATTGTATAGTCCTTTTTTCCAATTACTATCTTTATTTCTTTATCTCCCTGGGATATTGTAACTGTCTTTGTGCTTCCTTCCCAGCCTACTTCTGCCCCTAACGCTTCACTTACAAACCTCACCGGTACCTGTGTCCTGCCGTTGTCGTCTATAAACGGCTCTGCATCCGGGAAATTCACCCTATCGCCATTTACCACTACACGAAGAGGCAATTGGGCAAATGATGTTGTTGTTAAAGCCATTAACATAATAACTGATACTGTAATAAATAAAACTATTTTTTTCATTTTATCTCCTCCTGTTTTTAATTTTCGCTCTGTAAACTTAAATGAAAATTGAGGACTTCAATCCTCTGTGGTACAATGTTTTTGCCAGAAAACAAATACCTCCCAGAAAGGATGAAGTCCTCATGCAAAAAATTGTACCAATTAAGTGCCCAAAATGCAATAATAAAGATTCTTTTTATCGCTATGGCAAAGATAGAGATGGTTATCAAAAATACCTTTGCCGTAAATGTAATCACCAATTTGCTCCTGATAGACCAACGTCTAAAAAGGTGCCTAAATACCCCCGTTGCCCTGTTTGCGGTAAAGCAACATTTCTTCATCACGATTATGAATACTACTCTAATTACCGTTGTTGTGATAAAAAGTGCAATCATTCTATGTTTGTTCCTAAACCAAATAATATATTACCTGCATCTATGTCTAAACTTGTTGGTAAGAATGATTTTAAACGTATGCGTTACCCAGTGCATATAATTATTACTGCTCTATCTATGTTTTACCTTGGCAAAAATTCTTTTAGAAATATTGCCTTAATACTTAGAGTAGCCCATAATGTTAAGGTTTCTCATACTACCATTAGCAATTGGTGTAAAAAGTTTGCTCCATTCTTTAATAATCTCTCTTTGGAACTTATACCAATGTTAGATTTTAATTCTGATGAATGGCATGCTGACGAAACAGTTATAAAAATTAATGGCCAAAAATATTATATTTGGTTTATCATAGATTCAGAAACCCGCTTTGTCTTAGGTTTTCATTTATCGCCTTATAGAGATTCTAGCCAAGCTTTTGCTTTGCTTAATTCTGTTAAAGATTTAGGTACTGTTAATGCCATAGTTAGCGATCGATATAGTGCTTATAAAGTACCAGTTAAATCTGTGCTAGGTAGTTCTGTTAAACATATTCGCGTTGAAAGCTTTAAAGATGATGTTTCTAATAATTTAATAGAGTCTTTCCATCATCAATTTAAAGCTTGGTATAAGACTAAGCAAGGTTTTAATTCCTTTGAATCAGCCAACAACCTAATCAGCATGTTCATATTTTTCTATAATTTTGTTAGGCCTCATTCATCTCTTAATGGCTTAACGCCAGCTCAAGTTGCTGGATTAAATCTAACTGAAAGAGAGAAGAAAAAGTATCTTCTTGTAGCATAAATTTTGCTTTAATTTCGCCAAAATATTTTTCAAATGTACGTCCTTGAGATTGTCAAGGGCGCGCGTTAGCGCATTCATTTTACCCTTGACAATCTCAAGGCGGACTTTTATAATCGTCAAGGCGAAATTGAAAGTAATTTAAAGCAATTCTATAAAACATTGTGCTATTTTTTCATGTTTAGTTTACAAAGCCTTAATTTTTTTATATGCTATATAATATATCTTTCTATTTTTTAATTTAGCAAATTTTATAATTAAATACATCTTCTTTAAAGAGATACTTTATTGAAACGGTGGCCTCCGCCCTCATATATGTACTGCAATTGGACATGCTGAAGCTGACATCCCCAGTTTCTTTCCTCATATTCATTTCAATTAAATCTGCAATCCTTTTTATTTACTCACCTGTTTTTAATTTTTATATCCATTCGGTCAACATAACTATTCCATATATTTGTGTAAACTATATACATTTTTATACTTTGCGCTCTCAATACCTTATTTTTATAATTCCCATTCTACTATAACATCATCATACTGACCCGTATTAGGTACATACCCTGGAATCATAACTTCTACTGATATGTCTGAAGCTTGTGACTTTGATATCCATATATATTGATTTGTCTTCTCAACATATATATTTTTTTCAGGAAGGTAATCCCATCTTTCTTTGGTTCAATATGTTTTCTTACTTCATTTGCTACATCTTTGCCAAATTTGCTTTCTATTGCAAACACTAAGTCTTCTTTTTGTTTTTTTTTTTAATTTGGTAATAATGTAGTTACAGATAAACTTGTTTCTATTGTGTCACTTCCACGAGGTTTTACAATTATTATATTTGTATCATTTGGCACTAAATATCCATCCACTTCTATAATACTTCCATCCTTTGGTGTGTCATCCTTGGTACTTCCTTTTTCTCTTGTATCAATATAAACCGTCCTTACAGCCGGGTCCCAATCCACCCTTGCACCTAACCCCTCACTTACAAACCTTACAGGTACAAAGGTCCTGTCTTCCTTCAGCAGCGCCTCTGTATCCATTAAATTCTTCTCACCATTTATTGTATAGTCCTTTTTTCCAATTACTATCTTTATTTCTTTATCTCCCTGGGATATTGTAACTGTCTTTGTGCTTCCTTCCCAGCCTACTTCTGCCCCTAACGCTTCACTTACAAACCTCACCGGTACCTGTGTCCTGCCGTTGTCGTCTATAAACGGCTCTGCATCCGGGAAATTCACCCTGTTGCCATTTACCACTACACGAAGAGGCAATTGGGCAAAAGATGTTGTTGTAAAAGCCATTAACATAATAACTGATACTGTAATAGATAAAACTATCTTTTTCATTTTTATTTATCCTCCAATGCAAACCATTATTAGTCATCATACATGGAGCCTTTTACCGTAATATACATTTCATCAAGCATTACCCCGCTTAATGTACCTAATGAGCTATATGCATGGCTGCTGCTTCCTAAATCAATATTGTCCATCCACACTCTTATGTAATACTCACCATCTGGCATATGTGCATGTGTAAAAGTATTTATATTGTCCTTGTTTATAATAATGTCCACCTCTGTTGTTTCTGTTATTTTGTACATTTTTTGTCCCGGTTTTACATACTCTCTGTATTTGTAATTATCCCTGCTGCTTAAAGTATTTGACTCTTCATATCCTTCCATCACCATTTTCCAATATTCATGTGTATTTCCTCCGCTTATATGTTCATGGTAAATTTCTTCAACTTTTTTTGTATAACGTGACTCATCGCTATTTCTGTCTAACACCGTCACAAGTTCTATCCCGTTTATACCTATGTTATCCCGTGCCGTCAGCCTGCCCGGTCGTGTACTGAAAGTACTTCCCCTTTCAGGCAGCAGTTCTCCTTTTATATTTACAGCTTCCCTGTAGTCATTTATGTACATAAGGTCTGTTTCGTAGTTAAATGAATTTATAACGGCGTTTACAATATCTTTGTGTTCCTGTGTATCATAAGGCACAGGCTTGTATGTTACCGTCTCCACTTTAAAAGAATATTTTCCGGCAGGGTTAAAGTAGTATCCTGACTTTATAGGATAGTCAAATCTTTGTAGATCTATATCCGTTGGAAATACAGCTTTGTCATACAGGTCTTTTCTGTTTATGCCTTGCCTTGCTGCTTCCCTTGCCTGCATATATTCAATTTCCATAGGACTATTTATTTTTATTTGTATATCTCCACTGTTTTGCTGCTTAAAAGTTCTTTGATATTTTCCGTCAACAGGTGTCCAGCCGTATTCTTTTCCATTGGAGTCTAAACGGCACATCCACCTGATTACATTAAAATTATACGGCTCACTTTCCCAATACATTTTTTTATTAAGAGAATCTACCCTGTTGTTTTCTATTTCATTTCTAAAGCTTTTTGACGGAATGTTTTTCATTCCATTGTATACATAAACATTAAACGTTAAATCTTTTGTTACTTCGTTAAACGGTGCAGTTCTAAGTACTTTATGAGGGCATAATTCACAATCTTCAAAACCGCACTCATAAACATCCCATCCTTGTATATAACCTTCAGAGAAAAGCCGGCCATTTTTAACCACCGGGGTTGAAGGATTTATGTCAAGCCATTTCCTACCTTCAGGGTCATCTCCAAAATCCCTTCTTTCAATGGTGAAATTTACAATAGGATTTCTTTCAACTCTGCTTCTTCTCACTTCATTGACAGGAGGATTATTTTGTTCAGAATACTTTCTAAACAACCCGTCTCTTGGATCTCTTATTATTTTAAACTCTCCCGTTATATTGCCGCTCCATTCTCCTCTGGCAGAACCCAAATCAGCCACGGAAGGTCTTTTTGAAAGATTAAAACTAAAGTCTCTTGAGAGTACATTGTAAGGAATGTCATATTCACCATATTCAAAAATACTCTCAACAAATTTTATTTCTGCTTCAAATACATTGTTTCCTAAATATTTTTCTTCAGGGCTTGTACCGTCTTCATTTATAACAAAACGCACCAAAACATCATCTTCAGGCATACTAAAACTTGCATACATCAGTCTTTCATTTTCGCCGGGAATGGTGATTTTGCCCTTTTCTTTTGTTGCATGTCCTAAATATTCTACAGGAATTTTAGAGCCATCACTTTTCTTTATAATTTCCCATTCATAGTCTGTCGTCTCATCCTCGGTGAATGTGGATTTTATATTTATTCCGACTAAAACTTTTCTTTCTGCTCCGGCACCAACCGGAATGGATTCTGCTTGAACGGAAATATCTTTTTTTAGCATTTCAAACGGCATAAGGAGAAAGGTTTTGTATCTTAAATTCTGGCCGTTGTTGTGAAAATAAAATCCTATTCCCAGCCCCCATGAATGCATTGTGGGGGCTGGATTATATGTACATAGTCTACAACAGAACCTCCGTCAGAAAAATATTGGGGTTCCGGACCGTCAACTATATTTGCGGCAAAGAAATCCCGTCGTCCGGTTAATTTTAATAATCGATTTGGTTTAAAATCTAACCTATTTATCCACTGTTGAATATAGGGATGTTCGTTGTTCCATGGTTCTTTTACCCATCTTCCGTTGAGAGTTTTAACATTCTGAGTCGGAGGATAATCAGGTGGAAAAACAGGATTTGCAAATAAATCACCATTAAGGGTATAACCTAAACATCTGTATTGTGGAACTCCTTCTTCATCGGGTCTTTTAATTACTTTAATTGCAGCTTCTTTAACAGCATCAATACTGGCCTTTTCCTCGCTGCCATATACAAAAATAGGCATGTTGTTAAAAGCCGGGGTACCCTTTACAGCTAATACTTCATTTATTTTATCTCCATTTATATTCGTTTCTCCATAATAACCGTAAAATCCCAGTACATTTTCTTCTAAAAATTTATTGGCAATATCTAGTGATTCCTCAGCTGTTTTTATATTAATACTGCTTGCTGATACTGTAATATTAATCACCTGTATTAGTAAAGATATAATTAATATTTTAATTATATGCTTTTTCACCTTTTCCACCCGCCGTTCTGTACTATCAATTTTCCCACTCTATTACAACATCATCATTACTGACCCGTATTAGGTACATATCCTGGAAGTAAAACATCTATTGTTATGTCCTCTCCTACTGATTTTCTTAACCAAAGATATTGATTAGTTTTCTCTACATATATGTATTTTTCAGGTAAATAATGCCATCTGCTTTTCTTTTGTTCAACATGTTTTCTCACTTCATTTGCTATATCTTCGCCAAACTTATTTTTTAATGCAAATGTTAAGTCTTCAATTTGTTTTTCAAAATTTGGTCTCATAAAATTTATAGCTATACTTGTTTCCACAACTCTACTTCCATGTTCCTTTGCAATTATTATATTTGTATCATTTGGCACTAAGTATCCGTCTACTTCTATAATACTACCATCCTTTGGGGTGTCATCCTTAGAGTCGCCTTTTTCTCTTGTATCAATATAAACCGTCCGTACAGCCGGGTCCCAATCCACCCTTGCACCTAACCCCTCACTTACAAACCTTACAGGTACAAAGGTCCTGTCTTCTTTTAACAACGCTTCTGTATCCATCAGATTCTTTTCACCGTTTATTGTATAGTCCTTTTTTCCGATTACTATCTTTATTTCTTTATCTCCCTGGGATATTGTAACCGTCTTTGTGCTTCCTTCCCAGCCTACTTCTGCCCCTAATGCTTCACTTACAAACCTCACCGGTACCTGTGTCCTGCCGTTGTCGTCTATAAACGGCTCTGCATCCGGGAAATTCACCCTATTGCCGTTTACCACCACACGAAGAGGCAATTGAGCAAAGGATGTTGTTGTAAAAGCCATTAACATAATAACTGATACTGTAATAAATAAAACTATTTTTTTCATTTTATTTCCTCCCATTTTTCATTTTTTACATGATATATAATATATATCTACAAAATTTTATTTTAACTTTATTTTTATAATCAAGCAAAACTATTTGCTTCCCTGCTACTGTAGATTTTCATTTTAAATTTGGTAAACTACCCTTATTTTATCACATTAAAATAGGTGAAAAAAATTCTTAACCCTACCGCGATAGCGTCATTTTATTGTAGGAAAAAGAAAAAGTAGATGACATCCCATTTTTCATTTGTGCAGCTATTTCAAATAACGGTCTCTTAGTAACGAAAGTGTTTTACATCATGTTGAGCTAATTATTTTCTTTTATAATTCCTCTAACTTATTGTCTATTATACCATATAACTCTTTCTTTGGTCTGTCCTGATTAAACTGGACATACAATTACGTTAGTTTACTGCCTCGCTCTCAAAATTTCTCTGTCTTTCGTTAGACCAATTGCTTGTTTTCGGAGTGCCCTTGACAACAAGCATCTCCTATATGATTAAAGCAGCCAGAGCGGAGCCACATTATATGTAGTAGGCCTCTGGGAACAGGTGGCTGCCGCCTTTTAATAGGATATCATACGGGTCCCTCTTATTGTAAAGGGAAGCTCCGCCACTCCTGCGGTATCGGTACTAGGCCACTTTTTTCTCATTCTTATAGTAGTCGTTTATATATTCTCTTGGCAATTTATATCCAAGTGATGAATGCAAACGCCTTGAGTTATAAAAACCTTCTATATAGTTAATTATCACCTTCCTAGTCTCTTTTTTTGTCTTGAAGCGGATTCCATATATCACGTCCTTCTTCAAGGTTGAGTGTAGATTTTCATTTTAATTTAGGTAAATCTACCCTTATTTTATCACATTAAAATAGGTGAAAAAAATTTTTAACCCTACCGCAATTTGAAAAAATATTTTCACTCGCTATATATGTCCTCTATGTGGATGCACCATATCATATATTCCTAACTTTTGTTTACCCGGATTTATTAATGCAATAAATCATATTTTTGAATACATATATAATTTATTTTATCGTAAAGGTAGTATTAATTCAGTTATAAACCGACTAAATCTAAAAAACAACGTACAGTTTTCAAGGCAAATTCTATACTATTACAGAAAAAAATTCATTAAAAATCTCAATACAATACAAAATGGATTAAGACAAATAATACACAAAGTGAAATTACCGGATGAAACTCTTGGAAACACAGAAAAAGCAAGAAACGTTTTAGCAATAGTAGTAAGAGAATTCCCCAACATTCAACTATTCTCTCAAAAATACTATCAAGCTACCGCTAAAACATTTCTTGCAGCATGATTATAACATTAAAATAGGATTTTAAAAAGCGTCTTATGAAAAATTTTTAATGAAATCAACCGCAACACCATATTTTCCTTTACTTGAGCAAATAACTATGGTAACATCCGTGGTAAAGAACAGCCTGACCGGTCATGGCTTCCTAAAAATGCAACAGGAGGTCAGGAATATGTTAAGTGAAGAGGTAAGAAATGCCATTGCGTTAAAAAGATTTTCACTGATAAGTCCGATCCTAAATGGACAAGTGAATAATCGTAAGGACTATTATGCTCAAATTTCATCAAAACCCGTAGAAATGCCACACTATGGCATAAGAAAATATTCACCTAAAACAATAGAGTCCTGGTACTGTGATTACATGCGTGGAGGATTGGATGCATTAAAACCCGGATACCGGAAAGACAGGGGTAATTGTAGAAAAATAGATACAGAACTTGCTGAAAAAATCCTTGAGACGAAAAGAAAATATCCTAAAGCGCCTACTACAATCATCTATGATAAACTAATAAAAAAAGGCATATTAAAAGAAGGGCAAATATCACTTACCACACTATACAGGTTTTTAAAATTTTCAAATCATGAAAGCATTTATGAAACTGAAGAGAAAAAAGAAATTAAAAGATTTGCACATCAATATATAAATGAGTTGTGGTATGGGGATTTAATGTATGGACCTTACATACAGGAAGAGGCATACCTTCCCTGCTCTATACGGACAATGGGAAGATTTACCGTTCACAGCAGTTTGAATTTATGTGCGCGGACGTAGGATGCGCTCTTATACATTCGAAACCCTTTGTTGCACATAGCCGGGGAAAAATAGAAAGGTTCTTTTTAACAGTTAGAAAAAGATTTTTATCCCAACTTAATATGAATAAAATTAAGAGTTTAGAAGAGCCGGTATTCATATACTATGAAGGCAAGAAAATCGGTGAAGCCTTGCAGGTTAATTTTCATGACAATGCCCATATGAAACGAAGGGGCAGACCTAAAAATTCTGAGTTAATAGTGGATTTACAAAATAACGAAGTATCTGTAACACATGCTGACATGCCTAAATCAAAACAAACAATTTCATTTAAAACAATTATGGAAGGAGAGAAATAATTATGTTCAGACAGTTTTTTGGACTAAAATACAATCCTTTTGGAAAAGAAATTGATATTTCTGATGTTTATGAAAGTGAAGATATTAAGGAATTAAATTCAAGATTTAAATATATTCAAAACATCCGGGGAATGTTTCTTTTAGTCGGTGAACCGGGAATGGGAAAATCCACCGCCTTAAGAAAATTTTCAGCCGGGTTAAATCCGGGACTTTACAAACCCTGCTATTTTTCTCTCTCAACAGTTACCGTTATGGATTTTTACCGGGGTCTTTTAATATCTTTAGGAGAAGTGCCTTCACATAAGAAGGTTACAATGTTTCATCAGATACAACAAGCAATAATGTCTTTGTACTATAATCAAAAAATTACTCCGGTTATTATCCTTGACGAGGTACAGATGCTGTCAAACAGCATACTTGAAGAATTAAGGCTTTTATTTAACTTTAAAATGGACTCTGAAAATCCTTTTATATTAATATTGTCGGGGCAATCGCAAATCAGGAACAAATTACAGTTAGCGGTAAATGCACCTTTAAAGCAGCGTATAGCCGTAAAATACGTAATGCAGGGGTTAAAGCCTGAGGAACTTTCAGACTATATTTTTACAAGGCTAAAGTCTGCCGGTTTACATGAAAATATATTTACCCAGGCTGCAATTGAAGCTATTTATTCTGCATCAAAAGGCGTACCCCGCCTTGTTAACAGTCTTGCAACCTCAAGCCTTATGTATGCTTGTTCAATAAAGCAAAAGCATGTAGATGAAGAAATCGTATACCAAGGACAAAAAGACTTTGATATCTAAAATACTTTTATCTTTAACCGGCAGCCTTAGTACAACGGTTATAAACCGTTTAAGTAATAAATGTTGTAAACTTATTGAATTTATACTTAAAAGTTTTCTATTATCAATATTTTGATTAAAATTTTAAGAGCAGTTAATCTGCTCATTTTTATTATACAAATTTGAAAGTGTTATGCAATACTTATTTTTCCAAATTTTATTTTGAATCCTACTGGCATTTGAAAATTTGATTATCGCGTTCCTATTTTAATTTGAAAATATTCACTAATTTGTGGTAAAATTGACCTAAAATAATTTGAAAATATTATCTAATTTAATTTGAAAATTTACACCTCCCCTTCCCACCAAGTCTTACTTTCTTCAATCTCTCTTCTTAATACATCTTGCCTTTTCTTTAAGTCATTTTCTATATCATTAACTCTTCTTATGGTATTTTGTACAGCTACTTGTGTACTCATAAATTAAATCCTCCATTATAAATTAAGTTGTCCTGCTAAACTATATATTCTACTAGAAACTAAGAATACATAGTTTAACAGGAGAATAAAGGTGTTTTTTAATTTGTGCCCTGCATACTTCGATATAACTTTTGTAGCAGGGCACAAAACTAAAATTATTACTTCCTAAGCTGTGAAGCTATGTCACGCTCACTCTGCTCTTTAATTTCTGCAATTTTATCTAACTGCATGCTAATGTTATGTACACACTCCACTAGCTTATCAAGACTTGGCTTCAAGCTGTTAAACTCATCTACAAAAGCTCTTGCAGATTCACCTTCCCACCAGCCTTCAACTGATTTAATTTCCCTGTCAAGCTGATTGATAATATCTTTTGCTGCATCTCCTTTGTTTTTTATTGATCTTGCCACGCCTCTCGCTTGTTCAGGACTAAAACTCAACCTTGCCATATATTTCACCTCCTTTACATAATTAATGTTTGTTTTAATTAAGTAACTTCAGTTACCAACCAATATTTACAGTCTTTTGTAAATAAATATTTTTTATTGCAAACTAATTATAGCAACTAAAATGTTTGATTGTAAGTACCATTAGTCACTTTTTTTCGTGACCTTAGCCGCTGTTTTATTTAAAAAACATGACTTTAGTCACTTTTAACCATGACTAAAGTCATGTTTTTACATAATTTAATCTTTCGCTATACCTACTCTTAGGCTTGTAAATTTATTTTTTACAATAAAGTATCCATCTCCCTTTTCCAATTCCTTTTCCTGTACGCCATATGGGATTTTTACTCCAAAAAGATTTTGCTCTTTCAAACTTCCAAGTAATACCCCGGTTTGCTCATCTCTTATTGCTTTAGCAAAACCATCCCAGTTAGATTCAAACTCACTGGTATTATCCCCTGCAATTACAGTCACTTTTAAACCCCTGTCCCTTTTTACAATCCTTTCCATGAGCTCTTTTAAAGAATACATATCCCCGTTGGTAAACTCACTTAACCTGTCTATTACAAAAATAATAAGGCTCCATTTTTCCATTATTTTCTCTATGTTTCCGCCGCTTTTTCTGCACTCAATTAATTCATTTCTTCTTGCATCAAGTTTTTCTTCAATTTCCTCAATGAAACTGCTCATATCCTCTATTTCTGATACATTTGTAACGTTATCCATATCCATAATCTGACATATGCCCAGCGCACTAGAATCAATTGCATATATTTCAACATTATCCATTTTTTCATTTATAATTTTTATCCACGATACCAACAGTGTGCTTTTTCCCGACATAATGTCCCCTGCAACCATAATTACAGGTGTGGCTAAAATATCTAAAAACACAGGCTGCAAATCGTCATCTCCAAGACCTATGGCTAATTTTTCTGTATCTTTATTAATATCTTCAAGATTAATTATTGAAGGCATAACAGGAACAGGTACTGCCCTTATTGTTTCACTTTCACTAATTCTTTTTATTAATGATTCTATTTTTTCATCCTTAAACTCCGGTAAAGATGCCTGGAATTCCATTGGGGGATTAGCTCTTACCAAACCTCTTCCTGGGAATTTTGAAGGTTCTAATCCTTCCGTCCTTCCCACTATTGCATCATACTCACTTTTTTCAGTCAATTGAAAGCAAACAGCCATTTTAAAATTGACAGATAGTTTATACCTTACTAAAGACGCATTTGTTGCCGTAGCCACGATAAATATACCGTATTTAGCCCCTTCCCTTGCTAGCAGTATTACTTGTTCATCCACATCCTCATATGTTTCAGACAGCGCAAAATAGTTGTCTATTATAACTACAATTCCCGGCATTTTGCCCCCTTTTGACTTATAGTCAGCAAAACCCTCACTGAATTCTTTTTCAAATTGTAATTTTCTCTCTTCCATTACTCTAAACAAAAACCTGATAAACTGTTTTATTAATTTCTCTTCTTCTAATGTCATAACTCCGCCCACATGAGGCAATTTTTCAAATAATTTCATTGTCCTGCCGCCAAAATCCATAATATATATATTTACATCATCAGGCGTATATAAGCATGCCATAGACATACAAAGTGTTTTTAAAAATACTGTTTTCCCGGTTCCCGGTGCGCCGTATACAAATAAGTTTCCTTCTGATGCAAAATCTATATTCAAGGGTTCCTGCCTTTGACCCCTCGGGTCATCTAAAATCCCCACAGGAACACTTAAAATCCCTTTGTTTTTATTTATATCCTTAGAAAGTTTATTATGTAATAAGCTGTCTAAGTATATTGTATCAGACAGCGGAGGCAGCCATGGTCCCTTTAATGGCTCTATTTTTTCCCTCTCTGCTATATGTATAATATAATCCACCATAGCTTTAAGCTGGGAAGGCAACTCTTTTTTTGCTATTTTTTCCTCTTCAAGAGGATATATTTTTTCTGTCTTTCCGTTTAAATATACCCTGTATATTCTCTTTGCCTTGTTTTCATCTTTTAACATTTCATCTTCCGGATCGTAGTCAGCACCCGAATAGGCAGATTGGAAAAGCTCAAATATTTCGTCATTTCCAACTTGTATAAAAGCTCTTCCCGGCTCTTTTATCATAGATGCATCAGGCCTTTTGATTACATCCTTACTGTCTGCTTCATCTTGTACTTTGAGACAAATTTTAAATTTAGAGTTACTCCATATCTGATCATCTACTACACCAGCCGGCTTCTGGGTTGCTAAAATAAGATGAACACCAAGGCTCCTTCCAACCCTTGTAGCACTTACCAGTTCTTTCATAAAATCTGGCTGGTCCTGCTTTAGTTCGGCAAACTCATCTGCTATCATAATAAGATGTGGTATTGCTGGCATATGTTCTTTATTATTTCCGCTATAATACAATTTCTGATACTTGTCGATATTGTTTACATCATATTCTGAAAATATTTTTTGCCTTCTTAAAAGTTCACTTTTTATAGAAAGCAAAGCCCTTGTTGTCTGATTTCCCCCCAAGTTTGTAATTGTTCCCACAAGATGGGGCATGCCTTTAAAAACATCAGCCATACCGCCGCCTTTATAGTCTATGAGGACAAATACTAAATCCCGTGGATGGTAATTTATAGCCAGGGAAATAATTATAGTTTGAAGCAATTCACTTTTACCGGAACCTGTTGTCCCTGCAACCAGTCCATGAGGTCCATGTCCTGTTTCATGCATATCCAGGTTAAATAAGACCCCTCCTGCTTTTACACCAATGGGAACACTCATACCTTTAAAGGTCTTATTATTATTCCAGCGGGACAATATGTCAATTTCATTTACCGTTTTAGATTTTAACATTTCCATTAAAGTTATGGATGAAGGAATGGCAAAGTTGCCCCTTGAATTCTTTATCCTGACAGGTGCAAGCTTCATTACTGCATTTTCCATACTTTTGATGTCCAAACTATCCATGATAAATGAATTCTTTTCTCCTGTTTCCCTGTTGGCTATGTCTCCTTTTTTACCACTTATATTTATAACTGTTTTACAATTCATAGGAAGATAAGCCTGGTTCATGGCTGTAAAAACTGAAGAAATACCAAACTTTCCATTTGGCTCATATATATACTTGCTTATTTGCTCATTTTCCAAAAGCTCACTATCTTCCACAATAAACACATAATGAGGAATGGCATTTATTCTCCTGGAATTAATTTCCCTTGCTTTAAACAAATCATATAGCTCACCAAGTACAGTATGAGCCATAGCTTTACCACAAAGGAGATACCTTGTAGTAAAATTATCATTCCATATATGCGGAATGTATTTTAAAAAATTCCATTTATCAAGTCCCTCTTCTTTTGCAAGAATAACAATTCTTACATCATCATAACCATGATGAGTGATTATTTGAAGAGCTAAAAGCTGTAATAGTTGTGCTATTTTATCCTCTTCACCTGCAATCCCGCATATCTCTGTTTGCATAAGATTTACCGCAACAGGAACATCCCGTATTTTTTCAAATTCAAGTGCCAATCTCTGGGGTTCGTTAAAAAGAGGATCACTTTCCATAATAATTGCCTGCCTGGTATATTTAATTTTAACTTCCAAAGGAACACTTCCAAGTCCTAATCTTATAGAAAGAAAATCCTTAAATGAAGGGGTTCTTTCCCAAAGCCTTTTATCAATCTGATCTATCCGCTTTATGCACTCTGCAGGATCCGGATTCATTTCATTCATTGCCTTTATTTGCTGCTCCTTCATTATTGAAAGATGACTGCGTGTATCTTTAATAAATTGAAGGTACTTTTTCTCTCTTTCTTGCTTCTTTTTTTTAAATTTTCTTATTTGAGAAACAGCTCCCGTAACAGAGCCAATAAGCGTCATAAATGTTGTAGCAATGGATATCAGCATAAAAACAGACCGGACTGTCAGCGCCAGCAAAACGGTTATAACAAGCATCACAAAAGGAGGCAGCAGCAACATAAACCAGGATATCTCCGGTTTTTCATATGCACTTGGCGGATTTGGTATTTCTACTTCTCCCGAAGGCATTTCCGGCAAAAATCTAGGCTGCCTGCTAAATATATTTTTATCTTTCACACTATCACCTCACATCATCGAGAATTAAATAATTTTCTGTGGCTGCCCTCCGGATAAAGGCATTTTATACCATCCTAAATTGCTGCAAAAATACAATTCATCATCTATAATGTGTAAATAATCTGAGCTTTCACCACATATCCTTATGCAGGTTTTTCTTCTGAAATCAATACGGTAAATGGAATTTGAATGCTTCCTGTTAGAACAATACAGATAGTTTCCATCAGTATTTATGCTAATCGGGGAAATCTCTTCAAATATTTCCCTCTCACCAGTATTAATATCAAGCATTGTTAAAATATAGTTGTTTTCTTTGTCTGCAAAAAAAATTTTTTCATCTAAGGCAATGAGACCTACTCCAGGAACATCTGAAATTTCCTCTCTCATTTCCCCTTTTAGGGTACAGCAATAAATACCTCTGTCTGTGGAATAAAAAATTGTGTCCCCCCCTGCAAAAAAACATAAGACATTATTATCTGCAATTACCTCCCCTTTTCTTTCACTTAGAGAATATCTGTATAGCTTTTTATCTCTCTCATTGATATAGTAGCAACAGCCATCTATAAAAATCACGCCATAGCACGGGCTTTCAACAATCACCTCTGTGCTTTCAGTGCATATATTAAATCTTAATAGATAATTTTCTCTTTTTTGGTCACTATAATATATATAGGAGTCATCACAATTCATAAACCAAAATAATCCATCTAACTGTTTTTGGTGTCCACTCCCAATTATATATGTTCCTGTAAATTTTTTAATGTCAGTTATATAAATCTTGTTATTCAGTATTGTAACAAGTCCTCCATTTGATAAATTGTACCTCATTTTACCTCCCTGTTATATAAGTGTAAGTAGTGCCCCGTGTTCTACACCTTCCTGCAAAAGGGTAAGGTTGTTGTCAAGAATCCTGCCCAAAGGCTCTGCCTGAAGCCTGCTGCCCTCTTTAAAAGTCAACCTCAGAGCCTTTGACAGCATACTTATCAGCTCACCTGTTTTTACAAATACAGGCACCTTTAAATCCACACTATCAATGTTTTCAGCCTGAAAAGTAATCATTATATAATCATCCATAATAATATCCTCCGGTTTATCCTCCAACTAGTTACGTACAAACAGTAAAAACTTCCTCTCTCCTTTTAGCATATAATCAGTGCTCAAAGAGCTTTCTGCAAGTTTTAAATATTTGGTTTTAAAATTATACTTTGATTCCGCAGTTACAATAACCTCACTTACTACTTGACCAGTGGTGGAATCTGTTCTTTCATTTATGTCAATTATAACGGTAAAGTTGTTGTATTTTCCTTTCTTGCAAACAAATACTAGTTCATTTCCGTTAACAGAAGATAATTCTAAATCCATGGCATCTTCAAAGGCCTCTGAAAAATGCTGCATAAAAAGGTTTTTATCTACAATTGCATCCAGTTCCCTTCTGCTGTCATACTGAATTTCCCCGCTGTCATCGGATACAATAAAACTTCTGTCTTTAGCAGCACGGAAAGAGGTATTAAGTGCAGATCCCAACAGTATCTTTTCCCTTAAAACATTTGCAGTTTCCACCATTGGTTCTATAATTATGGACAAAAGTATTATAAGTAATATTCCTATTGCTATATTTTTCAATGTTTTTCATCCTGTTCATTCAAAATAATAATCTAAATCCTTATAGTGCTTAAGACCTGTTGTGGTAATGGAAAAGGAAACAGGTAGTTCCCTTTCATACTCTTTCCCCCATAAAGTTATCGATAGGGGGTATACTGCCCTTATCTCAACTGTTACAGGCTTTCCACGTTGTCTGTAGGGTTTTTGGTTTTCTGACAATCCTTCATAATATGATTCATCATCACTTCCTACAGCACGCCCGCCACTATCGTTTGTAACAATTATTTCTATTTTCTCTGCCTTTTCCCTGAATATAGGGCGGGCACTAAGTCTTTCCATTGCGTCATCATAATAAGACTGCTTTATGTAATTGTCACTGGCAGCAATTTGCGACATATTAAAAGTCTCAACCACCAGCGTCATATACCAGGGGAAAAAGAATACCAGGTTGGTAAACAACATTATACATATAGATACTATTATTGTTATCAGCAAAGCCTTGGCTACGCCTTGCATTCATTTCACCCCTTAAGATATTGTATCCTTTATCATCTCTATAAACATATCCCATACTTCTACAACCCAGGTACCGATATTTCCTCGGACTACCCCGATTATAAGACCTATAATTACTATAACGGCAACAGTTGCGGCAATTTGTTTGATTCCAAATTCTCCGGATTGGTCTTTTAATAAGTTTTTCATCATGTTTTTAATTTTCATAGCTAATACCTCCATTTTTTTTATTTTTTGTTGAAATATTATTTATTGAAACATTTTTAAAGAGCCTAAAACCATAAATAAATAGTATAAAGCTATATAAACCATAAGAATTACAATAAGTACAAACTGTATTCTTGAATTAATGCTTTTCCTTCTTTCAAGTTCATCTTCTAATGCCCTTATTCTATATTCGTCCAATTCGTTTTTAAGGTATGCCATTTGTGATATATTGTCATAGCCCTTTAATCTTGTTTCCATTATGTCGCAAAATTTTATTATATGATGCATTGGAACACGTCTTTTCAACTGTTTTAAGGCAAACTCTTCTCCGTAAACCATATTGTCCAGCATTACACCAAGTTCCTCTGCCATATCAGGTCCGGCATTTGGAATATAGTCTTTTATCACATCAGCAAGGTAAATATTAACAGATTTAGAATACTGATAATACACCATGCTGTAAAATGAAGGAAACTCTAAAGAAATATTTTTGTCTTTTCTTTCTATTATCTTTTCGAGTTCCTCAACGGGATACAACCAGCCCAGTATAATAAAAATTCCCGTTATAAACCCTAAAATTTTATTTGCACTTGCCATAAATATAGTTAAAATTATTGCTCCAAAAGTATAAATAAACTGTTCTAACCTAATCTCCTCCGGTTTAATTCCAAGATCAAGCCTGTCAATTATTTTCTGAAATCTCTGTCTTTCAGAACTTCCAATTAAATTTTTTATATATTTTAATGCAATCTCTCTTTTGAGATTTTTTACTTTTTCTTTAAACTTTACGCTTTGGCGCTCTTTCATGTACATGCGCATGCGATTTTTCTGCCTTTTACTAACCGGCTTAAAAAAAGGATAAATAAGTGTTTTAATTAAATATAAAACTGAAGCAAATGCAAACAGCTTTGCCAAAAAAGTCACCTAATTTCACCTCCCGGGCCAAGATTGCCCTGAAGTGCCTGACACCTTGCAAAACTTAAGCATATTGTACTTATCAGCACCGTATTTATTACCTTTCCTAAATCGTTATGCAGCATAAATTCTCTAAAGCCTTCAACTGTCAGTGAATACAGGAAAAACAAAATTATAATTGCTGTTTTTATAAGAAAATCCCTGTTCATTTTCCTGAAAATCCTGTCTTTCCTGGAGTTTATTTCCCTTAAAACCGCATTTTCATCAACAATATCTAAAAATATATCAGCCATTCCTTTTCTCTCGTTATATTCAAATACAATTGCCTTTTTTGTGAAATTGTCAAATTTAGGACCTAACTGCCTGTTTAAGAGAGTTATAGCTTGTCTGAATGAATAACCGTTATTTTCACAGTTGTCTATAAACTGCTGAAAATAAGGTCTTATATTTGGGCTTATACTTTCTTCAGCCTCCATTACTTTCTTTATGGCAACCAAAACACCGTCACGGGCTAAAGGACATATCAGATCTTCTGCATCCATTATATTTTCAAGTCTTTCTGCTTTAATGGATTTAGACTGCATAACAAAATATGTGAGGCCACCTATAAAAATGGATACTGCAATAACTACAGAAAGAGTTATGTTTTTCATAAAAATAACAATTATAAGTACACTTATTGCAAAAAGTATACATAGTATGGATGTAAAGCTTTCAAGAGTAAACGGCATATTAAAGTCAATTATAAGTCCTTCCACAAGTCTGTTGTATTTTACAAAAATATTTTCTTTTCTCTTTACAATTCTCTCTTTTTTTATGCGCTCAATATACCTTTTTGTATTATATCTTCCTAAGCTTTCTGCCAATGTATCAAGCATATCCAGAAATGCCTTTAAACTTCCCTCAAAAAACCTTATTTCAAAGATTATATTAACCAGGACAAATGCTGTTATTCCCAGCATAATACTAATAATCAATGTTAAGTCCATCCGGCTCATACACCTCTCTTTCTGTAGATTTTGGAGGCTCTGTTAAAAATTTAAACCTACTTTTTTTAATACCTGCTTTTAGCATAGACTGTTGGACTTTTTCAGAAAGCTTACCAACTCTTACATGTCTTCCAAGTATTTTAATCACCCTGTGAGTTCCCTCTTCCTCTAAAACATCTTCACATACAAATTTATAAATAGGGTTTATTATTGGTTCTAAACCTTCCGATCCTAATACCTCAGATATGGATGTAACTTTTCTGGCTCCGTCTGCTAACTTTTCCTGGTATATTATGAATTTTACAGCATTGCATATATTTCTAAGTGCAAGTTCTGCAGGTTCATTAGATGCCATAAGATACGCTGTCAAAAACCTGTATATTGCTTCTTTGTCCCCCTCAGCATGCAGTGTCGTAAAGAAATAATGACCAGTTTGTGCAGCCCTTAGGGCAGTGGCAAATTCTCCGGGAGTTCTAAGCTCACCGGGGCCAATCCAATGAGGGGACTGTCTCATGGCATTAATAAGAAGGTTTTCCATAGTTGCAGGACTTGAATCATCATCGTCCGGAACCGATTCATACTGCAAAACGTCATTAATTACCCTGCCGTGTTCACTATTGCCTTCCCTGCGTATAAGCCTCATCTCTGACGGGTTCTCTATGGTTATAATCCTGTATAAAGGATTGATTTCCTTTACCAAAATCTCATTTAAAGTGGTTTTACCACTACCGGTAGGTCCCACTGTAATCCATGACAAATTAGCCTTTGGAATGAGGGAAAGAAGCTTAAACATATTTGTTGAAAAAGTTTCGTTCTTTATCATCACTTCCGGAGTAATGCTTTTTTTGTTAAACTTTCTGACAACAAAAGCAGGCATATTATACGGGGATATTTCCGCATGTGTTGCATTCACCCTGTATCCTTCAATTGTCCGGGCATTCACCATAGGTATTTTAGGTGTAAGTCTTACTTTAGACACACCTATAAGCTTGGATATTATCCTTTCCATATGCTCTCTGTCAGTAAAATTCTGATCCCAGCGGATTGTTTTACCTCCACTTTCAACAAAAATTTGATCAGGGGCATTAGCTCTTATTTCATCTATTGTAGGATCCATCATGGCCTTTGTAATGGGACCATAATGGGTTATTTCATTGACAAGGGCTTTTTTTAAATCACTTAAATCATCAAATCCCTCTACTTTAGGTTTTTGGGAATCTACAAACTCATAAATGTATGACCTTGTCATTTCCCTCTTTCTTGCAGGATCGTTTTCTCTTCTGAATGCATTAGTAGCTATTTTAGTAATATACTTTTGACATAGTTCTAAAGCTTCATCAAAACTAATGGTTGTAAACTTATTTTTCAAAGCTTCGCTATTTTCATTTGCATCAGGTTTATAAGATAATTTTTGCTGCATATTACTGATTTTGCCTCTGGTAAGCAAGCTTCATCACCCTTTCTTTACTGTTCTGCAAGCCCGTCCGCAAGCTCATATAATTCTCTTCTGAAAAACTTATTTATGAGCGGATTATCTTTAACATAAATTCTTCCTTCAAGTGCATATGTAAATGCTGATTTAACAAAAGGAATTTTTGCTACAATGTTAAATCCCATTTCTTCCATGATTTTAAAATCGTAATCAAATCCCATAACATTCATAAATATTACATTTGTAAACTTTGAAGTGCTTATTCCTACTGAAGCAGCATAATCCAAAAATTTTATCATATTCCCGGCACATTCCACCCTTTCAGTAGCAGTAAAAAAACCCATGTGACAGTATTTTACTGCTCCTAGACAAAATTCCAAAGGCGGGTTATTTGGAATATCAATAAGCACAACATCAAATATACTTTTTAGGGTATTTATTACACGTTCCACATTTTCAAATTCAAAATCAAAGTATTCCTCCATTAAATCATGGGGACTTGGGGACAAAAGATACAGCCTTTCATACCTTGTACTAAGCAATTCCCCTCTTATGTCAACTTTATCACTTTTTAGCACCTTAATTAATCCATCTGATTTCTTGTTAGGTGTTACATCTAAATACTGATACAAATTGGGATAAAAAACTTTAAAATCTAAAATGCAAGTATTTAACCCCTTCTGGCTTAGAAGGTAACCTAAATTGCTTATTAAAAGAGCATTATCTACAAAATCACAGGAAGGAATAAATCCAATTACACTATACATAAGCTTACTTTCTTGAAGCTCCGCTCCGATTAAATCTTTTGAAGATATTTTGTCTATTATTTCAGATAATCTCTTCTTACCTTTCAATCCCATATAACCCCACCTCATCTCTAAAATCCAGTATTACATCGCTTTCCGCCCTGCTTAAAATGGTTATTAAAAAGCTTTTACCTGAATAAGCATTGTATTCAGAAAATTTATTCATTTGCTCCTTTGTACCTTCAAGTAAAAGAGCCCTAGGCTGGATGCTTTTTAAAAAATCCTCACTCTTCATAACCTCTTGCCGGGTATCTTCATCTAATTTAAGAACCTCTTGGTACACTTCATATATGGATTGGCTGTTTGCATTTAACATATCTTTTACAACAATGCTTTCAAATAATATATCTGTCTTAATTGTTTTTCCCCTGGTCACTGTTACAACCTGATTCGGGTTGTTTCCGGTACCTGCCGGCTCCTGCTTTGTAGTTTCAACCTCGTATGACACACGTATTCTCACCCTGTCACCCGGCATAAGTATGTCACCACCGCACTCTAAAAGATTATAGGGAAGGGTAAGTACCTCATTTTCTTCATTCATTTCATAGAGCCATTTATTTCTCAGTGGTTTTTCTTCTGTAAACTGATCCTTGTAAAGTATGCTGTTTTGCCTCAAATAATACTTGGTATATTTGTTTATGATGGTAGAAATATCTTCTGCTAAAACCATATCTTCTGTATATTCTTTTCTAATAAGTTTATATTTTTCAATCTTGTCCTCTGTTAACACTGTAAAAGCAGGAATCCCGCTGCCTGACTTAACCCTCAAAACTTCAATTGTGTCAGTTGCAGCTTTGTCTGCATTACTTAATACGATATAAGAAACAACAATAACTCCTATGGCAAAAATTACAGCAAAGAATTTTTTTAAGAATTTTTTGCCTGGTGAAACACTTTTTATATTGCTTAAATCCATTTATTTAGCCCCCTCCATTAATCTCAATAATATATTTCCAAATGCTTCTTCAAAATCTTTCGCTGTGTATATTATCGGAATATCTCTTTCAATTTGTAAGTCAAATTCTTGACTAAATGGAATAATTCCCGCTGAAGTTATTGGATAAGTAAAATGCTTACTT
Source organism: Acetivibrio saccincola (assembly GCF_002844395.1). Taxonomy (NCBI): domain Bacteria; kingdom Bacillati; phylum Bacillota; class Clostridia; order Acetivibrionales; family Acetivibrionaceae; genus Acetivibrio; species Acetivibrio saccincola. The sequence continues at coordinate 1,249,903 of NZ_CP025197.1, read as the reverse complement.
AACCCTGATGTCATGACTTGGCATATTCTGTCCTGTGTAAATATATCTCCTTGAAATCTGGACCTATTATTATATTTTGTTACTAATAATTTAGATTTTGCATTTATATGCATAAGGCTTCCGGGATCAAAAACCACCTCCAAATTTCTCAATGTGCTAAGTATTGAATGAAGATTATTTGAAACACACAAACCAAATACATCCACATATATAAGAGCTTCTTTAAAGTTTTTTAGTAAATCCAAAGGCATATCTAAAATTATCAAATTAAACTGATTCCTAAAAACCGACAACATACCAGAAAGTTTTACACTATTGTAAAACTGTTCTATAAGCCTTGCATCATTAAAATCATATCCTAAAGATGTTAACCATAAGTTTTCTTTAATGTTAAAGGCTGTAATCATATAATCCTGGGGTTTTGCAAGAGTTCTTATAAGAGAAGCATTCATTTCTTCATCTCTTTTTGTTTTCTCATGAAACTCACTAAAGTACATATTGGTACTTCTATAGTCAATATCCATATCTACTATTATAGTGTTTAAGCCTCTTTTCGAAGCTTCAACAGCTATATTTACAACGGAGCTGGTTACTCCTGATACCCTGCGCCCTGTAATTGCAACAACCCTGTTTATGCTCCTGCTTATCTTTTCAAATTCTTTTGCTAACTGGTTTATTTCTTCTGACTCTTGATTTTTCTTAAAACTTAATTTGAACCTGTCTAATATGGATTTTTTCTTTTTAGCATCATCTTTTTCTTCTTTTTGTATTTTCTCTTTCAGATTCTTCTCTTCCTTGAGATTTTCTTTTGCTTTAACAGTTAATTTTTCATAAGCCTCTTTTAAAAGAAAAGCCGGAATTCTAACATAATCTGACACCATTATAGTTACATTTGGATACTCACTAATTATCCCGGATGCTTTATAATAGTCCCTGGTCAAAAAAACTACAGGCACATCTCTCATGTTATTGTCTTTCATCCATTCTAAAAGACTTATTAAATTGTCATCACTAAAATCATTTGAAAAAAATTGCTCAATTATTAACAATCCTTCAGGCATCATATCCAGAGTTTCAATAAACTCCAATGCATTATCTAAGAATAAGACCTCCCTGTTGACTATACTTGCTTTTTCCCCCCTATAACATAAAGTTATATCATGCATTGTTCCGGCTATCAAAAGAATTCTCAATCTAAACCCTCCGTAAACTATAAAAATAAAAAACTTTCTTTTTATGTAAAGAAGTTGGTTCTTTAGACATAAAACACACTTTTTTTTCACCAGTTTCATTTACAGAAACATTATACTACCTAGTTAAATGTTTTTAAAGATGACTTTGGTCACGAAAAAACAAATTCCGGCATTTATTTGCATTTTTCCACTGTTTTCATCTCATTTAAAATTAAAATAGCAACATAAAGAGTTTACAACATTTAATAGTAAATTTCAATATCAAATTATATTTCGATATAAAACCTTATAAAGTTTATAATGAAAATTTTATTCTTCATTTCTACTTTTTATTTATAAATCCATTACCTGTTTTTTAAAAAATTGAATTTTGCCTTATATAAAAATAGATAAAAAAACGGCTTTACTGTTTTAAAACAGTAAAGCCGTTTTTTATCTTGCTTTTTTTTGCTTAATGCAATACAAGGCAATTTTCAACAGTCACTTTATTACTGTAGTCCGATATTCTATTACCATTTTCATCTACAATTGCTACATAGTAATCATAACTTCCCCATATGGAAATTGTATAAAACATATTAAATGGGGTTTCTGCCACCTTTACAGGCTCACCCGGCAAACATGAACACTTCATGTATATTCCGTAGCGTGTACCCGGTACCCCGCTATGATCCCATCTAAGCTGTACTATTAACCCTATTCTGAAAGACTCTCTAAAATTTTCAGGTGCCTTTAAATAGGCTTCAACAGTTACAGCATCACTGAAGGCTGATATTCTCTTTCCTCTTCCGTCAACTAATGCTATGTAATAATCATATGTACCCGGCAGACTCTCTAAAGTAATTTGAGGCTCCTCTATCTCTGCCACCTTTTCAGGAAGGCACGTAGAACCAGGTTTTCTTCTGTATATTCCATATCTTCCTCCAGGTATCTCATCCCATGCAAAATCAACGGACAAACCGTCTATATTGGTCACTTTGAAATTCTCAGGAGCTTCAGGTAAAAGTCCCACTGAAGTGAAAGCTTCTATTACAGTGTTAATATCATACTGGTCATAATAAATGTTCTTTTTGCCTTTAATAGAAGTATGACTATACTTTTCATCTTCAAATAGATTGACAACAGCAACGGCATAGCTTGCAAAATCCTTTAATGATGAGTAGGGCACAATATAGCCGTCAGTCATAGCACTGTAAAATATATTTGCAAGTTTGCTATAACCTATTCCTTTAATTTCTCTGCCATTGTGGCTGCCGCCTTCCGCAATAAGATATGCTGCCTTTGTAATAACTCCTCCCCCTTTATGTGGTATAAAGGGATCCATTTCTAAAACACCACTGTAATGTGTAATTTCAGGATATGCAGCATTTCTCATGGCTCTTCCCGTATCCTCACCTATAAACCAATTAGCTTTTTCTTTACTTAGAAGATAGTCTTCTAAAGCATACTCGCATATAACTCCGAATACATCCGCCAACCCCTCATGTAAGACCATATTTTCATGGTCATTATTATATTCCAACCCTTCGTGGAAAAGTACCAGATGTATAAATTCATGTGCTGCAATATCCAATGCCGCAGCTGTACTTCTTCCATCAACTATTTCATTGCCATCCTCATCAAGGGGTTTCCTGTTATAAAACCATATTTCACTGTGCTCTCCCCAATTACCATACCGTTCTGCACGTGCATTGTGAGGACCAAACATTATCCTGCACTTTATTAACCCCCAATTATCATCATAGGAATTCCTGTTAAAATAATGATTAAAAAAGTCTATTACCCCGGTTAAATTGTAATGGGCATCCACACCATGAGGAACCCTGCTTATTACCGCGTCCGGTTCTGCCTCAAAATGATTTTGCGGACTGCTAAATATATAGAAATTTACTCCTTCACCTGTTTCAAAATTGCCATCTAAATTTATTAAATAATACATTTCATCTTCTTCAACCATTTTTAAATTTTCCACCAGTCCGAATTCACCAATCCCTGTGCCATAAACAGTTGTTTTTACGTTTGTTGAAGATTTTTCAATATTAACTACCTCTAAATTTTCTCCGGAAATGTAGTATGTAAAGCTGTCAGGCTCCGGTTTAGATATGCTTACTACAACTTTATACACATATTCATAGGTGTCGTTGACAGGATAGAGAATTAACTCAGGTTCAGACATTTTAAAAATATCAGTTTCCTGACCTAAATTCTTTTCTATTATTTCTGCTATTTCTTTTTCTGAGATTTTTAAAGAATTGCTTTTTTTAATTAATTTCCTGATGTTTTCAACATTTTTTCCAGATATGACTTCCAGAACACCTTCATGATTTATGTGAAAATTTCTTTCGCTTCCATACACAGGTACCCCGTCTACCACTTGTACCGTCTTTATAACCGTTCTACCCATTGAATTTATAAACTTTCCGGTTATCTCAAATTCCATTCCTTCTAATTTTGTTTTTAGATCTTTAGAACTTTTAGCATAAACCTTTTTTACTATCTCTTCCGGCAACTCATCTGACTTCTCTGTTAGTTTCCCTAAAACAAATGTTACCTCATCGCCCCTTTTGTTCATTAAAGCTATTTCCGGCACAAATTCTTCAATTCCTTCTGTACTGATTACCCCGGTGCTTCCATAGCTGACGGTAGTGCCACTTACAATAATACTTGCTGTCAAAATAATGCAGAGAATTCTTACTAAAGCTTTCATTTGTAAACCCCCCTTATTTTGTTTTTTATTGTATACTATACACTTTACTGTGTACTATACTTTTTATTTTATACGATTTGTGTTAACTAGTGGGTTTAATAACATATATTGCACAATATCCTTTTTATATATTTTATCAGTAAAAACACTTTTCGTAAATAAAAATAAAAACATGATTTCAGCCATTTTTATTTGTGGCTAAAACCATGTTTTTTATTTTAAGTTCATCATATTTACCTAAAGGAATCATCTACAAAACAGGTGATTTTTTTAATGAATAATAATTTCTTGAAGCCTAATTTTTACACTGTAGCAGCTGAAAAATCAGTGAAATCATCCCCATCTAAAAATTTAAACTGAGACATAAAGAGCTCATAATACGCACCTTTTTTCTTTATAAGCTCATCATGAGTTCCCTCTTCTTTAATGCCTCTGTCATCAATAAACATTATCCTGTCTGCATTTTGTATAGTTGAAAGCCTGTGGGCAATTACAAAGGATGTTCTTCCTTCTAAAAGTCTTTGTATTCCTTTTTGTACAAGTTTTTCAGTATAAGTGTCAATACTTGCGGTAGCTTCATCCAGTATAAGTATCCTGGGATTTGCCAAAAGCACCCTTGCAAAAGCAATAAGCTGTCTTTGACCTGCCGACAGTCTAGAACCTCTTTCATTTACATCGGTATCATAGCCGTCCGGCAGCTCCATTATAAATTCATGTGCACAAACTGCTTTTGCTGCCTCTATAATTTCTTCATCACTTGCATCCAGCCTTCCATACCTTATATTGTCCTTCACCGTTCCCGAAAAGAGAAATGTGTCCTGAAGCATAATTCCCAGTTGGCTTCTAAGGCTTTCAAGCGTCACTTTGGTTACATCCATTCCATCTATTAAAACCTTACCCTTTGAAGTCTCATAAAACCTGCTTATAAGATTTATAATTGTAGTTTTTCCCGCCCCTGTAGGACCTACCAATGCAACAGTTTCTCTCTCCTTCACGGTAAAACTTACATTTTCCAGCACTGTCTGCTTTTTATCATATCCGAAAGTTACATTTTTAAATTCCACTTTTCCTTTAATTTCTGGCATTATAACAGCATCTTCACTGTCTTTAATACCCGGTTTAATATCCATTATTTCAAATATTCTTTCGGCACCGGCTAAATTTGTAATTAATATATTATAAAAATTAGATATATTCATAACAGGTACCCAAAACATTGATATATAACTTGTGAACGCCACTAAACCACCTATTGTAATTTCACCTGCATTTAAAAGTCTTAACCCGTACATAAAAACCAGCACCGTCCCGCCGCCCCAGGACAATTCCACCAATGGCCAGAACATGTCATTCATTCTTACTGCCCTTATAAACGAATTTTTAAATTCATTTAAAAGTTCCCAAAAAACCCTTTTGGTTTTTTCCTCACTATTAAATCCCTGGACAACCCTTATTCCTGAAAATATTTCATGACTGTAGGCATTTAAATTGGATGACTTCTTCCTTACTATCTGCCACCTTCTCCTTGACACTATTTGAATGAAAAACATTAAAACACAAAGTACAGGAAGGGTACTGAAGGAAACCAGTGCCAGTTTATAATTCATAGAAAACATTATAGTGGCAATTACTACCATTTTTATTAGCTCGGGAATAAGATTTGTTACGCTGTTTGTAAAAAGGTCATATAATGAGTTTACATCACCTACTATACGTGCTAATATCTTTCCCACCGACCTGTTGTCAAAAAAATCAAATGAAAGATTTTGAATATGGTTATAAAGCTCCTGCCTTATTGAAAAAAGTATTTTATTAGATACCCCGGCCATTATAAGTATTCTGTATTTTGCACAAACCATTGCAACAACATTTGCAAAAGCCATAATACCTCCCAATATTAAAAGGCCTTTTACATTACTGTTTGCAATTTTTACATTACTGTTTGCAATATATTTATCAATTCCAACCTTTATAAAATAAGGATTTAAAAGCTCAACAAGAATCACCATTCCGATTAAAAACAGAACATTTAAAACCCTTAAAATATAGGGTCTTAGGTATGAAAACAGCCGTATTACCACTTTTATATTTACAGTTTCCTTTAAAGTTTCATCTTTTCTAAAATTGTTAAAAGGCATTATATCACCTCTTCCTTGTCATAAAGTGTCATTTTCCCCAGCTGATTCAAATAGGTTTCGTAATATCTTCCTTTTAAATCTAATAACTCCTGATGCTTGCCCCTTTCTACTATTTCCCCGTCTTCGAAAATCAATATTTCATCTGCATTTTTAACTGCAGAAATCCTGTGAGCAATGATAAATTTAGTTACATCTCTGTACTTTTCAAGAGCTTTTTGAATTTCCTGCTCCGTCTCCATATCAAGGGCTGATGTGGCATCGTCAAGTATTAATATTTTAGCATCCTTCATAAAAGCCCTGGCAATTGATATTCTCTGTTTCTGCCCCCCTGAAAGTCTCACTCCTCTTTCCCCCACAACGGTATCAAATTTTTGAGGCATTTTAGATATAAAATCATAGGCTTTCGCATCTTTAGATACAGTAATTAATTTTTCATCAAGTATATTCCTAGACATTCCATTTAATTTCTTATCCGATACTTCATCCACCCCAAAACATATATTTTCCCTTATTGAGTCTGAAAACAAAAACACATCCTGCATAACAATTGAAATTTTACTGCGTAAAAATTTTAAATCCATATCCCTGACATCAATTCCGTCTATTAAAACACTTCCCTCCGACACATCATAAAATCTTCCAATAAGGTTTATTAATGATGTTTTACCAGAACCGGTAACTCCCATTACAGCAATTGTACTACCCGGTTTTGCATCAATATTTATGTTTTTTAGCACAGGTATTTCATTATATTTAAAAGACACATTCTTAAATACCACATGACCTTTAAATTCTTCAGGTTTTACCGGGTTTAAAGGATTCTTAATTTCCGGCTGCTCCTCAAATATCTTTTCCACTTTTTTAACAGAAGCATAGCACTGGGCAATGACATTTGTTAGCCAACCTGCCATTCTCATAGGCCATATCAGCATAAAAATATAATTGCTAAAAGCCACCAGAGTTCCTAAAGAAATCTCATCACCAATTACCAAAAAACCTCCAATTGTAACTACAATAACTACAATGAAATTTGACAAAAATTCAATTCTGGGAAAATACCTTCCCCAAACCTTTGCCTGCTCCATATTAAGCCTGTAGTTATGCCTGTTTTTTCTTAAAAACTTAGTTATTTCAAACCTTTCTTGTATTTAAGGCAGCCCTCTGGTCACTTATCTTTCCGTGAATTTCCCCCACTTTTCTTTCTAGTTTAAAAACAAAATACGCCAAAGCAGGCAATACCAAAACAGTTAAAAGTGCCAGCTTCCAGCTAAGCACAAACAGAATCACCGTAGCAATTATTATATATAAGCCCTGCTCAATGGAAAGCATTATTCCAAAGGATATGGCATTTAAAATATTTTCCGTATCATCTTTAATTCTAGACATAAGCTCGCCGGTGTTTGTCTTGTCAAAATAACTAAAAGACAGCTTTTGAATATGTTCAAACATATCCTGCCTTAATTTTATAATTACTTTAGCTGCTGAACAGTCAAAGAAATACTGCTTAATATAGCCAAAAACCGCCCTTAATACCGTTATAACTATAAGAGCCATTATTATCTTTGAAAACAAATGAGCTTCCCCGCCGATAATAACCCGGTCAACAATGGCGCCAATCAAACGGGGATTAAACATATCCAAAGCTAAACTTGAAAGCATCATCAATAATCCTAATATATAGAACCACATGTATTTCTTCATATATGAAGCCAATCTTTTCAAAACCTTTAACCTCCTACAAACCTACTTTGCACGTCTGATTAAAAAAGTTTACACTATGTAAGTCCTATTGTCAACTGATGAATAAGTGTGATAGCCACGCCACCTGATACTGCATAGGAAAAACGGAAAAAGCCTGACTTTTCCCCGTCAAATTCCTGATATTTTTCTAATTTCATAAAAATAAACAAATCTCTTAAATATAAAAGCAGTTTTTTAAATCTTTCAAAAAAGTTCTTTCTTTTAATCATTATTAAAAGCGCCAAAAATCCTCCAAAAAGAAAAGAATATGCCATACAATAAATTACAAATCTTATTCCCATTATAGCCGCAATTGCAGAAAACAACTTCACATCACCAGCTCCTAAAAACCCTAAAGCATAAAATAAAAATAATGTTATAAAGGGTACAATTATTCCCAAAAAAGAATCTTTCAGACCTCCTGTTCCTGACATGATTAAATTTATCAAAAATCCTGCCAACATAGCCGGATACACTATAAAATTTTTTATTTTTAAGTACTTATAGTCAAAATACACCGACAGAATTAAAGTTATAAAGAGTACTGTTAGTTTAATCGCCATAAGATATTAGCCACCCTTACAATTTATTTTATTATGATAAACCTGAGTAGATTAAAGATAAATAAAATACTGCTTAAAACAAGAGCTGAAAGGCATTATGTCAAAACAAAAAGCTATTCTATATATATATAATATATAAATTATACTATTTAAAAATGGCAGTTGTCAAAATGTATACCTTTTCCATGTTTGCAAATAAAAAGACTCCTAAACCATCCTAACTTTTGGTTTAGAGTCTTTTATGACCACATTTTGCAATTATTCCTTTTGCAAGAACTCATCCTTTTAGATATTTGTTAATATCTTCTATACTTTCATACTCTAATATTTCATCTATAATAGTTTCTAATGTAGGTGCATCCAAATTCTCTATTTTAATACTATTATATCATTTAGCAATGGATTTTTACATAAATTTTTCTTTTATTTATCAACGAAAAATGATACAATATTACACTATTTTAAGTTAGCGTAAAGTTATTGTAGGGAATGAGACATAAAATACCATATATAATTGAAAAGAAGATGACATCCTGTTAAGATATTAATTAACCAAAAATAATAAATAGAAAGGATGACATCTTCTATGTATAATAGTATACAACATTTTAATGAATTTGGGGTAAAAAGAATTGAAAAAAAGATAAAAAATTTTATTGAAGAAGGAAAAGACTTAGCTGATCTTGTTCTTGGTCTAAAAGAAGATTTATTTAAACTTGGACGCGATATACTTAAAGAAGTGCTTGAAGATATGGATGAATATTTCCGTAACTGTGAAATAAGGAAACAGTATTGGGAAATTATAAGAAAAGATAAAACAGCTATTTTAACGACATTTGGAACACTAAGTTATAACAGGACATATTTTAAGCATAAGGAAAATGGTAATAGACAACACCTGGTCGACAGGATTGTAGGTGTAGAACCACATGACAGAGTAAGTGCCGATGTTGTAATTAATGCAATAGAAGAAGCAGCTGACAGCAGCTACAGAAAGGCAGGAGAAAAGGCGACATATATTGATGAAATCAGCAAACAAGCTGTGATGAATAAAATACATAATATTGAAATAGTTGAGCCTGAAATAAAAGTAGATAAAAAGAGAAAAGTAAAAATATTGTATGTTGAGGCAGACGAGGATCATGTAGCATTACAACAAAAAAGCACATTAAGACAGAATGAGAAGGGTAAGAGAAATACAATTATGCCAAAACTTGTATATGTGCATGAGGGAATTGACTTTGAAAAAAGTAATAAGAAGAGAAAAGTATTAAAGAATGTTCGATATTTTGGGGGTGTGTATAATAATTCAGAAAATTTGTGGCTTGAAGTATCGGAATACATATATAAACAATATGACGTTGATTTTTTAGAGACGGTGTATATATCAGGAGATGGGGCGTCATGGATAAGGCAAGGAGTTAACTGGCTTTCAAAAAGTAAATTTGTACTTGATAGATACCATCTTCAAAAATACGTAAGAGTTGCAACCACACATTTAAATGATGAAGCAATAAGCCAAGATTTACAGGACGCATTGAATTTATCTGATAAAAAAAAGCTAACAAAGGTTTTTAAAAAGATAATCGAAAAGACAGGCGATAATGAAAGTAAAATAAAGGCTATAAAAAATGCAAAGCGATATATTTTAAATAATTGGGATGGTATAGAAATAAGGTCAAACAGAGGAATAGTGGGTTGTAGTGCTGAAGGTCATGTGAGTCATGTATTTTCATCCCGTTTAAGTTCAAGACCTAAAGGCTGGTCGAGAAAAGGTGTAGAAAAGATGTCAAAGCTGATAATATACAAGAAGAATGGCGGTAAGGTATATGACATAGTTATGGCACAAAAACAAAAAAAGTTAGCATCTAGTAGGCAAGAAATTCAGGAAAAATTAATTAAGGAATTAAAGAAGTCATCAAACAGGTATGAGAGTGTATGGAATAGTAATTTAACTGTTATTCATAAGGGGTGTAAAACTGGTTTATATAAAGAATTAAGGCGTATTATAGGTATATGCGGATAGGGATGAGGTAATAATAAAGCAAAAATTACGGGAAAGTTTACAAGTAAGCCTATCCAATAGGAATTATACATATCTAAAAAAAGACAAAGAAAAAGAAAAGAAAAAAGCAAAACTTTAGTACCATGACCCGCGGAGCCCTACTACTTGTCAAGGCCGGGCTTTGCCCGCTTGTTTTAGCCTTGACAAAATGGAAAATGGTACAATAGAAATACTTTTTTCTTTTAAAAGTAGCGTTAAAATGTGAAGGAACATAGATAACAAAACGTACTAATTTGTCACAAGTATTGAGTAAAATGAATTCTTTATAGAAAGAAAGAGTTATATGGTATAATAGACAATAAGTTAGAGGAATTATAAAAGAAAATAAGGCTCAAAATGATGTAAAACACTTTCGTTACTAAGAGACCGTTATTTGAAATAGTTGCACAAATAAAAAATGGGATGCCATCTACTTTTCTTTTTCCTACAATAAATTGACGCTATCCTATTTTAAAAATATAGTTGTCAATACACCTGTTTTCTTGATAAAATAGTATATAAGAGTATTACTTCTTGTTCTATATATTTCAAATCAAAATTGTTCACCTAAAAAAGGAGGAGCCCTTCTATGATTAATTTCTACGGCAAGAATCTTGAATTTAACTATGAAAGCAATGTTTCCGGCAATTTTCTTGTAATAATCATGGATGCATCTGAAAAAATACACGAATACCAAATAGGTATTTTAGCAAACAATCCAAATAAACATATTTTGCCCATAGAAATAAGGCAAAAAGATGAAAAACATACTTTGTATTATAACATAACTTCTAAACTGTCTTTATCCCAGTACCTTAAACGTAACAAAATAAATAAAAACAATTTTGTTGCAATTTTTTCAGGTATCACAAAAACAATTTTAGATTCTAAAAATTATTTATTTTCAGAAAATTCATTTTTACTAATGGAAGATTACATATACATAAATCCAAACAATCTAGAAGTTTCCCTTGTTTACCTTCCATTTGATGTACAGGAAGGGCTAAACATTAATTCCTTACTTAAAGAATTTACTAAAAACTTCATAATTAACAGTGCAAATATAGACGAGTCCGGCAACGACAATTTCATTAAGCGGGTTATAAACCTGCTTAAGCTGGATACTTTTAATATACTAGAATTTCAAAAATTTTTAAATGAACTAAGCCAAAATGAAATTCCAAAGAAAGCTGACAGCATCTCATTTAATAAGTCTTCCGACCAATCTTCCGAAGAATTTAAAGATTCAGGCACAGAACCTTCCAAACCTCAAAAGGATAATTCTCTTTCATCATACTTAAGTAAAACTAAAATATCGGTTAATATACCACCTAAAAAAGATGATTTCAACCCCCATCCGATACCTAAAATTCCAAAATCAGAAAAGCAAAAAAATAAAGTTTCAACCAACATCCTTGATAACAGCCGGATAAAAGCGAAATATAAATCCGGTGCTATTACATTAGGTGTTATATTGCAGCTTATAATTATAATAGGAGCTGTCCTTTTGCTGGTCTCCGGTGCATTAGATTCATTAGGAAATGATATGGTAACAAATATAGTTGCCATTGCCATTTTAGGAGGGGCTTTAAGCTTTCTTATATGGAAAAATATTTTAAACGAAAAAAATATCGTCCAAGACACCAAAACTAAAAAAACACCTGCTGTAAAGCCTCCGCCTGTAAAAGCAGCTTCCCCAAAAGCTTTTTTTTCAAAACCTTCCAATATTCCAAAGTCAAAAGTAAATACAAACAAAAAAGAAATAATCTCCATGTCACAAAGTAAAAACAGTCCAATGGAAAACATCCAATTTAATACATTTGCTGCCAACTCCATTTATTCTGATGATACAACACTATTATCTCCTGAAGATAGTTCAATAGATAATACAGATGAAACCACATTGCTTACCCCTTACGAAATTTCCCCGCCTTACCTGCAATCAAACAGGGACGGTGTAATAGAAGAAATTAAAATAACCAAACCTGAATTTTTAATTGGCAGGTTAAAAGGCCAGGTTGACTATGTAACTGAAAACAAAGCAATTGGGAAGGTACATGCAGAAATAATAACAAGGGACGGAAAATATTTTTTAAAGGATCTTAATTCAAAAAACGGTACATATCTTAATAATGAAAGATTAAACAGCAATACGGAGTATGAAATAAAAGACAATGATGTAATTGTATTTGCAAATAGTGAATATATATTCAAAATCCCTAAAAAATAATTTTTAAGTTTATCTGGGTTTTTCCCTGTTAAGGAGGACTTATGAGCAATATATCTTTTAATGTAGGAGCAATATGCGATGCGGGAAATGTTAAAAAGATAAATCAAGATAATCTGCTGGTGAAAATCGGCGAAACACATTTTGGCGAGTTTGGCCTTTTTGTAATAGCAGACGGAATGGGCGGACTTGCTGCCGGGGAAGTTGCAAGCGGTATTATTATATCTACATTTAAAAAGTGGTGGGAAAAGGATTTACCGGTATTACTTTACTCCAGTAATTTCAGTTTAGATTTAGTTGATGAACAATTAAAAAAAATAATACAAATAATCAATCAAACTGTGATAAATTATGGGGTTTCAATAAATAAAAATTTGGGCTCCACCCTCTCTATGCTCTTTTTATATGACAGGTCATATATTTTAAAGCATATTGGAGACAGCAGAATATACATTATAAACAAAAAAACCATAAAACTTACAGAAGACCATTCCTGGGTAGCTGAACAACTAAAGGAAGGAAATATAACTTACAAGGAAGCTTTGAACCACCCTAAAAGAAATGTACTCACAAGATGTATAGGAACAAGAAATATTGAATTATATGAGTCAAAGGGCTATGTTACGGAAAACGACGTTTTTTTGCTGTGCAGCGATGGTTTTTACAACTATCTTGATGAACAGGAAATTCTAAAAGATATTTTAAAATGCACAAAAAATAAAAACAATGTACAGGAATGCTTGTCAAATATGCTAAAAAAAATCAAGTCAAAAAAAGCTCATGACAACATATCAGCTATTATTATTTCGCAAAACAAAGATAATAATGGCTAAAATTACCACAAAGACTTCTTAATAGCATCCCTTTTATAGTACTTATTTATAGTACTTATTTATAGTACTTATTTTTATAGTACATATGTTTTTAATGACCCGTTGGCTTTCCATAACCTTCTTTTTCAATGATGGTGACAGGAGGCTCTTTTTTTGCTGCTTCCTCTTTTAGCTCACTAAACATCTTCTTTGCCTCTTCCGTAAGAGAACCCTCCGGAACTACCACAATAAGAATTCTTGAATTTATACCACCGTTATCCTTTGTCTTTAGATGGAAGTCATTAATGGTACCCCGTATTGAACTTTTTGCTTTTCTTAAGTCTTGATAAGTTTTTGCATATAGGTTAATACTTCTTACTTTATATGCATTTTCAGGATTTTCAGATTGATATTTTTCCAATTCTTTTTTACTGATATAACTTCCGTACTCGAAATTTCCCAAATCCCATATGGAGCCTTCCTCTTCTTCCTCTTCCTCATCATCTTCATTTTCTTCTCCTTCCTCATCTTCTTCCTCTTCTCCACCACCCCCGTCTTCAGCATCATCTTCATCTTCTTTTGACCATTCTGAAACTGAAGTTACTTCACCGTCCCCACTCATCCACCCCCTGACTATTGCCCTTTGTTTCATATGTATTTCAGGTATTATATTTATAGGAAGAGCTGTTTTAATTCTATAACTCACTACTATATCAATTGTTTTACCGTCCGCAAAAATGCGGTTGTTAAATTTAAATGCCTGATAAGGGCTTTCCCCTTCATTTACAGCAATATAAACACCCGGACCGCCTTTACTGTTAAAAATGTTTTCATTTATATATTTTCTCATAAAGAAGCGTACCATTGGAGCTGACAACTCACTTTTAATCTTTTCATATCCTGCTCCGGCAAACAAGGCGGCAATGCTTACAAATTCTTTTTGAGGATTATCTTTAACCTCATTAAAAACACTTGTAACGTTTTCCACAACTCTGCCGCCGTCTTCAAATAAATTTTTTAAGTTGTCAATATCCATATTTTCACGGTTTTTGCCCTGAAAATTGCTGCCTAAAGCATCAAAAGCCTCCAAAATTCCTGTCATATGTTCCGATGCACTTTCCCCGTACTCACCGGCTTTTCCGGAAATTTCATCATTCAAAGCCTGAAGCCCGGATACTGAATATAAGTAGCTGTACGTTGAAAGTTCATTGGCAGCACCGTTTATTGCATATTGCACATTGTTATGAATATATGCAACCCTCATAAAGAAAGCTATGCTCAAAAATACGCAAATAAACAGTGGAAGCGAAATGGCAGCTTCTACAGTCAATGCACCTCTATTCTCTTTAATGCACTTTATATGAAACATTTTAATCAGCCCCGCTGGCAACATCCTGGATTTTTTCAAATATATTTCCAATACCCTTTCTTACATCAGTAACAACTTCACTTCCCTTGCCTTTAAAAACCCCGTTGTCTATTTCCTTTACCACATCCAGTGCAAAATCCGTAGTCCTTATAAATTCCACAGGTTCATTTACAACTGCCTCTGAATGTACCCTGATTGTTATTGTGTCTTTTAATCCAAAAACCCTTAAAACAGAAGCAAAAGGGTTTTTATACTCTGCTTCCACGGTTACCCTTATTTTTTTATATACTATGTAATCTGTTTCCATTTTTGCAGTTACATTTAATGTTTCAGGTTTATCCAAAATAGATACACGGGACATTAGATACTTTGTATACTCTTCTATTTTAGACTGCTTTGTATTTCTCGCCTTAGATGATTCCAAAAAGGGTATCCTCCAATAAAGACATACATCTTTCATTTTATCCTTTGATATATATCCCATAATCATATCCTTTGAAGGATTATTCCATACTTCGGCACCACGGCATGCAGTCCTGTCAGCAACAGACTGTATATATGACTGCTGATACAAAAATTCTCCGATAAGTATAAGGGCTATGAGAGTAAAGATAACGACAGGCACAATTATCGTTGCCTCAACAGTGATGCTTCCTTTATTGTCTTTTAGTTTTTTTTCCCACACCTTGCCAAAGCCCATATTTAAAACCTCTTTTATCATAAAAAAATTAAAATCAATATATTAGGGCAAAATATCCTCTGCCCTAATATAAATCCAATATCTCTTAAAACTGATTACCTCCTGTTTTTACGGAGTTGGAGTTATACCTTCTAAAATTTTACCGTCAAGATCATTATTAAAAATTTTTTTAATAATATTACTTACAAAATCAAATATAGCTCTTCTGAAAATCAATGCAACAGCCACTAAAACCGCAACAATTATGACTATTTCAACTGTACCTAACCCGTCCTCTTCTTTTAAAAACCTTTTAATCAATTTAAGCATCCAAATCACCTCCTTCCAAAATTACATACTTCCCATAATGGCTATAACTGCAGGAGTTGCTACTATCAGCAACACTGCCGCAAACATCAGCATCATTGGAAAAAGCAGTTTTGAACTTGCCTCTTCCCCTATTCTTCTTGCCGCATGTTTTCTCATTTCCCAACATTCGCTGGCCTGGCGTAAAAGCATCGGTACTATATCGGAGCTTCCCTTGTTAATGTTTTGAATGATTATAGAAGAAAACCTGGTTATTTCAGGTATCCTGCACCTTTTTGCAAAGTCCTCAAAAGCATTTATTTCAGACTTTCCTGCCCTGATATCAGCAAGTACAATTCTAAGTTCATCATACAAAACAGTATCCTTTTCACTTTGCTCAACAATTCTTTCCCACGCCCTTGAAACTGTCATACCTGCACTTATCAAAAGAACAAGCTGGTTTAAAAAATCCGGAAAATCAATTTGTATACTAAGTCTTCTTTCCTTTACTTTTTTGTCCAATTCCCTGTAGGACACAAAAACCACCAAGGCTAAAACAAATACTCCAAAAAACAAATATTCAGTTGTAATTTCTTCCTGGGAAACCCCTACAAATAAGAACAGAATAAGCAGTATAAACATAAGAGTTATTTTATTAGCCCAATAAATTTGGAGATAGTAAACGGAATACTTAGGTCCTTTTAATTCAGATATTTTGTCAAGAACTTTCCTGTCATATTCCGTATTATAGGAATACTTTATTTTGTCCATGATAAAAAGCCCTACACACAAAAGGTCCTTTAATTTGTACTCTTCCTTATCCAACGGTTCTGTGTATTCCCTGTATTTATTCTTAGACGAAAGAAGCAGTATCATAAATACTAAAAGTACGGCTAAAGATGCTATCAGCATGCTTCTACCTCCCGGCAATTAAACTTTAATATCCATTATTTTCTGGGATATAAAATAGCCTGCTGCCATGATAATAATTGCAACGGTCATTACAATCCTTCCTAGTATAGTGCTAAACAAAGGCTCCATATAATCTTCCGTTGTCAGTGAAAGAACTACTATCATAAAGATGGGCATAACAGATAAAATTTTATGTTCAAACTTTTTAGCCGCTATTGTAGTATTTATATCCTCTATAATTTCAATCTTCTCACTTATAACATCTGATGAATTCCTGGTGACTGCCACTAAATTCCCGCCTGTCCGTTTACAGGTCTTAAACACCTCTACAAAGTTTTGAATATCCTCAATTTTTGTTCTTTTTGCCAGGTCATCTAAAGCAGCTTCCACCGTTTCATTCATATTCAGCTTCCTTATTATGTACTCAACTTCCTTGATTATATAAACATCGGTGGTGGGGTATAGAACTTTTAGATCTTTTAACACATCTGAAAATGCAGATTCCGGGGATTTACCTGCAGTCAGTGAAGAGGAGAGGGCATACAGCATGTCCTTAAACTGGAGATTTAAAAGCTTCTTCCTCTTTTTTATTATTTCCCTTGTTTTTATTTTAGGATAAAAAAGTGCAAAAGGAGTCAAAAGCAGTGACAATATTATATTCTGATAGAATATAAACCCGATTGTAAATAGCACGGCCGCAGCAAGAAGGATATAAAGTAATTTCTCAGCAGGTTTCATAATATAAACATCATAATCAATTAAAACATTTTGATTTTGAACATCCTTTTCTTCAGTGACAGTTAAAGTTTTAGATTCCATTATATCACCCCTGTTCTTAAGAAAACATCAAACATTCTTAAAAAACATCAGATATACCTGCCATTTTAAATTTAAACTTTTTAACCATTTGGTTATTGGTTCTCTTTAGTTTTCCTATAACTCTTTTTTCTTCATCTTCCCCTTCTTCCTCAAATACATAAAGGGGGTTTAACAGTATGTTGCCGTCTTTATAGCCCACAACTTCTGTAATCTCCATGGTTCTCCTCGATTTGTCCCTAAGTCTTGCCAAGTGAATAATTATATCAATTGCAGAAGCAATTTGCTGCCTGATGGCGTCTAATGGTATATTGGAACCACTTAAAACCATAGTCTCAAGCCTTGAAAGAATATCCCTGGTGGAGTTGGCATGACCTGTGGATAAAGAACCGTCATGCCCTGTATTCATGGCCTGGAGCATATCTATGGCTTCAGGACCACGAACCTCACCCACTATAATTCTTTCAGGTCTCATTCTAAGAGAGGCTTTAATAAGGTCTCTTATTGTTATTTCACCTTTTCCTTCGGTATTAGCATTTCTGGTCTCCAGCCTTACAATATTCTCTATACCTGTAATTTGCAATTCTGCCGAGTCTTCTATCGTAATTATTCTTTCATCTTTTGGAATGAAATTTGAAAGGGCGTTTAAGAAAGAGGTTTTTCCGGAACCCGTCCCACCGCTTATAAAAATATTATATTTTGCCCTGACCATCCTGTTAAGGACTTCTGCAACCTCCTCCGTCACTGAACCAAACTTTATGAGCCGTTCCATAGTCATAGGCTTTTCAGGAAATTTTCTTATAGTTACAATGGGACCGTTTAAGGCTATAGGCGGAAGCACCACATTAACACGTGACCCGTCTGTAAGCCTTGCATCTACAATGGGATTTGATTCATTAACCGTCCTGTTTACCTTTGATACAATAGTCTGAATGACATCTTCCAGTTTTCTCCTACTTTCAAACCTGACATCTTTTTTAAAAATCCTGCCGTCTTTTTCAACAAAAATTGTATCCGGACCGTTTATCATTATTTCCGTTATACTTTTGTCATCAATAATAGGCTGAAGTACATCAAGCCTTCTCATGGAGTTAAATATCACATCTGTGATTTCCTTCTTTTCACCAATGCTAAGATAATGCTCCTTAGATGCCTTAAAAACTTCGCCGGTTATTACTTCCCTGATTTCTTCATCGGTATAATCCTTTGATAAATCAATACTGTCGTTTATTCTTTCCCTTATTTCATGGATAAGTTTTTCCTTGCTATTAATATCCATTTTAAACACCCTATTTCAACTTGTATATTATTTTGTTTGCTGCATTTGCTATGGGGTTTTCACTATTTGCAAGGTAGTGGGCATCAGATGCTTCCATTCCGCTTATATACGGTATTTTGGCAAAAACCGTCTTTTCTCCTAAAGTCACATTATCTAAAGCTTCTAAATTAATACCTGTACATTTATTCAGTATAACTTCACCTTTGTTAATAAAATCCAAACCTTTTCTTTTATTTAAAAACTCAAATGCCTTAAGCATCTCTTCAAATTTAAATTTTGAAACCCTGTCATAAGATAAAACATAAAATATGCAATCACTTTTCTGCATTAGCAATATGTTAGTATCACTTAACTCACTGCTGATATCGGCAATAATCACATCATAATAAGCCATTGCTTTCATCTCATCAATAAGCCTTTCCATTTCATCAACAGCCATATCTTTTAAGTCAAAACTATTTTCCGGCGGAAGAAAATAGTGTACCCCTGTTGCATCATCTATTAATCTGCCGGTTTCTATTTTAAGAGATAAATTCTTGCTTTTTTCTTTTAGGAAAAACAATATACTTGATAAGTTTTGACCATTATCAACAGAATTGAAAAAAGCTCTGGTAGAAGAAAGACCTTCAAAATTCAGATAAAAGGTGTTCATTTGACTTTGTACACATTGAAAAGCAGTAGCCGCCGCTAAAGTAGATGTACCTGCACCCCCTACCGGCGAGAAAAAAGTAACTATTTTTGTGTCATTAGACCCTTCTTTAGTATGAATGCTAAAATTACTTCTTTCAGAAAAGATATTTAAAATATTATTTACAAGATTGGTACCCGTTTGATACTTGCTAACTATTTCAAAGTCTTTAATTTCCTTTGGTAAAATCCCTGTTGATAAAATTATTGGAGCAACTACTTTTTTTAAGTCAATTTCCTCTTTATAAAATGACGGTGTAATCAACAAAATATCAATTCTATCAGTTTCATCAATATGCTCATACAGGGATTTTTCATTTGTAAAAGACTTGATATAAAATTTGTTTTTGTACTTTGAGTAAATAAAACCTGTAACGTTATCAATGTAGACTTGATCTTTGTCGGCTATTACCAACCTTAGTTTATACATTTTAAATACCTCAACAGAATAGTTTTTTTAAGAACAGAAACTACTAAAAGATGTCTTATTATATATTATATTATAAATTATAAGATTTTCCAAGACTTTTTTTATGTAAAGTATTCAATTTAAAACCAAAGTTTTCTCATTGCAGCCATATCCATAATATGATATAATGGGAAGAATGAAAGTTATGGCTAATAATACCAAGGCACGGTGATTATTTTTTATGATTAAGTTCCAATTTAATATAAAGAACAGGAAGCTATTCCGTTTAGATCCCACTAAAATTATATTGTTAAGCTTTATAGTGGTTATTTTTTGGGGAACTTTACTTTTAACCCTTCCCATTGCTTCAAATGACAATGCTGAAAAAGCAGATTTTCTTACTGCACTGTTTACCGCCACATCCGCCACCTGTGTTACAGGACTGGTAGTGGTGGATACAGCCGCCCAGTGGTCACTTTTTGGCCAGATTGTTATCCTGATTCTCATTCAAACAGGAGCTTTGGGTTTTGTAACCTTTGCCACATTTTTCTCAATTTTGCTTGGAAAAAAAGTAAGTCTCAAAACAAGGGTATTAGCTCAACAATCTCTAAGTGATTTTAGCTTTGACGGTGTTTTAAGCCTTATTAAAAACGTGGTACTTGCCACTTTTTCAATTGAATTGGCAGGAGCCGTTATTTTAGCTACAAGGTTTGTTCCAAAATTCGGTTTTAAAGGCTTTTACATTTCAATTTTTCATTCCATATCCTCCTTTTGTAATGCTGGATTTGATATATTGGGGGATTTTCAAAGCCTTACCAATTACAATGACGACCCTGTACTTTTGTTTTTTACATCAATACTTGTTATTTTAGGCGGACTTGGCTTTGTTGTGTGGAAAAATTTATGGGAATTTCCCAAAAAGAGAGAGCTGCTCCTTCACACAAAGGTAGTTTTACTTTTTACTGTATTTCTCATTGTCTTTGGCGGGATATTTTTCTTCCTTTCAGAATTTAATAACCCCTATACATTAGGCAAACTCAGTATAGTTGAAAAAATAAATGCCTCATTTTTTCAATCTGTAACAACCCGCTCTTCAGGTTTTAACACCATTGACACAGGCAGCATGAAAGAGATAACCAAAGCAATGGCAATTTTTCTTATGTTTATAGGTGCGGCACCTGGTTCCACAGGAGGCGGTGTCAAACTAACCACCTTCGGGGTTATTTTAGTTGCCGTTATTTCACAAATCAGGGGAACAGAACACGCTGTTGTTTTTAAGAGAAGAATTCCCCACCAAACCATAATTAAGTCCCTTGCCATTGTCAGCCTTAGTGCCATGATTGTTATCACCTTGACAACTGTGCTCATGTTTTTGGAGGATATTCCTTTTTTGGACACCCTTTTTGAATCCACATCTGCAGTTGCCACTGTAGGTCTGTCCCCTATAGATGTAAGTATTTTAAGCAACATAAGCAAAATTCTTATAATAATCGGTATGCTGGTGGGAAGAATAGGTCCTCTCTCTTTTGCCATTGCTCTTACAATACAAAATGCCCAAAAGAAAAATCAAGATGTGGTATATCCTGAGGGAAAAATAATAGTGGGCTAAAAATACCTGAAACTTAGAAGCTACAAGTTATTGCTTTCCTTTACCCACAAAGTAATCCTTAAGCTCTGCCTGGTCCTCACTTGAAGAGACGGTTATAATATAATCCCCTTCTTTTAATATTGTAAAACCATTTGGTATAATAACTTCCACATCCCTGATTACAGAAATAACAACACAGTCTTTAGGAATATTTATATCCTTTAAAGCTTTGTCACACACCGGTGATTTATCAGTTATTAAAATTTCATTCAGCACCAGCTTCCCGGTTTTTAGTCTCAAAAGGGTTTTTATGCCTGAGTAATCCACTTCCTGCTCAATAAGGTCAGCTATTATGGATGTACTGCTGACTGGGATATCCACCCCCAGCTTTTGAAATATTTCAATATTTTTTGGGTTATTGACCCTTGCTATGGTCCTCTCCACTCCAAAATTTCTCTTAGCCAGTTGGCACGCAATTAAATTATCCTGGTCTTTTCCTGTAACTGCAATAAAAATATCACACTTTTGCAGTTCTATTTCTGAAAGCACTTCTAAATCTGTTCCATCCCCGTTTACCACAGGAATATTCAGTTCATTTGCTATTTTATTGCACACATCCTCTAATGGCTCTATAATAGCTATTTTATGTTTATATGGAAGAAGGGTTTTTACAAGGTAATATCCAAGCTTTCCCCCTCCCGCTATAACAATATACATATTTTACCTCCATATGAAATTTATGAATTTTGATAAAAGTACATAAATTCCTATTAAAAATTCAATCCCCTTTACTTGCAATTACAATTTCATCGCCTTTTTTAAGTACAAAACCGGGTTTTGCAAAATTAAACTCATTGTCCCTTATAACGGCAAATAAGTGGGAACTTTCATCCAATTCAATATCCTCTACTTTTTTACCTATATAGGATTTATCCACTCTTTCCTGTCTGTATAAAATAGCTTTATTGCCAATGGTTTGCGTCTGAACCTCTTTTTTGCCTATTATAATAGACTTTATTACATTAACTGAAATATCCGTAGGACAAATTGTCTCCAATCCAAAATGGTGAAAGACATGTTCCCTGGAAGGGTCATATATTCTGGCTATCACCTTTGGAACTTTAAAAATCTCCTTTGCAACCTGGCAAACCATAATATTTATATTGTCATCCGGTGTAACAGCTGCTAAGGCATCTGCAGTATTTATTCCTGCCTTTTTTAAAACATCCTGGTCTATGGGTACCCCAGTAAGAGTTATCCCGTTAAAATCAGGAGACAGCAATTTAAAAGAATTGCTGTCACTATCTATGATAACAACATCGTGACCTTCTTCAGATAAAACATTTGCAAATCTTGAACCTACTTTTCCACATCCTATTATAATTACATGCATTATATTCCTCCCGGAAAAATTGCTTTTTATTTATGTATAGCTAACCTGTTTTATATTAATTAAACCTATTCTATATTATTTTTATTATATTGCATACTGTAATTTATGCCGGTTTTATTCCAATTTCATAAATATATCATAAATAGGGTAAAATATTTAAATAAGACTCATTATTAATTTAAATTGCTAACATTTTCATGTTTTTTAAACACCGTTTTTTGCAATAGTCTCCATTCCCGGCTAAGCCATAAATTCCTACACATTTTAAAATAAATACCTGGCAAAACTATTAATAATTATACAGAAAGGGTGATATAGTGCTGATATCTTTTGTCAGGACAGCAATATTATATTTACTTGTAATTATTGTAATGAGAATAATGGGAAAGCGTCAAATAGGGGAATTACAGCCTTTTGAACTTGTTATAGCCATAATGATATCTGACCTTGCATCCGTTGCAATGCAAAATACAGGAGTTCCATTGGTAAACGGAATTATTCCTATACTCACCCTTTTAGTGGCACAACTACTTTTTTCTTATATCGGGCTTAAAAGTGCCAAAACAAGGGCTATTATTTCAGGAAGACCCACTGTTTTAATTGAAAACGGCAAACTTAAAGAACAAGCTCTTAAAAAAGAGATGTTTACAATAAATGAGCTTTTAGAACAGTTAAGAATAAAAAATATATCCAACATTTCAGATGTGGAATTTGCCATACTGGAGACAAACGGACAGCTAAGCGTTATCCCTAAATCCCAAAAAAGACCTTTAAACCCTGAAGACCTTAATATTCAAACTGAGTATGAGGGTTTACCTCTTGATCTTATAGTGGACGGAAATGTAAATACAGCTAATTTAAAAACTGCAAATCTAGACGAGAAATGGCTGTCTGATGAACTGAAAAAATTTGGGGTGGAAAATATAAAAGACGTATTATTTGCAAGTTTAGATTCTTCCGGCAATTTATATTTTCAAGTTAAAGAAAAGAAAGGGGAGGATAATTAATGCACAATTTAAAAATTTTAGGAAGTATAGTGCTGGTTCTGGCATTAATAATCGGAGCATCATTTTTTGCTTCAAGAATCCTTGCAACATCCACCCTTGTAATAGAAGAAAAAATTCTTAAAACTGAAGCCAATATTTATGAGAAAAATTGGGAACCGGCTAAAAATAATCTTTTAGAAATTATAGAAAAGTGGCCTGAGACAGAAAAAAAATGGAGCATTCTACTGGACCATTCTGATATAGATGCAATCAGCACTTCTATATCAAGACTGTCTGTATATATAGACGCAAAGGATTCTACCTTGGCTTTAGCTGAAATAGCCTCCTTAAAGCAGCTTTTAAAAACCATCCCTGACAGGGAAGCACTGTCTTTGACTAATATTTTTTAATAATGATGTTAGCGTAAAGTTATTGTAGGGAATGAGACATAAAATACCATATATAATTGAAAAGAAGATGACATCCTGTTAAGATATTAATTAAGCAAAAATAATAAATAGAAAGGATGACATCTTCTATGTATAATAGTATACAACATTTTAATGAATTTGGGGTAAAAAGAATTGAAAAAAAGATAAAAAATTTTATTGAAGAAGGAAAAGACTTAGCTGATCTTGTTCTTGGTCTAAAAGAAGATTTATTTAAACTTGGACGCGATATACTTAAAGAAGTGCTTGAAGATATGGATGAATATTTCCGTAACTGTGAAATAAGGAAACAGTATTGGGAAATTATAAGAAAAGATAAAACAGCTATTTTAACGACATTTGGAACACTAAGTTATAACAGGACATATTTTAAGCATAAGGAAAATGGTAATAGACAACACCTAGTCGACAGGATTGTAGGTGTAGAACCACATGACAGAGTAAGTGCCGATGTTGTAATTAATGCAATAGATGAAGCAGCTGACAGCAGCTACAGAAAGGCAGGAGAAAAGGCGACATATATTGATGAAATCAGCAAACAAGCAGTGATGAATAAAATACATAATATTGAAATAGTTGAGCCTGAAATAAAAGTAGATAAAAAGAGAGAAGTAAAAATATTGTATGTTGAGGCCGATGAGGACCATGTAGCATTACAACAAAAAAGTATATTGAGACAGAATGAGAAGGGCAAGAGAAATACAATTATGCCAAAACTTGTATATGTGCATGAGGGAATTGACTTTGAAAAAAGTAATAAGAAGAGAAAAGTATTAAAGAATGTTCGATATTTTGGGGGAGTGTATAATAATTCAGAAAATTTGTGGCTTGAAGTATCGGAATACATATATAAACAATATGACGTTGATTTTTTAGAGACGGTGTATATATCAGGAGATGGGGCGTCATGGATAAGGCAAGGAGTTAACTGTCTTTCAAAAAGTAAATTTGTACTTGATAGATACCATCTTCAAAAATACGTAAGAGTTGCGACCACACATTTAAATGATGAAGCAATAAGCCAAGATTTACAGGAGGCTTTGAATTTATCTGATAAAAAAATGCTAACAAAGGTTTTTAAAAAGATAATTGAAAAGACAGGCGATAATGAAAATAAAATAAAGGCTATAAAAAATGCAAAGCGATATATTTTAAATAATTGGGATGGTATAGAAATAAGGTCAAACAGAGGAATAGTGGGTTGTAGTGCTGAAGGTCATGTGAGTCATGTATTTTCATCCCGTTTAAGTTCAAGACCTAAAGGCTGGTCGAGAAAAGGTGTAGAAAAGATGTCAAAGCTAATAATATACAAGAAGAATGGCGGTAAGGTATATGACATAGTTATGGCACAAAAACAAAAAAAGTTAGCAGCTAGTAGGCAAGAAATTCAGGAAAAATTAATTAAGGAATTAAAGAAGTCATCAAACAGGTATGAGAGTGTATGGAATAGTAATTTAACTGGTATTCATAAGGGGTGTAAAGCTGGTTTATATAAAGAATTAAGGCGTATTATAGGTATATGCGGATAGGGATGAGGTAATAATAAAGCAAAAATTACGGGAAAGTTTACAAGTAAGCCTATCCAATAGGAATTATACATATCTGGAAAAAAGACAAAGAAAAAGAAAAAACATAAAAAAAGAAAAAGAAAAGAAAAAAGCAAAACTTTAGTACCATGACCCGCGAAGTCCTACTACTTGTCAAGGCCGGGCTTTGCCCGCTTGTTTTAGCCTTGACAAAATGGAAAATGGTACAATAGAAATACTTTTTTCTTTTAAAAGTAGCGTTAAAATGTGAAGGAACATAGATAACAAAACGTACTAATTTGTCACAAGTATTGAGTAAAATGAATTCTTTATAGAAAGAAAGAGTTATATGGTATAATAGACAATAAGTTAGAGGAATTATAAAAGAAAATAAGGCTCAAAATGATGTAAAACACTTTCGTTACTAAGAGACCGTTATTTGAAATAGTTGCACAAATAAAAAATGGGATGCCATCTACTTTTCTTTTTCCTACAATAAATTGACGCTATCATAATGATTTTTACCATTGACACAAACAGGAATACGTTATAGAATGATTTGTGTATATACAATGTGTAGTACAATATAGATGTGCTCAATATATATGTACAAATGTACAAATGTGAATACATTGTATATACACTGTAAGTTTAAACTATTTATACTTAATTTCGGGCGATTAGCTCAGCTGGTTAGAGTACCACGTTGACATCGTGGGGGTCGATGGTTCGAGTCCATTATCGCCCACCAATGTTTTGTCAGTATCATGGGTGTTATATAGCCTTGATTTTTTACAAATTGCAAAAATAACTACTGGTAAAGGAGCGGTGTGATTATGGGAAATTTACTTGCCGGCAAGAATATTCTTGTTATGGGCGTAAGAAATAAGTGGAGTATAGCCTGGGGAATTGTAAATGCTGCAATTAATGAAGGTGCAAATATAATAATTACATACCAGGGGGAAAGAGAGAAAAAAGGTGCCTCAGAACTTGGCGCTGATTCCATATTCCAATGCGATATTTCTTCTGACCAGGACATAGATAATTTATTCGCTGCCATTAAAGAAAAATACGGCACAATCCACGGGGTTGTTCACAGTATAGCCCATGCTAATACAGAGGATTTACAAAATGATTTTATATACACCTCCAGAGAAGGCTTTGCCCATGCCATGGATGTCAGTGCATACTCCC
Organism: Acetivibrio saccincola; assembly: GCF_002844395.1. Classification (NCBI taxonomy): domain Bacteria; kingdom Bacillati; phylum Bacillota; class Clostridia; order Acetivibrionales; family Acetivibrionaceae; genus Acetivibrio; species Acetivibrio saccincola. Next base: position 1,222,886 of record NZ_CP025197.1, on the reverse strand, counting down.
TAGTGGCTGTAAGCCGCCGTGCAAAGGAGATAATGACAGAGGGAGGAAGTATAATAACTCTTACATACATGGGTTCTGAAAAGGTTTTTCCCGGATACAACGTTATGGGAGTTGCTAAGGCAGCCTTAGAAGCCAGCGTAAGATATTTGGCTTCGGATCTTGGACCATCCGGAATTAAAGTAAATGCTATTTCAGCAGGTCCTATAAAAACATTATCCGCCAAAGGAGTTAAAAACTTTGGAAGCATACTGGACACTGTGGAAGAAAAAGCCCCTCTTAGAAGAAACGTCACTACCGAAGACGTAGGCAAAACTGCCTTGTATCTTTTAAGTGATTTATCCAGTGGGGTAACCGGGGAAATCATTCATGTAGACAGCGGATATCATATAATGGGAATATAGTTGGGCAAAAAAGCAGCATTTTTGGACACAAGGATAGTGGTTAGGCAAAGGGACTGCTCTTTTAAAAAAGTGCAGTCCCTTTTTTAATTTGCAAATACTTCAATACTCCTTTGTACAAACTCTATATTAGCAGGTAAACAGTGTCCTTCTTCACCATCTATAGCCACTGCTATTTCGTCATAACTTTCTATAAAACATCTTTTTGTCTTTAGTTTAATTACATTCTTGTTGTCGTCCGGAATGCCCTTTCCCACAACTTTGAAAAAAATTGATGCCATATCAATAGGATTACAGTTTTTTATTATTACTACATCCATTAACCCGTCTGCATAATCTGCATCCTTGATTAAATTATTAAAACCGCCTGCCTGCACCCCGTTTAGTATAAAAAACAACAAAATTTCTTCTTCAAAAACTTCATCATCCGTTTCAAATTTCATTCTAAAGGATTTGAGGCTTCTAACCTCACTTAACGCCTTCAGATAGTAAGCAAAGGGTCCAAAGGTTTTTTTCAGCTCATTATGGGTGCTAAAGGACACATCCACAAAAGCCCCGCCTGCAAAAGAACTAAAAAAGTATTTCTTATCATTTACAAGACCTGCATCAACTTTTTTTGTTTTACCTTTTAGTATAATGTCTAAACAATCCTCTAATTTGTTGGGGATGTTTAGTATTGAAGCAAAATCATTACATGTTCCGGATGGAATTACCCCCATTGGAATTGCTAATTTCTCTTTCAAAATAATATTCCCAGCATAATTTATAGTCCCATCCCCTCCAGATGCTATTACAAAATCAAACTGCCCGCTCTTTAGCAGTTCTACAAGCTGTGTATGGTTTTTATTCAGCCTGTATGGCTGGAGCAAAATATCATTGGTTTGGAACCTGTAAACTATGTAATCTAATTTGTTTGGTAAACTTTGATCCCCCGAAATAGCATTATAAATAAGGATTGCTTTTTTCATACACATTCTACCTTTCTCTCTGTTTTTAAGCTTTTATAAAATTATATTACATAGCTGTACAACATTCAATACATATAAAAAGGGATTATTATTTTTACAAAATATAACAATCCCTTTTTGTATATAATTCTTAAGTTTTTAAACCATTGTATTTTTTTAAACCACTGTATTTTTACTTATAATTACCGGAAAAGTATCAGTTCCCTGAAGGCTGATTCCCTTTGTTATCCTGACATTTTTATCTACAATTAAGTGTTTTATATTTACACCTTCTTCTATTACAGAACCCTGCATTACTATGCTGTTTTTAATCACTGAATCCCTTTTAACTGTAACACCTCTAAAGAGTACCGAATCTATTACCGTTCCTTCAATTATACATCCGTCTGCAACTATGGAATTTTTTACTTCTGCCTCTTCATTATACTTTGCGGGGGATTCATCTTTAACTTTTGTATAGACACGGCCGTTTTCAACAAAAAGCTGGCGCCGGATTTCAGGATTTAACATCTCCATATTAATCCTGTAATATGCATTAATAGTACTTATATTTCTCCAATAACCGTCAAATCTATAACCATAAATTTTAAGCACATTCAGCTTTTTAATAAGAACATCCTTTACAAAATCATACTTTCCATGGGCTGCACATTCCTGCAGCAAAGAAATCAAAAGTTCTCTTTTTAAAATATATATTCCCATTGAACAAATTGTTGTTGGCGGGTTTTTATGCTTTTCACGGAAATCAGTTATCCGTCCTGTTTCATCCACATCTAAATTCCCCATATACTGCAATTCCTCATAGGGGAAATCATACATATCTCTATAAGCAATGGTTATATCTGCATTTTTCTCAATATGATAATTAAGCATGTCATCAAAGAGCATTTTATAAACACAGTTGCCTTGGGCAACAACTACATATTCTTCAAAACTTCTCTCTAAAAAAGTAATATTGTGAACCATGGCATCTGCACTTCCCTGATACCATCCTGAGTTTTCACCTGAAAGATACGGAGGAAATACAAACAGCCCCTCATTTCTCCTGTCTAAGTCCCATTCCTTTCCTGAACCCAAATGGTCCATTAATGAGCGGAAGCTGTACTGGGTAAGCACTCCTATATTGGTTATTCCTGAATTGACCATATTTGATAAAACAAAATCTATCATTCTATATTTCCCACCTACCGGAACAGCTGTACTTGAACGGTGCTCAGCCAGCTCTTTCAATCTGTCATTCTTGCCGCCGGTAAGAATTATTCCCATTGTACTTTTCATTCACACTCTCCTCCCTTCAATATGCTCTCTCCTGACTCAATATCTAAAGAACAATAATCTTCAGGGGTAATATGGGTGTCTATAACTACATTTTTTCCAATTCTGCAATTATCGGGAATTTCTGCCTTTTCTCCTACAACTGATATACCAGAATGATATAATTCCGGTTTTAACTTGTTCACTATATTTTCACCAACTCCCACCACTACATTGTTTCCAACCCTTACGTTTTCGCCTATTATACTTTGCTTTATAAAGGTGTTTTTTCCTATAACACTGTCTATCATGACAATTGAGTCTTCAATTTCAGCACCTTCATCTATATAAACTCCCGGGAAAATTACAGAGTTTTTTACTTTTCCATAAATCATACAGCCTTCTGCTACAATGGATTTTTTTACACTTCCATTAGGTCCTATATAATGGGCGGGTTTCACATGATTAAAAGTGTATATTTTCCATGCAGGATCAAAAAGATTAAAATCCGGTACCCTGCTGATAAGATCCATATTAGACTCCCAATAAGCCTGTATAGTTCCCACGTCTCTCCAATACCCGCTAAATCTATACGCCCACATACTTCTATTTTCACTAAGCATCATAGGAATTATATTTTTTCCAAAATCATGACTTGAGTTAGGATTTTCATTATCACGGATAAGATATTCCTTTAAAACTTCCCACGTAAATATGTAAATTCCCATTGAGGCAAGATTACTTTTAGGGTTTTGTGGTTTTTCCTCAAATTCATATATTCTGCGGTCCTCATGAGTATTCATAATACCGTATCTGCTTGCTTCCTCCCAGGGGACATTTATTACAGAAATTGTGGCATCTGCATTGTTTTCTTTGTGAAAGTCAAGCATTTTTGAATAATCCATTTTATAAATATGGTCACCTGATAAAATTACAACATATTTAGGCGAATATTTATCTACATAATGAATATTTTGAAAAACAGCATTTGCAGTACCTTTATACCACTCTCCTCTTTCTGCTTTGAGATAAGGTGATAATATGGTAACTCCTCCGTTTATCCTGTCCATATCCCAAGGTTTCCCAATGCCGATATGTGCATTGAGTTCATGGGGTTGGTACTGTGTCAATACTCCTACCGTGTCAATATCAGAATTGACACAGTTGCTCAAAGTGAAATCAATTATCCTGTATTTTGCTCCGTACAAAACAGCTGGTTTTGCTATGTTTTTTGTTAGTACGCCTAATCTGCTTCCCTGACCTCCGGCTAGCAGTAAGGCAATAATCTCCTTATTTTGCATTGAATCCCCCCAACTTGTTTGAATATAATTATTGTATTCTATATTGAAGTATTTAATCCTTTAAAATTTTCGCATAATTTTCGCATAAATATTAATTTGTAAATAAAATAAAAATTTTAGTATCAAAAAAATCAAATAAATATGTTAAATATTCGTAATTAATGTTATAATGTAATTATAATATCAACATCTTTTTAACAAGCAGCAGACATTAATGGCTTTATCAATAAGAACTATATTTTTTTAGCTTCACCTAAAATACAAATAAATACAACATCTACAAACTTCTAAGATATTGGAGTGATAAAATATGGAATTAAAAACAGGTGCTCTTGTATCAATCAGGCATTTCTCCGGAACAAAATTATTTAAAAGTCTGGTCACTGAATCTAGCGGTGATACCGTTTGCGTCAAGCTTGTTGAAGACATCGCCCTTTTAAATTGCTCAATAGGAGATCCGATAGTTCTTGGTCATGAACAGAAGGATGAAATTTACATATCCAGTTGCACCCTTCTGGGTATGGACAAATCCAAAAACACATTAAAGGTTAAAATTGACAGCTTTGAGAAAACCACAAATAAAAGATTATTCGTAAGATTTCCAGTTTCTATTTATGCAGAGGCAACAATCGGACAATCTAAGACAAAAAATCTTGCCATGGTAAAAAATATTAGTTTTAATGGCATGATGGTACATTCAAAACATGAATTTCCTTTATATCAGGAATTAAATTTTGATTTACACGTTGGTATTACCATTAAATTGAAAGCTGTTGTCATTAGAAAAACCAAAGACACTCATAACTACGAATACGGACTGAAAATTATTTATACCGATGTACATACGCCTAATTTATTAAAGAAGTATCTTTTACTTCTTAAAAAAGAACAGGAAGAATTTTTAAAAAAATTTAAGGAAAATTAAAAACACCTTCAGGTGGACAGTATTCTGCCTGAAGGTTTAAAATACAACGGAAATTTCAATATTATAAAATTTCAATATACTACATTTAATATTGATTATATTCAATATTATAAAAGTCCGTATTCAATATCTATATTCAAAATATTATAAAAGCTTCAATAAATTTGTCATCTCAATAGCTGTTACTGCTGCCTCATAGCCTTTATTCCCGGCTTTTGTACCAGCTCTTTCTATTGCCTGCTCAATTGTGTCTGTTGTAAGCACTCCAAACACCACCGGCATACCCTCGTCTAAAGATACTTTTGCAATTCCCTTTGACATTTCATTTGCAACGTAATCAAAATGAGGTGTACTTCCTCTTATCACTGCCCCAATACAAATTATTGCATGGTATTTTTGGGATTTTGCCATTTTTTGAGCCATTAATGGGATTTCAAAGGCTCCCGGCACCCAGAAAACTTCAATGTCTGACTCCTCAGCACCATGCCTTACAAGTCCGTCTATAACGCCGTCTAGAAGTTTGCCACTTATAAATTCATTAAAACGCCCAACTACCACTCCGAATTTTAAACCTGTTGCAATAAGCTTTCCATGATTCATCTTAACCATTTTTGTTGTCCTCCTTATCCTCTTTTGAAATTAAACTTGACAGCATATGTCCCATTTTTTCTTTTTTTGTCATTAGGTAAAATTTATTAACATTATTTTCTTTTATTTCAATTGGAACTCTTTCAACTAATTCTAAACCATGCCCTTTTAGCCCTACCAGTTTTTTAGGGTTATTTGTAAGAAGTTTTATTTTCTTCAAACCAAGGTCTTTTAATATTTGAGCTCCAATTCCATACTCCCTTAAATCTGCCGGAAAACCCAACAATATATTAGCCTCTACAGTATCTTTTCCCTCATCTTGAAGCTCATAAGCCTTCACCTTATTAACAAGACCTATTCCTCTGCCCTCCTGACGCATGTATAAAAGAACGCCTCTTCCTTCTTCATTTATCTTTTTTAAAGCGACTTCCAGCTGCTCACCACAGTCACACCTTAAAGAATGAAAGGCATCTCCTGTTAAGCATTCTGAATGAACTCTCACCAGCACCGGCTCATCTGTACCGGAAATATCACCTTTTACCAACGCCACATGATGTTCCCCGTTAATAGCATTTTCATATGCAACAATTTTAAATTCCCCATACTTTGTAGGCATTTTTGCCTCTGCAGCCTTTTTAATAAGTTTTTCAGTATTTCGTCTATAGCTTATAATATCTGCAATTGTAATAATTTTTAGATTATGTTTTTTCACATACTCCATCAGTTGGGGAACTCTTGCCATTGTGCCGTCCTCATTCATTATTTCGCATATTACCCCTGCAGGATAAAGACCTGCCATTTTAGCCAAATCCACAGCAGCTTCTGTGTGTCCTGCCCTTTTTAAAACCCCGCCTTCCACGGCAACTAGGGGGAAAACATGCCCCGGCCTCAAAAAATCCTCAGCTTTTGCATCTTTGTTGGCAAGTTCCTTTATTGTCTTAGCCCTTTCGAAAGCAGAAATGCCTGTAGTGGTATCCTTATGGTCCACAGTAACGGTAAAAGCGGTTTTCATACGTTCCTTATTTTTTTCAACCATAAGATCAAGCTTTAGCTCCTCCGCCCTGGCTTTGGTCAATGGTGCACAAATCATTCCCCTGCCATAAGTTGCCATAAAATTTATACTCTCAGGGGTGGCCTTTTCTGCCGCCATCACTAAGTCCCCTTCATTTTCCCTGTCCTCATCATCAACTACAACTACCATCTTTCCCTGTTTTATATCTTCTATGGCCTCTTCTACTTTATTAAACTTCAACATAAATCCTCCCTTCTGTGCTACACCAAATTACTGTGCCACATCCTCTTTTAAGCAAATCCGTACTTTTTTAAAAAATCCAAATCTATCTTTTTTCCCGGCTCACTGTCCCTGACATCTATACTTAGCAGTTTTTCTATATATTTTCCTATTATATCACATTCTATATTTATTATATCCCCGTATTTTTTGTTTTTAAGGGTGGTCATTTCTGCTGTAAGGGGTATTAATGAAACCCTGAAGTTACTCTCCCCCACACCTGCAATTGTAAGACTGGTTCCGTCCAGTGCCACCGAGCCTTTTTGAACTATGTATTTTAATATATTCGGACTTGCAGTAATCTCAAGCCATATTGCATTGTCTTCCTCCCACCTGTTTACAACTTTCCCGGTACCATCAATATGCCCTGTTACAATATGCCCGCCCAATCGGTCTCCCAGCCTTAAGGCCCTTTCAAGATTTACTTTTCCTCCAACCTTTAAGCTTCCCAAATTTGTCTTTCTCATAGTCTCAGGCATAGCATCAGCAATAAAACTTTTGTCTGTAAACTCTGTAACAGTAAGGCATATACCGTTTACAGCTATACTGTCCCCTACCTTTGCATCCTGTATAACTTTTTCACACCAAACAGTCAATTTAATTGATTGACTTGACGGTATTATTTCCTTTAGTGTTCCTATTTCTTCAACAATACCAGTAAACATTTCCTTCACCTGTTTCTTGTTTTATTTCTCAAGGTATCCTTCAATTAGTATATCATTCCCAAACTCTTTTACCGAAACATTTTTTATTTCCAACGCATCTTCCATTTTATCTATTCCACAACCTTCAACGGGAGTAACAGCATTTTTTCCTCCCACTATCTTTGGTGCTATAAAAAACATAACTTTATCCACTATTTTTGAAGAAATAGCATAGCTGTTAAGGGTTCCCCCTCCCTCCAGCAATATGCTGTCTATATTAATTTTATATAGTTCATCCATTAATAATTTTAAGTCCACATGTTCGCCTTCTGTTTTTATTATTTTTACACCCTTTTCCGTCAATCTTTTCTCTTTGTCTTTATCAATGGATAAAGTGGTGGCAAGTATAGCAGGTGCTTTTGACGAGGAATTAAATACATTGCTGTCCTCAGGCACAATTCCCTTGCCGTCTACAATAATCCTTACAGGGTCTTTTCCTTCCTTATTCTCAAGCCTTGTAGTTAAAAAAGGATTATCCTTTATTACAGTGTTTGAACCCACCATTATAGCCGACACCCTGTCTCTTATAATATGCACGTATCTTCTTGCCTCGGTACCTGTAATCCACTTAGAACTTCCTGTAAAAGTTGCAATTTTCCCGTCTAAAGTCATGGCGGTTTTCATAATTACAAAAGGCTTTTTATTTACCACATAATTTATAAATATCTCATTTAAAGCCTTTGCCTCTTTTTCCATTACCCCTACTTCAACTTCTACCCCTGCTTCTTTTAAAATATTCACACCTTTTCCTGAAACTTTAGGATTTGGGTCTATCATTGCCACAACAACTTTTTTTATTCCGGCTTCTATAATTGCCTTCACGCAGGGCGGGGTTCTTCCGTAATGGGAGCAAGGCTCTAAATTTACATACATTGTACTTCCGGCAACAGAAGTGTCGGCATTATTAATTGCACAAACTTCCGCATGACTTCCTCCTACCACTTCATGAAACCCTTCAGAAATAATTTTGCCGTCTTTTACAATGACAGCACCTACAAGAGGATTTGGATTTGTTCTTCCCCATCCTTTTTTTGCTAACTCTATGGCTCTTTTCATATAATTTTCATGACTTCGCATAAAAAAACCCCATTCTGTATAATAACAACGCCTTTTAGCCAGGAATCTCCAGCTTCTTTTACCTTTGTAAGAGTAAAGATAAACAATATATTAACCATATCCCGGACACAAAAAACAATAAAAAAGACAATAAAATAGAAAAACCTTCCTTTTAAGAAGGTTCTCATAAACGTAAATTTGCCCCTTTAAGGTTTTTTTAAAGCTTGCCTGTTAAAAAGGCGTTTTTAAACTTATCTTGCTATTATAATACTATTCTCAATATAATTTGTCAAGGTTAAATTGCTAAACAAAATACATGTATCTTTAATGCAAGGGGCTTTTCCTTTTTGAGAGTTTCCTGCATGAATTTCCTATAATTTATAACGAAATTTTAATTGTATTTAAATGTACTTTAAATATCTGTCATTATCTTTGGCTGTATATAAATGTACTTAAATATACTTGACAGTAGATGTTTTTATGATATAATTTTTGTAGTAAATGTTCCAAATACATATAAAAGAGGAGATTAGAGATGAGACTTATTGATTTATTTAAAACCAAAAAACCTGTTATTTCCTTTGAAATATTTCCACCTAAACTTGATATGCCTTTAGATTCCATATATGACAAATTAGAAGATTTTAAAAAGCTAAAACCTGATTTTATAAGTGTAACTTACGGAGCGGGAGGCAGTGCCAAAGACCGTACCATTGAAATTGCATCAAAAATAAAAAAAGACTACAAAATAGAAAGTATGGCGCACTTTACATGTGTGGGACATTCTAAAGAAGAAATAGATTCACTTATAGATTCTTTAGAAAATGAAGGGTTGGAAAATGTATTGGCCCTAAGGGGAGACCCACCCAGAGACCAGCCTGATTTCGATTTCAGTAAAAATGTATACCAATATGCAAGCCAACTGATAGAGCATATTAAAAAAAGAAGCAACCTATGCATAGCTGCTGCTGCCTATGCTGAAGGACATGTAGACAGCCCCCGCATTAAAGATGACCTTATAAATTTAAAAAACAAAGTGGATACCGGGGTTGACTTCTTGGTTACACAGCTATTTTTTGACAACAGAATATTTTATGACTTTTTAGACAGAGCCATTTCTTTAGGAATTACCTGCCCTGTAACGCCTGGTATAATGCCTGTTTTTAGAGCAGACCAGATAAAAAGAATTGCATCTCTTTGCGGTGCGTCAATTCCTGCACAATTGGTTATTATCATGGATAAATACGGCGGTAATCCTGATGATATGTTAAAAGCAGGTATAGAATATGCATGTATGCAAATACAGGATTTAATAGACAACGGAGTGGACGGCATCCATCTTCTAACCATGAACAGGGCTAAATCCACAAGAAAAATCCTTGAAAATCTCAACTTACTTCAAAAATAAGAATAAAATTTCATAATCTTAAAACTCCACTTCAAAGTGGAGTTTTTTTGCAGTCTTCAAACAAGTCTTTAAAAGAAATCTGTGTATTGTACTTAATTGCATAGTCTAAAACCTCTTTTTCCGTAACCACATCAATCAACTTCATATTTTCATCAAGTACATATATAATGTGGAATCTATCAAAATCCATACTCTTTATAACATCACCTAAACTCTTTGTCTCCATCACAGCCAACTCCCTTACAGGATATATGCCTTTCTTTTTAAATCTTGAACCCCTGTATACAAGATTTTTTACATTCATTAACGCTACCTCCGTTTTATTATTTTTAAAATTAAATAAAAGATATATAACCAAAACCAATAGGCTTATATTATAACCGCTGGTGATGTATTGAAGTGTTCCTAAAAAAGACATCAATATTAAGAATACCAGGGATATTCTCCTTATGTACTTCGAAGTTTTAAAAAAACCCAGTTTTGTTTCAAGAATATCTTTTAACAGCTTCCCTCCGTCTAAAGGGTATACAGGCAGCAAATTAAATACTGCCAGTGAAATATTTGCATAGATAAAAAAAAGCATATCATACAAACAATATGCTTTTAAAATGAAACATACAGTGAAAAACAGAAGGTTCGCAATGGGACCGCTTATATTTATTAAACAGCGCTTTACCAAAGACAAATAATTATATTTAATTTCAGCATGTATTCCTATTGGCAATATTTTAACTGACTGTAATTTAGCTTTCATTAATTTTGACGTAAAAATATGGGCTAATTCATGAACTGTCATGGAAAAATATATAATACAGTATTGGGGAAAATAATTAAAATATACCATTAACGGGACAAAAACAATAAACAAAGGATTTACTCTTACTTTAACATATTTTTTTATTTTACCATTATTCTCATTATCTATTTTATACATCTTGCTTATTAGTAACATCAATATAATCTAATGGATTTACAGGTATATCATCTTTAAGGAATATTAAATAAAGGGACGGGATTTTAAAATTAGCAGTATTCCCCACTCTTGCTATGACATCTCCCTTACTAATGTATTGACCTTTTTCTACTAACAACTCTGAACAGTTAGAATATATTACCCTTAGATTCTTTTTATGTTTCACCTCTATAAATTTGCCCCTCTCTAAGTCCTCCCCAACTTCCAATACTTCCCCGTTATGAGCTGCCCTTATAGGAGTTCCTGCTTCAGCTTCTATATTGATGCCTGTATGATAATCTTCAGTACCATTTGATGATTCTTTCTTTTCCCCAAAAAAGCAGGATACCGTCCCTCCAACAGGAATAACAAATAAATGCTCATCTTCAACGCTATAGCTTATGCTGTCAACCCTTTTTTCTTCTGAAAACTCCCCGTAATATATATTGTTTTCATCCATGCTTAAAACTTTATAATCATCACTTGCAAAATCCCCATTTGCAACATCACTGTTTACATTTATAGCCTCATTATTATCACGGGCATTACCACCATATGGATTATCACCGGATATGGCAATTTGCTTTTCATCTTCTTTAACATTTTCATCTTTTTCATGATTTTTTTCATCTGCTTTTTGAATAAAATTGTCCATTTTGTAAAGAAAATCTTTGATATCAACATTATAAGACAGTATACCTGTTATTTTATTTTCAATATAATTTGTAACAGGGCTGTCTGCCACTTTTATGATTACTGCAAAGACTGCCAGAAAAATACACAAAGCCGTCTGCAATATAATCTTTTGAATTATATTAAAGGATTTCCTTCCATGTCTCTTTTGCCTCTTAACTTTTCTCGTCCTTCTCCTGTATCGGACTGACTGTCCTGGGTATCTGTTTCTTATCATAATATCTTCCACTTGTACAGCACTTCCTCTTGTTGTGAAATTTTTATTACAGTAAATTATATTTTTTATTTTGAGGAATATTACAAAAACCTCTTTTAAATAATAAAAGAGGTTTTTTCTATAATTGTCTTTTGCCATAGCTATTTTATATGCAAATTAATTCTTTGCAGTTTATATATAATTAGTTTTAATAATTGGTTTATATATAATTAATTTATATATAATTTAAATATATATAAATTAAAATTTAACTAATTTGTCAGCTAATTTACTTATTAATTAGTTCTCTCCAATCTAAATCCCCTCTTTCCAGACCTTTTATCAGCATCTCAGCTGTCCCAAGGTTTGTAGCAAAGGGAATGTTGTTCATATCACATAATTTAAGCAGGTAGTTTACATCTGGTTCGTCAGATTTAGCAGTTAAAGGGTCTCTGAAAAAGATAACAAGATCCAATTCGTTATAAGCAGCCCTGGCTCCTATCTGCTGCTCTCCCATTAATCCAGGAAGGAACTTTTCTATTTTAAGACCTGCTGACTCGACGATTACCGCTCCAGTAGTCCCGGTAGCAAAAAGATTGTGTTTTTCAAGTATATTCTTATAGGCAATACAAAATGACACCATTAATTCTTTTTTCTTATCATGAGCAATTAAGGCTATATTCATATTATCATTCCAAACCGTCTATTTACCGCTGTTCTTTACTTTTCTAATGGGTATATTTGCCACCAAAGCAGGAACAACCCCGTCCCCTTCTTCTGCTTTTGTCCTTGTCATCTTAATATCCAAAGCGTCCTCATCCACATCCATGTAATTTGAAATAACTTTTATTATTTCTCCTTTTACCATTTCTAAAAACTGAGGAGAAACATTTGCCCTGTCGTGAATTAGCACCAGCTTAAGCCTTTCCTTTGCAAAATCTTTAGACTTTTTAGGTTTGCCAAATAACTTAGATAAATCTAAGAACATAATTTTCCTCCTCTCAGTTTGCCTTCAAACCAAATAACTTCTTTATCTTAAACATGAAACCTTCTTCATTCTCTAAGTTTAGCAGCGGAACATCCTGTCCCATTATTCTTTTTGTTATTGACCTGTAAGCCTGTCCTGCAAGAGATTTGTTGTCCACCACAGCAGGCTCTCCCTTATTTGTGGATACAATTATTTTCTTATCATCAGGAACAACACCTATAAGATCAATTGCCAAAATATCAATAATATCGTCTATAGACATCATATCCCCGCGCTTCACCATGTCCTGACGTACCCTGTTTATAAGAAGTTTTGGATTTCTAACTTCATTAGCTTCTAAAAGACCTATTATCCTGTCTGCATCCCTGACAGCAGATACTTCAGGAGTTGTAACCACTATAGCCCTGTTTGCCCCTGCAATTGCATTTTTAAAACCCTGCTCTATACCTGCAGGACAATCCACCAGTATATAGTCAAATTCCTGCTTTAATTCCTCACACAAATTAAGCATTTGTTCCGGAGTAATAGCAGACTTGTCTCTGGTTTGAGCTGCCGGTAAAAGATACAAACCAGTATATCTCTTATCCTTTATCAATGCCTGTTTTAACCTGCATGTGCCTTCAACAACATCTACAATGTCGTACACAATTCTATTCTCAAGTCCCATTACCACGTCTAAATTTCTAAGCCCTATATCTGTATCAAGTAAAACCACCTTTTTACCCTCTAGTGCTAGACCTGTTCCTATATTAGCAGTAGAAGTAGTTTTACCAACCCCGCCTTTTCCTGAAGTTATTACTATAACCTCTCCCATTTATGTTTACCTCCCAACATGTAATCGATTAAGAATGTTTAAAGCAAAAGATACTATGCATTTAGGTTTAAAGAGCATTAATTTTATTTATTTTACAGAAAAATTTTATAAACCCTCACCTAAACTATATATATCTTTTAACAATTTGTCAATTACACAATTTATCATTTTTTCAGTTTTTTCATTCTTTTAAGTTTAAAATATTCAGCCTTTAGAAGGCAGATATCTGTCAATATACACAAAATTGTCTTTTATATAAGCCATTTCAGGTATAAATTGGTTTTCAATTTGCTTATCATCCGGTGAGCGGGTAATTACATCTGCTATTCTAAGTTGGGTTGGGTTTAAATTCAAAGCAACAACTATAGCCTCCCTGTTGCCGTCAGAACCTGCATGAACAATCCCCCTCAAAGAACCCATAACCACCACATTTCCAGCCGCTATTACTTCACCTCCTGGATTTACATCCCCTATAACCACTATGTTGCCGTCAAAGCGCAGCAGCTGTCCTGAGCGTACTGTACCTCTGTGAAACTTTGTAATCCCTTCTTCAATGCCTTTAAAATAAAAGTTACTCATCTTAATTATTGGATGCGGCTTTGCAGCAGGTTCTCTTTTTACTTCCACAGGTATATTTGTGTCTTTTTCAAAACTTGTAATTTTTGCCCCGCTCTTGTTTTTCAAAATTTCAAATATTTTGTTTTCTTCCTCCTCTGAAAGCTTTTTCCCCCTATATTTAACTTTTAGGTCAGCACCTTTAAAAAATCTTTCATTAGAAGAAATTTTAAACTCCATCTCCTCTAAAATAGTCTCAAAATCTGCTTCTTCTTTCATAATAACAATTAAACTGTCCGATGTGCCCTTAAAAACTATACTGTTGTTCCTCATTTTTACTTCCTCCATATAATATAACATTTAAATATGACACAAAATATAAATATAACATTAAAATATAATACAAATTAAAGTTTATATTGGATTTATCTTGTAAATCTTACTTTATCCGTGGTTATGCTGTCTTCCGGCAAAATATTAGTGTTGGTTCCAAAATATTCCTTAAATATATCAACTGCAACGGGAATTGCATTAGAACCCCATACCCCTTTTTCTATAACCACCGCAACTGCAATTTCAGGGTTCTCTGCCGGTGCATATGCTATAAATAAAGCATTTGACGTACCTGTACCCGTTTCGGCGGTTCCGGTTTTTCCGGCTACAGTTATTCCTTCCGGCAATTCATTAAAATAACCATATGCAGTACCATAATTTTCACTTATAACCGCCTTCAAGCTTTCATTTATATATTCCATTGTTCCTTCAGATAAAGGCAATTCTTCATATTCTATGTTTGCCTGCCTTACTATTGAACCATCGTGCTTCCTCACTTCTTTTATTATATGAGGAGAATATCTCTTGCCTCCGTTAGCCAAAGTACTGGTATAGTTAGCAAGCTGTAATGGTGTGAAAAGATTGTCAAACTGACCTATTGCAACCTGTGCAGTATCAGCCGGTCTCCATTCTTCATTTCTAAGCTTCCGTTTAGTTTCTTTATTTGCCCTTGTTCCGGCAGCTTCCCACTGTAATTCTATCCCGGTTCGCTCTCCTAATCCAAAATACTTTGACCATTTATCAATTATATCTATGCCTGTATCAACTCCAAGTTCATGAAAATAAATGTTGCAAGAAGTACCCATAGCCCTTGCCAAATCCAGTCTTCCATGAGATCCCCTGTAGTTTCTGTAAAGAAGACACTCAAAATTCCATCCCCCTATATTGTGCCTTCCTCTGCAGGTAATATAATCCCTGCCTTTTGAAATTTTACCAGATTCAATACCTGCAATTGCAGTAATAGGCTTAAAAACAGACCCTGGAGCATACACTCCCTGTATAGCCCTGTTAATAAGAGGTCTTGCAGTATTATTTGGGTCATTAAGATCCATGCGTGCCTTCTGTGCTTCTTTACTGTTTGACAAAAATACATTTGGGTCATAAGTGGGGTAACTAGCCATAACAAGTACTTCACCATTTCTAACATCAATGGCAACCACCGACCCTGCTTCTGCATTTCCCTGATATCTTTTAGGATCTTCCTCCGCTAGGGCATTAATCCTGTTTATATTTCTCTCTAAAGATTCCATGGCAACTTTCTGAAGGCGTGAATCTATTGTAAGCACAATATCATTCCCCGGAACTGCAGGGTTGCTGCTAAGTTCCCTGGTAAGCCTTCCTTTTGTATCAACTTCAACTCTTTTTTGACCGTTAATACCCCTTAAATCTTTTTCTGCCGAAAGCTCTATACCTGTCTTTCCTAACATATCGTTTAGTTTATAACCTTCTTCTTTAAGTCTTTCATATTCTTCTTGGTTTATAACGCCGATATATCCCAGCACATGTGCAACAGAAGTAGCATCAATGTATCTTCTTTGAGGAACACTGTCAATTATTATCCCCGGAAATTCAAAATGCCTTTCCTCCAGCTGTGCCACCGTTTCCATACTAACATCCTTTGCAATTAAAACTGGGCTTGAAGGACTGTATTTTATAAGCATATCATATCTTACTGTCATTATTTTGTAAGCTTCCTCATCAGTATACTTTTCATCAATTGAAAACTTTTCTTCACGGAAATATCTGAAAACATCTTCAGGGGTTTTCAATTTCTCTATATCTTTTTCTTTAATAACCATTTCGCTTTTCCACTTTTCAAGGGCTTCTTCTGATTCTAAAGCAGGTCCAAATTCTATAGGGTCAAATGTAAGATAGTTTTCAAGATTCTTTTCATATGAACCATTATTATATTCCTCAAATACATTTATAAGTTTTAAAATCATTTCATTGTATTCCGGCGCTTTCAAGTCTGTTGCAGCCAGCTTCACATTATGTGCCGTCCTGTTAACCGCTATTGGAAGCCCGTTTCTGTCAACGATATTCCCTCTGGGGGCAATAATTTCCCTCTCACTGATAATTCTTCTTTTGGACTTTTGTGCAAACTCCTTTCCCCGGACTATCTGAAGATTTACCAATTGAAATATAATTGCTGTAAATGCCAGTAAAAGACCTATAGCTATAACTATATATCTTTGACGTTTTTTTTCTTTCAAAACTACACCACCTCTACCTTCTTACCTGGTATTTATCATTAGTACTTTCTGGATAGTTTTTTAGAAGCTTCATACTTTTCATTAATTTTATAAACAAATATATAAATAAATATAGAGACAATTCCGTTATACAATGCTAAAGGCAAAATTACACTCCTTAGCGGATAAAATAAGTCTAAGCTGTGGCGGAAGATTGTATGAAAAAAGTATACGCTGTATTCATAAACCACTGTAGAGACAAGTATAAAAAAAATAACTGCAAAAATGTTTTCTTTATACAGTCTTTTATTTAAAGAACCTACACAAAAACCAAGATATAAACCTAATAAAGCATAAAACCCAATGGCTTTCCCGGAAATCATATCGTGTATAAGACCACTAAAAAAACCAACTATTGCCCCCTCAATATTATTTCCTAAAAAAGCCACAATTACAATAAAAACCATAAGTAAATTTGGTTTTACATTAAATATTTTCAGATAATCCAGCACTGTTGATTGTAACAACCCAAAAATAACCATCATAAGAGTATATCCTATTATTTTTATCCTCATCAATTCTCTCCACCTTTGACACCCATAAAAATTAGTACTTTCTCTTTAAAACATATACCTCTTCAATTCTTTTAAAATCAACAGCCGGTTCAATTATTGCATACCTGTTTAATTCATTATTTATCTGCCTTACTTCTTTTACTTCCCCTATCACTATTCCTTTAGGATAAATTCCTCCTAATCCGGAAGTTTCAATTGTATCTCCAACAGATATATCAATATGCGGTTCAATATATTCAATTCTGCAAAGGCCATCGTCCTTAAGCTTTAAATCACCCTTTACCACAACCAAATCCCTTGTTCTCACTATACGGGCACTTACAGTACTGTCAACATCAATAATGGAAATGACCTTTGATGACATTATATCCGCTGACATTACCCTGCCCACCAGGGCATTTTGAGCTATTACAATATCACTTTCAGATACACCGTCTTTACTGCCCACATTAATGGTGAAGACATTAAACCAGTTGCCTGCATCCCTTGCTATTATATCTGCACCGCAAAATTCAAAATCGTTAAACTGTTCTTTTATATTCAATGCCTCTTTCAGCTCTTCAT
This sequence comes from Acetivibrio saccincola, assembly GCF_002844395.1. Taxonomy (NCBI): domain Bacteria; kingdom Bacillati; phylum Bacillota; class Clostridia; order Acetivibrionales; family Acetivibrionaceae; genus Acetivibrio; species Acetivibrio saccincola. Next base: position 1,205,131 of record NZ_CP025197.1, on the reverse strand, counting down.
TTTTTTCACGGTATGATTCAAGCTTCCTTACTTCGTCCTCTAAAAGTTCGACCCGCTCTTTTAGCTTCTTATTTTCTTCTCTCAATGTTTTAACATCCCCAAAATAACCCGTCAGCTCATCAACTTTATCAGCAGTATAACTGGTAAATTGCTGCAATGGGGACATGATAAAATTAAATGCACTTGCCAGATAATTTATCTTGCTGTTTTTACGGGAAGATACACCTATTACAATTAAAATAACAATTGTAACAAGCAATAGTAAAAATAATTTTTTTTTAAATAATTTTTTCAAGAGGTATCCCCCCTATCTAATTTTCTTTGGAGGAATAAGCAATTTCCGCAATGTTTCTATTTCATCTACAACCCTTCCTGTACCAAGAACAACACAGTCTAAAGGATTTTTTGCAACTGAAACAGGCATACCTGTTTCGCTTCTGATTAACCGGTCTAAACCGCTAAGAAGTGCCCCTCCTCCTGTAAGTACAATACCTCTGTCCATAATATCAGCAGCCAGTTCAGGCGGCGTCTTTTCAAGAGTATATTTTATTGCATCTACTATTGAATTTATAGGCTCTTTTAAAGCTTCGGCAACTTCTGTAGATGTTATTACTATGTTTTTAGGGAGTCCTGTAATTAAGTCCCTCCCCCTTATTTCCATAGACTCTTCTTTAGGTCTTAAATAAGCAGCCCCTATTTTAACTTTTATTTCTTCTGCCGTTCTTTCACCTATCATTAAATTATATTCTTTTTTGACATAGTTCACAATAGATTCATCAAATTCGTCACCGGCAACCCTCAGGGACTTGCTGGTAACAATACCACCAAGGGAAATTACAGCTACCTCGCTGGTTCCTCCTCCAATGTCCACCACCATGCTTCCGGATGGTTCTTCAACAGGAAGATCTGCCCCAATTGCCGCAGCCATAGGCTCTTCAATTAAAAATGCCTCTTTTGCGCCTGCATTGGTGGCTGCCTCTTCCACCGCCCTTTTTTCCACTTCTGTAACACCTGACGGTACGCATACAACTACCCTGGGTTTTCCAAACATTCCCCTGGACATTGCCTTTTTTATAAAGTACTTAAGCATGCTCTGAGTTGTTTCAAAGTCCGCTATAACCCCGTCTTTCATAGGTCTTATTGCAACTATGTTCCCCGGGGTCCTTCCTATCATGTTTTTAGCAGTATCGCCAACTGCAAGTACTTCCCTGGTTCTTTTATTTATTGCAACCACTGATGGTTCTCTTACAATAATTCCTTTACCCTTTACCTGCACTAGTGTATTTGCTGTACCTAAATCTATCCCTATATCCCTTGAAAATATACCCATATTTTATTCTCCTTCCATGCTAATAACCATTATACTATAGAAACACCAAATTTTTTCAATAAAGTATCTAATTTTGCCAAAGGCAGTCCTACAACATTAAAATAACAGCCGTTTATTTTCTCTATAAATATTGAACCTATACCTTGAATTCCATATGCACCGGCTTTGTCAAGAGGTTCTTTTGTTTCAATATATGCCTTTATGGTACTGTCACTAAGTTCCTTCATTTTTACATCAGTTACCTCAAAATCACTTATCCCATTCATAGTAGAAGCATCAATAACAGCGACCCCTGTCAAAACCTTATGCCAGGAACCCTGGATGTACTTTAACATTTGAAAAGCTTCCTCACTGTTTTGTGGTTTTCCTAAAATCTTTTCCTTTTTAACTATTGTATCTGCCCCGATAACAAGGCATTTTTCATCCTCTTTTAAATTATTTGATATTTTTTTTGCCACAAAATGTGCTTTTTCATATGCCAAAAACTCCACCAACCGGGAAGCTTCCAAATCTAACCCGTTGGTTTCATCAATATCAGGCTCTATAACCTCAAAATCCAGGCCTACCTGGCTTAAAAGCTGAGACCTCCTGGGTGATGAGGATGCTAATACTATTCTAATGGTAATCACCTCATATAGCTTGCTAAAATTAAATGTTTATGCATATTTTTACTTATCCCCTTGTAAATGTAATGAAATATAAACTGAGTTCTTTTTTTGCGGCATTTTTCTCTAATAAATATTATAAACCGGCACACTTATTATTATAATCACACAAACTGTCCTATTTCAACAAAATTTGAATTTAAAAGTTGTTATTTTTTTATTACAAATATTTATATATAAAATATATTTATTTTTAATTAATATTTTTTACTGCTTCCTTCACCTCTGTAATTATATTATCCAGTCCTTCTATTATTTTACTCATATCTGTTACGCTTATTTCTTCTAAACTTTCAAAACCCGCCTCTTTTAAAACCATTTTTAAAATAAACTCATCATCAGCGTTTAATCCTGCGTTTTTTAATTTTTGTTTAAGGTAGTTTATTTGCCTTGTTGTAGCTTTTTTGTCAGGAGTTTTAACTTTCTTTTTACTGCTTTTATTAATCTGGTCCTGGACATAGTAGAATTCTTCATCTAAAAGTCTTGCTTCTTCGGGATACAACCAGTCATTTTCACCCATTAATTTTCTGATTATCCTGTCACAAGCTCCAGTTATTGTTTTTTCCAAGCCAAATTCTTTATCATCAATAAGTTCTTTTCCTATTTTGAATTTTTCCCAATCTGTCAACAAATAATCCAATTTACCTTCTTTTATAGGGGCATTTTTCTCCTCAATTTTTTCTGCCACATATTTTTGAAACCTGTTGTAATAGTCAATTTGCTTCCCGTCTACAATAACCTGGCCGCTAGTCATATCCCTTCCCCTGACTTTTACTAAATAAGCAGGAAGCTCAATTTTCCCAATGCCAGGAAAATTTACTTTGTTTTCTTTTACCACACTAATAGACACATCCTCAATGGATATTCCCTTCTCTTTTGCTTTTTTAAATAAGCCTTCTGCCCGCATTCTCAATTCTCCGGCTGCACCCTTATAAAAATCTTTTTCTTTATTATATATTACATCAGAATTTACTTTTTTATTTTCTAAGTTTGCCGATATATTATTTACAGACATTAAATATCCTCCCTATTGTTGCTTTTGTATTATTATTTGAATAATTTTGAGGATATAACACAACCTATATTTTGTTTTTATGGAAAACTAATCAATCTAGTTTTTAGCCTTCTCTTTTTTACTATTAACAAGTATAATATAAGTATAGGAATCTATTAATTTCTAAAACAATGGAGGTGTCCAATGAAAATAGAAAAAATAAATGAAAATAAAATTAAAGTTACAATTTCATTTAATGATTTAGAGGAGAGGAATATTGATTTGAATTCCTTAAATTACAATTCTCCGGAAACACAGGAATTGTTTTGGGACATGATGGAACAGGCAGAAATGCAGCTAGGCTTTACCGCTTCAGATGCCCAATTATGTATTGAAGCTGTTGCTGACGCTGATGAAGGCTTTATAATTTTAATAACCAAAATGGATGAAGAAAATGAATTTGAATCCATTCATAAATATATCAAAAACAGATTTAGAAGAGCAGACCTGAGAGTTAAAAAGAAAGCTAAAAGAGTATGCTCCACTTTGGTTATGTATTCTTTTGACGATTTTGAAAACTTATGTGTTTTATCTAAAAGACTATCAGATATTTATTCAGGGGAAAGC